>NZ_JACSOH010000020.1 GCF_014349235.1 Cytophaga sp. FL35 | reverse complement strand
CAAGAGCAGTCGTAGGGCTAGAAGATTCAAATATCCCGTTATTGCATTTAACCTGCAAGCGCAGTTTGATGAGCTTAGGAAAAAAGGTCGGTACGAGATTATGAAAAAGGCTACCAGGGACCGAGAAATAAATTTCGATGGGTCTATTAACCCTATGCTGGCAGATTTTGGCCAAGGTTCTCAAGCCGCCCAATATTCGGGAAGAAAGGTTGAATCCGATTGGAAATGTCCATTTTTGGCTAAACAGGTGAAAAAATATGCATATGAACATTAAAACCATACCCCCTAAAAGCGGGGCCTCCTTCAAAATCAATAATGGAGAGTATCTAAAGGTAATCTGTCCCGATGGTGAGCAAGTGTCCGACATGGTAGCCTTTAATGCCGATAATATTTCGGAGTATATGTTCAACGGAAAAACATTCGACTATGAGGAAAGTATTTTTTTGACCAAGGGCAATTCTTTGTACAGTAATGAAAGTAATAAAATGTTCGAGATTATCGAGGACACCTGTGGCACGCACGATTATTTACTTGCCCCCTGCTGTAGTCGTACCATGGAACATTTTTATCAAGATTTCAGTGATGGCCCCTCTTGCAGAAAAAACTTACATGTGAATCTTAAGCGATACGATATTTCCAACAATCATATACCCGTGGCGTTCAACATTTTTATGAACGTACCCGTCTCAAAAAATGGAGCTATCAGCGTAGAGCCCCCGTTGGCAAAACCGGGAGATTATATAATCTTGCAGGCGCATATGGATTGCATAGTTGCGCTTACCGCATGTTCGGCGGCCTCTTCCAACAACGGCTCTTTTAAACCGATTCAATTTCAAATAATGTCCAATTTGAAATAACTTAATAAAAAACATAGACCTGATTCCGATTTTGGAATCAGGTCTTTAAATCATTAAGTTTTATAGGCTACCATTTAAAATTAGAAGAGTCCTTTAAAAACGCTTCAATTATTGTACACTAATGTTCTAAATGAAATTCGAGATAAGGATAATTTACCTCTAGGTTTTTATACGAATTGTTTAACCGCACTATAATCTTCCTTCCCCATAATCTTAGGTTGACGGCATTGCCTCTTTCCGCATCAAAAGAATCTACTTTTTGTCCTCCAACCTTTTCTTCCAAATCATATAACTTCTCCAGCATAGTTTTTGCGGTATCGCCCTGACTTGAAGAATCTGACATTTCTTCATATTTGAAAAAGGCAAAATACTTACTGCAGTTATAGTCCTTACAAGAATTATGTGCAAATTCATAGAGTGCATAGTATAGTTCGTAAGGTGTTCTCCAAATTTCCATTTTATCAAAAATTCCTATGGAATAGGAACAAGTTTGCCTTTGACTATCACAAAAGGCTATAAAATTTTCTTTTAAATTTTCTGGAACGTTCAAGGAATCCGTATGGTTCTTAAGTTTCCCAAAAGGTATATGGGACCTCTCCAGCCCGTATAGCTCCAAAGGATTATTATCTTGTGTCATATTTCTTCTTTTTTATAAAATTCAGGATTTTAGGTCATTGGAAGTGACTGAAAAAACCAAACTTTTAGTGCAAATTGCAATAAAAAAAAGGGCACCCAAAGGTGCCCCAAAACTCAGTGGAAATGGTTTTACGATAGTGCGGCCTTGTTTAACCTTGTTTCTGCCAATTTATCCAATTTATTGTCGGCCGCATATTCTTCATCAAGCGTTTCTTGAAGTTTTTTGGCCACATCTTTATGACCTAACTCTTTGGCATATCTAACCGCCGTTCCATAACCTGAAATTTCATAATGTTCAACTCTTTGTGCCTCTGCAATGAGTCCGGCATCCATTACGTTTTCATCCTGTACTTCCTCCATAAAATGCTCTGCTTCCTTGATCAATCCTTCCATGGCCTTACACTTTTCGCCACTTGGAGAAACATTGAACTCCTTGCAAATTTCCTCTATCCTCTTCTTCTGCACCTTTGTTTCCTCCAAGTGATCCTCAAAGGCCTTCTTCAATTTACCATCCGTAGCTTTCTTTGCCATTTTAGGTAAAGCATCCAACAGTTGACTTTCCGCGCTGAACAAATCTTTTAATTGATGTATAAATAATTGCTCCAAATTTTTCATAACAGTGTATTTAAGGGTTAAATTCTTAGTTGAAATTATTCTTATTTCCCACCATTTATTAATTCAAAAAATAGATTAATTATTCTTAATGAAAGAATTTGAAAACTGCAAAGCAGACAAGGGTAAAAAGGATATGTGCAAAGACCAATTGTACAAAAAAAGGTTTCAGTGAAGTTTTTTCCGGCTTACCGTACACATTAAAGAGTAACATCCACCCAATGATACCCAATCCGCCGGCTAAAATTCCCCATGCGATAGCTTTTAATAGATTATTCATTAATGATGCAGTTAGAAACGCAAAATACAGACCAATGGCCATTCCTAAACCAATCGCAATATGAACCAACCAACCATTGATATGATTTATGTTTTTCCTTCTTTTAATTGATTCCTTAGCATTATCGAACAGTAGGTTTAAAAGGTGAGCTTCGTTAAATACGTAATCTGTGTACCATGATAATATATGGCTAAAAATAGTCATGACCATAGTGGCCGAACCAGTGGCCAGAAGAACAATCAATAAATCCATTTGTAAAAGGTTAAGTCATCGAAAAATTAAAAATCTATGACCATTCTCATTAACCTGATTGCGATTATAGTTCGCTCTATTTAAATTTTGCCTACCATCTTTTAGTGTTCACACGTTAATTGCATTATTTTATTGAGCGATAGGGAGTGTCCTAAAATCAAAACATAAGTATTTTAACTAAATAAGATACTTAAACCTGATAGACTTAAGTTGAATCTATAAGTAGTTGATGGTTTTCTAAAAAATAACAAATGACTGAATTATTACAACTCAACATCCCTACCACTTATCGAATTATCCTAAGTGCTGTGGGAATTTATATAATGGTAATCCTGTTTACGAGAATAGCAGGGAAAAGGAGTTTCTCTAAAATGTCAAGTTTTGATTTTGCGATGACCGTGGCCATAGGTTCCGTAATAGCCTCTACCATTCTTTCCCCCTCGGTAAACTTAATTGACGGAATTGTTGGGATGGCAAGTATCTATTGTCTGCAGATTACAATAGCTATTGGCCGAAGGTTGAACTTCATAAAAAGAATCGTGGATAATTCTCCCCTCCTTTTAATGGATGGGAAGAAAATTCTACATGAAAACCTGAAAAAGGCCCGTGTGACGGAAAGCGACCTACGTTCCAAATTAAGAGAGGCCAACGTGGCTTCTACCGAAGAAGTACTTGCGGTTGTTTTCGAAAGTACAGGCGACATAAGCGTACTTCATAAAACTAAGGAAGATACCTATTTAGATGATTGGCTATTGGAAGGTGTCAACAGGTCATAAATTTATTCTTACACTTAAGAAAACAAACTTAACAATGCTTTTAATTTAGGGCACGTACAATTCCTAAGCGGAATTTACCTAGACCTTCGTGGCCATTATATAACTACCTAAAGGGCAATTCCATCAAATAGTTTATTTGCCCAAAATCTCCTCCAATGACCAGACTTTTCCTATTCTTGCCGTACTAACAGGAAGGATATTTTCTTCAGGCTTATCACTTTCCTGCGAAGTAATACTTGGAATGACGTTTTTTAATACATTTTTCATAACGATGATTTATTTGTTTATTAAAGATGTTCCGTTGACTCCCCAACATCATTTCTTAGTGTAGTGAGCTGATTTGTTAGGATGGTAGATACCGCAAAAGGTAAGTCTGCATGTGTTAATGCCATGGCGCACTGATCTGCCGTAAGCCGATCATACTCTACCCCCTTCTTTATAAGATCCCCATTAACTTCTATAACTTCCGGCTTATGATATTCCAGGTCATCTCCTATAGTGGCGTTTATTCCGGCGAATTCTAAACTTGTCTTTAGTTCCATTGAAAATATTTCCCGTGCCCTATATTTTTGATAGGTCAATTCAGCATCCGTTTCATCCGAAAGTTGGTCATGTATCAACTTATATATTTCGATAGACTTATCATTGTATTTTAAAATCAGCCCCAAGTGAAGGGCCAAGTTATCTTGTGATTCCATACCCCAATAATTAATAAAAGCCTAAATTAAGCCCGGTCTGTTAACAGGTGTATCCCAAAAGAAATGAGTTGTAATCCTTTCAGAAAAAAAATGCACAAATTATGCCTCTCAAAATTTAAAAAAAGATTTAATTTTACAAGAATATAAATAGCTCCAAGGATGTACACCCTCACATACGAATCACAGGCAAATCCTGATTTGAAAAATTCGGATATTGAAGAAATTCTTAAAACCGCCAGGGCATTTAATTCCGATAATGGCATTACCGGATGTCTTATTTACTATTTGGGCAAATTCATACAAATTTTGGAAGGGCCCGAAGAAAAGGTGAAAGCGCTTTACTCAAACATTGAAAAAGATAAAAGGCACAAGAAAGTAAACCTTTTTAGTGAGGATACGATTACCGAGAGGAATTTCCCGGATTGGGGGATGGCCTATTACCCTATTGATGAAGACCACATGGGCATTCCGGAATTTGAACAGTTCAAAAGGAACCTTATGCTCTTGGCAGATTTAAGCAAGCCCACGAATGTGACCGCCGTTCTATTCTGGAAACGCATGAAATTTTTATTGGCTATACCGCCTAAAAAATGATATAAATTAAAAAAGCCCCGATGAGCTAATGCATCGGAGCTTTTGTTTAAAGAAGTTTTGGTTTTATACGGGAATTTTTTGGGCAACTTTCCTTCGTTCCCAATTTCTATGATTTGAAATTGCCTTTATAAAACTCTTCGGTTCCGCATTGATAAAGAGGGCTTTATCATCCTTATAATCCTTTATCGCCGACGCATCTAGTAATTCTTCGCCCTCGCCATCAACGGCTATAGCTTTGCAATGCGAAAAGGCCTCATTTAAAAATTTGATGAATTTTGATTGTTCTTTTAATTTACCAATCGATTTTTCCCCTCCGGGAACATAAATAGCATCGAACAATACACTTTCTGTCGTACTTATAGCTGCATCTACCTTATGCTCCATTCCTTCATCACAAGTAACCTTGCCTCCATGCGGTGCAACCAACTTAATTACCGCCTGCTCTTTCTCCAAAGCCTTTTGCATGGCTTCAAAGGACTTCATATGGAATCCATCAGCAACCAATACAGCTATTTGCCGTGTAGCAATGGTATCGAACTTGGTGTTCGATTGGCTCAGAACGGGAGATTTTTCCAGATATATTTTCTTTTCTCCCGGCTGATGATCTTCCACTACTGCGTCTGCTCCTATGGATCGATTCAAAGGCCTTTCAATGTCTTTGGGAACTTTCATTCCTAGATTATCCGCCACTTTATCCGCCAAATCTGTATCAATTTGAGCGATAATGTAAAGCATACGACTTTTAATTTCCTCATGATTGCACTTGCCCAATTCAAAGGAATATGCAGCAATAACATGCTCTTTTTCCCAATCTGCAAGGCTTCTGTAAAATAGTGCCGGCTGCGAAAAATGGTCATTAAAACTTTCACTTCTTCCTCTTATTTTCTTGGCATCAATTCGTTCTTGATAGGACTCAAAACCTCCTTCGGCAACTTTGCTCAAATAAGGGCATCCTCCACTGAGGGCATTTGGGAAGTAGGCTGTTTGACCCTTTGGTATATCCATTTGCATGTGACCGTCACGTTGGTTGACATGCACATCCGTAACAGGTCTATTAATAGGAATCTGGTGAAAATTAGGACTTCCCAAGCGAGAAAGCTGGGTATCCCTATATGAAAAGAGCCTTCCCTGCAGTAGCGGGTCATTGGTAAAATCAATTCCTGGGACGATATTTCCGGGTAAAAAGGCCACTTGTTCTGTTTCCGCAAAGAAGTTCTCAGGATTTTTGTTAAGAACCATGCGCCCAATTATCTCTACAGGCACCATTTCTTCTGGGATCAGTTTAGTAGGGTCCAATAAATCAAAGTCGAATTTATGTTCGTCCTTTTCTGCAACCACCTGTATACCTAATTCCCACTCAGGATAGTTACCGGATTCTATGGCATCCCAGAGGTCCCTTCTATGGAAATCACTGTCCGCACCGCTTATTTTTACCGCCTCGTCCCAAGTAACGGAATGCACGCCCAATTTGGGCTTCCAGTGAAATTTTACGAAATGCGCTTCGCCTTTAGCATTAATCAACCGGAAGGTGTGAATACCAAACCCTTCCATCATTCTATAACTTCTGGGAATACCTCGGTCACTCATGACCCAAATATGATTGTGAAGGGTTTCCGTGGCACGAGAAACAAAATCGTAAAAAGTATCATGTGCAGATGCCGCTTGAGGGATTTCGTTATTGGGTTCAGGTTTTACGGAATGAATTAAATCTGGGAATTTCATGGCATCCTGTATGAAGAAAATGGGCATATTGTTTCCCACTAGGTCCCAAGTTCCCTCCTTGGTATAGAATTTTACCGCAAAACCCCGTACGTCACGGGCCAAATCAGTTGAGCCCTTAGACCCTGCTACCGTGGAAAACCGAACAAAAACCGGTGTTCTTCTGGAAGTATCAGTAAAAATTCCCGCTTTTGAATATTTTTCAATACTTTTTGTCAATTCAAAATAGCCATGTGCCGCACTACCGCGGGCATGCACTATCCTTTCTGGAATTCGTTCATGATCAAAGCTGTGGATTTTTTCGCGCAGGAGAAAATCTTCTAACAACGTAGCCCCTCTTACACCTGCCTTTAGGGAGTTATTGGTATCATTTACTTTTAGACCTTGTCTTGTGGTCAACGGCTTATCGGTATAATCTACAGCGTAGTTTTCCAACTGCTTAATTTTATCCGAACTAGCATTTTTAGATTTATTCTTTTCAGACATAATGTACTTTTCTAGGTTCATTGAATTAGGTTCTGAATAAAGCGTTGTTTATTCACAATGAAATTAGAATGGTACGGGCGGTTGAATTAGCTTGAAAAGATTGGTATTTAACTTGAATGCTCCCTATTTTCAATTATCTGCCAGTACTTGAAAATGTAATTAAAAATAGGTTTGTTTTACACCATTATGCTCTTGAAATTTGAAGCAGATTTGTTAATTGTTTCTGCAAATTAAAATTCTAACCCGTATGGTTGTAGTAATTTTATTTTTCCTAAAGTGAAAAAACGATTGGTACTATGAACCCTTTGAAAAAGACCTTACATGAAAAAAATACTAGATCAACTATTAAACAAAGCGACACCGAAGTTCAATGGTGAACTAAGGACGCAATATTGGTTTATTTCCCTTTTATTGTTTCTACTAGGGTTTCTAATCTTGGGATATTATCTCAATACCTACTTATAATTTAGGATGCATTCATCAAATGGATCCTATTCCTCACGTGTTGCCAGAATTGCAAATCTTTTATGGTTGAAGGCGATGTATTGCTTAAGATGGTCTGCATATCAAGACCTAAGTCCCCTACGGATTGATCGTCCGTAAATTTCTTTCTATCACTGATTAATATTAAACCTATATTATCGAAGATTCTTCTTTTTCTAGGTCCTTTCCAGAGTAATTCTACCTCTTCGTGCCTTTCATCAGCGGTAATTTTTTCAAATAATTCCAAGACCCGTGCCTTTGGACCTTCTAGCAATTGAAAAAAATCGTCCTCATAATGAACGAGACAACCGGTTATTGAATTTATTTTATTGACCCGATCTGCCTCCTTGACCAAATCTGAAACTTCAGCGTCGGATAAATAGAGTTTGGCTTTTGATTTGTAAGACAACTCAAAGACCCATTCCGCACTTTCCAAGGATTCACGGTACTCTTGTGGTGCCAAACCATATTTCTCATAGAATATTTTAGAAAAATAACTGTGACTGTTGATTCCAATTTCATCACAGATATTCGCAATTTTAATATTTGAAGTCTCTAAAAGCTCTTTCCCTTTTTCGAGCCTCATGTTTTTAATACATTCTGCCACACTTTGATTGAATAAAAAATTAAAGGCCTCCTGTAGCTTCTTTTCATAAATACCGCTCTTGAATGCCAATTCTTTAACGGTGTGTGGTTTGTGTATATTACTGGAGATATAGGAGCACAACTTGATTACCCTTTCTAATTCAACATCCCTAATACCTGTTTTTTCTTCCGTAGAAAAAGAATTGTCATGATCATCCAACTGGGCGGCCAAGGTACCATAGGTAGCAGATTCCGTTATCAATTTTCCAGCAAGATCAGTACGCTTATTTTCTATCAGTATTTTAGCATGTCTGCCTATGGGATTTTTTAAGCCCCCAATGAACCTGTATGAGTCGCCATGCTCCATTTTTAGAACTATATCCCTCATTACAGTCCTAATATTACCCTTTAATTTTAGTTTGTTGGAATTGATGTCTTCCCTTAAAAGAACGATCACGGATATTTTTAAACGTACACTAGCGGGTAGTTTTAAAAGATGTTCTTCATGCTCCGCAGTCAAGCTAATGAGATTTCTACCTTCGGATATCGTTTTCAAATTATCCTCTCCATTATAACTGTGCTCGTAACTACCTTCCAGGCAATATATCAGGTATAGTGGGGAGTATTCGTTTTTGGTAAGGGACAAAACCAGCTCATTTGCTAATTCTAGATTATAGGTTCTTACCAAAAGGCCAGGAAAAAGTTCATATAAATTTATATAGCCTTTTCCGTTCTCATTATTTAGAATTAAGGAAGATGCCCCAACCCCTTCTTTAAATGTAGCGCCCAATTCTACGGACAATCTCCTTAAGTGATCCGTAGGGCTCTCTTCATTTACTCTTAACATTTAAATCAAATTAATGATGTAAAATAAACACAAATGTCAAAATTGGAATAACAAAAATCGCTTAAATCTTAACAAATATGCCATAACTGACGGTGCGATTCTAGCCCAAAATGGTGTTTGTATCATTATTTTGCTTTAATTTTCGCAAATCCAACTTCCGTTTGATAGGTTTATACATCCAAGCCATTAAAATCTGGATATTTATTACAACTTTTCTATAAAACGGAAATTTATATTTGTTAAAAGACTTTAAGATCAGACTACCAACTAAATAACATGAAAAGTATAAGCGTGCAATCATTACCTTTAAAACAGGTAATACAAAACCTCTCTAAACAACTGGGAACGCCCTATATAGAACGATGTGAAGAATATATATTAAAATTGCCCCAAGAATTTGGCAAAGGAGAAATTAGAGGCATTAATTTTAATGGTGGACTGGGAATACTTCTTTATGATTGTTTATTCTATGAAGATTTGGAGGTTAAATTTGTTGTAAATGAAATACACCCTTTAAAGTTTCTCTATTGCCTTGAAGGCAAACTATTCCATAGGTTTGAAAACGAAAATACACAACACGAGATTGAACAGTACCAAGAAGCTATAGTAGCGAGTGAAAGAAACAATGGACATGTTTTACGTTTTAAAAAGAATATTAAAACTAAAATCTATAGTTTGGAAATTGCCCGGCAATCGTTTTTAAGAAAAATAGATTGTGATTTAAAAAACATGGGGAGTAATCTTAATAATCTCTTTAATGACGTAAAGGCGATAAATGCATTCTATCATGATGGCTTTTACAGCCTTCAACTAGCAAGTATCTTCAACGAAATGGAAAATTTCAAGGAAGAAAATTTTATTAGGAAGTTGTTTCTCGAAGGAAAAGCATATGAGGTATTGACCAAACAAATACAGCTATACCTAGATGACCAAAAAGGAAAAACCAATACTATTTTGCTTAGACGATCAGAGGTAAAACAGATTGAAATGACCGCCAAACATATAGAACAAAATTTATCAAATTTAAGGTCCATTCAAGAAATAGCGACAGAAGTAGGGCTAAATGTCAACAAACTGCAAGAAGGGTTTAGGTATCTTTTTGGTACAACGGTGAAAGAGTTCATTAAGGAAAAACGGTATTCAAAAATCCAAGAACTTTTGGTAAATACGGACTTGCAAATTTCTGAAATTTCTGATTTGGTAGGTATTTCAAGTAAAAGCTACATCTCTAAAATTTTTAAGGAACGAACAGGAATGACTCCTCAAGAATTTAGAGCAGACTACAGAGATTCCATTTCCCGTAAATTAAAGACTATAAGAAATTAGTTTCCAATGACGAAGAAACAATTTGTCAGTTAAAACCAATGGATAGAAATGTGCCGTTAATAGTTTATATACAACGCAAAACATAGCACACCGGTAAGAAGTGCTAGAATCAATAAGTTGTACGATTTTCTTTTTTGAACAATTTTCTTGAATTTAGACATGATAAATGAGTTTTTTTAAATTCATCTGCGTCTAATCTATTATAGTAAAGTAAAAGATGGTTGTTTAATTGTGAATTCTTTTAACTCTATTTAAATCCCATTTGCTGAAAGATGCCATATAATTTGCTTAAGAAGCAACTGAGGTTTCATTAAAGATTAATTGAGAAAAAACTCCAAGAAAAAGTAACCATTTGAGTAAAATAAAATGGATTATCTATTATTTACTTGTTCAACTTTATACCGAAACCCTTGGGAAGCTTATTATTTAACTCATTGATTTTCTTAAATACCATCTTCTACAAAGTGCCTAAAGGCAGATATAAGGTAAATACCGATCCATGTCCTTCTACAGAGGTAGCGTTTATAATACCATGGTGAGCGTGAACAATCTTCTTTACAATTGCTAATCCTATTCCCGTGCCACCGTATTTTGTTCTATCATGGGTTCTTTGAAAAACCTCGAAAATCTTTGTCTCCATTCCTTTTGGAAAGCCAATACCATTATCCTCAATTTTGATTTTTACGTACCGAGTGCCATTTTTAAGTCCCCCCAAACTATTGGCCTCACCCAACAAATCCTCTGAAGTAATGCTTATGAAGGGAGCTTGACCTTCCTTGGAAAACTTAAGTGAATTTCCTATTAAATTGTCAAAGACTTGTCTTAATTGAAATGGTATCCCCACAATACTGGGTAGTTTTTCTTTTTGAATAGATGCTCCTACATTTTCAATATACTCGGAACGGTCTTCCAAAATAGTATTGATCATACTATCCAAATCTACATTTTCAAGTTTGTAGTCCTCATTATCGGCTTTAGAGAAAGCTAAGAGATCATTGATCAAATTACGCATCCTCTTTGCAGATTCTGTAATTTTATGAAAATATGTCCTTCCTTTTGATGATAGATTATTACCATCATGGTCTAAAATCCTAGAGGTGAACATCTGTATTTTTCGTAAAGGTTCCTGCAAATCATGACTGGATACATAAGCGAATGATTCTAGCTCATCATTGGCTTTTTCTAGTTGTTCAATTGAATTTTTTAAATCTATATTGGCCTTATTGAGCAGACTGGTTCGTTGCTCCACTTGTTTTTCCAATTCCTTGGAAAAGTTGATCAGTTTTTCCTTAGCTAGAAATTCATTGGTCACATCTGTTACGGTTATCATTACCCCAAAGACCGTTCCATCCATTTCTCGTAACGGTAGGTACACATAATTAACGTAGAAGACATTTTCAACACCATTTTTTACGACCACTGCCCTGGAATCATAATCTTTAATGGTCTCACCCGTACTTATTACCTCTTTTAAAATATTGATATATTTTTGACCCTCCAACTCAGGAAAGACCTCAACTAACTTTTTGCCCGCAACTTCTTCCCACGATTTGGCCCAAAAATGCTTCAGCATTTTATGGTTAGCCATTTCAATTACCAAGTCTTGACCCCTGAATATCGCTTTTGCCACCGGAGACTGTAAGACAAGGTTCTTGAATTGATTTTCCTTTTCGTTCAATATTCTTTGTGAGACCACGTAATCGGTAATCTCATTGGCAATCAGCATGACCTCAAAATCCTTCTTGGAGCTCATTTTGGTAGGATGCAGAATAAAATTAAAATAGGCATGAACGATACTTCCCTGTCTTTTAAGAGGTAAATAGAATTCCTTTCCCACCACCGCTTTTCCATTTTTGAAAACATCATCAAACAGCGGTTTTATTCGTTCCTTCAAGTCTGGAAAAACCTCGTAAATTTTTCTTCCTATTAACTCCTCGGAAGGTTTATCTACGATATTTAAAAAAGTGGGATTCGCCATTTCAACCAGAACTGCATCCCCCTTGAACATAGCGATTCCTACCGGTGCATTGCGAACAATATTCTCAAATCTTTCCTTTTCAAATTTTATCTGGAGGTTGGCCGTTCTAAGTTGTTCGGCAGATTTCTCTTGTTCGGTCACATCTTGTAGGGTTCCGTTAAAACGATAGGCTTCCCCTTCACTATCAAACCAAGCACGACCTAACGCCCTTACAATTTTTATTTCATTGTTTTTTTTGTTTTTAATCCTATAGATAATATCATATTTTCCATTGTTATTGCCATCCAAGGCATTCTGAATACCTTTCTCTACGCGTTTACGGTCCGTTGGGAGTATTGCATTTAAAGCAACGGTAAGGTCTATTTCGCTATCTATTGAAATGCCAAACCAATTCTTAAGTCTTTGATTGCCATGAAATTTACCGGTCTTTGGATTATAATCCCAAGTTCCTAATTCGGCAGCATCCACCGCAAACTTTAACAGATCTTCACTTTCCTCTAACCTTTGTAAGCTCAAAACCGCTTGGGTAGTCTCTGTACAGGTGACCAAGACACCGGAAATCTGTTCATCATCTCCCATTAGCGCACTGTAGCTAAATGTCCAATAGACATTTTCCAACCGGCCGTTTCTATGGATTGGTATAAGCTGATTCTCTCTCCAGATAGGCTTTCCGGAGGACATGACCTGCATCAACATAGGTTTTATAGTTTCCCAAATTTCGGGATAGGCCAATTCAGCCCTTTTACCCAAAATTCTGGGATGTTTACCATCTATTCCAAGACTAGGTTTATAGGCGTCATTGTAAAAGCAAAACAAGTCATCTCCCCAGAATATTAATGAAGGGAAAGCCGTTTTGAGCATATTATTCAATGAAACCTTGAAGGCCATTGGCCAAATTTCCGGTATCCCTAATGGATGTTCATTCCAATCCTTATCACAAATGAGCCCACTCATTTCACCTCCATCCCTTAAAAATGATGGGGTCATTCCATCTTTGTTATGCATTCATGAATTGCTTTAGAAAATAATCGAAAGTTTGTTAAACTATGTACCTGTTATTATAGAATCCTACTTAATAAAATTCTAAGATATATTTTAATTCTTTAGGAGAATAGTCCAAAAAAAATTACCATCAATAATCAGGAAAAATAATTTGATATTCTCCGTTGTAACCTACATGTAATCCCATGTACATCGTAAAATGTTATGATTAAGCGACTATTGAAAAATCCATTTAATTTTTTCTACTTAAAACGAGTAGTAGGCAATACAGTTTTATTAAATCTATCTAAAGGATTGTTGAAATCAATAGAATAAGAAATTGAATTCTTAAACCCAACAATGCTATAATCTTTAAAATTCTTTATTATTTCTCCCATTTATGTTTTTCTATAGTACTAAGAGAGAGTAAATCACCTTGCACCTAAAATCTCTTAAACTGCACCAATAAGATTAATACAAGTAGTTAGTAATTCCATAAAAACTTCATAGCTACAAGAATCAAAAAACATCATTCCTACCGGTGACACTACCATTTTGATTCAAATTGTTGAGGAATAGAATCAATTTGTAAAGTTCTTATTGATGCCAAAAGCTATTTTTATTTGTCTCAATTTAACAACCAATTTTTGCCAATTCAGGATTTTTATATCTGCCTGTTATTGACAAGAAAACTCAGACTAATGAAAACTAACTATCAACTCAGACTACTAATGGTCTTGATGTTGGGGCCCTCTTTTATTTGGAGCCAAGACAGCAACACACTTTTCAAACTGCATCCGGCAAATCGTACCGGAATTGAATTCAATAATTTATTGACAGAAAGCGATACCCTCAATATTCTCAACCAGGCCAATATTTATAATGGAGGGGGAATCGGTATGGGCGATTTTAATAATGACGGACTTATTGATGCCTATTTTGCCGGCAACATGGTCTCAAACAAACTCTACCTCAACCAAGGGAATTTTAATTTCAAAGATGTTACTAAAGAGGCACTCGTTGATGGGCAAGGGCATTGGAGTACGGGAATTTCAGTAGTCGATATTAATGCCGATGGCTGGCTAGACATCTATGTCGCGGCTTCATTTAGAAATGACCCCGAACGCAGAACCAACCTCTTGTACATCAATCAAGGAACCAACAAAAAGGGAATTCCCATTTTTGAAGAGTCGGCCAAATCTTATGGATTGGCCGATGATGGATATAGTACACAAGGCTATTTTTTTGACTACGATCAAGATGGTGATCTGGATATGTATCTCGTCACCAATGAAATTTATGATCCTCGCACCCCCATTCGCTATCGGGCGAAATTGACCGACGGTTCTGCAAAAAATACAGATCGCCTTTACCGAAACAACGGAGACCATACGTTTACCAATGTCTCGGAAAATGCCGGAATCACTATAGAAGGATGGGGACATGCCGCTAACATCAGTGATTTTAACGGAGACGGGTGGCCCGATATTTATGTCGCTAACGATTTTGTATCGAACGACCTACTTTATATCAATAATCAAGATGGCACTTTTACCAATCAGTTAGACAACTATTTCAAGCACACGGCATGGAACGCCATGGGTACGGACGTAGTCGATTTCAACAATGACGGTTTTCCCGATGTTATTTCGTTGGAGATGCTTCCTGAGAACAATCTTCGTAAAAAACGAATGCTGAGCGGTAATGAGTATTACAATTACATCAACAACCAACAGTACAGCTACAACCACCAATATGTTCGTAATGTGCTTCAGTTGAGCAGTGGGCCTACCCCTAACGGCCACCCTGTATTTACCGATCAAGCATTTATGTCAAGTATTTACCAAACCGATTGGAGCTGGTGCCCGCTTGCTGCGGATTTTGATAATGACGGTTATAAAGACCTCATCATTACCAATGGTTTGCCTAAAGATGTTACTGATCTTGATTACATAGCATATGAAAGTGGGCAAACAGCAGGGGCACAGAGTTACACTCTTGAAATGACCGACCGCTTACCCGTAGTTAAATTGGCTAATTACTCCTTTAAAAATATTGATGGTTCCAGATTTGAAAATACTTCTAAAAAATGGGGGCTAGACCAAAAGTCATTTTCTAACGGCGGGGTCTATGCCGACCTTGACAATGATGGTGATCTTGACGTTTTAGTAAACAATATAAATGACACCGCATTAGTCTATGAAAATACCCTGAACGTTTCAGACGGGCATGTATCGGTATCCATTAAAGGCCCAGCCAACAATCCTGATGGTTATGGGGCATCCATAAAGGTATACTCCAACGGTAAAATGCAATATTTTGAGCATTACCCCATCAGAGGTTACCTTTCCACCAATGATTCCAGAATTCATCTAGGTATCGGCGGTGCGACCCAGGTTGATTCTTTGCGGATACGTTGGCCCGATGGAAAATCGCAAGTTTTAAGTAACCTCGTTGAAAACCAGATTTCAGTTAATTATTCGAATGCGACATCCACTAAAGAAAGTAAGCCTTCTTTTAACAACTCCATTTTCTCCGACGCTTCTTCCCAACATCAATTGGTTTACACCCCAAAAGAAACAGACTTTTCAGACTTCAATATTCAGCCAACCATTCCGCATAAATTAAGTCAATATGGGCCGGGCATTGCCGTGGGCGATATTGATGGTAATGGTCATGAAGACCTATATATTGGTGGCTCTTCCGATAACCCAGGAGTGTTCTTTATGCAAAATAGTAACGGTACATTTTTAAAAGATGTCAATCGTTTCTCGCAAAAAGAAGACATTCTTTATGAAGATATGGGCGTACTTTTTTTCGACGCTGACAACGACAACGACCTAGACCTTTACCTAGTTAGTGGCAGCTATGAAATACCTGCAAGGCACGAAATCAGCAATGACCGCTTTTTTCTTAATGATGGTAAAGGTTACTTTACACGGGCCAACAACCTTCCTAAAGATTTCACCAATGGGTCTTGTGTAAAAGCCGCAGATTTTGATGGGGATGGCGACCTTGACCTTTTTGTAGGTGGTAGAGTAGTTTCAGCAGCCTATCCGCAGGCACCGGAAAGCTTTTTATTCCGTAACGACAACGGTCAATTTATTGATGTTACCGAGACTTATAGCCCTAAATTGAAACGCATCGGAATGGTTACGGATGCTCTTTGGAGCGATTTTGATATGGATGGAAAACCAGACCTTATCTTGGCCGGTGAGTGGATGCCCATTACCTTTTTCAAAAACACAGGAGACTCGCTGGTCGAAATAAAAACGGACATCGAAGACCGCAAAGGCTGGTGGAACAGCTTAGTGGCCGGCGATTTTGATAATGACGGTGACATGGATTATGTAGCCGGAAACTTAGGGCTCAACACAAATTACGAAGCTACCCAAAAAGAACCGATGACCATCATTGCCAAAGACATGGATAAAAATGGATCTTTTGATGGAACCGTTTTTTGCTATATGATGGGCAACGATGGAATACGCAAACCTTATCCGATACCATCACGTGACGATTTGGTAGGCCAGGTAGTCAGCATGAGAAAAAAATTTCCTACCTATACCTCATACGGTATGGCCGACATGGATCAACTTTGGACGGAAGCCCAAAAAGAAGGAGCCATCATTTTAGAGGCCAACGAAATGAGAACCTCCTTTATTGAAAACAAGGGCAATGGTCAATTCGCCATGTCTCCCTTGCCCAATGAAGCACAAGCGGCCCCAATTTATGGTATGATGGCCGAAGATATCAATGAAGATGGTTATTTAGATATACTTGTGGTCGGCAACGATTACGGAATGGATCCCTACAGCGGTCGCCACGATGCCTTTAATGGGCTTTGCTTATTGGGTTCTAAAAATTCAGGATTTCAACCCATGCAGTTACAAAACTCCGGATTTTATGTAAAGGGTGATGCCAAAGGGTTGGCCAGGGTACACATAGCCGACCAGAAAGACCTTTATATTGCCACCCAAAACCAAGATGAACTTATTGTACTGCAAAAAAATTCAAATAAAACCAAGAAGTGGGTACATATTCAACCCGGCGATTTTTCTGCCGATATTTGGTTTAAAGATGGCCGTCGCAGAAGGGTAGAATTTCAGTATGGCTCTAGCTACCTTTCGCAGTCTTCAAGAACGCTTCCTTTAGAAGAAGGTGCTATCAAAATTACCATCACCAATTTTAAAGGAGAAAAAAGAGGGGCTCTATAGTCGGAATTCCTACTAACCCAATTTTAAAGAACTAGTTTCACCGCTTAGGCGGTATTAAACCAAAACCCCACAAATGAAAAGATTAAGTTTATTGGCAATTTTAATGATGCTGACCGTTTCTTCTAAACCTCCGGTCAATTACAAGAAACTTTCTGCCAGTGAAGAAGCCGATTATTTGCATCGGGCCGTTAAGCAGGTTACTGATGTAATGGTGTACGATATATATTCGCCCCCCGTGACCAGCAGAACGTATGCTTATGTTTCAGTAGCTGCCTACGAAACCCTTATTCAGGGTAATAAAAAATATGTATCAATGGCCGGCCAGCTTCATGGTCTTGAAGCCTTCCCTTCTTTGGATAAGGATAAAAAATATGACCTGACCTTAGCAGCCGTTCACGCCGTTCTTACCACAGGTAAGGCCTTTGTTATTTCCGAAGAACGTATAGATACTTTTGAAAAGGAATTGTTAGCTGAAATCAAAGAAAATGGTATTCCGAAGAAAATATTCGACAATTCAATTGCCTACGGAGACATGGTTGCAAAACACGTTCTTCAATGGTCCGCAAAAGATAAATATTCCCAGATTAGGTCAATGCCCGATTATAGTGTCAAAAGTGGCGAAGGCTACTGGAAACCTACGCCTCCAGCTTACATGAAGGCCATTGAACCCAACTGGAACAAACTTAGAACCTTTATGATCGACTCTGCAGAGCAATTTAAGCCTGTAGCTCCCCCAGCCTTTTCACGCGACAGTACCAGTTTGTTTTACAAAGATGTCATTGATGTTTATGAGCAAGTGAAAAACAATACGCCCGAAGAGAATGAGATTGCTAATTTTTGGGACTGTAACCCTTTCAAAATGAACGTGAGAGGGCATGTTATGTTCGCTACCAAAAAGATATCGCCTAACGGACATTGGATGAACATCACCTCTTTGGTCTGCAAAAAAGCCAAAGCCTCTGCCATAGAATCAGCGGAAGCCTATGCTTCATTGGCGGTCACCCTAGCCGATTGCTTCATCAGTTGTTGGGATGAAAAATACCGCAGTTCGGTCATCAGGCCAGAAACTTATATCAATCAATATATCGACCCGAACTGGTTACCGGTTCTCCAAACCCCTCCATTTCCTGAATATACTAGCGGTCACAGTGTAGTGTCTTCTGGAGCGGCTATTATTTTGACCAAACTTTTCGGGGAGAATTTTGAATTTGCAGATTCTACAGAAGAAGAGTTCGGCCTGCCTACTCGCCATTTTAAATCGTTTAGGGATGCCGCTAACGAGGCGGCCATCAGCCGTTTTTATGGCGGAATCCATTACATGCCAGCTATCGCCAACGGTCAAGATGAAGGTTTTGCGATTGGCGAGTATTACGCTACTAAACTTAAGACGAGAAGATAAGTTCAATTGCCGTTAAAACCAATCGCTTGATCAAACCTACCGGATAAGTTGATAACTGCATCGAATTGGATATGGAGTGAGCAAGACAGTATTAAACGTTGGGAAAGAACAGGGTGCTTTGTGGATAAAAATGGATTAAGGATTTTCGGTCATATTTGTCATAATAAAAATGGTGGGGCATGCCCCACCATTTTTATCTCTATTGACACTGCCCTTTCTATTTTTGTTTTTCTAGAAATGATATTAAAGAAGCCAATTCTTCATAACTTAAGGCATTGGCGAGTCCGGTGGGCATCATGGAATTTTCCAATTCCTTTCGACTTGTAATCTCCGTCTTTTTTAACTGGGTGGCAATACCCGCTATATTGGTCAAGGTAAGGTCATCAGCGGATTCTTGGGTTACAAAACCTATGTACATTTTTCCTTCTTTGGTCTTAACCTGCACGGTAGCAAAACCTTGGGAGATAGAAGCATTGGGCTTTAATATGGACTCCGTAATCTGTTCCCGGTTCATAATCGAACCTATTTGCCCCATAAACGGCCCCTTCATTACCTCACTGGTTTTTAGGCTGTGACAAGTGTTGCACGCTTGTGAACGAAACAGTTCCGATCCCTTTTCCGGGTCTCCGGGAATTTGCTTCATTGCGATCATAACATCTTCAATGGAAGCTTCCCCCACTTGGCCCTTCTTATTTTTTATTTTTTCCAAATCGGCTACCGGTTGTGGCTCCTCCGCCTGTACGGAAGTATCCACCACCCCAAAATCCTCTATATCCAAACGGTATTTTGTATTTAAAAGTGCGTAAAGCTCCTTATCGTCCGCTTGTGTCGCCATCCATTCTTCCTTTAAAAAATCTTGGATTCTTTCGGTTTCTGCCCATGGTTGGGTTTTGTAGTACGGACCTCTGGTATCCGGTCTGGTACCCCACCACCAAGAAGTATCATAGGGGGCCTCCTTATAGTAAATCCTGGCCAAGGAATGCAACAATTTTTCCTTCTTACCAGCATCGGAACTACGTTTATAAGCCTCCATCAGGGCCGTAACCACCTTGGGCTGGTGCATATACCTCATGGCCCATAAGGCTAGTTCTTCATTAGGACTGCCAAGAGCTTTGATACATTCATCCACCGCTTTCAACTGCACCAAGGCCTTTACCGCCAAATGTGGTAGAATCATTTCTGAATTTGGAGTAGCATGAGGCCCCTCCGCACCAAATTTGGGCGCTTTAAAGGAACTGGGTACATTAACTGCCAGCAAGTGCTCCGCTGCTTCCTTTTTCCCCAATCTTCCCAAACCTATTACGGCGGCCGCTTTTACACGATCGCTTCCTTCTTTTAAACCTTTTACAAAGGGCGCTACCGAAACTTGCTCCGCATAGGGCTTTCTGTCGGCCAAGGCGCGTAGGGCAAACTCCTGAACGGATGCATCATTGGTAAGTTTCTCCAATGCCGGGATCGCTTCGCCCCCCTTCAACTGGGCATATGTAAAAATGGCTGCCACCCTTGTTTCCAAACTCTGGCCCTGATCCTTGGCCATATCCAACAAATCGCTAGCTCCATCACCTCTTTTAAGGAGTTCCAACTGTGCACTTTGACGAACTTTGGCGCTTCCGGACTCTAAAAGATCCACTACACTGCCGGTCCAATAATACTTACTGATATCCGGAAAGGGTTCCGATTTTAACCCTTCGGGTACCAAGCGAACAATAAAACCTTTGTCCGGACTCCCGGAATAACCTGCCCCGTCCCAAGCGGAGAGGTACATTTTCCCCGAAGCATCGATATCCACATCCGTAATTTGGGGCAGCTTTAAAAACTTTTCTTCCTGTTGCGTAAAACTGGCACCGTCTTTCGTTACCCTATGTACAAACAGGTGGTTCCTACCCCAGTCCCCCATTAAAGGGACCTTGTTATAAGCGGTAGGCCATCGATCATCATCCAAATAAAGGGCGCCAACGCCGGATCCTCCACCAACATCCACAAGGGCCGGTAAAATTTCTTCGGTAAAATTTTTAAAGAGAACGGGATAGCCATATTCACCACTTTGTATCTGATGGATAAACCTTATGTTCCACCCACCACCATCATTAGTATTCCCCCGGGTATAGATATTCATAAAAGGATCGATGGCCACATCGTAAATGTTACGAAGACCATGGGTGTACATTTCCATTTCCGTGCCATCTGGGCGTACTCTTAGCACGCCGCCACCCAAGCTGGTAAGCTGTCTGCCATCCGTTCCCGTAGCGTTGTAAAAACCAAAATCGCCAACAGCTATATAGATCCAACCATCAATACCCATTTGAATGCCATTGGTTGCGTGGTCCGTACCTCTTTCTCTTAAATATTTTGGATTACTAAGATTCTTGATTAGCACTTTGGCAGGCCCATCAGCAATACCATCATTATCCGTATCATTAAATACGATCAAATCCATATTCTCGGCCTTACCGGTGGTTTCCGAAAAACGGGTGTGGAGCACAAAAACCTGTTCGCCTACGGGCAAGACACCCCTAGGGTTATCTACCTGGGCAAATTCCGTAACGGCATCCATGATCCCATCATTGTTACAATCTACCAGCCTTTTAATATAGCCCTTGCCTTTTTCCTTTCCCAAAGAACCCATCATATCCACTCCCACAAAGACCTCTCCGGTAGCCGATACGGCCATACTGGCCGGGCTTGGGGTAATATCCGGACCCGCAAAGGCCCTTATTTCCAATCCTTCCGGAACATTCAAGGAAGTTAACAAAGAGTCGGTTGGGTAAATGGGAACCTCGCTGCTGGCAGTACAATCTTCCTTTGGATCTTGACAGCCAACAACGGCCAAAGATGCCATTAAAATTGCATATCTATTTCGATTTTGAAAATATGTTTTGGCAACAAATTGTAGTTTCTTGAGCATTAAGATTGGTTGTTTTGGTAATGGAATATATTGGATTCGATATCTTTTTAATAATCGTTCCAATGAAAATATTCCTAGCTGGCGTTAAAAAAATAATTTCGTGAAGGTATCAAAAATACTATTTTACGCGGAAGTATTTAATAATTCGCCATTAAACATATACCCATAACTGAAAACCAAAGCAATAAAGTCTATACTAACTTATTTTCATCACCTATTAATCCATTATGAGGAACAAACCAGCCATAAAATTATCCTTATCGAGAAGGATTAAACAATCAAGCTTGTTCACATCCATCATAAAACTATTGCTTAGAAAGGTTATAAGGTTTAATCTTATTTAACCCAATCAAGGCTATTCCTTAATAAAGTTTGATACGCCTGTAAATCGTGGGCTCTTTCATCATGCCCCAACGTATTGCCCACAATTTTCGCCTTTGGATGTTTCACTACCCAAACCACAGGAAATTCTTCACCCGACTCTAAACCTCTACCAATGGCCAAGACCTCGACATCAGTTCCGGCAGGATCTTTTTCCCAACGATAAAGTTCATCTACAATTCTAAAAGTAGCTGGAACGTCTTTCATAATAGGATGTTCCGGTTTGGTAACGATCACCTCAAACTCTTGCAGTTCTTCGTGTGAGCGTGATCCACCACCTACCAACTCTTTATTGTATTTGGGCCAATCTTCCCAATTGTACCATGTGCTCGGGTGGTAAATAAGCATATCAAGCTTACCATTTTCTACATTGGAAAAAATGGATTCCTTAACCTCCGCACTTAACGGTTTATTGTTGGTCAACATAAGCACGTCAACAACTGGAACCAAAGAAGCTATTTCTTCCATTTCTTCTGAATAGACCACCGTATTGCTACCATTGTCACTCAAGATTTTTCCATCAGCTTTTCCGAAGAACTTTAAAAAATCATGGGATCCGCCTCCTCCGGTAATAGCAATTTTACTGGCCTTCTTATTATTGGCTATGTAATGCCCCTTTGCAGCATCAGTAGCATATTCTTTTGGCAGTTCTTGCGTCTTACAACCGACGGCCATCGTCAATGTAGCAAGACCTAATAGTATGTTTCTCATTTTCTGTTTTATTTCTGTTTATATATCGCTCTCACATGGTTATGCCCCTGTAACCTGAACCTCTTTTTCGCCATTGGGTGTTACAATAATGACCCCTTGCATAAACCTCCAGTGCCCAGGAAATGTACACACAAAAGGATATCGGCCCGGCTTGTTCGGCAAGTTGATGATTATGGAATCACTTTCATTCGGGGCAAGCATAGTGGTCGCACCCAAGACATAACGTGAATTAGGAACGTAACCCATTTTTTCCGCTTCCGGCGTAGCCACAAACTCGTCTACTAGAGGTCCAAAAGCATCAATGCTTTCAGGTCTTACAACCACCAAGTTATGCGGCATCTGATCCATGTTCTTCAATTTGATTTCTATGGTTTGACCGGCCTTGGCAAATAGTTCGGTTTGGTCAAAAGCCATCTCTTGAGGAACCGTTTTAAGATCAAAGACCACATCGGCCTTGGTCTCACCTACTTTACCGATACCCATATCGATGTATTGATCACCTCCCGTATTTATACAGTGCAGCGCTATTACATTCTTGCCTTTCTTGAACAATTTGCTTTTGGCCTCATCAAGTTTGATGAACTTATAGGCCTGACCACTGGCGCCCGATTCAGCCATTAACTTCTCCCCATTGATGAAAACTTCGTAGTCATCGTCATGGGCAATCTTCAAGACCGGCTCTTCAATTGCTTCATTCAATTGAAACTCTTTTCTTAACCAGATGTCATTTGAATCCCAAAGTGATTTAGCTTTTTCAATGGCCTTACCCCCAAAGAAGGCATCTCCCTTTTTCCAGCTAGAGGTATCGAACTGCTCCGATGCCCAATCACCTCCAGGATCAGAAGTGGTATACAACCATTTTGAAGCACGGTCTTCTGCAGAAGGAACTATCATTTCTACCACGGCAGGATCAACAGCTTCATAATTCAGTTCTCTAAAGTATACCTTGGTAGCTGCATTCAACCACTTATCAGAACTATTGGAAGCATCACCTGCCAACTTTTCCATGGCAGCATAAAGTCCTGATGATTCAGGAAGTTCAGATGCCCTAACTATCGCCGCCAACCTTACTTGGGCATTCGAATCGGTCAATAATTTGGACCCGGCAAGTAATTCACTACCTGCGGTATCGTTTGGCAACAAGGCCATAGCTGCTCTCTTCACCGCAAAGCTTCCGTTTTCAAGTGCCTTTTTTAAAAGATCTTGCGTTTTGGCATCTTCCCCATCAAAAGCTCCCAAACCATCCAAGGTCCACAAGGCATGCAGAACAGGAGCATTGATTTCATCATTCTGCCCTAAACCTTCTTCGGCCATTGCAATTAATTCACCTACGAGCTCTTTTTTACCTTCTTCAACAATCAAGCGTTGCGCAGTAATTCGCCAGAAAAGATTATCACTTTTTAAAGCGGCCAGAAGAGCTTCGTTATCACCTGCATCTAAAGATGTAATGGAATCATCTGTCTTATCATCGTATTTTACAATGTAGATACGACCATGACCATAATCTCTTAATTTATTGATGTGGGCATTACCCTCACCCTTGTCGGCATTCCATATTTGATTGTCCATTCCCCTTTTATCGGGGTTGTGCTGAATAACCGGATTGTACCAATCTGCAACCCAAAGGTTACCATCGGGTCCGGTTTCAGCAAATACAGGGGCTGTCCAAGCATCGGTACTGGCAAAGATATTTCCGCCATCGACCTCTTTATAACCCGCCCCATCTTTTACAATTTTAGCAATGTGAACCAAATGTCCGGTAGGCTCTGCTACATACATTTGATTTCTATATTCTTTTGGATAGTTGCCTGCCGTATAAAAGTTAGCCCCGGAAGCCGCGGTAAACCCTCCACGAACATCGACCTGTTGCAGGGGTATATCTGTAACGGGAGAAATTTCGTAGTGACCTTGAATAAAATCGGCATTTAAAGCCCAAGAGGGAAGTTTCTCCAAATATTCATAGTGCTTTAAAGGAATGCCCACATAACATGCATGGTTATTATTGGCCGTAGAACCGAAAATTTCGAAATTCTCGTTATAGCCCATTCCCCAAGTATTATTATCAAACTGACCCACTGGTTCTAGAAAAGAACCATCTTGACCAAAGCGATAAACACCTCTTTCAAACTTGACATTCTTATCACCGAAGGTATTTTCAAATCCTGAATATCCAACAGCACCCCATAATTTATTATCAAGACCATATCTTAAACTTGACGGGCCTGCATGCGTATCGAACGTACCGAAACCACCAAAAAGCACGGTGCGCTTGTCCATTTTATCATCCCCATCTGTATCTTCTAAAAAGACCATTTCAGGAGCTTGGGAAACAATAGCTCCCCCCTTAACCAAAACGATTCCGGTGGTCAAACTTTGTTCGGTAGCAAAGTCGATAAACTTATCCGCCTTGCCGTCACCATCGGTATCCTCACATATGGTAATGCGGTCACCGCCCACATCATTCGCCAAGTCGTGGGGATAATCTTTTGACTGCACTACCCATAGCCTTCCTTTCTCATCCCAAGTAAAGGCTATTGGGTTGATAATATTCGGTTCGGCCGCAAAAAGATGTGCGCTAAAGCCTTCCGGTAACTGAATGTGCTTTTGTGAATCTTCAGGACTCAGTGGATCTTGTACCTTAGGGTTTTCCCCCGTGTAGGTAAGAGGCGGTGGCGGTTCTTTCGTTTCCGTACAGGAATAGAGCCCCATACCCAAAATGGCCAAAAAAAGGCCAGATTTAAATTTTATCATTCTTCTATATTCTTGATTAGTAAGTAGGCCATTCAGGTAGGCCCTTGGTCTATTTTTTTCGGTAACTGGCGTAGGGTTCTTGTTGGCTCACATCAAGTGTACCAGCTTCCCAGCCCTCTGGTGGCGATAATACGGCCAAAAACTCAAGATCACCCTTACCTGCATTAAAAGTGCCATGCACCACATCTTTATCTATATAGATAGAATCACCCACCTCTAGATATTGCATTTCATCTTCGATCCATTGTTCGGCCCTACCCTTAAGTATGTACAGTATTTCGTGCATATTGGGGTGCCTGTGAAAATCGTGGCCCATGCCCTCGGGCACTACCACCTTGACCATATAAGACTGTGCGCCTGCCATGGTTTCAGGGTGGTAATGCCAATAATGGAGCCTGCCAACGGTTTCCTCGAACATTAAATCTTCTTCCTTAACAAATTTCCATTGATCGGACATGTTCTATTTTCTAAAGGGTTAACGATTTGAACTCTTTTGTCAAATTGGTCAATGAAGCTTCAACCCCCATTCTTTCCAAAGAAGAAGCGCCCACAAAACCGTGTAAACCGTCAACGTGATCTAAGGCATATCTAACATCAGAAGGAGTGTTAATTGGGCCACCGTGTGCTAAAAAGAAGGTATCGTGATTAGCTTTTTTAACAGCATCTACTATTTCTTGGGTACGTTCAAGAGCAGCATCCATAGAAACGGTTGCATCGGTTACACCAATCGAACCACCGACAGTAGTACCTACGTGGGCAATAATGGCATCTGCACCTGCGTCGGCCATTTGAACCGCTTCTTCAGGTTTGGCCACATAGACCACAGAGAACATATCCATTCTAGTAGCCAAGTCGACCATGGCCACCTCCTTTTTAAAACTCATTCCTGTTTCTTCCAGAACGTTTCTAAAATGGCCATCGATAATTGAATGCGTAGGAAAGTTATTGACTCCGGAAAAGCCCATGTCTTTCACTTGACCAAGAAAATGCCACATTCTTCTTCTTGGATCACTACCGTGAACCCCACAGATAACCGGCACTTCTTCGACTACCGGTAATACCTCGAACTCACCGATTTCCATAGCTACGGCATTGGCGTCGCCGTAGGCCATCATACCTGCGGTAGAACCATGCCCGCTCATTCTAAATCGACCAGAATTGTAAATAATGATAAGGTCGGCGCCACCTTTTTCAATGAATTTGGCACTGATACCAGTTCCCGCTCCTGCACCGATAATAGCTTTGTTTTGATCTAAAACCTTTTTTAAACGGTCTCTTACTTCTTGTTTGGTATAAGGGTTACCTATTCCCGTCCATTTGTTAGGCATACTTCAATATTTAATTTTGGTTATACTTATATTTTGTTTGAATTACTTTCAATTTTATTTATCCAATAACAGCAACAACTCTTCGGTTATCACTTCGGCAAATTCCGGAGTGTTTACGTTTACATCTACCTCAACTACTTTTATCTTCGGGTCTAGATGCTCGCATATAGACTTAAAAAGTTGCTTATCGGCCTCCGCGTCATAAAACACCTCGCCTTTAGCCCCTATTTTAGATAATCCGTTCAAGGGAAGAACAACGGTAACGGCGTTCTTTGAACTGTTCAACCTTTCAGCAATTTGCCTGCCCAGTATATCGTTCTCTTCTTTATTCGTTCTCATAAGGGTTACATCGGGGGCCCATGAGAACAAATGCCTGTCTTGGTATTTTTCAGGAACCGTACTTTTCGCGGCAAAATTCACCATATCAATACACCCAGGAACCACCACTTGTGGAAGGCCCATTTTTGAGGCAGATTTTAATCTATGGGGACCAGCGCTACAGATTCCCCCGCACAGCTCATCAGCCAATTCAGTGGTCGTAAGGTCAAGTACGGCGTCAAAAACACCTTCCTCCATTAAAGACTCCATCGTTTTGCCTCCAGTACCTACGGCATGAAAAGCCAGAACATCGTATCCTTTCGACTTTAAGATTTCAGAAGCCCTATTCGCACATACCGTTGTGTTACCAAATACACTAAGGGCTATACTGCCTTTGGTATCGCTATCTTTCAAAGGCGCCATATTGGCCATTCCTAAAATGGCACCTGCGGCTTGATTGATCAACACCCTACTTATGCGATTAAGACCCGCTACATCAACAATTGAAGGCATCAGAACAATATCTTTATCCTCAATCTTTTCCGATAAATCTTTAGTGGCCAAGGTACTCAAACACAGTTTTGGCACACCGAATGGTAGGGTTTTCATAGCTTCTATAGCAACAAAAGTACCGCCACCACCGCCCATTCCGATAACTCCATTTATCTCATTCTTTTGGAAAAGATTTCCCAGAATTTGTCCTGCACCTTTACCCATGACAATAAGCGCTTCTCCTCTATCGTTCGCCTCCCTCAATGCTGCGATGTTCAATTCTGCAGCCTCAGCAACCTTATCAGCCTCAAAATTTACAGGAAACTGGTCGGTACTACCTAAAACACCCGTATTAATGGAAACTACCTCAGCACCTCCTTTTGTCAAACAACTATGTAGGTAGGCGAAATCTTCTGCTTTGGTATCAAAACAGCCCACCATCGCCACCTTAGTTTTTTCACTCATATTCTTATTAATCATTTTTTGCCCTCAAGTTGCAAAAACCTAAATGTATCTTTATCAATGCTTATTTCTTCGTACCCCTCGTCACCGTCGCTAAATACTAATTTGACAATTGCAGTGCGTCTCGGCTGTACTTTTGAATCATCAAAATGGGTATGAAAGACATAATACAAAGAACCGTCTTCATGCTCTAGAACATCGCCGTGGCCCGTTCCATTGATTCCTAAAATCTCTTTGGTAATGAAAGGTCCGTTTTTAGATTTGGTCCAAGGGCCTAAAGGATGATCGCTAGTGGCATAACCAACGGCATAATCAGGGTTACGAAAATCATTCGCCGAATAAATCATGTAATAAATTCCTTTTCTCTTCAAAATAGTAGGCCCTTCGGTTACAGGCCATTCGCTATCCCACGTATTTTCCCAAGGCAATTCGCCAGAAATACATTCTTTTAAGGTCTCAGGTTTAATGGCCTCTAACGAGTCTTCAAGTTCAGCCACAAAAATTCGATTACCCTCTGTCAACCTTACATGGTAAAGGTATTTTTTACCGTCATCATCAAAATAAATAAAGGGATCTATTTGCCTTACGGGAGCCTGCAAGTCTTTCTTTTCTTTATTTTTAAAAGGACCGGAAGGATGGCTCGAAGTAGCTAATGCGATGTGCTCATCGGCAGTATAGGCCATATAATATTTAGAGTCGTACTTAAATATTTGTGGAGCCCAAAAGCCCTTTATACCAAATGCATCTCCCTTTCTCATGGCCAACCCTTTTGACGGGCCAGAGGGACCTTGCCAGTCAACTAAATCTTTGGAAGCGTAGACCAAGAAACCTTTATCCTTTCCCATTTTTGGATCTCCGGTGGTTCCATATAAATAATATGTACCATCTTCCTGAAAAATAGTCGGATCGGCCAACAAAGGATTTGCCGAGGAATCTTGACCATAACCGCTAAGAAGAATGCCAATAAAAATGGATAGAAAAGAAATGCTATATCTCATTGGTAGGTACTTTATTTTGTGGAAAAACGGTATTCAGTCATCGTATGATACTCTTCTCCCGGGTTTAATATAATGGTCGGAAAATTCTTTTGGTTGGGCGAATCTGGGTAATGCTGGGTTTCAAGACAGAAAGCGGATCGATGTTCATCGCGTGCGCCCGACTTTAACTTATTCTCTGCATTCATGAAATTACCACTATAGAATTGCACGCCGGGTTCGGTCGTGAAGACTTCCATAACCACACCTGATTTATCACCTACTACCGTGGCGGCCTGCTTTAAAGAATTGTTCGTTTCATCGCTAAGAACGAAATTATGATCGTAGCCACCTCCATATTTAATTTGAGTATCTTCCGCTTCAATTCGCTCCCCTATTCTATGAGGTTCTGTAAAATCAAAAGGAGTGTTTTTTACCGCTTTTAACTCTCCCGTAGGAATCAAGGTTTCATCGACCGGAGTAAACTTATCGGCATACAATATCATTTCATGGTCTAAAATGTTACCACTGCCCTCTCCATTTAAATTGAAATAAGCGTGATTGGTAAGGTTAACAATGGTCGGCTTGTCGGTTACCGCATCGTATTCAATTCTTAGGGTGTTCGGTTTTATCAAGTGGTAAGTTACCTTCGCATCTAGAGCCCCAGGAAATCCTTCTTCCATATCTTGCGACAAATAATTCAATACCAACGTAGTATCATTACTAGACTCTACTTTCCAAACTTTATCTTGAAAACCGTTCGGACCCCCATGCAAGGCATTTTCACCATTATTGGTCTCTACCGAATAGTTCTTGCCATCTATGCTGAATTTACCTCCTGCGATTCGATTGCCCACTCTTCCTATCAAAGCTCCGAAATAAGATTCCGGACCATCGATATATTCTTTGACACTGCCACGCCCAATAACCACATCTACCCATTCGCCTTTGGTATCTGGCGTAAACAGGCCCACTATTCTTCCACCATAATTGGTGATGGCTACTTCAATATCATCATTTTTAAGCCAATAGAGTTTTACTTGGTCACCATCGACAATCGTGTCAAAAGCCCCGGTATCAAGATTTCCGGCTCTGGTCTCCATAACCTCAGTGCCCTTTTCTTGTCCCGGTTGATCCTGCTTCTTTTCTTGTTTGCATGAAAAAACTACCGTTAGCAAAATGCCTAAAGCAAATAATTTCAGTTTCATAATTATCCTTTTTTAATTTGGAGCAGGGTAAACTTGGTATTTGTTAGCCAGTTCTTCCCATTCTTTCGCTAATTCTTTTACTTCTTTATGATGGGTAGCGGCCAAATTGACCTGTTCCGTTTTATCGTTCGATAGGTTATAGAGTTCCCAAGGCTGTCCAGCATCTAACCTTACCAATTTTAAATCTCCTTTACGTAGTGCTTGAGAACCGAAATGTTCCCAAAAAAAAGTTTCTTGTGTGGGTCGACTGGAACTGCCTTTTAATAAAGGAATCAAACTGCTACCAGGAGTTGGGGTTATTGACCTTCCATCAAATTCTGTAGGATAAGTACCGCCAGAGACTTCTACACAGGTTGCCATAATATCACTCACATGGGCCGGCACTGTTCTAACCTCCCCATTCTTCCTTAATTCTTTTGGCCACGACGCTATAAACGGAGTATTGATACCACCTTCGAGAACTTTGGCCTTCCAAAACCGAAAGGGGGTATTTACGGTATGGGCCCACTGCGGACCGATACCTGAAAGAACCGTTTGAGGCCCGGGAAGCACTTCTTTATTAACAGGAAATTGAACCTGTTCGCCATTTCGTGTACTTCCTGCCCTGTCGAAACCAGGGCCATAGTTAGAGGGTCTTTCTGAACTCGCCCCATTATCGGAGAGAAAGAGCACCAATGTATTCTCTAGTTGGCCTGTTTCTTCGAGTTTTTTTATCAATTCGCCAATGGTTCTATCCATCACATCGACCATGGCAGCATGTACGGCCATAGCGCGTACATCCCATTCTTTATCGGAATTGTTTTCCCAATTTAATTCGGGAAACATAAATTCTGGCAATTGGGCATCTTCAGGTATCAATTCCTTTTCTACCAAATTCTTATAACGCTCTTCCCTAATAGCTTGCCAGCCCTTCTCGTATTTATCAACATACTTTTGAATTATACTGTCAGGGGCTTGAAGGGGCCAATGGGGGGCACAATGGGCCACGTACAAGAAAAATGGATTTTCTTTTTTAGAAAACTCGTTTACATAGGCAACAGCCGAATCTCCGATAGCTTGCGTATGATAATAATCTTCGGGCACTTTTTCTACCTGCTGGTTGCCGTTGACCAAACTAAATGGATCAAAATAATCGACCACACCCCAGATATTGCCATAGAATTTATCGAATCCTCTTGCGGTTGGGTATGATTTTAAATCGGAAAATGGGCCGTAATTTTCTTGATGAGCCAACCATTTGAGTTGTTTGTCACCCCCTAGATCATTCGTTTCAGAAACATGCCATTTACCTACCATACCCGTTTGATACCCTTCTCTTTTGAGTACCTCGGCAATGGTAACCGTATTTTCGTTCAATGTACCTTGATAACCCGGCAGACCTGCATCCATCGTCATTCTACCCAGACCCGCTTGGTGCGGATATAGCCCCGTGAGCAAAGAAGCCCTGGTAGGGCAACAGCGGGAAGTATTATAAAATGAAGTAGACCTTATACCTGTCGCAGCCAGACGGTCTAGGTTCGGTGTATTTATTTCTCCTCCATAACAACCTAAATCTGAAAAACCGAGATCATCGGCCATTATGATTATAATATTTGGTCTATCGTCTTTCTTAGGATGAACTTTGTATGTTTGCGACTTAGCATCACTACCAACCGAGAAAAAGGTAATGATCAAAAGGCTTGATAAAACTATCGATATGTAGGTTGCAATTTTTAACACTAGTTTTTTGCCTTTCGGATTGTATTTTTTAATTCTGCAATGGTTTTGGAATCGGTTCCGTGGTTGGGCCATCGACCACCAAAGTGCCGTCTTCTTCAATATTCATCTGGTCAATAAAAACAACTCTATTTTCTCCTGTTGCCTGTGTACGACCATGGTAAACAGTGTACATTTTTTTTCCACCATCTAGAAATAAGACCATGTTATGACCGGTTCCGGTAACATTGCCGCCCTTATCTATATTCTTCTGTAAAACAGGGTTGTTATCTGCCTTTTGATAAGGACCTAATGGCGAATTAGATGTGGCATAACCCACCGCATAATTTGGGCCTGCGTAGTGGTTTGCCGAATACATCATGTAATAAGTGCCTTTATTTTTAAAAGTAAAAGAACCTTCTGTCCATCTTCTATTTACTTCTTTCGAAGTAACCGAACGACTTTCCCATTCGGCATTACGGTCGTTCATTTCAAGCGGTGGCCTAAGTAGTAATTGGGGTTCACCGATAACACTTTTAAAATCAGCTGCCAATTCTACCCCATAGACCCAACTTTCTTCAATTTCGTCATACAGACCTTCTTTTTTGGCCCATTCAGAAATCTCACTCTCTACGGGATGTTTGTAGCAAACCCTCGAATAATAAAGGTAAAATTTACCGTCGTCATCTTTAAAGACATTCGCGTCTATAATAGGATACCCGGGATCAAATAAAGGTTGGTCGGTCAAATCTGTAAAAGGACCTTTAGGACTATCGGAAACAGCCACCCCAATCTTGAAATTTTCAAGTTCATTGTTGGGATTATCCTTATCATCGGCGCTGAAAAACAAGAAATAGTGATTTTCAAATTTGTACACTTCGGGCGCCCAAAAGTTTTTTTGAGTCCAAGATGCTTCGGTATTTCCTTCATAAATACGACCCTCGAACTTCCAGTTCACCAAATCATTCGATGAATAGGTAGCAAAGCCATTTTCAACTTGGCCCGTTCCATACATATAAAAAGTGCCATCGCCATTATCCAACACAAATGGATCCCCAAATTCAACATCTATCGGGTTAGAAAACGTTTCAACGGCTACTTCTTTATCTTGTTTCTTTTCAACCTTCTCCTTACACGAATAGAATAAGACGGTTGACATACAAATGCCCCAAAAGAAAGTTCTATATGTGGAAGCTCTAAAATCTATCATTATATTTTTGCCTTTAAGTTAGGCATTCATTGTTTATAGCCTAGTCTTTTATTGAAATACCGGGCTCCGTACCACGGAAGCCCGGTAAAACCTCAAGATAAGTAACTACTAACAACTCAACATTAGCCAATCATTAAGATACTCTTCCCTTTATTCATTTGCACCATCTCTCGCTTCATCACAGGGAAAAGCAATGTATTACAAGTTTAACTTTTCAACAGGTGTATAAATCATATCTTCAATACCCTCTACCTTTACCCCGATACGGGCAAAGATGTAGTCTTGATCCGGTTTTTTGGCATCCTCGGGTATATCTACCGACATTGAAAGGTTGTTCAAATCACTTAAATCGGCATCGACCTGGGCAATGCTTCCTTCACCCCCACTGTTGGTATCGACAAACTGGGTTCTGTTGATTACCAAGGTAACACGTTCAACGGCCCTGCCATTTGTACCAGTAATTATTTGATCAACACCGCAAGTGCCGCTTACCGTTCCGGAAGATTGCGAAAACTGAGCCCCACGGATCATATAATAAGGAGTAACATTGAGGTCCATAGTTTTGTTTCCGCTTAGATTAAAATACAGAGTATCGGAGGAAGCTCTAAATGGACCTTCACCCGGTAGAAAAATCAATTTATAGTCTCCGGAAAAAAGTCTGCTGCTAAAGCTCCCGTCTTGAGCTATAGCTACGTCAATAGGCGCTGGGCTACCATAGCCAGATTGCCATAATTCAAACCTTACCTGGTTTCTCGCAACTGGTATCGCTTGACCCTCATATACAATATTTCCGGTAAAGTCGGCATCAGGCTCATTGAAGTTATCCAATTCACATGAGGCAGAAACCGCTAGTACAAGTAAGGCCAGTATATAGAATTTTACTTTCATGTTCTTTAGTTTTCTAGTTTTATTGATTAGGATTTCTGACCAGCTTTGGATTATTGTTAATCAATCCCTGACCGATTTCAGAGTAATAGTTTCCTAAACGGAACCTATCGGATCCAGTAATTCGGGAAAGTCTATTGATTCTGTACAACCATTTGCCATCATTAGCGTCACCTGGATTATAGTACTTGTAAGGCCAGATGTTGTACGGTTGTGTTTCTCTTTTGGTGGCAACACCGATGTTCTCGGTAACCTCTTCGGGGGAAATCGGGTTACCATCCAAAATGACATGAGCAAGTCTCCATCTTTTCAAATCAAAGAAATGAAGACCCTCAAAAGCTAATTCAACATATCTCTCATGTACTATTTTATCGAAGGTAACATCAGCAGCGGTCAATGGCACAGTAAGACCTGCCCTTTCGCGAACATCGTTCAAATAATCGGCAGCCAATTCTGGTTGGTTAAGCTCAAAAGCAGCTTCAGCAGCGTTCAATAACACCTCTGCATAACGATACCTGATGAACCAAACATCACTTTGAGTACCCCTTCTACCTGATCCAGTTGCCGGGTCTTGGTATTTTCTAATGTAAAAACCTGTCTGGGCCGTGAACTCGAGTCCATCGATTGGCCCATCGAAACCTACCACCTGCACTTGTCCGGTCATTCCAGGAAGTTCTTTTTGTTGACCTCTTGAATCACCGCTAACAACAGAACCATCTGCCAAAACTACACCGGCCCATATATCAACATCGGTAGACTTGAACTTGCTTCCTGGAAGGATAACCGTTCCTGCCAGGCGGGCATCCCTACCTTGAAAGATATCTCCGATATTATCAAAATATACCGGAGCATCGCCGACTTCATTTTCAAGTGGTGCGTAAGTACCATCCAACAATTCAAATGATTGAACAAACTGTAGACTTGGATTGATACGCCCACCTTCTTCTTCTTCGGCTCCGAATCTTGGTTGGTTCACAATGGTATAACCATGGGTTTTACCTCCACCTACAAGATAATCTTCAACAAAAATAGCTTCTGGGTTGTTCGCCTTATCGTAAAAGATGCTGGAGAAGTTTTCAGAAAGATCAGGCTTCTTGGTATAAAGACCGTAGCCACCTGCTTCGCCATTGATGATTGCTTCGGAAGCTTCCAAGGCTTTTGTGTAATATTCGTTGGCTCTTGAGGCCGGTATACCCACCTCACCGCCAGGCAATGAAACTTGTGGTGTTGTAGCACCGTACTTGGCAATCGAAGCGGCATATAGTGCAGCTCTGGCCTGCATGGCCAGAACGGCACCTTTGGTAGCCCTTGATTTGGTATTGGCGTCGTTTGGCAATATATCTTTCAATGCTTCAGCTTCACTGATCACAAAATCATAAATAGCGGCCTCTGTTTCACGTGGATGCTGCAAATAAGAAGCATCACCGCTGAAATCGTACGTTTCCGATTCAAGAATAAGCGGAACCCCACCCATTCTTTTTACCATTTCAAAATAATAGGAAGCCCTCAAGAATCTAGCCTCTGCCAAGAATCTGGTCTTATCTTCCTCGGTCAGTTCGGTAGCCTCGGAGCAACGTTCAAGAAACAAATTGATTTCCCTTATATACGCATAGTCCCAAGTGCCCCAAGCTCCGTAGCCCCAACCATCGTTCTGAAATTCAGGATATCTACCCGCTTCAGACCAATAGGCGACATTAAAACCGGCTAGAGACGCCCAGTCTTCAACCGTACCAAAATCATAATACCTATTATACAGGTCTGCCAATACCGAAAGGGTCGTTTTTGGATCAGAGAATATCTGTTCTTGTGTTAAAATCGAGGTAGACGGCCGATCTAAAAACTCTTCGTCATTCTTAGAGCAACTCCATATTGCTACACTCGCAATTAGTAGTAAATAAATATGCTTTTTCATTTTTCGATCAATTTTAGATAGAAAGGTTAACCCCTACGTTAACAAATTTGTTCTGCGGATACTGCAATCCGTTCTCTTCATTTACCTCTGGGTCTATTCCGAATTTCTTAAGATTGTCAAACGAGAAGAGATTGTACCCGTTTACATAAAATCTAGCCTTTTGAAAACCGACTTTATCCAACCAAGGTTTTGGTAAAGAATAGCCCAGTTCTAAAGTACGTGCACGCAAATAAGTTACATTATGCATCCAATAGGTAGAAACCCTATAATTGCTATGATAACCTGCATTGTATCTAAGTGCTGGATACTTTCCTGGAACCCAAGTACTGTTGGGGTTTGCAGGATCCTGCCTTGACCAACTATCCAAGAATATCTTATTAAGTGCCCCTTGGTTTTGGAAAGCCCAACGGGTTTCCCAGTTCTGAATCCAAGAATAGCCAGAACCTCCAGAAAAATCTGCTGTCATATCGACACCTTTATAAGAAAGTCTAATGTTCAAGCCGAAGTTGATATTCGGTTGTTTACCGAACGAATACCCAATAGGCTTCTCGTCATAACCATTAATACGGCCGTCACCATTGATATCTTCATAAATCAAATCACCTGGAAGAAGCGTGCGGTTACCTTGGCCATCAATATCTACGGTGTAGTTATTGATTTCCTCTTGTGTTTGAAACTCTCCAATTACATTATAACCCCAACGCATATCATTATACCTGCCTTCACTTGAAGCTCGGTATTCTTGCCATGAATTAGAAAATCTTGGTTTATAGGATTCGATAAATTTTCCTCTTGAATAGGATCCGTTGGCGGAAACCGAAACATTGAAATCACCAAAACTATCATTGTAGGTCAATGCGCCTTCGAAACCAGCCTGCGAATCACTATTTACGTTCTCGTCAGGAAGGGTGTAACCCAATTCACTTGGTATAAGTATATCATACTTAAAACCTCTAAGACCGGTACGTAAACGGTAGAACCAATCATAAGAACCTGTTACCTTGCCATCAAATAGAGCGAAATCAATACCGATATCGGTTATCTTACTTTTGAACCAAGTAAGGTTATCTACAATCTGACCTTTATCTCTGGCACTTACTACAGGTTCTCCGTTTAAAATGGCAGTACCAACGTTGTAGTTATAACCTGGCAAATAATCATAAGCACCGATTCCGATATCATCATCACCTAAAATACCGTAAGAAGCCCTTAACTTAAATTCTGTCAACCAAGCATCTTCTCCAGCGATAGTCTCATACCAATCTTCTTCGGTCATCCTCCAACCGATGGAACCAGAAGGGAAGAAACCGGTTCTTTTTGATGGGGCAAACTTCCAAGACTTATCTTGACGACCGGAAATCTCCAAGAAATATTTCTGCTTGTAGTTATAATTGAACTTACCTATATAACCGATTCGGGCTAATTCACCATCGAAATCATTGAATTCGACCAAGTTGGCAAAGTACATTAACGGAAGAATATTGTTTTCAGGAACTGAACGCATCCATTGGTTTTGATCGCGCTCCTCTTGTCTTTCTACTAAGAAAAGGCCTTCTACATTGTGCTCTTGCTCACGACCAAAAGCCTTTTTATACTGAGCCTGCCCTTGATAGACATTTTTAACAATTTTGCGATTTCTTCTTTCACGCCATGGGTTGGTACTACCACCCGTCACGTTGTAAGCGTCATTTTCAGCATCATAGGTATATGCTTCATAGGTATATTCGTGACCGTTCAATACTTGATCTTGAATATAGTACGAGTACATACCTCTCACCGATAGACCTTCTAACACCCCGCCAAATTGGTATTCACCGTTAAAGTTCGATTGCATAGTTCTTAAGATGTTGGTTGAATAACCTCCAATTTCTTTATTGTGCAGCGCCCAGTTGGTTTCGTTATGCCCTATATCATTCAGATAATCAGGGTTATCGTTAGCATAAGGACGCTCAAATGGGCGGTTACGCAAAATGGCGAACCTTGGCAACCAATAATCATCGGCCCCTGGAATACCGGGGTTATCGGTAGTTTCTATACGACCGCTGATTTGCATGCCAACCTTTAAACGATCGGTAATATTTGCGTCGAGGTTGTTTTGAATATTTGTTCTTTCAAAATTAAATTCAGGACCCAAGACCGCCTCCTGTTTAAGATGGGTTCCAGATATGTAGTAGTTGATTTTTTCAGAACCCCCTGTTGTACTTACGTTTACACTGTACAATGGTGCATTTTTCTTAATGATAAAATCCTTCCAATTGAACGACTGATAGCCTGGTTCTGTACCAACTCTATAGCGCTCCAATTCTTCGGGAGTAATTTGTGTCTCACCAAACTCGTTCAAATCCGCTTCGGCCTTTTTGCTCATATAGGTATAAGAGTCGTTCACAACATCAGGGAAACGCGACCAATTCTGACCACCGTAATAGGCATTGACATTCACAACGTTTTTAGAGTTCTTCTTACCTCTTTTGGTTGTTACAACCACAACCCCGTTGGCGGCCCTTACCCCGTAAATAGCAGCAGCAGCATCTTTCAATACCGAAATGCTTTCGATATCGCCTGGAGAAATATTATTAAATTGCCCTACGTCAGATTGAATACCATCTATAATGTAAAGAGGGTTACCCATATTACGTATTTGAACGGTTGCAGTAGCACCAGGTCTACCATCGGGCATTTTAAACGTTACACCAGAAATTTTACCGGCCAGACCAGAGCTTACCGATGCACCTGCGTGCACATTCTCTAAATCTTCACTGGTAACAGTAGATATTGCAGCCGTAATAGACTTTTTGTCTTGGGTAGAGTAACCCGTTACTACCACTTCGTCAAGGGCGGCAACATCTTCGTTCATTTGAACATCGACCGTTGCCTGACCATTAACAGGCACTTCCAATCTTTGAAAACCGATATAGCTGAAAATCAAAGTTGCATCAGCCGGGGCATTGACAGTATAATTACCATCAAAATCAGTGGTCACCCCTGTAGTTGTATTTTTAATAATAATCGAAACCCCTGGTAACGGAGCGCCATCACTGGCAGCTGTAACCGTACCCGTCACCGAAGGTGCATCTTGTCCGTATCCTTGGTACATAACTGCACACACCAGAAAAACAGACACAAGAATCTTCTCGATAATGTTAGTCTTTGGTTTTTTCATTGTTTCTCATTTTTGAATGATTGCTTAGAGATTAGTTTGCTAGTTGAGTAAATTGATAGATTCTTAAATTGAGAAAGGTGTTTGTGTCATAATTTCATTTTAAGTTGTTTTAGTTGAGTATTTATTTGAGATAGAGCTTTAAAATTGACAAATTGCCAATGACCAAATAAAATGAATTCAGAATCCTATTACTCTGTGGATTGTATCATTCTATCATACAAATCGTTCAAATTTTAAGAGAAGGTTAAGAGAAGAGTCTTTATTGATACAAATTGTTGCGGTTTGAGACAGATTGTATACCAATCAATTAACAAAGATTTAAATAATTGATTTTCAAATGGTTTAATAACCATATGGAACAAGTCAAATCGTATCAATAAAAGTGAAATCAGAACAATCTGTGCTGAAGTTGCCATTTCAGGTTGGTTTAAAACGTCTCGCGAGATGACTAAAGAAGTCTCCTATCCTGAAAGGATGACAAGAATCAAATCCATCCAAGTAATTACCTGACTTGAAGTATTGTTTAAATTGAGAAAGTTCAAAGAAGGAGATGTTAGAACTGGTACATAAAAAATGCCACCCCAATCCAAGGGTGGCATCGTGCTTAAACTCTAAACAATCCAAATTTGACTCTTACTATTTTCTTATTTATAATCCTGAAGGTTTGACCAATTTCTCAGAGGTTTCAATAGGCTCGCCAAGAATAGGCATATTATCTGAAGACCAAGAAATTTTCTGGGCCCTAGGAGACCTTTTGTTCCCGCAACCATCGACAGGAGTGTCATTTGCATGGTACAATATCCAGTCTTCGGTACCATCCGGGCTTTTGAAAAAGGAGTTATGTCCAGTTCCGAACACAGATTTCTCTTTCGCCTGTTGAAAAATAGGGTCTTCCGATTTAGACCATGATGATTTTTCCATAGGATCATCATTCTTATTCATCGTCAAAAGGCCAAGTGCATAATAGGGAGTCCAGCATCCGCTTGCGGAATAAACAATATGTACCTTATCTCCATGAGCTAACATTTGAGGTCCTTCATTAACGTAAACAGGGGCATCCGGTTTCCAAACCCCTGGGTAATGCCAATTTCTTTCCCACTCATGTTCTGGAGTACTTATCAATACACGATCAGAACTTATCGTATAGGGGTTAGACATTTTAGCTATATAAATATTCTGCATCTCCTCACCTCCATCGACCTTGGGATTTTCCCACCCAGACCAAATAAAGTAGAGTTGGTTTTGGTGCTCAAAAATACTTCCATCAATGGCCCAATTATCATTTTTGTCCGTCTTAAGTTTAGACTTTACTTTAAACTCACCTTTGAACGGGTCAGGAGAGCTATTATCTATAACGAACATGCGGTGATTTCGATTATCGCCATCATCTGCCGCCACATAAATGTACCAGTGCCCATTAATATTATGAATTTCAGGGGCCCAGATATTTCTTGAATGATCGCCGGTTTCAGGTGCGCGCCAAATTACCTTCGACTCTGCATTTCTTAAATCAGTAATATCTGCGGTTCGCATCAAAGTAATAGCGTTAGCACCAGATTTTATATAATAAAAATTTCCTTCGTGATAGATGGTCCAAGGATCCGCACCACTATCTAATAGCGGGTTTGTGAAATAGCTGAGTGATTGTTCATCTTCTTGAACAAGATCAGTATTTGAATTTTCAGCAGTTTCCTTTTCGGTTTCCTTACAAGAGAAAAACAATAACAGCAACACTAAGGGCAAAACCTCTCTCATAAGATTCTAGTTGTAAAAAATGATTGTTACGTTTAACAAAGGATTAATTTAAGGTATCGATGATTTCTTGATTAATTTTCTTGACTTCTTTGATGTTCATTTTGTCTACCTTTCTATCATAGGTCATAAAACCATTAACTTCACCTTCTACATCGGTCGTTTGTGTATATACCGCTCCTGAGAAACCTGCTTTGACCAAGTTCTTGAGCTCTTTCGCATACTTGATGTATTCATCGGTAGTTTCTTTTGAGTTCTTGAACTTTATGTATCCCCAATTATTATCCGGTTTCCATAAATGGCCTTTTAAGGGCAAGCCGATTCCTCCATACTCACCTAAGACATTTACCCTTTGCGCATCATACAAGTACATCGCCGGCCCAGGATAATTATGTAAGTCGACAATATCACCTGTACGATAAAAATTACCCCCACTGGCTGAGTTGACAAGTCTACTTTGGTCGTAAGCCTTTGTCCATTCTGTTATCTCTTCTGTTTTGAACTGACCCCAAGCCTCATTAAAAGGAACCCAAACCACGATACTAGGTTGGGAATAGAGATAATCCATAACACCCTTCCATTCCTTACGATAGATTTCTTCAGATTCTGCAGATCTTTTTAATTCTGTACCGGTGAAATAGTTGTGATTTTGCCACTGCGGACTTTTATCTCCGCTGGGCATATCTTGCCAAACCAATATACCGAGTCTATCGCAATGGGTATACCACCTAGCAGGCTCTACCTTAACGTGCTTTCTAATCATATTAAAGCCCAGTTCTTTGGTCTTGACAATGTCATATTTCAGGGCTTCATCGGTAGGTGCCGTATACAAACCATCAGGCCACCAACCTTGATCCAAGGGGCCAAATTGAAAGTAATCTTTATTGTTCAGCTGCATGCGCACAATACCGTAGTCATCTTTTTTCATGGATATTTTTCGCATTCCGAAATAGCTTTTGACCTCGTCTACCTGATTATTTTGGCTATGCAATCTCACCTGTATATCATAGAGAAAGGGAGATTCCGGCGACCACAGTTTAGCATTTGGAATACTTAAAACAGTTTCTTGATCCACATTTGCCTTTGCGGTCGCAATTTCAGTTTCACCATCAAAAGCTAAAATCTCAACTATATCGCCGTAAGAGGTACCTTCTGTTTCAACCTTTATGCTTACCGTATTATTATCAATGTCAGGAACTGTCTTTAAACTAACAATAATCTTTACATTCACAGGTTCTATCCACACGGTTTGCCAAATACCTGTTACGGGAGTATACCAGATACCTTCTGGCTTTTTCACCTGTTTGCCGCGAGGTTGAGGACCTTCGTCAGTCGGATCCCAAACTTTCACGGTCAAAACCTGCTCTGAACTTTGTATGAATGGAGTTATATCAAACGAAAAAGGAGTATAACCGCCCGTATGCGAACCTACTTTTACGTCATTAATCCAGATATCAGCTTTCCAATCGACCGCCCCAAAGTGTAACAGGATATTCTGTCCGCTCCACCCATCCGGAATATTGAATTTTGTTCGGTACCAAAGCTCATTTGATGACCCTACTTCTTTCATCACGCCTGACAAGCTAGATTCGGCCGCAAAGGGAACTAAAATTTTTCCATCAAAACTTTCAGGAAGTGGAGCACCCTTTTTCAAGATACTATAATCCCACAAACCGTTTAAGTTTTTCCATTCTGAACGCTCCATTATCGGTCTGGGATATTCAGGAAGAACATTTTCTGCATCTAAACTTTCGGCCCATTTGGTTTTAATTTTATCGCCGGCCGGCTTCCATTGCGCATTGGTCGTTAGAAAAGCCAAAGTAAAAATGGCAAGAATAAGTTTTTTCACATTTTGAAAGGCAAGAATAGAGTGTCTCATGGCGGTTATCAAATGAATTATTTTACAACAATTCTCTAAAGAAACCAATTTGAAAGAAAAGATGCAATACACGCCCGTTTCTTTATTTCGTACAAATTGTTCAAAATCACCGATGTTGATACCTATAATTAAATTTGAACTGTTTCGTATGGTGTATGAAACATTTTGTTGTGAATTTTTCATTAACTTTTAACGATATTCGGCCGATTTTGATGAGAATGAAGACCTTATTACCCCTACTTTTACTTCACGCCTCAATACTTTGCGGGCAAGAATTTTATTTCGAGCACTATAAAGTTGAAGATGGCCTTTCTCACAATACGGTTCTCAGCTCTATTCAAGATGAAAAAGGATTTTTGTGGTTCGGTACTAAAAGTGGCCTAAATCGTTTTGACGGATATAATTTTAGGCTATTTCAAAAAAATGAAGACGACCCAAAAAGCTTACGAAGCAACTATGTAGAAAGTCTTTTTGAATTAAACGGTACTATTTGGGTAGGTACCGATAACGGGCTTCTTTCCTATAACGAAAAACTGGAAAATTTTGATTTTGTAGAAGGTACCGAGAACAACCAGATCATTGATATGAGTGGCGACTCAGATGGTAATCTCTGGTACATCGCAGAAAGTAGTCTTATTAAATATGACCCCAACAAAAAGGAGAGTACTAAGTTCGAGGCAAGCGAAAATTTCTACGCCTCCGATGTTATCAACACCAAAGATGGGTTATGGGCCTGTTCAACAAATACCTTATATAAATACGATAAGATTACCAACAAATTTACCAGACATGCCCTAGATGTCGAAGCAAGCCCCAGTAGCCCTTTTGGCATTAACGAACTTTTCTCGCTTGATGACCGAACCATTTTGTTGGGCACTCAAAATCATGGCGTGCTTGCATTTGATATTATTTCGGAAAGACTACAGGAAATCGGCTTTCTTACTTCTGGCAAGCAATATGTTCGCGACTTTGCCCTGCGTAGCAATGACGAACTTTGGGTAGCTACTGAATCCGGATTGCATATTTTCAACCTGATAACCAAGAAATACAGTAATCTTAAGAAGAATTACGACGACCCTTATGCCCTTTCCGATAATGCCGTCTATAGTTTGACCGTAGATAAAGAGGGAGGTGTTTGGGCCGGAACCTATTTTGGGGGCATCAACTACCAATCAAAACAATATTCGCCATTCAAAAAATACTTTCCAAAGTCAGCCCAGAACTCACTTAACGGAAACGCCATTCGTGAAATCACTGCCGATAAATATGGAAACCTTTGGATTGGCACAGAAGATGGCGGGCTCAATAAATACAACCCAAAAAAAGATAGTTTCACAAATTTTACATCTATTGAAAAACAGAAAGATGGTATTCTAGCGCATTACAACGTTCACGGTCTGCTTCCTATTGACAATAAACTTTGGATCGGTATGTTCGACAATGGTATTGATATTATGGACATCAATACGAATAAGATTATCAAGCACTACGGCACCGATATGGCTCATGGATTGCGGAGTAATTTTGTATTCGCAATCAACCAGACACGGTTAGGCGAAATCTTCTTTCTATCGACCTTTGGGGTACAGACCTTTAACCCGACCACAGACAAATTTGAATTATTTGAAGGGTTTCCTGACAATTTACACTACACCAGTTTTTTAGAAGACAAATCAGGCATTTTATGGGCAGGCACCACGTTCGATGGCCTTTATTCATATAATCCAGCAACCGGAGAAAAAGAAGCTTATAGATATAATAGTTCTACACAGAACAGTATCTCGAACAACCACATCAACTCAATATTTCAAGATAGTCGAAACAACATTTGGGTGAATACCGAAAATGGACTTAACCTCTTTCTTGAAGAAACCAAAGCGTTTAAACGCTACGGACTCAAAGATGGTTTTCCCACTAATGTGTTTTATGCCACATTAGAAGATGACAGTGGCAATCTTTGGATGAGTACCTCTAACGGGTTGGTCGAATTCAATGCCATAACCGGCAATAAAAAGATATATTCAAAGGCGGATGGGCTACAGAGTGATCAATTTAATTATATGGCCGCCCATAAAGCCGATGATGGCACCATGTATTTCGGAAGTGTCAACGGCATGGTCAGTTTTAACCCTAAAAATTTCAAAAAGAACAATTACAGTGCACCAACTTATATCACCGCCTTACAGATAGACAACCAAGACGTTTTTGTAAACCAAGAAGATTCACCAATTGAAGAATCGATTACATCGCTAAAAAAACTAACGCTAAAACCGTCGCAATCTTCATTCAGTCTCGAATTCGCCGCTTTAAGTTTCAATGCACCAGAGAATACAGAATATTGGTACAAGATGGATGGGCTTAACAATGACTGGGTGCATCTACAGAAAGACCATAAGGTCTATTTTACCGAGTTGGCACCGGGCAATTATAATTTCTTCGTAAAATCAATGAACAGTAGTGGTGTATGGGGAATGGAAACATCCGGTCTTCAAATAAAAGTGTTACCTCCCTTTTACAAAAGCAATCTAGCCTACTTACTTTATACCTTGCTGACACTATTGCTAATTTTTCTAAGCTTTAGAACCTATCACCAGCGCATCAAGTTCAAGAACGACCGAAAAATACGGCAATTGAATAGCAGAAAAGAGAAAGAAATTTATGAGGCCAAAATTGAGTTCTTCACTAATATCTCACATGAGATCAGAACACCATTGACACTCATCAAAAGTCCTCTAGAAAAAGCTCTTAGAAGGTCTCATGAGATACCTGGGGTAAAAGAGAATCTCGCGATAGTCAAAAGAAACACCAATCGCCTTCTTGATTTGGTCAATCAGCTGTTGGATTTTAGAAAAACGGAAATCGAAAGGGTCGATTTAACTTTCGTGAGAACTAATATTACCAAACTCATACAGTCAACCTATGAGAGGTTCAGCGAGGCCATTCGCGATAAGGAAGTCGATTTCCGATTGAATTCGGAAGATGAGGATATTTACGCCTCGGTCGATAGCGAAGCTCTCAAGAAGATTTTAAGCAACCTTTATGGCAATGCCATTAAATATGCCGATTCAAAAGTATTGGTTGATTTAAAGAGGAATGAATCGACGATTGAACTGACCATTAAAAATGATGGAGATTTAATTCCCGGTCATTTAAAGGAAAAGATTTTCGAGCCATTTTATCGGGTTTCGGGTTCAGAAAACCAAACCGGAACCGGTATCGGTCTGGCCTTGGCACAATCGCTTACCGAAATGCACGGCGGTAGCTTGAGCCTAGACACCTCCGATGGTTCTTTGAACAGCTTTGTGCTAAAACTGCCCATCAACCAAGAGAAAGAGTTCATGCTTAGGCCTAAGGCTGTTGAACAAGAAGATGTAGAAGAACCTATCGCAGACCAACCGGCAACACAAAGCAATGAAAATACGGTATTATTAGTCGAAGACAGTATTGAACTTCTCGATTTTGTGGCAAAAGAACTTCGGGAAGACTATTACGTTTTAAAGGCTACGGATGGTGAAAAAGCATTAAAACTTCTTCATGAAGAAAACATTCAGCTAATTATTAGCGATGTGATGATGCCTGGCATGAATGGATTTACCTTATGTAAAAAAATAAAGACCAATCTTGAAACAAGCCATATTCCGGTCATTCTTCTTACCTCTAAAAGTGCCATGTCTGCCAAAATGGAAGGACTTGAATCCGGTGCGGACGCCTATATAGAAAAGCCATTTTCAGTCAAGCACTTAAAAGTACATATAGCCAATCTTATAGAGAACAGAAGGCACGTAATGGAGCATTACGCAAGTTCGCCTTTAGCTCATATTAGAAGCATTGCCAGCACTAAGACCGATGATACCTTTATCAAGAAACTAGATGAAGTGATCATTCAGAATATGGCCGATCCTGACTTAAATGTTGAAACTTTGGCGGAAATCATGCATATGAGCCGCTCTACACTCTATCGAAAAATAAAAGATATATCAAACCTAAGCCCCAACGAACTCATAAATATTGCTCGCTTAAAAAAGTCGGCAGAACTATTAAAAACAGGCAATTATAGGGTATTTGAGGTAGCTGAGATAGTAGGTTATAATTCTGCAACGAGCTTCGGGCGTAATTTCCAGAAACAGTTTGAGATGAGTCCGACAGAGTATATGAATTCGGTGGACTAAATTAGAGGGACTCAAACAATCTCTAGTTTTATCCATGACCAAACAAAAGATATTCGAAAAATTAAGTTATAAAATTAAGTTGTAGAATAGAATTTAACTACTACTCTATCTCTCAAGCCATTTTTACTTTAAAAATTAAAACTAAAAGAGCCACTAATTTCTCAATGGCTCTTGTTCGTCGGGATGACTGGACTATCAGACACCCCATATGTCGTTACAAATCAATAAGTTACTTTAATTTTTTCAAAACAGGTAACCGAATAGGTAACTTTTGAACACTCCGATTTGTCCTTTTTACAAATTTAATAAAATTTGACATTAGATGGTGTAGCCTTTGGGCATTGGCTACTACTTCTAGGATGCGCAACCTACAATATGTCAATGGCATCGTTTATGAAAAGTTGTTCTTTAAGTTTTGTAAAAAAAATGCTATATATCAGATGATGTCTTCCGAATGGGTATAGTTATCACCTTAATTAGTATTTAGGTACTCAACGGGTGGTCTAAAAAAAACACCATTTTCACTAAGCAATAGCATTTGCTTTTCCAGTTTACTTAGGAACGAATTCCATGAGCGATTTTTATCTGCAGACCAAGCAGCTTCAGAGAATGCCAATGCCCTGGGGTAGGTCATATAGAATGCTCTTTCTAAATTTGGTACGTATTCGCCCCAAACATACGCTTCAACTCCTTTGATAAAGCCACTTTCTTCATCAGTCAAACCCCTAACAGGATCAAAATGATACGTGTCTTTTAGAGTAAGTAGAGGCATCCAATCTGCGTTTGGCAAATCTCCTTTCCATTGTGGATAATCAAAATAAGCACTTCTTCCATGCGAGTTAATCATTTTTAATCCCCTTGTTTGAATTTCCCTGAGCATTTTATCTGGATGTTCATTTCGCCATAATATTAAAGAACTATTAGCAGGATAGTGCCTTACATTACTTTCGTACCAAAAAATTGGTTCTTTTTTATATTTTATCAATATATCATTTATCCGACCAAAGAAATAGGCCATTAGTCCTTCTTCGTCTCCCAAACGATTATTGTGTATCATTGCTTGGCAATGCGGACTTCTTTTCCATTGATCCAAGGGTGCTTCATCTCCTCCCAAATGCAAAATATTATATGGAAATATTTTCACTACTTCTGCTAAAACGTCTTCATAAAATTGATAAACTTCTTCCTTACCTGCGCATAGCAGCTCTTTAGAAACACCGGGGGTGGTACTCAATTCAAACTTTTTTGGAAAACATGCCAGTTCTGGATATGCCGCCAAAATGGAAATTCCGTGACCAGGCATATCTATTTCGGGAATAATTTCAATATGTCTTTCCTTTGCATACGCCACTAACTCTTTAAGCGCCTTCTGGGTATAAAAACCTCCATGAGGTTTACCGTCTCCCATTGTTTCCTTCCGTACCGACCCTATTTCTGTTAGTTTTGGGTATTTCTTAATTTCTATACGCCATCCATGATCGTCCGTTAAATGTAGGTGAAGCCGGTTAAATTTATACATTGCCATAACATCTACATACCTTTTCATATCTTCAATAGGTAAAAAATACCTTGCCGGATCCAGCATTAAAGCACGAAAACTAAAGCGGGGGGTGTCTTTTATGATTACAAATGGTAAGCTTCCAGAATTTTCACCCTCTATGCTTAAAGGAAACAATTGTCTTAAAGTTTGAATTCCATAAAAAAGTCCTTTTTTATGGGAAGCCTCAAACCTGATTCCAGTTTGGCTTATTTCTAAAAGGTATCCTTCAGAATTTTTAATAGAATCATTAAACTTAATAGCTACACCTTCCTTTGCAGGATTTTTTGATGGTAATAACTCAATCCCCGTTTTTAGTTTCAAAAGTTGCTGCAGATTCACAATCTCATTACTATTGAAAAATTCTTTAGCCACGATAAAACCGTGAGTCTCATTTAAAGTAAAATAACCTTTAGCAGACCTTACTTCAAATGGTTCTGGAACCACGTTGTTTGCCAACACTTGAGTTTGCGCCCCTGATTTATGACATACCAATGATGCCAAAAACAGTAAAGAACCCAGAATTTGAATATTAGGAATTTGGGGCCAAAGGGTCTTAGAAATAAATGAAATAAGTTGGAATACAACTCTTCTCATAGGTATCGAAATTTTAATAATTTTTTAATTCACTTTTAATCACGTAGGATAAGATTTATGGTTATAATTTTTTTAGTGCTTATTGCATTGGCTGCGTATCTGCCAAGAATTCCGGTAGTGCACTTATCTTTTCACAACCTACCTGTTCCATAATCTGTTTGAGTTCTGTTTTAAGGAGAGAAATAGTATGATCGCCCCCCTTTTTTCCTAAAGCACCAACACCGTACATAAAAGAACGGCCCATAAAAGTAAACTTGGCACCTCTGGCCAACGTTCTGGCCACATCTGGCCCAGAACGTAGACCGCTGTCCATCATAACCTCAGTTTTATGCCCATAGTTTTGCACAATGCGAGCCAATGAGCGGATGGTAGATTCTCCCGCATCTAACTGTCTACCACCATGATTGGAAACTATGATTCCGTCAAGACCTAACTGCACTGCCTTTTCCGCATCTGCTTCACTTGCTACCCCTTTTAGCACCAGCTTGCCTTTCCACTTGTCTCGTATAGGCTTTATCCTTTCTTCATTCAATCTTCCTGTAAAGGTTTTGTCCATAAATTGGGCCAATTGGTTTAAATCAAGATTCTTTGGCATGTATGGCCGTAAGGTTTCAAAATTGGGCTGCCCATACTTAAGCGTATTCCAAGCCCACTCTGGTCTACTTAATACCTGTAAGATGTTCTGTAAAGATATTTTTGGGGGCATGGCCAAACCATTGCGTATATCCCGTGGTCTATAGCCAAATGTGGGCACATCACAAAGTATTACCAATACCGGGTATCCAGAAATGTCCAGTCTATGTAATATATCGTTCCTTAAGCGTTCTTCTGCCGGATGGTATAATTGAAACCAGGCCGTACCTTCTGAAACTTTGGCTATACGTTCTATACTACTTGTAGTAACCGTACTTAGAACAAATGGAATGTTGTGGGCTTTGGCCGCCCGAGCCAAAATCTCTGGAGAATTGGGCCACATTAAACCTTGAAGACCTACAGGAGAAATCCCAAATGGGGCATCATAAGTATGACCAAAAAGATTTGTCCTTAAATTTATCTTTCCATGCTCCCCTAGATAATCAGGTATAAGCTCAACCTTTCTTATGTCATCCGTGTTTTTTCGAAGGTTCACATCTTCATTACACCCTCCATCCAAATACTCGAATGCAAACTTGGGCATTTTCCTTTTTGCCCTATTCCTTAAATCATCCATAGAGGGATACCTGGAATCTACTTTCCACTTTTTTATAGACATAAGTTTCTCGTTAAATTTTTTAATAGAATTATTGACCACTGTGAATTTAGAAAAGGGGACTTGATGCCTGCCAAGCCCCCAATCCTCAAACTAACTAACAACTTATTTTTAAGGCATTCTTGCTTTTGTCCTATTCTAAAAGAATTGGTCTATACCCTCCCTTGGAACGGAAGTACACTAAGAGAATGAGATAGCAGATGAGCATGATAATTGGAAAGACAATCACCTTTATTAAAGCTCTTTGGGTTCCCTTGTTCTTTAATTGCCTCACCAAATTTCTGACTTCTTCGGGGTTATTCGTTTTATCAATTATCCCGGTAAGCTGCTCTGCATGGAGCGTTTGGTAATCAATGATTGAATAAATAGTTTTTTCTTTCAAGGGTAACTGTACTCCTTCCGTATCTACCAGCTGGCTGGGCATTACCTCTGCTAATTCCTGTGAGGCCCGCAACTGCTCTATTTGGGAGTTGGATTGAAAAGCACCGATAATAGGGGCGCCCAGCATACCTACCGTTAGCATACCTATACCACTCACAGCATTTAACGTAAGGGCACCGCCCTTGGGCGTTTGTTCCGCAACAACCCCCAAAGTAGTAGGCCAAAAAAATGTTTTTCCCAGTCCGTATAACGTTGCCGCTAAAAATATATACCACCCTGTTGAAACGGACAGAAAATAAAGTCCGAAAATAGCGAACACGCAGCTAACGATAAGTAAATTCAAAGGACTTACCCTATCCAGTACCGATCCTGCAAAAAGCCTTAAAACCAGCATAATTGCCGAAGTGTAGATGAGTACCCAACCAGCATCAAAACCCTTGGACCTAGCGATATCGTCCATGATGGATTGTATCCATGAATCCGTTCCCAATTCCGTGGTAGACAATGGCATAATTATAAAGCAAAGAAAAAGCAAAATTGGCCTTCCCAATGTTTTAACATACCAACCAAAAGCCAACACCATAAATACCCCTATACCTATAAAACTATATTTTAGTACGTAGTCATCCGCTGCCGGTTCAAAGAAATCGTTCAACTGAAGTACTACCAGGAATGCTACCAGCGAAGCTCCTCCCACCCCGAACTCCTGTAACATTTCCTTATAACTTACACCGGCTGCAACCCTTTCATTAGTAGGAAATTCCTGCCTGATCAAAAGCACATAATACATGATAGCGGGAACCATGGTAATAGCTATTTTGATCCACCAAGCAACGTTACCCATTGCAATTAAGATAATACCTGCCAAAACAAGACCCCCGGGCCATGCGGCATGTAGGATATTAAGCCATTTGGATTTGTTACGCGAAAACATCGTGGCAACTACCGGGTTAATAAATGCCTCTACAGTGCCATTGCCCAATGCAAATATTAAACTTCCCCAGTACAATAAGGCGTAAGCAGAATCTGTATCTCCCACTTGTAGGTACTGATAAGCAAAATATCCTAAAATACCCCACGACAAATGACCTATAAAAGCAACTACCATGGCAACTTTATAACCTATTTTATCAATCAAAAGACTAAAAAAAATGATTGCTACAAAAAACGGCCAAATTCCGATGCCCATTAATTTTCCCGCTTCCGCTGGATTTAGGTCAAAGGCCTCGCTCCATGTGTCCACCAGAAAAACCCTTGTAATAAACCCAAATGCGGTTGTAAGTAGGGCAATAAAACACCCTACAAAGAGCAGGTTATTGTTTTGTGTTGCCTCCTTGTTTTTACCGTTCATTTCTTAAGTTTTCGATTGTTACTTTAAAGAGTAAGCGCTTTGAATTTCTTGGTGAGCTTTGTCAAGGAAGATTCCACGGCCATACGTTCCAATGAAGAAGCACCAACAAAACCATGAACATCCGTTTTTTCAAGGATGACCTTCACATCATCTGGAGTATTTATGGGGCCGCCATGTGCCAAAAAGATAATATTCTTATTTACACTTTTCCCTGCTTCTATAATTTCTTGGGTTCTTTTAATGGCAAAATCCATGTTTACCGTGGCTCCCACCACCCCAATGGACCCGCCTACGGTAGTACCCACATGCGCTATAATGGCATCTGCCCCTACTTCTGCCATTTGCTTGGCCTCTTCTGCAGTTGCCACATAAACACAGCTAAACAGGTCCATTTTAGAGGCCAACCTTACCATTTCAACTTCCTTGCTAAAGCTCATTCCGGTTTCCTCTAGAATTTCCCTAAAATTTCCGTCTATGATAGAATGCGTAGGAAAGTTATTTACACCGGAAAAACCCATAGCCTTTACTTGTTGTAGAAAATGCCACATTCTCCTTCTTGGGTCCGATCCATGTACCCCGCAGAAAACAGGAATTTCCTCCACTACTGGCAAAACCTCAAACTCTCCAATTTCCATAGCTACGGCATTGGCATCACCGTAAGCCATTAAACCAGCGGTTGATCCGTGGCCGGACATCCTAAAACGTCCGGAATTATATACTATTAGGAAATCCGCACCGCCTTTTTCTATGAATTTGGCACTTATTCCCGTACCGGCACCTGCTCCAATTATAGCCTTCTTTGCTGCTAGGGTTTTCTTTAATCGTTCTCTAATTTCTTCTCTGGTATAGGGATTACCCTTTCCTGTCCATTGATTTGGCATATTGTTCTATTTAATTTTTTAGTGATTCCAATACACTATTTACCAACGCTTCGGCAAAAGCCGCATCATTGATGTGCGCATCGATTTTCTTTAGTTTTATTTTTTCTGATAAGTGTGCTTCTAAACTTTCGAACAACGCCTTATCCGCAATTCTATCCTCAAAAATTTCTCCTGTATTATCTATTTGTGAAATTCCCTTTAAGGGTATCAGTACTTGGGCCGGCGCCGATGAGCCATTTACCTTTTCCGCTAACATTTTCCCTAGGACAACGCCTTCCTCTTTGTTGGTTCTCATCAAGGTTACATCCGGGGACCAGCTATATAACTTTCTATCCTTATAGTTGGCAGGAACGGTATCCATTTGCGAAAAATTTACCATGTCCAAGCATCCGGGCGCCACGATTTGTGGTATACCCATTTCCGATGCGGCCGTTAGTCGATCAGAACCGGCACTTAATACTCCTCCCAATAATTCATCTGCTAATTCCGTAGTGGTAACATCCAATACTGCCGTGAATACTCCTTCCCTGATCAACGCCTCCATTGTGGCCCCTCCTACGCCAGTTGCATGAAAAACCAATACTTCATAGCCTTTGGCCTTTAAAAGTTCCGTACATTTATTTACACAGGCCGTTGTATTACCGAACATGCTAATGGCTATTCTTTTTTCACCATTTTTTAAGGATAGATTACCCTCATTGGCCATGGCGGCAATAGCTGCGGCAGCTTGGTCCATTTGCAATTTGCTTACACTGTTAAGACCGGCAACATCTACCGAAGATACCATTAAGGTTACGTCCTTTACCCCTATTTGGCGGGAAAGATCTTTAGCGGCAAGCGTTGATATGCAAAATTTAGGCATGCCCATGGGTACTGCTTGCATGGCTTCTAAAGCAATATAAGTGCCACCGCCACCTCCCATGCCAATAACTCCTTTAATCTGTTCTTGGGCTACCAGATTCGTTATAATCCGTGCCGCGCCCTTTCCCATCATCTCGACCGCCTTTCCCCTATCGTTATTTGCTTTGATTGTCTCCAAATCCGTATTAGCGGCTTGGGCCACTTTTGCATTCTCAAAGTCCACAGGAAATCTTACATCACTTTCCATAACGCCCGTATCAATGGTCATTACCGTTTCACCTTTGAATCGTAATCGATTATATAAATAGGTGAAATCCTCTCCTTTGGTATCGAAGCAACCAAGCATGAGAATTGCTTTTTCGTTATTCTTCATGAGTTGCACCCTTACACGTTAAAATCGAAAACCACCACGCGTTCCAATTTTGGAACAACAAAGGCCTTTACCTCTTCATGAATAGGGTGTGGCAAATATGCTTCCCTAGATTCGGGACTATCAAATGTCATAATAAATCCATGGGTAAAACCGTCGTTCATTCCCTCCGTACTATCGTATTGGCCATGCTCCATTTTTAAGAGCCCTGGAATTTTTCCTACCATATCTTTCATTACAGCAAAACAATTGTCTACCTGGGCTTGTGTAATTTCTTCCTTGAACTGAAACATTCCATAATGTCTGGTCATGATCGTAATTCTATTTTTTTATTAATTTATTTGTTGGTTATTTTTGAATAAAGGCGAACACCCCTTTTTTATTGGCCGTTACCAAGTCTATCTTGCCATCTTTATTAAGGTCTGCGGTAGTAATTTGCCTTCCTACCCCAGAATCATCATCTATTTTATATGGCACAAGTTCCGTAGTACCGTTTTTGTTTCTCCGGGTACGAAACCAGTACAGCGCTGCTGGCTCTTCTGCTCCGGGATCGCGCCCGTTATGTGCATAATAACACTTACCGGTAACAATATCCGGTATACCATCCCCATCAATATCCGCCTTGGACATGGCGTGCAATTGACTAAAGGACACCCCGTAAGTATTATCCATAGGGTCATGGGTCATTATTTTATGTTCCTTGAAACCTATTTCTTGCCCAATTTTAATCTGTTCAAACCAAGAAAGTCCGTACCCATGGCTGTCCATTGCCGTAATGACATCGGTATCCCCGTCCCCATCAATATCATAGGCAAACATTTGGGCACCTCCTGTTCCGTGGGAAAATGCAACAGGATGGTATTCCCACGGAGTGGTCCTGTCCCAATTTACGGGCTGTTGCCACCAGCCCGTTTTCTCCAGAACGTCTGTTAATCCGTCTCCATTGATATCCCCAGCTCCCAATCCGTGGGAAAAAACGGGAAACCTATTTTCATCCTTTTCGGAAATAGAAAGTAGTTCCCATTCTCTATTTCCCTGGGCAATGGGCACGCCCAAGACCAATTTTCCCTGACTAAAGGCCAGCAACTCCTTGTTTTCATCACCGATTATATTTACCATTTGTGGCGATTCATGGCACACATGGCGTATGGCCCCTATATGGACAACGTCAGGTATAGAATCTGATAGGGAAAAAGGAATTTTCCCAGGATCCCGTACCCATTTGCTATCCGTTCCCGGTATTCCAATTTGGAGAATATCCATCCAATCATTTTCATCTATCCGTAGCGGAAAAGTGAAAAAATTGTCGGCATACCCTTCCAAGCCCGGTCCGGTTATAGGAGAATATCCAACCGGACCGTAGGCAGCAACATTCTTAAAAGAAGGTCCCTTCCAATACAGGTTTCCTGCAACGATGTCCATATGCCCGTCCTTATTTATATCCCCAACGGAAGCTCCCTCGGATATATACTTATCCAACAGTTTTATCTTGGTGAAGGCAACCGATTTAGGCTTTTTCACATAGGTTTGCCCCATGATATAAATGCTCGTCACTATTGACAGAACCAATGCTAATGCCATTCTATATCTAAGGCCAGTGTTCATCTAAATTATTTATTTCAAGGTCTTTATAAATGCTAACAGGTCTGCCACCTGCTCATCATTATAATTATCTATTAAACCTTTTGGCATAAAGGAACGCCCTCCCAAGAAACCTTGTGTGGCTATTTCATTGGCTTGAATAAATTGATTGCTACCTCCCATAAAACCAATTGTAGTACCACGATCATCCTGTTTCACCAAGAATCCTTCAACGCTGTTACCGTCCTTTTTTGTTACCCTAAATACTGCGTAACTACTTTCTACCGCCGCATTGGGGTCTAGGATAGCCGTTAACAATGCCTCGTTCTCCCTAAGGGCGGAACCATCCAATGCAGGGGCATAATCATAGCCTTTGTCCCCAACCCTATGGCACATAAGACATACTTGAAAGAGTTGTTCTCCCTTCTTTGGATCCCCACCGCCTTTTTCGGCTATGGCCATCATCCGTTCCAATTTGGCCGTAAAGGCCAGTTTTTCCTCTTCGATCCGTTTTTTTACGGCTTCGAACAAGTCTTTGCCAACAGGATCTTCCGGGTTGGATTGAAATACTTTTTCCGCACTGGAAATATTGAACTCTTTAGAGGATAACTCTTCTTTGGACAGTAAGTTCTTTAAGACGGTGCTGCCCTCCTTAGCTTGGGAAAGAATGGAAATGACCTTTTCCTTTTGGGTAGCGTCCAATTTCGGCAACCAAGCAATCAAGGTTTTCTCGGTTTTATTTATGTCTCCCTTTGCCATATTCTGAAGTGCCACCGCCCTTAAATCCATGTCCAAAGTTTCCATTTGGGCCATTTTTTGCAAAGCTGACAAGTTTTTCTTGGGCTCCCGCGTTAAGGCTATTAGTGCAAATCTCATGGTCTCCACAGTGGAATTTTCGTCTACAAAAGGAAAAACCAGATTTCTTAGGGAAGATATGTTCAGTTTTCCAACGGCATCCAAGCCCAACAGCTGCTTATCCTTGTCCCCACTTTGAAGTAAACTTTTTACAGGGCCTACCAAGGCGGAAGTTAGCTTATCGGACTGTACCTGTGATAAGTTTTTAAGCGTAAGGGAAACATGCTCCCCTGCCTTGTTAAGATCTTTAAGTTGAGGAAGAACGGCGTTCCTAACATTGGCGTTGTCCAACATTCCGGCCATGATAATAAAAGTAGGCTCATCAAAGTTTTTATTGTCCGCTTCCTTCCAAAGTTTTACAAAAACGGCCTCCCGTTCTTTTTCAGGAAGTGCCTGACTTGCCCATATTAAGTTGGATGTTTCAAAATTTTCCGCCTCACTGGAAGCAATGAACTTGGATAGTTCCCTTGGATAGTTTTCCAAGGCTTTTCTGGCCAAGTAACGCTCAAAGTTTCGTTCATAAGCCCCACCCATTTGGTTTCCTTCCAAAGGAGGATCACAGGCGTCTACCAATATGGAAATGGTTTGTTGATCGGCCTTGCCTACGGCATCTAACGTACGTAAAACTTGCGAACGTATCATAGGATTTGCATCCTTGGCCGGTTGTTGAAGCATTTTTGCCAAAACCTCCACTCCTAAATCAAAAGACTGTAAAGACCTTATGGCCTCCCTTTTTACATCATCCGAAGCATCGTTCAACAATTGATCCATAACCCCTTGATTATAGTGGCCAATTCCCTCCAAAGACCAGAGCGCCAAAATTCTGGTAATATCATCTTGCCCTTTGTCCGTTACAAGAGCGATGAGCTCATTGGCCAAACCATTGGTTTCATAAGCCGGCCTGTCTGTAATTTGATGCCATGCCGCCCGCTTGGCCCAAAGGATCGGATCTTTTAAATGGCTGACCAAATCCTTGGTAGGCACTTCATAAAAATTGGTGATTTTACCTGGTTTTTGTGATTTATGACGTACCCTAAAAATCCTACCATGGGATTTATCCCTATCTGGATGGGTGGTAGGCAACTCATTATGCGATACGATTTTATTGTACCAATCCACAATATAAAGGCAGCCATCCGGGCCAAACTCCATGTTTACCGGTCTAAACCAATCGTCTTTGGATTTTAGGAAATCGGGCAGGTGTTCCGCAGTAACACTACCGTCCTTTTCGCGAACTATACGCACCGCATTAATAGCACTGGTAATTGGATTGGCAAGGAAGGCCACATCTTTCCATTCTTCCGGGAATCCGGCACTTCCATCATCGGAAAAAGCGAGACCTGAAATTCCGGTACCCCCTACCCTAAATTTATGCAACTCAGGCATAAATGGCTGGTAAGGACGTAACCTTTCGTTTCCAATACCCGGATAACCGGTTCCCACTTCCATGGGAACTATGGAATACCCAAGGTCATTGGCCTCGGTTCCGTACCATTGTCCATTCCCCCTCTGTTTGAAGCCCCATATATTTTGAAGTCCGGCGGTAATTACCTCCATTTTCTTAGCATTCAAGGAAAAACGTCCTATTTTACTATAATCCATTCGCATGGACGCATCGCTGGTATAAGAAGTTACCTTACCCTTATTAAGTGCTCCATGGCTAAAATGAACCCAATCCCCTGGTCCGCGAACCAAGGTATGTGTCATGGTATGTGTGTCCGTATAACCAAAGCCTGTTAATAATGGGGTACGCTTGTCCGCTTTTCCATCATTGTCCGAATCCTCCAAAAAGAAAAGTTCCGAACCTTGGGCTACGTAGGCGCCATTTTTATAGGGTAAAATACTCTGAGGAATTGCCAAACCATCGGCCCACACATTGGATTTGGGACGATTGCCATTATAGATATCGGAAAGTACCAAAATCTTATCCTCACCCTTAGTTTTTCCCTTATACAGATCCAAGGCTCTTTTAAAATTAGGGTCCTTTTCTTGCGCTTCGGGATTGTTCATAAGGTTTAACAAATCGTGCCATGCAATATCCGAGACCGGATCCATAGGGTACATTTCAGCGGTTTGTGTCCACAACCTACCAGCATCGTCAAAAGCTATGTGTATGGGGTTGACTACGCCATCTTCTTCACTGGCTACCAATTCTACCACAAATCCTTCTGGCACATCAAAACCCGCCAATTCTTCTTCTGCTGATAATACCTTGGTACGGGCAGAATGCGTTTTTCTGTTATAATCAATCTCTTCTTCTTTTTGAACATCGACAGTATTTGCCGATTCTGTTTTGTTCTTACAACCTACCAACAAAATTGCCAGTAAGCACACTCCAAGATAAAACGGTCGTGTAATCCTCATTGTAGTCTGGTTTTAAAAAATAATCTAAAGTGCAGTAAGGGTTAGTTCTTTAAATTCTACCATGGCATTGCCGCCACTATGCACCTGAATCCCTATAACCCCTTTATTAGGTATTGCTGCATCCTTTTCTACATAATCTGCGGTTTTTACACCATTAATGTAAAGCTCGTGCCGATTCCCTTTACATCTAACGATATAGCTGTTCCATCCATCTTCTTTTAAAAGATGTTTTAAGATACTTAAGTCACCGTCAACCAACTTTCCCCTTCTATGCTCATCATATATATCTCCCCAATAGCCCTTACCTATATCTGCTTGGTAACCTATAATATGACCATCTTTAATAGTGGATCGATATTGCACCCCACTATTGATCAAACCAGTACTATGATCTCCCGTAATTCTAAAGAGAAATCTTAATTCAAAATCTTGATATTCCTTAAGGGTATGCAAATAGGTGTTTTCAGGTATTTTGGTATGACCATCACCACCTACCAAAGTACTGTCCATTACTGCCCAAAATTTTGCATTCCTTGCATTGAGCACTTTCCAGCCTTTCATAGAAACCCCATCAAAAAGAACTTCGGTTTTTTGCCCTTTAACCGTAGTACAGGAAAGGAGCAGTATAAGTACCATAGATACTGATACTCCTTGAAATATTGGATCTATGATTGAAAATAATCCCCGCTTATGGAGACTTTGTTGCAATTGAGAATAGTAGTTCATTTATTTATGTTATATGTGAATCTTGAATTATAATCATAGTTTGGCATTAAGTTTTGAACTTTTGCTTGCAAACTTTTAAAAGTAAATTTTGTGCTTGATTAAGTTTTTGAATTTGGCCTCGAATTTGTCCCAAGACTGGATTGGGACGTCCTATATCCTAACATACAACAACTTATATAATCGTTAATGGCGGAGCATTTAGGTATGCCTTACAAGTTTGTTTTTAATTTAAAAAGAAGGGCTCCTTTAGAAAAAGCCCTTAATTTAAAAGGTAGATACATTTGTTTCAAGGATTACCTGCCATCTAACCAACCTGGATTTTGTTCCAATTGAGGGTTTAACGTTAACTGCAATAATGGTAATGGAAATAAATAGTGCTTATCTTCAAAACTTCTATTAACCGATGCATCAATTATTCCAAATCCGTCGGTATCATAAGCCGTAAAACCCTTTAAAGAGTTATCTATTACCCTGATTGAACCAGAAACTGGATCAAAAACCTCAAAGGGTTCTTCAAAAGGCGTTCCTTGAAATTTAGTTGATTTAAAATCTTGGGACATTTCAATTTCGGCAATTTTCCAACGTCTTAAATCATCAAATCTAAAACCTTCAAGATAGAGTTCTATACTTCTTTCCCTTCTTATTTCTGCTTTCATATCTAGACCATTTGTTGATACAAAAGCATTGGTCAGGTCAGGCATACCCACTCTGTTTCTTAAAAGATTTATAGATTTGGACAAATCCGTATCCGTTATAGACCCATCTCTTTCCAATAAAGCTTCCGCGTAAATGAGCAATACTTCCGCAAAACGAATTACAGGGTAATCTATTCCAACCCCTTGGGCTACCTCTGGAATAAACTTATGAATTAGATAACCTGTTGAACTCGTCCAGAATCCATCATTAAAAGCTCCTGTATTAAGTAGGCTAGGAGCATCATACTTGCGATCGTAAGGCTCATGATACCAAAATTGACTAAATGGCTCTACGAAAACGCTCTTCATTCTTGGGTCTCTATCCAAATACTCATAATTAGTTGGAACACCTGTTGCTGGATCTATATCAAAACCATATCCTTGAAATACGGAATTAGGATGTGTAATTGGCAACCCTGTATTATCCAAGAACATATCCGCCATTTTTTTTGAGGGTGATAAATTACCACTATTCACTGAAATGTAACCTGAATTACGATCCGTCGTATTGAATTTATTGGCCAATATAATTTCATTCTGACTTTCTTTTCCCAAACCTGCCGGATTTGAAGGCTTGTCGGTCTCCAATATGAAGAAATACCTATAGCTGTCATCCCCCAACACATCCCTGCGGTCAAATAGACTATGTTTACCACTTTCCATAACCTGCAACGAAGCATCAATAGCTTGAGAGAAATAACTATTGCTATCGCCAGGCGTACCGTGATATTTGCTCCAAGTACCTTCAAATAATGCCACCCTTGCCTTAAGTGCCAATGCCGCATTTTTACTCACTCTGCCAATATCTACACTTTCTACAAGAGAACCTATGGGAGAAGCAATAGCGGCATCCAAATCATTAAGGATAAATGCAACGACTTCCTGTCTTGAGTTTCTTGGGCCGTATATGATGTCTTCATCATTTAAGTCCAACACTTTATCTACAATAGGCACCCCTCCATAATCCTTTAGAAGCCTAAAATAAGCCAAGGCCCTAAAAAACCTGGCCTCACCCTCATAGACCATTACTTGATTTTTTAGTTCTTGATCCTCTAGTTCTTGAACTCGATTAATTAAATAAGTGGTAAAACGTATAGTAGCATAGTTACCTCCCCAATCGGCGCCGAAGCCATTACCTTGGGCTTCTATGTAATCACTATTACTAACGGGATGCCCTCCTGCGTTTCCAATATCCGCATAATTATCCCTATTAGATCGGCCAAACCCTGGAAGACTCCCATAGAATTGGTTCGTAAAAATTTTAAAATCGTTTTCTTGGGTAAAGAACACGTCTTCGCTTATCTGGTTGATTGGGTTTAGATTTAAATCCTTCTCACAGCTAATCCCCAAGAATATTGTTACAATAATAGCTAACAGTTTATATCTTCTATTCATGACCATTCAATTAAAAATTTAAATTAAGTCCTAATGAAACCGTAATGGGGTAAGGAGTTAAGTTTGCATTATAAGGACTTTCTGGATTATAACTCTTTGGCATATTGTTTACCAAGAAACCTACATCACTTGCGTTAACGTATAACTGTATTTTATTCATATTCAGTTTATCCATAACAACCTTCGGAAACGTATAGCCCAGTTGAACGTTCTTCAATAATAGATAGGCATTATTCCTCTTCATATAAGAAGCATCAGAAAAGACATAGTTATTACCCTGCACAGCATTATTAAAGCTCCCATTCACCACAGAAGGTCTTGGGTAATGCCCATTGGTTCTTGTTGGCGTCCAGTAATTATCAATATAATGTTCATAAGGCTGAACCCACGGAAAACTATAATTTACCGGCGTTTGATCGAAAACAGTCCACTTTCCAACCCCGATTAAAAGGGCACTAAAATTGAAATTCTTATAATTAAGCCCTAAATTGAAGTTATACTCATAATGTTTTTCCGTATCTCCAAGATTGATTAAATCGCCGGAATCTTCGGTAGGATTGCCATCTTCATCCTCCTTATATTCCCGTCCTTCCAAGATACCATCGCCATCTAAATCTGCATATTTGGCATCCCCAGGTCTTAATAAGGTAGTAATGCCTCCGGTAATGTTCTCATAATATTCGGTCAAGTCAGCCTCATCTTCTACCAAACCTTCAAATTGATAGCCGTAAACACTGCCCAATGGATTGCCTTCTACAAAGGCATTGTAGCCATACCCCACCACTGGACTATCTGCCAATGTTATAACTTCGGTATTTGCATCACTAATATTGAAGCGAGCATTGTAACTAAAATCCTTCCCTAGCCTATCATTCCATCCAACTGAAGCAATCCAACCAGTTGCCTTAAAGTTAGCACCATTTATCTGCGGTGCGGGAGCACCTAGTATGCTCGGGTATTCTTTAGTGAAAAAGGCATTTTTGGTTTCTGTAATAAAGTAGTTTCCCTCTAAGCTTAAACGATTATTGAACAAAGTAGCATCCAAACCAAAGTTGGTCTTGTCCGCTGCCTCCCAAGTTGCGTCTAAGTTTGGGAACCTACCCAAGGTGGCAACCTGTGCTGGCGCAACCGCGCCCGGAGCACCTAATAACACCCCCGTACCTAATGATAGGGTTGACGCAAAACTATATACCCCAATACTACCTTGATTCCCCAACTGCCCCCAAGACGCCCTTAATTTTAAACTATTGAGTGCGGAAAAATCGAGGTTTTTGATAAAGTTCTCATTGGAAACATTCCATGCTCCACCTAAACTGAAAAAGCTATCATACTTAAAACCCTGAGCAAATCTCGATGAACCATCTCTTCTAAAGGTACCTTCTACAGTGTACCTATCTTTAAATGAATAACTCAAATTTCCGAATAAAGATTTCAAGGAAATTTCTGATTGAACATCGTTATTGAATTGTTCTTCAGAATCCCCTAGCACCAAAGACGGCAATTGATCATAAACAAGATTTCGTCTCCAGGCGTTAGTTGTGTCATAAATAAACTCTTCATGAGAAACTCCTAACAAAGCCCTTACTGTGTGATTATTACCAATAGAAGTTTTATAAGATGCCGTTAAGTTTCCTATAAAAGTTTGATCAAACACATTACTTACAGACACATTGGTTTGCGGCTGCTGAGCGTTTAATACTCCTGGAGCTTCATCTAAATAATAGGTCCTAAAAGACTTTAAAATAGATCTAGATTTAAGTCCCGTGAAGGTCTTGGTAAATCTTCCTGTAATATCAAGCCCTGATATTGGGGTATAGGTTGCATATAATTGTGGATTCAACCTATATGTTACAGCTTCCCGATTGCCACCATCTTTAAATAACCCTATAGGGTTCGGTGCCGCATTCCAACTCATATATCGCCCCTCTGGGGTGTAAGGGTGATCAAAGGAAGCCCTTCCAGCAAGAACGTTCTGAGCTGCCTCATAATTAGTTGGTTCCTTTAAATTATTGGTGGTAATACCGATATTGGCACCAAACTTAAATTTTTCGTTATGCGTATAATCAACTTTTAACCTTCCAAAATATGTTTGGTTTTCATTAGTTCCAAAACGCAACATTGAACCCTGATCTACTGTTCTTAACGAAGCATAATAATTTAATTTATCAGAAGACCCAGATACATTAAGATCATATGTATACGTCATGGCGTTGTTATAGATAATGTCATACCAATTGGAATTACCCCCTAATAACATATATGGTGTATCTGGAAAAGCTCCTACTACTTCGTGAGCGAAATTGCCGTCTTTAATAGCACTCTCCGAAGTTAACTTATTATCCTCCATATATTGAAACACTTGGGGAAATCTCCATAGGGGCGTTGAATTGGAAAGTTCCCATCCTTCTTTTAAATAGTTCATATATTCTATGGTCGTGCTTTTTTCCGGATGAATATTGGGTATAGCAATAGAGGTGTTAATGGATGCTTCGATAGAAGGTTTACCTCCCCTTTTTGTAGTTATGACTATAACTCCTTCCGATGCCCTAGAACCATAAATAGCAGCCTCTGCGTCCCGCAGGATACTAATGGACTCCACATCATTGGGGTTTATGGAATTAATACTTGCCTGAACACCGTCTATAATAACCAGAACTCCTGGGGTATTTCTGGTTGCCAACGCTCCTATACGAATATTTCTGTTGTCTGTATTTTGCCCAATTCTACCGGGATTGGGCAATGCTACGGATACGCCTGCAGCCAAACCCGGCAACAAGGTTGACAAATTATTGGTTGGCCTGTTCTGCAATACTTCCTTATCTATAACCGCAACCGAACCTGTTAGATTAGCTTTTTCCTTGTTCTGGTAACCAACCACCACAACTTCATCTAGGCCCTCCGCATCTTCTTGCAATACAATATTAAGCGTGGAACTTTCCGTGATAGGTACCTCCGTACTCTTAAAACCAATATAGGATACCACCAATACCGCATCTGGGTTGGACACATTTAAACTAAAATTTCCATCAAAGTCCGTTTGTGTTCCGTTACTCGTCCCTTTCTCTACTATATTGGCACCGGCTAAGGGTAGACCACTTGAATCTACTACCGTGCCTGTAATTGCCTGCTGTAAGGTGTTTTTTACTACAATGGCCGTAACATTTGTAGCCCGGACATCCGGTATTGCGGAATAGGCATTTGAAGAAAGCAAGCCAATACTAAAAATACCCAAGCCATAGCGGAGGGCGGATATTTTAGACAACAACTTTGGGCACCGCTGCCCATACTTGTTCTGTTTACACATAATTTAATAGTTTAAGTTTAGTTAAAACATCATTTAGCTACTGGCCAGTAGGGTTATTTGTTTGGTCTCTCATTTTAAATTTTCTTTTTTAGAAAAAATCAGTTGAGAGGCTATCCATCAAATCCGTTAAAAAGAAGTGACTAATTCGTCAGGGATTTTAACATCGATTTGATTTTTCTAAAGTAGTTCCGGGAAAGAGCTCTCACTAATTTTTAAATGGCCAACATGTCCCATTAAAGATTTTGGGACGTCCCACCCCCTACAAACATTAGGGTTTAACGTTATGTTCACATTTGTGCGAAGAAGTATGTTTTAACCTTTAAACAGAAAAAAAGCAAAAAAGGATATCAATTAAATATGATTTTAATCGTCCAGAGCGGTCTTTTTTGAGAGTTTAAAAAGAAAAACACCATATAAATGACAAATCTGGGCGCTACGAACTGATAATAGCACAAAGCTTTAGAATAGAAATTTGAGAGTTTTAGAATAAGAAAGGAGAAGAATTATCCAAGGCCATTCTTATATTGGGAGGGTGTTAAACTGGTTACCGACTTAAAAACCCGATAAAAGGAAGATTTAGAATTAAAACCACTTTTTTCTGCCAAATACATCATAGTATAAGCTTCATTTTTTGGATCTTTCAGTAATTTTTTAAATTCTTCTACCCTTAAAAAATTTAGATAATTGGTAAGTGTAGTTTCTTCTACCTTTTCGAACAATTCATTTATTTCGGTTTCTTTAGTTGAAGTCACCCGAACAACCTCTTTCATCTCGGGATTGGATTCTTTAAATATTTCCGAATTTTTAAGGGCTTGTTTTAAGTTATCCAATTTTTGCAATTCCGCTTGACTGGCTTTCTCTCTCTTCTTTAACGGAAAAATTATTCCTTTTGATAAAATATACGATACCACTAAAATAAAAACCACAAAGGCCAAGTACCTCCAAATAGTAAAGCCTACTGGTTTATTAAAGAAAATTATATCATCTACCATGATGTGTCCCCAGCCACCGGAATAGTTGTCTACTATTTCAATTACCGCATTTTCACCTTTAAAGGAAGATACATCCCATTCGTGTAGGCGCATTTGACCATCATTTTGACCAGTTTGGGAATAGACAATAGAATCGTTCACCAGCAAATTCATACAGGTAAGACCTGCATGTCCTCCTCCACCGATAATAAAACGAATACCATCATAATTTATAGTAAAAGGTTCCGAAGTTAGTTTACCGACCTTTGTATCATGGGTCTCACCAAATGAAAATGCGAAAAACTTACCGTAAAAGCCATTGGGTGTAATAGGATAGTAGACGTTGGTTCTATTTCTAGGAATTTCAAAGGCTTCTCCTTCTACCTTCCAACTATTATAGGTTCCGTTTTCAAAATCCTCGAATATTTGCTTTGTTGGGTGTTTGTAATCACTAAAGGTAATATCATCTACCAATATATGGGGTATAGAGGCTCCTTGGTACTCTAACTCCATGGCGTCCACTACCTCTATCACTGCCCCTTGCCCCTCCAAATCCCCAACGTCCCATACATTTTTTCTGAGCGTTCTGTCATTTGCCCCCGTGGCCACCCTTACCACTTTATTATTAATGATCAAGTTAACGCATTGCCGCGTAGTATGGTTACCTCCACCTATCCAAAAGTGAATGTATTTTCTATTAATCGTAAAAGGATTGGAGACCAGTTTTCCTTGACCCTTACTCAAACCTTCGCCTTCCTTATTGGAATAAGCAAAAAATTTTCCTTTGATGTTCTTAATTTCTTTGGATATGGAATCTTTACTAACAGGTCTTCCAAAGGCAACCCCTTGTTTGTTCCAGTTTTTATAGGTACCGCTTTCAAAATTATCAAAAATGATATCTGGACGTTCCTTTTTAGAACATGATAAGAGAAGTAGTATCAATAGCAAGCTCGAACGGCCTAACATTCGCTAAAATCTATAGTAGTTTAACTTCAAAATGGATCAGGAGCCAGAAAAATTGAGTTGGTTTTTCCTATTCCTTACACTAAACACAAAACAGTCTGTTCTTTGTTTGCCGTTTCTATTTGAACTATAAGAATCCGACAAGACCCAACGAAAATTTGAAGTGAAATATAAAGATTTCTAATCTTTAATTAGTTGTTTTTCGAAAAAAACAATGCTAGAGTACCTGCAAAAACCAGTGACTTAAGTAGTTTTAATTTTTTTCTCTTTTTTTTAATGTGAAAAATTGAAAAAGTAATTTTAAGCACAATTTTTGAAACCCATAGAGTGTCATAGAGTTAGCCTTATTCCGAAGCTGGCAGTTGAATTTTATTTAGTGTAAAGGTCATTTTGGAAATATCTCCGTCAACTTCATTGATTCGAGAATTTGTGAAGTACAGGTAATTATCGTGTATACTAAAAGTGTCTGCCCATTTCACATTCTCTCCTTCTACAAGGGTTTTAATCTTTCCTTTTTGGGTTCTGTACTGTATTTTATCGTTCTCTAAATCTGCAAAATATAAATTTCCATAAGCATCTAATATCATTCCATCTGGTGCTGCTGTCTCCGCCTCCAACGATATTAGATTTTCTATTTCATTTTCAGTTTTTTCAAATAGATTTTCTGTAGGTATGGAATAGAGTTTGTAACCCGTAAGGGCATGGTAATATAATTTGCCGTTATCTTGATCAAGAGCAATACCATCTGAATGTACCGTGTTGTTCCATCTTTTCCCTTTAAAATTTAGATAAGACATTTCCGCTGTGGTAGAAAAATGATCATTTAATATCCTTCTAGTCAAACCCTCTTTTAAATCAATTATAACTAGACCGGCGTGGGCAGAATCTATACAATAAATCTTGTTATTCTTACTGTCAACCCTCAAATCGTTTATATATGAGTTAGAATGGTAACTCTCCTTATCTAAGATTAGCGTTTTACTCAAGGCGTGAGTATCCAAGTCAAAGACAAATATTCTTGGTGCATCTAAGACCCCTTCAAATAGTGGGTTTCTAGTGTCTAGGATATAAAGAAAATTTTCATGGGCAACAACAGATTGTACAGCAATAAACTTATCATCTACCAGCTTATCACCAATTTCCCAATTATTCCACGATTGGTTAGGAAAGCTTTTATATTCATTATTTTTTATTTCAACAACAGCGTTTCGGACCCCATTTCGCCAGCGAGGAAAATTAACGAAAATTCTTCCAGAATTTGCCACGGTTACTCCTGTAACTTGCTGCCCTTTAAAACTAGCAATTTGAATTACTTTCTCTTTTTTGTCATCGTCCATTGGTTCAGAATTACTTTTTGCCTTGTCCTTGCATGAGAAAAATATCAAAATACCGAAGCATAAAATAACCAGATGTTTCATAATAGATAGATTAAAAGTAGCTTTAGTAGAAATGTTCTTCAATTCATTACAATACCATTCTAAATAAGTTGCTATTGGCAATAATGCCAATAGCAACTTTTAGCCTTGTATATCAAAATTACATTTTGGCCTTGAACCATGCACTAGCATTATTGATGGACGTTGATACTTCATCTTCTTGATCATAGAAATAAAACTGATGAAAAGGAGATTCCAATTTTGTTTCTAACCAAATTAATTCTTTATCCTTTGCCGCTACTTCATTATAAAATTTCTTGGTATAGTCCGGTAAAACTGCACCATCTGAATGAATCATTAGAGTAGGTTGGTTTAAGTTTTTTGCAGCAGTCATTGGATTTGCACTTAACCAATCTTCCCAACCGGCAACTGCAAATTTATCGTTGCTCCATTGGGAAATAGCCCCTCTATCTGTATTTAAATAATAGTCAAATGGCCCATACATTGCGGCATTTTCATCTGTTTGGGAGATGGTGGGTATGTATGCTACTTCACCTGTTTGGGCGTATTTTTGTTTCGCCTCCTTAGCCGCAGTTATTTTTGTATTTACGCCTTCTTCACCACCATAAAAAAGTTTTATGGCCTCTGAGTCATGTAACCAAGAGGCAGCGGTAACTACGCTTTTTATCCTACTATCTTCTGCAGCCGCCGTTAGCGTATACATGGCACCTGCACATACACCAAAAGCTCCAATTTTAGTACTATCTACCTCCTCTAAACTCCTTAAAAAGGTTACGGCATTCTTGACATCTATTTTTTTTAACTCCGGACTTTCATAAAATCTAGGTTCTCCTTCACTTTCTCCAAAATTCCTAAAATCAAAGGCCAAAGATATAAACCCATTTTCTGCCAATCTTTTGGCATATAGGCCCGCCATTTGCTCTTTAACTGTTGTCCAACTTCCAGATACCACAATGGCTGGATATTTTTCAGTTTCACTATAATTTGACGGATAATATAAATTTCCTTTTAAATCTAATCCTTCACTTCTAAATGTTACAGTTTTCATATTTTGTTTAATTTGTTTTTTATCATTATTCCTATATTCAACTTTGCAACTTAACATGAGTAAAGTGGCAAAAGCACTAATTATTTTCACTTTCATTTGAACTTTAATTTTAGGTTATAAATTGGACCAATCTATATAGATATAATATTCATTGATCAAGCCATTTTGTACTTTAAAGATATCACAGAAGGGCACCTTTAATCGCGACCCATCTAAACGAGTATAGACGACAATTCCCATGTGTACTAAGGTGTTACAAAACTCAAAAACATCTGTGATTTGATGTGATATAGAACTTACTTGTGGAAAGAATGAATTGAACACCTCACCTATCTGCTTTTTTCCCTTCACCACAGGGGTATTACCGGCTTGGAAAAGACAATCTTCCGTTAAAAAGGACAAAACCCTTTCCGTATCCTTTGAATCCAAAGCATCGGTCAATGAATCAAGATGTTTGTACTCCCTTTTCATTAGCCTTTTATTTTTTCTAAAAGTCCAAATCCTTTGGCCGCCACAATAGGGTTGAATAACTCTACATATTCAATTATTTCACCAGTTTTATTGAACTTGAACGTAGAATAATACTCGTTGGAATAAATACCCGCCCCATTTTTAAGTTGAATATCTCCTCTGTATTTCACATATACCATGGATTGATTGTCCATGCTATACATTTCTTCTATATGAAATGACATACCCTCAAAACTTGGAAATACAGGCGACCAGTATGCTTTAATTCCAGACCTACCTTGTGCACCTTTTGGAAATATATTGGAATGATATGGATTGATATGAATACCATCCTCTGCAAACAATTCTGCGAGATTATCTACATTCTCTTCTTCCAAATACCTAAAAAATTGTTCAACGGAAATTTTATGATCAAGTTTTCCAGAGGCCTGGGATTTATCATTGCTCCCAGAAATTACATAGTGCGGTAATAGCGTATTACCATCCTCGTATTTAAAATTGAAAACCATATTATTGATTTTCCAACCCTGACTTTCCTTTAGTAGTTCAAAATCATAGGTCCCTACAACAGTCCAAATATTTCCGTGTTCATGTTCTAAATAGTGGGTTGCAGTACCATATACAGATACAGAGGCACTCTTCTTTTCTACATGGGATACTATATTACCTATTTGATGATGTGTACTTTCAAATTTTGGTAAGATAGATTTCCAAGAAGTCACTATCTCATGGGGGTTCAATTCCTTTTTAGACTCTCCCGTAAATGAGGAATAATCTAAAATTACTGAAGGTGCAAAACTATTTTCTACCGCGTTCCAATCTTTACGATCAGTCGCGACGAACATCTCAATTACCACGTCTGAAGGTTCTTTCATATTCTGAGCATTTAAAAAGCCAATTGCAATTGCAAATAGCGGTGTTAGTATTGTTTTCATATCATTTTTTTAACAATACAAATCTCAGGATTAGAGCTGTCTAAAGGTTTAGACAATCAATTGAAGAAGTACAAAAATCAAAGAATGGCCTCTTTTCTGTAAGAGTTTGGTGTTTTAGATGTGTTTTTCTTGAAAAAGACACTAAAATGGTTGGGAGAATCAAAATGAAGTGAGTACGCAATTTCTTTAATACTCAATGACGAATGTATTAACCTAGACTTGGCCAAATTTAATACATGATTCTGTATATGCTGCTTTGCCGTATGCCCAGTAATTTGTTTCACTATGGAATTTAAGTGGTTTGGGTGTATCAATAGTTGATTTGCATAATAAGAGGTTGAATGTAGATTGGAAGAATCGGTTAGGGAATAATTTGGATAGAAACGTGTTTCAATAAGAGTCTGAAACCTTGCTAAAATTTTTACATCTGTCTTTCTGATTTCTTTAGCTACCTCATTTAGAGAAACCTTTTTGTTAAAATATCGTTTCACAAAATTGAGCAACAACAATAAATAGGACTCTATAAGTATAAACTTGTCATCATTATTACCATTATATTCTTCAAAAATAGAATCATATATAGAAATTATAGGCGATACCTCTTGTAAGGTGATTTCAAACGGTATGGTTTTCTCTATTTTTAGAAATGAAAATTGCTTAAATATATCTTGAAGATATTTGGAATTGGCAACGAAATCTTGCGAAAACATAATATAATATCCATCCCAATCTGGTACAATATCCCATGAAATTAGTTGAAAGGGGGAATTAAAAAAAATAGTAGAACCGTCTGGAAAGTCTATATGATGACCTGTAATTGCCCTTCCCCCACCTTCTACTTTCAGGGCAATGGCGTAAAACTCATGCCTAAAAGCTTCCATGGTCTCTACAATAGTTGGCATATTATTATTAAAACTCCTAATATCAAAATGCGGATGTTTGGGAGGTTCAATATTAATTGCCTTGCAGTACTCTTCTATTTTCTTAAAGTGTTTCAAATACGATTAATCAGGGTATAACTAAAAATAAAAAATTCAAAGCATATTTTTTTGGTCGTCAATAACTATCATAACTTTCTTATATGTAATTAGCGGAAATAACAAAAGTAAAAAAAGGCCATTTTCAAATTCGAAAATGGCCTTTTTCACTAACAAACTAACTGTAAACATACGCCCAACCTTAATAATGACGTATGCCAACTCAAATAATTACTACTCTTTAGGTCCTGCCCCGTAGTCTGGATTTTCTTCATCAAACCAGAGTCTTTCGGTATTCAAGATGACAGGATCATTGGTTCCCGTACTAAATCCTTGCTCCTCAACGGCTTGAATTTGGTTAGGAAAGTTCTTATTGTCCTCCGTAGGAGTACCGGCAACGAAGCGTCTTGGTACTGTAAGCTCCCTACCAGAAGAAGTGAATATTTCCCTTGGTAAGTGTATACTATTGATTTTAGGAATACCCGAACGCCTAACTGTTGTCCAAACATCATTGGGTGTGCCCGCATGATTAATGTATTGTTGAATATAAACCTTCTCTAGGCCATCTATACTTAAATCATAGGCCGGTTGAGCCAACAAAGCCTCAATTTCCCCTGCCTTCAATTTAGTCGATGCCATAGCTGCCATGGTCTCATCCGTATACACTGGGTCTTCCTCATAATAGGGCAAACCACTATTTTTCGCAAGACGATCAAGTCTTTCTACCGAGAGTCTAACACCTTGATTGAAATAGTCCTGAGCTGTACCCGGTATATTGGCTCCCAATAACTTAAACTCTGCCAAATAGAGATTGGTTTCCGCCGAGGATCCTAAAATAACCTCTAAAGGAGGAAAATTATCAATAATCTCCATTACTCTACCACCTGGTTTTGTGGGATACGTAAAATTGAAACCAGTCCTTGTAATCCGTTCAGTATAGCTTGATGTAGCCGTATATTGTTTTTGAACATCACCAGCAGAAAGCCTATATAGTTCTCCTTGGTTAAAATAAACAGTATTGTCGGTATCAAATGTCTCGTCAGGTGATAAGGGTGCGCCTGCATATCTTACCCAAGGTTCTCCTGGACCCGACCAACCGGCAAAATTACCTTCACCGTCTACAGTAACGTATTGCTCTACATATGGGGGCAACTCCTTATCTGCATCCAAAAACGCCTGAACCACCTCGGCATTAAAATGATTTTTGGTATAAATCACTCGTAAACGAGGATCTTGATTGGCTAGCATGAAGTCCACTATATTCTTTCCTGCTATACCTGGCTGTTGGCCATTACCGGTTCCCCTATAGTTAATATCTCTTCTGTAGATAAAATCATCATCTAAGGTATTCATATATCCTACAGATGAACTAGCCACCTCCTCAGCAATTGATAATGCTTTTGCTCTATCCTTGTTGATCAGCCTAGCAGCAATCTTTAACTTAAGTAGATTACAGAATTTAGCCCACTTCTGATAATCACCATTGTAGATAATATCCTGGCTACCAATGTTAAATTGATTAGGAGCGGACAGTTCTACTATGGCAGCATCCAGTTCTGATAGCCATGTATTGAACAGGGTTTCCTGATTATCATATTTTGGGGTAATCAATGGAGGGGACGTATAAGGTGCCAAAGCTCCCTCTGTATAAACCATAGATCCTTCCGTATCGGTAATGGTGATGGCCGGGTGAATTACAATAGGAAATGTCATGGCACTCATAGCCCTATACTCCTCACCTTCCCCTTCAGGAAGAGCTTCAATTCTAGCTCTAATATCACGGGCGTTGGCGTATAGACTGGGGTAAATACTTTGACCTCCAGCGGGGCCCATTTCAACAAAAGCTTCGGAATTCCCTCCTGTAACGGAAGCTGTGGTTAATTGACTCCAAGGGAAGATATAATCGAAATTGCTGTAGAACCAAACAGTGTAATCGTTGGAATACATATCCTGAATGGCTTGGGCAGTTGAAAAACGTAGGTCTGCGACAGCTACCGCTTCGGGATTGCTGTTCAAGTCAGCAAAGTCCTCCTCATCACAACCAATAGCGAGTACTAATACTGCACTAAATAGTATCTTATATATATGTTTCATTTTTATCAATTTTTATGATTAAAAGTCTACTGAAATCGTCATGGTGTAACTTGACACATATGGACTAAAAGAGCGCTCCCTAAACGATTCACTACTTGAAGTTCCCCTAAAGCTTTCAGGGTTAATGTCATTGGGCATGGTGTTGTGCAGATAACCTAGATTCCTTGCATTGATTCCAATGTAGAAATTACGAGCACCCAATTTATCGGTAAATGCCCTAGGGAACTGATAACCAAATGAAATATTTCGTACAGCAATGTATTCCAATTCCGTAAACCAGTCATCATTAACAACCCCCTGGCCCCATGAATTTCTAAAGTAGTTATAAAAACTAGCGTGGGTAGGCTCCACGTGGCCTTGGTCAACCGCTTCTTGATAGGTCAAACCACCAACGTTTACAATTGAACCGTCTGGAGCCGTTACCTCCTGTCCATCTGCAAAAACCCCATCTGGAATAATACCATCATTATAGGTGTCACCTTGGGTATCTCCGTATTGGGAGGTCCAAGAAATACCACCATATTCTGCATCCCTTCCTCTCAAGGATTTTTCCAAGTATCCATAAGCCGTTCCGTACCTACTGGAATAAGAGGCGATATGCCCTCCAAATCTAGCATCTAACAATACAGAAAGACTCAAACCTTTATAACGAAATTCATTGTTAAAAGAACCTTCAAAGTCTGGCTGAATTTTACCAATTTCCTCTGCTTCGTAGCTTCTTTCATAATAGGCTCCTCGTCTAGAATCACTCCATACGAGTACTTTTTTACCATTGTTTGGATTATCAACCGGATTGCCTGCCTCATCCGTAGCTTGGTAAAGTTTAGGGCTGCTATCTGAGTAAAGTACTCCGTACTCCCCATCCTCAAAACCTACTGAACCTATACGGAAGTTACCATAGGTAATACTACCTCCAAGGTTTTTGAATTCTCCAACATCCTCGTGCAATTCTTTGATTTTGGTAGTATTTCTCCAATAATTGAAAGTGGTATTCCAGGAGAAATCCTCTGTTTGAACCGGGGTTCCGTTAAGGGAAATCTCAACGCCATAGTTACTTAGAGTACCAATGTTAGTAAAAAGGTTATTATAACCTGAAACATTTGGAATTGGAATCTCACCAATTTGGTTCTCGATTGTCTCATTATAATAAGCGGCATCGATTCCCAGGCGGTTATTAAAGAAACGAAGGTCTGCACCTACTTCATAAGAATTCTTTTTCTCTGGTTCTACCCCCCTGTCCACTAAGGTGGTATTAATAGAATTCAAATAAATAAAACTATCCTCTAACTGGTAAGTACCTAAACCATAGGTTCTATTTAAAGTATAAGGACTAGTATCACTACCCACTTGCGCCCAAGATGCACGCAATTTACCAAAGGTAAAAATGTTGTTGGAATTAAACGTTTCGCTAAATACCCATGAGGTAGAAACGGAAGGATAGAAATAGGAGTAATTACCCTCGCCATTTGTATAAACCAAAGACGAAGACCAGTCATTTCTACCGGTTATGTCCAAGAACAATTGATCCTTATATCCAAAATTGGACAAAAAGTATAGGGAATTGATTTGCTTTGTAGAGTTAATGCCTCCTTCGGATAATTTAACCCTTTTGGAGTTTTCCAAGAAAAATTTACCTGGTACAATTAAACCTCCATCGGTACGAACTCTGGTATAGGAAGCCTCCCTATTCCAAATTTCACCTCCTACGATGAATTGAGAAGTAAGGTTTTCAGAAATCTTTGGGGTAAAGTTGAAGGTTAACTTACCCATTTTTGTGATATCTTCATTATGCCTTACTTCATAGTAACCTCCCTCGTTTGCGTAGCCACTACCAAGTTCTTTGTTTTCAAACCTAGTATTGTATTGGTTCAGGTTACCTTCGGCGGCAACTGTAAACCAATCCGTTACATTGGCAGTTAACCTAACTACAGGACGGATTACTTTTTCCTCATTGATTTGATCATTATTATAGTAACCAAACCACAAACCTCTATTAGGAACATTGATAAAAGAATCTCCATAATTAGCGCTAGGAACCCCCCCGTGGTCTGCTTGCCAGTATTGGTTTTGGGTATATTTGTCCGTATCATACAATCTTTCAAAAGTACCATCAAAGAAACCTTGCGATATATCATTTCTTGGGTTCTTAGAACTAGAAGTAACATAGGAAATAGATGCATTTGCATTTAACCAAGGAGCCAATTGATAAGAACCGGAAAACATCAAAGAGTTTCTCCTAAAACTATTATCCGGCATAATACCGGTTCTATAGTTATAGGAATCGGAAAGATAGAAATTACCCTTTTCGTTACCACCGCTCAAAGCTACCGATGTATTGGAATTATAACCGGTATCATACACATCTGCCATATTGTTTTCATTGGCTGTATATGGAATTAGGTTTCCGTCATAGTCCTCAATCATTCTTCCATCAAACCTAGGGCCGTAGCTTAAACCGCCGCCGCCATGGTTTACCAAGGTTGGATTGCCAGCCTCATTATAGTAAAACTGAGAATTATCAAACCTATAGAATTCCCCATTTTCATTGGTATCACCATAACTTACATAACCTGCCAAGGTACCAGGACCAAATTCATTCTGCAAAGCAGGTTGCTTAAACACACGGTCAACACCCATAGATTGCTTTATGGAAACGCCAATACCTCTAGCATTGGAACCATCTTTGGTCTCAATAAGTACTACCCCATTTATACCCCTTGACCCATAAAGAGCCGTAGCTGCCGCACCTTTAAGTACAGATACGCTTTTATAATCATCAGGGTTCAGGTTTTTTAAGATATTACCATAATCATTGGCACTACCGGACCAATCTGCACTTGAATTAGAAACGCTGTTGTCTAGAAATACCCCATCGATAACAAAAACTGGTTGGTTGTTATTGGAGTTTAAGGTAGACACCCCTCTTATCTGGATTTTACTGTTTCCGAACAATCCACCATCTGATCCACCTATACTTACACCAGCAGCTTTACCTTGTAGCGCCTGAACCGGGTTAACTGTGTTGGTTTCTGCAAGTTCTTCACCCTTTACCTCGGTCATGGCATAACCTAAGGCTTTTTGCTCACGCTTAATTCCAAGTGCGGTAACCACTACCTCACCCAGTTGTTCAGTATCTTCCTCTAAGGTCACATTTACGTTGGAATTACCATTTACAGCTCTTTCAATGGTCTTGAAGCCCAAGGCAGAAAATACCAACGTTGCGTTGTCTGCAACTTGAATTTCATAATTACCATCAAAGTCCGTAGAAGTACCATTACTGGTACCCTTCTCTACAACATTCACCCCAGGCAATGGAACACCTTGATCATCTGAAACAATACCGGAAATTGAAGATTGGTACGTGCTGTTGTTTTTAACGGTGTTAGCCTTAACACCTCTTTTTACTATTATGGTATTGTTATCGGTAAATTCATAAGTTAGTCCTACTGGGGAAAGTCCCAATTCCAGTAAATCTTTTACCAGAACAGAACCCTTACGTAGTTGAACTTTTGGAGCATTGACCACTAAGTCATCGCTATAGACAAATCTATAGCCTGCCTGCTCTCTTAATAGTTCGAATAGTTCTGATAGTTCAATTTTTTTGTTGGTAGTTATTAGAATTTTAGTATTCTGAAAAAAAGATTCCTTGGGGGAAAAGCTAAAGGATGTCGAAGTGGACAAAATAAGTAGAGCACTTAGTAACCCTAGGAAACTTTTGTTTCTAAATCTTAGAAACAAGTTAGTTGAGTTATTTTCCATACAAAAAAGTTTGGATTAGTAAATAGTTTTAAATTAGTCTTTGGTTGCTTTTGGGAAACATGGTTTTGCACTTTGTACTGCTTCCCTTAATCGATAATTACTGTTTTGTCTTTAATCTTATAGTTTATTTCATTTGTTTTTTGGATGTTAATTAATATTTGACTTATTGTATTTCCTCGATCTAGGACACCAGTGAAGGTTTTTGTTCTTTTTTGGGAATCTTGAAAGGTGTATTCCACATCATACCATCTAGACAGGACCATCATTATATCTTCCATGGACTTCTGCCTGAAACTAAAATAGCCCTCCTTCCAAGCTATTTCATCGAATACTTTTGAAACTTTTTTGATTGAAAAAGACCCGGGAGATTCTTGGTCTACAATGGCCTGCTCCATTGGTTTCAAAGTTTTTTTAGCATTTCCTGAGGCTATCGTAATCTTACCTTCTACTAAAGTGGTAGTTATATTCTTCTCATCTTGGTAGGCTTTAATATTAAACTGTGTTCCTAAAACATCTATTTCTTGGGATTTACTCTGCACCAAAAAATGTGATGCTATGTTACCCTCGCTATTGCCTTTACTTTTTGTGACTTCAAAATAGGCTTCCCCGTATAACAATTCCACCTTCCTAGGTCTACCATTCAAGAACTTGACAGGATATTTTAACTTTGAATCTGAATTGAGCCACACTTTTGTACCGTCTGAAAGTTGTACAAAAAATTGCCCCCCTTTAGGAATGGTTAAAAAGTTATAAATCTCCTTTTCCTCATCAATATTAGAATTCTGCTTGTACACCAAACGCTCACCCTCTTGATTTGCTTGCTTTAATTGAACCTCCCTTTCCTTCTCTAAAACAATCTCATCACCATTTTCAAGAGTAAGAATCGCTTTGTCATGACCAGGCATAACGTCATCTACAGGGACCGTAACTGTTTTCTTTTCTTTTTCACTTTTATAAAATTTCCCTGAGTTGAAAACATAGGTGAACACACCTCCCAATAGTACAAGGAGTAAAGCAGCATATTTTAAAAAGACCAATCTTCTTATTTTTCGCTTCCTCCTTTCTTCTGACTTAATTTTATCGAGAACTTTACTCTTCTCATTATCAGTATCGAAATCAAGCATGCAGTGATCAATTAAATAGTTGGTCCGTATGAATTCTTCGAACAACAAAACATTAGATTCTTCCTTTAACCACTCCGTCAATTCAATCAATTCCTTTTCTGAGGCCGATTTAGAAAAATACTTTACTATGATATCTTGTATTCTTTCGTTCAAACTTTTTAGTTTATACCTGTAAGACACATCAGAATTGCAACACCCCTATGCCTTTTTAATATTTTTTTTACATTGCATAACATTTCTTTAAGATTAATTACACCGTATTGAGCAAATATCATAATGATTTTCAGGTAAAGCAGGCCTTAAGAGAAGGTGATCACAAAGCCTTGGAATATCTAATGGACAGCTATCACCACAGGCTTTGCGTCTATGTCTATAGCCTTACACATGACCAAGACAGTGCCAAGGATATAGTGCAGAATGTTTTTATTAAGCTTTGGGAGCAAAAAGACCGACTTATGCACGTTGAATCCCTTAGAAGTTTTCTCTATAAATCTGTCTATAATGGTTTTCTTAACCATTTGAGAAGCGAAAGAAGAATGCTGACTATCGAAGAAAAACATATGGAACGCCTCTATCAAATAATAGAGGAAGATGAGGAATTAGTTGAAAAGCAAATTGTTCTCATAAGAACGGAAATTCAGAATCTACCTCCTAAATGCAGAGAAACTTTTATGCTAAGTAAGGGAGAAGGTTTAACCAATATTGAGATAGCAAACTTTATGAATGTATCCTTAAAAACGGTTGAAAACCAAATGAGCAAAGCTTTTAAAATTTTAAGGAAAAAACTTCAGCACAAAATTGAACCTGTACTTTTCTTACTGTTCGGAATTACGGATAATCAATCTCTTTTAAAAGTTCGCCAAGTGTAAAGTAGGGGATATTTATTGTCTTCTCCCTATCCTAAAGAGGTATATACTTCTGGAAATACTATTCATTTTTTAATAATTGTATGTCCTTAAACATTCCTAATATATCTTAAAGTTCTGGATGTACATAAATCAGATTTAACAAAATCTTAGGTTAGCTGCTAAAAGTATGTAACTATTTTCGGCGCTTTCAAATCCAGAAAAGCAAATTATATCTTGGCCATCAGACCTGATCTTTTTATGGTTTCAAGATATTTTCAATGATCAAAACCAAACCATTTTACCGAATGAAACTTAAACACCACTTCTTATTAGCAGTAATCACCACCCTGCTTTTTAACTGCCAATCCACTAAAAGAGAAAGGGTTACAAAAAATATAATAAGCCACGAAAATGTTACCATTATTTGCGATCCGAGTCAAGGAAATAACCTCTTTTCTTCATGGGGAGTCTTTCCAAAACAACAAGAATCCATTAGAAGAATTTTTATGGAAGTTACTTTAGGTCATCCAGATTCCATAGATATTGCGCATTGGGACTATATGGATCCTATACGAATTAATCGGGTTGGAGGACTAAAAGGAGATACCTTAAACTTGGAAATAGGCAAAATGCTGACACCCTACGGTAGTAACTTCAAGAAGGATTGGGACTGGCGCTGGCAAATTGATGTAACGGATTTTTCAAGTATACTTAGAGACAGCGTAGAAATCACCTATAACCATACGGGATACGAAGGAGCCAATGTAGGCTGGAAACTTAAAATTGACTTTAAATTTGAAATGGGTGATCCTGTTGCTCAACCCTTAGGCTTTCACAAATTATATGATGATGGCTTTAGTTATGGCAATCCAGAAAAACCTATTACAAAATCTCTCTCCCCTAAAGAAATCAAAATGAAGGAAGATGCAGATTTCGCACGAATTCGTGTCCTACATACCGGCCATGGAATGGACAAGCCCAAAGGTTGTAGCGAATTCTGTAGTAGATGGCGAGAGATTTTAGTAGATGGTAAGACCATTGACCATAGGGATATGTGGAAAGAATGTGGAGATAACAATCTCTACCCGCAAGGAGGCACTTGGATTTTTGATAGAGCATATTGGTGTCCCGGAGACTTACAGTCTCCAGATATAATTGATTTTCCAATTACCAAACCTACCCACACCCTCGATTTTGAAATGGAACCGTATGTAGCGGAAGAAAATATACAGGCTTACGAAAGTATAAGCGCCATGGTTTTTGAATATAACAAACCTACAAAATCAAATGATGTTTCGTTGGAGCAAATATTAGTGCCCAACGACGCTCCTGAATTAAATCGGTTAAACCCTTCCGTAATAGAGCCTAAAATTATCCTTAAAAATTTGGGTTCGGAAAATTTGAAGGAGGTCCAAATAAAATATGGAACTGAAGGATTCGAAGAAAAGACATTCCTTTGGAAAGGAAATCTTGCTTTTTATGAGGAAGCTTACATCACTTTACCAGGCATCATTGATTTTAAGTTCGGTGAAAACACATTCAATGTTGCTTTGGAGGACCCCAATGGAAAGTCGGATGAATGGATTAGTGACAATATGAAATCCACCAACTTCAATTCACCTAAAGAAATACCTAAAAATGTGGTTGTTACCTATCAAACCAATAATAACCCAGAGGAAAATACAGTTCGCATTATAAATGCCGACAACAAAATCTTTTATGAGAAACACCCCTCTAACACCAAAAAAGATACTGTATATAAAGACACTATAAAGTTAGATATTGGACCATATAGAATGTCATTGGAAGACACGGAACATAATGGTTTGGAATTTTGGTTCATGCCCAAACAAGGTTTCGGATACCTTCAGATTTCAGACCTTGAGGGTCGTGTACTACATAGATTCGAAAGTGATTGTGGTGTAGGTGAGCAATTAGATTTTATAGTAAAAGATAATCCTACCATTGATAACAACGTAGAGCAGAGCCTAGTAAAATTATACCCTAGAAGAATTCGTGAGACCACACAACTACTGGTTCAACTGGTAGCAGAATCCAATGGTGAAATACACATTCTTAAAGATGGTGACATTCAAGAAAAAATACCTTTTTCTAATATCAAAGAGAAGACGTTTGAAATAGATTTAAGCTCATACGAAGATGGTAGATACGTAATTGAACTGTTTGTCAATGGAGACTCCAAATTAAAACAGAGAATTTCCAAACAAAACAGTAGAAATTAGTCTACTAAATCGATTTAACTGTTTTTTTCGAAACAATTGTCCTATTAACAATGTCGTGGTATTCCACGACATTTTTATTTCAACTTGCATTGTTATTTCCTTTGGAATTTTCAAGTAAAGAAATCTTAAGGGTCAGTTCTTCAAGACCTTTGACGTTACGAAACGTATTTGCATCGCGAAATTTTATAATTAAGCGTATACTGAAAAATCCATTTAATTTTTACTTCTAACAAGTAGAAATTAGACAATGCAGATTTAAAACAACTAAAGAAATATTAAAATAAATAGAATACGAAATTAAATTCTTAAACCCAACAATGCTAATCTTTAAAATTCATTAGTATTTCTCTCATTTATGTTTTTCTATATTACTAAGAGAGAGTAAATCCTTTAACAGTTAAAAACTTTAAAGATTTCTTGACAAAGGCAATTCTAAATAGCAAAGCTGGCGTACACATGGTCCAAATAAGCTTTCAATTCCTTACTTTCAAGTGTCCTGGAGGTGGTTTTCTTTGATTTG
>NZ_JACSOH010000019.1 GCF_014349235.1 Cytophaga sp. FL35 | reverse complement strand
AAATTTTTAAATTTTTAGTGTTCTAGGAAATAGTGCATAACCGAGCATATGTCAATTTGACAGAGCGTATAACATAAATTTTGATGCTTCCGAATGGAACTTTCCTTATTTCATTAATAATAAGGATTTTAGAATAATTTGATCCTTACATTCTCCATATGAAGTTGTAATCCAACTTCATCAATTTCGATTGTTATCAAATTTTTAGCCTTAGACAATCCTCAAATGTCCCTTTTTGTTGGTATGATTATTTGACTTACTTTGCTTATGTTCATCAAGTTTCCTTCTCAACAATTTCATATCATTACTAATTTTTTTCTCAATTACCCTCGCATATTTTTGAGTAGTAGATAATTTTCTATGGCCTAGCAATTTAGAGACCGTCTCAATCGGAACATCGTTTAATAGAGCTATCGTAGTAGCAAAAGTATGTCTTGCAACATGGAAAGTTATATGTTTATCAATTTTGCAAATAGAGGCGATTTGTTTCAGGTAAAGGTTAAGTCTCTGATCGCTAAATACGGGTAAAAGGTGATATCCATTTTCTGCTTTTGGATAAGAAGCGTATTTCTGAAGTATTAATTTGGCTTCATTTAGCAAGGGTAATTTTACAGGTACATTAGATTTCTTCCTCCGTAGTACAATCCAATCTTCGCAATCAATTCCTTCAACGATGTTCTTTGCACTTAAATTTTTCACCTCTATATAACTCAGACCAGTGTAGCACGAAAAAATGAAAATATCCCTCACTAGAGACATACTGTCATTGGATAGTGATACATTCATTAAATAATCCAACTCGGACTGTTCCAAAAAGGCGCTATCGTATGAGTCAAATTTCAATTGGAACAAATTGAAAGGGTTAGATTTAATCCAACCATGCTTCAGAGCCATGTTCGTAAGTTTTTGAAGTCGTTCCAAGTGTTTCATTATACCATTGTTCCTCAAGGGTTGAGATTTTTTTAATGGAGAACAGGTACGTAAATAATTTTCAAATTTTGTTATAAAAGAATAATCGATGTGCAGAAGATAAATGTCCTTCACTTTATATTCTTTTTGGATAAAACGTCGAATGTACTTTTCGGTAGCCTTATAATTCTTGACAGTTCCGGGGGCTAGCTTTTGGATTTCATTTTCCCTGTGATAGGTAATCAATTCCATTAATGTCAAAACTTCTCTATCTTTTCCTGTATAGCGAAGTTTTATAGCTTCGGCCGTTATGGGATGGCCTTTCTCCAATAATTGTCTGTAGGCACTTTTTAAGTTTAAATTCACTGTATCCAGTGCATCATTAATATTGCCTGAATTTTTTACCTTGGACTTAACTCGGCAGGCATTGTAATTCCAATTCTTCTCAAGTACAGCTTTTTTTGTACTAATGTCAACTGCCTTACTATCTATCCATATACGCGCATAGATAGGAGCTGTACCATCTTTTTTAAGGGCATTTTTCCTCAACCAGAAATGAACGTTGAATGTGTGTTCTGAAATCATCACTTTCATATTTAATTGAAAACTCAGTTAAATCGAAAGCCAAATCATCTCGAAAGTCGAATCACAGGTCGTGAACTATAAATTTAGGCATTTCTTTCCTTAAAAAATAGGACACTAATTAGGACACTAATTATAGTGTCTATAAATGAATACAAAAAAAACCAGTAAAAATGTATTTTACTGGTTTTCATTTAATTACATATTAAAAAATCAATTTTAATATCCTAAGTGTCGGGATGACTGGATTCGAACCAGCGACCACACGCACCCCATGCGTGTACGCTACCTGACTGCGCTACATCCCGATTGTTTGAAAATTATACCTAAATCAATAAGGTGGGATTCTCAAAACAAGATTGCAAAAATAAAAAACTTTGTAGCATAAATGACAATAAAAACCGTCCTAATTTCCAGTTTTCATCACAACCTAATATAACTCCTTGTTATTGATTGAAATACATCAAAAAGTATTGCTTATTTCAAACTGTCAATCCACTCAATTAGCCTCTCTGTCCATCCTCTTAGGTGAACATCTTGTCTAGCCAATGAAAAGCCATGTCCCCCCTCTGGATAAATATGCATAGTAGCCGGTACCCCATTATCTTTTAATGCCTGATAAAACAAGAGGCTATTCTCCACTGGTACACCTTTATCATCTGATGCATGAACCAATAAGGTTGCAGGAGTTTCCTTTGTCACCTGCAATTCATTGGAAAAATGTTTGATACGTTCTTCTGTTTCAGAACCGTCCAACAAAGCTTTTTGAGACCCGGTGTGCTTAGTGCTTTGGCTAAATGTTATGACAGGATATATCAAACTCATAAAATCTGGTCGTGCACTTTGTTTATCGGCATTATCAATTGGCTCGTACACCTTTTCATTAAAATGCGTGCCAAGTGTAGAAGCCAAATGTCCTCCGGCGGAAAAGCCAATAATTCCAATTTGATTTGTTGCAATATTAAATTCATCCGCTTTGGACCTCACCAACCTTAGGGCCCTTTGCGCATCGATCAAGGGAACATTATAGTTTTCTTTTAAAGACTCCGATGTGGGCAGTCTATATTTGACGACAATACCCGCAATTCCTTTTCCATTTAAGAATTTTGCAATATCCGTTCCTTCCCAGTCATAAGCGAGAATTTGATAGCCTCCTCCCGGGAAAATCAACATTGCCTGTCCCGTTGCATTTTGTTTCGCCGGCAGGTATACCTCAAGGTGTGGTTCCTGAACTTTACTGATTCTTAGAATTCCTTCCTTTACATGTACTTCCTTTTCATCTGAAGCAATACGATTAGGAATTTGGTTTTTTGGCCACAGGGGAATAATGGTGTCTTGAGCGGTAATAGACATGGGTATTACAAATAATAGAGCGGTTATTAATAATTTCATTATGTATTTTTTGAGTTAATTACAAGGCCATTTAAAATTAGCAACTTTATCATTAGATCCGGCACCTAGGTTGTAATGCCACCATTCGGTTCTTATGGACCAAAAACCATGTTTTTCCATGGTTTCCTTTAAGAGTTTGCGGTTATCCAATATTTCTTTAGGTAGGTCTAAATTATCATGATAGGCCCTTTTTCCAAAAAAATCAAAGTCTGTACCCATATCCAGCTCCTCCCCTTCCAAAGTTTCCAGGGTAATATCAACAGCACCTCCCTTATTGTGTATCGAGCCTTTCTTCGGGTTGGCAACATATTGGGGATTAGGTACTATTGCCCACATTTTGTACTGAACCGAATTGGGTCTGTAACAATCAAAAAACTTGATTCTTACCCCCTTTTCCTTAAAATCTTCATTGGCCTTCAATAATGCTTTTGCCGTCTTTACCCTTGTGTAACATTCGGCACAATCATAAACCTTCTCCTTCAAAAAATTATTCTCTGTGGCATACCTCAAATCATAGGCAAACCCATCGCTGAAATCGGCTAAGCGCACAAAGGTTGTGTCCGCTAAACTTTCAAAGGTCTTAAATACCTTTTTAGGGGATTCCGATTTTTCTTTTATGGTGTCTAATTGCAAGGATACCTCATCATCCATTTTTTCTTGTTTCACTTTTTTATCGGCAGATTCTTTGCAGGAAATCGACAGGCACAACATAAAAAAAACAAATGCGAAATACTTCATGGAAGTTGAAAATGATTTTAAGTTTAAAAAAGTAGGCTTGGATACCCGTGGTTTGTATGATTGAACATCACGGCTACATAAGTGTCCAATATAGGCATATTTTATCACCTTAAAAATCAAAAAAAGACTTCCTTTTCCCTTAATAATATCAGTATCTTGGCACAACTCCTTCGAACACTGAACTATTAAATCAATTTAAGGTGAAATACTTTTTTCCGATTTTAGCACTATTGGTCTTTTCCTGTAAAGATAAAAACACAACAGATAAGCAAATTGCTCTTACAAGGGATGATAAACGGCCTAATATTATCCTCATTTTAGCCGATGATCAAGGATGGGGCGATTTGAGCAGTAGTGGAAACCCCAATTTGGAAACACCTCATATTGATGCCTTAGCAACCTATGGCGTTTCCTTTGAAAACTTTTACGTGCAACCGGTTTGTTCCCCAACAAGGGCTGAAATTCTTACCGGTAGATATTTTCCCAGAACAGGAGTATACAGTACGTCCTCTGGTGGAGAACGGATGAATTATGACGAAACTACGCTTGCGGAACTATTAAAGAACAACGGGTATAAAACTGCGGCTTATGGTAAATGGCACAATGGAACCCAAGCTCCTTACCATCCTAATAAACAGGGTTTTGATGAGTATTATGGTTTTGCTTCGGGTCATTGGGGCAATTACTTTAGTCCTATGCTAGAGCACAATGGCAAAATTGTTAAAGGAAATGGTTTTCTTGTCGATGATTTAACAGATCATGGTCTGGAGTTCATCGAAAAACATAAAGATAGTCCCTTCTTTTTATATCTTCCCTTTAATACTCCACATAGCCCAATGCAAGTTCCGGATTCCCTATGGCAAAAATTTGAAAAAAAGGAACTTCAATTTCTATCCAATCAAGATGCAAATGAAAATCAAACGTTTACTAAAGCTGCCTTGGCTTTGGTTGAAAACATTGATTATAATGTAGGACGATTAATGGCCAGATTGAGAAAGCTTTATTTGGAGGATAATACAATCGTGGTCTACTTAAGCGATAATGGACCCAATAGCCTAAGATGGAATGGTGGAATGCGAGGTAAAAAAGGCTCTACGGATGAAGGTGGTGTTCGTAGCCCGTTATACATACAGTGGACCAACTTTTTGGAAGAAGGAAAAAAAATAAACCAAATCTCTAGTGCTATCGACCTTCTACCTACCTTAGCTAGTTTGGCAGATGTATATCCCATAACTGCGAAACCTATTGATGGTAAGAACCTTGCTCCCTTATTGTTTGACGAAAACCAAAATTGGAATGACCGAGTGATTTATAACCACTGGAACGGAAAAACAAGTCTAAGAACCCAAGAATTTAGATTGGATGACGAAAATAGGTTATACCACATAACATCTGATAGAGGGCAAACCAAGGATATTTCGGAAAAGTATCCAAGTAAACGGGATTCGCTCGTTTCAATGAAAAAAGAGTGGTTATCAATGGTGGAGCCCAAAAACAATACAAATGACGAAAGAGGTTTTACCCTTGGGCATCCAAAGCAAATCTTTACCCATTTACCTGCTAGAGATGGTTTACCTCATGGGAAAATAAAAAGAAGTAATAAATACCCAAATGATAGCTATTTTACCAATTGGAATAATATTAAGGACTCTATTTCATGGGATGTGGAAGTTCTAGCCGATGGAAAATTTGAAGTGGATTTGTATTATACCTGCTCGGAAGAGAATATAGGTTCCATAATAGAACTTAGTTTAGGCGATAGCAAAATTGCCAAAAAGATTACAAATGCCCATGATCCTGAACTTATTGGAAGGAAAATGGATAGGGTGCCAAGAATGGAATCCTACGTTAAGGATTTTATACCCATAAAATTAGGTACCATGGTATTAAAAAGAGGAAACGGCACATTGACCCTAAAAGCTTTGGAAAAACCAAAATTGGAAGTTGCGGACATCCGTCTTTTGGTTTTCAAACGTGTCAATTAATCCGCACTATACTCTAAAATTTCACTATCGATATAACCAATACGTTCGGCCTTGGCCTCAAAAGACATATCCTTTGATAAAGGAGCAGCGTAAACATGCCAAATAGTGTCCTTTGACTGCCTAAAGACTACGGTCGCATCGTTTTTTGGAGAAATAAGTTCAATTCCTTCATTGGTCACTTCAAGTTGTAACTCGTCCAATCTAGGTTGTTCGCCATCAATTAACCAGCGTTCCATTAAAATCCTTTCATCCATTCTACCCAAGTCATTGGTTTCCTTCATCCAATCGTTCAACAATTGTCTATATCCAATTAGGGTTTGCTGATAATCTGGGTCTAAGGCCAAATTATGTAACTCATAGGGATCTTCCTTTAAGTCATACAATTCTTCTTCCGGTTTAGTAGGATTTAGCCATAACTTCTGCTCATCATTCAGTGTTCCTTCGGCGTACATTTTCCGAAGCTCCCTCATCATTGGCATTTGTTCCCGATACGATACATTCAAGGCATGGCTCAAGTTTGTATTGAAACTTTTGATGTACTTATACTCCGTGGACCTTACAGCCCTTAATCTATCATAAATTTCATCAAATCGGTCAGAACTATGATATGTATACTCCGGCTTGTCCTCTACCTCAAATTCCCCGAACATCGCCTTGCCCTGAATTACCTTAGGAGGTTCTATACCCGCCATAGAAAGTACGGTGGGGGCATAATCTATAAAACTAATAAGCCTGTCATCCCTTGTTCCCCCATCCTCATTTTCAGGAAATTTAATAATCAATGGAACCTTTACACCCGTATCGTATAAAGCCCTTTTATGTCTTGGGAAGGGACCACCATGGTCTCCGTAAAAAAATATAATACTATTTTCATATAAGCCGTCTTCCTTTAAATCCTTTATAATTTCACCTAGTTGATTATCCAACCTTTTTAGATTACTATAATTAACGGCAAGGTCATGGCGAATTGTATCGTTATCAGGAAGGTAGGGAGGTACATGCAATTCTTTAGGGTCTACAAAGAGACTATCCTTGCCTCGATTCCAAATTTGACTTTCGTGACAAACCGAAAAATTAAAAACGGCAAAAAATGGCTGATTCCCCTCTCTTTTTCGGTAGTGTCTTTTAGGACTACTATCATCCCAAGCAGCATCCGTCTTTTCAAAATTATAATCTTCCTTGGGCCCATTAGCAGTGTAGTATCCTTCTTTTCTTAAATACTCTGTAAACATTCTTACACCTTCCGGAACTACAGGGGAATAACTGGGCAAACTATCCAACAAGGGTTCGTTTATTGCTCTCCATGGGGTATGGGTGCGCATATTGTGTGTTCCCAAGGTAGTGGGATACATACCGGTAATCAATGAACTGCGGGCAGGAGCACACACAGGAACAGGTGCAACCGCATTATCAAAGGTTATCCCATCTGCCGATAAACTTTCCAAATTTGGTAAGGAGATACTTTTATCTCCATACATAGGGAACCATTCTGGGGATTGATCTTCGGCTACAAGCCAAATAATATTTGGTCTCGTCTCTTTTGCAGAAGTTTCATCGTTGGTTTTACTCTCACCACACGACTGAAAAATTATCAGTGGTAAAAAAAACAATAGGTGCAGGCTTTTCATAGTCAAGGAGGTTGTATGCTATAAATATACCTGTTTTTTAATGCGAAAAAGAAAACCCCTCACTTTTTTCGGTAAGGGGTTTTTTAGATTATTAAAATTCTTTTTAATCTAAACTTTCCAAATATTTCAAACTTTCCGGAACCTGCTCAACGACCCTAGAAGATTCATCTTCAATGAACATGTACTCAATACCTAACTTCTTTGCCTCTGCAACGGTACCAGCTATATCTACTTGACCAGTTCCTAGAACTACATTGGTCTCTACATCTTCATGACCGGTATTGTTACCTTCAATTCCATGCTGCATATCCTTTAAATGCATAAGAGTGAATTTCTTGGGGTACTTCTTCATAAGCGCCAAAGGATCTGCCCCGCCATGGTGTGCCCAAAAAACGTCAAGTTCAAAAGTAAAGTCTTTTGCGTTTTGAGCCATATAGTCAAAAAGGGTACCATCCTTCCAAGGTCTAAATTCATAACCATGGGCATGGTATGCCAAGGTTATCCCATTTTTTTTCAATTCCTTTCCCGCTTTATTGAAAACTTTAGTGGCATGTTGTGTTTCTTCTAAATCCCATTTATTATCATCGTGAGGAACCCAAGCGCACATGGCATAAGTAGCACCAAATTCCTTGGCGTTGTCAATTACCTTTTGCACATTATTTTCTAAATCTCCAAAGCTAGCCCCAACACTAACTACATTTAAATTGTTTTCCTTAAGTAAGTCTTTAAACTCTCCCATTGATAAACCGTAAGTTCCGCCTCCTTCAATCTTGGTAATACCCCACCCGTTGATAATTTTCAAGGTTCCGGGAACATCTTCCTTAAATTGATTTCTTAAACTATAAAGCTGTAAACCAACTTCTTGCCCTTGCCCCGAAATATTGAAAAGAAGGGCCAATAGTAATGTTGAAATTATTTTTTTCATCCGATTTTAATTTAGCTCTTAAAAGTAAGGATATATACTGCTGTAATACAAAAACACCCCCTTAAAAATTGAAGGAGGTGTTTCTTATTATCTTGCAATTACCAAATTAGGTCAAAAGATTTCCATCCTCATCCCACTCGGCAATCACATTTCTCTTGCTATTATCTACACATTTGGCAATCCATTCTGGATCATATTCAACACCGTGTTTCTTAAGAACATCATCTGGTACACCGTCCCAAACATTGGGTTGGTTTCCTTTGTAACCCAAATCTGCAATACCCACCTTTGAAGTATAGTAACCAGTTACGACCAAGTTTCTCATCAATGCGAAAAACTGAATCTGCAAAGGTTGATCATCTAAGGGCATTTCCATATCTTGATTACAAATCTGGTCAAGTATCTCCTTCTGCTGATCTAAACTAGCCGATTTAAATTCCAATCCGTAATCGGTATTCGATTTATGGTCCAACCACATTAAACCACCCAGCAAGGTATTCTGCATCTGTGGCATATCTTTACCTATAAACTCTATAAATTCCGGCACATCTGCTTCTAACGGACCTCCATGTGGTTCTTTAGGTGGCAAAATAACCTCACTCAAAACAGCAATCGTTTCCATTTCATGTTCATTGAAAAGCTGTTCTTCCTTTAACTTTGCATCCCTTTCTGCCTCCGCGGGCGTTCTACCATAAAATTTGGTATCCGTACTAACCGCAGTATCTCCTTCTACGGGTGCAGCTTCTCCCTTATCGGTTTTACAACTGTGAAATGCAAATGCAGAAGCACTAGCACCAAGAATCATTGTCTGTATACTCTTTCTTCTGTCCATCATTAGATATTTTGTTGTTTCAACTGTTCTATAATATAGTCCGATGCTCTCCAAGATAGTGCCAAAATGGTCCAAGTACAGTTCTTATCCGCTTGGGAAACAAAGGGTCCTGCATCTACAATAAATACATTGTCAACATCATGTAATTGATTGAATTTATTGGTAACCGAAGTTTTTGGATCATCCCCCATTCTAGTGGTACCTACTTCGTGAATGATCTCACCGGGCGCATGAAGACCATAGTCCCTGTCCTTACCTGGTTTGTTTAAATAGATGCCTCCCATGTTATGGGTAATCTCTTCAAAGGTGTCTTGCATGTGTTTTGCTTGACGCACTTCAACATCAGACCATTTATAGTTAAATTTCAACACCGGAATTCCGTAATCATCAACAGTTGTTTCGTCAATCTCACAGTAATTTTCCTTTCGAGCTAGACCCTCACCTCTACCACCAAAGCCTATAACGGCACCGTAGTACCTCTTAACTTCGTCACGAAGTTTGTCTCCATATCCGCCGGTTGGGAAGCCCATTAGCTTATTAAAATTGTCTTGATCAAAACCAAAACCGTAATTAGGTTGGCTCATACCTCCCCACACTTCTATGTGGTAGCCGCGAGGGAAATCCAGTTTACTATGATCACCCCACCAAGGTGAGTAAACGTGCATACCACCCACACCATCTTCGTTATAGGTAACATCACGATTCATCAAATCTGGAACAAAGGCCGCCCCACTACTTCCTGTAGAATCGTGTAAATACTTACCTACCAAATTGCTGCTGTTACCCAATCCGTTTGGATGTTGCTTACTTTTGGAGTTTAATAATATTCTGGCGGATGAACAGGCAGATGCTGCCAATACCACTACTTTTGCTTTTAGCTTATATTCCTTTCTGTCATCTTTACTTACGTAAGAAACTCCAGTGGCCTTACCCTCTTCATTGGTGGTAATTTCACGAACCATGGAATTGACATACAAGCGCACCTTACCACCACTTTTTTGGGCCGGAAAAATCAAACAACTTCCAGCGGAGAAATCCGCATACACTTGGCATGATCTACCGCATTGTCCGCAATAAAAACAAACACCACGCTCATTATTTATTCGCTTCGTAAGCATTGAAAGACGGCCTGGAATTACTGGAATACCCGACTTTTTTGCGCCTTTTATATAAAATAGTTCATGAAGTCTTGGTTTTGGAGGAGGAAGGAAAAATCCATCCGGATCATTTTCACGACCTTCATTGGTTCCAAAAACGCCAATCAATTTATCTACCTTATCGTAATAAGGCTTTACGTCTTCATAGCCTATAGGCCAATCTTCCCCATGTCCGTCGCGAGTTTTACCTTTAAAATCTTTAGGGCCAAAGCGGAGTGAGATACGCCCCCAGTGGTTGGTACGGCCACCGAGCATACGTGCTCTCCACCATTTAAAAGTGGTTCCTTCTTCCGTGGTGTACGGTTCACCATCAACTTCCCAATCGCCCCAAGACTGATCCCATTCGCCAAAGGCACGCGTGGTTCCCGCACCTCTACGTGGCGAATCATAAGGCCACTTCAATTGGGTCATGGTTTTCGGGTCAGCGGGGTCAAAGAACGGTCCCGCTTCAACAACCGCAACATTTAATCCGGCATCTGCAAGCTGTTTGGTAGCCATACCACCGCCGGCGCCGGAGCCGACAATGATAACATCATAGACTTCAGGAGATTCCTTTATCTGCATAGTTAGTTTAGTTTAAATGAGCGCACAATTTAAAAATTAAAAATGAAAATTATGCGGATTTGGAACATCTATATGGTAGATTGACACAATCTGTACTGAGATAACATAAATAATAACCGTTAAAAATTTTTCATTTGGCCAAGGGCCTTTTCAACCGTCTTTACAGGTAGTTTACAGGTAGTGTTCTGACAAACATAGATATAGGTCTCATCTTCAATAAAACGGTCTTTGAACAACGGAGAATCACTTTTTTCCTTACTACCCACAACAAGGGTGTTAGGCAAGTAATGTTTTTGAAATCCTTGCACCACTGGCTTAACATTTGAGCCTACAATGGCTATTTCAAAAAATGGAAAGGTATTTTTCAAAAGTAAAGAGTTCCATTTTGAATAGCTGGAAGGACTTTCTGCGATCAATGGAGTTATAGATGCAAGCATTTTTTTGGACCTTTCCATGAATTCGGTATTGTAATCTATGTGACCCAACTTAAATAAATTGGAGGCCATTATTGCATTGGGCGACGGTAAAACACCGTCGTCCGTTTTTACAATTTTAGCAATCAACTCCTCGCCTTCATTAAAAAAGTACAAACCAGAACTACTATCATAAAATTGATTATGGGCTTTTTTGGTTAACTCTCTAGCAAAATCTAAATAGTCTGTATTAAAAGTAACCTCATAAAGACTTAAAGAAGCATGGGCAAAAAAGGAGTAGTCCTCTAAAAAGCCTTTCCTTTGTTCACTGCCAGGTTTATATGTATGGACTAACTTTCCATTAGCATAATTATGTGTCTTTAAAGAAGTAAAAATTGAAACCGCCTCATCTAGAAAACGCTCTTGATTAAATGCTTTATAAGCATCGACCAGACCATCTATCAATAAAGCATTCCACGAGGTAATTACTTTATCATCTACACCTGGAAATGTACGCTTTCCCCTAGCGTTCATCAATTTTTTATGCCAATTTGATTTGATATTTGACAGACTGGAACCATCTATCTGATTTTCGGCCAGGAATTTCGAGTCATTACTGGACCTATGTAGAACATACTTGTCATCTTCCCAGACCGTTTCATCATGAATACGATAATACTCAGAAAAAAGGGGGAAATCATCTTCTAAAACCTCCATTAACTCCTCTTTGCCCCACACATAATATTTTCCCTCCTCTCCTTCTGTATCGGCATCCAGGGCGGCATAATATCCCCCATCCTTGTTTTTCATTTCCCTTTGGAGAAATTCCACCGTTTCCCAAACTATATCTTTATACCTCTCGTCCTTAAATACAGTGAAGGCCCTGGAGTACAAGCTTAGAACCTGCGCATTATCATACAACATCTTTTCAAAATGTGGGACTTTCCAATCCGGGTCCGTACTGTACCTGTAAAAGCCACCCCCTAAATGGTCATAGATTCCTCCAAATGCCATAATATCCAAGGTATTTTTGACGTGTGCTTTGGCTTGTTTATCTTCTTGTAAAATAGCATAATCCAAAAGGAACATCAGGTTTGAAGGAATCATGAACTTTTGGACACCCTTATCCCCACCCTTTTCCAAATCCCAATATTCGCTCCATGTTTTAACACTTTCGCGAACCGTATCTTTGGAGAGTATTTCATTATCTGAATTAGGTACAATAGTGTTTGCTTCCGCAATTACATTAGCAACCATATCCGCATATTCCGAAGCCTTTTGAGGGTCATTTTGGTACAAATCGTTGATTTTGGTCAAAACTTGCGTCCATTGTTCTTTAGTATGGTAAGTACCTCCGTACAAGGGTTTGCCGTTTGGAAGGGTGATTACGTTCAAGGGCCAGCCACCATTACCTGAAATCAACTGCAAAGCGGTCATGTATACCTGGTCAACATCGGGTCTTTCTTCCCTATCAACCTTTATACTGACAAAATTATCGTTCATAACCTTGGCCACTTCTACATCTTCAAAAGTTTCCTCTTCCATCACATGACACCAATGGCATGAGGAATATCCAATGCTTACCAACACCAGTTTGTTCTCCTTTTTGGCATCTTCTAAAGTCTCCTGGCTCCAAGGCCTCCAATTTACGGGATTATGGGCATGTTGCAGGAGATAAGGACTGCTTTCGTTTACCAGGGCATTCGTAAATTCATGTTCCTCTTCCTCCTCAACTTTTTCCCCTTTATTTTTACAAGAGGTCAAGAGTAAAAATACCAAAAGAAGTGTAACCTTAAGGAAAGTAGTACTGGGCTTCATAGTCAATTTTTCTATTGCCGAAAATACGACAATTAGTTACATTTTATGGGCCAACATTTATTCGGAAATAAAGGCGGAAGCAGGTAGACCGGCCCTATTAAATAAGTTTGGCTCCGCTGTATTGCTCCATCCAAATCGCACATTTACGGGTTCAGTGACTTTTTTGGAGGTCAGTATAATTTTATCATCTTTTATTTTTGCCTTGGCCGGATACCATTTTCCATCTGTGGACTCTATTTCAAAATGGGTAATTTGTTTTCCCCTCACCATTAGTCCGTCGGCATGTTCAAAAAGAACCTCCACCTTCTTCCCGTCAATTTTATGAGTTTTATAGAGGGGACCATGCACTTCTCCATCATAATTTTTGTACGTCTCTTTAAGTACAAGATTCGCTAGACGAAGACCCACATCCTGCTTATTTGGAGGATGAATATCATTGATGGTAGCAATATCGCTAACCACGACCATTCCTGAATTCGGGATTACTTCCTGAGCTATTCTTTGTGAATTTCTAAGATATGCACCAACCTCGGGTGTATCATATTTGTAAGGAGCAATTTGAACAAAGTAAAATGGAAATTCGTATCCCCAAGCGCTTCGCCAAGAAGCGACCATTTTAGAGAACAACTTGGTATAATTGTCATGTCTGCTCACATTTGATTCACCCTGATACCAAATAGTACCGGCAATCTTGAAACCGGTAAGTGCATGAACCATTCCATTGTACAAATAGGAAGGGGTTACCGGACTCCAAGGGGTTACTTTCATAGAATCGGCATCTTTTTTAAGGTCTTCGTTTTCTTCAAAAACTGATCGTGTTGCCCAAACCTCGGCAGGAGAACCTCCCCAGGCATTATTGATTAGACCGATAGGAATATTCATCTCAGTTTGAAGTCGTCTGGCAAAAAAGTAGGCTACAGCACTAAAGTCTTTCATCGTTTCTGGCGAGCATACCTCCCAATTACCCGGTAAATCGTCTTGCGGATATTCAGCCGTTCTACGTTCAACCATAAAAAAACGAATATTTGGGTAGTCGGCCTTCTTTATTTCTTCCTCCGCATTGTCTATTCCTGCGTTTGTGGTTGCGGTCCATTGCATATTTGATTGCCCAGAACACACCCATACCTCTCCTATGAGAATATCATGGAGCACAACTTCATCTTCCAATCCCTTTATCGTTATCTTGAAAGGACCGCCAGCTTCTGGTGTATTTACCAACACCTCCCATGCTGCAGTAATCGGAGTTTTTACCATATACTCCTTATTGTCCCAACTAGTGGTAACGATCAGTTCTTCACCGGTTTGGGCCCAGCCCCATATTTTAACAGCTTCGTTTCTTTGCAGCACCATATGGTCCCCAAATATATTTGGAAGGGTAATTTTGGCTAAAGCCAATTGACATGTCAATAAGACAACAATGAATAGTAGTTGGTTTGGTTTCATGAGTATTTGTGGTTTATATAACGTTTAAATATATTAATTTAAAATTCGTCATCCAGATAGAATTAAATTCGTTTTCATTTTGACTTTTCTCGCTACCTATTAGAAACAAAAAAGGGCAAAAACTTTCGTTTTCACCCTTACTTCTTTAACCACTAGAATTTAATGTTTTACCAGCAGCCTCTTAATCATCTCGTTACCAGAAACATCTTTGGTTCTCACATAATAAAGACCATCGGATAAATTGGCAACCGTTACTTTATATACTTCACCAACCGCCGTATTCTTTACGTCTGATTCTAATACTAGATTTCCACTCATATCGAAAACCGAAACGGTCTCAAGTATTAGATTCGCACCTTTGACCAAACCTAAGGACACTTCTGATGAAGCTGGGTTCGGGTAGATTCGCAGTTCTTTGTTGCCCTCTTCCGATAGTCCGGGAGAATCTAACACTGTAATTTCAATTGTCTCGGTACTTATTTCTCCTTCTATATCTTCTACGGTCAGGGTCGCCGTGTAAATACCTACAGAGTTATAGGTATGAGCAGCGGTCTCACCCTCTATGGTATTTGATCCGTCTCCAAAATTCCATGTAAAACTTGTGATTGCAACATCATCTGAAGAATTGCTTCCGTCAAAATTGACCAATAGTGGAGAATAACCTGATTTTACATCTGCCCGAATCAAAGCGGAAGGACCTTCGTTCGTTTTCTGAAATATAACCTGCATTTCGTGGCTTGAACTAATATTTTCAAATTTATAGCTTTCGACAATTGTCACTTCGACTCCATCAACAAGAATTTGTTTAATTTGATGCCCTTCATTTGGAATAATATTTACTTCTTGTGTATCTCCTTCTTTTACGTAAAGGGTTCCACTGGGATCCAAAGTACCTCCTTCAGAAGCTAATAAATTTAGGGTATAATCACCTTGAATGGATTTAAACACCGCTTCTATCGAATGTCCTTCCATAACATTCTCAAAGGTATATTCAGCCATATCGGCTACAACAATACCGTCGACCAAAAAGTGTTCGAACTGGTACCCATCACTTTCCGTTACGGAGAAAACAATACTCCCCGATTCTTCCACCCAGTTATCACCGACTGGTGAAATGAAACCGCCAAAACCAGCAGATGATGCTATTAAGTATTTTGGTTTTTCCTTTTCTACGAATACTGCCTTGATAATGTGTTCTCCACTAACATTTTCAAACAAATATTCAGGTTCCGAAACAGTAAAACTGTTGTCTACAATAAAATAATCAAAATCATAACCCTCTTCAGCTATTGCAGTGAATTTTTGGTTATCCCCTTCTGCAATGGAAATGGTTCCCTTTGGTGAAATTTCACCTCCCAAACCAGCAGATGCCTCAATGGAAATAAGCTTTTTAATAAAGGTCGCTTCAAGTGAATGGTCCCCTGTTACATTATAAAAAATATAACTCTCAACTGCCCCTTGAGATACCCCATCAACAATCACTTCATTGATCGCATAGCCTGAATTTGGACTGATGATAAACTGTTGATCTCTGCCTTCTACCACCTGAACATTGCCTTTAGGATTTACAGAACCGTTTTGTCCAACAGATACCGTTATTGTATGTTCTAAAGGAGGCAATACATTAATTTCAATTGTGTTGGTGTCAATATTATTATCACCATCCTTAACCCTTAAAAGCACAGTGTATGTACCCGCCTTAAGGAAATTAAATGTAGGGTCGGCAACATCGGATGTCGACGATAGTTCATCACCGAACTCCCAACTATAGTCAACAATTGCAACATCATCGGAAGATTGGCTTCCTGTGAAGCTTACAGCTAAGGGAGCGCGACCTGTGGTTTTATTTGCCGATAAGATTGCCACTGGGTTACCTGAATTTCCAATAATCCAATTAAATTCAGTAGATGACGTATTGGAATTGTTGTTCACCGTTACTGTGACGTTATAAGGGCTATTTTCTTCAACACTTCCAGCTATACCATCCCTCTTGGACTCCGAGGCATTAGTCAACTGAATATCAGAGTAATTAGTCCCGTCAATTTTGTACAGAGCCATCTTGTCTATGGCATGCCCAGCCGACCTTTCGGAAACCTGCATGGTGTACGTACCAGGGTTCACGAACCAAATATAAACGTTATGGGAATCATTATCACTGGTTCGCGCCTGCCAATCATACACTTCAGGGTTTCCTCCGCTTCTCCAAATCTTGAAAAAACCGTTACTGCCACCACCCTCAGGGGTAGTTTGGGAAGTGACCCTTGAACTTCCTTTTGGGAAAACTATATTTTCCTGTGGTCCTTGTAAATTGTTAATAAGGGCTGCTTCGTCTGTAATGGCACCTTTATATCCGAAAAACCAAACATCATCATTGTTAGGAAACTTCAACCAATTGTCGTTTTCTTCGGTCGAATTTTCTCCTGAATAAAAACTTCTCCAATTAAATCTGTAGACACCCGGAGTCGTTACTTTGATTTCATAAGGGATGGTACCCCCATTTTGTGAGTTAAAGCTATTCGTAGACGCTTTGATGCCTGTGGCTCCACCCACGTTCGTTGCTGTCCAACCAGGCACCAAATCACCTGACTCGGCCTCGATAACCACCAAGCCATTATTTTCTAAAAACGGACCATCGGATCCTGTAGTGGCAATGGTACCACTGATCAAACCGTTGTCTTCATCTATTTGTAATCCAGGGGGAAGACCAACCGCCGAGAAATTAAGGTTATTTCCCATATTCTCCGTTTCTATTTGCAAGCTTACAGCCTCTCCAACTCGATTGTATTGTGTACCTGGGTTGGTTATCCCAGAATTATATTCACCATTTTTAAGCACTATATCAAGGGTAGCCTCGGTCGCATACTCAATTGATAGAATTGCATTTTTATTCGCACCGGTTTCTGAGAGTGTTACGTTTAACTCTAAGGTCCCATTCGGTTCTAATAGAATGTTTTTCACGTTTGCCGTACTTAAGGTAAAGTATCCACCTTCGTCACCCTTTAGTGTAACGGAACGAATATAAACACCCATATTACCTTCAATAGCCTGTAAGTCAATTGCTGCAGTTTCTCCGGGATTCATGTCTACCAAGGTAGGTGCCGAAATTTGGCTTGCGGTATTTGCCGTACCTGTTGGAGTATCTTCCCCTAAGAATTCCATGTTTTTCTGATTACCGCCCCCCAAATTCGGAGATCCACCCATTACGAAAACACCATTGCCCGAAACTATCGCCTGCGTACCATGCCTGTGATGATTTAAATCTGGCAAACGTGACCAGGATCCAGTTTCGGGATCATACTGCTCCGTAATCTTAAGAGCTCCGGAAACTACAGTACCGTACACATTTTGATTCTGAACCTCACCTCCGGCAACAATTAACTTCCCGTTGATACTAGCGGTTACCGGTGCAGCTCTCGGTGTTGGTATATTTTGTTGTGAGGGTAAGGTACTCCACTCCCCTTGACTAAAGTCATAAACATCAACCTCTTCGATAGTAGGTGCAAATACGCCTCCTTGTCCGCCTGAAAGACGGCCTCCAGCCAAGTACATTTTATGACCTATTACGGCCGCATGAAAGTGATCTCTAGCTCTAGGTGCATCTGTCAATACCTTCCATTGTCCTGTGGATGGGTCGTACTGATCTAACCAGCTCACATAACCACCATCATGACCTGCGGTATTACCTCCTGATATATAAAACTTATCATTGTAAACTACCAAACCTGTGGAACCTCTTCTTCTACTTTCTGGTATTTCTGCCCCCTGAATCCATTTTTCAGTTACCGGATCAAATGCCCAAATGTATTCCGCAGGTCGTTCTTGCGGAAAGGTGTTGGTCTTAAAAGCCCCAATTACCCATATCAAGCCCTTATATTCTACTGCTTGAAAGTGATTGAATTCTTGTGGCGGCGAATTAGTAATCTGTTTCCATGAATCGGTGTTATAATCATAGACATCAATGGTTTTTGCATTTTCACGTCCTCCCATTAGATAGAACTTGTCTCCAGATTGCACCAATGAACATTCATGGCGAGCGGTATAGCTTTCATTTTCTTCTTTATCCGTCCAAGTATAATTACCAATCGACCATTGAAATACCATATTCTCTGTTGAGGAACCTGGTTTGCTTACGGTGATTGTTACCTGGTGATCTCCATTATTATTAGGCCCGCCCGATAGTGCGCCATTCGCAATCACACCAAAAATGTGTCCGTTGGTCGGTTCAATATCCACCCCCTCCGGTTGGCCAGATATGGCATAGGTAAAGTTTTCGTTCTGATTTCCACCACTTGCCGAAACGGTAAGACTGATGGTATCATCAACAAAATTAAGTTGGTTCTCTATTTGTGCGATGGATATAAGATCATTTGTCCCGTTCACTTTTAGTACCTCTATGGCTTGCAACACAGGATTTTCAGTTCCTGTATGTTCAAACAACACATTCAACTCCCCATCGGCAACGGTAATATCATAGGACAGCATACCGGCATGAAATTGAGTGCCACTTCCACCAAACAATTGAACAACGTCAATGTCATCTCCTTTTAATTGAGACTCTAAACTAATATCGAAAATACGTGCCCCAACACTATTTGCAGGACCATAGCCATTACCCGTATATATATTTACCACATAATTTCCATTGTCTACAGGAAATTTAAACTCCATTTCAGGCGCGCTAGTAGGGTCGTATCTCTCCTTTGAATAAATAGCATTGAATGTCGTTTCATCAATGTAATCAGGTACCGACTCATGTCTATTTTCATATTGAAATGTATTTGTAGAACCAGGAATGGTACCCGCATTTACAGTATAGGTAATGCCCGTTACCGCACCATTGCCAATATTTGATTCCCAATCAGGTTGATCATCGGTGGCCAATACACCCTCTCCACCTGCATTCACCCTTGCTACCACGGTATATGCAGGTTCCACATATTCCTCTAAAATGGCAGTTAATGGCACCACGTAGGGTGAGTTATCACCGTCATGTACAAGTTCTAAGGAAGCTGATTTAATCCCTTCAATACCATTCGGAAAGAAGTTGATGGGAATTGTTTTGTTCGCCCCTGGTCCTAAAACTAATGGCAGTTCTAAATCATGACTGAACAAGTTGGCATCGGGTCCTGTAATATTGATGGACGAAAGCTCAACTACACCTGCCGACGGCCCACCCTCGTTCTTTAAAGTTTCGACTAATTGAACTTGAGAAGCATCTGTATACAACTTACCAAAATCAACCGGACTTTCAGAAAGTACCAAATTGGCGTTACCATCAATATTTATTCTAATGTAATCCCAAGTAGCCGTAAAGGGTTCTCCTCCTCCTGTAGTTGATATCAAACCGACCGCCATACCTTGATTATCGGTCGCATCTAATACTTCGACGGGTAAAGTAATCTTTCCCCCTAAAGCAATCACACTTTCACCCCCATCTAAAGAGTAATAAGGTTGTGCTTCGTTGGTAGCCGGAGAGACATTGATATATAGATCTACAGAGGTAGCCCCTAATAGGCCATTCACATCATACACCATTGAGTAAACATTTGGGCTACCGTCTTCTTTGACGACCTCAAATCCGAGAATACCATCATCGGCAAGGCTACCATCCATAATAGATATTTGTAAGTAATGGTCTTGGTCTCCATTACCTATAAAAATACCATACGAAAGGTTTGTGGTTGAAGTTACATTCGCAAAAGGTGTTTCTATCTTTGAATGTACCGTAAATGGAGACGAGTTACTATCTACATTAACCCCAAATTGAAAGCCGTTCCTTTGAGTATTGCCATCGAGCGCACTTCCGTCATCTACAAAATCAATGGTCGCTTTACCTCCTGCTCCACCAAATGAAAGATTGGTATCATCATATTGGGTTAAATAATCGGTAGTACCGTCACCCGAAATCATTAAACCTGTAAAGCCCAATCCGAATAGGCCGGTACCCGGATCGTTATTCCAAAAAGGGTAATCGATAGGAAGACTCGTACCCAACCCGTTATTCGCATCAATGGCAAAAGGATCGGCTACATCAGCTATACCGTCATTATCATCATCGGGGTCATTCAAATCAGATATGAAGTCGCCGTCATTATCGCTGGGTTTGCTACCCCCAGAACAAATATCTGTGCCATTTGCAAGCTCATCATCGTTGGAATACCCATCAAAATCATAGTCAGCTGTACCATCATAATTGGCATCGCTTGGGTCCAAACAATTTCCAAAATCGGCAGGTTCAAAAACGGTTATATTATCCGCACCATAGGTAGCGGCCCAAATTGTTCCGGGAAAGGGATCAGAATCTCCTTGTGCTATAACATCTAAAGGTGTAGATCCAAATCCGGACAAAAAGTTATTATTTTTTAAACTGACCGCATCTCCTGACTCGTTTAAATGGTATCTGTTAATTTTACCATTAAATGATGCCGTGAGTATATCACCTTTCATTGCCCCATCAAAATTGCTGGCAGTATATTCACACATACCATTTGTAGAAGAATTTACAATATCAAAAATTCTCATTCGGGCATCGTATTTTGATACTGACAAATATTCTCCCTCTATAGGGTTATCAGGAAAATCGGTTATATCAAACACTTGATTGAAGTAGCCTGATACTCCGGTAAGCAAATTACCGAAATCATACTCTTCTTCAATAACCCATGCTTCTCCATCAAATTCATAAACTTTCAATCCGGCTCTGGAAGGAAAAGCCCTTATCGGAACTGGGTGGCCGGCATAGTAACTACCATTGGCATCTGAAACATTACCCACATAATGTAATGGGTCACCATGCCCGTCACTTCCTGATTCATTCAAATCATTGGTTACATAATCGCCTAATTCCGGATTGTAGGTTGTAGTACCCTGATCCCCTTTCCGTTGCCCGTTGCTGTCATAAATTACCGGTAATCCACCCCATGTAGTATTCGGGCCATTATCGACTGAATAAATCCTACCTTCCTTAGTAATAACCACATCATATCCGTTACGCCATCCTGTAGAAAATATCTGAACAGGTCCACCTTCTTCGGGAAAAGCCTGATTCAAACCATTGTTTCCACCAAAAGGATCGCCTACATCAATTGTTGCATTGTACATGGGGTGACCGACATTGTAAGGAAAATTGGCACTGGAATTATCAATATCAGGTCTATTAGGGTCATTTAATGTTGGAAGGTCATAGACATATTTGATATTTCCATATCTAGCATCAATGAATGGACCTCCATTTGAAGCTTCAATTTGTTCTAATTGCGTAAGGTTAATTATAAGCATCGCCGCTGAAAGAAATGTCTCTGGGGTACCTGCAAAATTGTTACTCGGAGCCCCCTTGTTGGCATTACCTCCTTGTTGTAACATGAGATAGTTATTGCCGTTTCTTTCAAAAATTTCCATTCCATTTGTAGAGTGATTCTCTTCACACCTGGGCAACCCCCTTACCAAGTCTACCTTATCCCAGGTAGTGCCCGTCCATGTTAAACGAGAAAGAATACCCGAGTTGGTATCGAGGTTTTTATCATTACCGCTTCCTCCTCCTCCAATTCGAGAGTCAGATGAGCTTACATACAAAATAGGCTGATTGACTGTTCCCGCGGCCAACAACCCGGTAATCTGACGTACCTTTAATGTGTTGATTGTACCATTATCATTATGGTTAGGAACACCAGTTTTAACGGCGTTTATTTTTACCGCTTCAATGGCAGTATAAGTCCCTTCCCCAGCTTCCGCATTATCACGGAGTACAGTATATTCGTAAATAGTTCCGTCTTGTTGGGCTACATAAAGCTTTCCGTTAGGTCCAAAATCCAAAGATGTTGGGTTGTCAATTTGTATACTCTTTAAACCAGATGGATTAAAGCTCTGAGCAGAAAGTAAATTGGAAATTAGAAAGCCAAATAAAAGCAAATAAGGAAATACATTTACAGAGTAGGTTTTAATCATGCGAAAACGATTTAGCTATTTTAATTTAGGTGATGACCATTAATTGTACATCAAATTTAATTAGTATTAAAAGCATGCTCTTACTAACAATTAACTTAATCGTTAAGCTACAATTCAAAGCGACAAACTACCCAAAAAATTAACATTAACGGTTAAACATAACTAAGGCAAGTTGTTACATACCTGATATTTTACACTGATAATCTATTGTGAAATTTTTCTACGGATTGGTAAGAAAAATTTTTAGCAAACTGAAACGAAGCTAATTTATAGTCGCTTTACAGAATTACAGATGAAATAGAATTTCCAAGGCTAATCAAGAAATTATATATCTTTAGAAAATCAACCTAAACTCTTCAAAAATGTCTACCAAAAACTTCTACATCAACAGACGTAACTTTTTAAAATCTACAACCGCTGCCATGGCCTTATCTTCGTTTGGAGCATATGGTCTCGACTTGGTCTATAGAGAAAAACCTCTGAGAGTGGGACTCATTGGAACGGGTTGGTATGGTAAAAGTGACCTATTTAGATTAATTCAAGTCACCAACGTAGAAGTTATTTCTCTTTGTGACGTTGATAAACACATGCTGTCAGCGGCAGCTGAGTTGGTCAGTACACGGCAGAAATCTGGCAAAAAGCCCAAAACCTACACGGATTATAAAAAAATGCTGGCACAAAGCGAGCTTGATATCGTTTTGGTGGGCACACCCGATCATTGGCATGCACTACAGGGGATTGAAGCCATGAAATCGGGTGCACATGTATACCTACAAAAACCTATTAGTGTAGATGTTATGGAAGGAGAGGCTTTAGTAGCCGCCAGTAAAAAGTATAATAAAGTCATACAAGTGGGAACCCAACGAAAAAGTACCCCACATCTTATCGACGCCAAAAAGAACATTGTTGATGCCGGATTGCTGGGCAAGGTTTCGCACGTAGAAATGTGCTGCTATTATCATATGCGAGATAAAAAAAATAGACCTACCGAACCCATTCCCGATTTCTTTGATTATGACATGTGGACGGGTCCCGCACCTATGCGCGAATTTGATGGACTCCCACATAGACGCTGGCGCGCATTTATGGAATATGGCAATGGCATAGTTGGTGATATGTGCGTGCATATGCTCGATACCGTTCGCTGGATGTTAGACCTAGGCTGGCCCAAAAGAATTAGCTCTACTGGTGGCATTTATGTGCAGAAAGATGCCAAGGCAAATATTACCGATACGCAAAATGCTATTTTTGAATTCGAGGAATTGGAGTGTGTATGGAAACACCGCTCTTGGGGAACACCCCCCGATCCGGAATATCCGTGGGCATTTAAAATATTCGGAGAAAAAGGAACGCTTTCCGGAAGCGTCATGCAATACGACTTTGTTCCTGTGGGCGATGGCAAAAAAATACACAAAGATGTTATTTACGAGCGTGAAAAATACCCCGAAGACGTAACGGAAAAAGATATTGAACTTCATGCGGCACCTGCAACTCGAGGTCACATGTTAGATTTTCTTTCGGCCATAGAAACTGGTGCTTCTCCCGTGGCAAATATCCAAGAAGGGCATATTTCCACAGCCAGCTGCATATTGGCGAACATGGCTCTAGCCTTACAACGGCCACTCTCTTATAGTCAAGATAAGCAACTGATTTTGAACGATCCCGAAGCTACAAAAATTTTAAAAAGAAGTTATCGCGAAGGGTGGCAACACCCTCATTCTTAATACGTCTTTCTGATTTGTCTTGTTTGAAACCAGAAAAATTTCCTAGAATAAAAGTGGATTTAAACATTATGAAATTGTCGAAACTTTTCTGTTGCTTCCTTCAGATCATCAATTTTTTCAACCGCATATTCGGTAATCTTTAAATAATCTAAAATTTGTAGAAAATAGAAGGTCCTTAAAAATAATTATATCCATATTTGTGTAAATATTAAGTTGGAACCAACAAACTTTTTAGCAAATGAAAAAGTGTTTGATTACAGGAATTACCGGTCAAGATGGAGCTTACCTGGCGGAATTCTTATTAAAGAAAAATTATCAAGTGCATGGCCTTAAAAGAAGGTCATCTTTGTTCAATACCGATAGAATAGACCACCTCTATCAAGACCCCCATGTAGAGAACCGAAATTTGCATTTGCATTATGGCGATATGACGGATAGCACCAATCTTATACGCCTTATACAGGAAATTCAACCTGATGAAATTTACAACCTGGCCGCCATGAGCCATGTTGCCGTTTCTTTTGAAACACCAGAGTATACCGCCAATGCCGATGGTATTGGTACTTTGAGGATTTTAGATGCCGTTCGTCTTTTAGGATTGGAGAAAAAGACTAGAATCTATCAAGCGTCTACCTCTGAACTATATGGTAAGGTACAAGAAGTACCTCAATCGGAAACGACTCCTTTCTACCCACGAAGTCCTTATGCGGTGGCTAAAATGTACGCCTACTGGATAACCGTAAATTATCGTGAGGCTTACGGAATGTTCGCTTGTAACGGTATTTTATTTAACCACGAATCGCCCATTAGAGGGGAAACTTTCGTAACCAGAAAAATTACCCGTGCAGCTTCTAAAATTGCCTTGGGATTACAGGATAAAGTTTACCTGGGTAACCTAGATGCAAAACGTGATTGGGGCCACGCCAAAGATTACGTTCGTATGATGTGGATGATTCTTCAGGCCGATGAAGCGGAAGATTGGGTAATCGCCACCGGAAAGACAACTACCGTTAGAGACTTTGTAAGAATGAGTTTTGCAGAAGCCGGTATCGAACTTGAATTTAAAGGTGAAGGCGTAGATGAAAAAGGCTACGTTGTCGCTTGTAACGACCCAAAATACCAAATAGAAAAAGGTACCGAGGTTGTTGCCGTTGACCCTAGGTATTTTAGACCAACCGAAGTGGATTTATTAATCGGTGACCCAAGCAAGGCCAACAACAAATTGGGCTGGGTACCTAAATATCAACTTCAAGATTTGGTCAAGGATATGATGACCAGCGATTTGAAATTGATGCAGAAAGACACGTATCTAAAAGAAGGTGGATACCGCATCATGAACTATTTCGAATAAAATGGATAAAAATTCCAAAATTTATATAGCTGGCCATAGAGGTTTGGTGGGCAGTGCCATTCTAAAACAACTCAAAGCGAAAGGTTATTCCAATTTCTTGTTAAGAACACATGCCGAATTGGATTTGGTAGATGCCAATGCGGTTGGCAGGTTTTTTGCCGAAGAAAAACCGGACTATGTTTTTTTGGCTGCTGCGAAAGTAGGTGGTATTGTGGCCAACAATACCTACCGTGGTGATTTTATTTACTCGAATCTTATGATTCAAAATAATGTGGTTCACCACAGTTACCTAAACGGTGTCAAAAAGTTATTGTTCCTGGGGAGTACCTGTATCTATCCCAAAGAATGTCCGCAACCAATGAAAGAAGCTTATCTTCTTACGGATGTTTTGGAATATACCAATGAACCGTATGCCATCGCCAAAATAGCGGGAATCAAACTTTGTGAAAGTTACAATTTGCAGTACGGCACCAACTACATCTCTGTAATGCCTACCAATCTATACGGACCAAATGATAATTTTGACTTGGAAAAATCCCATGTGCTTCCTGCCCTTATCAGGAAAATGCATTTAGGAAAGGCCTTGGAACAAAACGATTGGGAAGCTATTAGAGCTGATTTAAAAAACCGTCCCATAGAATCCGTTGATGAAAAGGCTGATGAAGAAGCTATTCTTCAAATACTTAATAAATACGGCGTCACCACGGGAAAAGATGGTGTATCTGTCGAGATTTGGGGAAGCGGTAAGCCGATGCGCGAATTTCTTTGGTCTGAGGATATGGCCGAGGCTTGTGTCTTTATCATGGAAAACAGAAATTTTGAGGATACGTATGAGTCCGGTCAAAAAGAAATAAGAAATACCCATATCAATATTGGTACAGGTAAAGATGTTTCTATTAAAGAATTGGCAGAAACCATCAAAAGGCAGGTTGGTTTTGACGGAAGTTTACAATTTAATGCCGATAAACCTGATGGTACCATGAAAAAGCTTACCGATGTGAGTAAGTTGCACGAATTAGGTTGGAAACATAATATAGAGCTTGAAGACGGAATCTCACAAATGTATCAATGGTATACTAGCTAACTCTAGTAATTATGATAAAAAATGGCGCCTTTCAACTGGGCGCCATTTTTAGTTAAGTGTAGTTGGTTGATCTTAATACTTTCTATTCTTTCGCTTTCTAAGCCTATTGGCTTCCTTATCGCCCTTGAATTTTTCCTTTACGGGATTCCACTCTAAAGTCCTTCCCAATTCATAGGCAATATTGGCAACATTACCCACGGTTGCAGAACGGTGACCGGTCTCTACATCTACCAATGGTTTACTGCGATCTTTCATAGCGGAGAGCCAATTTTGATAATGATTGCCCCTATCGTTAAATTTTTCTTTAGGGTCTCCTCCGTTAGGCATTAAGATATTGGCGGGAGTGGTTTCTATAAAACCCCTACTTACGTCCATTGTACCTTCGGAACCCATAAAACGTACGGCCCATCCCCTACCAAAATCTTCATGCACCATTTCTATTCCATTTTCATAGAACATCTTTAAACCTCTAACTGCCTTAGAGTCTTTTGGAGGAATAAATTTTACGGGACCTGTCCTATCCATTCCCAAACACCATTGGGCAATATCGAACATATGGGCGCCCCAGTCCGTTAAAATTCCTCCTCCGGTTTCCTTGAAATCGCGCCAGTCAGGATATTTTTCAACCACTTGGGGTGCTATGCTATGATGATAGGTCAATAAAGGCGCCGGTCCGCACCATAAATTCCAATCGATACCATTGGGCGTGGGTTCTGCAGGAAGGTCGTAAGCCCTCGCCGGGTCACCTACATTTACCAGAACTTTTTTAATCTCTCCCAATTTTCCGGTACTGACAATTTCTTGGGCTTTTTGAAATTTCTCCCAAGAACGCTGCATACTCCCTACCTGCAAAACGGTATTATTCTTTTTGGCTGCGTCTACCATCATTCTTCCTTCAACAATGGTATTGGTCAAAGGTTTTTCACAATACACATCTTTCCCGGTGTTCATTGCATCAATTGATTGAATGGCATGCCAATGGTCTGGGGTCGCCACCACAATTCCATCAATATTTTTGTCCTCCAGCATTTCCTTGTACTGCAAATAGGTGGTCACCCCATTGTAATTGGTAACCCCACGCTTTTCAGCATAATAACCTTCAACTATTTTTTTAAATCCATCACGTTTTGCCGTCCACACATCACTTCCTGCAACTATTTGTGCCTGGGTCTCAGTAGTGAAGAATCTAGAAAGTATACCTCCTTGTTTACCCAACCCGATATAACCCAAATTAATTTTATCATTAGGTGACGTGAATCCACGCCCCAGAACGTGCCTGGGTACAATGGTGACCAACCCCGCTGCAAAAGCTGTATTCTTCAAAAATTTCCTCCTTGAAAAGCCCGAATTTTGGTTTTTATTTTCCCCCTTGTTTTTCATCTGAAATGTTTTATCAACTAGTTACCTAATTTTAAGATTTCACTACCGGCCAATAAAAAAGCTCCGGTACCAAAATTTTGCCAGCTGTCAGCGGAAGCTGGCTCTGGACTAGCTCCAATATCTTGTACCCAACCAACCATACCATTTTCCTTTTGGCATTTTTGCAAGGCATTCCATGCTTTGGTTACCACTGGGGTGTATTCTTTTTTGTTCAAAATACCGTTATTGATTCCCCAAGTAAGGGCAAAAGTGTAAAAACCGCTACCACTCACTTCACCGTGATCATACGATTCTGGAGATAACAAACTGGTTCTCCATAAACCATCGGAATGTTGTACCTCCTTTATTTTGGCCGCCATCTCTTTGTAAAGGTTCAAATAGAAATTACGGTGTTGATAATCTTTGGGCATATCCTCCAAAATCAAGGCAAGCCCCCCAATTACCCAACCATTTCCACGGGACCAGAAAATCTTTTTCCCATTCTCTTCTTTCAAATCCTCCTCGGTTCCCTTCCATAAAAAACGGATGTCACGAGCAAACAAGTGTTCCTCCTTATCATATAACAAATCATATGTCTCGAGGTACAGCTCATGCATTTTATCCAAATACGAGCGGTCACTGGTCAATTTTGAATATACGGTGAGTACCGGTGGCGCCATAAAAAGAGCATCACACCACCACCATAAAATTTGTTGGTCTTTACCTTCTATACCTTCTCTCCACGGATGCGGCTTGTAAAGATGATCTGTTAAAAATCGTTCCGTAGGCTCTAAGTCAACCATTCCCTTTCTAATCTCGTTCACATAGAGATAGGAATAGGAAATAATAATATCATCTGCATGGTAAAAACGGTCCCAAGGTTTCCATTCATTTTGGTAGCCCATGTTTTTTAAAGCAGCAGAGAAAATGGGGTTATTAGTAGATTCATGTGCTTTGGTTACCCCTACATAATAGGCACCATTGGTCCAGTCGGTAGGAGCCGAAGTAAAAATAGGATGTTGTTCTTGCCACTCCATAGCCTTGACCATCGATGCTTCTACGTTTTTAGTATCAATTTTTTGGGCGGTCAGAAAAGTAATGGAAATTACAGGCAGTAGTCTGATGACATATTTGATCAAACGAATCATGTGAATCATAAAGTTGAGTATTAAGTTGTTGAATTGAAGATTATTAAAGTACTAAATATTTAAAAGGAATTAATAGCCAGTTCAATTTTATGCTTTCCTGGAGTAAGTCTTACGGAAGTGAAATTCGGATTGACTTTCTGACCGTTATGGGAAACGGATTTACCTTCGGTATCTACCAAAGTAAATTCAGCTACCATATTCGCAGGAATCTCAATCGTGTATCGTTGCAGACGATTATTCACTTTTTTATAATCCGCTTTTATACTTCCTAAAAGGGTGGGCACTTCAATAGAACTCTCGGTCAAACGTGAAAGTTGTGGTCTAATTTGTGCTACTTTGAACCCTGGTTTCAATGGTTGAATTCCCCATAGCCCCCTAGGAATACTATTGGCAGGAACAGCTCCCCAAGCATGGTTCCAATCGGCATTAGGTTTATATTTCATATCCCAAGCCTCTAAAGTAATGGTCGAGCCAATACGGATCATATTGTACCAACTACGGTCTGTAGTGGAAGTAAGCAAATCCAATGCATAATCGCCAGCACCGGCCCTGTACAAACCATCCATCAAATATTGCGCACCATAAACGCTACAGGCCATTCCACGTGATTTAATGAAGTCAATGACGGATTTTTTGTGTTTCTCCGGCACGATACCAAAAGCCAAAGGCAACATATTGGCATGAATAGAAGAGTGGTTAGAGCCCTCCCCATCAACATAGGCGCCGGTTGTAGCATCAAATAGCTTTTCATTGATAGCTTTCTTTGCTTTCAATGCCCGCATCTCATAATCAAGGGCTTCTTGGTCTTTACCAAGTAAGGTGGCGAACTCGGCCATTATTAACATATTTTGATAATAAAAACTGTTCACAACCGTATTATATGGCTTAAAATCAAAACCGTCACGCTCACCGGTAACATTGGGGTCGCCTCCCCAATTGGCAGGTGGCCAATCAACAATATCCCTAAAGGTTTCCTTCAAATCATCCGGAAAACCTAGTTTTTTCATGAGTTCTGGATTCATTTTATCGGAAGTAATGAGTCCGTCTTCCCTTGCCAATGCATATAGGGTTTTATGCTTTAACTGTTCATAGTATTTCTCAATCAGTTCCGTATTACCGGTATACATGTAATCTGCATAAAACATGAGGGCCACATGCTGCTGCCACTCTGTGGGCCATGTGGGGTTTTCCATGAAATATTCAATAGTCTGCCGGGCAATGGCATACTCCCTGTCTGTGGTATAATGACTTAACTGATTGAGATAGGCATCCGCTTCATAGGGAATTCGCTCTCGGTCACCATCTACATACAGTCCATTAAAAGTGGTGGCCTTTATAGAGTATTTGCACAAATCCCACACTTGATTTAAAACAGCATCGTCACTTGTGAAACTGCTGGTATCATCTTCCCAATAACTATGAAAAGCCAATTGCGTAAAACCCTCCTTTTTCAAAGGTTCTTTGGCCCCTTCCACCTCAGCATACCTAAATGGCATTAAAACAGGAAAACCTTTCGGTAATGGCAATGCCTTACCTGGGAGTGTGTTTCTTTTGTTTATTTTAACGGGTAGCTGGTATTCCGTTTTTTCAGGGCTTACAGCTATTTCAATCTCTTGGAAACGAATATGGCTTCTTTTATCAGGAGTTCGGTTTATGTTGCCATTTTCCAATTGCTCTCCAATTCTAAAAGTTAAAGTGTGAGGCTCTTTTGCCCTGTATTTGAAATTAAGGGTAGCGAAGGCATCTTTGCCAAAATCCATAAAATAAAACTGATCTCTTTTTTCCAGTGTTTGAGGGTGGATGCTGTCTATCTGAAATTTATTTGCCGTTGTAATAGTTTTATCCGGTCGTCTGGAAGTGACAAATTTTTGCGTCTTTGAATAGGCCGATAAACGATTATCCTCATCCCAAATGCGTACCTTCCAAAAATAGGATTCCCCTCTTTCCAAAGGTTCTTTCGCTAAAGCGATATTGTTGGAACGACCACTTCTAACCTGTCCGCTGTTCCATATATCCCCAATATTCCTATCGATGTTTTCCTGTGATGAAGCCAGTAGAATTTGATATGCGGATTGTAGCACTGCAGCAGTTGGTACTTCCCAACCAAATTCCGGGTTTAAATCCAATATCTTACTTTCCCCAGGTTGTCTGATCATTTCCACCGTCAAGTTGGTGGGACCACTCAAAAGTCCGTCCGAAAACTTCTCAATTAGTTCATCGGTCTTTTTGCGAAAAGTAGAGAGTTTTTGGACATATATAGGGTTTAGGGCCAAGTTCTTTGTTTCCTTGGGGTCATCTTTAAGATAATAGAGTTCCTCAACGGTTTGGTCGTTTACGTATCTAAAATACTTCCAATCTTTAGTCCTCACGCCTTCGCTGGGCGGAATATTCTCAATTTCCCATATATGTTCTATTAAAACGGTATCACGCAGCGTATTTCTGTTTCCTCCATTTAGCAATGGCTTTAGACTTTTTCCATGCCATTCTTGGGGTGCAGTAATTCCCGCAAAATCTAAAATGGTAGAAGGCACATCCACATTTAGCACCATTGCTTCGCTATCTTTTTGTTTTCGTTCCCTAGGGTCGAAAACAATTAAAGGCACGCGAACTGAATTATCGTACATTAACCATTTACCGGCCAGTTGGCGTTCGCCTAGAAAATAGCCATTATCACCCATAAGAATTATTATTGTGTTTTCATCTAGACCTTTTTCCTCTAAAAGCTTCCTGATTTTACCTAACTCCCTGTCGATTCCCGAAATCATGCGGTAATAGCCCTTCACGCTATGCTGATACTTTTCCGGGGTGTCATAACGCCAATACCAACGGGTGCGATTAAAACCTTCCCTTACGAATTTTGGCTGTTCTAGAAAATACTTCTCCTTCCCTAGTTCAGGATCAGGAACGGTAGTTTGAGCCAACAGACCGTCGCTCTCTTTTTGCCAGAAATACTGGTCTTCTGCGGCATCATGGGCGTGTGGCGCACTAAAACTTAGGGAAAGACAAAATGGGGATTCAGTTGCGGCGTTTTCTATAAAGTCAAGCGCCTGCTGACCCGTGTACCTCGTTAGATGAACCGTATCTTTACCAATGGTTTTATAGTAGTAGCCCCGTTTATCTTTATAAGCACCATTTCTATCGTAGGATTCAAAATCATCAAACTGTTTGGCCAAGGAATCATATCTAACTCCATATTTTCCGTAGAACGCGGTGCGATAGCCATTTTCTTTCAATATCCTAGGGTAGGATGTAGCCATATAAGATGACCTAATATTTCCGGTCTGAAAATTATACCCGTGGGTTCTTTCATATAAACCGGTAAGAATACTGGCTCTACTAGCCGCACAAATAGGCGTAGATACCATGGCATTTTTAAAATAGGTACCTTGTTTGGCCAATCGGTCCATCTCCGGGGTGGATATCAATTTATTTCCAGCATATCCTAAGGCATCAAAGCGTTGGTCATCTGTAAGAATGAAAATTATATTGGGCCTCTTGTCCAATTGCTTCTTTTGGGCACCAAGTGGAATAGAGATTAAAATGAAAAACAAGATAGCAGCACACCGCACCACTTTGGTTATCAGATTCATATAACGATAATGTTTGAAAGTATTCAAAAGTTTGGCAAAGTCCCGAAAACTGGGAACTTTCGAACATACGCAAAATAGTGCTTGCCGCTATCCTGTACTATCCTGAGAATGCCTTAACACTCATCAAGATTTAAGAAGTTATTACGTTTTTAAATTGCTTTGAAATAGTAAATTTGCCCGCATGTTCGGAAAGCTTCGAAATCACATTTTTACTAAATTCCTTTGGGGGTTTATGGGGTTATACCTGCTAAACATTAGTATTGATAACCCTGATGCCCATTCGAATGAGATTTCCGAGAATCTCAGTATAAATGACCAAGAGAGTATTATTGAATTGGTACTGGAAAAGGTATTAGGTTTTGAAGATGCGATTCAAGAACATGATGACCCTGATTCTGAAGAACCCAATCAAAAAAATACCATCAAGGTCGATTTTATAGTGCCTTTAATTAAAGATGAAAACAACCTAGTTTTTCCTTTGAATTTAAAGGCCAATTTTCCTGAGTACTTAGCTTTTCTCCCTTCGGGTTATTTCGGACAAGTGAAGCCTCCACCAAAGGTTTGATTTATTGCTCTGTAGAAACCTAACCCCATTGAAAATCAATCACTGGGGACATTTACTTTGTTTTAAATAAATCAAAAAAATTATGAAATTTAAAGAATTAGTCTTGCCATTCATTTTGGCAACAACCCTTCATACCTATGCGCAATCCACAAATCGATCAGCGGAAAAAGAAGCACCTGTCAAAGTGTTGCATGCAGAACCGCTGTATATTGACCTCATACGCGATTTGGGAGCTCGAAAAGGCGAAAAAGAATGGAACTTAGGCCTCGGTCTTGCGGATAATCTGGACTTTGATTCCTATGAAGCACTTATTGAATACGAATGGGCGCCCATAGATAGATTAGGACTCGAAGTCGAGTTGCCCTTCACCTTTTACTCTAGATTAAAAGGAACCGACAGTGCTGATGTGCCTTCCAATCAACTGAATAGCATAAAAGTGGCGGCTCAATGGTCATTTTTTGTAAATGAGGCCACAGCCACTTCTATGGCGCTTGGTTTTATCAATGAATTTGAATTATCAAGTTTTCAGAATTTTGGAAAGCCTTTAGTAATGGGAAACGTTTACAATCCTTTTTTAGTGGTGGCCAAGCGATGGGGCACCAACTTTCATTCATTGGTTTATACTGGTCCCATGATAGCACAGCATTTTGAGACCAATGATGTTCACGTGACCTATGATATCAATACCAGTTTTCATTATATGATTACGGGCACTCGTAATTTTATTGGTGTAGAATTTAACAAGACCTTGGATAAAAAAGATTTTGATATGACCATTCGTCCTCAAATGAGAGTAGGCATAGCAGACAATTTTATGGTCGGCATTGTGGCAGGGATACCGGTCAGTAGGGAAAACCAACGTTTTAGTTCATTTCTCAGACTCATATGGGAGCCTGGTCATCAAAAATAAAATCCTTACTTAAGAATTAAGCTAAAACCGAGGGCTATTCTACCAAGAGAAAACCCTCGGTTTCTTACCTCTTCCTGTAATCCTTTTGAAAATGAAGTGAGATTTTTATTTCAATTTGAGGATTTCCCACCTTACAATTGTGTTTAACTACTGAAAATCAGCATATTTAAGGTTAAAAATTAGTATATTCTTGTCTGAAAATATATCCCTTCTATTTTTGCAAAACCAATTTAAAAAACCAACCCCCAAAGAAAATGATTAGGAGCTACTGGAACGAACAATGGAAAACGGTCGTATTTGATGAAAAAATATTGGAAAGTGAACGCTATAAAATTTCAAGTCACGGCCGAGTCATCAACTGCAAAGGTGAAAAAGAAGAAATAGCAAAAGAGTCTTTTGTAAATGGCTATCAAGTTATTCGCTTGCGCTTGAAACAACCGCGAAAATGGACGTGCCGCTACGTTCATAAACTTGTTGCAGAGCATTTTCTGGAACAAAATGACGCCAAGTACGTTATTCATCTCAACTATAAAAAGACCGATAATAAAGTTGAAAACCTAAAGTGGGTCAGTAAAAAGGAAAAAGAGGAACACCAGTTCAGTAATCCTGAGTATAAGAACAAGCCTAGAAAACGAACCTATTCCAAGCTTACAGAGGCGAAAGTAAAGCTTATCAAAAGAAAAATCAACGACCCTAATCGCAGAACCCGACTGAAAATGATCGCAAAGCAATTTGGCATTTCTGAAATGCAGCTTTATCGCATTAAAACAGGTGAGAATTGGGGCAGCGTTACCGAAGATTGATAAGGAGGAAGTAAAGTCATTTTCATCTTTTGGGATTAGGGTTTCAAATTCAATCTGCTGTGCTTTATTCAGTCTTAAACTCAAAAATGGGAGAAGTTGAAGTGAACCCTTTTTCATCTTCACTTATTACTTTCCAAAAATAAACGGTATTAGGTTCCAAGTCCAGCAACTCTAGAGTTTGAATGCTAGTAGTGCCAAATAGAGTTTTGGGCGGATTCTCTGTGCCTACATATATCTTATAATGAAGTGTTTCACTATCAACATCCTTACCTAACCATTGTAAAGTAACCGGCCCCGTTGCAGTACTGCCCATTTGAGGTTCTTGAACCTCCGCTGGAAAAGGGGCATAATTGACTACGCCTTCGCCTGCGTTATAAAATCTCCATTTATCACTGTATACTTCATCTTCAATAGCATCAGATTTTGATATAACATACCATTCATAGGGAGTATTACGGTCTAAAACAACACCGATGGAATTTTCAAGCGTATTGGTTTCAATAATTTCGCCAGAGATTAGATTGTTGATCACCAACGTATACCTATCCGTATTTGCGGAACTGTTCCAATCAAAAACAAGACGACTTTTGGAACTTGAAATGACATTGCCCTCCAAACACTCCTCCCCATTCACTGGAAAGATCAAGGTTGCAGATTCAGGTGGTACCACTTTTTCAACCTCCTTATTGGCTTCATTATTATTACTACAACTGACCAGAAAAGCGGTCAAAAATAGGATTGTGGAAAAACGTACTTTCAAATTCACATCTTTACAATTTTCGTTTGCTTTTTAAACTTGCCTCCCGTAAGTAACAAAAAATAAACTCCAGCACTCAAATGGCCCAAATCAAGTTCCTTAAATCCCTTTAAATCTGTTTGACTTTCATGGACTATGATTCCGTTCATAGCTATGATCTGTAAGATCATTTTTTCTTTCGGTTGATTAGAAATGCCCACGGTCAACTTATCTTCAAAAGCGTTTGGGAATACCATAAAATCCTCTAGTACCATAAATGTCTCTTCGTAAACCCCCTGGCAATCCCTGGACGTCCTAACAACAACTTTGTTTTCACCATTTTGTAAGTCAATTTTCAAAGTGGAATCTGTTGTTTCAATTGTCTTAGAATTATGGGTAACCACATATTTCTGACCACCTTTCATGTTCAAGTTAAGCTGGTCTTTAAGGGTGTTTACCTCAGCATTTACATCAAGTGGTTCGGGATCCTCTAAAACCACCGAAAAACACTGTTCATAGGTGGGGTCAACATCTGTAGTTATACAAACGGTATATGTGCCCGCTAACAAATCATTGAAACTGGTTTCTGAAGTAAAATTTAGACTGGCATTGGATTCTTTGAGATTAGCTGTAAAATTGGTATTAGCTTCAATAGAGGTAATGGCAATGACCCCATCGTTATTCGCCGCACAGCTACTGCCAATGGATTTGATTTTAAAATTATCTGCGGGCAACGTAAACACCACACAACCGGTAGTATTGACCGTTTCACCTAATGGCGTCTCCGGACAGAGATCTTCCTCATTTTTTACGCCATCGCCGTCCGTATCATTGGGATCGAGTGCTATACAATTTTCTCCCGGTAAACCATAACAGCCTATGCCAGATGGCCCGTATTTTGGATTCCATGATATGCCGGCAGTCCAATAAGCACCTCCAAACTCGTAAGCGCCAACATCCGGTTTGTTACCTAAAAATCCCTCTGTTATTCCGGCAATTTCTCTTCCCTGGTCTATGGGGCTGCTGCTAGGCTTTAAATAAAAATTGCTTGCAGCAGCATCGTTAAAAACACTTGAACTTACTATTAGATTATTTTGTTTATCGGATTGTGGCTCCCAATTGCCATCTTTCCCTAGGTTGTTCCACACCCGTACATTACTAAAGGCCGTACCATCTTTGTGCCAAGCACCCATAACCTCAGAACCATTCCATAAGGTGTTGTTGAAAATATCAATATCTGTACCGTCCCAGTTGATTTGCACATTGGTCCATTCCGTATTCCAAATAACGTTGTGGTGTACCACAAAACCCGCTGCATCATTATCCAAATACACCCCTGCGGCCTTGTATTTACTGCCACTGGATGAAGTATCATGAAACCAATTATGGTGAATTTCTGTGGTGTATTGCGCGCCTACGGTATAAAACAGGGCACAGTCATCAGCAACCAAATTACTTTGCGAAACGTCATTAAAGGCAAATTCATTGTTAGTTCCACTATATTGAATGGCATCCCTCCCTCCCCTAAAGACCGTATTATTTTTGATTAGGCTGTTGTTGATTCCCCTAACCACCAAAGGACCATCATATAATCCATAGAAATTGAAATCATGAATGTAGTTATCCAATATTTGCTGATTATTGCCACGGACCACCAATCCTGCGGCGGAATTAAAAGCTATTTCGCACTTTTCAATTCGGTTGTTAGAACCCTGTAGCGTTATATTAGCCTTGTTGGAGCGAGAACTATTCGTGATACCTTGAGTGTGGTCCCCATATAAACTAGTTACTCCATAAAGTACATTATTGGTGGTTTTACTATTTGCGTTCGTTCCCCACCAAGTACTACTATCCTCCATGTTTATAGACCCACCAAACACGGCAAGATTTCGTATTTCTATGTAGGATTTATCCTTTAGGTTGATGGTTTCCAACCGTCTGCGCATTTGAACAGAACCATCAGCAGGGGCAGTACCATTTGGTAGTTGCACATAGAGCGTGCTTGATGTTTCATCAAAATACCATTCATTTTCATAGTCCAACGCCCCTTTTACGCCTTCCAGATAAAAATCACCCAAATCTGCAGGGGCATGGAAAGTTCGTACCCAACTTTCATTTTGGTTAGTGGTTAAATCAAAATTTACTCTACCAGCTGAACTACTCGATATTTCTCTTTTCCAGGCCAACCAACCACTACCAGGCTTGTCTCCGTAGAACCAAACTGCCCCTCCTGTCCAATCAATACCGGGTATAGAGACCTCTGAAAGAAAGGCATCGTTAACTACCTCTCCGCCGCTACCTCCCGTATTTCTTACGCTTCCCAAAGCAAAGGGGTCGGTATTCGTTTTATTGGGCCATCGGGCTAAATCCAAGGCAGTTTCTTGGTGCATCACAAAATTCTGCTGGCCTAAAGAGGAAAACGGAATGACCTTTTTGTAGATGGCGCCTCCTTCTTGTGTGAAACCACTAAGTGCTTCCATAGCCGAAATAATGACGCGTTCTCCGGGAAAGGACTGAAAAATTATCGGTTGTCCGGCACTTCCAGAATTTAAAGGTATCAACGTCTCTTCATAGGTGCCCTCCCTAATAAAAACGACATCACCCGCAACAGCTACACTTGCCGCTTTATTTAAGGTAAGATAAGGATTTTCCAAGGAGCCATCATTGGTATCGTCCCCATTCTTTGCCACATAAATATCCTTGGCAAATATATTACAAGAGATAGTCATTAGGGCCAAGACCCAAAAACAAGTTGATTTTAATACCATAAGTTTCGGTTTAAGCAAGTACGTTAAGTTTACCGAACCGAAGCTAGTGCTATTCTTTTCTAAGCGCTATGGCATATGATTTTTAAGCTACCTGAAATGATTTTATCCTACCAAAGGTGGCTTATCCGTTATAAAAGGTTGGTGGTAATAGCGTCTACCCGTTGCTTTGTACATTGCATTGCCCAAAGCCGCAAAAATTGGTGGAAACGTTGGTTCTCCCAACCCAGTTGGGTTTTCACCATTCGTAATAAAATGGACCTCAATTGCCTTGGGTACCTCTTTCATTCGTATCATTCTGTAAGTGTCAAAATTGGATTTTTGAGGAACGCCATTTTCAATAGGCATTTCGCCAAATAAAGCATTCCCAATTCCATCCACTATACCCCCTTCTGCCATATTTCTGGCAGAATCTGGATTTATAACGATACCGCAATCCAAGACACAGGTAACCTTACTTATAGAAGGTAAACCTGCTTCCATTTTTAGCTCCAAAACCTGAGCGGCATAAGAATTATGACAGAAATAAGCTGAAACGCCTTTGCCTGATCTTTCAGAAATGGTATCCCAACCTGATTTTTCGCGAACCTGTTTTAAAACTTCTGCATACCTATTGGGATCATAATCATTGTTTTCACCTACAGGATTACTTTTTGCCCTTTCTAGTAACTCCAACCTAAAATCAATTGGGTCCTTCCCCAGTGTTTCTGCCACTTCATCTAAAAAAGCCTGCTCGGCAAATGCTGCAAAATTGGAACGTGGTGCCCTAAAAGAGCCTATAGTTATATTGGAATCTATGGTCCAGCTTTCCGCTAAATAATTGGATACGGCTCCTGCCGGAAATCTATTTGCATATAACGGACTTTCTGGCACTCCGCCTGCGTTTACCTGTATCGCAGTTAGGTTATTTTCCGCATCAATAGCAGCCTTATAGGTAACATGATACATAGACCTGTAAATTCCGGCAGTCATGTCGTCCTCACGGCTGTACACTAATTTTATGGGAGCGTTCATTTTTTGGGATATTAATGCGGCTTCAATCGCCCAATGAGAATATGACCTACGGCCGTAACCACCTCCTAAACGGGTCATTTCAATCTCGATATTTTCTAACGGAATCCCTGTTCGGGCAGAGAGCGTTTGTTCCGTAAATTCTGGCTTTTGCACAGGTCCGCTCAATCGCGCTTTGCCATTACGCACATCTGCAAAAAAATTCATGGGCTCCATACAATTGTGGGTTAGAAAAGGAGCGGTGTATGTTCTTTCAACAATCCTTTTGGCTTGTAAAAACGCTTTTTCCGGATTGCCATCCCTTCTAACTGTTTCAGCATTTTGCTTGGCATGCCGTTCCATTGCTTTATAGTGCTCAGAAGAACTTTCCATACCTGAGGGGATGCGTTCTTCAAAATTACGGCCACTATAATGCTTTCTTTTTGTGATGGACTCTTTACTGTTTACATAATCTACTTCAAGTACTTTTTTGGCCTGCATAACTTGCCACGTTCTTTCACCAACAATTACGGCAACTTCATTGAAACTTCGGGTGTCAAAATGTGTTTTTACGTAGTCATCATTGTAAAGCTTAATGGTGAAAATGTCTTTAATACCAGGCATTATTTTGGCCTCAGCGTCATTGACTGATTTTATCTCTTGACCAAATGCCGGTGGGTGCACCACCATGGCAATCAACATTCCTTCTTTAATAGTATCTATTCCAAACAGTGGTTTTCCTGTTACAATGTTTATACCTTCAACATTTTTCTTTGAGTTTCCAATGATGTGAAACTCATCAGGATTTTTCAAAAGAACTTCTTCCGGAATTTCTAAGCCTGATGCTGCATTGGCAAATTCACCATAGCCAGCGGACTTACCAGAAGATTCATGTATTAACCGTCCGTCTTTTGTTTTGATAGTATCGATACCAACGTTCCATTGTTTTGCAGCGGCCATTTTCAACATGTGCCTTGCTGTAGCCCCTGCTTTCCGCAATCCTGGCCAGCCACGGCGAATTGCCTGACTACCACCTATAAATTGAAAACTAAAGGCATCTGTGTTCAATGGCGCTTGTTCTACCACCACGTTTTCCCATGCAACATCCAACTCATCTGCAATAACCATGGGCATACTGGTTTTAACGTTTTGACCTGCTTCCGGATTGGGAGACATAATAGTTACCACACCATTATCGGCTATTTTCAAATAGCCATTTATTTTAAACCATTCCTTTGGGGCACTGTCAATGGAATTTTCTTTAGAACCATTAGGCTTACAAGCATTCAAGAAACTAAAACCTAATATAAGAGCCCCACTACCCATACCCGCATTTTTGATAAAGGAACGTCTTCCCATTTTAATTTTTGTAGTCGGCATAATTCTTACTTTAGGTTTAAACTTTTTAGTCACTCAATTGCCCCATCTTCTTAAATATATCTGGCATCGTTTCTTTATCTATAGGCTTCATGTCAATTAACTCTAGCTTCTTGACCATTTTTAAAGTTGCCGTTTTGTAATGCTTGAAATGTGGTGAATTCAAGTGCTCTTCATAGGCCTTTCTATTGGCATAGATTTCCAATAAACGAATCTGGTTCTCATTCTCTTCTATGTACATGGGATAGATGCAGATTACCCCCTTTTCCAATCGCACCGAAGCTTCAGCTTCCTCTTTTAAAATAGTCAGATAATCCTGTAAATGTTCAGGATAAATTTCAAGTACGGCAATTCTCACCATCATGCTCGCATCAGTGAAATCATCTGTACTTTTTTCTATGGTCTGACTGACGAGTGATGAGAACATCAGCATAAGACCCATGATTACCATCGAAAACCGGAACCCTATTTTCGTACCAGTAATTTTCATTGATCCAAATGTTCCTTCAGGAAATCGATAACCTTGTTGCGAATATCATCCGCATCGAACATTTCACCGTAATGAGGCGCATCCTTAACAATGATCAATTCATTTTCAATACCCTTTGTGGTAAGCCACGAGCTAATTAATTGTGAGTGCCTAGGGTCTACCATATCGTCCTTTTCCCCATGAATAATAAGAAATGGAGGGTCTCCTTTATCAATGTATGTGGTGGGGCTAGCAATTTTGGCCAAATCAGGGCGCTCTACCGGTGTTGCACCGATAAGCAAAGCTTCGGGTGACTCGGGGTCATTCGCACCAGGAAATAGTATTAATTCAGCTGGGCCGTAAAAATCGACTACCGCCTTAAATTGAAAATCATCGCTCGTGCCTGGCATAAAAAATTCCCCAACTTTATTATTTTTTGAGAGCCCCATCATAGAAGCTAGGTGTCCACCGGCTGAAAAGCCCATCACCGCTATTTTGTCCGCGTCAAAACCATATTCATCAGCATGGTCGACCAAAAATGATACCGCTGCATTACAGTCTTGTATCTGAGCTGGAAATTTTGCCTGTGTTGCAAAACGATAATCAATGGATGCCAATGCATACCCACTTTCTATAATTTCCGATACGGTCTTCTTCATGTAGCCCATATCGGCATATTTGTCGTTTACGATCCAGCCACCGCCATGAACAAAAACAATGAGAGGCATTCTTTTTTCAGGCTTGGGAGGTAAGTAAATATCCAAGAGATGCTTTTGAAGTGTATCGTTATTATAATTGATATTACCATGCAGTACCGTACCCTTCGGAAACCAATCGATCACCTTATTCTCTTGGCTGCATGACCAACTCAAAAAGCCGAATACAAAGCAAATAGTAATTATCCCTTTTTCTCTCATATAATGATTCACTATAATTTTCGCCCCTTTTCCTTCCTATAAAATTTATTAGCCTACCAAAGGTGGCTTATCCGTTATAAAAGGTTGGTTATAATAACGTCTACCCGTTGCCTTGTACAAAGCGTTGGCCAAGGCGCCCATAATTGGAGGAAAAGGCGGTTCGCCCATACCAGTTGGATCTATATCGTTCTTTACAAAATGCGTTTCTATAGCTTTAGGTGCTTCTGCATGGCGAATTAGACGGTACCTATCAAAATTAGTTTGTTCTGCAGAACCATCCTTAAAAGTTAATCCACTATACATAGCATGCCCAATACCATCTACGGCCCCTCCTTCAGATAAGTTGGCCGCTGCACCCGGGTTTACCACAATGCCACAATCAATTGCCGCCGTAACTTTTTCTACCACGGGCTTATCGCCTTCCATTACAATATCCAATACCTGGGCTACATAACTTTGGTGACAGAAATAAGCGGATACCCCACGGTGAATACCTTCTTGATTTTGACCCCAATTAGCCTTTTCCCGTACCAACTCCAATACCCCTGCGTAACGCGAAGCATCATAATCATTGGATTCTGGATTACCAACAGGATTCTCCTCTGCACGTTTGAGCAGTTCCAGTCTAAAATCAATTGGGTCTTTTCCCATCTCCTCTGCCAGTTCATCAAGAAACGATTGTTCTGCTCCAGCAATAAAATTGGAGCGCGGTGCCCTAAATGCCCCTGTAGTGATGTTGGTATCTACCGTAAAATCTTCTGCTAGGTAATTATCAATGGCACCAGCCGGAAAGCGGTTGGCAAACAAAGGACTTTCTGGGATGCCTCCGGCCCTTACGTGAAAACCAATTAGGTTATTATCTGCATCCAAGGCCGCCCTATAAGTAGCATAATACGCTGGGCGATAAATTCCTTGGGTCATATCATCTTCACGGGTGTACACCAATTTAACCGGCGCTTTCATCCGTTGGGAAATGGCGGCCACTTCTACCATAAAATGTCCGTAAAGCCTACGCCCAAATCCACCTCCTTGACGCGTCATTTGTATATCCACTTTTTCTAAGGGTAGGCCCAAACGTTCTGCCACGGCAGGTTCCATCCATTCCGGGGTCTGGGTAGGCCCCAACAATTCTGCATGGTCTTCCGTCACATGGGCAAAAAAGTTCATTGGTTCCATGGTATTATGTGCCAAAAAAGGGCAACTATAGCTGCGTTCCACAATTTTGGCCGCATTTTTAAATGCCTTTTCAGGATTACCATCTTTGCGGGCCACTTTAGCATTGCGCGCTATCAATTCCTTCAATTTGGACATGTGCCCCTCAGAATTTTCCATTCCAGCAGGGTGTTTCACTTCCATTTGATTACCGAACATGGACATTTTTTGGGTAACATCAGGAGCGTCTTCCCATTCCACTTCAATTGCCTTTTTTGCCTGAAATACCTGCCATGTAGATTCGCCCACTACCACCAATACTTCATTAAACGCCGTAAAATGGAACGCCATTTTATCAAAATCGTCTTCATATAATTTTAGGGAAAATACCTCCTTAATACCCGGCATTCCCATAGCCGCATCTGCATTAAAAGACTTGAGCCTTTTTCCAAATGCTGGCGGATGCACCAAACCGGCAATCAACATTCCCTCTCTTTGAACATCTAGACCAAACAAAGGTTTTCCGGTCACTATTTTTTTTCCATCTACATTTTTTCGAGTGGTGCCAATGATGGAGAAATCGGTAATCTCCTTGAGTTCCACTTGCTCCGGCACCTCTAATTGGGCTGCAGCGGAGGCCATATCGCCATAACCTGCCGTATTACCACTAGCCTCATGGGACAAAACACCTGCAATAGCGGTTATCTCACTTGCAGGTACTTGCCATGCCTTTGCGGCAGCCTCTTTTAACATTTGACGGGCCGTTGCACCTGCCATACGCAAATTTTGCCAAGAGCTACTAATAGACCTACTACCACCGGCTACCTGCCAGCTGTATAAATTAGTGTTCAAGGGTGCTTGTTCTACCACCACGTTTTTCCAATCTATCTCCAGTTCGTCCGCAACGATCATGGGCATAGACGTGCGTACGTTCTGCCCTATTTCGGGATTTGGAGACATGATGGTGACCACGCCATTATCCCCTATCTTTAGATATCCGTTAATTTCGAACCACTCTTTGGGCATTTCCAATTCCATGCCAACGGCCTCGGCAACTTTAGGCTTACAGGAATTGAAAAAACTGAATCCTAAAACCAATCCACCCCCGGCCAAACCGGTATTTCTGATAAAGGCCCTACGGCCCAATGTTGATTTTACTAGTGTCATCTTTTTTCGTTTTAGGGTGAATTACGAATTGTTTTCAGCAGCTATTTTCACGGCCTTTTTAATACGTGTATACGTACCACAACGGCAAATATTTCCGTGCATAGCACTGGCAATCTCATCGTCCGTAGGGTTAGGATTATGCTTCAATAAGGCAGAAGCGGTCATTATTTGCCCGGCCTGGCAGTACCCACATTGTGGCACATCAACTTCTAGCCAAGCTTTTTGCACTGGATGGTCGCCATGTTCGGACAATCCTTCTATGGTCGTAATTTCTTGTTCCCCTACGGCCGATACAGGCAGTTGGCATGAGCGAACCGCATTATCGCCTAAATGAACCGTGCAGGCCCCACATTGGGCAATACCGCAACCAAATTTGGTACCTACCATTTGCAAGTGGTCTCGTAACACCCAGAGCATGGGTGTAGCCCCATCTACGTCTACCGTTTGGGTTTTTCCGTTGATTTTTAGATTGAATGTTGCCATTGTTTTGAGTGTTTGTTTGAAGGTACTGAATTATCCTTTTGGATGCATTCTAAATTATTGATTCTCCCGTTGTTATTCTGTTAAATCTTCATAATTGAACCTTTACAGTTATTGGCAACTAAAATACCCGTAAACTGCGTAATGGTTCAACCATTAATTAGTTTAACCGTTCTGCCACCTTATCATAATATGCTTGGCTTACTACTTCGGTCCAAACCGTAGGGGTTTCTCCGCCATAAATGGCCAAATAGGTTACATCTTTATGCTTGGATGAGGAATGCCAATGTTCCGTATTCTTTTCGCACCTAATAACGTCTCCTTCTTTTACCAGTACTGCTTCTTTTCCTTTTTCCTGGTAATACCCTACCCCATCCACAATAATCAATACTTGAACCGACTCATGTTTGTGCCAATCTAATGTTGAATTGGCTTTAAACGTTGCTTTGGTAATGTTGTAGTCCAAATCACCATCTGCCCGTAGCAACGGGTTTAACCATGCGGCTCCAATGTAGTGGGTGTTGGGTGCTTTTACCCCTTCAGTTTGGTAAGAAGATATGGCATAATCTGTTTTTTGGGCAAAGACACCCGTGGTATAACAGATAAGACCTAGCATTAGCATTGTAAATTTTCTAAAATTGCTATTTGTTGTTTTCATTGTATTTTGATTTTATTTTTAAAATTACAGATTATCCCTATGGTAAATTGTATTACCTATCTACCAAAGCCGTTTCTGGAGTTCTTACCCCCACCAATGGTATTTTCTCAAATTGGGTTCTAAACTCAAGAAGTTCTTCTGGAGTGAATTTTACCGTAAGGGCACCCATATTTTCTTTCATGTGATGTAATTTGGTAGTACCAGGTATGGGTACGATATACGGTTTTTGTGCCATGACCCAAGCCAAGGCAATTTGCGCCGGGGTAGCTTGTTTTTTAAGAGCCCATTCGCGTACCAAAGAGAGCAAGGGCATGTGCGCTTTAATAGCTTCTGGAGTAAAATAAGGCACAGAAGAAAAACGGGAATCATCTGAAAAACGACTGTATTCATTGAACTTATCGGCTAAAAAACCTCTATTGACCGCGCCCCAGGGCACAAAACCAATACCTAGTTCACCACAAGTATCGATTACCTGATTTTCCAACACACGCTCTATTAAAGAATATTCACTCTGTACGGCGGTAACCCTTAGTTCCGTATGTGCTTTTTTTATGGTAGTGGGAGAAACTTCAGACAATCCAAAATGCAACGCTTTGCCTTCTTTAATCAATTCTTTGACTACTCCGGCCACTTCTTCTACTGGAACATCCGGGTCTACACGGTGTAAATACAATAAATCTATCCTATCTGTCCGCAGCCGTTTCAACATCCCTTCCACTGCTTTTCTAATGTGTTCTGGTTTACTGTTTCTACCAGCGCGATTTCCATTGGTAAAATCAAATCCAAACTTGCTGGCAATTACCACCTCATTCCGCACTGGTTGCAAGGCTTCGCCAACCAATTCTTCATCCGTAAATGGGCCATAAACCTCTGCGGTATCAAAAAAAGTAACCCCCAAATCTACGGCGCCGCGTATAACCGGAATCATTTCTTTTTTATCCCTTGGCGGATTGTAACTACCGCTTTTCATACTCATACAACCTAGACCTATTGCCGAAACCTCCAAATTACCCAACATACGTTTTCCTTCTGGCAGGGTTAAATTGCTGCTTGCTCTTTTTGGCGCAGCTGCCGTTGCATTGGCCGCAATGGCCAATCCACCTAATCCTAAAATAGATTTTAAGGCAAAATCCCTTCTACCTTCATTTGTTTGTTTAGAGTCTTTCATATCTTTCGTTTTTTGTTCGCTTTTAAATTAGTACTTCCAAAACTGTAGTTTAGGGAGATGTTCCATGTAAAATCGTCTTCGGGAACAATTTGGGTGTCTATGGCTTTGTTTAAAATGGACGAAATGGAAAGGGGGAAATTCTTTTTTGCCAGGGTGATAAAACCAACCACATATACCCCGTCTATGCTGTCCATACGTAAATAATAGGCTTGCGGTGATATATTTAAGTAATAGTCTTTTGCTATACCTATGTTATTAAAGTAGGAAGTGAACACTACAAAATTGGTCTGTTTTACACCATCATCAAACCCACGACCGTGCAAATAATACAAGCCAATACCTATATTTTTGCCCAACTTATAGGTGGGTACTATCTCTGCAGCTACATAGCGACGAGATTCTAATATGTTTTCTTGAACATCATTACGGATTATGCTAATGGTTCTAAAATTTAAGGCTGGATGCGCCCCGACCCGCAAGGAGAATTTTTCTGTCTGAATTGCCCTGTAGCGAAACCAAAATAAAAAAGACCACGGTTTACCTTCCAATGCAAAGCGCATATCGGGCTCAAAACTTACCCGACCTTTGGTAAACTTCAAGTCGAACAACAACGCAGGATCGCCCAACGAAAAAGAAGGCACCAACGAAATTCCGTTATGGGTTATGCTGGCCGTTCCCCTAAAATCATCCAGAAATTTTTGTTCTTCTTCTTGGGCATTTGCAGCAGTGACCACAAAAACAAGTACAGCTATAAGTTGCTTAGAATGAAAAGGTTTCATGTGCTTTTTTCAATTTAGACCAAAACTAACCAACTAATTAAGAGCAAGTACTACCCAGATTACGGATGTTTATACCATTATTACGGATTTGGTATTATTTGATAGGCAAATGTTTACCTTTAAGCTATAAAGCCTAGAAAATCATGGAAAACATTTACCACATTAAATCTGTTGCTGATTATTTTGCATGGCGAAATACGAAACCTACACATCCTTTGGTGGGAATTTTAGATTACGAAAAAACCACGGCCTACCCAGATTATTCTTATGATGGATTACACTTTGATTGCTATGCCATTTTTCTAAAAATGGCCAAAAATTGCAAGCTAAAATACGGAGGTGGTGCATATGATTTTGACGAAGGTTCCATGGTGTTTTTAGCGCCCGGACAACAGGCCGGAATTAGCTATGACCCCAATTACGTACCCAAAGGGTATGCACTAATTTTTCATCCAGATTTATTGTTGGGCTCAGACTTGGACCGCAAGATGAAGAGCTACAAATACTTTTCATATGGGGTTAAGGAAGCTTTGCATTTATCTGAACGGGAACAGGCGTTGGTGTTGAGTGTTATGGACAAGATTCAGTTTGAGTTGGAACAGAACCTGGATAAGCACAGTAAAAAATTGATTGTTAGCAATATTGAATTGCTGTTGGATTATTCCCTTCGTTTTTACGACCGACAGTTCTTGACCCGGGAAATTCCGCATCAAAGTGCCTTACAAAAGTTCGATAGTTTATTGAACGATTATTTAAACTCTGAAAAGCCCCAAAAATATGGTTTACCCTCTGTGGGTTATTTTGCGGACCAGTTAAATTTATCGTCCAACTATTTTGGGGATTTGGTTAAAAAAGAAACGGGTAACTCTGCCCAAGAATACATACAGACCAAACTTATAGATGTAGCTAAAAGCAAAGTGTTTAATCCTGATAAATCCGTTAGTGAAATTGCATATGAACTGGGCTTTAAATACCCACAACATTTTAGCCGACTTTTTAAAAAGCAGGTGGGGCATTCGCCTAAGGAGTTTAGGCAGTTAAATTAATAAAAAAATCCAGTACAAGACTGGATTTTAGACGGTGTAAAAAGGTTAACATAAGTTAGTCTATCTCAATGATCATGGCCGTTTTTGCAGGTACATTGATCGTATTGGCATTCTTAAATTGTTTACCGGTTAGCACATCTTTACCATTTACACTACCTTTTAATATTTCCTGATAATCAGCAACATCTAATAGCTTGGCTTTCGCATCTTTATTTAAAACAACCATTACCTTTTTGTGCTCATTGTACCTAAAATAAACATAAATGTTATCCTTTGGAGCAAAATGGATAAGCTTTCCGTTGTGGATAACCTCAGCATTTTTTCGCCAATTAAATAACTTGCTCAAATAAGCTTTTGCATCTTTTTGTTCTTTTGTGAGTCCGTCTCCGGTGAAGGCATTTACTTTATCTTTTGCCCATCCGCCAGGATAATCCGTTCTGATAATGCCATGATCTTCGGTGCCTTTGTTTCCCATTAAAATTTCCGTACCATAATAAATTTGAGGTATACCGCGAACGGTAGCAACATACGTCAATGCTAATTTTACCAAATCTGCATCTTCATTTAGTTGGGTGTAAATACGGCTCATATCATGATTATCTGGAAAAACCACCAAGTTATTTGGGTCTGGATATAAATAATCTTGACCCAACTCCTCATAAACCGCATTCCAAGAACGGGCGTCGTTTAAAGAGGTACTCAAGGCGTGTTGAATTGGAAAATCCATCACACTTTTTAATTCAGAAGTGTAGCCATTGGTATTCTCCTTGCCTTTTTGCCAATACGATACAATAGTGGGGCGCAGCACCCACTCTTCCCCTACTATATTAAAATCTGGATATTCTTTCATCACAGCGGCCGTCCAATCTCGCATAAAATACATATCTGGATATGGATAGGTATCCATACGAATACCGGCAATACCAGAATATTCTATCCACCACAAGGTATTTTGTATTAAATAGTTGGCCATAGACGCATTACGCTGATTTAAATCTGGCATGGTGGGCACAAACCAGCCATCAAAAAATTCTTTGGTGTCCTTTTTAGTAGCATAGGGGTCCAACACTACCGTTTTTTTATGATTGGTTTGGGTGTAGGTATCCCATTGGTTGATCCAATCTTCCGATGGTAAATCTTTCATCCACCAATGTTCCAATCCACAGTGGTTAGCAATCATATCCATAATTACCTTCATTCCCTTTTCAGAAGCTTTCTCTACCATCTCTTTATAAGACGCATTGCTTCCGTAACGTGGGTCTACCTTATAAAAATCCGTGATGGCATACCCATGATAGCTATAGCTGGGCATGTTGTTTTCGAGGATAGGATTGGTCCAAATGGCGGTAAATCCCATATCCTTAATCGCATCTAAACTATTAACAATACCTTGCACATCCCCGCCGTGTCTACCGCCTTTATCTTTTCGGTTGGGTTGTTCTACCATGCCCACAACTGCGTCATTTTCTGGGTCTCCATTTACAAAACGGTCTGGCGTTATTAAGTAAATGGCATCAGCACTATTAAAACCGGCTATGTTTTTACGGTTGTTTTCACGTGCTTTCAGCTCATAGGATTGAACGAATTCAGTAGTGCCATTTTTCCGGAAGTCCAATTGCAAATTTCCCGGTTGGGCCTGTTCACCTATTGCAATGGTTACAAATAGGTAATTGGGGTTGGCTGCTTTTTTAACGCTTTGTAATTGTACGTTTTCATAGGTTTTTAGTCTTACATCGTTGGCCGCAATGTCTTTTCCATAAATCAACAATTCTACCGAATTATATTCCATACCCACCCACCAATTGGGCGGTTCTACTCGTTCTATGGAATTTTGGGCGGTAAGGTGTGTACAGAAAAACACCAATGCCATTAGCAGGGTGGTTGCAGTTTTCATTGTAGTATTTCAATTTAAGTTGAGATAGCTAAACTACTGAGAACCTGCCGTGGTATCGACTTAAATTATAAAATGGGCAGTCTTATCCATAAAATGACACCTTTTATAAGGACATCTAAGTGGATGCTTGCTCCAAATCGTTAAAATATTCGCGCGGCGACTTATCCGTAACCTTTTTAAAAGACCGATTAAATGAGGATTTGGAATTAAAACCAACTGCCAGAGCGATGGCCAAAAAGGTTTGGTTCTTATATTTTTCGTCTTGTGCCCTTTCAATAAAATCCTGAATTCGGTAGTGATTCACAAAATCCCTAAAATTCTTGTTGAAACCGGAATTTATGGTCCGGGAAAGCGTGTGAACATTTGAATTCATCCGGTCCGCCAATTCAGGCAAACTTAACTCTGGATTCAAATAAACCTGCTCTTCGGTCATCATTTTATGTAATGCTTCCTTTAGTTCTTCAAGCTCTTCAGATTCCATTTGCGGCTTCTCTGCTTCTGGTGCCTCCTCGTCTTCTTGCTCCGGCATCCTAAAAATCTGTGGCTGTTTGATAGCAAAATACCCCAAAAAGAATACCACTACTGAGAAAACTATCCAAATACCATCAATAAAGAAATTAGTAAGAGTATTGACAGGTTGCTCCGTAAACGTACCGTATACGTCCACTAAAACAATGACCGTCCATAATATCAGGCAAATCCCTAATATGATTAGAATTGCATTGAGATATCTAATATTCTGGTCCGTGGAAAAGGTATGCTCAATATTTTTAAAGTAGTTTCTGATAATACCCTTAATCCGAAACCAATACCAAACATTAAATACTAATGCCAGCAATACAATCACCTCATATACAGAATAGGGAGGAGAATCCATAGACTGAAACAAATTCTGCTCTATAAAGGTGTGTGTAGGTTTAAAAAAGAAACTGATATAAATAATGCATTGCACCAGAAAGGGTATATAATGTGGCCAATAGTCCCAAATTGTTTTTTTGGCATGATGCAGTAATCGTTTGATATAAATTAATAGTGTTGGCCCATATAGGAAAAAAACCAAATCTGTCAACAAGGATAGTTTTGGATAATTGGTATAAATAACTCGGTCGTAAATAACCACCCTGGCAATTAATGTAAAGGAGATTACAAAGATGAGCACACTAAGCGCTTGGTTGGCCCATTTGTTATTGTTTTGATTGGAATTAATGATGAAAATGAGGAAAAATCCTTGGAGTGCGGTTAAAACCAATAGTAAGGTATACGGATTGAAAATACCGTACGATTGGTCTTCCCAGTAAGAAATGGTGTCCTCAACCACCTGATCGGGCTTGACCTCAGAGAGTTCAATAATTCTATTGGGTCTCGGTCTACCGTAACTGTTTCCTTCTACGGTGGACCAATTTCCCCTGGTGAATTTATACTCCAACCTATCATAATACACAGGTATGGCAATCTCATAATCACCGTTTCCCTTAGATTTTAACCTGTAACGCTCATCACCAGGAACCCATCCATTAAAATTACCACAGATGTAAAGGGATGTGTTGGGGGGCGTATTCTGAGGAATGTCTACCACTTTGATGGACAGCCATTGTTTTTCCGCAGCTGTATTCAATTTATCCGTCCATCCTGCTACCTGTAGGGTTTCGGTTTGCGGACCGACTTGATTGAAGGAAAGCTTTCTAACTTTCAGAGGTTGACCGTCTTTTTGTACCTCCACAGTTTCCCAGCTACCTCTCGTAATTTTATAGGAAATCCAAGAATTCAAGAACCGCTTATCAGAAAGCCTATACGTTCCATCAGCTTGTCTATTGAAAGCATACTTTTTATCCGATGGATTCCAGTCATTAAACGAGCCTGTTAGGAATAGGGTATCGTTAACGCTTGTTTCGGGCGGTACATAATCCACCACAAATGTAGTCTGGGCACCTAATTTTGACGCGCCAAGTAGGAAAAAGGCAATTAAAAACATAGCTCTCGAAATCTTTAAAAAGATTTCAAGACCTACCATGCTACCTTTATTAGGAATACTATTAGCGTCCATTTTAATTTAAAAGGTGATTCTGATTGAATGCTTGCAAAGCTACAAATTAGAATCAGTTTTATGCTCCGATTCGCCGGGCTTTCAACGGAATTTGAAGTAAAAAGGACGAAACCAAAAAAGGGTTGCCAATTACGGCAACCCCTCTCAATTAAAACTAATAAACAACCAACTATCTTCTATCTTTAATTCTGAACGATATTAAAGGTATTTGCATTTAAGTTCAATGTAAGGGTATAATTTCCAGCAGCGGCAACGGCAATATTTGCTCCATCTTGTTCTACACTACCATCTGCGTTATTATCTCCTAAATTAACGGCCCAATCATCATTAAATCTAAATTTCATTTCACCAGCCACTAAATCCAAGGTAATGGTCCAAACTTGATTAATAGTATCATATGTCATGTTGGTATCAGCATCCCAACCACTAGGCGTAGCACTACCTATAACACCCCAATTACCAAGGGTAAATGAATTGTTTGCCACATCTAAGTCTATTTGGTAGCTACCCGCAGTTACAGCAATATTATCACCACCATTATCCAACACACCATCTGCGCCAGTATCCCCTAGGTTTACATCCCATCCATTATTGGCTCGGAATTTTAATTCACCATCTGTAAGCGTAGTTGTTACCGTCCAAACGTTTCTATCAAAATCATAAGACATATCCGTATCTGGATCGTCCCAACCGTTAGGCGTAGAACTACCTATAATTGCCCAAGTGTTGGCAGACCAGGTATTATTGGCCAAGTCAACATTTATCTCATAATCTTGAGGTCCTGCCAAAACTATGTTATTACCAGGCGAATCCAATACACCTGTAGTACCATCTCCAGCATCTGCGTAAATTCCATTATCCCAATTTGGAGCATCTGTAAATTTAAATTCGTTACTTGCTTCTGTAAAACGAACGTGACCGCTAAACGTACCGGCTAAGTTTGGTAATTCTACAGCATTTAAGGCAGGAGCAGATGATGGGTCCCATCCTTGGTAACCTCCTGGCACATATAATACTTCTGGGAAAGCCAACTGTTCGTCTTCTGTAGCTGCCCAAATGGCATAACCGTTGGCTGGGGCTTTTAATGTAACCAAACCACTAGCATCTGATTGCTCAAAAATTAAATATTCTTCTGTGTAATCTTTAATATTGGCACTAGCCCAATGCGTTTGTACTTCTCTGGATACTTCTTCTCCACTTAAGTTAATATATAATACCAAGCCTGGTTTTTCTGCATCGCCACCACGAGTAGCCACAAACTCTTGGTTAGAAACATGATTCACTGTCCAATCCCCAGCAGCTAATTCTGAACGAATCTGAATTAACTGGTTGATTTTAGCTTTTTGCTCTTCACCGCTATCCTCATAGTGCGAATAGAATACACAAGGATATCCTGGAGCACTCATAATATATGCATAAGCATGGGTTTCAAACGCATCTGGAAATTCATTACTACCATCTCTAGCTTCCGTATCATGGTTACCCACAAAAGTTACCGCTTTCTCTGGCATGGTAGATAGTAAGCTAGGTTTTACCAACTCGTTTAAATTACCGTTTAAAAAGGCATTGCGCATATTAAAGAAGTTAGGAAAATCAAAAGCGTTGGCACCAGAGGCTTCAACCCATGGACCAACTACACCTTCTACATTGCCATCAAAATTTTCACCTACGCTATAACCTCCAACGGTAGCTATCCAATCTTTAACAACATCTGGAGAAAAACCTTTTACAAAATCGAATCTCCAACCGTCAATTTTCAACGTATTCATGTAGTAATTGGCTACCGATTCTTCGGACTGCCATAACCAATCGCGCACATAGTCATTCTTTAAATCCAAGTCTGGAAAACCACCAAATCTACCTTCATCCTTTAAATTTTCTGCATTAGGCAAGTAGTTCAACCAAGTTCTATTGAATAATCCAGAAGCCGGTTCAAACAAGGTATAGGTTTCAATTTGTCTAAACTCGTTGTACTCTAACTGTCCACCAGAATTGTGGTTTAGTACGATGTCTGCAATAACCGCAATATTATTCTCGTGCGCAGTACCAATCATATTTTCCAATTCTGCACGATTACCAAAACGGGTTTCTACAGTTCCATGCTGTTGAAAGTCACCAAAATCGAAGTAATCCGCCGGGTCGTACCCCATAGAAAAACCACCACTTTGACCTTTAGAGATTGGCGGAATCCAAATAGCATCAATTCCGTTGGCTGCCCAGCTGTCTAGTTTAGATTCTACATTGTTCCACCAAATTCCCCCCTCGGTAACGTCCCAATAAAAGGCTTGCATCATAACACCATTACCCGGTACTAATGCATCTGTTCTACCGGCTGCCGAGCCAGAAGGTAAATCTTCTGCATCGTTAGCTTCTTTAACTTTTAAGGGCGAAAAATCATCGTTAGTACAAGCTGCGAACACAAAGGTTAACGCAGCCAGACTTAGATGTATATATTTTTTGATTTTCATAATTTCTTGATTTATTCGATAGTGTAGGTTGGGTTATCGGCATCTGCCAAATACAATGTTATGGTATACGTACCTGCACTTACTGGAATGTTGGCTCCGTCTACCTCTAACGTATCGTCATTACCATCATCTCCATAATTAAAATCCCAAGCATCATTGGTACGAAATTTAATTTCACCGTCTAACAACGTAACATTTTCCAAAATCCAAACGCCTTCGTTGGCATAATCTGGTGTAAAACGTACGTTAGGACCGTCCCACCCATTGGGAGCAGCATCACCAACCAAGCCCCAAATATCAATAGGTTCTAAAGTATATAGGTTATTGGTAAAGTCTACCGAAACTAGATAGTTACCAGCTTCTACCATAATATTATCACCATTGGTTTCAATAGTACCATCTGCACCGGTATCACCAAAGTTTACAGTCCAATCATTGTTTTGTCTAAACTTCATTTCACCATCTGTAAGAGTTACCACTGCCCTCCATTGGTCAGAAGAAGAATCATACGTTAAGGGCGTATCTGGACCATCCCAACCGTTTGGTGTAGCGTCACCAACCAAGCCCCAAGTAAATGGCTCTATGCTATAGCTAAAGTCGTTTAAACTAAACATTACCTTGTAAGTGCCAGCTGTTACTTGTATGTTGTCTCCGTCTAAATCTAAGACACCATCGGCACCAGTATCCCCGTAATTAACGGTCCAATCGTTGTTTTCACGGATTTTAAGCTCCCCATCTACAAGCGTAACATAAGCCACAAATTCGTTAGCGATTGCTGTGCTGTAAACAGGTACGTCTGGACCATCCCAACCGTTAGGTGTTGCAGACCCTACTAGACCCCAAGGCGAACTTAAATCGAACGTAGTTGCATACCCTGTAATTGTTAGGGTCTGTGCTGCAGAAGCTGCCACTACATCTTTACCTAACATAGCTTCTACCCAAACTTTAACTTCGTTTTCTAGGCCAGCTAAAGCACCTGCATCTGCCACGGCCTCATTAAGTTCTTCTGCTAAAAAATCTTTGCTTAGCACGTTACCCACATTTACACGGGCTGGCATAGCCTCTGTAGCTGCATCTACCCCTACAACCACGTTATAAGTAGGCACTGCACCAGTAAAGCCAAAATCTGGAGCAGTCCAATTAAGGCTTAAAACTGTTTCTCCTGTCAAATCTCTAGTTAATTCTAGAGCATCTGTAGAAGATAATGTAAGCTGTGTACTTGCCTCACTACTTACTCTTATGTTTTCATCATCATCGCTACAACCTGTCACCAAAAGTGCCATTGCTACGATGGATGCATATATAAATGCTAAATTTTTCTTCATCGTCTTAGTTTTTAGTTAGTATAGCCTGGGTTTTGTTCCAATAATGGATTTGCTTGTAATGCTTCTAAAGGAAATGGAAACAAGTTGTAATGGTCTGGAATGGAAGTACCATCTGCCACATTACCTTTCCAAGGCCAGTTGTAAGTTCCTCCAGTAAAGCGACCAAAACGAATTAGGTCTTGTCTTCTATGACCTTCATAGTACAATTCGCGTGCGCGCTCATCTATCAAGAACTGCTCAGTTAAATCTGCTTCTGTGATATTTCCACTAGCATCACCGTAAGCTCTTTCTCTTAGCGCATTAATGTAATCTACCGCCTGTGCCGCGGAACCACCTCCACCTCTAAAAAATGCCTCAGCGTACATTAAATAAGCATCTCCCAAACGGAATAAGGGTATATCGGTATCGGAGAAACTACTCTGCCCAGAACTACCATCGGAATATTGATTTTGGAATTTAGTAGTTGGGTAACCACTTTCCCAGGTACGGTAATCGTCCATTTCATAACTATGCCCCTCTGTCCAGAAAATGGCTCTACTATCCGCTGTGGTCTCCAGATCGCCAAACAAGCCATAAATGGCCGGTGTACAACGGTGACCAAACCAACTGTCCGAATTTCCGAACTCTGCTATGGGCATAGTAGTATCTCCCAAGCTACCATTGGTTAAGTAGGTTGCTGTTCCGTAGGACTGAACCGTATTTCTATCCCCAATAATTGGAAAAATGATTTCTGGTGAGGTAAAATTATCACCCTGAAAAATGGACTGGTAATCATCATCCAACGTAAAAGGGGACTCCAAAATCACTTTTTCACTATAGGTAAGCGCTTCTGCATATCTAGCGGTACCGGTATACACTTCCGCATTTAAGTAAATCTTGGCCAATAACATGTGAACTGCGGCTTTATTTGCCCTACCGTATTCATTGCTCGCAGGTATGGTCTCCTCTACGGCCAACAATTCGCTCTCCACAAAGTTAAAAACTTCTGTTCGGGTGTTGCGCGCTCTTCTTACGCCCGTAACCCCATCTTCTTCGGTTACGATGACCACACCTCCAAAGGTGTCCATCAAATAATAGTAGAAAAGGGAACGTAGAAAACGGGCTTCCGCCACATATAAATCCGCGTTTGGCTCATCCGCCTTTTGAACGTCTATAATAAAGTTATTGATCTGCGCAATATTGAAATAACTTCTGTTGTAGAGGTAACCAAAGAACTTATTGGTAGGCACCCAATTGGTAGCGGTGGTTAAAGGGTCCAAACCTCCATCACCCCAGCGATTTTTGGCTATATCGGTAGTAAGCTCTTGCATGTTCCAAATAGCTCTGAAAAATACGGTTTCTCCTGGGTCGTCCCCTGCAATATCCGCTTCTTGGTTATCACTGCCAGGAATACCGATTCCGTGCAGAGCCAAGCCACCATAGAGTTTACCAAGAATACCTAAGGCTGCATTCTCATCTTCTTCCAATAGGTTATCGATACTTTTCTGCACCCTTGGCTCGGTATCCAAATCATCTATACATCCTACCAAAACAGTAGCTGTGAATAGTCCGAATATTATCTTTTTAATCATCTGTAGTTCGTTTTTAGAAGTCAAGGTTTAATCCTAAAGTGTAGGTACGTGGACGCGCATATGGCGAAGTTTCTATACCGTCAAAATTTTCGGGGTCCAAACCGTCATAATCCGTAATAACAAAAAGGTTGTTGGCAGAGCCATAGAATCTCAGGCTTAACTTTTTATCCTTAAAGGGTGTAAAATTGTAGCCAAGGGTGATATTATCCAATCGTAAGAAAGAAGCATCCGATAGGTAAAAATCAGAAAGGGCCTGCGTATCGGACGGCATCTCTGGGAACCCATCGTACTGCGAACCATCAAAAAGGTTCAAAGTATTGTCAATAAAACCAGAATCGGTCTGCGGAATGGCCGCCAAAGCAAAGCCCCTATTCAACAAATTGGCATTGTAAACATTGCCCCCTAATTGCCCTCTTAAATTGGCTGTTAAATCAAGGTTTTTATACTGAACAAAGGTTCCGAAACCGTAGGTCCACTTAGGCTCAAAAGGAATAAATCTTCTGTCCGCATCAGAAATTAAACCATCTCCATTCTTGTCTACAAAGGCGTCTTCAATCACTTTACCATTGGCATCATACACTTGCTCATACAACCAGAAGGTACGGTTACGCTCACCAACTGCTGTTTGCCCAATATTGACACCCGTTCCACGACCGATACCTCCACCACTAGAAAACTGTGTGATATTATCTAAATCGGTAACATAGGTCTCATTAAAAGCTGCATTGGCATTGAACTCAAGGGTGAAACCATCCGCTTGTACCGGCCTAAACTGAAGTGCACCCTCAAAACCTTTGCTTTCCGTTTCACCCACATTACTTACGAACCGGTTTCTTAAAGCTCCTTCTGATTGGGGCACCTCTGCCAATAAATCCGTAGTATTTCTGATATAACCATCTACACTACCGCTTAACATATTGGAGAAAAAATTGAAATCGATACCCACATTGTAGGTTGAAGTCTTTTCCCAAGTTAGATTAGGGTTGAAGGCATTGGCCCTGTAGGTGGTTATCAATTGATCACCGAACATATAACTCACCGTTGGATCACCATCATCATATAATGCAGTGTACGGGAAATAGCCCACTGGACCTGTGATATCCTGTTGACCTGTGAGACCCCATCCCAATCTCAGCTTTAATTGATCAATCCAAGTGGTATCACTTAGGAAATTCTCTTCATCCAATTTCCAAGCCAAAGCTGCTGCGGGAAAGTACCCCCACCTATCATCTTTGGCAAACAAAGAGGAAGCATCTGCCCTTACCGAAGCGGTCAACAAAAAACTGTCAAAAAGAGTTAAGTTGGCCCTAGCAAAATAGGATTGAAGGTTTAAAATATTGTAATATTTAAAAGGCTGCTGAGATTCCCTAAAACCGTTTTCTGTAGTAGTTGGAAAAGTAGTTCCTTGGGTGGTAAAATTCTGATATCCATAACCTGCTTGTATGTCCAATCTATTGACCGCCCCTTCAAAATCCCTTGCATAATTTAAATAGGCATCTAAAAGATGATCTCTCTTTATCTGATTTTCCCTAAAGCTTTCGCTGAAGTTATTAAATATGGGGAGTCCATCAAATACAGTATATGCCCCAACGGCGCTTGGCAAGAAATATTCGTTAATGCTGGATTCCGAATAGTCGATACCAGTGTTAATTACTGCCGTCAAGTCTTCAAAGCCATGAATTTTGTACCTAAACTCGGCACTCCCAATAAAACGGTCTGCATCTTCATTTCGTTCTCGTTGCTTCAGTAAAGCCAATGGATTCGCTGGGCCTACAATACCTTGATCATCGGTCAATTGGTAGAATCCACCAAAAATGCCTCCTTGGGGGTCATAAATTGGTAATGTCGGGTTCGCCGTTAAGGCACTTCCAATGGCCCCCGTATCGGGTTGATCTTTTTCCGTGGCGATTCCCTTGGCGTTGATTGTCACCTTTAAGTGTTGGTCAAAGAACTCGGGAGCGATGTTCAAGGAGACCGTATATCTGTCTAATTGCGACTCCTTTAGAATACCGGCGATTTCTGAATGCCCGAAAGAAGCCCTGACCGGAATCTTATTAAAAAGATTTCCCCTCGCAGTTAAGTTATTATTGATGGTGTAGGAAGTTCTATAAATTTCCTCCTGCCAATTCGTATCGTAGATAGTACCGTTCAGGCCCAATAAATTTGCACTTTCAGGATAGGTGTTCTGAATAAAATCAACATATTCAGCCGATTCAAAAATATCTATCTGATTGCTTAAGGTACCTACTTGAACATTGGACGAGAAATTGAATTGCGGTGCTCCCTTGGTACCGGACTTAGTAGTAATAATAATTACACCGTTTGATGCCCTAGAACCATAGATTGCCGTAGATGATGCATCTTTTAATACCGAAAACGATTCAATATCATTTGGGTTGATGAGCGTTAAAGGGTTGGCCTGACCAGCAGGATTCTGATTGGATAACGGTACCCCGTCAATTACAATCAATGGACTATTGTTCGCGTTAAGAGAGGAGCCTCCACGTATACGAATGTTGATGCCTGCATCGGGGTCACCGCCATTGTTGACCACCCGTACACCGGCAGATTTACCAGTTATCATTTGGTCTGCGGTTGTAATAGCACCTTTGTTTAAGTCTTCTGCCGTTAATAATTGCACAGCTCCTGTGGCATCCTTTTTTGTGGTGGAGCCATAACCAATGATAACCACTTCATCTAATTGTGATATATCACTTTCCATAGAAACATCTATTACATTAGATGTTACTGTTACCTCTTGTGTTTTTAGACCTATGTATGAAAATACCAATACATTGCCTTCGCTGGCCTGTATGGAATACTTTCCATCAAAATCTGTGGTAACACCGTTGGTAGTTCCCTTTAAAACAATAGAAGCGCCGGGTAAGGGTAGTCCCAAATCGTCAATGACCGTACCGGTCACCTCTTGCTGCGCCAATGCAAATAATGGTGCACAGAAGAGCACCAAGAAAAACATTGTAATTTTCCCTCGCATGTGTGAGTTGAATTTAAGTTAGTAGTTTATGATTTAAAGTCTCCATTAAATCGGAATTAAAACTACTTGAAGACATCAGCTCGTTCGCTTCATTTTATAAAATGACCTATAAAAACGGAATTGACACCTTTTCCAAAGACAAAAACTACATTTTTTAAATAATTGAAATTCAAATACTTAAATTCAATTTAAGGACATTTAAAAAACGACAAACCCAACATGGCCCACAACGTTAAATTTTGATTCTTAGAGGCAGAAAAGTGTAATTTGACTGATTAAGTATTCGTAAAATATGCCCTCTTATTTCGGATTTAAATAAATAAAAGGGTGTTAAAAAAAGAATTTGTCAATCCTGAAACGTAAACAAGCAGGTATATAAATCAAATAGAAAAATAAATTGTACAAACCCAAAGTATGCTTCTTAAAAACAAGGAATATTTAACCTAAAGACAATACTGCTTTCTCATATTTTCTTTGTCTACAACCTAATTTTGACTATTCAAATTGAATGGATATTCCAAAACCTTCAAGACTTCTGTTCAACTCTAGACAATTGCAATTAAAAGGAATTAAATTCTTCTAACACCTGTAAAAACCAAGTATAGTGCAATTTTTCTCCTTTTTAAAAATCATTTTAAAAGCTTCAACAAAAACACTAATTAAAAGTTAATCTTTCATAATTTAATAGTGTTACTATTATATTTGCGAGACTCAATTTTCAAAAACATGGAGAATCTATTAAAATCCCTTAAAATACAAGTCAATGAAGGACTTTATATAAAAGACCCTGAAACAAGCGATTTAGGGAGACGTATTGTGAAAGAAAGTATTTTAATGATAGACCAAATCGGTTTTGAGCACTTCACTTTCAAGAAATTGGGTACTGAAATAGGTAGTAACGAAAGCTCCATTTATCGGTATTTTGAAAACAAACATAAACTATTGCTTTACCTTACTTCATGGCATTGGGGCTGGTTAGAATATCAACTAGTATTTGGCACTAATAATATGAACAATGTGGAAGACAAATTGAAAAAGGCCATTGAAATCATAACCCGACCCACAAAATTTGATGCCACTTATTCCCATATAGATGAGGTGAAGTTGAATAATATAGTTGTAAATGAATATTCTAAATCGTATTTGACCAAGGAGGTAGATATCGAAAATAAAGAAGGTTATTTTGCCATTTATAAAAGACTGGTCAACAGATTAAAGGAGATGATTTTGGAGGTGAATCCCGATTTTGAATTCCCTAGTAGTTTGGCAAGTACCGTATTGGAAGGTTCCTTACATCAACGTTTTTTAAAAAATCACTTTCCATCGCTCACCAATTGTAGCGAAAAGCAAGGTCCAAACACCTTTTTTAAACACCTGGTTTTTAATTCTTTAAACAATTAATGAATGGCTAAAAATGTACTAACCGCTTGGCAACGCCTCATAAGCATGCTAAAACTTGATAAACGGGATGTTTATCAGACTTTCTATTATGCCATTTTCGCAGGATTGGTAAACTTATCCCTACCTATTGGTATACAAGCTATTATCAACCTAATTCAAGGTGCACAAATAAGTACTTCTTGGATTATACTAGTAGTACTGGTGACGGGTGGTGTGGCCTTTGCAGGTCTTTTACAGATCATGCAGATTCGCATTATTGAAAATCTTCAGCAGAAAATCTTTGTAAGGGCTTCTTTTGAATTTACGTACCGCTTTCCCAAAATAAAAATGAGTGAACTAAGAAACTATTATCCTCCGGAACTGGCCAATCGTTTCTTTGATACTTTGAACGTGCAAAAGGGTCTTTCCAAAATCATGTTGGATTTTCCAGCATCCATTCTTCAGATTATTTTTGGTTTGATTCTATTATCGTTTTACCATCCCTTTTTTATCATCTACGGTCTACTGTTGTTACTACTTATTTATGTGGTATTTAAGTATACCGCACAGAAAGGTATGGATACCAGTCTGGACGAATCCAAATTAAAATATCAAGTAGCCCATTGGATCCAGGAAGTTGCGCGGTCCCTGGTAAGTTTTAAACTTTCTGGTAAAACCAATTTGGCAGTCACCAAGAATGACTCCTTGGTTACCCATTACTTAAAAGCCCGTGAAAGCCATTTTAGGGTGCTCTTACTGCAGTTCATTCAGATGATTGGTTTTAAAGTACTCGTTACTGCCGGTCTTCTGCTAATTGGAGGTCTCTTAGTACTCAACCAAGAAATGAACATCGGGCAATTTGTGGCAGCAGAAATCATCATTCTTTTGGTGATTACTTCCGTGGAGAAATTAATCCGTGGACTGGAAACTTTTTATGATTTGCTTACTTCTCTTGAAAAAATGGGACAAGTGGTAGATAAGGAGCTGGAAGATCAAGATGGGGACACTCCATTTACCGAGCAAGAGGATATGACCATTGAACTAAACAATGTTTCCTTAACAGTTCCCGGCGGTAAAACAATCCTTAATGAGATTTCTTTGAAGATAGAACCTCGCTCCAAATACCTGATTACAGGTCCCAATGGTTCGGGTAAATCTACATTTTTACGTCTTATTGCCGGAATTATTGAACCTACCGGAGGTAACGTATATGTAAACGACATATCATTGAATGGTATCAACTTTAATCATTACCGCTCTTTTCTGGGCCAATCATTAACGGAAGAAACCCCGTTCGAAGGCACTATTTGGGAGAATATCACTTTTGGTAACAAGGAAATTTCCCAAAAAGATTTGCATTGGGCACTTGAAGGTGTTGGTCTCCTACAGTTTGTAAAAGAACAATCCTTAGGTCTTAAAACCATTATTTATCCTGAGGGAATGCAAATTCCCCATACGGTAGCCAAAAAGATTGTCTTGGCACGAAGCATCGTAACCAAACCTAAAGTGCTTTTGCTAAAAGACCCATTGAACCTTTTTGATGATGTGGAATCTCAAAAAATTATGGAATTCCTTACGGATAAAAATCAACCATGGACGCTTATCGTGGCAAGCCAAGACCCAAGGTGGAAACAGAATTGTCACAAGGTCATTACCATGAACAAAGGAAGAATCGTCTCCTCTAAATAAAAAACTATGCTTAATATATCTAAAAATCCGCTGAACAAAACCGTTCACCTTACCGGATATGCCTCCACGGAAAGGGTTTTTCATCAAAGACACTACAAGCATTTAAACAGATTTCTTTTGGGGTCGGCCATTTTTGGGCTCATTGTCCTGTTGTTGCCATGGACGCAAAACGTGCGTGGAACTGGCTACCTTACCACTTTAAGTCCCGAACACAGACCTCAGACCATACAATCACCTATCCCCGGACGAATTGAAAAATGGTATGTGAACGAAGGTGATTTTGTACAAAAAGGAGATACCGTTCTATTCATTTCCGAGGTGAAAAATGAATATATGGATCCCAAACTGGTGGAAAGAACAGGGGCGCAACTGAAGGCAAAAAGCCTATCTGTTCAATCCTATGAAGGCAAGGTAAAAGCCCTCAAACAGCAGATTGTTGCCCTACAACAGGAAAGAGGACTAAAGTTGGAGCAGGCCAAGAATAAGCTGGCCCAGTCAAAACTAAAGGTAAAAAGCGACAGTATTGATCTAATTGCCGCCGAGACAAATATTGATATTGCAGACAGGCAGTATAACCGTACCGTTCAATTGCAGGAAGAAGGCTTAAAAGCGGTGAAGGATGTAGAGGAAAAGCGTTTAAAACTACAAGAGACACAGGCCAAATTGGTCTCCCAAGAAAACAAGTTGTTGGCCTCTAAAAATGAAGTGATCAATGCAGAAATGGAAATCAATCGGCTAAGGGCATCCTATGCAGATAAAATAGCGAAATCTGAAAGTGATATGTTCACCGCCCAATCCAACCAATATGATTCGGAAGCGCAGGTAAGCAAGTTGGAGAATCAATATTCCAACTACGACATTCGTAGTTCTTTGCACTATATAAGGGCTCCCCAAAGCGGGTATATCAATAAAGCGATCAAAGCTGGTGTGGGTGAGGCTTTTAAGGAGGGCGAACAATTGGTGAGCATTATGCCCGCAGATTTTGATATTGCCGTGGAGACTTATGTATCTCCCATTGATTTGCCGTTGATCCATGTAGGAGGAAAAGTGCGGATACTTTTTGATGGATGGCCCGCTATTGTGTTTAGTGGATGGCCCAACACCTCTTACGGTACCTTTGGTGGTGAAGTAGTTGCAGTGGAAACCTTTATCAGTCCCAATGGCAAATACAGGGTTTTGTTGGCTCCAGACCCAGAGGACAGGGATTGGCCCAAAGACCTACGTGTTGGTTCCGGAGCAAGCACCATTGCTTTGTTGGATGATGTTCCGATTTGGTACGAGTTATGGCGACAACTAAGTGGTTTCCCTCCAAATTATTATCAACCGGAAACGGCAGCAAACACTCAAAAGAAATGAGGCAACTGATTTACTACATCTTCTTCATGAGTACTTTTTGGGTACTTGGGCAAGAAACTACCACGGTGTTGCAATTCAACGAGTATTTGGCATACGTTAAAAAGTTTCATCCGGTAGCCAGACAAGCCGAATTGACCATTGATTCCGGACAAGCGGAGCTCATGAAAGCCCGTGGTGCCTTTGACCCTAAACTGGAAGTGGATTATAATAAGAAGCTTTTTAAGGGTACGGAATACTTCGAAAAGTTGAATTCAACCTTTAAAATTCCTGTTTGGTACAGTTTGGATTTTAAGGCGAAATACGACCGTAATGAAGGAGAATATTTGAACCCGATGGACAATGTACCTGATGATGGATTGTACAGTGCAGGTGTTTCGCTTTCCGTAGGGCAAGGACTTTGGATGAACGACCGTATGGCGACCCTAAAACGAGCCAAAATTTTTATGGAACAGTCCAAGGTGGAGCGCGATTTACAGGTAAACCAAATATTATATGAAGCCTCCATGGCCTATTTTAAATGGTTGGAAGCCTATAGAAACCAAGAAACCTTCAGTCAGTTTTTGTCCAATGCCCAAAAGCGCTTCGAAAGCATAAAAATTAGTGCCGAGTCGGGTGAATTGGCGGCCATAGATACCGTTGAAGCAAAGATAACCGTACAGGACCGTCAATTGCGATTGGAGCAATCAACCATTGATTTGGTCAATTCTTCTTTGGAACTTTCCTCCTTTTTATGGTTGGACAATGTACCCATAGAATTACAGCCCAATGTGGTTCCGGATATTGATTTGGATGCTATTGTGGATACTACCTTGGAAATTGCCGGAATGCCTTTGGATAGCTTCCCTATGGAAAATCACCCAAAATTAAGGTCGCTTGATTTTAAGGTGCAAAGTTTGGTTATCGATAAAAGATTGAAAACCAACAAACTCCTTCCCAAAATTGATGTGGAATACAATTTTTTAACGGAAACTCCGGAGTACCTGAATTCTTTTGAAGACCAAAATTATAAAGCCGGGGTCACTTTTAGTCTACCCTTATTTTTGAGAAAGGAACGAGGTGATTTAAAATTGGCCAAAATCAAGCTTGATTATGCCCGATTGGATTATGACAACGCCCAAATTCAAATAAGAAATAAAATTGTGGGACTCTACCAAGCCTTGGATTCTTATCAAAAACAACAAAATTTGATGTTGGATATGGTGGACAATTACGAACGGATGCTCAACGCGGAAGAACGTAAATTTAATCTAGGGGAAAGTTCCCTTTTCATGGTAAATTCCCGTGAAAGCAAATTAATTGATGCCACGCTGAAGCGGAATGAAATTCAGAACAAATTCTATTCTGCCAAGGCAAAATTGTTTAATTCCATCGGTCAGGCTCCGCAGAACCTATGATCAATTTTGTAGGTTGCCTTGGAGATCGATGTTAACAGAAAATGGATCCAGCAACTTATCCACTAGAATACTTACGGTTTCTCGGTTAAATTCTGTGCCGGGATGGAAGGATTGAGCGATTCCCCAATCCTTCCAATGCTTTTCTATAATAGCAGGGGAAAAGGATTGGTCCATAACTTTCATTATTTTTTCCAAAAAAGGAATTTTCACCCCATAGCCTGAAGCCGGTAATTTCTCCAATTGTGGAAAATAGGGTAATAGTCCCTCTTTCAATTCGTATTCGGAAACAATACGCTCTGGATAGAAAAAGGTTTGGTTGGCCCATTTATAGGGAATGCCATACGTTTTTAAAACCCCGCTGGCTGCTATCTTTTGTATGGAGGAAAAACTGACGTCCGTAGGTTTTACATCAAAAAGTGGTAGTAAGTAGGCCTTTTGTTCTAACAAAAGTTGTTGTACATCACGAACGGAAACCTCGGAAACCTTCCTTTCTTTAATGATGGCGGTCGCGGCTATAGCGCCGGCTGCCTGCCCAATTCCCAAAACAACTGGTTGTAAACGGGTGGTGCCGTTTACGATGTTACTCACGCTAATATTTTTATCGGCCACCAAAAAGTTGTCAGTATCCCTAGGAATAAGTGCACCCATGGGAATGGAGTAACTGGGTACCTTTATATTGATAAAGTCGATCACCGGAGCATCAGCATTCTTGTCATGATGGTGATCAATAGGATAATCGCCAACAGCCACGCCCGTTTTGTACAAATTGAAATCATAGGGACTTTCCAAATGATCAACGGTCAAAAACACCTTCCCTTTTGCCCTTCTACCTTCCCTGTGGTAGGGAATCATGGGCAATTTATCCTTAGTTCCGAATTCATCGGCCAACCGCAAATGGTCAAACCCCAATTCTTGCTGAATGTAATAAATAAAACCAAGGGTAAATTCCTTTGCCTTCTTTATCTCTTTCTCCAATTCCTTATTCGATAAGTCCTTCCATCCTATATAAAAGTCATTACCACAATGGGGCCAATTGATCATGTATTTGCCATTGGGCAGCTTGGCATAATTTAGCATTTGCTCACATCCTGAAACTTGCCCGAACATCTCGCCTCCTTTTCGCTCACAGGCACATTTATATGCTTCAGGGTCATAATTTTTGGGCTTTTTGACCAATCCCTTTTTAGACCGTTCGGATGTGGTTTGGGACACATCCTCTAAAATAGCAACGTAGGTTAAGTCTTGGATAATATCATTTGCGTTTTGAGGAGCTTCTTTTTCTCCTGTTTCCGATTGGGAATCCATTCCAAAGCGAAAATCTGCATTTACCAGTGGAAGTACTTCCCCGGTTTCGGTAGCATCAATTAAAATGGTCGCTGAAACGTTGTGTATTTTTTTGTTTTGTTCATAGGTAACCTGCCAGCCATCGGCTTTTTTCTGAATGTTCTTATAGTGCGCATTGAAGGTCAATTTCAAGTTGGGAAATTGCGCCATTTCTCTTAGAATTTCTTGCCCTACGGAAGGTTCAAATAGCGTGTGGCTAACCCAACCGGTTGCCAAGGTTTTAGCACCTCCATAGTAATCTCGCAAACCTTGTCTAAACTCGCCCCAAATTCCGGACGGCATATCATGATTACCATCAATGGCCGAAACCCCTGCGGAGGTGAGCATGCCTCCCAACCAAGGTGTTGCCTCCATGATCTGTACCTGTACTCCGCTTCTTGCGGCTTGAATACCGGCAGCAGTACCTCCTGCCCCACCACCAATGATGAGCACATCTACTTGGTTTTGAGCAATAGTATAATTGGTAACCAACATCAAAATCACCCATAAGAAATGGAATACGCGCATAGTCTATAATTTTGGATAGATAGTTTGAAAAAATTGGTAATGGTCCTTTAATCCTTCATAAAAGAAAAACACCTCACTGTCCAATCCCAATTTCCGATTCGTTTGAATCATCCCTTCTAAAAAAGATTCCGAGGGGACATAATCATCTACCTTTAGCAGAACACCGGGTATAAACTTTTCCTTTAATTCTTCTGGTACAAATTCCAAATTCGACTTTATGGTGGCCGTATAGGCATCCAAATCATATCGATACACTTGAGGAATGATATAATCTACCCATCCATTTTTAAGCCAAGTGGGCCAATTTTGGAGATATTCCTCCTTGCTCCAAGGATAAATACTTGGGGCCATGGATACGGTAACATTGGAATCTTTGGCCTTTACCGTCTTATAAATACGTTCTGCAAATGAATCCAATTTGGTTGCTCTCCAATCAATCCAATCTGGGTCTTTGTAATCTTTTGGTGGAAGCTTACCATTATGTTCCTCTTTATAAAGCGCAATGGTGTACGGATCGTAGCCCGCAGTAGATGGATTTGCCGGTAAACGATCATCGCCCTGAATTCCATCTATATCATACGTATCAATGACTTCCGTTATTAGGGACAGTACAAAATCCTGTACTTCCGGATCAAAGGCATTCATCCATTGAAATCCGTTTTTGGATACCAATTTACCATCGTAATTTAAAGCTTTCCACTCAGGTTTGGCTTCTAATATTGGTCCGCCATCCTCTTGTTTGTAACTACTGGAAAAACCAAACTCAAACCAAGCATGAACCTTCATTTGATTCTTATGGGCCTCATGGATAAGTTCCTTTAAGAAATCCCTTTTGGCAAAACGTGGCATAATTTCAACGCCGAACCTATTTTTCATTACGCTACTAGGGTACAAGGTATATCCGCGGTTCCAGACCACAACGTAGATGTGATCCATACCAAATTTTTTACAGTTTTGCACCACTTCCATAATTCCTTCTTTGGTATCCAATGCCTCACTGGCCACATTGGTCAACCAAAAACCCTTTTGGTTTTGCGCAAAAGCCTGTAGCCCGAAAAGAATACATGTAATCAATAAAAGTTGCTTCACCCCTTTCATAACTTAAATCTCCAAGGTTTTACTTACCTGTAAAAGAGCTCTGGGCACATGGAAACAGCCTTTCCACTTGCCTCCTTTTAATTTTAGAAGGGGCTCTCCCCTCCTATTCAGATAGCCAAACCATTCGCCTCCCTTGTCCGAGTCCCTAAAATGGTTCCATGTATATTCATGCACCTTTTCAAACCATTCTTTTGCCATGGAGTTTCCGGTCAGTCGAATGGACTTTGCCAAGGCCACCAAAGTCTCTAAATGTACCCACCACAACTTCTGGTCCCATTCCAGTTGCTGGGGTGGATTTCCTTTGGCATCCAAAAAATAAAAAATGCCATCATGCTCCTTGTCCCAGCCAAACTCCAATTGCTGAAACATGATTTTCTCCGCTTTCGCGATAAGTTCATTATCCCCATTTTTAGCTCCCAAATCCATAAGGAACCACATGGCCTCAATAGCATGCCCGGGATTTAAAAGGCGTCCTTCAAAACTATTTACCAACGTACCATTGGGTGCAATATTCTCATATACCAAACCCGAATCTTCTTGGTAGAATTTGTTTAAAATCAGGTCTGAAATTCCTTCTGTGAGCTGAGCGACTTGCTCTTTTTCCAACAAATGATCCAACTCCAATGCCAGATTGCACAAAATCATGGGTAAGGCGAAGTTTTGCATCTCACGCGTTCCGGGATAGGTTTTATCGTATTTCCCCTTCGGGTTTTCTTGTCTTTGTAGAATGTTTTGAAATGTAGCTTTGGCAATGGCGGCGTACTCCTCCTTGGGGTCCAATTTATAATAGGCGCCAAAGGCCATGGCCGCAAAACAATCTGAAAAAATATTATAGGCTTGCACCAAAGGGCGACCCTCTTTTGTCAAGGAGAAATACCAGTTACCTTGGGCATCCCGCCCATTTTTTTTCATAAAATCGATTCCCAATTTAGCGGCATCCTTCCAATTTTCCTTTGCTTCCACCTGAGTAAAAAGCGTTGAAAACATCCAAGCTTGTCGCGCTTGCAGCCACATAAATTTATCGGTATCAAAGACCTCTCCGTTTTCATTCAAGCATGTAACATATCCCCCATGGACGGTATCCAATGACTTTTTTTCCCAAAAAGGAACTACCTCGTTCAACAACTCGGTTCTATATAATGCGGCATACTTTTTCATTTCCATTTCAATTCTCTTCATTAAAATATTCCATATAGCGATTGTACAAATGACCTGCCTGTAGATAAGCCGACTGCGGACTCATAAAGTGCGAAAACTCAAAAGTAATAGCCTTGGAACACCCTGCTTTTTGTGCCGCTTTCAACTTTAAAAGCATTTTTTCAAATTTGATGGGTAGAAATTTGATAGGCATATCGCGATCAAAGGATTCAATATTCGTCCAAGAATTCAACCCATATTTATCGGCCAATTCTTTGTTGATATTTAAAAAATGCTCCAACTCATGGTAGTCTACATGACCATCTTGGAAAGCCACTGTATCTACATCATTCTTGATACCGTCAAAAATCTCATCCCATTCCTGATAGTGCGTTTTTAGGGACACCATATCCTGTTTGGCCAGCTTACCTTCCGCGGCTAAAACGGCTTTTTTACCGTCTATCCAAGGAGATATCATTACCGGCAAACCTCCACTTACATCCTTGCATTGCCTGCCCAAACTGGCAATGGCCTCTACGGAACCTTTTGTTTTTCGGCTTAACTCCAAGCTCAAATACCAACCTTTAAAGGCGTTGTAATGCCCATATTTCCTGTAGGCTTCCTCAATGACATATTTGTTGCAATCAAGCTCATGTAACATGTTACCGGTTTCCCAGTAAACACCACTGTCGTAAGTGCCAAAATAAAAGTCCATACCGTGTTTTTCGGCCAGTACAAGGTACATTTCCACTAAGTCCGTAAGGGGCTCATAACAACCCTGTTGTTCAATCAAATAGGTAGATGGGTAGGTCAAAAAACGTTGATAACCCGAGCGTATCAAAAAAACGGTATCGATTCCCATTTTGGCCATATGCGCGAAATCTGCATCCCATTCCTTTACACCCCAATTCTGGTGGGGAATGTCGTGACTGATTTCATCTAAAAAAGTGCCGCTAATCTTTAGCGGATGTTGTATGCTCATTAAAGGTTCTTTAGGTTGTTCCACCAATATTTTTTAAGTAATGCCGAAGTGAGAATAAGTATGGCGCACCAAACGATCATTTCAGTGTTTTCCCTTAACATAAAATATATGGGAATGACCACCTGTGCCATTTGCCAAATAACACCCACCACCACATTAAAACTGTCTCTTTTAAAATCCTTGTTGGGAATAAAATCCGGGTTTTCCGCTAAAACTTCCTCTTGTATGGGTTTCCAAAAACCCCAAGGTTTTGTCCTTTTATAAAATTCCTTTACCTGTTCCCTATTGGTCAAGGGTTGTAAATAGGTACCGATAATACATCCTACCATAGAAAACAAGAGGATGACCGGAAATACGAAAATATCTACGTATTCAGGAAAAAAGAACAATTTAATGGTAGAAGCTATGAGACCAAAAAGCATACCCCAGAAATATCCCATCCCCGTAAATCGCCACCAAACCCACTTAAGCACATTGGCCGCTACATACCCTCCATAAAGAGCTGAGCTTAACCATAAAATCAATTGATTTAGCGACCCGGCATTAAAACCGAAAATAATACCTACAACAACTAACAGTAGAGAAGAGAGAATACTATAGTGTACCAAGCGCTTATCCGTAGCCTTTGGGTTGATGTATTTCTTATAAATATCATTGACTATATAGGCCGGTGCCGAATTCACAAAAGCGGCAAACGTACCCATAAAGGCAGCTAAAAACCCGGCCAGCATGAGTCCTTTTAATCCTACCGGGAGAAATTTATTGATAGCCATGGGCAATACTTGCTCAAAATCTATCACATCTCCCATAGCGGTTATTTCCGGCCCCATATGTACCAAGGCCAAAACAGCAAAGCCAATAATCATAAAGTAGCGGGGAAGGTATAGCACGCAAATGGTCAAAAAGCTCATTTTAGCAGCTTCGGCCGGGGTTTTCGTAGCTAAAATTCGTTGCATATCATAACTGGGAACGGGGCCCGCGGTAGAGGCCAAAATTCCCTTTAACACCATTAAAATGAACAAAAGTCCGAATAAATCAAACCCATCTTTCGCAATTTTGGAATCTACTTGTGGAAAGGGCGTGCCACTCCAATCCAAATCAAGGTTCCAACCAAAAAAGAGATTTTTCCACCCAGTAGGTACAATTTGATTGAGGGAAGCTACATCTACTGTATTATAGGCTACGACACCCACACCAATGCAGGCTATAGTCATAACCACAAATTGCATAACCTCTGTTGCCACCACACTGTGCATACCTCCCTTTATGGTATAGAGCGAGGTTAGCCCACAGATAATCAAAGCGTAGCTTTTCGCAGAATCCACTTGAAAACCAAATACCTCAAAACCAAGGTCCCAAGGTAAAATGGTGGTGCTATATTTACCAATACCCTCAAAAAAATAAGCGATAAACCCTAGCACGCTTATTACGGCGAAAACAACGATTATGATGTGCGACAGTTTTGCTCCCCGCCCATCACCAAAGCGAAAGGTTATCCATTCTGCACCTGTCATTACATTGGAGCGGCGCATCCAAATGGCTAAATACACAAAAACGAATACTTGGTTCCATACGGGCCAAAGCCAGGGTAACCAAGCACTTTTTAATCCGTAGACAAAAAGTATACCCACCGTCCACATAGTACCAGATATATCGAACATGCCAGAAGCATTGCTCAATCCCAAATAGTACCAAGGTAATTGATTACCACCCAAAAAATAAGACTCTAAATTTTTGGAAGCTTTGCTGGATAAATAAAAACCCAGGAGCAGTACTCCAATCACATAGGCCGCTACTATGGCAATATCAATGTAATGCAATGTCATTATCTCAGGAAATAAGGTAGCAAAGTATTATAAGAAAACATAAAATGTAAAATTTTTCAACTGTGTTCACGAGCACACATTACAAATGTATACAAAAATTGTATTTTAGCTACTATTTTTTATACTAAACATTAATGACCAAAAAGAATTATACCCTCAAAGAAATTGCCCAACTAGCGGACGTTTCAAGGGGAACGGTAGACCGAGTTTTACATAAAAGAGGTAGGGTTTCAGAGGAAGCCCAAAAGAAAGTAGAAAAAATTTTAAAGGATATAGATTACAAGCCCAATCTATTTGCACAATCCTTGAAAACCCATAAAAACTATACCATATGCGCCCTTATTCCCGAGGACTCAGAAGGGGAATATTGGCAACAATGCGCCAAGGGAGTACAAAAAGCTGAAGAAGAGCTAAGACAGTTTGGGATTTCTATTTCTTATGTTAGGTATGTTAGTACCCTAAAAGAATTTAAAACCAAATTTATAGAGGCGATAGAACAAAGCCCGGATGCATTTTTGATTGTACCCGTTTTTCCTGAAACCTTTAAAGATTTATATCACAAAGCAGAAGAATTAAAAAAGCCTATTGCCTTGATCAATTCTGAAGTAGAAGGCTTGGAACCGGTGACTTTTTTGGGACAAGCGTACAAAAAGAGCGGAAAAATTGCCGCTCAATTAATGAGCTATCTCACTTCGCCTAAAGAGGATGAACAACTATTGGTGATGCATTTGGGAATTAAATCAGGTCATTCAAGCCACTTAACTGAAAAAGAAGACGGTTTTAGAAACTTCTTTGCCACCCATCATCCAAATACCACTATTAAAACGATAAGTTCTGCCAGTGTAGAGGATTTTGTAGATACCGATTTTGACCTCTCCCACGTGGCCGGCATGTATGTCACTACCTCTAAAATTCATCAATTAGAAGGGATTTTAAAGAAGCATCCCCATATCCAGGCAATTGGTTATGATCTAACTGCAAAAAATACGGCGTGTCTCAAGAAGGGAACCGTAAAGGTGCTGTTAAATCAAAATCCGGAACTGCAGGGGCATCAAGGAATCACTTCGTTATCCGAGCTATTGCTTTATTCCAAATCTATCCCCAAACGCAATCTTTTGAGAGTAGATATCGTGATTGCGGAAAATTTAGATGAATTTTCTTAATTTACATCGCACCATAGAAAGCTAACTATTAATTCATTACCTAGAAATTTAGAAAAATGAAGTACCTTACTTGTACCTTGGTGGTCATTTTAACCACCCTCCAATACCATACCGTGCAAGGGCAACAAAATGACTTTATAGATGACTTTTTGGTACGATTGGAAAACTCCAAGAAATACATGGTTTTGGTTGCCGAAATGATGCCTGAAGACTCCTATCATTACAGGCCAACACCTGAATCCCTCAGCTTTGCAGAAAATTTGCTACATGTAGGTTTTGCTATGGACTTCCATTGCCAAACTCTTCTAGGTGAAAGAGCTCCTAAAGATTGGCAGACAGATACTGTTTACAAAACAGAAGGTAAGTCCAAAAAAGAAATGATTTCACTTATAGAAAAGACCTTTGACGAAACAATTGCCTTCCTTAAAGAATTTAATCCAGAGAGCTTTGGAGATGAACTCGATTATTTTGGACTTACTAGAAACAAAAGGCAAATAATTCTTTTATTATCTGACCATATTACACATCACCGAGGTCAGATGTTGGTCTACCTTCGTTTAAATAACATAGTACCTCCAAGATACGTTCTTTACCAGTAATTACTTGTCTTTTGAGCATTCTGCCAAGGTCCTGTGACCACTATGCGAGGTTAATTTATATTGTCCATTATATTGGCAAAAACGTATTTAGAGTTTATCTCCCATTTTTAACTTGAAGATAGTCTTGATGCTGCTCACCTCCCTTTTAAACTGCAAATCTTTTCTTGTGGCAAAATAAAGGGTATTCTCCACTTTGGTGTTTCCCTTCCAAACAAGCTTTAACCGCTTGTCGTACAACTCTTTTTCCACCAAAAAATCCGGCACTACGGCCAAACCATTATTGCCACTTAGACTTCTAATAATAGAACCGATGTTGGGCAAAATATAATTAGGTTTAAAGTCCGGACGCTTTTTAAAATTGTCAAACCAGAAACGTGCAAAATGTTCCATCTCATTGGAGGCACTGTACCAAGTCTTACTTTTTAAGTCACTTTCAAACAATGCTAATTCCTTAGTTTCCAAAACCCTATTAATTTTTTGAACATCTGTTTGATTACCGGCTACCAGAACAATAGTTTCCTTTGAAAAAGCCTCATATTCCACCAAGGTGGATTTATTGTTCATTTTGGGTGTAATGACCAAATCTAACAATCCATTGTTTAAGTCTTTAATCAATTCTTGATGGTTACCGAATTTGGCTACTAGATCGAATTCAAATTGGCCTATTTCGGGTTCTAGAATAGCTTGAAAAGTTTCGGTACACATACCAATATGCACGGATGCGGTATTCTCCTTTGATGTCTTTTTAAAGTGCTGCTCTGCACTTATAAGCTTCTGAATAGGATCGGTTATAAAATTGTACAGTTGCTTTCCTTCCTCCGTCGGAATCATTTTCCTTGAAGTACGTTCAAACAATTTTCGCCCTACGTAGGATTCCAAAGCATTCAAATGTAAGCTAACACCTGGCTGAGATGTGAATAAGGACTTGGCCGCTTTGGTCAACGTATGGTTCTCATAAATTGCTACAAACGTCCGATACCATTCAAAGTTTACCATTCTATTATAATTATAATACAAAGGTATAATTTATATTATTTTATTTATAGAAATAGAGCGTATAGTTTTGTGATTTAAAACAATACGAGATATGAAGAAAATTTTTATAATAAACGGCGGATTTCCCTTTGCACACTCCCCCGGTAAGTTCAATAAAACCCTTGTAGAAACTGATGTTCAATACTTTAAAAAGTTTAAAAACTTTGAAATCAAAATTACAGAGGTTGGGGAGCCCTATAATGCCAAAGAGGAAGTAGAAAAATTGAAATGGGCAGACCTCATAATTTTTCATACTCCCATTTGGTGGTTTCAATTACCATTTAAGTTTAAGGAGTATTTAGACGTAATTCTTACCGAAGGTCATCAAAAAGGCATTTATGATAGTGATGGAAGAACCCGAAGCAATCCGGCAATTAATTACGGTACCGGTGGCAGATTACAGGGACGAAAATATTTGGTAACTACCAGTTGGAACGCGCCAGAAGAAGCATTTACTTGGGACGGAGAGTTTTTTGACCAAACTAGTGTTAATCAAGGTATTCTGTTTGGCTTTCATAAAATGAACCAGTTTATTGGTTTGGAAAGGTTAGATACGCTACACTTTCATGATATGGAAAAAAATGCGGATGTTCCAAAAGAGCTTAAGAGGTACACTGCGTTTTTGAAGAAACATTTTGAAGAGGAAACGGTTCTACTATAATATATAACCACCAAATTGGTGGTTTTTTTGTGTCCTCTTACGTTTTATATGAAATTTATTTCTTGGATTTGGGACTTACCCATCTAAAACCAAAAAAGCCTGAAATCCCGCCCAATAAGGCCCCAAAAGGGATGGTAACAAAAAGAAATATCCAGCCTACGGCTACATAACCTCCTCCGGATGCCGCTCTTTCTGCATCTTGGGCATCTAAATACTCACACACCCAAAACAAGCCAAAAAAACCAAGAATACCTCCTAGTATCATTCCCACACCAATCACCGCCAGCATTAATAGAATTCTTAAGGTTTTGTCCATAGGTAAGTTGTTGTTGGCAACGCGCTAATCCAATAACGGTTGCTCTTACTTATTTATTGAATTTCACCTATTCTAAATTCTAGTTCTTCGTAAAAATTTAATACTAGATAAAAATAAAAAAGTCATTTAGAGCAGTACAGTACAGGATGGTATTCCAAGGGATTTGAAGTAATATAGTATCCGAAAGGAGTGATACCCTTTTGAGTTGTTTGAGTTAGTTTAATGTAAAGGGGACAAATGTTGTTTTTTGTCCCTTTTTTTCACCATATAAACCGGACCAAACCAATCGTTATTCTGACAACCAACCACCTAAATAGTGAAAAATCCCGACCAGAAATGTTCACCACATTTCTACGTCGGGATTTTTAGTTTACGAACCTTACGCGCTTCTAAAGTCTATAATCCAGTATCCTTCCAGCTTTTAGAGTTGGCGGAGTTAATGACAGCTTCACATACTTTTTGGGTCATCATGGCATTTTTGAACGTTGGCTCACAAGGTTTGCCTTCTTCCAGACTCTTTAGGAAGTCCGCTACCTGATGAACAAAAGAGTGCTCATAACCAATGGAAGTACCTGGGATCCACCAACGGTCCATATACGGCTGATCACCATCCGTAATCAAAATCTGCTTCCAGCCCCTTACAACGCCATCATCTGCATGATCGAACATTTCTAGATAATTCATATTGTGTAAATCCCATCGGAGTGAAGCGTGCTCCCCGTTTATTTCCAAGGTGTACAAAGCCTTATGTCCCCTAGCATAACGCGTGGCTTCAAAAAGGCCCAGCGAGCCATTTTCAAAATGGCAATGGAAAATACAGGCGTCATCTATCCCTACTTTTTGTTTCTCTCCTGTTCCTTGGTGCACCCTTTCCTTGATAAATGTTTCGGTAACGGCAGAAACATCCTTAATCGGTCCGTTCAACCACATGGCGCCATCAATACAGTGTGCCAATAAATCCCCGGTTACCCCTGATCCGGCGGCATCCACATCCAAACGCCAAAGGGCCTCACCTCCCTGTGGTAGATCGGGACTTATGGTCCAATCTTGAAGGAAATTAGCCCTGTAGTGAAAAATCTTTCCCAGCTTCCCGGAATCAATAATATTCTTGATCAGGGTTACAGCAGGAATTCTCCTGTAATTGTAGAAAACTGTATTGGGCACCCCTGCTTTTTCAATGGCATCTACCATTGGTTGGGCTTCCGAAACAGTACGCGCCAAAGGTTTTTCACAAAGTACCATTTTACCCGCCTCGGCTGCGGCAATGGCAATATCCGCATGCATATCATTGGGTGTACAGATATCCACTGCATCAATATCATCCCTTTTGATTATTTCTCTCCAGTCCGTTTCATAGGATTCATAGCCCCACTGTTCGGCGAACGCCTTTACCTTTGCCTCCGTTCTTGAGCAAACGGCTTTCATGACCGGCTTGTATTTCAACTCAGGGAAAAAGTCTCTAATTCGGTTGTAACCATTGCTATGCGTTCTAGCCATGAGCCCCGTACCGATCATTGCAATACGTAGTTCTTTCTTGTCTGACATAATAGTTCTGTTTATAGTTTAAAGTTGTAGTTTTAATAGTTATAGTAGCGGACGTAATACCTTATCGATATAAACGCCATCCTGTTCTGTAACACCATCAGGATCTACAATGGCCCGATCGCACTCGTCTTCTACAATGATCCAGCCTTCAAAATTGCTCTCCTTCAAGTATTTGGTAATACCTTCAAAGTCAATGATCCCCTCTCCCATTTGGGCCCATTTACCATCTTCGAACATATCCTTGTAATGTACACAATTCACAATATCTCGGTACTCTTTAATCACCTTCAAAGGATCCATACCTCCTTTGGCCATATGCCCTACATCCGGGGTATACTTAATTACTTTACTATCCAATCCGTTCAAAAGAATCTTATAATCCTCTTCTGTTCGGTAAATGGACCCCATTGGGGAATTAGGGTGGTAAGAGCAAGTAATACCTTCTCCAGCTGCCCTATTGGCTATTTCATTGACACAACTCAATAGGTTTTGTTGGCGCTCTATTAGATTTTCTCGGTCTTTACCTGGCATTTGTACCAAAAGAAGTATAGCCTCCGGAAAGTATTTCATAAACTCGATCCACTGGTCGGCGTTACGCTTTTCTTCTGCGGTTTCTTTAGGGTTTCTCCAATCTTCCACATGACATAGAACCGATAGTTCAATATTGTTTCGGTCCAAAGCCTCCCTAAAAACCTTTGGGTCAGTAAAACCGTTCATAAAACCAGTGTCCGGCTCAATACTTTTAAACCCAGATTGGGACATAACTCCCAAAATATGTTCCAGTTTGTTTTTATAAGTCTCCCCGGACATTGCCCAGGTATATGTTTCGCAACCTATTTGTATTTTTCCCATTGTCTAATGCATTCTTTCAATTAATAATTCATGTTTAACCAATTCAACACCCGCGTGTTAAAGTCGTCCAACTTCTCCCAATGAAAGGCATGACCCGCATCCTCATATAGATGTAATTCACTTTTTGAAATACCATGGGCCACCTCCTTGGCCATCCACTCCGGAATGAATTGATCCTCCTTACCTCCAATAACTAAAGCCGGTACTTTTATGCTTGGCAATTGCGCGACCACATTATGGGAGATACAGGCATGTGCCTGACCTTCCAAACCATGTAAGGGTTGCTGAATTTCTGCTAAGGCAGCTTCTTTTTGACCTTGTATGAGTCCGTCATATTCCTGATCATCATCCCAAGTAGATTTGTGAAATATGAGGGTCTGTACAAAATTTGAAAAATGTTCCGGACGTAAATGGGCCTTTGCATGCATCATGTGGGTAAAAATGGCTTCGGCCTTGCGATCGCAACTTGCCCAAGGGCACATAAGTACCAAGGCATTCACCATATCTTGATGGCGGATAGCCAATTGCAGTGCAATGGCTCCCCCCATAGATACACCTACGATGGCGGCATTCTCAATTTCCAAGGATTTGAGAAGCGCAGCACCGTCATCTGCCATTTGAGCTGTGGTGTACGGCCCCTCGGGCTTATCCGAAAGCCCTACCCCCCTATTGTCAAATAGAATACATCGATAGTTTTGCTCCCAGAAAGAAACATGTTTTTCCCAAACGGAATGGTCTGCCGTTATGCCCATGATGAGCAATAACGGCTTACCTTTTCCTCTTTCTTGATAGTTTAATTTAATTCCGTTAACTGTTGTGATAGGCATTTGTTGAGTTGTATGAGTTTAAAATGGTGGTCATAGGTTATTCGCTCCAGCCGTGCATATCACGAACTTCCACCAACTTGGCCAAAATATCGTTCCACGTTTGTTGTTCATACATTACCTCATTATCAAACATACAGCCATCCCAACAAATATGTTTAAACTTCTTGGTTAGGTTTCCATTACCGTCCCTTAACCAAAAACCGGCATCTTTGGCCACATCCAATTTTCCGTTAGGATCAGTTGCCAAACAATGTCTACCGGTTTTATCATGGGAGCCAGTGCCGTGAACTGTTCCGTCATTTTGGGCTACATGAAAATCTATGGTCCAAGGCCTTAAAGCATCTGTAACTGTTTTGAGTCCTTTTTTTAAGGTAGCCCTATCAGACCAATCGTAATTTTCAGGTAGTATTCTGTGTTCCGGTGCATTATACCCCAACAAGTATAATAATGTATGTGACATATCTGCCTGGAAACCAATATTTGGTCTATCTACAGCTTCCAACGTTTCTACCATATATTTCCAACTGTGCATACCGCCCCAGCAGATTTCTCCTTCGGCGGCTAACTTCTCGTCATAATCGGCTGCTACATCACAGGCCGCCCTAAATGTTTCGGCTATTAATTGGGTATTTTTTTTAGGGTCTTTGGACCAGTCCTCCGGTCCGGAAGCAGAATCAATTCGTATAACACCATATTGCCGAACCCCATGGTCCTTTAAAACCTTTCCAAAGTGGCAAGCTTTACGGACCAGTTCTACAAATGTTTTTCTGTCATCATCTGTACCTAATGTTGGTCCGCCCCAAATTGGGGCAACCAAACTCCCCACATTTAAGTTGTAACCCGCTATTTTGTCCGCAAGCCTTTTGATATCATCATCAGACATATCAATATTAATATGTGGGTCTAAAAGGCCTAAATCCACCCCATCAAACTTATTACCATTAACTTCCGCAGCAGCGGTCATTTCAAGCATTTTGTCGAATGGAATCACAGGCTGGGAATCGGGTCCCTTCCCCACGATTCCAGGCCAAGTGGCGTTATGTAGTTTTGGAAAATTAGTATTCATATTCTCTTTTTTAGAATTCAACATTCATTTTCTATAGGTTGAGTTGTAAATCCGGATTTTCCGGTCCAAAATGTTTCAACATTACGATGGGATCGGTTGAACTAAGGTTGGTGATGGTAACACCTTCCTTAGCAGCCTTTTCCGTAACAAAATATTCATCGTGGGTCAGTTGGCCGTACCGGATCAAAGAAGGAGTTTCTATATCCCACTCTCCCATTTTACCATGACCTTGCATCATGATCATACCGTAACAGGCGCTATCCTTAATGGTAACCGTTTGCCCCGGAAGTACTGTGAGTTCCTTGGCACTAAAGGCATCGGAACGATAACAGATCCATTTGTCAATATACCCTTTTGCTTCCATTTCTTCAAGTGGTTCCACAGGTATTGGAGCCATAAAACGGGTTTCTAGCATATTCGGGTCTGTATTCAATTCCCAGTCTATTACTTCCATTAACTGATCGTAATCTCCTTTTCTATCTTCAGGAGTGCCTTTCCAAAGCAGTTCCTCAGGAATTATAGCTTCATTAACCAATGATTGGTACATGGCAAATACGTCTGATGCCTTTTGCGGCTCGTACGTACACATACTTCCTGGTGCGTGCAACATTCCCGGCGGTACGTCCCATCCGGTCCCCGGCTCCAATTTAAATGCCGAAGAATAATTGGTAATCTTATTATCCCCTTTGGCAAAGTTCATTAAACATTCTTTGATCTGTTCCTTAGTGGTACCGGGCGTTATACCAAAAAAGGTATAGGGAAAATCTCCTCCATGATTGTTCACTTGAGGTGGAAAATAATAAGCTTCAGGTTTGCCTTTCTGCCCTACTTTGGCGGCATGCTCATCATTGTGGTGAATATGATGTGGTAAGGGTCCCATATTATCAAAAAATTTGGAGTACATGGGCCAACTTTTAAATTCGTCCCATAATCTATCACCTATAATTTCTCCTTTAAGCTCATCTATAACATCCTTTAGTAAAATCTGAACTTCCTTACCGTCATCTTCAAGGACCACATGGCTCAATCCTTCGTTTTTTCCCGTTAGAGGTCCATTTTCGGCCGGAGTGGTGGAAGAAAACCAGCGCTCATCTATACCTCCTCTTTCGCCTCCCAACACATAATAATCGTCTGGATGCAGTTTTATTCTTCTTCCCGGCACACAAAATGATCGAGGTACCCAAGTTGGCGTCAAGCGCAAAATTCCCTTGCCTTGTTCCAATGCTTTTTCAGCCAATGTTGCCATATTATTTTTTGTTTAAATGGTTTAGTTAAATTGAATTAATAAAATCTTGTATTTCTTTGTTCTTCAAAATCTCGATTTGCAAATCATATTCTTTAGATGCTCCTGGAGCTAAATAAATTATACTCCCATCTTGTTTTGCTTTTTTTTGACCAATAGGCGGATGTGTGGCAGGCTCCAAGGCCGTAACATATTCTCCCTCACCCCAATGTTGCCAATTGACCAACCATGGCAATTGTTCCTTTTTGAAGCTTACTCCTACGGCCAGATTTAATTTTTCATTGTAAAGAGCACATTTGCAATTGCCATCCTTATCCGATGTAACATCAATAAATGCAACATCTTCCCCTGTTCCCGAGTGTGATTTCATGGGAGGCGGGCAAACCTTGAAATTGTTCCCCGCTTTAAAAACTTTTTTATCCGTATCCGGTGTTGGGGATTCCCACGTACCTTCCCAAATAATTTGGGTTCCTTCATCCACTATGGGCCAACCAAAATTAATGTGGTATAAAACCATGTGTGGGACTATGGTATTTCCTTTGTTGATTACCTCGTCGGACACCTTAATTTTAGCTTCACCGAGTTTACCCGAAATAGTTCGCCTTAATTCCAAAGACGGACCAAAAACTTGGGTTTCCCTAATTATACCAGTAATGCTCATTTCTAGTTTTCCGGCACTTAAATCGGGTTGGTCAATAGCAATAATTTCTGCAGGTGTATTGCTGATGCGACCATGAACACCCCGGTGTCCATTTTCATCATCTTCTGGGCCACCTACATGCGATAGTCCACAAGTGGTTACTAATCCGCCACCAAAATTTCGCAACCAGCCAATACCTTGATCAGAAAATCGGTCTGCAGGCATGACACCGGAATGGCTTAACCATGAAAGGCTGTACTGGTTAAAAAATGCATCTGCAATATCCATAGCCCTGTCCAAAAGAACCTTGTAACGCAACCCTGTACCGGTATTGATCCAGGCAATGCGGGAACCTCTGCCAAGGCCATTGTCTAAAACGGAAGTCTCAATACCTCCAATTTGAGCCGTATTACCGACCTTATTTTTAACTTGTAAGAGGGAATTTTTTTCTATCATGAAAACGTTGTAGTAACCGTATTTTAAAAAAAATTAAAGCTCCTTAAGGCGAATATTCCTATACTCCACTTTCATTGGCGGCCCAACATGTACTTGTACTCCCAAGTGCCCCGAGCTTTTTCTGTTTACCTCATCTTCATCGGTTACGTCACTCATCAATACGCCATTTACATAATGCTGTAAGCGATTTCCCTTTATGACCAAATGTACTTCGTTCCAGTCCTCAAATTTTATTTTGGTCTTTAGGGAATCAGATTCACCTAAAGAATCTACCACTTCCCTACTCTGCCAACAGTTTCTTTGTACATTGGCCCTTAGAGAGCCTTCCTCATCCGGATTGTCTTGGGTATTAATGATAACTTTCTCCCCTCTATAAGCCAAGGTGGCTCGCTTTTTCTCCTCGTAATTTTGACCTGTATATCTTATTTTACCATCAATATCTGCCTGATATCCCCTAAGTGCATGTGGGATGGTATCAATTTTATCACTTCTATAGTTGATTCCGCTGTTGCCCGCTTCCGCAATTTTAAATTCCAACTTCAATTCAAAATCACTGGGTTGGCCACCTTGCCATACGATAAAGGTGTTGTTGTCCAATAACGTTTCCGGGGTAACTTCACCAACCAGGTTTCCGTTCTTAACACTCCAATAATTGGAATCCCCTTCCCAACCATCCAATGTTTTTCCGTCAAAAATGGAAACAAACCCCTCTTGATCAGTGGATGAACTCTTTGTCTCCTCGGTTACTTTTTCCTCTTTTTTGGACTCCTTACAGGACTGCAATACCACTAAGGACAAAAAGAGAAGCCCAACTACTTTTTTAATATTGTATGCTTTCATTTTGGTTATTTACTAGTTATAATTCGGTTCAGGTTAATTTTCAATTAATAAGCTCAAAAGCTATTTCTTGACCTTTAAATGTCATAAAACCTGTACGCTAACCGCACAGGTTTTTAGACTTTAAACACCTTACTATCAATTCTTTAATGCACAATGAAAATTTAGATACGTTCCTCATTAAATCTGACATTTCTGAGCCATCTGCATCACTTATTCCGCAACGGCCTCATCTGCACCGGCAAAAATTGGATTATCCTTATCTCCACCGGCCACTAAATAGGCCAAAAGGTCCTTCACCTCATCCGGCCCCAATCTATTAATTGTTCCTGGAGGCATCAATGAAATGGTTGACATCTTAGTATTCACTACATCTCCCTTAGGTATGCTTCTAATAACATCAGGAGCGTAAGGATTCTGACTGATTTTATATTCGGAACCGTTCTCGCTAATCAACCTACCCACAACAGAATTTCCATCCTTAAGGGTAAATACCGTGGAATTGTACTGGTCTGAAATTACGTCATTGGGATCAATTATCGCCTTCATCATATCTGCAGGAGAGAAACGGGTACCTAAATTGGTCAAATCCGGACCAATACTCTGTCCTTCTCCCTTCATACTATGACAGGTGATGCAATTGGTTGCCAAAAACATATTTCTTCCTTGTTCAAAATCCCGATTTTCAAGTCCGCCCGCCAAAAGAGGCTCTATATCCTCCTCTGACCAGTTTTTTCTCGGACCCTTTGGCTGTACGGCATTGGAAACCAAATCATTACCAGAACTACTCAAAAGAGAATCGCCGCTCATTTCATTGTAAAGTTCAAACTGACTTTTGGAAACATTGGCCAAGGCCCCTTGCCTTGCTTTATCTATGAATCCAATGTAGCTTCTTCCCGCTTTGAAAGAAAATGCCTTATAGAACCACTTAAAGTATTTCTCCCTTAATTCGGGTGTCCACCCATTGGTAGCCCCACTCAACACTGTACCATAATAGGTGTTTTGTGCCGGAGGCATATTCTTAAGGGTTTCGGCTATATCCATCCCATATTGTGGATTACGCAAAATCAAATCTGCTGCGTCCGTGGCCGAATTGGCCATCACATCCGCATTTTCACCTTGGGGATTTTCCAAAAGCGCCAATGTTTTTGAAACCACGGTTGGTTCCCCCACATACACTAAGGTCTTACTTAATAACTGGTTAAGAACATCTGTTTCCGTTGGGTAATGTGAAGCCAAATAATCACGCACCAACTTTTGCGAACTGGCATTTGGTTTGCCCATTCTGGATAGGGTCAATTCAATGGCACGAACCAAATCTACCTGTTCCGATGTACTAAGATTTACATAGTCTATTCCCGTTAACGATTCGAGTAACTTACGTTGTTGTGTAGCATCACCTTGTCTTGCCAAAGCAATGGCACCTTGAGTCTTTTTAACGGCACCTTTTTCATCATATACCTTTTGCTGCCAAGTATTTACAGGCTGATGTTCCAAGGCAACCCTTGCCGCATATTGTAAAAAGCGGTCGTCGCTGTCCAAATGTGGCCAAGCGGCCTCTACCGCACCTTCTTTGGGACCTAGATGATAGGTTTCCAATTCTTTCCTGATCTTATTTTCCTCCGTTTGCTCCAATGCTACGGCACTTTCCGTATCTGTATCTCCATCATAATACACTCTGTAAAGGTCTGAATCCAATCTTCTGCCCCCGGTCATAAAGTACATAGCACCATCAGGACCAATGACACCATCTGTAAGAGGCAAAGGCAATCCGCTCAAAAATTCTTCCCGAACGCCTTTATAAGAAGAACCTTGGGTCTGTAATTCAATACCGTAAATGATTCCAAAACTCCAATCAAATGCAAAAACGCTACGCTTGTACTTGCTTGGAAACTTGGCATTGCTACCGTACATCACATTGGTAGGTGAGCCTTGTCCTATGTTCATTAATGGTGGCAGGTTATCAGGATAGGCAGGTGCCCATTTCCCATTACCTGTTCTCCAACCAAATTCCGCTCCACTGGTTACATGACAAATACGCGTGGGTCGGTACCACGGCATGCCCAAATCCCACTCCATATCAGAATCGTACACAAACATATCACCTAGCTCATTAAACGCCAAGTCATAAGGATTTCTAAAACCGGCAGCGACCAATTCCCAATTTTTACCGTCAGGATCGATTTTCGCTACCCAACCACCTGGTGCACCTCTATCGTTTGCGTGACCACGTGGATCCTTAATTTGAGGAAAAAGGTTGTCATCTGCCCAGTTTTTTGGTAACCTGTAGGTATCAATTTCCTCCGGCAGGTCTGTATGGTTACCGGCAATAACATACAGTGATTTACCATCCGGAGAGGGCACAATACTGTGTGGCCCATGCTCCCCGGCCCCTTCTAATTTTTGAAGAAGAGTCACTTTATCGTATTGATCGTCATTATCCGTATCCTGAAGCCTATAGAGACCACTACTCTTCTCAAAATCTTCATTGCCCCAGTGATTGATCATCACGTACAAACTATTAAAAGCATACAGAAGACCTTGGGCGTAACCCATTTGCACCACGGAATCTGCCACTTGTTCCCCTGTCTGAATCTTAAGTTTTTCAATCTTTGGAGTCAGATTTTCCGAACCAATTTCAGGTACTTCCATCCGATACAAAAAGCCGTATTGGTCAGATGTAATTAACCTTCCCTTATCGTCAAAGGCCATGGAAACCCATGAACCCGTTCCGGCTTCCCCAGGACTGTATAAAAGCTCTGCCTTAAAACCAGGTTGCAGTTTTAGTTTGGCAATTTTTGGGTCCTGATTTTCGGTAGAATCTGCCTCTTTTGAAGTTTCCGTACCACAGGAAACAACCAGTAGCAGCATAGCTAAGAGCAGAAAAGAATTCTTGATCATTTGGTAATTTTTAAAATTTATTTCCAGTTTGGATTTTTACGCCTCTGAAGTTACTAAAAATTAGGATTCAGTTCAGATTCAGAAGCAGGAAGGGCATAAAGCTCCTTAATATTTGAAAATGCATTGCCCCTAGGTTCTGCCCCAACCGGATAATAATAATCGTTTGGGGTTGCAAATACACGATTGCCAAAGGCCGTTATGACATCTACAGCTCTTCCAGTTCTTACCAAATCAAACCAACGCTTGTTCTCAAAAGCAAGCTCCACTCTTCTTTCGTTAAAAATGGCTTCTCCCAAATCACCTGTATGGGCTCCTAAACCGGCACGTGTACGAACCTGGTTAAGATACGTAATAGCTTCACCATCCTTACCTTGCTCATGAAGGGCTTCGGCCAAAAACAATAAGACCTCTGCATATCTATAAACAGGAAAGTTTACACCGTGATTAAAATGTAGGGCATGCTGTTCTACATATTTTTTGATAATGGGATAAACGCCATCATTCCAAAAACTTTCCCTAAGTTCTATGTACATAATAGATGCATCTTCCCTTAAATCACCATCTTCGTACGCAGCAATGATATCCGGTGTTGGAATGTTGTTTCCTTCCCCGTTAATAGGTTGTGCATCTGAGGTACCGAATAAAGCACCCACTTCGTCCGCCTCAATAGGACGTGGAAGAAATTGATACATAAAAGAACTTTGTAGTCCATCAGACCCTTCTCTGTACTGAACTTCAAAAACTGATTCCGAATTGTTCTTATTATCGCTATTGCCGGAAAAAGCGTCTTCGTAATTGGGCATTAGCATGTATTCATTACTGCTTACAACTTCTTTTAATAGCGTTTCTGCTTGGGCCCATTCTTGGCGAACAATATGAATATTCGCCAATAAAGTCCGTGCGGCCCCTGAGGTGACACGACCGGGCTGCTGAGTTGATTTTGGGGGCAATAACGGAATGGACACTTGGGCATCCTCTATGATCTGCGCATAAATGGCATCAGAAGTAGATAAAGGCAATGCTGCGCCTTCACGGTCTACCACTGGCTCAAGGTGCATAGGAACCGAACCAAATAATTGTACCAAGTCAAAGTAAGAAAATGCTCTTAAGAAGAGTGCTTGCCCTTTAATGTTTGCTTTCACCCCAGCATCAAAATCGGCTTCATCAATAGTTACCAAAATTTGGTTGGCGCGGGCAATAATCGAATAAAGGTCTCTATACACGTTTTGTACATGAACATTGGCAGTAATACCATTGTCACTAGGAATAGCGTGATCCGCAATATCTTCCTGCTGTTCTGTAGCACCAAAAGCGGTGTTTCGCGCATAATATGTATTATCGGAACTCATTTCTGTTAGGTAGTTCTTAGACAGATTATACATATTTCGTAATGGCTCATAAGTGGCGTTGATCGCCTGCGTAAAATCTTCCTCCGTTTGAAAAAAGGTTGGTACACTTAACGAATCTTCCGGAAAGACCGTAAGCTCATCTTCACACCCCATCAAAAGGATGCCAAGAAAACCGAAAATTATAAGTATATTTTTCATTTTATCAATTTTTATATTTCCTGGGATTGAATGAATTTTCTGAAGCATCTATCAAAAATTTAGGTTGAGACCTATGTTAAAGATGCGAGGTACGGGATATCCTGAGATATCAACACCTGGTTCTAGGTTTCCACCATCTCCCTGCCCATTGTTCTGAACGCTAATCTCAGGATTGGGTCCACCCCAATATTTGGTGAATATGTGCACATTTTGAATCGATCCATAAATCCGGGCCGATTTAAAATATTTATCTAAACTTGGTATGGTATAACCTAAGGTGATATTTCTGATGTTGAAATAAGATGCATCTGCAACAAAACGGTCATTGATCCAATCTCGCTCAATTCCGGTTACATTACCCCCTCCTACTGTGGTACCGTAAAATCCTCTTCCAGGATTTTCTTCTGACCTAAAGCGGTATTTCACATCATCCAAAAGGTTGAACACACCATCTAGATTCGTTGTACTGTACAAATGCCTCACCAATAACTCGTTACCTTGTGAACCTGTACCAACTACGGAAAAATCCCAATTACCATAAGTAACCCTATTCGTGATGCCGTAAGTAAAGTCCGGGAACGGATTACCGGTAATAGCACGATCGTCATCTATACCTCCCCTAGTTATGACACCATCACCATTCACATCTATAAGTTTAATACTACCTACCGTAGATCTACCAGGTACTTGGGGCGAACTATCCAAATCTTGTTGGTTCAAGTAAACCCCATCAGATAGGTGTCCGTAAAATTGGGCAAAGGGTTGCCCCACTTGGGTAATATGCCAACCACTGGGACCAAATACCTGATCGATACCATCGGCCAAGGCTACCACCTCATTTCTGTTAAACGATATGTTCGCACTCGTTGTCCACCTGAACTTTCCAGTCGTATTAACAGTATTTAGAGAAAATTCATGTCCCCAAAACTTAATTTCCCCAATGTTGTCACTAAAGTTTGAAAAGCCAGATTCTCTAGGCACCTGAATGTTAAACAATAAATTGGTGGTATTCTTAGTATAATAATCATAGATGAAAGAAACCCGGTCATTAAAAAGACTTAAATCGAGTCCAATATCAAATTGTTTGGTGGTCTCCCATCCCAAATTAGGATTGGACAAAGAGTTTACCGCGGCACCTTGGGCAAAAGTATCCCCAAAGACGCCATTTACCGTTCTACCAAATTGCTCGTTACCTACCAAGGCATATTGAGTATAATTACCAATATTATTGTTACCGGTGACACCATAGCTCCCTCGGATTTTCATTAATGATATGGTCTCGGAATTTTCCAGGAATGACTCATCGGATACTACCCATCCGGCAGAAACCGATGGAAAGGTTCCCCAACGATTCTCCGACCCAAATCTAGAAGAACCATCGCTACGTATGGATGCGGTAAATAAATATTTACCCATATAGTTATAAGTCAACCTTGAAAAGGCAGAAACTAACGTATTTTCCTCAATTTGGTCAAAAGTGCCATTTCTATTGATATCTGCTGCACCTTGAACAACAGGAAGCCTATCATCGGCAAAATTGGATGCTTCAAGCCTGTTTCTATCCAAACGGAACTTTTGATAAGCAAAACCGCCCAGCAAGGAGAAGTTATGGTCACCATAAGATTTGTTATAGGTGGCAATATTTTCGTTCAACCAAGAGAAGGTATCCCTATTGTCCCAGACCCCTTGATTATTGGTAGGAACTGGACGGTTGATAGCAGAAGTTGCATTGGTAGGGCTAAAATACTCGTAGCGCTCCCGATAGAACTCCGCATTTAAGCTTGATCTAATACTTAAACCCTCAATTGGTCGCCATTCCATATAGGCATTGGACAACAAATTCAAATTTCTTGTCTCATCCTTAATACGCTCGGCTGAATTTAACCAGTTTGCGTACGCAAAGATATTTCCGGTTTCCGCTGGAAACCTATTGAATTCTGTTCTGGTACCATCTTCATTATAAATAGGCATGATGGGCCAAGTATGTAAGGCATTGAATAAAATACCTGTACCCCTGGTACCATCGGTACGGGGTGTTCTATCTATGACCCAACTAGGGGCAACGTTCAAACCTATCTCAACCTTATCCGATAGATTATAATTTAAATTCGCCCGCAAAGTGTATTGCCTCCAATCACTGCCCAAAACAACTCCGGTACGATCTGTAAATCCGGCTATCATGGAACTGCGAAATTTTTCATTGCTAGAGGAAACTGCAAGGCTATAAATGGATTGAGGTGCCGTACGAAGCATGGCATCGTACCAATCGTTGGTTTGGCCCTCATATTGTGATGGGTTTTGAAAGATTTCGGGAACAGGATCCCCTTGGTCTTCATAGTACTCCTTTTTAAATTGAGCGAACTCCACTGCATCCATCATATCTATTCTACCTCTTTCAGGTACGTTTTGAATACCCGTAGAAACATTAAAACTCACATTGGTCTGCCCAGGAACACCTTGCTTTGTGGTCACCAATACAACTCCATTTGCCGCCCTTGAACCATACAGGGAAGTAGATGCAGCATCTTTTAAAACTGAAATACTTTCAATTTCTGCCGGATTGAGGGTATTGATATTCCCTGCTATAGGGAAACCATCCACCACATAAAGAGGGTCACTTCCCCCTGAAATAGACAATTGTCCCCTAATACGAACATTAATACCTTCGCCTGGCTTACCCGTAGTTTGGTTGATTTGAACCCCGGCCAATTGACCCTGGAGTTTCTGGGTTACTTGGGTAACTGGTATATCGGCCAATTCTGCGACTTTTACCGTTTGTACAGACCCTGTAACCTCTCTTTTAATTTGTGTACCATATCCTACCAAGACTACTTCTTCCAAAGCTGTAGCGTCTTCAGTCATGGTAGCATTGATTAAGGAAGCCCCATTAATAGGTATTTCTTGCGTGGTGAAGCCTATATAGGAAAAGACCAGGATTGCATTACTGTCCTCTACATTAAGACTGTAGTTACCGTCAAAATCCGTTACGGTACCGTTGGTTGTACCTTTTTCAATTACGTTGACTCCTGGAAGACCGTAGCCATCATCAGCAGAAGTTACATTTCCCGAAACGGAAGAACTTTGGGAATAGGAGTTAACAGATAGAAACAAGGCTAAAACCAAATACAAGGTTTTTAACCCAAATCGATTGTGTTTCATAATAATAAATAGTTAGTTAGTGAAAAGTTGAGTAATCAAATACGTTCAGCTTGTAAATGATTATGACCAAATTTATCTTTATCAAACGTTTTCGCTATCCTGTACTATCCTGCTAAAATCATAATTTAGCTTATGTAATTTTCATAACAACCCGGTTTTTATATAATTTAATTATTGAAAACACACCAAAATGACACAAAAAATGTAAATCAATCAAAAGAAGTTAAAAGAACAATGACAAATCCCTTATTTTGCAGGCTCACAAGTATTTTGTAAAAAACATCCTTTTAAACAGCTAGATTAGCAAAGTCAATATTCCATTAGTTTATGCGATAATTGTTGAATTTTTATTGGATGAAGAATTACTTTTAATTAACTACATAAACCTACCTATGACGCCTATTAGATTTTAAAAAATTATAAGAATTAAAAAGTACTTTATGTAATTATAGCTATTGATCTGAACTTATTCTCCTAGTCCATTTCTAGAAAGCCCACTCAATTTGTACTGCAGGAATCAATAAAAT
>NZ_JACSOH010000018.1 GCF_014349235.1 Cytophaga sp. FL35 | reverse complement strand
AAAAAAAAAAAACAAAAAAAAAAAAAAAAAAAAAAAACGCGAAAGTATCAACAATCAAAAGAGCAACTACAAAACCATTCAACTAAAAAACTACAGAAGCAAAGCCCAAATTGACAAGAAAAAAACTAGATTTCTAAAATTTCACCACATAAAATCTGATATTTAATCACTTTACGTAGTACGTTTCTTACTAATTTTACCAAAACAAACAATAAACCTAATTATTGAAAAATCAAGAATTTTTTAACACATTAAACCCACGATTTCTATTAAGGATGGGCTAAATAACGTATTTCCATAACACAACCGACAAAATCTGTGGAATTATCATAAAAAGCCACCATATATCACCATTATATAACATAATTTTTACTATGCATGCATAAGTTTTAGTTAAAAATAATTGCATTATTAACGTTAAATTATGATTTTTGCCATCAGCTAATTCAAATAATTATAAAATGAGAGCAAAACACAAAGGATTGTTGACGCTATTCCTAGCGTTATTAGTGCAAATCTCTTTTGCACAAGACAAAACCATTACTGGTACGGTCTCCGATGCGGACGGACTACCGTTACCAGGGGTTAACATTGTGGTGCAGGGTACCACCTCAGGTACCCAAACCGATTTTGATGGAAACTATGCCATTAACGCTAGTCAAGGTCAAACTCTATCCTTCTCCTACCTAGGATACAAAACTGAGACAAGAGCAGTAGGAGCATCAAACACCATTAACCTCCAAATGGCCGAGGATGCAGAAGCTTTGGAGGAGGTTGTAGTTACAGCATTTGGAGCTGGAGACAGAAATGCAAAGGCAACTGTTTACGCCAACCAAACCGTAAAATCAGAGGACCTTCTATCGGTTCCCAACAAAAACGCATTAGAGGCTTTAAGAGGTAAAGCAGCTGGTGTAAACCTGTCCACCGCATCAGGTTCTGTTGGATCATCTACAAAGATTGTATTAAGAGGTTCCGGATCCTTGACCGGGAATAACAACGCATTAATTGTTATTGATGGTGTAGCTATTGACAATACCGCTACTTCCGGAGGTGCAGGTGCTTCCACTACAGGATATTCCGATTTTGGTAACAGATTTAATGATGTGAATCCAGATGATATTGCTTCTGTGACCATCCTTAAAGGGCCATCAGCCACTTCACTTTATGGGTCTCGTGGTGCATCTGGTGTCGTTTTAATTACCACAAAATCCGGTAAAGGCAAAAAGATGCAAGTAAATTATAATGGTTCTTCCTCTATGGAGTCCGCTATTATTCTATTGCAACGTCAGAGCAAATTCGGCCAAGGATATGACAACCTTCACTTAGATTCTGGTGAAAACTGGTCTTGGGGTCCTGCTTTTGACGGAGTTGTTAGACCATGGACAAGTCCTATTGATGCTGATGGTGATGGTGCTTTAGAATCTTTAACTAGACCTTATAGTGCGGTTAGAGACCAATTAAAGGACTTTTTCAATACAGGATATACTGTTACCCACAACCTTAATGTATCTGGATCTAACGATGGTTTCAATTATTATGTTTCCTACGGTAATACTGATCAGACCGGTATTTTGGAAAATACTTCTTATAATAGAAACAACATTACTTTAAAAGCATCGGCTGAATTAAGCGATAGACTTAAATCTGATTTTAAATTCAGTTATGCCAATGTAAAGCAGAATACTGCACAAGAAGGATCGCGTGCATTTGAAGGGAACAACGCCTATGCAATGGCGATTCAATCACCTGTTAACATACCTTTTTCCGAATTAAGGGATTATCAGAGTCCATACCATGATATAGATGGTTACTGGGGATCCTATTCTTCTGTTAACCCATATTACATTCTTAATGAATACGGTAACGAAGGTGATATAGACAACTTCTTGGCCAATGCATCATTGACCTATAATTTTTTAGACAACCTTTCCTTATCAGGACGTTTTGGTGGTAACGTTGTAAACACCCAAACAGATGTTTGGACGCCAACATTTACACCTGCGCAGCAATTGGTTTGGACCGATGACTTACAAATTGCTACACGTAATTCTAAACATAGTTCCTTAGGTGAGTACATTAATACCAATCTAAAGGTAGAAAACCTAGATGCTACCGTAATGCTCAATTACGATACTTCATTTACAGATGACCTTAAGCTGACTGCGTCTGGTGGATATAACTTTTTCCAAAGAAGTACCGAAAGGTTGACCGGTAGCTCTGTAGGTGGTTTGGTTGTTCCTGGCACCTACAATCTAGCCAACAGTAGCCAACAGCCTCGATCTGACATGCGTAGAACTAAATACAGAATTTTTGGGGTTTTAGGTAACGCCTCCCTTGGTTACAAGGATGCCGCTTTCTTAGAAGTTTCTGCAAGAAATGACTGGTCTTCCACATTACCTAAGGCTAACAACTCCTTCTTATATGGCGCTGTTGGTACTTCAGTTGTTCTAACGGACCTATTCAATATTGAAAACAATGTTATGAATTACGCCAAATTAAGGGCTAGTTATGGTACCTCTGGTAAGGATGCAGATCTTTATTTACTTAATTCGTATTTCGTAGGTAACCCTGAGATAGTTGGTTTAGGCGATTTTGCCCTAAATTTACCAAAAAACGGTGTTCCAGGATTTACCATAGGAGACCGCATTGGAAATCCAGATTTAAAACCTGAATTGACCACTACCTATGAAGTGGGTGCCGATTTTGGTTTTTTCAAAAACCGTGTCAATGTAGAGTATACTTACTATCATTCAATTCATGATGACCAACTTGTAACCATTAGTCTTCCACGATCAACTGGTTACACCCAAACGGTAAGTAACATTGGTAGGATGGAAAACAAAGGTCATGAATTATCCCTTACCCTAAAACCAATAAACGGATTGGTTGACGGCTTAAACTTCGAACTTTTTGGTACTTTTTCAACCAACGACAACGAAGTTGTTACGATAACGGATGACATCGATGAGTTGACCATAGGTACCTTTGGATTTGCAGCTGGAACAACTGTAAATATGGTAGCAAAAGAAGGTCTGCCTTATGGTACTTTTAAAGGTAATGACTTTAAATATACACCAGACGGTCAAGTAATAGTTGACCCTAACACCGGTTACCCAGTTTACACTGATGAAGACGTTATTTTAGGTAACAATCAACCTGATTATCTACTTAACTTTGGTGCAAATGTCAATTACAAAGGATTTGGCTTTAGAGTTCTTTTCGACAAGAAAGAAGGTGGTTTGTTTGCTTCTCAAACAAAATACAACACCAATTTTAACGGTACCAACGTTAATACATCTGTCTATAATAGAGAACCTTTTATTTTCCCTAATTCTGTAGCCGACAATGGTGATGGTACTTTTTCCGAAAATACCGTACAGATAACTGAACAAGGGTATTTTACAGATTATGACCCACCTGTTTCAACTCAGTTGATCGATGCTAGTTTTTTAAAGTTAAGAGAAATGGAGTTTAGCTACACTTTCGCTAAAGAGTTCTTGAAGGACACTTTTATTACCAATGCAAGAATTTCAGTATTTGGTAAAAACCTTAAATATTGGTTGCCTAGCGAAAATAAATACGCAGATCCTGAAATTAATGGCCCTAGCTTGACTGGAAATGCCCAAGGTATTGAAACAACGCAAACTCCGTCTTCTAGGAGTTTAGGAGTTAACTTACAATTGTCGTTTTAATTAAAAAAATAGTATGATGAAGAACAAATTAAGCATATTTCTTGTTCTACTATTAACCCTAAGCTACTCATGTAATGATAGTCTAGAAGAAGTTAATGTAGACCCGAACACTTTCCCTTCTGCCGGAGATGAACAGATTTTAAGTTCAGCTATCGCCTTTATGGGATACATTGTCGAAACCGACTTAAATTACAGCGAATCTTTCCTTTGGAGCCAGTACTACACTTGGGGTATTGGAGTTTCAATAGGTAACGAAGAACGTTTCGTTTCTGTTGCAGGTGACTTTAACGGTTACTGGCAACGGGCATACTCTAACTCTCTAGCTGATTTGAATTATGTTACCAAGAACAGCACTTCAACAGCTTACAGAGGTATTGCAAATGTTTTGAAAGCCTATTTGTTTCAAGGGTTGGTTGATCATTTTGGTGACGTTCCTTTTACGGAAGCCGTTTCAGGAGCTATTGAAGATGGTTCCATATTAACACCGAATTATGATTCAGCTGAGACAGTTATATACCCTGGTATTGTTACCATGTTGGACGATGCATTAAGTGATTTAGCTTTGGCCGAGGCAGGAACCGTTGGCGAGGATGATTTCATTTATCAAGGAGATATAGCAAAATGGATAAAATTTGCTAATTCATTGAAATTGCGTGTTCTAATGAGAACCTCTGAGACAAGTCCTCAGGGCGCTGCCATTCAATCGCTTGTTAATAATGGTACGTTTATCGAAACCATTGATGATATGCCCTTTATTCCTTTTAGTGGTGTTACTGGCGATCAAAACCCAATGTTTGCGAGAGCTGAATTTGGTGTAGGCATGTTCTATTTTGCCAGTAATGCTACCCTAAATGTACTTGAGTCATTAAACGACCCAAGAGCTAACGTACTTTACACAGTAGCAAGCACTGGAACATCTGAAGGCGGGCTCAATGGTATCGATCAAGGAACAATTGATGACGAACCCTTCACAGCCCCTGATACCGACTATAGCTTGGCTTCTGAATACTCTTACGGAGACACAAACCCTGTTATTTTGATGAGCCCTTGGGAAGTTTGGTTTTTAAGAGCTGAAGCCGATGCACGATATGGCACAAGTGACGATGCAGAAACTGCGTTTACAACTGCAATCGAATTAAACTTCGACTACATGGGAGTTGCAGATGCCGCTACTTACATTGCCTCCTTAGATTTTGGAAGTGCAGGCACCATGGATGAACAAATCGATTTGATCGCAGTTCAAAAATGGATTTCATTGAATGGTACACAAGAAGATGAAGGTTGGATTGAAACCCGTAGATTTGATAGACCTGCAAGCAGATTATTTACTGACGGGATTTTTCAAACTCCGCCACTTTCTGTTTTGCCTAGTGGAACTTTTCCTTCGGTATGGTTATACCCAGAATCTGAGAGAAGTTTGAACCCTAATGCTCCAGCTCAAAGAAGCATTACTGACGCCGTATTTTGGGATAATTAAAAATTTAAAGAAATGAAAAAATATATATTTAAGTTATGTACGTTTTCAATCGTAGGATTGATGTTAACGAGCTGCGACCCAAGTGTGGATGCACCGGGTGCTGATGACACTTCTGAAATCACATACCTGCCTTTAATTACCTTGGAAGGTGAGGATGTGGTTCTTGATTGCGATGCAACTTCTTACTCAGACCCTGGAGCTGTGGCTTCAGTGGCTGGTTCTGAGATAGAATTAAATACTGCGGTAAGTGGTAAGTATTTTGGCGGAACATCAGTAGATGGCCCAGACAGTTACTCGGTTGCATATAGCGCTTTTAATGAAGATGGTATTCCTGCCACAGATTTTAGATCTGTACTATGGCCAGAATGTAATGGGGATCTTGTTACCAGTATTGCTGGAATGTATACTGGTACTGTAGCAAGAAACGGAAGTACTCCAGATGGTTACTCAGATAATGGCCCTTTTATCATCAAAGACCTTGGCGATGACAGATATGCGATATCTGATGCACATGGTGGTTGGTATGAATACGGAAGGGCAATTGGTGTGGCATATGCCACACCCGGTTTAGTTCTGAAAGCTAATAACATTGCTGCAAACGATTTTACCAGTGAAGGCCCAGTGACCACAAATACATTTGGAGGCACCAACACCTTTACCAGTTTAACGGTGGACCCAGTGGCGAAGACTCTTACTCTTACAGTTGAATGGAGCTTCGGGTATACTTTTGAGACAGTATTTACGCAAACTGATATCTACTATAACTAAAATTTTGGAAAGATGAATAACACGATATTTTTAAAAAGATTCAGTTACTTATTATTAAGCTTCGCCTTGTTGGTTTCTTTCGTCTCTTGTGAAGAGGTTGAATCAGAGCCAGATGCCAGTGAAATCGCTATTGATGATATTAGAGGCACTTGGGTTGTAGACATGGTTTATAATGGTGATGCTGCAGGTACCAATACCATTGTTATTTACAATACAGGCGCCAATGACACAAACGCCATGTGGATCGATGATTTGGAGCATAGCTGGGGTTTAAAGGCAAAAGTGCCTTTAAATTATGAAGCATTAACTTTCAGTGGCGCAGATTTGGATGAGCTTTATTACGGAGTAACCGTTACTATTTCTGAAGGAGTCATTGTTAAAGATGGTGCAACTACACCGAGTGGGGATGTAGTTGATAGCATCTCTTTTAAGGCTGAGTTTTCAGATATTCCTGGTGAGATTTGGGAGTATTCAGGATATAAGAGCACGGCTAAAATTGCTGACCTACCTTAATAAGGTCCAGATTTCAAACTTTCAAAAAAACCACCCTCTTATAGGGTGGTTTTTTAGTTTATATTTGCCCCATGCAAAAAACATCTCAAATCTATGGTATCAGAGCGGTAATGGAAGCCATCAATGCCAACGAACCAATCGATAAAGTATTTATTCAAAAAGGACTTAAGGGAAGTCTTGCCAAAGATCTTGAGACCCTACTGAGGAAAAACGGCATCAAAGCCAACTATGTGCCCCTTGAAAAACTAAACCATATTACCAAGAACAACCATCAAGGTGTAGTTGCGAATATCTCCCCCATTCCATTTCATGAATTGGAAACCTTGGTTGAAGATGTCATCGAAACGGAAAAACAACCGTTATTTTTATTGTTGGATCAACTTTCAGACGTTCGAAATTTTGGGGCGATTATTAGAACAGCTGAATGTTCTGGGGTTCATGGGATTATCATCCAAAAAAAGGGTGCCGCACCGGTAACCGCAGATACCATTAAAACCTCTGCGGGTGCGGCCTTTAAGGTACCAATAGTTAAAGTGGACCACATTAAAGATGCGGTGTACTATCTTCAAGGAAGTGGGGTCAAAGTAGTGGCAGCGACCGAAAAAACAGAGTCAGACCTTTATCAAATCGATTATACGGGACCTACTGCTATCGTTATGGGTTCAGAAGACCGGGGCATCTCCCCTTCTACCTTAAAAGCAGTTGATGATTTGGCCAGTATACCTCTATTGGGTGAAATAGGAAGTTTAAATGTATCTGTAGCCTGTGCCATCTTTTTATATGAAGCTGTGAGGCAGCGGCAACAAATATGACATAGCACTATACGTTTGGTGTATCATCTCTCCCTTCTTTATAGTGATACTGGATGGTCACCTCATTTTCCCGCTTTAATAATTCCTCTTCGCCAATAAAGTTACCCTCCTCATCAAAATGTTTTAGAAAAGGATCCTCTTGAGCATCAAAGTTTTCCTCTTCCCAACGATATTTCTTAACGGGGGGTGTCGGTGCTTTCAAGGAATATGCCAATACCAACCCCAAAACAAATCCACCCAAATGCCCTTCCCAAGAAATTCCTTCTTCAATTGGGAAAATGTACCAAAGCATACTTCCGTAAATAAAAACAACCATCAGTGACAAGGCCACTAGCCGATAGTGCTTGGTAAATATCCCTTTAAAAAAAATGAAACTCGCTAAAAGATAAATAATGCCACTTGCTCCAATATGATACGAGGACCTTCCAATTCCCCATGTAAATAGTCCGGCACCAATAGCTCCAAAGATCAATACCTTCCAAGCAATCTTTCTATAGAAGTAGAAAAGAGAGGCTGATAAAACCGCCAAGGGTATGGTATTATTATATAAATGTTCTACCGAGCCATGAATAAACGGACTCAAAAGAATACCTCGCAAGCCTAAAGCAGTTTTTGGATAAATACCAAATTCATTCCAATTGGTCTGGAACTTAATCTCTAAATAGAAAACCGTCCATATAGCCAATACCGCAAAAATTGGTGCAATTACCACAGCATTGGTAAATTTGAAATAATGATTTTCAGACATATATCAAAATTATCAATAAGTTGGCCAATTATTTTTAGCTGAAACTTTGTCACTTCTCCAATCGCAATTCGAACTTAACACCGATTCATTTATCGTTTGAAATACTTCAAGAGTTGCCTAATTTTGTCAAATGAATGAACCACTAGCAGAACGAATACGGCCAAAATCACTAGAAGACTATATAAGCCAAAGCCATTTGGTTGGCGAAAACGGCTCCTTGACACAGCAGATAAAAAGAGGCATCATTCCTTCTCTAATACTTTGGGGTCCCCCAGGTACAGGAAAAACCACTTTGGCCAATATCATAGCAAATGAAAGTGATAGGCCCTTCTATATTCTAAGTGCAATCAATAGCGGTGTGAAGGATGTTAGAGAGGTCATTGAAAAAGCAAAGAAAAGCGGTGGTCTTTTTACTGCAAAAAATCCTATTCTTTTCATTGACGAGATCCACAGGTTCAGTAAATCGCAGCAAGATTCCCTCTTGGCCGCCGTGGAAAAAGGATGGGTCACCCTCATAGGCGCTACTACAGAAAACCCCAGTTTTGAAGTAATCCCTGCACTGTTATCAAGATGTCAAGTGTATATTCTAAATGCCTTTGGAAAAGAAGATTTAGAAAATCTTTTAAAGCGGGCTTTAAAGGAAGATTCCATTTTAAGCAAGAAAAAAGTTGACCTTAAGGAAACCGAAGCTTTATTAAAACTTTCTGGAGGTGATGGGCGCAAGCTGTTGAACATTTTTGAATTGGTCATTAATTCCGTTGATGGAGATACAGTTGAAATTACCAATGAGTTAGTGCTTGCCAGAGTTCAAAAAAATACCGTACTCTATGACAAAACAGGGGAACAACACTATGACATTATTTCGGCCTTTATCAAATCGATTAGGGGAAGTGACCCCAATGGCGCCGTATATTGGCTGGCAAGAATGATTGAAGGTGGGGAGGATGTAAAATTTATAGCTAGACGATTGCTTATATCTGCTTCCGAGGATATTGGGTTGGCCAACCCTACTGCATTGGTGATAGCCAACAATGCATTTCAGGCCGTAACTACTATTGGCTATCCCGAAGCACGAATCATATTGAGCCAATGTGCCATTTATTTGGCCACATCGCCTAAAAGCAATGCAAGTTATATGGCCATTAACAAAGCACAACAAAAAGTGCGTGAAACTGGGGATTTAAGTGTTCCCTTACCTCTAAGAAATGCTCCTACCAAATTAATGAAAGACCTAGGTTATGGAGATGAGTATAAATATGCCCACGACTACCAAAACAATTTTGTGAGTATGGAATTTCTTCCCGAAGAAATTATTGGCACCAATTTTTACGAACCTGGAAACAATTCTAGAGAAAAAGGTATTAAAGAATTTATATCCAATCGTTGGAAGGACAAATACAATCCTAAAACTTAATTTCCAATTCTTGGGTTACCGTTTTTCCTTCTTTTTGATATTCAAAGAACCAGTTACCATCCTTTTCAAAGACTACTCCAGATTGACCATTGGCATCAGCTAAGTAATAATTAGGCATAGATGTCTCGAATATTTTCATCCTTATTTTTGGGGTGCTATCCACCAATTGATAGCCATTTTCTAGTTTTTGGGCATAAAGGATGCCGGAAATAGGCTCCGCAACAGATGAAACCTCACTCTTAACGTCCGTGGTTTTCGGAGTTTTACTCTCATAGCTTTGAACGGACTGGGTAGCTGACTGATCGACCACGGCCTGGTTGATCTTTTTCAGAGTTGACGGTTTAGGTGTGCGGTCCTTATAGCTTTGTTCCTCCATGGTAGCCTTCTGCTCTACCATAGGATTCAGATTTTTAGGTTTAGATTTTTCTTCCACGTTTTTAACATCATTGCGATAACTAACCGTTACTGGATCAGAATTCAACTCCTTACCTGAATATTTATAATTAAGTCCCTTAACTGAAACAAATGCTTCTCTTATTGCCTCCCCAAAAGATTCTTTATATTCCTTTTCCTTACTTTTTCCTTCTTGAGTCATAAATACTTCCCTTCCTTGACAATCTTCCAACACCAGACTTGTTTTGGTGGTGAACATGTTGGAATTGTCCAGCAACTTGACGAAGAGCGCCTTGCAACGATTAGCACTTAGCTCCAAAGGCAAATCATCTGCATACGCTGTTTCAAACCCTTCTTCTGTAAAAAGGTACTTTACCAAAGTACTGGTTTGATATTGGTTTTCCTTTTTAAAACCATCAAACTTTTTAGGAACAACTACATATTTATAGTCATTTACTTGAGCTCTTGTCAACACTGGAAATAAAGCCAATAGAATACAGGCTAGGAAAAAATGCTTCACAATCTTTTTCTTTAATCGATTTTACAAAGGAAGATGAAAAAAGCATGCCAAATTTTAATTTAGCACCTAATTAAGAAGATACTCCTTCCCTATTGCCCCCAAGATATAATATTTAATCCTAACTGAAAAGAAGCATAATTACTCGCAGCTATATTTCTATAGGAAAGTAAATTATCTGCCATGGCATAGAAGTTAACAGGTCCGGCCTGAAAGTTTACCCCCAACCCAATATTGGTAAAAGAAAATTTATCTACGGTATAGGCCGTCTTTAGAGCCATAAAATTTCCAAATCTTCTTTGATAGAAAGCTGTTAAGGCCGCTTGAGGACCTCTAGGTCTGCTAATAGCATAAAGTTGTGCTCCCACACCATTCACATATTTAGCCCTATTTCCTGCTCCATTTGAACTATACGGTCCGCAGTCGCAATTTGCTCTACTTTCAACAGGCTCTCCAAAATTATATCGTATAGAAGCATATAATTTAGTTGGCCTAAAAGCTACATAACTCCTGGCATCATCCTCAAAAGGAACAAATTCTTCCACCTCATCTACCAAATCTTCCCAGAAATCAGTATTAGGATCATCAAAGGCATCCGGGAGAATTACTTCCACTCCTTCCAAAGTAGTTTTCCCTTGTAAACTATAGGTTTTTATATCATTGGAATGATAAATAAAGCCTATGTCCAAAAGACTTCCGGTAACGGTTAATTGTTCGTTCAAATGATAGGTGAAGCCGGCATCAAACCCAACCCCTAAATTTCCTCCAAAAAGAGCTCTTTTAAGTATCGTTGCTGAAGTGTTTTCTTCGTCAAAGGAATCCTTTAAGGAATTCAAGCCAGATGTCCTTAACCTCATATTCGCCTGCAGTGTACTTACATAAATATTGTTTTGACCTTCGCTAGTGATAAAACTACCGCTGTTTCTTGTTGAGTTAAAATCAAAAATACTGGAATAAATCTTGGCCCTGCCTCCAATGGTGAGTCCGTTACCCATTTGCTTGTTTACACCAAAATGAAAAACATTGACCAACTCCCCTCTTGTCTTAAGGTGGCCCAAATCAAAGGACTCATCAAGCCTATCCGCATTACCTTCGTAAGCCAAAATGGCATAATCACGAAACCAATAGCCAATGGCATCCCCTTCTAAATACATTCCACCATTATAAAAGAGATCCGGATTTTTACCCCTAAATCCAATGTTTAAGAATTCAATTTGAAAAGTGCCGCTAAGCTCATCCCTTACATCCATCCCATAAATGGCCCTGTTCCTTATTTTGTCATTGATATCCAAGCCGTCATTGGCAAATATATCGTCCACAGAGATTCCACTGGAACCGGCCTGAAAAGATATTCCGGATAAAGCCGGAATGCCCGCGTACCATTGAAAATCTGTTTCCACACCAGGGTTGACCATCGCCGCCTGCGGAATTTCAGTAAAATCATACAAAAGCTGTTTGTTCTGTGCCTGAACCAAACAACCTATCAAAAGTAGAATTATGAATATGCTATTTCGTAGGTTCATTTAAGGCGTACTCTAAATTTAGCGCTTGATTTTACAATGATTTTGGGATCATCTTCATTTGAGACGCTTGTAGTATCACCTAAATTGGTTGTACTCACACGAATACTAGAAGTATTGGTAATTATATCTATAGGACGTCCTGCATCTCCATAGGCAACTTCCCTTTGCAATACAGCCGTGGGAGCAGGGTCTACATCAAAACGCTCTAAAGGCCCCAGAACATTGCCTTGATCATCTAAAAACTCTACAATAATCTCCAATGGCTTACTGGTAGTATTTTCAATGATGTAAGTAATGGAACCGTCCAAAACCCTTTCTGCAAAGGTTTTATAACTAAAAGCGTCAAAATTGAAGTTTTGTACGAATACTTGATTGCTTGGAGCCTGATTCACCATTTCTTCCGGGGCTTCTACATACAGCATACTTGCCTCATAGGTAGGAGTCACCGAAATTTCATCATATTGGTCAAAATCCTGCTCCTCAACACAAGAGGTGGCAGAGAATATTACAACGATAAAAGCAAGAATGTACTTATAGAGTATTTTCATGGTATCACCTAAGAGGGATTAAAGGCCCTAGGGGTCACACCTATATAACTCTATAAAAAAGATTTTATTTCAATAAGTTCATCAATCATTTCACAGTGATGATGCTTTGCTTCCTTGTGGGCATTAAAGTGCAAAGCCTTGTAACCTACTGCCAATGCCCCTTGAATATCTGCCTCTAGACTGTCCCCGATCATCAAAGACTTTTGAGATTGGGTACCCGCTTTTTCCAAAGCCAACTTAAAAATATAGGGATTGGGCTTTTTTACCCCTGCCATTTCAGAATTAATAACTTGCTCAAAGTAGTGCGATATGGCCGCGTTTTTAAGCTTCTTATTCTGTACTTCCTGAAAACCGTTCGTAATTATGTGCAATTTATAATTAGGTCTAAGATAATCCAAAATCTCTACCGTATTAGGAAACAAATGATTGTAGGTAGAAAGGTTATCTATATAATCCGAAGCCATTTTAAGTATGATATCATCGGGAAGTGGATATTTTAACTCGTCAAAAACTGTTTTTAACCTTTGGTATCTTAATTCCTCTTTGGTGATTTTTTCCTCGCGATATAATTTCCAAAAAGCCAAGTTGGCGGGAATATAAACTTCCAAAAAATGATGCAGTGGAACCGAAATTTCATTTTCCTCCAAAATCTTTTCAAATGTAAGTGCGGAGTTTTTTTCAAAATCCCACAGGGTGTGGTCCAAATCGAAAAAAATATCGGTTACGGTATCTCTAAACATGGAATCTCTTAATAAATTGTGCGTAAAAATCCTTCCAATCAACCCTGTTCACCTTGCCACCCAACAATTCATTTGAAAAAATGGACAAAAACTCACCCTCTACATTTTGTATTTGCTGATAAATACCGTTTACCCCTTCAAGCATGGCCTCCTTGTTTTTAAAATTGTTGAGGGCATAATCATGAACGGCAAAAGGATGCACCCTTATGGGTTGCTGTATTTCCAAATTAATATCGTAGAAGTAAAAGGTACTACAGGTTCCCGCCCTAAAACCTAGTTCGTGGGTATACCCCATGGTATAGTCATCCGTAAATTCAGCTTCTATTAGATCTCGGTAGCTTTGTGGAAGTTGTATTCTGTTATATCGCATTCTAGAAGCATCTACAGATCTATTGATCACACCTGCCAAATCTTTCCGTTCCTTCTTTAGCAACTCTACATTGGTAAAAGAACTATAGGAAGCGGCCAAGGCCACTGTACTATAATCAGAAATAGATTTGATCAGATATCTAAATTTGTTGTGGTTGGGCGAAACATTTTTGTCATAGGTTGAATATGCGGCAAACTGAAAGAAAAAAATACTCTTCAGCTGCAATTTTTTATGAAGATCTACCAAGTATTCAAAATTGTCATAAGGATCACTTTGGGGGTCGAACCAGACCTTTACACGATCGACAACCCTTCTTAACTTTAAAGTTCCTAAATCATAGAACAATCCTGCTACACTCCGTACCAGCCCCCTGTAGGCGTAACTATGGGAAGTTGTTACATCAATTAAGCTGGTGTACTTATATTCGCGAGATGTATATTCCAAATCGGGAAATTTCTCCAAGAGCATTTCCCTTAAGCGGTATGCCCAAATATCCACTACTGGCTGCCTTAAGAAATTGTTCATGTGGGCTAAGCTCTCCTTGGGCGGAAACCTACCATGAACATCTTTTACATGGGGCAAATACTCTTCGTATCTACTCAATAGATAAAAGCTGGCAGAGAAAATATCAAAGGGAATGTTACTACGTTCGCCAGCACTAAAAAAACAAGGCACTCCATTCCAATCCCTTACGGTAATTTGAAAATCGTTGATACCCTGTTCAAACAAAAGGTCATTACTTCTAACAAAAAATTCATTCTGAAGGGCTTGCTTGGTGTAAGTAATTTTAGCTCCAGAATGCTTGATGAAATCCTCAACTTTAGTAGTAAAAGTAATTTCCACACCTAAAATACGCGTAAATAGCTGCCTCATGGTATAGGTAAGGCGAGGCGTAATTTTATGGGTGTAGATTAATAACATAATTAGTTTAAGAGGCTTGTTTTAAATAGGAACCTTCTTTACAGAATAGTCTCATCAGCAAAACTATAATAATCTCTCTGGGTGACGATGATATGATCTAAAACTTTCACATCCAAAGCATCTGCGGCCCGCTTCAATTTTTGAGTAATGCTCTTGTCTTGTGTACTTGGCCTCAAAGTGCCCGAGGGATGGTTATGGGCCAATATCAAACCCACTGCTCCCAGCTCAAGGGCTTGTTTCATAACAATACGAACATCGACCAAAGTACCTGTCAAACCTCCTTTGCTCAATTGCGCTTTGTGCAACACTTTGTTAGAATTGTTCAAATAGAGAATCCAAAATTCTTCGTGCTCCAATTCTCCAATAAGGGGTTGCAAAATTTCATAGGCATCACGGCTACAAGTAATTTTAGAGACTATGATAGCCTCTTCACCCCTTCTTCTTCTACCAATTTCCAAGGCTGCTGCAATAGTCACGGCTTTAGCTTCCCCTATTCCTTTGAACGACATTAGTTGCTTTATGGAGAGCTTTCCCAACTCGTTCAAATTATTATCCGCAGAAGCCAAAATTCTTTTGGAGAGCTCCACGGCACTTTCGCTTCTGCTACCAGATCCGATTAAAATAGCTATAAGCTCCGCATCGGATAAGACGGATCGCCCTTTTTGTACCAACTTCTCCCTAGGCTTGTCATCATCTGACCAATTTTTAATGGAAAATGACTTTTTTTCTTCCTGCATAGGATAAAGATAATGACTAAATGCAATTCTCCGTTACTAGAAATTTGCCAGTTGGGCTTAGTCTTCTATTTTTTGCTTGACCTCTTGAAGGCTTAAACCGCCATAATTACCCGAACTCATCAATAGCAAAGTAGTATTGTCAAATTCGGAAGAAAATATTCGATTATGGAAAGAACTTGCATCCGTAAAAATCTGCAAATCACTTCTCCCAAAAGCTTCCCTAATCTGTTCTGGAGATACTGGGTCTAGTTTCTTTATGGCTACGGATTCCGGCAAATAGAAGACAATGGCTTCATCAGCCGAGTCCAAAGCTCCTTTATATTCCTTTAAAAATTCAGGATTAAAACTACTGTAAGTGTGCAATTCAAGACAGGCTATTAATTTTCTATCGGGGTACTGCTCTTTTACCGCCCTGGTGGTCGCGGCCACCTTACTGGGTGAATGGGCAAAATCTTTATAAGCAATGGAGGTAGTACCCTCGGCAATCTTTTCCAGTCTCTTGGAAGCTCCTTTGAATGTAGCTATGGCCTCATAGAAATCTTCTTCATCAACTCCCATATTCTGACAAATCCATTTTGCACCGGCCAAATTGCTTAAATTATGCTTGCCAAATACTTCAATAGGCATAAGCCCATCGGGAGTTTCCAATAGCGTTTCACCATTTTCAACGGAGAATTCAGGAGTACGGTAAGGTAATTTACGAATTGGATTTTCAGAAGCCTCTACAACCTTTTTCACTTCATCGTCTTCTTCATTATACGTAATGCTACCTCCTTTCACAATTCCATCTACAAAAATTTGAAACTGCTCTACATAATTTTCAAAAGTGGGAAAAACATTGATGTGGTCCCAAGCAATTCCGCTTAAAAGGGCAATATTAGGCTTATATAGATGAAATTTTGGTCTTCTGTCAATAGGTGATGATAAATACTCATCGCCCTCCAAAACTATAAAATCATTTTCTTCGGTTAAATGCACCATACGGTCAAAACCTTCCAATTGGGCCCCTACCATAAAATCCACCTCGATATCATGGTAATTCAGCACGTGCAAAATCATTGAGGTAATAGTCGTTTTCCCGTGGCTACCCCCAATAACCACCCTGGTCTTATGTTTACTCTGCTCGTAAAGAAACTCTGGATACGAGTATATAGTGAGTCCCAACTCTTGAGCCTTTAATAACTCCGGATTATCAGGTTTGGCATGCATACCCAAAATAACAGCATCAAGACCCTGATGGACTTTATCAGGAAACCAGCCAAACGCTTCCGGTAGCAATCCCTTTTCTTGCAACCTACTTTTTGAAGGCTCAAAAATAACATCGTCGCTACCTGTTATTATATATCCTTTATGCTCAAGTGCCAAGGCTAAATTGTGCATGGCGCTTCCGCCAATGGCTATAAAATGAATCTGCATTTAAAAAAATGTTTACGCAAATATAGGTATTGAAGTTGTGAAGACGAGCCATTCCAAAATTTTCGCTTTAAACTCTCAAAATCCTCCAAAAAGCTATAATTCATCGACAAAATGCATATTTCCATCAGTACAGCCTACTTATATTGTAAGATTCACCTTTCGAAATGGCTAGTTGACAACATTTTTTCTTTCTTCATGGGGCATACCAATAGTTTTGTCATTGAGTAGGCAGGAGAAATCAGGCCTTAAACAACCTACCATGACATATTTCCTCCAAAAAAAGTCTTTTTTTAAATGGACTTTATTTTTGATTTTGGCATTCGGGAGCACTAAAAGTTATACCCAGTGCGCCGGGAACGATAATTCCGTCACTGTCTGTAATAAAGACTCTGATGAGAACAACAAAACCTTTGATTTATTCGCACAATTAGGTGGCACCCCTACACCTGGAGGAACCTGGTCCACGAACGACCCCGCCAATTTCTTTGCCTTGGACAGAAATACCGGTATCGTAAACCTCTGGGACGTTAAAAACTCTGGCTTCCATGAATTTACCTATACTAATGACGTTTGTGGGGAAAGCGCGGTGATTACGGTTATCCTTGGTGGTTACCCAGGTGAAGACAATATTGATGGTACAGCAGATGCTTGTGGAGATAATCCTGCCGTAAACCTTCATAGTTTTATTGGCGACGAGACTGACGGTAAGTTTCAAGATTTTAATGGTTCATGGGCTGCCGTAACACCTGGGGCAGGAGACCATCTTACACAAAACTTTTTCAATGCCGCCGATGCCGGCGTAGGAATTTATGAGTTCACCCATACGGTGACTGCCGTAGGTACATGCCCCAGTAGACAGGTTAGTTTGATTCTGGAGGTACAACGACCCGCCAATTCCGGTGTAGGTTCAGCCCTTACGGTTTGTAATTCAGAAGATTTATCGGGTATGACCAATTTTAACCTCAATACGCTATTAATGGATGAGGATATCAACGGCACTTGGTCAGAAGGGCCTTCCACCAATCAATTGGACGACCTTACCGACAATACGGTGGATGTCCAAGCTATAAGGGACAACAACGGACCTGGAACTTATACCTTCACCTATACAGTGTATCCTTCTCATGCCGTTTGTACCATCAGTCAAACATCTGTAGATATTATCATTTTGCCCACCTTGCAAGGAACGATGGAGGCTACAAATTTTTGTGCAGGACCATTGGATTATAGAGTACAAATAGACTCATACAATACAACTCTAATCCCTGATGGCACATACGGGGGCAACTATTCATTATCCTCCCTTAGTGGTACTTTTAGCGCAACCACATCAATAGTACTGGCAAATGATGGTACGGGTTATTTTGATATTGACGCAAGCACGGTACCGATGAACGAGATTGTAACCATTTCAATAGAATCTTTAGGTGCCGAAGTATGCCCTGATATTCAGGTTCCTCCAGTAGATTTTATTGTTACAGACCCTAAGGCGATGGCTACCGATAGCTGCTTGGGTTCTGATGTACCTATCTCCCTTACCAATATTTATGATGCTTCTTTAAATTTTGCCGATGGGAATTACGATGTCGATTATACAATTACCGATACCGATGGTATTGAGTCGAATTTTAGTATCTCTGATGTTGCTTTCTATTCTGGAAATGGAAGCTTTGAGATTCCAGCTTTGCAACTACCGGAAGCAGGTTCGTATGATATTTCTTTTACGGTTCAAAGCGGGTTTACCCTCGGCTGCGATATCACTACAAGTTTTACGGTAATTTCACCTCCTGCTGATATAGTTCTTGACCTACTAGTTGATAATTCATGTAACGCAACGCAAATCGAGGTTCAAATTGACGCACCCAATCTTGCGGATGGGAGTTATAACATCACCTATGATGTTGTTAGCCAAAGCTCAGGTCAGGTGGTATTGGAAAACACTATCAATTTTACGGGTGGTACGGCATCTTACGATTTGGACGTTGCCTCATTGGAACAAGGAAACTACACCATTAGTGTGAGAAGTACACAAAATGATACCACCGCCTGTAGATTGACTTTTGAATTTGAAGAAAGTGAAAATTTCGCTATTGAAGGAATACCAGCCTTACCTATAGCCGAACTCAATCAAAATTTTTGTCTTAGTGATTTTGCTAGCAATCCACCTTCTTTAGCTGATATTCAAGTAACTGCCAACGGGGAAATCCTTTTCTACGCTACCGAGTCCGATATGGACATATTACCATTGGATACGGAATTAGTAGATGGAGAAGATTATTTTATCTCGAATACAGACCCCAACAATAATTGCGAGGGATCCAATAGAATAAGGGTGATTACCACCCTATCCAATCCCGAGGGACCATCCGCCTTAAATACAAATCCTACCTTCTGCACTTCTGAACAAGCAACCGTTTTAGAATTGAACCCATCGGTTTCTGCAAATGGTACGGTAACATGGTACGACAATGCTACCGGAGGCAACCCCTTGGACAATAGCACCCTTTTGGTCGATGGCACCAGCTATTTTGCCGCTAATACCGAATCGAACGGTTGTAGTAGTACAGAGAGGGTAGAAATAATTCCTACCGTATACGGATTGGAACCAGTTTCCCTAGCTTTTAGTACCATCGCACTTTGTGGTTTAGATAACCCAACTATTTACGACCTGCGTACGATAGAAGGAGACAACCCTTATGAAGTGCTTTGGTATGACACACCCGAAGAAGGTAATCCGCTTGAGGACCAAACACTTTTACAATCGGAAACCACGTATTACGCCGTAAGCTTCAACCCTGATACCGGTTGCATGAACCCCGAAAGAATGGCGGTTACGGTAGACCTTACCAATTGCGACCCCGAAGATTATGGGTTTTTTATTCCTGATGGGTTTTCACCGAATGCCGATGGCAGAAACGATACATTTTTTGTTCCCAACATAGAAATTATTTTTCCTGATTTCACCTTGGAAATTCTGAATAGATATGGCGCTTCACTCTTTAAAGGAGACCGCTCCAACCCCGCTTGGGATGGTTCTGAAGGAGGAAAAACCGCTCCGAACGGTGTCTATTTCTACGTTATTAACTACAACAAAGATGGCCACCAACCAATTCAAGGAAGGTTATACCTCAACCGCTAACCTTCTAAAAAACCGATTACATGTTTAAAAAACACATCATAAAGATAGTTGGCCTCTTGCTTCTCGCACAGTCATGGGCGTTTGCACAGCAAGATCCGCAATACACGCAATACATGTATAACATGAGCGTGGTCAACCCGGCCTATACGACCAATGACTTGGGCCGTCTGAATTTTGGAGGCCTGTACCGTTCGCAATGGAAGAATGCCGTTGGTGCACCCGAGACTTTGACCTTCTTTGCACATGCCCCTGTAAGTTCAAATATAGAAATGGGTCTCTCCCTAGTTAAGGATGAGATTGGCGATGGCGCCTTAAAGGAAAACAACATCTATGCTGATTTTGCCTATATCTTAAAACTTACTGAAAAGAGCAACCTCTCTTTAGGCTTAAAAGGAGGGTTCACCACTTTTGAGACCAATTTCAATGGTTTTATGCTGCCGGAATTTCAAGATGACCAAGCGTTCAACGAAAATCTGAACAACACCTACCCTAATATTGGTGTGGGCGCTTTTTATAACAGGCAGCAATTCTATTTCGGGCTCTCAGCTCCCAATTTACTCACTTCAAAACACTTGGAAAACAGGGATGGTATCAACCGAATAGGTTCTGAAAAAATACACTTATTCGCTATGTCCGGTTACGTTTATGAACTCAATAGCGATATCAAACTGAAACCTTCGGTATTGGCAAAAATAGTTGAAGGTGCTCCGCTAACGATAGACTTTTCGCTTAATGCCCTTTTTTATGACCGTATTGAAGGTGGACTCTCTTATCGTTTGGAAGATTCGGTAAGTGCCATGTTCAATATTGCCGTGCTTCCGTCTTTGAGAATTGGCTATGCCTATGATTATACCTTATCGAACTTGAGCGATTATAGTTCTGGTTCCCATGAAATATTCGTGCTTTTTGACCTTGACCTTTTAGGTCTTGGCAAAGGCTATGACAAATCCCCCAGATTTTATTAATATGAAGAAGTTATTGTTCTTACTAATGGTTCTGGGTTCTTTTAAAAGCGTATGCGCCCAGGCAGATATCAAGCGAGCCGACCTGTATTTTAGCAGGGCCTATTATGCAGATGCCATTCCGTTGTACGAAGAACTCTTGCCAAAAAACAAAAGTTCGCAACTGATTAAAAACCTCGCAGATTCGTATTACCATACTTTTCAGATGAAATCGGCAGCTCGCTGGTACCAATATTTAGCGAATCACTATGGTGATAAGTTGGATGAGTCTTACTACTTCAAGCTCAACCAGTCTTTAAAAGCAATTGGTGAGGACGAGCAAGCAGACGATGTATTAATTGCCCATTATAGCAAAGATGGGCACCCTGAAAAGGCAGCGCTAGTTAAGACTCAAAGAACCTATCTTGATAACATAGCGGCAATTGGCGACCGATTTGAAATCGAAATCCTTGCCTTGAATACGGAATCATCAGAATTTGGTGCAGCAGTGGTTGATTCCTTAATAATTTATGCGGCCTCTAAGAAAAGTGATCAAATGCTGTCTAAGTTGTACCGATGGAACAATCAAAGCTATTTAGATCTTTACAGTCATCCCTTAGGGCAATTAACTTTAGGTGACACCATAAGTAAAAACTTTTCTAAAAAGATAAACACCAATTTACACGAAGGTACTTTTGCCATAACAAAGGACAGAAAGACCATTTATTTTACTCGAAACAGCAAACAAAAGACAGATGAAAAAATAAGTCATCTAATGCTTTACAAAGCGGAATGGGTAGAGGACGAATGGAAGAATATTGAAGAGCTTCCTTTTAACGGAAAAGACTTTTCAACGGAGCATCCTGCATTAAGTCCGGATGAAACCAAACTCTATTTCTCGTCAGATCGTGAAGGTGGGCAAGGAGGTTTTGACCTTTACTATGTTGACATTCAAAAAGACGGTTATGGCAACCCCGTCAACTTGGGAGCTAACATCAATACTGACAAAAAAGAGCAGTTTCCACATGTAGATGCTGAGGGCAACCTTTATTTCGCCTCCAATGGGCATCCCGGTTACGGACTTTTAGATATTTTTAAATCGGAAATGAAGGATGGAGAATTGCAAAAACCAAACAACTTAGGGTTTCCGGTAAACAGTGGCTATGACGACTTTTCATTGGCCCTAAACCCCGACGGAAAAAGCGGTTATTTCTCTTCCAACAGACCCTCAGGCAAAGGAAGTGATGATATCTATTCTTTTAAAGAAACCAAACCTTTGATTATAGAGGATTGTATGCAATTCATTGCAGGCATTATTACTGACAAAACCACCAACCAACCATTAGCAAATGCCAAGGTAGAACTGGTAAACTCAGTAACAGCTTCAATTGAAAGTATTTCAACCTCATCGGATGGGTCCTTTAAATTTTCGGTAGAATGCGCAACCATCTATAAAATTACGGCGACAAAAGCAGGGTACGAAACAGCCTCTAAAACCGTCGTAACAGATAAAGAGCGAAAAGCGGTAAAAGATGCTTCCCTCGCATTGTTATCAGAAGAAGAGATTGCCAAGCAAGAGGCTATCGCCCTTCAAAAAGAAAAGGAGGAGGCAGAGAAAAAAGCAATTGCCGAGGCCAAACGATTAAAAGAATTAGAGCTTAAGGCTGAGCAAGAAAAACTTAGAAAAGAAAAAGTGCGCCTTCAGAAAGAGGCCGAACAAAAAGAAAAACAGGCCATAGCTCAAGAAAAGGCCAAGCAGCAAAGAAGAAAAGAAATAGAAAAAATCATTGCTCAAGAAGAAGGTATCGTAAAAGATAAAGAGCGTACCCTTCTACAAACCGGTGAAATCCATTTTGACTATGGCATGTGGTATTTGAGAAGGGAAACCAGGTCCCGTTTGGATAAGGTGGTGAAAATAATGAAAGACCACCCAGGTATGGTGCTAGAAATAGGCACCCACACCGACATACGAGGTAATAGCAATTACAACCGTGAACTATCACAAAAAAGGGCCGATGCCGCAAAGGAGTACTTGGTCAAAAATGGAATTGACAGTTCAAGAGTCGTCTCAAAAGGGTACGGAGAATCGCAACCCATCGTCCATTGCGACACAGAAAACAGTTGTACCGAAGAAGACCATGAGTGGAACCGTCGCTGCGAATTAGTTGTGGTCCAGTGGAATTAAGTTACTAATAGTTTAAATATTTGAATATGAAAGTCTATGCTAAATGCAATCAATGCCCAATGGAAATAAGTTACGCTACAAATACTAATACCCGTGTTGAATTCGCAATGCGCGATGGAGAACAGAAAAACTTTAAATGCACTAACTGTGGTGAAGAAAACATAATTCACGTTGATAAATTTTATGCAAAAAAATCAAAACTACCTTTTCTAACCAGTGTTTTCGCCGGGATAATAGTAACTATTGCCACGCTTTACTTTATTCTTTTTACTCAAAGTAACTTCATTATTATTGCCTTGGGCATTCCATTTGTTATATACTTTATATTACGAAAACAAGACGAAACAAGAGTTTCGGACTTCAACCGAAGAAAATTGAAAGGTCGTGTTCACAACATTTAAATTATAGGGAATTCAAAGAAGGGAATAATTTTTAAAAAATAGAAAAACCCCGGCGATAATATCGTTGGGGTTTTTCGTTTTTGGTAGGCCATTCATGTATCTTAGTTGCATAAATCTTAGCTATGCATTTGAACGTCGACCACATACCTGTAAAAGAAATTATGCCTGGCTACCACGCCAAAATGATTCATGGTGAAAAACTCTCCATTGCCTATTGGAATGTGGAAGAAGGTGCTCAAGTTCCAGAGCATTCACACAAGCATGAACAAGTGATGCAAGTATTGGAGGGTGAGTTTGAATTTACGGTTGATGGCGTTACTAAAATTTACACAACTAACGATGTCGTTGTTATTCCGTCATTTGCCGTTCATTGCGGTAAAGCCATAACGCCTTGCAAACTAATGGACGTGTTTAGTCCCGTACGTGAAGAATACAAATAAATTCCAGATTAGATTATGAAGATATCCCTTATAAATAAAAAAGCTTTGGTTGGTGGTAGTAGTGGTGGTATTGGTAAAGCTATAGCACAACAATTGGCCGAAAGCGGTGCCAGTGTGACGCTAATGGCACGTAGTGAAGATAAATTGGCCCAAATCGTTTCCGGGTTACCCACAAACCAAGGACAATCGCATCAATTTTTAAAAGTTGATTTTTCCGATTTGGAAGGATATAAAAAGACGATTTCCCAATATTTTGCGAACAACTCCGTAGACATATTAGTAAACAACACCCAAGGACCCGCTGCGGGAAATACACTGGAAAAAAATACCGACGACTTCCAACAGGCCTTTGACCTCCTGTTTAAATCAGTAGTTTTTACCACCGAATTGGCTTTGCAAAAGATGAAAGAAAACAAATGGGGTCGGATTATCAACGTAGCTTCAGTGTCGGTAAAAGAGCCTCTCTCCTACCTAGCACTATCGAATACCATACGTGCTGCCGTAGTAACCTGGGCCAAATCATTGGCTTCTGATGTGGGCACTTACAATATCACTGTAAACAGTGTTCTAACCGGTTATTTTGATACCGAAAGAATCGCCCAGCTAAATGCGAAAAAAGCGGAGCAATTAGGAATTGACCAATCCGAGGTAAGAGCCGATATGGAAGAGAAGGTTCCTGTTAAACGAATTGGCGACCCAAAGGAATATGGTTACTTAGCCACCTTCTTGGCTTCGGACAATGCCGCTTATATTACCGGTACACAAATTCCTATTGATGGCGGATTATTAAAAAGCCTCTAGGTATAGGAAGCAATTATCAGCAAGGAAACGAGAAAAAATAGTAAAATCAATGATGATTTGAGCGAAGTCGCCCATGAACCTAAAAAATTATCCATGATTATCGGGGGTTAGAATTTTCAACAAAACTAGCCCCTCTTTGAAGTTCGTAAGTTTCTTAATCCGATTTTTCTTGACTCATTTAATCTAGAGCTTTACCATGTATTGCACTAATTGAAAGTCCGTTTTCCCTCATTTATCTCCCTTGTTTGCTCATTTAAAATTTCGATTGGCATCGATTTTGAGCAGTTTTATCCCGTAATTTTAGATATATGAAATATTTCAATATAATCTTGACCCTTATTTTCTTTTCACAAATGTCCCAGGCACAAAAAGGCGAATCATACGAGCAACTTTGGAAGCAGGTAGACAAGCTTGAAATGGAACAACTTACCCAATCTGCCTATAAAGTGGTTCAGGGTATTCAGGCAAAAGCGCAAAAGGAAAACAACAGCCCACAAACTGTTAAAGCATTGCTCTATGCTTCAAAGTATGTGCTGGTTTTGAAGGAAGAGGCGCAACTGAAAATCATTAAAGATTTTAAGGAAGAAATAGCTAAAGCGACTTCCCCCACCAAGAATATTCTCCATAACTATTTGGCCAATTTGTATTGGCAGTATGTTCAGCAAAATAGATATAGGATCTATAACAGAACGGAAACCACTTCAAAAGTAACCCCTGAAGATTTTAGAACTTGGGATGTAACCACTCTTTTCACTGAAATCACCTACCATTTTGAAGAAAGTCTCAAAGAGAGCAAAATACTTCAAAACGCCAGTTTAAAGGATTTTGATGCTATTATACATAAACAGGAAAATTCAGAAAAATACCGGCCTACGTTATATGATTTATTGGCTTACAATGCCCTTGATTTTTATAAAACCAGCGAAAACAGTATCAATCAGCCTTCCTATAAATTTGAAATTACTAATGAGAATTTGCTTTGCGAGGCCTATGATTTTGCTCAAAGGCCCATTTCATCCAAAGATTCCACATCACTTCAGTTGAAGGCATTGCAGACCTTTCAAGGTTTAGTACAATTCCATTTTCAAGATCCTGAGCCTTCGGCTTTGGCCCATGCGGATATTGAACGCTTAAAATTTATCTTTCAGAACGCCGTATTTGAAAATAAGCAGGAAAGTTATCTAGAGGTATTGAAAAATACTGCCGAGAGCCTTCAACACCATGAAGTTTCGGCCTTGTACCGTTATGAAATGGCCCAGCAGCTCCATAACCAAGGTAATGCCTATAATCCAGAAACCAATCCGGATGCCCAGTGGAAACAGAAAGAAGCCATCGAAATCTGTCAGCAAGTATTGGCTACATTTCCGGATAGCTATGGAGCTGAAAAATGCAAAGCGCTGCAATCACAGATAGAGGCTAAAAGTTTGCAGTTGACTACTGAAAAAATCTTGCCCATCAACAAAACTGCTCGCCTGTTGGTGAATTACAAAAATGTGGACGGTATAGAATTGTCTGCCCACGCCGTTTCGACTCAAGAGCTAGAGCAGCTTAATAAAATCCATCCTCAGGAAAAGAGATTGGCCTTTATTCAAAATTTGAAGTCTATTATGAGTTGGTCTGCTGATTTAAAGAATGAAGGGGACTTTCAACAGCACGGCCTAGAGGTTAAAATACCCCCATTGTCCAGCGGAAAATACCTATTGTTGGCCAGGCCGGAATCCAAACAAAATGAGACGTTTGCGTATAGCGAATTGCAAGTAACCGATTTAGCCATAGTTGAAACCAAAAACAATACGGAAACCACTTACCAATTAATTGACCGAAACAATGGGCAACCAGTAAAAGGGGCCGAAGTAAAAATTAGTTATCTCAAAAATTATAATAAGCCTAGAAAACAGGTAACCGAGGTAACCAATGAGTTAGGTCTAGTAACTATTTCTCTGGCCAATGAAAATTGGAGCAGTATAAAAATTGAAGTAGATAGCCAGGGAGAAAAAGCGGTGTTTGGAGATTATTACGTAAGTGAGAAATATATAAATGATAATAGCCCAAAGGAGAATAGTTGTTTTCTTTTTACAGACCGAAGCATCTATAGACCTGGGCAACCTCTTTACTTTAAGGGCATCGCAACGACCAACACTAAAGAAAGTTCTAAAATATTGCCCAATACTGTGGTCACAGTAGAATTGATTGATGTCAACGGTCAGACTATTGGCTCCCAAAAACTAAAGACCAACGAATTTGGTTCATTTTCAGGAGAATTTATCATTCCTACCTCTGTCTTGACCGGCAGCTTCAGTCTTGAGGCGGACGGGGAAAATTTAGACCTTGATGGATATACCACTTTTTCAGTGGAGGAATATAAAAGACCAAAATTTGAAACCAATTTCAATCCTGTTAAAGAAACCTATCAAGTAAATGACAGCGTGACCGTTACCGGAAAGGCACAGTCCTATGCCGGAAGCAATATCACCCAGGCCAAAGTCACTTATAAAGTTAAACGTACCGTTCAATTACCTAGGTGGTACTACTGGTCACGCCCTATTTTTAGAGGTTCCGAACAAGAGATTACCCATGGTGAGACCCTTACGGATGCCAACGGGAATTATCACATTACCTTTAAAGCCTTACCCGATGCTTCCGTTCCTAAGTCCTCCCTACCAACTTTTGAATATGAAATCACAGCCGATGTAACGGACATTAATGGAGAGACACAGAGTACCTCGCAGACCGTAAAAGTAGGCTATCACTCCCTAAACGCACAAATTCAGGTTGCTGAGAACCTCCAAAAAGACCCAAAAACAACCAATTTAACCATCAGTACTACCAATCTAAATGGGGAGTTCGTGCCCGTGAAAGGGATTATAAAGATTTACAAATTGTCTGCGCCCAACTACGTTTTAAGGCAAAGACCTTGGCCAGCACCTGACTATCAAAATTGGAACAAAGAAGATTTTAAAGAGCTTTTTCCTCACGATGCCTATAAAGATGAACAAGATTTCAGAAACTGGCCAATGGGTAAAATGGTTAAAGAACTGAATTTTGATACTGAAAAAACCACCAAGATTCAATTGGAAGGCATTCAAAAATGGACCTCTGGAAAGTATGTATTACAGCTTGAAACCAAAGATAAATTTGGCAACGAAGTAAATGATAAAGCATTCACAACCCTACATAGCGAAAAAGATAAAGTTGTTGCCGATAATCAACTTTTTGATATAAGTACTGACCAAGAAAATTACGAAATAGGTGATACCGCAGAAATCACTCTCTCGAGTAATGCCGATGATTTGAGCGTTTCTGTATTTGTCGAAAAAGACGGTAAAAAAGTTGATGAACGTATCATTACGCTGAACGGAAATAGCAAGACCTTCAAAGTGAAAATTGATGAAGCCGATTTAGGCGGATTTGCCATTAATTACACGTATGCGGCCTATAATTCTTTCGAATCTGGCTCTTTACTGATTTCGGTTCCTTATCCAAAAACGGATTTAGAAATAGAAACACTGACCTTCAGGGATAAAATTGCTCCAGGAAGCGAAGAGACTTGGTCTTTTAAAATAAAAGGACCTAATGGAGACCAAATAAGTTCGGAACTATTGGCCAGTATGTACGATGCTTCGCTGGATGCTTTCAGACCACATTCGTGGAGTTTCAGCCCGTTTTACAGACCCATTTACTATTCCCAATCCTACGCCAACGCCCATACAAGTTTTGGCAATAGTTCTTTTAGAACGTATTTGGATAATGACCTGTACCATTACAAATCACAAGGCTTCGATGGCTTAAATTTTTTCGGCCTTTACTTCAGCGGAGGTTATAATATGCGAATGAGGGGAATGGTTTCAAAGTCTGCTCCCGTAGCTATGGTTGCCATAGAAGCAGAAGCTGACATGGCCGAGGGCTCACTGGATGAATTAGTTCAGGTTGGTTATGAAAAGGAAGAACAGAAATCCAAAGTTGAAAACACAAATGAATCTTCTGAAGGAAAAGAAGGTAACACTAGCGAGATAAACGTCAGAACCAACCTGCAGGAAACTGCTTTTTTCTATCCGCATTTGCAAACCGATAAAGAAGGTAATGTCAGCTTCAGCTTTACAAGCCCCGAAGCACTCACCCGTTGCAAACTTCAATTATTGGCACATACCAAGAACTTGAACAGCACGGTTACCTCCATGGAAACTCTTACCCAAAAAGAGTTGATGGTCATTCCTAATGCTCCTCGTTTTCTTCGGGAAGGAGATGAAATTCAAATTAGCACTAAAATTGCCAATCTTACCAATCAATCCCTTTCAGGTAGCGTCTATATAGAACTGACGGATGCCGTTAATGGTAAGGACCTAACTCCGCAGCTTTTAGCCGGAACAACAGAGAGAAATTTCAAGGTAGATTCCAGTGGAAACACCCAAGCATCCTGGCGACTACAAATACCAGAAGGCTTACAAGCCGTACAATACAAAATCGTGGCAAAGGCCGGAGATTATTTGGATGGAGAGCAAAATTTACTGCCTGTTCTTACCAACCGAATGCTGGTCACGGAAACCTTGCCTATGTGGGTAAAAGGTAACGAGACGAAGAAATTTGAGTTGACCAAATTAAAGGAAAACTCCTCGAGCTCTCTCGAACATCATAAACTAACTTTAGAGGTGACTTCCAACCCGGCTTGGTATGCCGTGCAGGCCCTGCCCTACCTCATGGAATATCCATATGAATGCAACGAACAGATTTTTTCTAGGTTTTATGCCAATTCATTGGCCAGCCACATCATCAACTCGAACCCTAGAATTAAAAATGTTTTTGAGCAATGGAAAGGAACCGGTGCCCTCAAAAGCAATCTGGAGAAAAATGAAGAGCTTAAATCACTTTTGATTCAAGAAACCCCTTTGTTGCGTGACGCCCAATCAGAAAGCGAACAGAAAAAAAGAATCGCACTTCTTTTCGAACTCAACAATCTAAAAGCGCAACAGACCACTACTTTGGCCAAATTGATTCAAAACCAAAAGGCTTCCGGCGCATGGGCTTGGTTTCAAAATGGCCCTGATAACCGTACCATTACCCAACACATTGTTACCGGCTTGGGCCATCTTAAAAAATTGCAAGTAGCCTATGAGCAATCAAATCTTGAATCAAGTATTCAAAGAGCCCTGCAGTATCTAGACGATGAATTTGTAGCGGAATACGAACGAATGAAAAAACATTCGACTGACCTTGATAAGAACCATTTAAGCCAAAGTCAGGTCCACTACCTGTATATGAGAAGTTTTTTCAATGATTATAAAACTTCGGTAAAGGTGGAGAAGACGATGGACTATTATTGGTCTCAGGCCGAAAAATACTGGACAAAACAAAGTCTTTACAGTAAGGGAATGTTGGCTTTGGCCCTTTCCCGACATGGTGATAACAAGACCGCCCAATTGATTCTTCGGTCTCTTAAAGAGAATAGTGTTTTTAATGAAGAACTTGGCCGTTACTGGAAAAACAATACCGCCTCTTGGTATTGGTACCAAGCCCCTATCGAAACCCAATCGCTATTGATAGAGGCTTTTGAGGAAATTACCCAGGATACCCAAACGGTCGATGAGCTAAAGATTTGGCTCCTAAAAAACAAGCAGACCAACCAATGGGCCACTACCAAGGCCACAACGGAAGCTATTTACTCCCTATTGCTAAGCGGAAGTGATTGGGTTTCGGTTACCGACGCGGTAGAAGTAACTGTTGGCAATAAAATGATAGACCCTAGCCAGTTAGAAAACGTAAAGACCGAAGCAGGCACCGGATATTTTAAAACCTCTTGGGAACCTTCCGAAATACAACCAGAAATGGCCCAAGTGGAAATGACAAAAAAGGGTGATGGAATTTCTTGGGGCGCCCTGTACTGGCAATACTTTGAAGACTTGGATAAAATTACCTCTGCGGAAACACCCCTAAAGCTTAAAAAGCAACTATTCTTAAAAACGAACACCGATACGGGCGAAAAACTAGTGGAAATTACCAATAGTACCAACCTGAAGGTGGGTGATTTATTTCGGGTGCGAATTGAGTTGCGTTCTGATAGAGAAATGGAATTCGTTCATATGAAAGATATGCGGGCGGCAGGTTTTGAACCCGTAAATGTTCTTTCTAGTTACAAATGGCAGGACGGGTTGGGCTATTATGAGAGCACCAAAGATGCCAGCACCAATTTCTTTTTTGATCGGTTGCCAAAAGGTGTATTTGTTTTTGAGTATGATTTAAGGGTAAACAATGCCGGTGAATTTAGCAATGGCATTACCACCATACAAAGTATGTATGCTCCGGAATTCAGCAGCCATAGTGAGGGAACGAGAGTTAGGGTCAATGGTTAAATAAGTCTAAAATCATATAGACAAAGGACAAATCAACTGTTATTGTGCATTAGTTCACTAATTGAAACCGACCATTCACTCAATATTGATTTGAACATTGTGAGTATGGACATAATTTAGAATAAAATAAATCCTAAGTTATGAGTAACCAGAAAAAAGTGTCCATTTTAAAACCTTGCAAATTGAATTACAAAAATTTTAAAAAAACAGAATTTGGAGGTTTTTGTAGTGCATGTAACAAAGAGGTGATTGATTTTACCAAAATAAACCCAGATAAGATTGCTTCTTTTCTTAACGACAACACTCGCGGTATATGTGGGAGAATGACCAAATATCAATTAGAACAATCCTATAGGGCCAAAGAAGATTATCAAAAAATAAATTGTCGTAGTCATTTAATGGCTTTGAGCCTTAGCTTTTTTTTAATTTCACCTATTTCATTCGTTAAAGCGGAAAGTTTGCTACTTCCCAAAACAATAAAAAAACTACCATATTTAGAACAAACGCAAGATTCTAAATTTAGAAATCATCTCTCGGATTTAATAGAGGTTACTGGGATTGTTCTAGACGAGGAAAAACGTCCTTTGCCAGGCGTATCCGTGGTACTGAAAGGAACGAATATTGGTACATCAACTGATTTTGACGGTACGTTTCAATTTCCGCAAAAACTAAAGCAGGGAGATGTTCTACAATTTAGTTATTTGGGCTACGAGACCAAAGAGCATAAAATCACATCCCAAAAAGCTGTAAAGAATCTATCCATACAATTTGAACTCTCCGAAGTGATCTTGATGGGTGAAATTATTGTAGAAGATGTTAGAAAAGATGTAAATAAAACCAAGACTTTTAAATCAATCTTCAAAAAAAGAAAATGAACCATCCAAAAACAACATCAACAGTATTCTTTCTTTTCTTTTTACTGATGCATAATTTGGTAAATTCTCAAAATAGCTACTCTGCCATAGACTATTCTAAAGCGGACAGTATTGCCATTTCTTTAAGAGGTGAAAACTTAGATAATCTACCCATGCTATGTTATAGGTTAACCGAACACCTTGATACTGAAAAAGAAAGGTTTCGGGCTATTTACAGATGGGTCTGTGATAACGTAGAGAACGATTATTATTCTTATTTAAAAGTTTCAAAAAAACGAAAAAAACTAAAAAATTACCCGCTAACTTATGATGAATGGAACAAGGAATATGTCCAAACCACATTTAAAACACTGAGAAATACGAAAGCTACAACTTGTACCGGATACGCCTACTTGATAAGAGAGATGAGCTTTTTGGCCGGAATAGAATGTAAAATTATTGATGGTTTTTCGGATAGGGAAAAAGTTAAAAATGGCATTACCAATCATTCGTGGAATGCCGTTAACTTAGAGGATAAATGGTATTTATGTGATGCTACATGGTCTGCCGGCAAAACCGTCATAGACGAAGAAGGGCCCTACTTTAAAAAGTACTTTGAGGAAAGTTATTTTTTGGCCGAACCCGAGACATTTTTTATAAAACATATTCCCTTAAATCCGGAATGGACATTAATTAGTAGTAAACTGAAAAACCAATTAAATTAAATTCTAAGCTATCGCATTTGAAAAAAACAACTGATATACAAAAGCGCCAAATAAATAACCACAGCCTACTCCAACCAGTATAATGAGAACAATAATAAAGGAGGAGCTTTGCTGTTCCACATTGATAAGCGCCACGGGAGCACCATCTTTGTGAATTTCATAGGTATTCATTTTGTCCGCTTTTGAACTATCCCTTCTACCAATACGATACTTGTTTCTATTAACGCTAAAGTAATGCTTGGTAGCGTGTTCCCATTTGGCCTCGGAAATTTTCATCCCATTCAATAAAACTTGCTCCTTACCCAATAGGGTTTTCACTATTTCAATCCTATGGTTCTCTACATAGTAAAGTGCAAGCCTTGGCATTTCTTTGTTCCTTAACTTAATTGAAGAGTCCTGTTTGGTAACAAGTGGCCTGGAAGATGCCCTACTTCAAGTTTTTAATAGCTAATTCTGGCAATAAGATGCCAGCCTTCTTACTAAGGTTACTTAAAATTGTAGAAATGGAAAATTTAGACAACTGAAAGTTGTCAACACAAGAAACAATCTTACCTACTTTGTTTTCAAAGACTTAACAAAACATAAGATTATCCCTACGACCTACTTTTTAGGCGGGTATTTGGCCAATGCCTTTGTTACGATGTGCTGTAAAACCGATTCTCGTTTTTCCGGAGTGTAGTTTTCCTTAAATGAACTTTCCGTTACGGCATTCCAAATTAGAAGGTCCTTTTGAGTATCCACAAAATCAAATCTGATTTCCCTTTTCTGATTTGGTTCCCCTACAGGAATACCTACCGAAACACCACCACCAACATTTCTGCCACCTCCACCCAGACCAACACCTACCGATGTATTTTGTGGTGCTTTAAAAAATCTGGTTTTAATGTTTACGTAAAAATCCGCATCCTCAGAAAATCGTATTCCTTTCAACTGTAATTCAGCATCAATGGCATCTAAAAGCCTTTTTTCATCTAACGGACTAAGACCCGTCTGTAATTCTGGATAGAAATTGTACGTAGCGTAATTGCTAAAATCTGTTTGTGTATCATAATCATGATACACTTTTACGGACCCACATGCCGTTAGAAGCAATAACACGAAAACCAAACAAATACTTTTCATCCCTAAGGTTTTATGATTTCAGTACCTTTTCGTCATTTAGCATAGACCATAAACGGTCTTTTAGTTCCGTAATTCCTTTTTGTGCCACTGAGGATATGAACATATATGGAACTCCATCAAGTCCCTCATTCAATTCGTCCTGTATTTCAGAAATTAATTCCTCATCCAACATATCACTTTTTGAAACGGCAATGAGACGTTCCTTATCCAAAAGCTCAGGATTATACCTTCTAAGTTCGTCCAAAAGAATTTTATACTCCTTTACAATGTCCTTACTATCCGCTGGCACTAAGAACAACAAGGTGGCATTACGTTCTATATGTCTTAAAAAGTAGTGGCCCAGTCCTTTGCCTTCTGCAGCTCCTTCAATAATACCTGGAATATCTGCCATCACAAAGCTTCTAAAATCGCGATATTCCACAATTCCCAAATTGGGTTTTAGGGTCGTGAACTCATAATCGGCAATTTTAGGTTTGGCACTGGTGATTACGGAAAGTAGGGTTGATTTTCCGGCGTTGGGAAAACCTACCAGCCCAACGTCTGCCAGCACCTTTAATTCCAATGTAACATCTATTTCTTGCCCAGGTATACCTGATTGGGCATATCTTGGGGTTTGGTTGGTACTGGTCTTAAAATGCCAGTTTCCCCTACCTCCCATACCTCCTTCAAGAAGCATTTTCTCTTGATTATGTTCGGTAATCTCAAAAATGGTTTCTTGGGTATCGGTATTTTTGATAACCGTTCCCAAGGGCACCTCTAAATATACATCTTCCCCATCCGCACCGGTACTTCGTTGCTTTCCGCCATGTTCCCCATGACCTGCCTTGAAATGCTTTTTAAATTTAAAGCCTACCAAGGTCCAAAGGTTTTGGTTACCACGAACAATAATATGACCTCCACGGCCTCCATCTCCCCCATCAGGACCTCCTTTTGCCACATATTTTTCCCTGTGCAAATGGGCAGACCCCTTACCTCCATTACCGGATTCGGCATGAATTTTCACATAATCAACAAAATTACCTTCCGTCATGCGTACGCTTTCAAAATTAATTTTTTAAATGGCTACAAAAGTACGCATTTACAGACACCTACATGGATTATCTAAATTGAAAGCAGTAGGAATTTGAAGAAAAAATACTCGTAGTTAGTCTTCTAGCTGAAAATCTATGGTAGAAACCACCCGTACAAGTTTTATTTGGGGTGTATTTTGGTCACGATCGTTAATGGAAAACAACCCTTGTCTGGCGACCCGAATTTCCCCTACTTTAGCCTTACTGTCCCGTGCAAACTTTTCAGCGACCTCGCGGGCATTTTTAGTAGCTTCTTCCACCATTTCAGGTTTTAAATCATTAAGCTTTGTAAACATGTATTCAATGGGCCTCCAAGAGTTTTTAGAACCGAGTAGTACCCCATCGCTAATTAATTCTGATGATTCTGCCAAAGCTTTTTGCAAACGTGGAATATCCGTAGTCCTTACCGTTATTTCAATATTGGCCAAATAACGATACTGACTGTACTGTGCATTGTTGTTGTAGATATTGGCACGGGCATCGGTAACGTTGATGGTGCCCCGGGTAAGCTCCTCTTCTTTAAATCCCAGCTCCTTGAAAAATTGGACCACTTGCTTATTCTGGGCTTCAATGTCTTGCCTTAGGGTTGACAAATCATTGCCCGTTAAGGATATGGTCATGGGCCACACCGCCAAATCTGCATTTACTTCACGCTCCGAAAGACCCTTTACCTGAACATAGCGATCATACTTTTTCCCGGCTCTATGCATATTGCCCACAAAATATCCAGCAATTACAATGGCGACAGCCAAAACAACGGTCTTAAGCCAATCCAGATTTTTCATGGGTTCTCTTTAAAGTTCCTCGATCACCTTACCAAGTCGATGGGTAATTTCATCTATAGCACCAATACCATTTACACTATGAAATTTGCCCTGTGCTTCGTAGTAATCTTTTAGGGGAGCTGTTTTTTGATTGTATTCATCAAAACGGTTTCTGATTTTTGACTCGTCTTGATCATCGCTCCTACCACTTACTTTACCTCTTTCCAAAAGTCTTTGTATCAAGACCTCATCGTTTGCTTCCAGGGCAATAGTAGCATTTACCTTCATATCCCTTCCTTCTAAAAAGGTATCCAAAGCTTCGGCCTGTGCAGCAGTTCTTGGGAATCCATCAAAAATAAAACCACTGGCATCGGCATTTTTTTCAACGGCATCTTCCAACATTTTAATAGTAACTTCATCGGGAACCAAATCACCATTGTCTATATAAGACTTGGCCAATTGACCCAATTCTGTATTGTTTTTCATATTGTAACGGAACAAATCCCCGGTAGAAATATGCTTCAAGTTGTACTTTTCCTTTAAAAATTCTGCTTGGGTACCTTTACCTGCACCCGGTTTCCCGAACAAAACGAGATTGATCATATGCTTTTGGTTTAATTGATAGACTTCCTTGAGGTTCCTTCCCAACTCCATATAATCGAGTCCGTAACCTACAATGAACTTATCCGGTATTTCAATGCCCCAATAGTCTATGGCGTATTCTCCGTTATAAACATCGGACTTATAAAAAAGACTGGCAATTTTAAAGTCCTTTACGTTTGCATTGGAAAACAACAGCACCAATTCCTTTAATGTTCTACCGGTGTCTATGATATCTTCCAAAATAACTACGCTACGACCCTCAATATCTTCAGATACATCCAATAAAGTCTGCACAATTCCGGTAGAGGTAAGACCACGGTAGGAACTCAGTTTCACAAAGGAAACCTCACAATCGTAGGGGTAGTGTTTTAGAAAATCCGACACGAACATAAAAGCGCCGTTAAGCACCCCCACGAATAAGGGTACCTCGTTTTTGTAATCTGCCGCTACCTTTTCTGCAACGGACTTTACCGCGGCCTGAACCTGGGCCTCGCTCAAAAACGGTTTAAAATGCTTGTCATGTAGTTTGATCAACGCCAAAACTTTTGAGAATTGCCAAATATAGCATTTTGATTTCTCTTTTTTAACACCCTGACGACGGTTTTGGGAATTACACGTATTTTTGTGGCAATTAAAAGAAAAGATGCCAGTAAAAGAGAACCCAAATTATTTTTCATCCAACTTTAACCTAGGAATTCTAGGTGGTGGGCAATTAGGAAAAATGATGCTTTATGAGACCCGTAAATTTGATATAAGAACCAAAGTCTTGGATGCCTCCAGTGAAGCTCCCTCTAAAATTGCCTGCAACCAATTTGTACAGGGGGACCTTATGGATTACCAGACCGTTCTGGATTTTGCCACGGATGTAGACGTGCTCACCATTGAGATTGAAAATGTAAACGTTGATGCTTTGGAAAAACTGGAAGATCAAGGCAAAACAGTCTACCCTCCTACCAAGGCTTTACGAATAATTCAGAATAAGGCAAAGCAAAAGCTCTTTTATGTAGACAACCAAATTCCTACCGCAGATTTTAGCAGATTTGCCTACAAAAGCGAAATCAAGGATAGTATTGAAAATGGCGGGCTTCAATTCCCTTTTATATGGAAAGCCGCCCAATTTGGTTACGATGGCCAAGGCGTTAAGGTGGTACGTAAAATGGAGGATTTGGACGCATTGCCTCCCGGTGAGTGCATTGCCGAGGAGATGATCGACTTTAAGAATGAATTGGCTGTAATTGTGTGCAGAAGTGCCAACGGAGAAATTAAAACGTACCCTGTAGTGGAAATGGAATTTCATCCAGAGGCCAATCAAGTGGAGTATGTTATCTGCCCCGCACGAATAGATGAAAATGTAGCGGAAAGGGCTCAAGAAGTGGCACTAAAAGTCTCTGAAAAGATTGAGCACGTAGGCCTTTTGGCCGTAGAGCTTTTTCAAACCCAGACAGATGAAATTTTGGTGAACGAAGTGGCTCCCAGACCTCATAATAGCGGACATTACAGTATTGAAGCCAGCTATACCAACCAATTTGAACAGCACATACGGGCCATACTGAACCTTCCTTTGGGCGAAACCAAAAGTAAGGTAGCGGGTATTATGGTCAACTTGGTAGGCGCAGAAGGACATACGGGAGATGTACATTACCAAAATATAGAAGAGATATTGGCCATGGAAGGGGTTACACCCCATATTTATGGGAAAAAACAAACCAGACCATTTAGGAAAATGGGCCACGTTACCATTGTTAACCAAGATATTTCAAAGGCCCGGCAAATTGCCCAACAAGTAAAGGAAACCATCAAAGTAATTAGCAAATAAACATGAGTAAAGTAGCCGTTGTAATGGGTAGCACAAGTGACCTGCCTGTAATGCAAGACGCCATAGATATTTTAAAAGAACTAAAGATTGAGGTAAATGTAGACATTGTCTCTGCTCATAGAACCCCGGAAAAACTTTTCGATTTTAGTAAAAACGCCCACACCAATGGTTATTCCGTGATTATAGCGGGTGCCGGTGGCGCGGCACATCTTCCTGGAATGGTTGCATCCATGTCTCCCCTACCGGTGATTGGGGTGCCTGTAAAAAGCAGCAATTCAATAGATGGCTGGGACTCCGTACTTTCCATATTACAGATGCCCGGAGGTGTTCCTGTGGCAACTGTAGCCCTTAACGGTGCCAAAAATGCCGGAATATTGGCCGCTCAAATTTTAGGAAGTAGCAACCAAGAAATTTTGGACAGAATTATTGCTTACAAAGAAGGTCTTAAACAAAAAGTGATTGATGGATCTAAAAGCCTATCAAAATAACAACCGACGGTCCTATTTATGAACACACCTTCGTTTATTGGCTTTCTGTTGAGTATTTTGGGCATAGCCGCGTTGCTGTTTTGGGGCCGAAATATTCAAAACCCTTATTGGAAATGCATTTGGAGAAGTGGTTTGCTGTTTTGTTCCCTTTACGCATTGATATTGCTTATTTTAGCTATAAATGCGCAGTACATAAATCTTCAAATGGAGGCTATGGACCTTGATTCCAACGGTAAAATAGACCTAACTGAATATACTCCGGAATATAGGGAACTCCGCAATCAACTTTTAAAGGACCCGGAAAGAAACAATGCGTTTTTAAACGCAGCCCTTTTATCTTTACTAATGGCAGGAATCGCTTTAGGAATGGATACCTTTACCACTTTCCTCAAGTCTAAAACAGATAGAATACGAATTTAGAAAAAACGAGTAGCTATGAACCCCTTATTACAACCCTTTGATACAGCCCCATTTTCAAAAATCAAGAACGAGCATTTTAAACCTGCTTTTCTTCAGGCCATGGAAGATGCCCGTGCAGAAATTGATGCCATAACGGAAAATAAGGAGGAGCCTAGTTTTGAAAACACCATAGTCGCGCTTGAATTTAGCGGTCAGCAATTGGATCGTATTTCCAGTGTTTTCTTCAATTTGAACTCTGCCGAGACCAATGAGGAAATTCAAAAAATTGCCCAAGAGGTTTCTCCCCTACTTTCTGAATTCAGTAATGACATTACCTTAAACGAGGGACTTTTTAAACGTATAAAGTATGTTTTTGACGCCAGGGAAGATTTGGACCTTAGCCTTGAGGAAAGCACCTTGTTGGAGAAAAAATATAAAAGTTTTAGCCGAAACGGAGCCAATTTACCAGAGGATAAAAAGAAAAGACTTCGTGAAATAGATTCGGAACTATCAAAACTTAAGTTAACCTTTGGGGAGAACGTTCTTGCCGAAACCAATAAGTATGAAATGCACCTTACCAATGAGGAAGATGTAGCAGGGCTGCCGGAAGGTGAAAAAGAGGCTGCGGCCCAATTGGCAAAAGCCAAGGAAAAAGAAGGCTGGTTGATAACTTTGGATTACCCCAGTTACATCCCTTTTATGAAATACGCCAAAAACCGGGAGCTTCGGAAAGAATTGTCCCTAGCCTTTGGAAGCAAAGGGTTTCATAATGATGAATTGGACAATCAAGAAAACGTTCTAAAGATTGCCAAATTACGTCATGAAAGAGCACAATTATTAGGTTATGAAACCCATGCCCATTTTGTACTGGAAGAACGTATGGCAGAAACTCCGGAAAAAGTTCAAGGATTTTTAAACGAGCTACTTTTAAAAGCCAAACCTGCCGCAGAACGGGAATTTCAAGAACTTTCCCAGTTCGCCAAAGAATTGGACGGCTTGGACCAATTACAAAAATGGGATGCCAGTTATTATTCCGAAAAACTAAAACAAAAGCTCTTTAATCTGGATGACGAAATACTAAAACCCTACTTTAAACTTGAAAACGTTATTAACGGTGTTTTTAAGGTAGCAGAAAAACTCTTTGACCTAAAGTTTAAGGAAGTCAACAATGTAGACAAATATCATGAGGAGGTACTTACATATGAAGTTTACGACCAAAAAGACAATTTCATATCCTTGTTCTACGCAGATTTTCACCCTAGAAAAGGGAAGCGTGGGGGCGCATGGATGACCTCCTATAAATCGCAATATAAAAAAGACGGCAAGAATATCCGTCCCCATATTAGCAACGTTTGTAATTTTACGCGTTCAACCAGCAGTAAACCGTCCCTACTTACTTTTAATGAGGTAACAACCCTATTTCATGAGTTTGGCCATGGGCTACACGGTATGCTGGCAAATACCACCTATCCCAGTTTATCCGGAACATCAGTGTATTGGGATTTTGTGGAGCTCCCAAGCCAGGTAATGGAAAATTGGTGCTATGAAAAAGAGGCGTTGGAGCTCTTTGCACACCATTATGAAACCGGGGAGTTGATTCCAATGGAACTGGTTCAAAAAATCAAGGAATCCGCTACCTTCCAAGAAGGGATGCAAACCTTGAGACAGTTGAGTTTTGGACTCTTGGATATGGCATGGCACGCCCAGGACCCAACGGCTATTGAAGATGTTAAAGCCTTTGAAACATTAGCTTTTACAGGAACGCAACTTTATCCTGAAACCCCGGAAACCTGCATGAGCACTGCTTTCTCACATATATTTCAAGGAGGTTATTCTTCAGGATATTACAGCTATAAATGGGCAGAGGTCCTAGATGCAGATGCATTTGCCTATTTCAAGGAAAATGGAATTTTCAATAAGACCATTGCCTCCAAATTTAAGGACAACGTACTCTCCATGGGCGGAACAGAAAATCCAATGGAGCTTTACAAAAGATTCAGGGGACAAGAGCCTAAAGTAGAAGCCCTTTTGGAAAGAGCCGGGCTATTGGAACTCAGAAAGTAACGACAAGACAAATCTAAACTACGCATAACCCAACTTTTTCTTTAAAATGTAGTCGTTTACGCACATATTTTCTAAATTTACCTGTACTACAGACCATTGCCAACCATTTGATTGAACCACCATTATTCAAAAATTTAGATGGGAGAGAAGATGCTACAGGAAAGCGACCTTAAAGACTTACGTGCGGATATTAATAAAGTCGCTAAAATAGGTATTTACCACGTTGATCTAATTACGGGGGAATCCTATTGGGACACCGTTCTCAAAGATATTTTTGAGATTCCCCACGATTTTGAACCTTTTTTGGGCGCCAGCGATCAATTTTTCCCGGACCCCAAGCAACTGGAGCTCAAGCACGCCACCTATCAAAAGAGCATAAAAAATGGCACTCCGTTTGAAATGGAGAACCAAATTGTAACGGCTAAGGGAAATCATAAAACTGTACGGGCCTTTGGCCATCCTACTTTTAAGGATGGCGAATGCGTGGCCCTATCAGGGGGGTTAATGGATGTTACGGGCCAAAAACAAACGGAACATGACCTCATGCAAATTAAGGAGCAGTGGGACATGGCCGAAAATATTGCAAAAATTGGATATTGGCAGTGGAATATTGCGGAGGACCATTTTAAATGTTCGGATAATCTAAGGGAGACCTACGGTATTGGCATGGGAACAAGGATCAACCTCGAGTTGATTCTAAGCAAGGTTCATAGGGATGACCGCGAAATGCTCTCATCCAACATAAAAGAGTTTCTAAAAACCAAGCAGTTCAACAAGTTTATGTACCGGGTTTGTCCAAATGAAGGAGAAACAAGGTTCTTGCAGGCCTATGGTAAGGTCATTTCCAATGCATCAGGGCAAGCCATTGAAATGGTGGGAACCACCCAAGACATCACTGAAAATCTCTCACAACAACAAGACTTATCCCAAAAAAATCAATTGTTAGGTTTTGCAGAGGAAATGGCCAACCTAGGGCATTGGATCATAGATTTGGAAAAGGACACTATAGAATGGTCAGACACCTTATATCGCCTATACGATGAGGAATTGGGTTCCAAAATTACATATGAAAGCTTTTTGGAGAAAATTCATCCAGAAGACAGACAAACGGTTATTGACCATACCAGACAGGCCATAAAGACAGGAAAGAAGCAAGAGTTCATCCATAGATCGTACCATCAAGATGGAACTATTCACTATTTAAAGGTCATAGGCAAAGCTGTAACAAATAAAAACGGCTGGAGCATAAAGCTTACGGGCATTACCGTAGATATCACCAAGGAGATTTTAAGGTCTCAAGAGCTTGAAACAGGTAACCAGCAACTAAAATATGCAGAAGAACTTGCCAATTTTGGTTTCTATCGGTTAGACTTAATCACAGGAATTGCAGAGTGGTCAGACAATACCCATCGCATCTACGGTATTCCAATGGATCAAAAAGTCACTTTGGAACAATACTTATCAAAAATTCATCCAGATGACCAGTATAAAGCACATGACATTCTAAGCGGTACACATGACAACGAAAGCACTATAAAATTTCATCACCGGACAGTGCCAATTGACGGGAAGGTAAGACATATAGAAGCCTTAGTAAACGTAGAAAAAGATATAAATGGCAATACGATAGCCTTTAGAGGTACCGTAAACGACATCACTGAACAAGTTGCCAATGAATTTGAACTTCGTTCTAAAACCCAACTATTGGATATTGGTGAAACCTTGGCAAATATGGCCTACTGGGAATGGGACGTTATAAATGACCAAATTAAATGCTCAGATAACCTCTACCGAATCCACGGCTATGAGCAGGGCACACCTTTAAATAAAGCGGCTATTATAAATAGCATTCATCCCGAAGACCGTGAAGCAACAGTGCAACGAATAAAAAAATACATATCCCAAGGTGTCTTTGAAAGGTTCACCCATAGAATAGTTCATGACAATGGAACTACTATTACGGTAGAGGTCACTGGAAGTACCGTCACCAACAAGGCGGGCAAAGTGATTCAGATCAACGGAGTTACACAAGACGTTACCGAAACTATTTTAAGGGAACAAGAGCTTATTCGCAAGAACCAGCTCATGCAACTTGGAGAACAGATTGGTCAATTGGGTTTTTGGCAATGGTTTCCAGAGAAGGATGAATTCATATGGTCAGACAATGCATACCGTCTTTTGGGGCTGGAAATTGGCTCCCCAATGAATTTGGCTGCGGTGGCCAAAATTTCACATCCGGATGATGTACCCTTAATTAAATCAAAGACAGAAGAATTTCTCAAAACAAAGGTTTTCACCACGTTTCAATATCGTATCATCTTACCAAATGGAGACATTAGAACCTTTGAACTAGCTGGAGATATAATTGTTGATGGGCAAGGGAGAGTGAAAGAAATATTGGGTACTGCTCAAGATATTAGCGAAAGATTGGCCCAGCAAGAAGAAATGATTGCCCAAAACCAACTAATGGATGCAGCGGAACAGGTAGGAAATGTTGGCTTTTGGCGTTGGACACCGGATGATGGCGTATATACCATGTCAGATAATGTATATAGAATATTCGGTTGGGAAATAGGTACACCCATGAACCTTGAGGACTCCATTGCCTTTGTGCACCCTGAAGATATTCCTTTAGTACAAGAGCATACCCAAAGAATATTTACAGAAAAAGTTTTTGATCGGTTTTCCTACAGAATTCTAAAACAAGGAACAGAAGTTAGGTGGGTAGAGGTGAACGGAAGTATTGTTGAAAACAATATTGGTGATATAGTAGAGGTTACCGGTACCACTCAGGACATTACTGAAAAAATAATTGCCAGAAAGAATTTAGAAGAAAAAAACGACTATTTACTTGAAGCTGAAAGAATGGCCAATTTGGGTCATTGGCAATGGAATGCCAGCAAGGACATTTTTATTTGGTCTGATAATCTTTACAGAATCTTTGGTTTTGAGTTGGGCATACCTATGACCATGCAGTTATTGACTTCCAAAGTAATCCCGGAAGATATACCCAAAATTGAACGGATTATAATGGAAATTCTTGAAAACAAGGAATTCCCAAAGTTCCGTTATAGAATTTTTGGTCCGGATAACGCAATAAAGACCTTACAAGTAGAGGGCAAAATAACGGAGGTTGAAGGAGAAATACTTCTAACCGGTGTTACACAGGATATCTCAGACACTGTATTACAACAACTGAAACTTGAAGAAAAAAACAACCAACTCCAGCTGGCCGAAAAAATGGCTAAAATGGGAAATTGGCATTGGAACTCCCTTACCAACGAAGTTGTATGGTCAGATCATTTATATGAAATCTTTGACCACCCTAAGGATGAGCCCTTATCCTACGAGGTATATCTCAGCTACGTTCACAAAGAAGATTATGCCTATGTAAAAGGTAAAATTGATGAAGCTGGAGAAACAGGGGTTTATGAAAAACTGATTTATCGCATTAGGCTTAAGAATGGAAAAATTAAAACAATAAGCTCCACAGGTACTGTAGTTTGTGACATACAAGGGAAGTTTACCGAAATGATGGGCACCTGTCAAGATGTTACGGAACAGGTACTAAAAGAGCATGAATTAACGGAAAAAAACCTGCAATTGAATTTTGCAGAGGAAATGGCTGGATTGGGCTATTGGAGTTGGAACGTAAAAACGGATGATGTACAGTGGTCCGATAATGTGTATCGAATTTTTAAGAAGGAGATGCATCAAAAGGTACATTTCAACGATGCTTTTGACACAACCCATCCAGACGATGTCGCGTCCTTTCAAAAATTCATTGATGAGATATTTAAAACCAAAACTTTTAAACCCTACCAGTATAGAATTGTTCTCGAAAAAGGAATAGAGAAACACGTTGAAATCGATGCCCGATTGACATTGGATAAAAATGGGGAAATCACGCATATCTCCGGAACCATTCATGATATTACCCAAAGGATAAAGGATCAAGAGGAAAAAGAAAGAAGGAACCAATTGTTCGTTTTAGGAGAGCGTATAAGCAAGATGGGACATTGGAGATGGTTTCCTTCAACCAATGAACTTGAATGGTCAGACAACATCTATCGGCTTTATAATGTAGAAATTGGAACACCGGTTGATATTGAAGTAATGGCTAACGGTATTCACCCAGAAGACGTTTCCAAATTGTACGATATGATGGCGCATTGTTTGGAACAAAAATCGTTTAAAAGGTGGACCCATAGAATTATTCACGAAAACGGTTTTATTTCAACCATTGAAATCAATGGCGAACTTATTTTCGACTCAAAAGGAAATATTACAGAGGTCATTGGAACCGGACAGGATGTTACAGACCGATTAAGGACCCAAGAAGAGCTTGTTTTGAAGAACAAGCAATTGAACAATGCCGAGAAAATGGCCAAAATTGGCCATTGGCAGTGGATTATTGGGGAAGACAATTCCTATTGGTCCCAAAATCTATATGAGATACATGGAGCAGAGATCGATTCCGAGATTTCAGTTGAAAAATACTTGACCTTTGTTCATGAGAATGACAGAAATAAGGTGCGGGATACTATTGAGGGGGCGGTAGAAAGTAAAATCTTTTCACCCGTAATCTATCGCATAGTACTGCCCAATGGTAACACTAAGACCATGAGGACCATTGGCGACGTGGTTCTTAATGAATCTGGTGAACCTGTAAAGTTAATTGGTACTATCCAAGATATATCTGAACAAATAACCAAGGAGCTAGAATTAGAACACAAAAATAACCAACTGGTGGCCGCAGAAAAAATGGCAAAAATTGGCCATTGGACTTGGAAACTGGACGCAGATATTGCGTATTGGTCAGAGAACCTTTATGCTATACATGGTATTTCAATGGATACGGTCATCACCTTGAAGAAGTTCATAAGCTGTATTGTTGAGGAAGACCGGGAAATTGCCCAAAAAAATATTGAGAACGCCATTGCCAACAAAATTTTTGAAGAAATAATTTATAGAATTAAAACACCCAATGGTGGCATAAAAACCCTTAAAACCGTAGGTAAAGTAGCCTTAAACGAGATTGGAGAAGTAATAGAAATGATCGGCACTTGCCAAGACATTACCGACCAGGTTTTCAAGGAACAAGAATTGCTTGAAAAAAACCGTATGATGGCCTTTGCCGAAGAACTTTCAGGAATCGGTTATTGGAAATGGGACGTTATCAATGACGTCATCGAAAAATCGGAAAACTTATTAAAAATTCTTGATTTTAAACCGGGTACCCTTTTAAACTTCAACAAATATTTGCTTAGGGTTCACCCAAAAGATATGGACATGGTAGTGGCCAAAAGTCAGCAGATTGTAAGGAAAAAAACTTTCGAGAAGTTCACACATAGAATTATTAGATTGGATGGCAGCGAGAGAACCTTAGAACTTACCGGCGAGGTCATTCTAAACACCGCTGGTAATGTCATAGAGCTTATTGGTTCTTCAAATGACATTACGGAAAGAATCAACTATGAACAAGAACTAAAACAACAGAACCAACTATTAAAAATATCGGAAGAACTAAGTGGAATAGGCCATTTCAAATGGAATATGCTACACGAAAAGTTCGAAATTTCAGATAATCTATACCGTATTCTGGACTTGGATCCAGACACTTCTATGGATTATGAGCGGTATATGGAGTGCCTCCATCCAGAGGATCGTGAACTGGTTACGTTGTCCTTTTATGATTTTCTTCAAAAACGGAAATTTGAGCAATTCACCCATCGCATCATCAGAAAAAATGGGACCGTGCGCACATTGGAAGTAGTTGGTGAGTTTATTACGGATAAGAACGGGGTGGTTGAAATGATCGGTACTGCACAGGATATTACAGAACGGCGTATGGCAGAAATCAAATTCCGCGGCCTATTGGAATCTGCCCCGGATGCGATGATTATAACGGATAGGCAAGGTAATATTCATTTTACAAATAAACAGGCCAGATTATTGTTGAGATACGAACCTGATGAGCTTATAGGCAAGCCTATAACTTCTCTATATCCCAATAAGTTTAAGAATCTGCACATTTTATACGCCACGCAGTTTTTAGAGAATCCGTCAGAAATGTACGTAATTCAAAACCAAGAACTTTTTATTTTCAATAAAAGGGGAGAAAGAATTCCCGTTCAAGTGAGCTTTGGTCCGGTGGAAACGGCAGACGGCCTACTTATTTCCATAGCGGTACGGGATATTACCGCACGCCGTAATGCAGAACAAAAAATTATAGAAGCAAACAAAAGACTTAAAGAAACCTCCAAAAAGCTGAACATACAAAATAAACAGTTAAGTGATTTTAACCACATAACCTCACATAATTTAAGGGCTCCGGTCAGTAATTTAAATTCTTTATTGGATTTATACTTGGCGGAGGAAGACCCGCTAAAGCGTGAAGTACTCTTTAGAAAGTTTGAAAAGGTAATCCACCACCTATCGGATACTTTGGAAACCCTCATTGAAACCCTACGAATCAAAAGTGAAACCAAGGACAATAAAACCAAACTTTATTTTAACGATGCATTACAAAAAACCGAAGAGTTATTAACAGCTCAAATATCTGACAGTGAAATAAAAATTACTTCAGATTTTTCTCACGCTTCCAATATTACTTATAATCAAGTATATTTGGACAGTATTTTTCTTAACTTAGTAAGTAATGCTATTAAATACCGGTCTCCAGACAGGCCATCAACTCTTGAGGTCAAGAGCTGGAAAGAAGGAGACAAAACCCTTATTTCATTTAAAGACAACGGATTAGGGATAGATTTAAAAAAGCATGGCGCCAAATTATTTGGTCTTAACAAAGTATTTCATAGACATCCGGAAGCCAAGGGAGTAGGTCTTTTCTTGACCAAAGCCCAAATTGAGGCCATGGGAGGTTCCATAAAAGTGGAAAGTACGGTGGGTAAAGGAACCACTTTTATTATAAATTTAGACTGATTGCTTAATGAATGAAAATGTAAATGTTTGTATTATAGATGATGACGACATCTACCAATACACCATGTCTGCCGCGTTAGAGTCAATTAACTCAGTTAATAGAATTCAAGTTTTTCTAGATGGTGCAGAGGCCATGGATTTTTTCCTCGATAATATTAGTAATACCGAAGAGCTCCCCGATGTAATTTTCCTAGATATCAATATGCCTATCATGGACGGTTTTGAATTTATGGAAGAATATGTAAAAATAAAGCCCAAAGTGGGCAAACAGATTACCATCTATATGGTTTCTTCTTCTATGGACCCAAAGGACATAGAGCGGTCTAGAAAAATCAGCGAAATTTCAGACTACATTGTTAAACCCATTAGGGAAACCCAACTAAGGACTATCATTGAGAGATTGAAGGAAAACGGCAAAATATAGCCCAATTTCTTTTTGAGTCAATTTAAGTTAGGATAACGGACACACTTCAACTGGCCCTGCTATACTTTTACAACTCATAAGTAGGTTAAAAAAGGTTAGTTAACAATAACATTTTTTAAGAAAAAGAGGGTGTGGGGATACCCTCTTTTTTATTTTCACAACTTACTACAGGCTGTAATTGTTAAGATATTGGCAAGAAACATCCTCCCTATTTTCTCTTTCCCCCTATTTTCTGAAATTTGAAAAAAAATTAGAATGACAATTTTTGTTGACATGGACGAGGTTATGGCAGACACCTATGGTGCCCATATAGAAATTTACAATCAGGAATTTGAAGAATGTCTTACCCTTGAACACTGTTTGGGCAAGGAAGTTTGGCATACCGTTCCAGAAGACAGACAATTGAGTGTACGAAACCATGCAAGGAATAGAGGCTTTTTTAGGGACTTGAAACCCATAGAAAACAGCAAGGTGGTCTTAAAGGAATTAAGTTCAATGCATGATGTGTACATTGCCTCTGCCGCTATGCAATTTCCAAATTCATTAGAGGAAAAATCAGACTGGTTAGATGAACATTTCCCCTTTATTCCATGGCAGAACCGTATTTTACTAGGAAACAAGCACATTTTAAAAGGAGATGTGCTCATAGACGACCGAAGCTATAACCTTGAAAATTTTGACGGCAGGAGTCTTCTTTTCACCTCTCCTCACAACGTACATATCAACGGTTTTGAAAGAGTGGACAATTGGGAAGAAGTTGCTACCAAATTGCTTTAATTATTCTTTTGCGATACGTAGGCATCATACCCCCCGGAAAGATTGACTACATTATCAAACCCCATGGATTGCAATTTTTGGGTGGCTTTGGCGCTGCGTCCGCCCATCTTACAATAAATCAATATAGGTTTTGATTTATCCAACGTTTCCGCCTGTTTTTGAAAGCTTTCATCAAACCAATCCATGTTTACGGCACCTTCCAAATGTCCTTCCCCAAATTCCTGAGGGGTTCTTACATCCAACAATATAGACGATTCTATATCTTTCTGTGAAAGTTCTGTGATAGGTTTTGATTTACTTTGAGCACAGCCCCAAAAAAGGGTGGCCAGAAAAAGAAGCGTTAGTACTTTTTTCATTTCTATTGAAGGTTTAATCAAAAATAAAAAATATGGCGGCAATCAAATACGAAAAGCAAAAGGAATCTAAAATGAGGGTAGTTACATCAAATTCCCGTAATTTTACCAGTGACCGAACAAGTATGGCAAAAAACCAATTACAGCCCAACACTTGGGTAGATGCATATGCAGACTACCTTTTCAACTATGCCATTGCCCGTATTAATGATGCGGAAATAGCAAAGGATTTGGTACAGGAAACTTTTTTGGCCGGTTTAAAGTCTGCAAAAAATTATAAAGGCGATGCGGCCGAAAGAACCTGGCTCATTGCTATTTTAAAAAGAAAGGTCATAGATCATTACCGTAAGACCAATTCCAAAAAAGGAAAGGCAGAGGTAAAAATAAATTATAGCGCCCAAACAGACGCGGAAGGAGATTGGCTTGAAGAGCAAATTGCAGATCCTTTCAGCAATTATGAACACAGCAATCTTGAAAATGAGGAACTGGGGCTGGCCATACAATCGTGTATTGGAAAATTACCGCAAAAGCAAGCCCAAGTTTTCTCCATGAAAACCATACAAGGCATTAGCACAGAAGATATTTGTAAAGAATTGGATATTAATCCGTCTAACCTTTGGGTAATGATCCATAGAGCAAGAACCGCTTTAATGGGCTGCCTAAATGAAACATGGTATTAAGTAAACGGAACATCCTTAAAAAGGGCACCGTTCAATAGATAAAATAGAATAGTAGCGCAATGATTTCCTGCAAAAAAGCCGCCCTAATTTGTAATAAGAGCCAGTATAATGAGGCTACTTTCATTGAAAAGTTGCAATTGCGCTTTCATTTGGTTGTCTGTAAGACCTGTTCTAAATTCAGTAAAAAGAACAAAGAGCTCACCTACCTTTGCGATAAAGCTGGTCTAAATAGTCTTTCAGAAGGGGATAAAAGAAAAATGAAAGAAAAACTTCAAGCGGGAGCAGAATAGAATAAAACCTCTACTAAAAGATAAAGAAGCCACAAACCTATTGGTATGGATTCTACCCAGAAGGATGAAAAATACTTGTTTTGATGTCTTTTGGTTATAAACATTAGCGACCCCAGAAATAAAAATAGAATCCCCGAAACAATTACTTCTTTGAGCGTTACCGAATCTTTGAAAAGCACCAAAAAAAATAATGGGATATTTGCCAAGGCTCCCAACACTTTGGTTCTGGCCACTCCAAATCTCTGAGGCAAGGTTCTTAATTCTGGAGCATCATATGCTAAATCCCTGATTTCAAAAGGAATTATCAGGATGAAAACCAACAAAAAACGCCGGATGGCTTCAATATGTACATCCCACCAGTTTACAAGACCATCAACCAATGCAGGTAGGTAGACCGTTGTTCCGGCCCATACCAAGGCCACAACAAAAATCTTCATGCCGCCCCAACTTCGCAGTTGTTTGGAATGGGGCAAAATGGGCAAGGCATATAAAAATGTAAGTAGTAAAAGAATAGCAGTGGCCCACCAAACGCTTTGAGGCAGATAATAAAAGTGATACACAGCAAATGCAAAGGCCAAAAAACTAACAAACTGAATATTCTTATGGTACCTATTGGCTACCAATATATACTTTTTGGCCTCTACACCATACTTCATAAAATTGTAGCAGCATATGGTTCCAAAAAACATAAACCAGGCCAAATGTTCGTTAAGAGGAATTTGCAGTCTCAAAACTGTTATATGTACAAAGGCAAACACCGCAAAGGAGACATGTATGCTGGCGTCTAAGTAAAAGTGAAAAATCCTTTGCAACCACCTCATTAAGCAAATGTAACCAAAGTGTTTATAACCCTTGTTTTCAGTTAAAAACTTTCTTCTAGAGAATCGGCAAACGGCACATTTTTCTGCAATTTATCCCTAATTTTGCACATCTTTTTTATCGAAACTATATGAAGACAGATGTATTTGCGTCACGGCACATAGGAATCAAGGAAAAGGACCTTGAGCACATGCTTAAAACCATTGGGACAGAAAATGTAGACCAGTTGATTTACGAAACCATCCCTGATGACATTCGCCTAAAACAACCTTTAGGATTGGATAAAGCCATGAGCGAACATAAATTCCTGGCCCATATACAAGAACTGTCCGAAAAAAATCAACTTTTTAGAACTTATATAGGATTGGGCTACCATGAGAGCCTAACACCATCGGTCATTAAAAGAAATATACTTGAAAACCCGGGTTGGTATACGGCCTATACGCCTTACCAAGCGGAGATTGCCCAAGGAAGATTGGAAGCCCTTTTAAATTTTCAAACAGTCATTAGCGACCTTACTGGAATGGAGTTGGCCAATGCTTCCCTTCTTGATGAAAGTACCGCTGCGGCCGAAGCCATGACCATGCTTTTTGAGGTAAGAAGCAGGGAACAAAAGAAAAATAATACGGTAAAATTCTTTGTCTCCCACGAGATTTTGCCGCAAACCCTTGACCTGCTTGAAACAAGAGCCACTCCACTGGGTATTGAATTAGTGGTAGGCAACCACGAGGATTTTGATTACAGCCCTGAATTCTATGGAGCTATTTTGCAATACCCGGGCAAATATGGTCAAGTTACAGACCTTACAGGCTTTGTTTCCAAAGCCAAGGAAAACGAAATTAAAGTAGCGGTTGCTGCAGATATCTTAAGTTTGGTTCTTTTAACACCTCCCGGTGAAATGGGCGTGGATGTTGTTGTGGGAACCACACAAAGATTTGGAATTCCATTAGGATATGGTGGGCCACACGCCGCATTCTTTGCTACAAAAGAAGCGTACAAAAGAAACATTCCCGGTAGAATCATTGGCGTAACCAAGGATATTGACGGAAAACCGGCCCTTAGGATGGCCTTACAAACACGTGAGCAACATATAAAAAGGGACAAGGCAACTTCCAACATTTGTACCGCACAAGTGCTACTAGCCGTTATGGCGGGAATGTACGCAGTGTATCATGGACCCGATGGTCTAAAATATATTGCAACCAAGGTGCATAGAACCGCTGTTACCCTCGCCAACGAATTGGAAAAACTTGGCTTGTACCAAATGAATACCGCTTACTTTGACACTATCTGTATTAAAACGGATACCGCCCATTTGCTTCCAATAGCGGAAAAACATGGGGTGAATTTTTGGTATATTGATGAAGGTACCGTGTCCATATCGGTCAACGAAGCCACTTCCATTAATGATATAAATCAGATTTTGGAAGTATTTGGTGAAGCACTGTCCAAAGAAAAAAGCGCTGTTGAACATTTGTTGGAGGAAACCGCCATTCCAACCAACCTACAAAGAACGTCCAGCTTTTTGACCAATACGGTTTTTAATTCCTACCACTCGGAAACGGAATTAATGCGTTACATCAAAAAATTGGAACGCAAGGATCTGTCCCTCAACCATTCCATGATTTCTTTGGGAAGTTGCACTATGAAATTGAATGCCGCTTCTGAAATGCTTCCCCTGAGTATGCCAAGATGGGCCAATATTCACCCGTTTGTCCCCATAGAACAAGCAAAGGGTTACCAAATAGTTTTAAAGGAACTAGAAAAGGACCTAACAAAAATTACAGGGTTTGCGGCTACTTCACTTCAGCCAAATTCAGGTGCACAAGGGGAGTACGCGGGGCTTATGGCCATAAGGGCCTATCACGAAAGTAATGGGGAGGACCATAGAAATATCTGCCTGATCCCTTCTTCTGCACACGGGACCAATCCGGCTTCCGCAGTAATGGCAGGTATGAAAGTGGTAGTGACCAAAACGGATGAAAAGGGCAATATCGATGTGGCGGACCTGGAAGAAAAAGTAGAAAAACATGCGCAAAACTTAGCGGCGTTGATGGTAACCTATCCTTCCACCCATGGAGTTTTTGAGTCGTCAATAAAGCATATAACCCAATTGATCCATGACCATGGAGGCCAAGTGTATATGGATGGAGCCAACATGAATGCACAAGTTGGCCTTACCAATCCCGCAACGATTGGTGCAGATGTGTGTCACCTCAACCTTCATAAAACGTTTGCCATACCCCATGGTGGTGGCGGACCTGGAGTGGGCCCTATTTGCGTAGCGGAACAATTGGTTCCCTTTTTACCGGGCAACCCTATTATAAGTACAGGTGGCGAACAAGGCATCAAGGCAATTTCAGGAGCGCCATGGGGAAGTTCTTTGGTATGTTTGATTTCCTACGGATATATTAAAATGTTAGGGGAATCCGGATTGAAAAAATCCACCGAAATGGCCATACTCAATGCCAATTATATAAAAAACAGACTTAGTGGTAAGTTTGATGTTCTTTATACTGGTGAAAGAGGACGTGCCGCCCATGAGATGATAATAGACTGTAGGCCATTCAAAGAGAATGGTATTGAGGTGACGGATATAGCCAAAAGACTTATGGACTATGGCTTTCACGCCCCTACTCTTTCCTTTCCCGTAGCTGGCACATTAATGATCGAACCTACGGAAAGTGAGAGCCAAGCGGAACTTGATAGGTTTTGTGATGCCATGATTTCCATACGAAAGGAAATTGACGCAGCGAACGCCAATGAACCCAATAACGTTTTAAAGAACGCACCCCATACGTTGGAAATGGCAACGAATGATGATTGGCAATTTCCTTATAGCAGAAATACGGCAGCCTTCCCATTACCGTATGTAATGGAAAATAAGTTTTGGCCTTCGGTAAGACGAGTTGATGATGCTTATGGTGATAGAAATCTTATGTGTACTTGCGCACCTATGGAGGCCTATGCGGAAGAAATGGAATCCTAAAACAAGCCCAGGTTAATTTTCACCAAAGCAAAGATGTACGAAAACACATACCCCAACAAACGATTTAAACACACGCTCACCTTTTTAAAAAAGCATGTGGACACCGCCGAAACCATATTGGATTTAGGAGTGAGCAATCCGTTTTCGGAAATTATGGAACAAGAAGGGTATCAAGTAGAAAATACTTCAGGTGAAGATTTAGACCTTGATTTCAAAGTTGTTAAAAATAGTACTGCCCAAGTGGTAACGGCTTTTGAAATTTTTGAGCATTTATTGGCTCCTTTTAATGTCTTAAGAGAAATAAAAGCCGACAAATTAGTAGCCAGTATACCGCTAAAATTATGGTTCTCACCTGCCTACCGATCCAAAACAGACCCCTGGGACCGTCATTATCATGAATTTGAAGATTGGCAGTTTGATTGGTTATTGGAAAAAGCTGGTTGGGAAATAAAGGACAGAGAAAAATGGACCAATCCCGTCAAGAAACTAGGACTTAGACCACTTTTACGTAGTTTCACACCAAGATATTACATTGTGTATGCCGAAAGAAAAAAATAGTTCTTCGCTCGGCTTATAAAAGCAACCAATTATATCCATGAGATATTATATTGTCATTCCGGCACATAATGAAGAAGACTTCTTAAAGGATACACTCACCTCCATTTTAAGACAATCACTTCAACCTGCCAGAGTGGTTTTGGTAAATGACAATTCAACTGATGGTACGGAAGACATCATGGACCAATTTCTTAAATTGAGCCCCATATTCACAAAGTTGAATACGGCTTCCTCTGCAGAACACATGCCAGGAAGCAAAGTAGTCAACGCCTTTAAAAAAGGTTTGTCACAGTTGGATGACCACTATGATTTTTTGGTGAAATTGGATGCAGACCTGATATTACCTGACAATTATTTTGAAAAAATAGCGTACATTTTTAAAGGACAACCCAATGTTGGTATTGCAGGTGGTTTTGTTTATGAAAAAAATCAACAGGGTAATTGGGCACTGAACCACCCAATGAACAAAAATCATGTTAGAGGAGCGTTTAAAGCCTATTCCAAAGGATGTTTTAAGGCCATTGGAGGATTGCGTTCCGCAATGGGCTGGGATACCGTAGATGAGCTCTTGGCAGCTTATAACGGCTATGAGGTATACACAGATGATTATTTAAAAGTAAAACACCTAAGGCCTACAGGCAAAGCCTATAATGCCAAAGCGAAGCTTTTACAGGGAAAGGCCATGTACACCATGCGTTATGGATGGGCAATTACCCTAATAGCCTCCTTAAAAATGGCGTTAAAACAAAGAAAGCCAATCGCATTGATTGATAACATGAAAGGCTATTTTGAAGCTAAAAAAGAAAAGAAAGAATTTTTAGTATCTAAAGAAGAAGGTGTGTTCATTAGAAAGTTAAGGTGGGCCAATATTAAAAAGAAACTACTTTAAGTATCCATTAAACTAAGACATAAAAAAACCCGCATTAAGCGGGTTTTTTCTATTTCCAAAGGGTAATATTAAATACCCAATTGCTTCTTTACATCTGCCAAAAGATCTTTTCCTTTGGATACGATCAGTCCACCACCTGGCTGGGCATCAATTACATAATCATAACCTTGATCGGCAGCTACTTTTTCAATGGCAGCCTTGGCCTTATCTGAAATAGGGGCAAACAATTCTTGTTGCTTCTTTTGAAGTTCTCTTTGCGCAGCTTGTTGTGCCTCACCTATGTTTTTTTGAACTCCTTGCAACTCAATGGCTCTTTTCTCATTTTCTTCCTGAGATTTGGAAGCAGCCTCGTTTTCATACTGCGTGTACTTATTTCTAAGCTCAGTCATAGAACTTTCTATATCTGCATTATAAGTCTCAGAAAGTTTCTTTAATTCAGCCTCAGCAGCTTTCATCTCCGGCATTGCGCTCAACAATTGTGTCACATCAATGTGGGCTACTTTGCTTTGCGCGTTAACGAACCCGGTAAATGCTACAAACAATACAATGGCTGTGGCTATTTTCTTTACGTTTTTCATGATACTGATTCTTGTTAAAATATTTGAGTGTTAATTTATGGTTATTTTATTTCAATTCTTATTATTAGTGGCCTTTCTTAACATTTTATAACGAAACTGTTTACTATTCTTCGCTATCGCTGTCCGAATTCCCTTCATTGTTTTCACGCTCTTCCAATTTTGCCTTTCTTTTGGCCTCGCGTTCCTCTAGCAATTTCTTTCTACGGGCTTCGTAGGCTTTTTTACGTTCCTCACGTAATTTTAACTGCTCTGCCCTGCGTTCCTCTGCTGTCTTTTCTCGCGCCTGCTGGGCTTGCTCCGCTCTTTCCTGCCTTTCTTTTAAGGCCTCGCTAATTTCCTCTTCTTGCGGCTCATCCTCAAAATCTTCCAATCTGCTACGAACCTCTTTCTGCTTTGGTTTACTAACCCTCCTGGTCCTCGCAATACCGCGCAAAACTAAGTCGCTGATATCGTGCCGATTTTCGGAGTACAACATTACAACATCCGCAGATTTATCAAAAATAAAATCATACTTTTTATTGGCTCCGATCTTCTGCACCTCATTAAAAACCTGATCCTGTATTGGCTGGATCAACTGTCTTTTCTGAAGTACCAAATCTCCCTGGGGGCCAAAACGATCTTGTTGGTACTCTACCATCTCCTTTTCAAGGATCAATATTTCTTCTTCCCGCTCCGCAATAAGCTCATCGGTCAAAAGAACCCTTTCGGCCATCAAATCCTTTTTCATTTGCTCCACTTGGCTCTGCTTTTGCTCAACATCTACCTTCCACTTCTCTACCTTATTGGCCAATTGCTCCGTGGCCTCACGGTACTCTTCTACGTTTTCCAAGATATACTCCATGTCAACGTAAGCAATTCGCACCCCTCTTTGGGCAAAGGTAAAGGCAGTGCAAAAGAGAACGGCCCATACTAAAAGAACGTTTGATTTAGTTTTCATCACTTTAATCGTTTTATCCAATAGAAAATATCGTGCCAAAATTACTAAAAGTTTTAAAATGAATACTTTAGCTATGACACGACCCTGTTTAAAACTGTTGGCCGATGATGAAGTGTGTTTGCCACCCGCTAGGTCCGTTGCCAATGGAAGAAGGTAAAAGGTCTTCGTCAAACCCATAACCGAAATCTATTCCCAACAAACCAAACGCCGGCATAAATATGCGTAGCCCCACTCCGGCCGATCGTTTTATTTGAAACGGATTAAATTCCTGAAAATTGTTGAAAGCGTTACCTCCTTCTAAAAAAGCTAACCCATAAATGGATGCTGAAGGTTTCAACGTCAATGGATAACGCATTTCCAAAGAGAACTTATTGTAGACAAGACCACCACTGTTATTGTTACGTGCCAATGGATCATAGGGAGTAATGGACTGGTTTTCATAACCTCTTAACTGAACAATATCCCTTCCATCCAATGTAAAATTACCTAAACCATCCCCGCCTACAAAAAAGCGCTCAAAAGGGGTGTCTCCCACGTCATTGTTATAATTGCCCAAGAAACCAAATTCAGCATTGGTACGGAGAACTAAATCACCTACCAGGGTTGTATACCAATCTCCTTTAAACTTTACCTTATAGTATTCCAACCATTTAAATCGTTCTTGATCAATATCCTCAAGTTCCTGTAAATCCTGTGTTGTAGCATTACCCTCATTATTCAACTCTTGTAATTCAATACTACGATCTCTTAAGGATTCAAAATCCTTGTTACTAAAGAGAGAATACGGAGGTGTAAACTTGGCAGTTATTTCAAAATTAGAACCTCCTCTTGGAAATATTCGTCCACCAGCGGTAGCGTTTCGGGAGATTCCCAAGGTGTAAGCTACAGAGTTCGCCTTACCATTACCAAAATTAAAAAGACCAATATTGTAATTATTGAATTCATAGAGCTGGTAACTCAAGGCATGGGAAATGGTAAAGTAATCATCTGGCCATTGTACCCTTTTTGCCAATCCTGCGGTGATACCTGTAATTGCAAAACCTCTACTTTTATCAACCTCAATTCTTCTACTGGTAGAGTTACCGTAGTCAACACCAAATTGCTGCGTTCTGGAAAGGTTGAGACTAAAACGTACAGGCTTTTTACCACCCAACCAAGGTTCTTGAAAATTTAGACTATACACCCTAAAAGTTCTACTAGCCTGCACCCTCATGGCAAAAGTTTGCCCATCTCCCATTGGAACCGGCTTATAGGCTTCTCCGTTAAGAATATTTTTGATACTAAAATTGTTGAAAGAAAGTCCTAAGGTTCCTATAAATCCACCACCACCATAACCACCTTGTAGCTCTATTTGGCTAGAACCTGATTCTACAAGGTTCCATTTTACATCTACCGTTCCTTCATTAGGATCCGCATTTAGAATGTCCGGCTTTATTTGCTCCGCATCAAAGTACCCTAATTGTTGTAATTCCTGAATGGTCCTGATGATATCACTTTTAGCGTATTTATTACCAGGCCTAGTGCGAAGCTCCCTGTAAATTACGTGGTCATTGGTACGGTCATTACCCACCACTTCTACATGGTTCAAGAAGGTTTCTTTTCCTTCAATAATTCGTATTTCAAAGTTGATAGTGTCATTTTGTGCGGAAAGCTCTACTGGGTTAATAGAAGAGAAAAGATAGCCATTGTTCTGGTACAAGTTGGTCAAATCTTCCGCATCCGGTTTGGAATCGTCCGCAATACGCTTTCTCAATAAAACACCGTTATAAACATCTCCTTTTTTTACTCCAAGGACAGATGCCAATTGCCGGTCACTATACACCGTATTACCTACAAAATCAATATCTCCAAAGTAATACTTGTTACCTTCCTCAATTTTAAACTTGATGTTGATATTGTTCTCATTCACCTTAATTATGGAATCTGAAATAATACGGGCATCCCTGTATCCATTCTCCGCATATTTATCCACTAAAAGGTCTAGGTCATTCTCGTAATCTTCTTCTATGAATTTAGATTTCTTCCAAAAACGCCAAAACCGCTTTTCCTTGGTTTTCTTAAAGGCGTTTCTAAGTTTTCTATCGGACAATTTATCATTGCCCTCAAAAATCATTTTCTTGATTTTAACCTTATCGCCCTTATCCACATTGATCACCATTTTTTGGGCATTGGTCTGCGCAGTATCATTGATTACAACAATATTGGTCTTTGCGTTTAAATAGCCCTGCTTCTTATACTTGTTTTCCAAGTAATTTTTGGTGTTGGCAATTAAACTTTCGGTGATTTTCTTACCCTTTTTTAAGTCGGTATCTTTAATGATATCATCCACTTTTCTGGACTTGATACCGTTTACCTTAACATCTGACAAGGTTGGTCTTTCCGTTATGTGCAACTCTAGAAAAACCTTATCATCCTGGATATCCACCAAATCAAATTGGATATCCTTAAAGAGTTCCAGCCCCCAAAGTTTTTTAATAACTTCACTTAGCTCATCCCCAGGTACCGTAATAGGTTGGCCTACCCTTAGACCGGTATAGGTCTTTACGGTCTGCTCATTGTAGCTTTGCAGTCCGGTTACTTCCAAACCGCCTAAAATGTATTTTTTACCATCGTCAAAAGAGAGCTCTTGAGCGCTGACTAAGGAGGTTAAAAAAAGTAGGAGGATTGTTATTACTGGTTCAATGGCTATGAACCTTTTCATACCATTATTTGATAAGTTGTTCGCTGGTCTTTCCAAATCTTCGTTCTCTGTTCTGATAACTTTTAATGGCTTCTGCCAAATGCTCGCTGCTAAAATCGGGCCAATATACGTCAACAAAATATAATTCCGCATATGCAATCTGCCAAAGCAAAAAATTGCTGATACGATGCTCCCCACTGGTACGCACCAACAGGTCTACATCTGGCAAATCATGCGTGTAAAGATGAGTATTAATAATGGCTTCATCAATATTTTCAATTGAAATTATATTATTTTTAACTTTGGCGCTTATCTGTTTTACAGCGTTCTGTATCTCTTGACGGGCTCCATAACTAAGGGCCAAAGTAAGGGTCATTTTAGAGTTGCCCTTTGTTTTTTCCATCACCTCCGTCAATTCCCTGTGGGCTTTTTTAGGTAAGGATTGTATGTCTCCAATTGTATTGAGCCTAATGTCATTTTCCATGAAAGTTTTAAGCTCTTTTTTTAGCGAAGAAACTAACAGGCGCATGAGGGTATCCACCTCAATCTTGGGCCTGTTCCAATTTTCTGTAGAGAAGGTATAGAGCGTTAAATATCTTACACCGATCTTGGCACAATTCTCCACTGTCCTACGAACGGTATGCACACCATTTTCATGCCCAAACACCCTTCTTTTACCTTTTTGTTTGGCCCAACGGCCATTACCATCCATAATGATGGCCAAGTGTTCCGGCAAATTCTTTTTTTCTATCTCGTCGAGAACATCCATACTATTTCCGTAAAACAATCATGAGAAAAACAACCTGCAGTGGACACGGGGTCTACTCAAAACAGTCCATACAAGGTTTTCTACCAAAAGTGTAAGTTAACGTTAATCCTGAAAAAACATACCAATCATCACTAAAAATGTTCCCAAAATCAAGGTCGCCCAATTGTTGGCTCACGTTCAGTTTGGAAGGATTGCTGGCGTCTAGATTATCCGTAAATGTATAACGGGCACCAATCTCGGCACCCAAAATAAAGAATTGGCTCAATCTAAGCTTTGCACCAACAGTCATTGGAATTGCAAAGGAACCATCTTTTTGTGAAACACTCAAAAAATCTCCCCCATCAAAATAATCATAATCATATCTAAAATAGGTTAGACCGGTATATAAATAAGGAGTAAACGCAGGGCCCAGTTTATGAAGGTTGTATTCAACAAAATTAAACTCCAACCCTGCAGAGGCCTCCAAAATGGAATTATCCATCACATAACCTCTTTGCTGTCTAGAAGGATTATTGGATTTGGTATCATCTGCGGTGAACTTTCCGTAAATAACGCTGGCCCTCCATGCATAACGCTTGGCCTTGTTCCATTTGAACAAACCACCAATGGCAATATCCGAAGGTGCTATATAGGTTGTTCTACCCACATCACCAATATTATTGGCTCCCCCAGCAAATAAACCCACCTCATAGGTTTGGGCATTTAAAACTCCAAATCCCAAAAGAAGTAAAACAAATAAGAACCGCTTCATATGTTGAAATAGTTTGCGAATATAGCAATTGCCATCAACTATTGCTCAATAGCAACAGTTGAACCGTAATCATGCACCAATAAACGGGTTTTGCATCTATTCATTAATGCTCTCACATGATAAACAGCGTTTGTGCCTATTTATTGTTCCGATTTAATAATTGCGACGATCTTCTCCCCAGAGCAATTTATTGCGAAGTGTCTTAAGAAAACTTTCTGAAGCAAACTCAATCATTTTTATGGTAAAACCCGCTTTCTTTATGGTAATTTCCGTACCGTTCTCTACTGATGCTATCCTTGAATCAAGTGATATGAGGTGGTTTTCTTCCCTACCCGAAACGCGCAATCTAATTTCGGTATCGTCCGAAACCACTAATGGGCGAGCATTGAGATTATGTGGAGCAATAGGCGTTAACACCAATGATTTGGCCGTGGGTTCTATTACAGGACCACCACAACTTAAAGAATATCCGGTGGAGCCGGTTGGGGTTGAAATAATGAGTCCATCTGCCCAATACGCCGTTAAGTATTCGTTATTGAGATAGGTCTCCACAGTGATCATGGAGGTGGTATCCTTTCTACTGATAGTTATTTCGTTAAGGGCAAAATTGAGATTGCCCAGTTCTTCTATTTCAGATTCTGAGGAAACTTCTACCAATCCACGTTCTACAATAGTGTAATTACCTTTCACGAACTCTTGGACTACATTCTGTACCTCTTCTTTGTTGAAGGTAGAAAGAAAGCCCAGCCTTCCCATATTCACACCAACAATAGGAATATTCAAATCCTTTACAAAGGTGGTTGCCCTAAGCATGGTACCGTCTCCTCCCAAACTTATAAAAAAATCAAAACTGGTGTCCAATCCCCGGGATTGGTTGAAGGTTGTGGCATTATCAAGCAATTCATGCTTATTCAAAAAACCGGCAAAATCTGCCTCCACAGCCACTTGAGCGCCATAATTATCAAGTTCCAACAGAAGTTTGGACACATATTCTATCGTGTCTTCTTGAAACATCTGACTATAAATGGCAACTTTCATAGGGAATTTTTATCTTGTTAGAACCTTCTAATCTCTAAAAGACAAAAATAAAGAATGGGAAATTGGAAAAAGGCACAAATGGCGACTTATTCCAAAAAAATCTAGACGTTCAAATATTTATCCAAGTAATCTGAACGCTCCTTTAAATCCTCTAGGAACTGATCATCTGCATTCCCAAATATTACGGTGTAGTTATACCTTCTAAAGGTCTGTAGAATATCATTTAAATCCGTAGAAGAAACCTTTAGTGTCACTTGAATCACATCATTTCTGGCATCGGTAATAAAACCACCGATCAACTTTGTATTGTTACTCTCCACAATTTGGGCAATCTCACTAAAAGAATAGTCCCTAATACCCTTAGCCACTACAATAATACCACCGGGCTCCGTAAAAAATGGGGTGTCAATAAATACGCTAACAATATCTGTCAAATCATAATAACCCTCAATCCTCCCTTTATCATCCACCACGGGCACTAAATTGGCCTCGTTCCTGGCAAAGGCCTCCAGAACATCTAACCAACCCGTTTCTTTGGTAACAAAAAAAGCTTCCAATTCATAGCGGTATTGATCCACTTGATCTTTCCGGTCAAAATTCTCTAGGTCTTCTTCAGAGAGTAACCCCAAAAAAATATCATTTTCGGTTACGGCAATATGGGAGTGCGTGTTCTCCTGAAAAAAATCTATTACGGTAGACAAGGATTCTTCCACTTCAAAAGTGGGAATGTTCGTTAATATGTGGGATTGGATCTGCATAGTGTTATCTCTTAAACGCAAAATACTAATTTATAGTCTCAAAAGGTATGCCTTATTCGTATTTTTGTGCCCAACGGTAAAAACCATCGGTAAATGACGAAACTTAGTGTCAACATCAATAAAATAGCCACCATACGTAATGCCAGGGGCGGCAATATGCCAGATTTATTAAAGGCGGCAACGGATATAGAGCGATTTGGAGGCCAGGGCATCACCATCCACCCAAGACCGGATGAACGCCATATTACATACCAAGACGCGCGCGATTTAAAAAAGATTGTTACCACGGAATTAAACATAGAAGGAAATCCTGTACCAAAATTTATAGATTTGGTTTTGGAGGTAAAACCGGACCAGGTCACCCTGGTTCCCGATGCCCAGGACGCCATTACCTCCAATGCGGGATGGGACACCATTAAATACGGCTCTTTTTTGGTAAAAACCATCGACCTATTTAAAAAGGAAGGAATTCGCACCTCCATTTTTGTGGACCCTAATCCCGAAATGGCAAAGGCCGCGGCAGATACCGGTACGGACCGAATTGAGCTGTATACAGAAAGCTACGCCAAATCTTTTGACCAAAATGAGAAGCAAACGGGAATAGCCCCTTTTATAGAAACTGCCAAGGCCGCAACAACAGCAGGCTTGGGACTCAATGCAGGGCACGACCTGAATTTGGAAAATGTAGCCTATTTTCAAAAAAACATCCCCAAATTATTGGAAGTCTCCATTGGACACGCACTAATTTGCGAAGCCCTTTACCTTGGCCTTGAAAACGTAGTTAACATGTACCTGAACCGATTGACATGAGCACCCTATTACATTCCAAAATAGAAGGGAAAGGAACCCCTTTTTTAATTTTACATGGTTTTCTAGGTATGCTGGACAACTGGAAAACTTTAGGTTCCCAATATGCCGAAGAAGGGTATGAAGTTCACCTTATAGACCAGCGGAACCACGGGAAAAGCTTTTGGAGCACAGATTTTAATTATGACCTATTGACCGAGGACTTAAAATACTATATGGACGAACACCAATTGCATGAAGCCATTATTTTAGGTCATTCCATGGGGGGCAAAACAGCCATGCAATTTGCTTGTACCTATCCGGAAAGGGTGGCCAAATTAATTGTAGCGGATATTGCACCAAAATTCTACCCTCCCCATCACCAACCAATTATAGATTCCTTGTTAAAACTAGACTTACCATCCCTTAATTCCCGCGGCGATGCAGATGATGCCCTTGGCAAGTATATTAGAGATTTTGGTACACGACAGTTTTTACTAAAAAGCCTTTATTGGAGAGAAAAGGGAAAGTTGGGCTTTAGGTTCAACTTGGAAGTCCTGAGTCAGAAAATGGCCGAAGTTGGAGAAAACATTGGATCTAATGAGAGTTTTATTGGACCTACGCTGTTCTTGCGGGGAGATCAATCTGAATATATCCAAGAAGCTGATACCGAAAACATAAAAAGACATTTTCCAAACGCTTCCATTGAAGTAATTGATAAAGCGGGCCACTGGTTGCATGCCCAAAATCCCAAACAATTTTTCAATAAATCCATGGCATTTCTAAATGCATAGAAACATCCAACACTAAACTAAGAAAGAATGAAACTTATTTTACGAATATTATTAAGCGCCCTAGCGGTGGTTATCCTGTCCAAAATCTTACCCAACGTATCTGTAGACAGTTACCTTACCGCGGTGATAGTAGCTGTAGTGCTTAGTCTCTTAAACCTGATCGTAAAGCCTATTTTGGTGATTTTCACCTTACCCGTTACCATTTTAACCCTTGGCTTGTTCCTTTTGATAATAAATGCCATAATCATTCTTTTAGCGGATAATCTTATTGATGGATTTAGCGTGGACGGTATTTGGTGGGCACTGCTTTTTAGTTTATTGCTCTCCTTCCTACAATCTATCCTATTCTCCTTACTAAAAGAAGACTAAGGCTACAGATAAGGTTTGAAATCCAACCAGTTAAAATCTTTGGTGGGGTACATTAATTGTAGTATTTTTGCATCCCGTTTTTAGGGAACTAATAAAGAAGATCTAGATGAACATCACTAAAGAACAGATAGACGAGCTAAATGCCGTTGTTAAAGTCGCCATCACCAAGGAGGATTATCAAGATAGAGTAGATGGTATTTTAAAGGACTACAGAAAGTCCGCAAACATCCCTGGGTTTAGAAAGGGCCATGTTCCTATGGGCCTAATCAAAAAGCAATACGGGAAGGCCGTTTTGGTAGACGAGGTAAACAAATTACTTCAAGACAATTTGAACAAATACCTAACGGAAGAAAAATTAGATGTTCTTGGAAATCCGCTTCCAAAACAACAAGACAATTTTGACTGGGACAAGGATGAGTTTGATTTTGAGTTCGAGATTGGCTTGGCCCCAGATTTTCAAGTAGCACTTGAAACCAAACAACCAATTACGCAGTATAAAATTGTTGCGGACAAAAAAATGGTTGACGAGCAAGTAGAACGCATCCAAAAACAATACGGCAAACTTGTTAGTAAAGAGAAAGTAGCCAAAGATTTCGAGGTAACCGGAACCTTTAAGAACGAGGAAGAGGAAATTGACAAAAAGACCACTTTAGAGCTTGACAAAATAAAAAGCAAGAAAGCTTTGGATGCTTTGGTAGGAAGTAAAGTTGGCGATACGATCAAATTAAAATCAAAAGGTCTTTTTAAGGAGGATTATCTTACTTCAAGTGCTTTTGGAGTATCTCAAGATAAAGCCGAAGGGCTTGACATTGAAGCAGAATTTACCATTGAGGAAATCAATGAGCGCGAATTGGCAGCTTTGGACCAAGAACTTTTTGACAAGTTATTTGGCAAAGACGAAGTGAAGACGGAAAAAGAGTTGAAGGAAAAAATCAAGGAAGACAGTGAAAAGCAATTTGAGCAACAGTCGGACCAGAAGCTTTTAAACGACATTACCGAACATTTCATTGAAAACACCAAATTTGAATTACCAGCAGGTTTCTTGACCAAATGGATTCAAATGACCGGAGAAGAGCAACTTTCGGAGGAGCAGGCCAATGAAGAATACGAAAAGTCTGAAAAGGGGCTTCGTTATCAATTGATCGAAGGTAAAATCATCAAGGAGAACGATTTACAGATTCAGCTTGAAGAGCTAAAGGAGTTCGCTAAAGGTTTCATCAAATCACAGATGGCCCAATTTGGTCAATTGAACCCACAAGAAGAGGAGTTGGAAAATATTGCAAATAGGGTTTTAAGCAACCAGGACGAGGTAAAGCGACTCTCTGAGCAATTGATGAGTCAAAAACTTCTGGATCTTTACAAAGAGAAAGTAAATCTGAAGGAAAAAGAGATAACCTATGAAGACTTTGTGAAAGAAGTCTACGGTTAATTTTCCAAAAAATAATAAGTATCTTTACAGTGCCGAAAATTACTTTTCGGCACTTTTTTTTATCTTTTACCTTTAGGTAAACTAACACCGAATAGAAAGACATGGATTACGCAAAAGAATTCAAGAAATACGCTATAAAGGACCAAGGGATAAGCAGCACTTATTATGACTCTATATTAAGTAGCATGTACCCGGTTTCCTTAACACCCAATATCATAGAAGAAAGACAAATGAACGCCGTAGCCATGGACGTATTTTCACGTCTAATGATGGACCGTATCATCTTTTTGGGTACCGGAATAAATGATCAGGTTGCAAACATTGTCCAGGCGCAATTGCTTTTTTTGGCAAGTACTGATTCTGCAAAGGACATTCAAATCTACATCAATTCTCCAGGAGGAAGTGTTTACGCCGGTCTAGGTATTTATGACACTATGCAATTTATATCACCGGACGTAGCTACCATTTGTACAGGTATGGCCGCTTCTATGGGAGCCGTGCTTCTTTGTGCCGGAGAAAAAGGCAAAAGAAGTGGATTGCCCCACTCAAGGGTAATGATCCACCAACCAATGGGCGGTGCACAAGGACAAGCTAGCGATATTGAGATAACCGCACGAGAAATATTGAAACTTAAGGGAGAACTTTACGAGATTATTTCCAAACATTCTGGCCAGACATTGGAAAAGGTGAATGAAGACAGTGACAGAGATTACTGGATGAAAGCACCGGAAGCCAAGGAATATGGCATGATTGATGAAATCTTGGTAAGGGAAAAAGAATAATTTCGACATAACAACGAGTAACGATAGTTTTTTATCCATTTTGGCAAACCAAAATGGAAATCTTTTCGTTTCTTCCAACGCAGAAAGCACACTCGTATGGCAAAAGAAAACCTAGAATGTTCGTTTTGTGGACGCAAAAAACCGGAAACCAATCTATTGATTGCCGGTTTGGACGCACATATTTGCGATCGCTGTATTGAACAAGCGCATGGCATTGTGGCAGAAGAGTCCAAACAAACAAAAACAAACGATTTATCTTCTGAACTTACGTTAAAGAAACCATTGGATATCAAAGGTTTCTTGGACACTTTTATTATTGGCCAAGAACGAACTAAAAAAGTAATGTCGGTAGCGGTGTACAACCACTACAAGAGACTTTTACAGCCAAAATCCAAGGAAGATGATATTGAAATACAGAAAAGCAATATCATCATGGTTGGTCAAACTGGTACAGGAAAAACACTTATGGCAAAGACTATTGCCAAAATGTTGAATGTACCGCTGGCCATTGTTGATGCTACCGTGCTAACAGAGGCAGGTTACGTAGGTGAAGATGTAGAAAGTATATTGACACGCTTACTACAAGCGGCTGATTACAATTTGGAAAAAGCGGAACGCGGTATTGTTTTTATAGATGAGATAGACAAAATTGCCCGTAAAAGCGATAATCCATCGATCACCAGAGACGTATCTGGAGAAGGGGTCCAACAAGGTTTGCTAAAACTGTTGGAAGGCACTACGGTAAATGTACCTCCAAAAGGAGGAAGAAAACATCCGGACCAGAAGTTTATAGAGGTCAATACGGAAAATATTCTATTTATTGCAGGCGGGGCCTTTGATGGTATCGAGCGTACCATTTCAAAAAGACTTAATATGCAGGCTATAGGATATAGTGCCGCTAAGACCGATGACCATATGGATCAGGATAATATTTTACAATATATTATTCCTAAAGATTTGAAGGAATTTGGTCTTATACCTGAAATTATTGGTAGGCTTCCGGTGCTCACGCACATGAATCCATTAGATCAAAAAACACTTAGGGCTATTTTAACGGAACCCAAAAATGCCATTATCAAGCAATATGAAAAGTTGTTTGCCATGGATGATATTGAGTTTACCATAACGCCCCAGGCTTTGGATTATATTGTAGAAAAGGCCATTGAATACAAACTAGGAGCTAGAGGACTTCGTTCTTTATGTGAAGCTATATTTACGGACGCCATGTTTGAAATGCCCAGCAATGAAGAATCAGAATTCAAGGTAACAAAGGCCTATGCTGAAGATAAATTGTCCTATGAAACCATTAAGAAGCTTAAAGCGGTTTCTTAGGAGGATTTAAAACATTAGGATTAGAATACAAAAAGCGGTTTTAAACCGCTTTTTCCTTTTTATTGCTCCTTCCTGTTGTGGCTTTATGGGTAACCAAGTTGAGGAGGTCCAAACTGACCTTTTGAATAATTTTATCATCAGTATACATGTTATGACCAAACCCGGACACTAATTCCGCCTCAATGCCAACTTGATCATACCAAGAAGATTTAGGTCTGTACATATCATTATCCCCAAATATAAGATTGATTTCACACTGAGGTTTTGCCTTTTCCGACCGAATTCTAGTCGTAGAAACGCCATAAAAGGATTTCATTGGCAATCCTAACAAACCTGCTTTCCAAGCTATGGCCCCGCCCATGCTAAAGCAAAGATAATGAGCAGGCTCTTTCTCTTTTTTCAGCAAGTGTGCCACCGCCGTATCAATACCTCCATCAACAAAGGCATTATGTATATTTTCTTCTGAATTTACAGCAACCTTAAGATTGGCAAGTTGCTGACTATCGTAAAATGTAATATTAAAATATTGTTGCAAATAACCCAGATAAGATGTAATCCAGAGTCCCTTTTTAGAACCCCACATATCGGAAATGATTACGAGTCTTTCAGCCATAATTAAAAGTTAAAATTCGTAGGTCGGTTAAGTTTCAGTCTCAATATGAATATTAAACGACGAATTTCCTTTTTTATTTGTTCATATGCAGCAATTCCTCGATATAGTCCCGGCTATTACTAAGCCTAGGTATTTTATGTTGCCCGCCCAACTTATCGTTCGCTTTTAACCAATCATAAAAAAGATTCTCTCTGGCCATATGAACTTTTGGACTTCTCAAGGTTATGTTATTATACCTTTTTGCCTCGTAATCAGAATTTAATGACTTTAAGGCATTGTCCAAAAACTCGGTAAAATAATTGAGATCCTCCGGTGGAGTTCTAAATTCTATGATCCATTCATGGGCGCCCTTTTCCTTCCCTTCCATAAAAATGGGCCCAGCCGTATAATCTTTGATTTCAGATCCTGTTTTTATACAAATAGTCTTTAAGGCTTCCTCAGCATTTTCAATTATAAGTTCTTCCCCAAAAACATTGATATGGTGTTTTGTTCGCCCTGTAATTTTAATGCGATACGGATTGATTGACGTAAAACGAACCGTATCACCAATTTTATATCGCCAAAGACCGGCATTTGTGGTAATTATGATGGCATAGTTTGTATTGGTTTTTACCTCCCATAGAGGTATAGCCTCTTGTTGCTCTGTACCATACACATCCATGGGAATAAACTCGTAGAAAATACCATAGTCCAACATTAACAAAAGATCATCCGCTCCGTTTCTATCTTGGATGGCAAAAAAACCTTCAGATGCATTATATATTTCATAATACTTAAAGCTCTTTCTGGGCAATAGTTTTTTGTACTGATCTTTATAAGGGTTAAAGCTGACCCCCCCATGAAAATAAACCTCTAAATTTTCCCAGACCTGAAATAAATGGTCCTTTCCTGTGTCTTCAATTATTTTGTTGAGCAAAACCAACATCCAAGAAGGTACTCCTGCCAAACTGGTCACGTTTTCTTGTGTAGTCTCTTCAATTATTGCCTTCAACTTACTTTCCCATTCACTCATAAGGGAAACCCTATTACTAGGCGTACTACTAAACTCTGCCCATAGGGGCATATTATCAATAAGAATGGCACTGAGATCACCAAAATAGGAACCGTTGTCTTGATAAATTTCCTTGCTCCCGCCCAGTCTCAAGCTCTTTCCCGTGAACAATTGAGAGTTTTCATTGTTGTTCAAATACAGACACAAAAGGTCCTTCCCGGATTTGTAATGGCAATCATCCAAAGCTTCCGTACTTACTGGAATGAATTTACTTTTGGCATTGGTTGTTCCACTACTTTTTGCAAACCACTTGATGGAGGTTGGCCAAAAAAGATTTTGTTCCCCCCTACGGGTTCGTTCTATAAGAGGTTCTATCTCTTCATATGTAACGATAGGAACACGATTACGGAATGCTTCATATTTTTCAATTGATGCGTAACCGTATTTTTTACCGATTTCAGTATCCTCGGCAACCTCCAATAATTGAAAAAGCACCTCTTCCTGCACTTCGGCCGGGTATTTTAAGAAAAGCTCTATTTGGTGATAGCGTTTCTTGAGCAACCAAGAAGCAATGGAATTGAAAAGCGGGATAGGCATTTTTAGGTATCTTTGTACCGCTAAAAATAGCTTTATTACTTATCATTTTCAAATAGAAATTCTTTTATGCAGTACGAGGGAGTGTTACAAAAAATGCAAACCGAAATTGGGAGCCCTATTCAATATTATATGCTTTTTGAGAATGATTTCCTAAACGTGAACCAAGTACTTGATAAACAATTACAAATAGATTTTTTGAAGTATCAATGCCTCAATTGCGGTTTGGACAAACCTATTTTTAGACAAGGTTTTTGCAAATCCTGTTTTTTTGAAGTACCCGCCGCTGGGGATTGGATCATGAGACCCGAATTGAGCACAGCGCACCTTGACAAGGAAGACCGCGACCTAGCGTACGAAAAGAAAGTGCAATTACAGCCGCACATTGTATACTTGGCCAATTCGAGCAACATAAAAGTGGGTGTCACCAGAAAAAGTCAGGTCCCTACCAGATGGATCGATCAAGGCGCACACGAAGCCATTGAAATTGTAGAAGTTCCCAATCGATATTTAGCGGGCATTACAGAAGTTGCCCTAAAAGACCATATTGGAGACAAGACCAACTGGCGAAAGATGCTTACGAACAATGTGGATGATGAGGATTTGGTCACGTGGCGTAACAATCTAAAAAAGTACATTCCTGAAGAGGCTACGGAGTATTTTATTGAATCGAATTCTGAAACCAACCTCGAATTTCCCGTCCTTGCCTATCCTAGCAAAGTAAAAAGCCTCAATCTTGACAAAACCCCTTCTTTTACTTCTAAACTTAAAGGCATCAAGGGGCAGTATCTCATTTTTGAAGACAACACCGTATTTAATGTTCGTAGCAACGAAGGGTATTACGTTGCCTTGACTATTAAATAATTAAACAGTATAGCGGCATTCGCGCAAAAAACAACTGCTTTTAGGTCAAACTACCTATCCGCTAGACTCTATTTTTGTATATCCAATTTAAAAAATCGGAGAAATGAACAATGTTATAAAACTCGCCAACAGACCTGAGGGCGAACCTCAGCTAAGTGATTTCGAATTTGCTACAGAGGATAAACCCAGTCCCAACGATGGTGAAATTCTATTGGAATCAAAATACATCTCAGTGGATCCTTATTTAAGGGGACGTATGCGAGATGTAGAATCTTACATTGACCCTTTTCAACTGAACGAACCTATGGAGTCTACAATTGTTGCCGAGGTTGTGGAAAGCAAAAATTCCAATTTTGAAAAAGGTGATTTTGTTTTTGGAATGTTGAAATGGAAGGAATTTCAGGTTTCCTCCGGCACGGGACTGAACAAAGTAGACCCCAATAAAGCACCACATTCTGCTTACCTAGGCATTTTAGGCCTTACTGGATTAACCGCCTACATTAGTCTAGAAAAAATTGCCGATTTAAAAGAAGGGGAAACACTATTAGTTTCCGGGGCAAGCGGTGCAGTAGGTAGTACCGTTGGACAAATAGGTAAAATAAGGGGTTGTCATGTAGTAGGTATTGCCGGAAGCGATGATAAATTGGCCTTGATGAAAGAAAAGTTCGGTTTCGATGAAGGCATTAATTACAAAACCACGGATAACATGACGGAAGCCATTGCAAAAGCTTGCCCTAACGGCGTAGATGTATATTATGATAATGTGGGCGGCGATATTTTGGATTCTGCCTTGAACAATATTAATAAGAATGGCAGGGTCATCAATTGCGGAGCCATTTCCCTTTATAACGAAAAGGAGGTTCCACAGGGTCCTAGACATGAAGGAATCTTAGTCAAAAAGACGGTTCTGATGCAGGGCTTTTTGGTTCGCGACCACGCCAAAGATTTTGGAAATGCCATTCAGCAACTGGCCCAATGGCTGCAAGAAGGAAAAATCACCCATGAAGAGACCATTGTAGAAGGTTTTAAGAACACCCCTCAGGCGTTTCTTGATATTTTTAAAGGAAAAAATAAGGGTAAAATGGTGGTTAAAGCCTAACTAATGGGTTCGGAAAAGAAAAAATCTACCGAAAAAAGTAAATGGCCAATGATAATCTCATTGGCCATTCTACTATTGTTGGTTATCTCTTACTTTGTTTTTCCATCAGTAAAGGATTTTTTCTCGGAAGCTTGGCAGGTGTTGAGCAGTGGTGATAGGGAAAAAACCAAAAATTGGGTAGAGCAATTTGGGGCCTGGGGGCCGTTAGTTCTCATAGTGGCAATGATAGCCCAAATGTTTCTTATTGTTATTCCATCTGTTATGTTGATGGTGGTTTCCATTTTAGCATACGGTCCATTGTGGGGCAGTCTCATTGTATTCGCTTCCGTTTATTTGGCTTCTAGTGTGGGTTATGGTCTCGGTCATGTGCTAGGGCAAGGAAAAATAGAAAAAATCATCGGACAGAAATCTGAAGAAAAAGTGGAAGCCTTTTTAGACAATTATGGCTTTTGGGCCGTTATTGTCACCCGGCTAAACCCTTTTCTATCAAATGACGCCATTAGCTTTGTCGGTGGCATATTAAGAATGGGCTATTGGAAGTTCATTGGAGCCACCCTTCTCGGTATCGCCCCACTTACCCTTTTTATTGCTTTTTTAGGAAAGAATACCCATAACCTAAAAACAGGTTTATTCTGGGGTTCTCTCGTAAGTCTTATCATTTTTATAGCTTATGTTTGGTGGGACAAGAAAAGAAAGGAGTGATCGTATTCCTAATTCTCTCATTTTATAAATTGCTTATTTAAAAATGTGCATTTTTGGTAATTGTTAGGGGAAGCATTCCCTATTTGAGAAATTACCAATTCTACAATTCAATAATGTAAGTGGCCGGTTTATCTTGTATCTTAAATGGCAAAACCAACCGGCATGCAGAAAAGAACCTTCCTAAAAAGACTGGGTCAAGTAGTTATAGCCAGTCCCCTACTCCCTCAAATAGGACAAGGCCAACCCTATTTCCCCAAGAAAAAGACTGCTTTTGAAGAAATCAACGAAGATTTCTGGTTGAAAATCAGGGGAGATTATGATTTGAAACCCGATTACATCAATTTGGAAAGTGGCTATTACAACATTATTCCACGACCCACGAGAGAGAAACTCACGAAACATATGGAAATGGTGAATCGGGAAGGTTCTTACTACATGCGAACGGTACAACGGGACAACAAAAAAGCCGTAGCCGGTCGTCTGGCACAAATGGTGGGTTGCTCAAAAGAAGAGCTCATTATTACCAGAAATGCCACGGAATCATTGGATATGGTGATTACCGGGTATCCTTGGCAGAAAGGAGATGAAGCTATAATGGCAGAGCAAGATTATGGTTCTATGCTAGACCAATTCAAACTGGCCTCCAAACGCTATGGGATGGTGAATAAAATGCTATCCGTTCCCAATCATCCCAAAAACGATGAAGAAATTGTACAACTATACCGCGAGCAGATCACTCCCGACACCAAATTGATTTTCGTAAGTCACATGATCAACATTACAGGACACATACTTCCTATTAGAAAAATCTGTGATATGGCCCATGAAAAGGGTATTGAAGTTTTGGTGGACGGCGCCCATTGCATTGGTCATTTTGATGTTGATATCGAAGAACTTAACTGCGATTATTACGGCACCAGTTTGCATAAATGGTTAGCGACTCCCTTGGGAGCAGGATTTTTATACGTCTCGAAAAAGAACATTCCGAAAATTTGGCCGCTACTGGCCGAACATAACCGAAAACCAGAGGATATTGGAAGATTGAACCATACGGGCACGCATCCAGTGCATACTGATTTGACCATTAACGATGCCATAGATTATCATGAAGCCATTGGTATGGAACGGAAAGAAGAACGTCTTCGTTTTCTTCAGCATTATTGGAGCGATGCGGTGAGAGAAACGAAAAACATCATTCTAAACACCCCGGAAGACCCCAAACGCAGCTGCGGTATTGCGAATGTGGGTATGGCCCACCTTACTCCCAAACAACTGGCCGATACGCTGATGGAGGAATTCAAAATTTTTACGGTAGCCGTTGACGGGGCCAATGTGCATGGTTGTCGAATTAGCCCCAATGTTTTTACTACTACCAATGAATTGGACCAATTTATCAAAGCTTTAAAAACTATAGCGGCTCGGACTTAATTACCAGAACCCTCCTCCGATTTCTTCTTATTTAAAAGACTTCCCAAGATACTTTTAGCTTTTTCCTTTACGACATCTTCACCGGATTTCTTTACCGTATCCTTTTCGGTAGTTTTTGCCGTGTCTTTTTTGCTTCCTCCCAAAATACCTCCGATAACTTGTTTCACATCCTCTTTGGTATCATTGTTAGTTTTAGTGGAATCGGTTGTAGACTTGTTTTTATTTAGCACATCCCCAATCAAATCTTTGGCTTTGTCCTTCCCTTTATTGACCAATTTTTGCTTTTGAATTTCAATCAACTGATTGGTCAATGATTTTACTCCGGCCGTTAAGTCTGTAGAAACATTGGGACTACTGTAATTTCCACCAATATTGGCCACAACCGGTATGGTCAAATTTTCTAAATTGTTGTCATCAATTTGTGCAATGAGCTTATTGATTTCAGTACCTAAATATTTGGCAGGTACTTCCATGGTAGCCTTGTAATTCAACTTTTCATCAAATGAATGGCTACCATCTACGTTTATGGCAATGTCTTTATACTTTAACGTGAAAGGTTTTACCGTCACCAAACCATTTTCAAAAGACAGCTTGGTCTTTAAATCATCAAGATTCAATTTTTGCAAATCGATAAAATCCAATTTCCCATCCAGAGCAGTTAAAAGAGGGGCTTCCTCTGAATTGATTTCACGCGTCATGATGTTGGCCAACACATTTCCGCTTAGCGTTAACAAATCAGGCAGTAAATCGTCAGTTAAATTTCCTGAAAGCTGAATATCAGAATCCAGTTTTCCCTTTAAAATATTGGCAATGGGTGCCAAGGATTTGAATAGTTCCAAAGATTGAAAGGTTTCTCCTATTTCCAGCTTGTCCATTCCAAGTTTCATCGCAAAGGTTGAAGTTTCCCCTTTTGTAGAAACTTCTCCATTAAATGCCATTTTCCCATCAAAAATGGAGGAAGTCATATTAGAAAGGGAAGCCTTTTCATCCTTAATTCTTAAAGTTCCTTTTACGTCTTTTAGGGTAAGATTGTCATATAGTACAGTGCCGGCATTCGCATTGATAGTAGCATCTAAAAAGGCAGGAATTTTTATTCGTTCTTCCGTTACGCTGCCTCCCGTTTTTTCAGAACTGCTGCTCTCACCTTCCTTTTTGGGACTTACCTCTTCCGCTACCATAAAATCGTCCAGTGAAAACACGTTGGAATTCAAATCGAAATTACCTTCTACATTTTCGTCATTGAACAGGAAGCCCAAGAAATTATTGATGGTACCGGTGGCGTTAAAATCGGTTTTACCAGTACTACCGTTTAATTTGTTCAAGGTAACTGTCTGCGGATTGAAGGTTACATTAGTGGTCTTTAATTTTACCGGATTGGGTATATCTTCTGACTTGTATTCAAAATCGTTAAGGTTTAACGTTCCATTGGTTTTCGTATTGGCATATTGCTCTTTTTCAATGGAGTTCATGTCAAAGGCAGTAGTAATATCTGCCGTTAGCAACCCCTTTAGATTAAGTCCCGGGGGAACGGGATACGCCTTTTCTATGTTTGCCAGATTCATTTTACCGTCTATATGGGCTTTCACCTTCATATTGCCCATGAGCTCCGTGATATTGGCGTTCATATTAAAAACATCTTCATCAATCATAAAGGACAGTTTTTCAATATCTACATAAGTGTCTTCTACTAGTCCGGTGGTGTTGTTTATTTCGGTATCGATAAAAACATTTCTTACCGATTTTGGTAAATCAGGATATTTGAAAGAAGCGTTCTCAGAATTGATTCTAATATTGAATTTAGGAATATGCTCCTCATCCACTATGCCGGCAAACTTCCCTTGCAATTCAAAATTACCGGTCGTTTTTACGTTCTCGATATTCTTGGAATAGGTTTCAGGAATCACCGCCAAGAAATTTCTAAAATCAGAAGAAGGCGTTTTGAAGCTAATATCTATCTCTTGGTTGGTTTCGTTCACCTTTACAAAACCATCAAAAACAAGTGGCAACTGGTTCACATAGGCTTCATTCTTCAGAAATGAATACTTGTTCTCGTTCAAGTCAATACCGATCAAGGCATCTAATTGTACCTTATTTCTATTAAGGTAATTGGAGCTGTCCATTTCAAAAGAAACCAATGCATTGGTCTGGGTCTGTAATTCTGAAGTACTCAAAGAAAGGTCTCCAGTTCCTTTGTGTTGCATTTCTTCAATGACCAATTTAATACCCGTAGATCGGTCATCATAAATGATTCTCGCATTGGTAATTTCGTATGATTGCATATCAAAACTGAAACCGTCCGTTGCAGAATCCTTCGAAGGAGTGGCCGCTGGAGTCTCAGATTCCTTGGCGATATCAAAACTGGCATTCTCTTCCTTGTCAATAGTCATTTGAAGGAGGGCGCCGTTCACGATCAAACTTTTGATACCAATAGGTTCGCCCGCACCTTTAAAAAGTTCTCCAATCCCCATTTTCAAGGATAGCTCTTTGGAAGCAAACAACGTATCTCCCTCAAATGGTGCCTTGTTTACCAAAGACACGTCCTTTAAGCTTACTTCGGCATTTGGAAAACTGCCAATGAGACTTAAATCTGCCTCGGAAAAATCGAGGGTAGCATTCACATTGTTGTTGACATTATTTTTGATGAGGTCTCCTATTTTCGCTTCCAAAAAGAAAGGTATCGCAATTAAAATTCCAAGGATCAAAACGATTACAACACCTATAATTTTTAAGATTTTTTTTCGCATATTTCTGTAATTGTAACTTCAATCGGGCCTTTGTCCCGAAGAACTGCCAACCTATTGAAATTTCATTTTCTACTTTGGCTCAATTATACCCATTATTGGTCGTATCGATAGAACTCGTAAAACAAGGGTATATTATACCTCGAGCTCAATTTCTTCACCAACCTTGAGTTTGAACCGTTTTCTTAGAATATATACGAAAAGATAAAGGAAAGGAGTGTCGATAAATGCTATAAATATCTTAAAAATAAAACCGCTTACCACCAAACCAAAAAATAGGTCCCACGGAAGAATTTTAAAAACACACAAAAGGCCCACTACGGTAAAGGTGTCTATAAACTGGGAAAGAAAAGTGGAAAAGTTATTTCTGAGCCAAAGATATTTTCCCTTGGTCAGTTTTTTCCAGAAGTGATAAATCGCAATATCCACGTACTGAGCTAGAAGATAGGCTATCATTGAAGCGAAAACAGCAATGGGCGACAGTGCAAAAACTTGGGTAAAGGTCTCGTCATTAATGGGAGACGATTCAATGGCCGGGGCCACCTCGGCTACCAAAACAATGGCCATGGAGAAAAAAGAGGCAAAAATACCGGCCGTAACTATCTGATTCGCCTTTTGCCTACCAAAAATTTCGGAAATCAAATCGGTAATTAAAAAAGTGATAGGGTACGGCAAAATTCCTACGGAGATCTCGAATAAGGAAACTCCAAAAATCTCTACTTCCCCAAAGGGGTTCCAATAAAAAAACTTTTGAAAAATAAGGTTGGAAACCACCAAAGACGTGATAAAAAGCGCCCCCAAATACAGATATATTTTATAGGCAAGGCGCTTGTCTTTAATGGTCATAGGCTCTTTTCTTTAGGATAATCGCTAAAATGTACAATTTACCCGTTCAACGGTCGTTATTGCAACACAACAAAAATAACCTAAAAATTACCAAGCATGAAAAAAACCATTATAACCGGACTCCTTTTGGTAGGGGCAGCTACCGTAAAGGCGCAGTCTTACATAGGTTATCTGTCCGATAATTACAGTGGTGTTCACGGTATTATAAGCAACCCGGCCAATATTGTAGATTCAAGGTTCAAAACCGATGTAAACCTGGTGGGTGCCAGCGTTTTCTTCGGAAACGATTACTATGGCGTTAAATTGGGCGATGTGCTGGATGCCGATTTTGATTTTGACGAAAACGGCAATAAGTCGCCAAAAACCAGCAACAATCTCATTGGAAATGCCGATGTACTTGGACCATCGTTCATGTTCAACATCAACAAAAATAACTCCATTGCTATCTTCTCCCGCGGAAGAGTAGGATACAACATCAACGAAATTGATGGTCAAACCTATGAAAGTTTGGCAGATGAGTTTGATGAGAACGAAGATTTTATGGTAAACGAAGGTAACTTCTACCTAACGGCCAACGCTTGGGCGGAAGTTGGTATTTCGTATGCCACTATTCTTATGAACAAAGACCAACACTTTTTGAAAGGAGGTCTTTCCCTTAAATATTTACAAGGACTAGGAAACGCCTATGCCAGTGGAAGCAACGTGGAAATTGACTATGACGCGGATGGTACGGATTTAGGCGGAGGCAACACTACCGGAAGCATCACCTCTCAGGGGGAAGTATATTACGGTCACAGTCAAAACATCAATGAAGATCTAGACGATTTTGATTTGGAAATCGTGGAAGGCGCTACCGGTTTTGGGGCCGATCTTGGTTTCATTTATGAGTATAGACCAGATTACGCTTCCTACAGTTCCAACGATAATGACGCAATGACCTATAAACACCTCAACAAATACAAATTAAAAGTTGGACTTTCACTTACAGATATTGGTAGCATCAATTATAAAAATGGCTCCGAAAGTTTGTATGATATTACAGGTGTGGTGAACGAAGATACTTTTGAAGAGCAAGAGACTATAGAAGAAATTCTAGAGAATCTATATACAGAAACGGATACGGGCGGTTCTTCCAAATGGGTCTTACCAACCGCTTTGCATTTAAATGTGGATTGGGCCATGGCGAGTAAGTTCTATTTAAACTTGAACACGGACCTTTCACTTACCTCCAACACTAAAAGAAATGTTAGCCGTACGGCCAATAACGTTTATTTGACACCAAGGTTTGAAAGCAAGTGGTTTAGTTTTTATATGCCAGTAGGCTTGGTACATGGTGCAGGAGCACAATGGGGCGCAGGCTTTAGGGCTGGGCCACTCTACATAGGTTCCGGTTCCGTACTATCGTTATTGGTAAGTGATAACTCTAAAGCCGCCGATGTCTATGCCGGACTCAAAATACCGGTGTACCAAGGAAAACCAAAAGATAGGGACGGTGATGGCATTGTAAACAAAAAAGATAACTGCCCTGATGAGTACGGACCGGTAGAAAACAATGGATGCCCTTGGCCAGATACAGACGGAGATGGGGTAAACGACAATGAAGACCAATGCCCCGATGAAGCTGGAGAGGCTGCAAACAATGGATGTCCTTGGGAGGATACTGATGGTGACACTGTATTGGATAAGGATGATGCTTGCCCGCAAGAAGCCGGACCTGCTGAAAATAAGGGTTGCCCTTGGCCAGATGCTGATGGAGATGGAATTCTCGATAAAGATGATCAATGCCCTGAAGTAGCCGGAACCGTTGCCAATCAAGGATGCCCTGAGGTAACCGAGGAAGTACAAAAGACCTTGAACGAATATGCCAAGACTATTTTGTTCAATCCTGGAAAAGCGACTATTAAGCCAGAATCTACCACTGCCTTAGTTGATATTATTCAGATTTTGAACGAATTTCCCGATGCCAACTTTACCGTAGAAGGCCATACGGACAGTATTGGGTCTGTGCAGACCAATCAAAGGTTATCCGAGTCTAGAGCTAAGGCGGTAAAACAATTTTTGATCGATAAAGGAATCGATGCCTCTAGATTAGAAGCTATTGGATACGGAGAAAGTAAACCCATTGCTACCAATATGTACAAGGATGGTAGAGCTAAAAACCGAAGGGTAGAAATTAATTTGGTCAAATAGACCAACCATACACTTAAACCAAAAATCGCCCCGACATGGGGCGATTTTATTTTGTATAAGTCTTAAATTATTTGATGTCGAGAACGAAAGGCATTCTTGCCTGAATCCCCTTTTGGTTCATGGCATGATTCACTTCTTTTAGAATGGAATAGGCCTCCGTACCAATTTCATCTTCAATGATTTTAGCTTTTATTTTGGCCGAGGCGCCGCCAAGGTCTTCCATAAAACGCTCCAAGCCCGATTTGTATTTTGGGAATTTTTTTATTCCATATTCTTCTAGTTCTGCCATTTCAGCAGCTTCGGCAATAGCTGCTTCCAGGTTGCCCAGCTCATCTACCAAGCCCAACCTTTGGGCGTCCACTCCGCTCCAAACCCGTCCTTGGGCTAAACTATCGGCCTCGGCCATTGATATTCCCCTGCCTTGGGATACGCGCTGTAGAAAAGTTTGGTACGTACTTTCGATACCTTCTTGCACCACAGCTTTAAAACCATCGTCCAAAGGCTCAAATAATGAATATTCTACCGAGTTCTTGTTCGTACCCACTTGTTCTGCGTTAATACCAATATCCTCGGCTAGTCCGGCCATATTGGGAATGGTCCCAAAAACACCAATAGAACCCGTAATAGTAGTAGGTTCTGCGAATATTTTATCGGCACCTGCCGCAATATAATAACCACCCGAGGCCGCTACATTTCCCATAGAAACCACCACTGGTTTCACTTGTTTGGTCAATTCAACCTCTCTCCAAATAATATCGGATGTCAAGGCACTGCCTCCTGGCGAATTCACTCGCAACACAATGGCCTTTACATCCTCATCTTCCCTGGCTTTTATGATAGCTTCATTGATAATTCCTTGGCCAATCACATCCGGGCCTCCTTCCCCATAGAGGATTTCACCTTGAGCAAATACGACGGCGACTTTATCCTTTCCTTTTTTGAGTGTCTTTTTGTTGGAGCGGATGACATAATCACTTAAATGAACCACATTCAACTCCTTATCAGCAGTAACACCAAGGGCCTTTTTCAATTTCTGTTCGTACTGATCATAAAAGGCAATAGCATCAATTAATCCTGATTTAAGAGCGATTTCTGGAGATCTTCCCCCCAAAGTATCCGCAATGATATTTAGGTTTTCTTGCGAAATATTTCTACCCTCGGAAATTTCATCGATCATTGAACTCCAAAGCGAACCGATCAACTCTTTAATTTGGGTCCTATTGGCTTCACTCATCTCATTGGCAATAAAAGGCTCTACGGCACTTTTGTATTTTCCATGGCGAATGACCTCCATTTTTACACCGGTTTTTTCCTGCAAATCCTTAAAAAAGAGTACTTCGGAAGACAATCCACGAAAATCCAATACTCCCACCGGATTTAGAAAAATACTATCCGCCACACTCGCCAAATAATAGTCTTTCTGCATGTAGAAATCTCCATAGGTATATACAAACTTTCCGCTCTCCTTAAATTCCTTTAATGCCCGACGGATGGCCTGGGTCTGGGCCAGACCGGCCATTATAAAATTGTTGTTGATACTGATTCCTTTAATATCCTCATCATCCTTGGCAACAGCTATGGCCTGTAAAATTTCATCCAACCCCTGGTTTTGCTCAAAAAGTGCACCAGCGAAAGGGTCCAAAGCATTATCGCCCACATAATCACTTATAGGCTGCTGTAATTGCAGCTCAAGAACGCTATTTTCTTTAACGGAGACCGTTTCTTCGGAACTACTCAGCAAACTTGCGAATACCATAAACACGATAAACACAATTCCAAAAGCTATGATACAGCCCAAAATGGCTGCCAATAAATTTCTCAAAAACTTCATATAATAAACTAAGATTATGAATATATGTCTTCAAAAACGGACTTTGTTACTCCTCTACCAGGAAATTACCTTTAGTAGCATTACCTGGATTGGATTCTATATTCTCCGTAAAGATGGAGCAAATATACTATTCTAGGTTATTTGATTGGTTATTAACATACGGATAGCAACACCTCTTTTATTGAAGAAGCACACCAACCCCATTTAGTTATCACCAAACTCCAACGTTAAAGTTTAAATTGGTGAATAACTATTGATAAACCCTAGCTCAACATACCTACTTCTTTTTGTTATTTTGTCTTACAATTATGGGCGAACTTAAAACTGCATATTTATCGCTTGGGAGTAATTTGGGAGACACCCTAAATAACCTACAAGCCGCCGTTTTTTCCATTCAGGAATTGGTTGGAGATGTGCAACGCATTTCCCCTGTTTACCAGAGCAGTGCTTGGGGATTTGAATCGGAAGATTTTTTAAATATTTGCCTGAGCCTGCAAACAAGCTTACCCCCACAAAAGCTTCTTGAGACCCTATTAAAAATTGAAACGGACCTTGGCAGGATAAGGTATAAGGAAGAGGGATACCAAGCTCGCTCCATTGACATCGATATTCTTTATTACGAAAGGGAGACCTTTATTTCGGATACCTTGGTTATTCCACATCCGGAAATGTGCTATCGAAAATTTGTACTTAAACCCTTAGCGGACATCGCCCCACAATTCTACCATCCGGTAGTGAACAAAGACACCCGCAACCTTATTCAAGAATGCAGGGATAAGGGAAAGTTGGAGCGAACACTTTTCCGATTGCATAAAAACAGGGAAGAACTGTTTGCCAACCTTAACTTTTTGGCCATTGAGGGAAATATTGGAGCCGGAAAAACTACACTAGCCAATAAAATATCGGAAGATTTCAATGGAAAACTGGTTTTGGAACGCTTTGCGGACAACCCTTTTCTTCCTAAGTTCTATGAGGAAAAGGCACGGTATGCCTTTCCCTTGGAAATGTCCTTTTTGGCCGATCGCTACCAACAGTTTACAGATGACACCTCACAGTACGACCTGTTCAAAAGTTTTATGGTGAGTGACTACGACATCTACAAGTCATTGATTTTTGCCCGTATTACGCTTCAACAGGATGAGTACGAGTTGTATAGAAAACTATTCTATTTGATGTACAAAGAGGTAAAAAAACCAAAGGTTTACGTTTACCTTTATCAATCTACAGATCGACTTTTGGAAAACATCAAAAAGAGAGGTCGCGAGTACGAAAAGAGTATTGACGTCGGTTATTTGGAATCCATCAACAAAGGGTACTTTGAATTCATCAAAAGTTACCCCGAGCAGAACAATTTGATTATTGATTTAAAGGACATGGACTTTGTTGAAAACAAGGCTGATTACGATTCCATCATCAATAAAATCACCCAATTTGCAGTTAAATTACCGGCTGTCAGAGGATAATCAGGAGGGGTTTTTTCTCGAATCGAATCGTGTCTAGACATTGAATTTGGACCAAAAGTCCCAGACAACCACCCCTGCACTTACCGAAATATTCAAGGAATGTTTGGTACCGTACTGCGGAATCTCAATTACACCGTTACATTGATTCACGGCTTTTTGGGAAACGCCCTTTACTTCATTACCAAAGACCAAGGCGTACTTTTTCTTGTTTTCCACTTGAAAAGTATTCAGCAATTGAGCATTTTCAGCCTGTTCAATGGCCAATACCTCATATCCTTCTGCCTGCAAATGTTGAATCAATGCCACGGTATCTTCCTCATAGGCCCAATCCACACTCTCCGTAGCACCAAGAGCGGTCTTTCTTATATCTTTATGAGGTGGGGTTGCCGTGATACCGCAGAGGTATATTTTTTCGACCAAAAAGGCATCGGCAGTGCGAAAAACGGAACCGATATTATTCAAGCTTCGGATATTGTCCAAAACTATTACCAGAGGAGCTTTTTCGGCCTCCTTAAAGGCTTCTACATCCAATCTATCCAGTTCATCGTTCCTTAATTTTCTCATAACTTGATTTGCTTGCCCCTTCACCACCAAAACATACTAGAAAGTTATTCCTAAATATCAACAAATGTGGCGATTCCTTGACAAAATTGATACATTCGTTTTTTGCAAAAGAGAAGGCAAAAATAGGTCAAATAAATCGTTTAGGGCAAGATGGGAAAAGCAAAAAAGGTTACCCCTTTAATGAAACAGTACAATAGCATCAAGACCAAATATCCTGATGCACTTCTGCTTTTTAGGGTGGGAGATTTTTATGAAACCTTTGGGGAAGACGCCGTTAAGGCCTCCAAAATTCTTGGCATTATCCTAACCCACAGAAACAACGGGGGAGACCGCACCGAATTGGCCGGTTTTCCGCACCATTCCCTCAACACCTATTTGCCCAAATTGGTAAAAGCAGGTCAAAGGGTGGCCATCTGCGACCAGCTGGAAGACCCCAAAATGACTAAAACCATCGTAAAACGGGGCGTTACCGAGCTGGTCACTCCTGGGGTAGCCATGAACGACGACATTCTCAATGCCAAGGCTAACAACTTTTTGTGTGCCGTTCATTTTGGAAGAAAGTTATTGGGAATTTCTTTTGTTGATATTTCCACCGGAGAATTTTTAACCTCCGAGGGCACCGAGGAACAAATAGACAAATTGCTCCAGAATTTTTCGCCCAACGAAGTTCTTGTTCCCAAAACACATAAAAAAGAATTTGCGGAACTTTTTGGAAATCAGTTCCATACCTTTTACATGGAAGATTGGGTGTTTCAAGAGGACTATGCCCTAGAGACCCTTACCAATCATTTTAAAACTAAGACCCTAAAAGGTTTTGGCGTAGACCATTTGAGTCTGGGCGTGATTGCTTCCGGCGTGGTGTTACACTATCTATCGGAAACGCAGCATAGGCAATTACAACACATAAGCTCGTTAAAGAGAATTGCCGAGGAGGAATATATTTGGATGGACCGTTTTACCATTCGCAATTTGGAACTCTACCAATCCCCCCATCAGAATGCGGTGACCTTGCTTGACATTTTAGACAAGACCATATCGCCCATGGGCGGGCGCATGTTAAAACGTTGGTTGGCTCTTCCCTTAAAAAATATCGAAAAGATAAAACGCCGCCATCAGGTAGTTTCCCATTTTTTACAGGAGGAAGGTGTGCTTCAAAAGTTACAGCAGAACATCAAGCAAATGGGCGACTTGGAACGCTTGATTTCCAAAGTTGCCACCGGAAAAATCAACCCCAAAGAGGTGGTGCAGCTTAAAAATTCCTTGGAAGCGATTGTTCCCATCAAACAACTGACCGGTAATAGCTCAAACGAGGCATTGCAACTTATCTCCGATCAACTGCATACCTGCGACTTGCTACGGGAGCGGATTAAGGAAATGCTCAATGAGGAGGCCCCCGTAAATATGCTCAAGGGAAAAACCATAGCGGATGGGTATTCCGAAGAATTGGATGAATTGCGAATGTTGGCCTTTTCGAGTAAGGATTACTTGGATAAGATGTTGGAAAGGGAATGCGAACGTACAGGCATTACTTCCTTAAAAATTGCCTCGAACAATGTTTTTGGATATTATATAGAAGTACGAAACACCCATAAAGATAAAGTTCCGGCAGAATGGACGCGCAAACAGACCTTGGTGAATGCCGAGCGTTACATTACGGAAGAATTGAAGGAGTACGAAGCCAAGATTTTGGGCGCTGAGGAACGCATTCAAAGCTTGGAACAGCAGTTATTCTCCCAATTGGTGGTGTGGATGCAGGAGTATATCAATCCCGTGCAGAACAATGCCGTACAGATTGCCCAGTTGGACTGCCTTTGCGGTTTTACCCAGTTGGCCAAAGAAAATAAGTACGTTCAACCGGAAGTAGACGAGTCCACCGATATTGAAATTACTAATGGCAGGCATCCTGTTATTGAAAAACAATTGCCATTGGGCGAAGAGTATATTGCCAATGATGTTCTTTTAAACCGTGATGACCAGCAGATCATTATGATTACCGGTCCTAATATGAGTGGTAAATCGGCCATTTTAAGACAGACCGCACTTATAGTACTTTTGGCGCAAATGGGGTCTTTTGTACCAGCGGAAGCGGCAAAAATAGGTTATGTAGATAAAATTTTTACACGTGTTGGGGCCAGTGACAATATCTCCATGGGTGAATCTACCTTTATGGTAGAAATGAACGAGACCGCTTCGATTTTGAACAATCTTAGCGAGCGCAGTTTGGTTCTGTTGGATGAAATTGGTCGTGGTACTAGTACCTATGACGGTATTTCCATTGCTTGGGCCATTAGCGAGTATCTGCACGAGCACCCGGCAAGAGCCAAAACCCTTTTTGCCACCCACTATCATGAAATAAATGAGATGGCCCATATTTTTGAGCGTATCAAAAATTACAATGTGTCCGTAAAAGAACTTAAGGACAACGTTCTTTTCCTGAGAAAATTGACCCCCGGGGGCAGTGAGCATAGCTTTGGTATTCATGTAGCGAAAATGGCAGGAATGCCGCAACAAGTTATACATAAGGCCAATAAGATACTTAAGAAGTTAGAAAAATCACATTCCAGTGAAGAACTGACAGACAAATTACAAGCTGCACAGGACGAAATGCAATTGAGTTTCTTTAATTTAGATGACCCGTTACTGGAGCAGATAAAAGAGGAAATTGTGCATTTGGATATCAATACCCTTACACCGGTAGAAGCCCTTATGAAACTGAACGAAATTAAGCGAATGCTCTCTAAAAAACAGAAAGCCACTTCTTAATTCCATCATTCTCAAGGGATAGAAAAACCTATGTAAGTTTTAAGTAAATTTTTCTTTGCATTTTATAGAAATGTATTAAATTTGCCTCCGCTAACAAACCGAGTTAGTTAGTTCTTTTAAATGCGAAAATAGCTCAGTTGGTAGAGCATCACCTTGCCAAGGTGGAGGTCGCGGGTTCGAATCCCGTTTTTCGCTCTAAACGAACGCCGCCTGCCGGCGTTTTTTTATTTACGTGCGTGGCAGCTCTGTAGCAGCCAACAGGCTCGAGTGGTGGTCCCGAATCCCGATAGTTATCGGGAGGGAGGTAGACACGATGAGCAAGCCAAAAGGCTCGAGTGGTGGAATTGGTAGACACGTTGGACTTAAAATCCAATGGCCATTATGGCCGTATGGGTTCAAGTCCCATCTCGAGTACAACGAACCCCGTAATCATTGAGTTTACGGGGTTTTTCATTTCAAATTGTACGAAAATTGTACGAATGGTTCGTTTTTAGTCCATTTCAACCTCAGCTTCTAATTTTGACTTTTCAATCAATAAACGGCTCTTTTGAATGAAATCTTCAAGTTTAATTATCGAAGTCTCCAAATCATAAACAAGTGTGCTGTAAGACCAATTAAGGCTAGAAGGTACGTCATCATGCTCCACATCAAAGAACTTTCCAAGTAAATAATAATCTATTTCCGGATTTGGGTTCAAACCATTTGGCCTGACCAAATCTTGATATCCGTCATAAAAACGGGTTATTTCAATTCTTCTGGAGAAGTATTCGCGAATCTCATGTTCCTTTAAGGGCCTATGAAGCATTAAAGAATCAATCGCTTTATATAAAATTTGAGTACAGATGTTCTTTTTAATCCCGTGCATTTCATGGATTTTATTGGCTTGGTTGGCCCTTCGGATCAACTCTAATAGTTCGATAGACCAAGACTGTAATGTTCTGCTGACTTCCAAAGTATAATCGCTAACATCTACCACAATGTATTTCCAAGGTTTAAAGCCCTCCTTAAACATCTCTCTTTTTTGTTCGTAATTGAGTCCCATAATTGTAATTATTATTAATTAATTAATCATAAATTGTATTTCAACACAATTTTAGATATAAAATTTAATATTTCAAAATTATTATTGCATTTTAATACAACATAAATCATTAATATTAACGTTTGTGTTATATTTGTGTATAATATAGTAAGTATGATAGCAGATAAAGTAAAGGCGATTTTAACCGCAAAGGGAATGAAACAAACGGATTTGGCCGCTAAGATGGGTAAAGACACCCCTTTTGTTAGCAGGGCACTTAAAGTTGGAGGTAACCCTACGCTTAATACCTTGCAAGAAATTGCCAAGGCTTTGGATGTTGAATTGGTTGAACTTTTTTCAAGCGAAAACCCACGGGGGTTTATCGAGTTCAAAGGTGAAATACGCTCCATTCATTCGGTAAATGACCTACACGCGTTGATACATGAAATAGAAGATGGGGAATAAAAAACCCCGGTACAGCTAACAGCTACGTACCGAGGTTCAACTCAAACAATGATAATCAAAAGAAGTTAAAACTTTCTATCTGGCAAGTGCCCTTTTAAATTGATACTCGGCATTTTTTATATAAATCTCAGGTATCTTTTTTATTGCGTAGGTTGCAGACGGCTTCATAAATGGACTAGGATCAACTTTATGGGTTTTTGTACCTCTGTAGCTATATACAGGTTTAAACCTCAGCTTAAGTGTTTTTCTTTTCAAGGAACTACTTAAAGGGGACTCTAGTTTAAAAACAGTACCTCGATTTCCCTTTTTTAACAAGAAATAATCAGTGCCTCTTTTACTTGCCGAAAAAGCTGCAGCAGCGAACTTTGATTTTCTCCCTCTATTGGACCCATATTTGTATGCCGATGTAGCATCGTGGATTCTAATCTTTTTAAAAAGATGTTTCTTCTGGAGAGACTTACCATAGGATCCTGATATACGCCCCATGTCGTGCGGTACCAATTTACGCCCTGCAATAACACCGCCCGTTTCCTGGGCTTCCAATCCTGCGGCAACACGACTACCCTTTTTCGTGTCAATACCTACAATAGCCTCCATCTTGTTCACATCCCATCCTTGGGCCTTTTGAACGGTAGAAAAGGCGTTGAAAAAGTTCTTTTGCCGGGTAGTAAATTTTTTGGACGCTTCTTTGGGCAACATCTTTTTCGTTAAAAAAGCGGTATCGTTCAGGGTTTGCCGTACCGCCACTGGCAATGCCGAACGGTTCAACTTTTCAAGTTTAGCAGTGGCATTTATTAACTCATCTACATTAATGTCAAAAGAACGTTGCATAATCTAAAAAGGTAATACTACCTCATCAGTTTTTTATCGATTTCACTATAAAAGTCATTAGCCTCCATTTCTTGATATTGGTCCGGGGCACCTTGCCGTTCAACCTCATATTGTGCCAATGTACTTTGTGGCTTTTTGCCTTGCAACCTATTATCAATGGCCCCGTAAAAATTTTCTATTTCCGATTGTGAACTATCGTCCACCGTTTTATCAGATTTAAGAGCATCACGTAATTCCCATTTGTTTTCAATGCCAGTCTTGAGCCAGTTTTGAACTCTTTGACGCTCTTGGTTAACTCCTTGGTTAAAAACGGATTGATATAATGATGGATTTTCGGCTTTAAGCCTTTCCGGCGTGAGTGTCATGTTATTAGTATTTGTTGGTGAATGATTAATAGAGCGGTGTGGAACCTTATGATCTGTCATTGTTTGAGTTTCTTCTTTTGGTTGAAAATACCTAGAGTACGACTTCTTTAGATTTTCTATATATATTTCGTTCATACTATTCATTTTTAAAATGCACCTTGGGTTGAGCTAACATGAACCGGTATAGGTACATTTCCGTTTGATGATGTAGATTCTACCAATCGCCCGGGGTCACTTATATTAATTCCTATCTGGCCTTTTACCATTGCAGCACGGGTCAAAGATTCCGACCGGGCTTGGCTCATTGCTGGGCTATCCAACGGTCCATCTTGAGGGTTAGGTTTTACACCAACCTCACCGGTGATATCGCCTATCTTGTCCAATCCCATCTTTGCCAAATCGCCCACCTTACCAGGTAGTTTGGATAAAAGGCTCAGGACTCCTTTTAAAGGCAAGAGCATGAATTTCAATATGCTTTGGCCTATACCCATGAAGAAGCCTTTAAAATCGAATTTGTGAAACCATTTCACTACACCATCCCATAAGTTACTTATCCAATTGGTGAACTTTTCCCATTGCTTCCCTAACCATGACATTACATTATCCAAATTCTTAAAGAGAAATATTAATCCTGTAACGGCTGCAACCACTGCCAAAATAGGCCATAGGCCTGCATTTAATGCCACACCAAAGGCGGTACTTGCAGCGGTGGCCATCCATGTTACCGCGGTAGATGCCAATTGAACCGTTTTGTAAGCTCCTAAGGCAATGGCATTCTTACCAATGGCAATGGAAGCCGTAGATGACAATGCGGCTTTTGCTCCTAGGGCGATATTGTACGCCACACTAGCTATTTGAGAACCCCATATAAGCCCTTTTAAAGTGCCGTACATCCCGATCATGCCGGCCCCGATACCCACTATGGTTTCCATGTTATTACCGACCCAGTCCATCGTGGACCCAAGTATGGCCAGTGCTTTGTTATCCGAGTTGGTGGCCGTGGTTACATTGAAAAAATTGTTTTTCAACTTTTCAAGTCTCTTTGCAAAGGAGGACATATTTTTGTCAGCCTGCATTTGGGCAACTCCGGTTTTGTTTACGTTCTTCAACATCGCTTCAAAGCCACTGGCATTATTGAACAATGCTTGCGCCAAGGCGGAATTTTCTTTTCCAAAAAGCTTCATAACCACGTTGTTATCTTTACCCACCTTGGCAAACTCCAGTAGTCTATCATTAAGGGGAATGGCTTTGTTAGTAACTTTATCAATATCAACGCCCATTTTGGATAGCAAATTCAATTGCTCTTTGGGCAATATTTTAGCCCCGGCAATGGTGCCAAGTATGTTTCTTAGTTTGGTTCCCGCTTCACTTCCTTTTTCAAATTTGGAAACCAATTGTACCAAGGCAATCGATTCATTTAACTTGGTGCCGGTTGCAGCAGCCACTGTACCAAACTTAGAAAGTGCATCCGCTGTTTGGGGTATCTTGGAACTACCGTAGACAGACCCTGCAGATAGGGCATCTATGGCTTTTAATGCGTGTTCACTCCCAAGGCCAAATTGGTTTAAAGAGGTCGCTAAAGAATCAGCAGCCACACCGAGATCCATGCGAGCAGCCTGTGATAGCGTAATTGCATGCTTTGTTATTTGAGCTAATGCCTTTGAATTGTTTAATAATACCGGCTGTGCAGAGGCTAACTCCTCCATAGCTGTAAGCACGTTTTTTCCCATCATACCGGTTGCTCTTCCCGTATCTAGTGCGTGTTTTTCTAGAATGGCAAGATCTTTGCCAACGGCTCCCGTTATGGATGATAAGCTCATAAGCGAGGAATTATATTCGATATTATTTTGAATTGCTGTAGAGAATACGGCCCCTGCACTCAGCCCAACGGCCAGTTGACCTAATCTACCTAACTTTTTAAATGATCGGGTCATCTTATTATCGAATCTTTGTAATGCACCAATAGAGTTACTTGCAAACTTATCGGTCATTCGAGTGATTGATTTTATCACAGAAGAGAATCTATCAACGGCGGATAATACGAATGGTACTTTTATTTCAGCGGGCATGTTTGAGTTTATTTCAAAATTAGTTATTAATTCACTTTATTACAGCATGTTGCAATCAGCATCAAGCTATATTTATCACAAACTTTTCATTATTTAATTAACATCGTCGTTAAATTTTTCTTGATAAGTCAAATTTTTTTCCATTCTCCTATTCCTTCTTTTCAACAATCGGTTTCACTGCAACAAAAGAGGGTGTTTTACATCTAAAAGTGCAACAGCTAGACTTCATGTTGTTGCATTTTGTGTTGCATTTCTCAAAAATGTGTCAAGTGCAAAAAAAACGCGAGTCGCACCGTATTGCGGATCTCGTATTTTCTTCTTACAGTACCTTAATGTTTATTTTTCTTGGGTTTCCTTCCAATTATAGTCAACAGTTCGCCGTTGTATCGATACACTTCTTTCTTATTTGAGATTCGAGTCTTGTTGATCTCTTCCATAAACTTCCAGATGTCGATTTCAACGCCCTTTTCTATAGTACTGTGAACGATGCTCAGGAACTGCTTATAAAAGTTGACAGTGTCCTTGTATTCATTGCTTACCAAACGTTTCACGGCTTTTTGAATTCCGTCCTTTCTATCTGGCGGGATACCTATCTCCCTTAAATAAATCATCGCATAATTGTGGGATTTATTAAGTTTGCCCAGACTAAAGGCTTTCCGTTCATTCATAGTGAATGAAGATTCTCCATCAGTAATCTTCAGGGCTTTTTCCTTACGACTTTTCCACCCCCGTTTTAATGATTCTTTAGCAGCCTGTGGATCATTGGTCCATTTATCGGTGGCGGCTTTTCTAGCTGCCTCGCTCCTGGTCATTTTTTTCTTTGTCATTCGTCTTACGTCTTGAGTTATAAAATCTGTTTTTAATGTTCTTGGCGGTATGCTGTAATAACGTTTTTACTCCTTTCGGTGGCGAGTAATCTCCGTATTTAACTTTTGGTACGTATGTGGTGGCCAGAGATAAATACAGACCCTTATCATTTTCCCTTAGATACTCTAAACTTTTTGTTCTTATGTATCTAGGTATTTTCCCACCTTTTTTAATTGGTCCCTCATGCTGTAATGATAGACCGGTAACTTCACAATAGTGATCTGACAAACTGACAGTAGTGCCTACTTCCTCTTTATTAATGTGTAAATGCGCACTAGCTTCAACCTTTTTGGCTTCAATGTTAAATGAAGCTATTTCTTTCTTTTTAGGTAGTGCATTTTGACCACCTAGAAAATCAAGTTTTTTTTTAACCTCAGCTTGAAACAAATGATGAATATTTGAACCGGTTCTATCAAGTAAGTTGTTATATGATTGTCTCATACGGTTAAATCTGTTCCTATCTCTTTTCGTACGCTCGTATCTCATAAGTTCGTAACGCCATGTAAGAGGATTTCTAAAACTTCGCAGCCTATCTTTATCCTGGTCCTTTAAAACGTCCATATCATCCTTTAATTCGATTATCAGGATTTCCGTGGCCGTTAGGTACAATTCATCAGCAAGTAAGCTATAAGGGCTCAATTTGACCAGGTCACCAATGTTATCAATTCCCAACCGCTTTATGTATGATGATTTTTTAGATTTCACTTCAAACCTCAACGTGCCAGGTTCGCAGTGTTTCTTTTCCATCTGAAGATATTTAGAATATAGCTTCACTTTTTTATATCGGTTTGCCCTGGCATATTCATCTGATTTATAAGCTTCCTTAGACTTGACATTTTCAATATTCAAAAATTCATTTCTCTTCCAGAATGCTACATTGATCGGGAAATCATCTCCATATCCAGGAAGATTAAAGTTAATTCCGGCTTCCAAGTTTGATATTTGATATTGCGCATAGTTGGTTATTTGGAATTTAGAAATGAAATCTTGCACCGTCCAGATTGCCTCGGTAACACCAAAGTCGTTTGCATTATGCTCATTTCCATTAAAATAGTAATGAGGTTTGAAAAGAATTTCAAGTTTTGAATTGTATAAAGCGAACACAATACCTTTGTATTTCTTAGTCCTTTTGGTTAAGATAGTCTCATAATCCAAATGAGAAAGGCGCTCCCTAAAATCATGAAAGATTAAATTAGGATGCTTCCAGAGACGTTCAATTTCGTCAACGTCCGTTACACTTATCTTTAGAAAATCTAGCAACCAAAAAAATTGTTATATTTGGTGCAACAAAGAAGACTTCGCACCAATAATGAAGTCAAACATGAAAGTTTTAAATCCGGGGCCGGCAATCCCCGGTTTTTTTTATATCTGGTGGATTCTCTTTTCGTTGATTTTTAAACCATACTTGCCATTCTCCAATTTCCTTGGTTCAAGGAACCTATCCAGGGCACTCCGGACATCTTCGATTTTATGTTCTGGAACCAGACCTTCAACCAAAAGTTTATTTAGGGATTCACATATCTTTGTCATATGATCGTACACCTTTTGTCCAGCTTCCGATTGAATATAATACGAATGCTTGTTCTTTAACTTTTTTACGGTTTCAGGCTTTATTTTGATTTTGGTTCCGCTAAAATCAAAACCGTCCAACACAATCGGAGTAAGGTCAAACCGATATTCCGATCTTTTACGGTTGGCATCAGTTATATGCTTACCGTGGGCCTCCAATACAAATTCTTCATTCGCATGAAGTAGGTTCTTTTCTTTTCGGAGGATTTCTATAACGAATGAATGGCCTTTCTTGAGAATGCCCTCGAGTTCTTCATTTGTAATAGACCTACCTAGAAAGTATTCGTATTCTTTTTTGATTTTAGGAATCACGTTGTCGATTAGGGCCTCTTGATCTTGAATCTCTCTTTTGAATAAGTTTTCGTCGAACCGTAGCAAGGTTCTTTTCTGTTGTGATTTTGTTCCAAACATTTTGAAGGGTTTAGGTGTTATTTATTAAGTTGAATTAACGCAGATTCAACTTCACTACGTTTGTAATAAACCCTTCCAGACAGTCCGTAGGACGTTAGCAATCCTTTCTTTGTGTAATTGTGAACAGAACTAACGTCTACCTTAAGAAGATTGGCCACCTCATGCCTTGTGAGGTATTCAGTAGGTTCTTTTGGTTGGAAGTTTTCCGCTAGTTTCTTTAATCTACCTTCTAATCTTTGGTCGACCGCACTTAATAGTTCATCGGGTGTAGTATTGATGAATTGAATTGTACCAGACATATCGAAATATTTTTTTTATTAATACTTCGACAAATGTCAATTAAAACAAATTCCGACTGTCGGCTGATTTTTCCGATATATCGGAGAAACCTTTAATTGGTTGGAAAATATTTTTCAAGTGATTTGATAAAACTATCAAGCCTAGTCTCACTTTTACATTTTGAAAGTGAATACAAGGGGTTTTTATCATCTTCATTATAAAAATTGTCAACATCACTTTCAGTAATGTAGTTATCGCTTACAAGCCAATTTAGATAGTTTTTTTTCGATGGTTTAAACCTTAATAATTCTTTTTCAAATAGCATATGATACAAGTAGCTGTGGTCCTTTTTTACATTAGGACCAATATAATTAGCGGTATAGTACCTGAACACATTAAAAGCATCTAAGGACTTAAACATTTCTGGGAATTCCCTATTGTTACTTAACTTATCCTTATTTTCTACTAGATTCTTAATTTCCTTACCAACCATAATTTTAATATGCCCGAAGAAAAGATGGTAAGAAGCAAACAAATGGTATCTTTCTTTTTCGGATAGAATTCCATCTGTTATCATATATCCAGTTTTAAAAGAATCCGCATTCCTTGATTTGACAGCATAATATTCAAGAGCGTCATTAGCTTCTATTTCGGAAAACCTGTCAATTTTTTGAAGAATAGAAAACACCCTACTTTCTAAATCCTTATGATTATGTCCATCGTATCGTTTGAACTTTTGTATCAATTCAAAACTATCATCCAAGGATTTTGAACCTTGTCTATTTTTAAACTTGCTTGGAAAAAAAATATTGAAATGAATTGGAGATACATTTCTAGGATCACTTATAATCTCAAAAAAGTCATCTATTGAATCATAAATATCCATCTAAATACTTTTTCTGATTTTGTTTTGAAAATCCCTCTTTGCCCAGGCGACTGTAATGGTTTTTGGTTTTCTCTTTTTAACGGTACCACCTTGCAGCATTATTGCCAATTCTTTTTTTTGGGCCGTGCTCAACTGCAGTTGTTCAATAATCTTGAATGCTGTATGAACTTCCATTTCCTTATTGATTTGATACGTTCTTCACGATTGTTAAATTCGATTGTTTCTTGGCCTTTAGATTCATTTTGGCATAATAATCCATGAACATGTCAATATGATCTTCATTATCTCTATTCAAATATGTTAGGAATGAACTCTCTTTCTTGTGACCAGTTACGGCCATAATAATAGGTGTGGGAAGCTCCCCATAATGGTTGCTTGCGAACGATCTTCTTCCAGAGTGAGTTCCAATGTACTGCCATTTGGGTCGTAGTTTTTTAATTCCCTTCCCCGTTTTTCTATCCCTCAACCTACCCATTACCATCTCATTAATTTCAGCCTTCTGGCATATGGTTTTGAAGTGCTTATTCAATTTTTGAATGCTCACCCTATATGGTAGACCATTCTTATAAATCTCAAGTACTTTGGGCAAAACAGGTATAGTTACTGCCTTATTGACCTTTTTTTGAATAAATCTGATTACGAAATGGTCTCCCCTTTTTTTGAAGTTTTCCGCTACTATACGATCAATCAAATCTTTTCCTCTTTGTCCGGTGTAACACGATAAGATTAGATATTTCCTAGCGTTTTCAAGTGCAGCACTGTTAAGTTCAACATTCTCAATTTTAGACAAATCTTCAAAAGTCAAATAAATCACATCCATGTCATGGTCATAAGCGGTTCCTCTTGGTGATTTGACAAGGTCAATATCTGGTGCAATTTCAACTTTCGTCTTGGCTTCTTTACAAATTGTTTTAAGATCAGAAATCTTTTTATTGACATAGGTTAGAGAGTACCCTTCACTTTCAAACAACCATTTACGAAAACCCTCAAACCATTCTTTACTTAGTTCTTTGATTAGGATTTGAGATGACCCCTGATATTTAATAAAAATTTTTTGCAGGTTTTTATATGAATTTATTCGACTCCTACTTAAACCAATGCCTCCTTTTGCATTTGGTCTGGTAGATGCAGTTTTAATCATATAATCTATCCAATAAACTGCCCGTTCATCAATGATTTCTTTCTCAACTGGTTTATAATACTGATTTAAAATATGACTCAACCACCTTTTATCAACTTCCGCAATATTTGCGGAATAGAACCTTTCCAAAACAAAGTTTTTAAGCGGTTGTAATTTATTGTTTAAATCTACTTGTCGGTTTTGATTTATAGGGTCCCTACTTAGTTTCTCAAAGTGCTTATTCTCCCAATACTCCCTTTCAACAATCTCTTTAATTTTAGCATCTATAGCGAAAGAATTCCCATTATTAGAATACCGCAAACGGAGGGTTAGTTGACTACGTTTCTTTTTAGAACGATATATTAATCTTACCGTGGCCATGATAAATTATTGCATGAACACAAATCTAAAAAAGTTGTACTA
>NZ_JACSOH010000017.1 GCF_014349235.1 Cytophaga sp. FL35 | reverse complement strand
CAATGAATAACTTGGGACTTGCAGTGTGTTCCGTTTTCATATCTTATTGTTTTATAGTACTTTAAAGATAAAGGACACGCTGCTTTTACATAGATGCTATAAGTAATTGTTTGTTCTCGCCTACTTCTGACACGGGCACGAAGTGCAAACTGGCGAAGCAAAATCCTCACGGATTTTCAGTTCGGTATGTACTTGTTAAGTTTGAATACTAAACCACACAACTACTCATAGCCGAGACGGTTGTAAAACATTTAAAAACTGAATGGGAATTGTAGCATATAACTACGTAGTTGAAGATTCGATAATTGACCAAGTTTTGAAATCGGATTTTGATATTGACGAATATTTGTCGAATCAATTAATGGACCACGAGTATCAAGGTTCACATTTTGAGAAAAGAGGAATTTTGTTTTGGCAAGGTGTCAAAGCTTGGTCGCCAATGTATGAATTACTTAAAATTTTAGATAATTCGGACAACCTCGTTTTGAGTAAAATAAATAACGAACAATTTTACATAGCTGAAACTGAAAAAAATGACAGAATGTATTATTATCATTCTTCAGTGGTTAAAGAAATTTGGAGTGAATTAAAATATCAATTGGAGAAATAGAAAACTCAATTGATAACCGTGAAATAGTAAAAACAATCAGTTCTATTGAAGGCTATTGGAATGAGAGAATTGAAAGGAAAACCCACGTTGTAATGGAATTTTTCGAGCTTTATAATGCTTTTTATGAAGCTCAATTGAAAGGTAAAGGTATAATAACAACATTCGGATAAAAAACGTTTTACGCTAAACGTTGTGAATATTTTGAAAGTCAAAAAAAGCATACGGAATGGAATTTTAATCCTAACAATTCTATTGTTTGGAATCTACCTTGGAAATAGATATTCAGAGCCTATCCCCTTTGATTCGGAAAAATGGAAAACACAATCGGAAACGGAAATGTCTATTAGATGGGACATGATGAATAGTTTGCGGGAAAACCACACCCTGAAAGGAATGACCAAAATCGAAATTATAGAACTACTTGGGAAACCAACACAAATTCATAAATCAAGTATCAGTTATGATTTAGGACCTTCAAAGAGAGGTGTTAATTATGGATTTTTGGAATTAACTTTCAATGAAAGAGAAATAGTCACGGATTTTGTTGTAGGTGACCATTAATAAATGGTACTTTGAAAAAAGATTCTCAAAATACGAGAGAAGGAGTTTGGAGCCATATAATTATTGGTATTTTAATTTTAGCAGTTCTAGTATACCATTACAATAAGGATTCAAGTGTTGCAAAATATAGAACAGAAACCATTGGGGTAATAATAAAGTTCAAACATCGTAATAAGGCAAGTTATAGCTTAAAGTATGAGTATTATGTTGATGGAATTCGATATGAAGGAAGTGTGGGAACATCATACTTTAAATGCCCAGATGGGCGAGAGGGTTGCGTGGGAAAAGAGGTCACTGTGTATTACTCTTCAAATGAGCCTAAATACTCTCAGGTCAATCTTAAGGAATATGACGAATATCGTAGAACGGTGTATTTGAATGAATAAAACTGTTTACAACAACAATGTTTATTGGACCAGAATTTTGCTATTTAGGCATATCCAAATGGCAAACAAATTCTCATCCTAGAAAAGATACCCAATAGTGAAGTATAAACAAGAAATAGATAAAATTGGTTATCTTTAAAAAGTGTCTTTGAACACTTCAGTACGGCAGTAATTATACGATTTGACTTTCCAAAAGTCCGTACAAACCAAATAGTATTTATGTGGCAGCTGATTTTCAATCATGCTGTATTTATTCGGTCCCGCTTGCGGGACGAAGGAATAGCAAGAGGGTGATGCGCAAATTGCGCCATCACGGTTGTTTTCGGGTATTCAAAAAGTTGAAAACCAGTTGATTGAACAGATTTTGGAATCCTGTGCAAAATCAGGGTCTACAGTAAACTTTTCCGAAATCTACAGTAAACCCTTTGGGAAGCCCAATAAACACTGGAAATTTTTGACGAAAAAATTGACGCAATTTGATGAAAAAATAAAATCACACCTATGGAAAAGCAATCAACAAATGACAGAAGTAAGAAAGGGACAGGTGGTTATTCCAATATTACCATAAAGAAAGAAACGGCCACACGTTTTCGCAGTTTTTCCAAAAAGTACAACAAGTCCCATAGCGAGGTTTTGGATGGAATGATACAATACTTCAAAGAGAACAACCTTGACCCTTTTGGGGAGGGAACAAAGATCATCCTTGACAGTATCAAAAAATTGGAGCGTCAGATGATGAAAAAATTCGATAGGCTCATTGCCATCATCAAGAACATGGAAAAGACCAGTATCCGACCCACCTATGAAATGGTGCTCATCCTTTACGAGGCCTATGTAAAGGATGGGAGGAAACCTAAACGTGAACCCCTTAAGTTACAAGAAGAGCGAATGGATTTTTTAGAGCCAAGAAACACCGTTCCCAAAACAGAGCACGATAGAATAATAAAAGAATTTGAAAGCTATAAAAAGCGTTACAATGAAATCCTCCAAAATGTGGAGAAGGTCGAACCAATGATGGGAAAGCCATATCTGAAAATAAATATGGATATCGGGGACTTTGAAAGCCTGAAACATCAATTAAGATAACGCTCATGTACTTAACCATCTCAGCACAGAAAATGGGCAGTACCTACAACTCCAGTGTAGGGAACTATGTGGACTATCTGGAAAAGGAAAACGAGGACAGATTGCCCGAACAAAGGGAGGAATTCTTTGACCAAGAAAACGACAGCGTAAGCCCTCAAACGGTCATCGATGAAATAGATGCCAATACGGCCAAACTAAGGCAGAAGGATCCGAAATTCTATTCCATAGTGGTAAGCCCCAACAAAAGAGAATTACAGGCAATTGGAAATGATCCGAACCTGCTAAGGGAATACACAAGGAAGCTCATGGAGGACTATGCCAAGAGTTTCCACCGCAACCAAGAGGTCAAGGCCGAGCACCTGAAATATTATGTCAAGATAGAGAATGAACGTTCCTACAGGGGATTTGACAGACAGGTTCAGGAGAATGCACCCTACCGAGGGGAGATAGCAAGGCTCAGGAATGAGATACGGAAAGTGGAGAGGGGAGAATCCATCGGGAATGTCCATGAGCTTGAAAAGAGGATCAAAGAGCAAGAAAGATTGGCCCCGCACAAACAGAACGGGCAATTGGTGGCCGCTGGAATGAAAAAAGAAGGGCCACAGACCCATATCCATATCATAGTAAGCAGAAGGGACGTAACAAATACCTATACACTTTCACCAATGGCAAAGCACAAGGCCTCGGAAGTGGAACTGAACGGAAAGACGGTCAAGAGAGGGTTTGACAGGGACAGTTTTTACCAAGCAGCAGAGAAGACTTTTGATAAAACAACTGGATTCAAACGGAATTACGTGGAATCCTATGTTGGGAGAAAGGCCCATGCCAAGGAACCGGGGAAGTTCTTTGCCAAGGTCATGGGACTGCCCACCAAGGAAAAGGACATGGCCTTTAAACTACTTAAAACGATGGGTGTCAAAGCTCCCAGTATTCCAACAAATAAAGTGCAAATGGCAGCCAAGATCATCAAGGCACTTGGAAGGGGCATTGATAAGGCAAGGGGCACAGGTGAGGATATGGGTTACTGAGATCCAACAAGTAGGTTGCGCCCTACCGGGTTTTTGCTTTACGCTTATCTACCGGAACACTACAAAAACCCGATAGGATCCATGCGCAAAAGTTGGGGGTAAGAATTTGGGACGCTTGCAGCACTTCACTGTGTTCCGTTCGCTCTTTTATAAGAAAATCTGATTCAAAGTATTGGGCTATTTCTTGTCCAATAGTTTTTCCAAGTAAGCAACCTTATCTTTTTCAGCCTGAACAAGACGCTCGTATAGTTCAATAACTTTTTCCAAAGGATTGAAAGTAGGGTATGGCCCTTGATTAAAACTATTCCCTTGTGGTGCACTGTTTTCGTAAAAATTGTTGAAATAATTGAAAACCGCTTCTTCTGAAAAATTTTCAATCCCTTCTTTAGTTACTCCGAGTACCTTTGCAACCTCTTCCAATTTCGCATCCTCTAAGGTTTCACTTTTTTCCAAGGAAGAAACACTCTGCTGACTGATTCCCAATTCCTCAGCAAGGGTTTCTTGTTTCATTCCCCGGAGTTCTCTGATTCGGGCAATCTTTCGTCCTATATGATTGGTTTTTGTCTCTGTCGGCATAACTTAAAGATATTTAAAATATTCCTTTGTTTCCCCTTTTGGTAAAATACAACCTTATACTGGTAATTTACAATCGGATGTGGTGGGTAACATTTTTCTACACGACTAATTTAAACGAAAATTTCAGCTTGGAGAAATCCCACACCAAAGAATAAGAAGTTCATCAACACCTGAGAACCTCAAAAAACAAATGAATGGAAAATCAAAATTCCCTAGAAGAATGCTATGAACGCCTAAAAAAGGGTTGTGCCATTTCCTTTACTGAAATCTACACCAAATATCACAGACAGATTTTCTGGTTGGGCAAGAGCTTTCTCGATGATGGTTTTGTTGTGGAGACATTGGTTCAGGATGTATTCTTGAAGTTGTGGGTGCATAGAGATACATTGGAATCACCCAAGCACATTTATTTTTTTCTTCGATTTGTCATGAAAAGGGAGTGCATTACATACTACACCCGTCCTAGGAACAAGTTTTTCAGGAAAGTCTACTCCTTGGAGAGTTTTGAGAATTACCAAGACTCTATGGTTGGGTATGACCCCGCTGAAGACAATAACAATTTTAAACTTCAGGAAGGGGAACAAGAGAAGTTCGAAAGTATCAAACGCGTCCTGCCCTTATTGGCTGACAGTAAAAGACATGTAATCAATCTGTGTTTGAAATACGGCTTCCAGTACAAGGCTATTTCCAAGGCAATGGGAAAAGGCATTAATGATACCTGTCGAGAAATAAAGGAAGCTATTGAAGACATTAAAACCATCCTTCATCAAGGAAATAAGCTCGATTCCAGTAATAACAATACAGATGAGATAAAGTTTACTGGCGAGATGACAGAAGAGCAGACAAAGGTGCTTAAAATGCGTTGTGAACTAAGATATTCCTTTTCCGAAATAGCCAATGAACTAAACCTCTCCCAAAAGGAAGTACATCAGGAATTCATGATAGCCTATAGGTTAATGGAAGCAAAACATCAATTGCAATCAGCCTAACATGGAAAAGTCAACACTAAAACTCACTCGTAAGATCCAAATACTGATCGACCTCCCTACCAAAGAAGAGAAAAAAGAGGCCTTGGATAAACTGTACCAATGGCAGAATAGGTGCTTTAGGGCTGCCAACCTAATAGTGACCCATCTTTATGTTCAGGAAATGATAAGGGAGTTCTTTTATCTATCAGAGGGGATAAAATATAAACTGGCAGATGAAAAGAAGGATGACCATGGAATCCTAAATCGTTCTAGGACCAATACCACTTATCCAGTGGTATCAGATCGTTTTAAAGGAGAAATCCCCACAAACATATTGTCCAATCTGAACCAGGCCTTGATTTCATCTTTCAAGAAGAATAGACCTGAGTATTGGAACGGTGAACGCTCGTTAAAAAACTTCAAGAGGGATATGGCCTTCCCTTTTGACTTGGAAGGTATGAGTGGATTACACTATAGTGAAGAGAAAAAAGCTTTCTGTTTCCGTTTGTTTCAGATTCCGTTCAAAACCTACTTGGGAAAGGATTTTACGATAAACGGACATTGTTGGAGCGGGTAGTGGAGGGTAAGACTAAGCTGTGCACATCGCACATAAAGCTATAAGAAGACAAGATTTTCTTATTAGCGGTATTCGAAATTGAAAAAGAAAACCATGATCTAAGAGCGGAGATTATTGCAGAAGCCTCTTTGTCCCTTGAATATCCCATTGTTATAAAGGTTGGTAAGTCAAGGCTTACCATTGGTACAAAGGAAGAGTTTTTGTACCGAAGATTGGCGATACAATCGGCATACAGACGGGCAAAGATTGGGGCAACCTATTCCAAATTGGGTAAAGGCATCAAAAGAAAACTAAAGGCAGTTGACAGACTTGGTCAAACGGAAAGTAAATATGTCCATAACCGTTTGCATGTATATAGCCGGAGGTTGATTGATTTTTGTGTTAAACATAGGGCAGGAACCCTCATACTTTTGAATCAGGAGGAAAAAACTGAAATTGCTAAAGAAGAGGGATTTGTATTAAGAAATTGGAGTTATCATGATTTGATGACTAAAATAAAATATAAGGCCAAGAAGGTCGGTATTGAAGTTATAATTGATTAAAAAAGAACCGATTGAGGGTGCTTGTACACCCGTAAGGTGAGGTCAAAGACACTCACTAAATGCAAAAGCATATACAACGCGTGGACTCGCTTATTTAAAATCTTTATGCTACTTCAAAGTAGATTAATAATTGCATCATGAAAAGATTTCCTAGAAGGATTTTTTTCCGTTTAAGGCATAAATAAAATAAGAAGCTTCCAACAACTTATATTTTGATTTTAAGAAACCCCTTTGAGCATTACATGCTCAATATTATTGAAGGGAATTGTTTCTTTGCCTATATTTAGGCAATATGAAAGTCAAGCTGTTAGATAAAACTGTAAATGAAATAATGCGGAAGTTTGGTGCAGGAAACCATAAGCCTGGATCAGGTAGTGCTGCTGCATTTCAAGGAATGATATCCGCAAAACTTATTTCTACAGTAATAAGTTTATGCGCTGAAGAAAAAAGAAAGCATTTATATGCAGATTGTATCAATGAACTGTTAGATTTTCAAGAACAAATTGAAAAAAGGATTTATCCAGGTTTGGCAGATTTATTTCAATACGATTCTGATCAATTTGATAAAACCATTAAATTAAGGACGGCTAGGGACAATGAAAAGGATGAAGTCACAAGAAACCAATTAAGGAGAGAGGCTCTTGAAGAATTAAAAATCTCTATAGCAACCCCATTTCAAATAGCATTCCATTGTAAGGAAATTGCTGAAATTGGTGCGTTTGTCTTTGACAACGGGTTTAGGGCAGCTAGAGGAGATTCACAGGTAGGAATAAGTGGAGCTGTTTCGGCAATAGCTGGCTGTATTGCAATCATAAGATTGAATGTGCTTTCTTTTAATAGCGATGAATATGAATATTTAAAATCAACTGTATCCAAAGTAAATGATCTAGCCAAGGATTATGAGACTTTACGTCAAATAGCCGACTCTAAAATTCAAGTGTTACAAGAAGAATTTGGGGAAAAAATACCTCTCTTTGAAGGTATTAATAATCTCATTTCTAAATACAGAACTGAAAAGAATTTAGATGTAGAGGTCTGTGTTCGTGATTTACAAAATCTTATATGGAAGAATAAATCCTTAATTTGGAAAAATAACACCCCTAAAACTGAAATAGAAATATTAGGACCTGATATAATATTAAAACGAGTTTTGGGATACGATTATTTTTCTTCATCAAGTTATGGTGTTCCCAGTGAGGAAGGTGAAATTGTTGAAGTAGCTGGAGTGATAGACCAACCGAATAAATTAGTAATGGTCTCAAATATATATTCAAAAGAGACGCAGAATTTCACGGCAGCACATGAATTAGCTCATGCTATACTTCATAGTCAACCTATTCTTCATAGAGATGTGGCAGCAGAATATTCAGGACAAAGAAAAACTAGGGATTATAAAGAAATTCAAGCAGATAAATTTGCCTCATATTTTTTAATGCCAAAATCATTGGTATTGAAAGAATTCAAAAAAAGATATTCAATTGAAGTTTTTGAGTTGAATGAACTTTCCGCATTTAAGTTTGGAGGTAAGAGTGTTGTTGATATCAGAAAAGAATGTAAATCTTTGAGGGGATTGTCAAGAAAGCTCGCAAATTCAATTTCATTTGACAATAATAGGTTTGACTCACTTGCGAGTAAATTTAAGGTTTCTATAGAAGCCATGGCTATTCGTTTGGAAGAGTTAGGCTTGGTGAAATACTAATTATTTTACTAAGATTACCTAAATCAATAGAGGATACCTTGTATTTTGAATTAATATAGTGAGTGAGTGATTCATTATATTATTTTTAATTGTCTAGCGATATCTTGAGTGTATTTCGCCATTGGCCTTTTAAAAGTTTCTTCTGGCTTGCTATAGTTTGAAATGATCATTCTATCAATTATTGAGGGGTCTGGAAAAATTTTATTGAACGTTTTATTCAATGTCTTCCTATAAGTAGTTGGGTTTGCCTTTGCTTTCCAGACCAATTCTTCGCCAATATCTTTTTGAGCGTCGTAGATTTTTTGAATTTGGAATAACTCATTATGATTTTGAAGTAATTCAATATTTCCATCCAAGCTCTCGAATTTAATTTCCAGATTTTTTAAATTCAGATTGATCCAATAATTAATGATGGACTTATTATCAATCCAAAACTTGAAAATATCCAAATCGTGCCCAGAGGTATATAATTCAAACAATGCACTCTCTTTTCCTTTAGCAAGATTGCAGTTTGCGCAAGTAGGATATAAATTAAAGTAAGAGGTACATAGAAAAGGGTATTTGGATTTTGGATGAAAATGATCCAGTTGAAGCTTCGCTAAAACTTTTTTCCTTTTCTTTTTCTTTTTTTTATTGTAATAGATTGGTTCAATGGTCAAAGTAGATTGGGCATTGCAATAGACACATGTTCTAATATTGGAATTGAGTAAATAAGCTGGAAACTCTTTTTCTCGCAAATCTTCATATCGCATGGCTGATACGATTTTTTCATTAAATCCAATTTTTTTACTATTGATTTTTGTATCCATCCGTGAATTATGGACGATTGAGTCGAATTCGGTAATGAGACTATTCATTTTCATTGGATCCGCATTCAGGATATCATAGTATTCATCTATGATTTTTTCAATATAAAGCCTGTAATTGTGGTGTCTTCTGGATATTTTTAATGCAAGTTTGGACAATCTATCTTGAGGAAGTTGAAAACTAGTTGGTCTTGTATTGACAAAAAGGTCCTTATTAAATGAGGCAACTTCTTTTTTAAGTATATCGGTAATCTTAATTTTCCTCACCTTCAAGTTTTTTTAATTGATCTGATAATTCCTTGATTCTTTTTCGAAGCTGTTCTTTGTCCGAAGTGGGGAACTTTTGATTATACAATTGTTGGATCCTTTCTTTGATAAGAGGCTCATCTATAATGTTTATGAATTTTTGAGCCATTTCAGATGTTAGATTTCGTCTTAGTATAATTTTTTCAGAATCAACTTCTTCGGATTGATTCGTTAAAAATGTGATCAAATCTGTTATAGTTTTTTGGGCGTACTCACCCATGAAACCATTTTCCAGAAAGAAGCTGTGAGCAAGTAAATCGTGTACGTTTGCTCCAAATGTTAATAAATCTTGGTGCTGTCTGTTATCAACAATAAATGATAGATTTGAATCTATATTCTTATCTAAGAAAACTACATTATTTACCGGGATGTCAGATAAAGTCAATGGGTCGTGAGTGGTGAAAATAATTTGAGTTTTTAGTGGAGATAAGTTCTGAGAATCTTCATCAAATAAATTTCTATTAGGAACTAATTTTTCAAAAAGTATTGGAATCGACTTGGTGATTGCATCGATAAATTTTCTTTTCCAAATAGGGTGATATCCAAGTTCAGGCTCATCCAAAAGGAGTAAATAATAATTGAATATAGGATGTATTGAGTTTTTCAGAATATCTATCCTGCTGTTTAATCTTGAGAAGAAATTTAGTAATGCTTTTTCGCCTGACGATAATGGATATGTCGATTTAATAGATAACAGATCAAGTCTATACACATAACTTGAGGTAAGCCCTAATACCTTGTTATAAGCATCGATAATATTGTAAAAATCTTCACGATTATGGGTGTCAATTTTATAGAGCAAACCTCCATTTTTTGTCTCAAATTTTTTCTCTGAAACAAATTTTTCTAGAAGTTTATAAAAGTCAAAGAATGCTTTGAACCTCTCTAAATGTCTCTTCATCAATTTAATTGCATCAGAAGGTTTAAATCCTTGTTGTGAAATTCTAGTGTGTTTTGGGTCTTTTATTATTTTTATAATTTGATCATAATCTAGAATCGAAATACGGCCTAGTTTCTCCTTGATTTCATCCTTTACAATTTCATAAATATTGGCAAGATAGAGTTCCAGAAATCCATCAAATCTATTTTCAAATGAATCTTCGATTATTATTTTTTGAAAATCATAGCCACCTTGAAAAGGGGTTTTTGGAAATGTAGCTGTCAGAATTAGGTATGAAAAAAGAGTGACTTCAAAGTCTTTAATAAAGTTTGATTGACTATGGATTCTGTCTGTCTGGTCATTGGAATTAAATTCTTCCAAATCCCAAAGCTCATCGAATAAACTATTTAGGCCTTTTCCTTTGATAATGTTAATATATCTTTCCAATAAATATTCTTTCACAAAAGACTTATCCAAAGGCCATTCCCATTTACCTTCATCTAATTCACGTATATCTGATTCGATATATGTTTTTAAAACACTTTCACGATTTTGGTTTCCTAAATTGGTGGAGGCATAAACACTTTTAAAGTCTGTCTTTCTGTGTGTTGTGACCTTAATCTCTAGCTCTTTAAATTCAGGAAAATCCGGATATACCGATTTTAAAGTATCCATTACTGGATCATTCAAGAGGATGACATCTTGTCGAATTTGCTTGAGGTACAATTGTCCTAAGTTTTCCTCCCCTGTTGAAACAAGATTTAATTGTGACAATGTATTGATTTGCTCGATGTCGACAATTGGAGTGTAATATTGTTTGACAGGACTTAATGAATTCGTCGGTATTTCTTTTAATTCAAAATCAGAAACAACTTTCTTTAAGGACAACTCATTGCAATAGGATATAGATTCATCATTGCTTTCGAACACATAAAACACCTTTTTTTTTCTTTTATCACCTTCTGAATGTATTGCTCTCAAAATAGTTGTTTTTCCAATGCCATTTCTGCCAACTATAGCTGAAATTAAGGATATGTGTTCTCCAAAAAAATCTGGTATGAAATTTTTGTTGAGAGAGTCTTTAGTTATTAAAATATTCTTTTCTATTATTCCTATTTGATAGTGGAATTGACCACCTAAGTTTATGGTTAACTCATCATGATTCTCACCAAACAAGTGTGGTAAAATTCCTTTCGGTAGATAAATGGCAGCTAGCCTCATTCTTTACTTCTTTGAATTAATTCCTCTATTGATTAACTCTTTCACTACACCAAACATCATTGCCGAGAAATCTTCTTTAAATTCTTTGTTATCAGAATACAGTTTGTAAAGGTCGAAGTTTGTAGAAATGTGCTTGAGCAACTCTTCTCCAACAATTTTGTCACTTGTGATTCTTGCGTTCTGCTCGTCTGAATGTTGAATAGAACTTATCAACTCTTTATTCTTTGCAACATCTGTGGCTATGTTTTCTGCCATTTGACGGACTTTGTCTGCATCTTCAAATTCAGTGCCGTAGCGTTCATTGAAAGTTTGTAGAATGTTTGAAAGGCGGTCAATTTCGGGTTCGACTACTCCGCCTCTCATTTCGGTTGGAATTGGCTTTAAGTCTTCACCTTGCTCCAAAACCACATTGGTTGTAGATTCTAATTGCAGACGGTAACTGTCCATGTCAATATTTCCCAAAACACCTTTAGCCAAATCCACTGAATTATCACCACCAAGCTTGTTTTGCAGGTGATTCAGGAAGATGTAAAGACGCTCTAAATAAGGATTCTCAAACGGAACAATTTGAGAAAGGAAAATGTAGAGACGAACGTATGTTTTGACTTTTGCCCTGAAATCAGCTTGTTGCTCTTCTTCCAAGTCGTCTCTGAAAATAGCAACCGATTCGTCCAGTGAAGCGTGTAATTGGTCAACAGGCACATTTGCCAATATCTTGTTGGAGAAGTCTTCAACTTGTTCACGAGAATAAACTTGATAATTATCCAAAGCATCTTGTAAATCAAAAAGCTTGTTCGGATCTGTTGCTTCTCCAAGAATTGTGCTTTCAAAATATGGTTTGAAAGCATTCTCCATATCTTCTGCTGTGTTGGCAAAGTCAAGTACAAAAGTGTCTTTCTTCAATGGATGACTTCTGTTAAGCCTTGATAGGGTTTGAACTGCGTTTACTCCACCTAGCTTTTTATCTACATACATGGTGTGAAGTAAAGGTTGGTCAAAACCAGTTTGGTATTTATTGGCAACCAACAAAAAACGGTATTCATTCTTTTCAAACTCCGATGCAATTGAGCGACTCGAAAAACCATTCAAACTTGCTTCTGTTTCTCCGTCAATTTCACCTGAAAAAGCGACAACCGCTTTATACGGGCTGTTTATGGATTTCAAAAAAGCGTCAAATGCCTTTTTGTATTGGACTGCATTTTTTCGGCTACTTGTTACCATCATGGCTTTTGCTTTGCCACCCATTCGCTTTTTCTGCATCACATTTTCCATGAAATGGTCAACCATCAATTTTGACTTTTTCTTGATGGCGTGTTCGTGATTTTCTACATAAGCCTTGAGTTTCTTTTGTGCTTTTTTCTTGTCGTATTCTGGGTCATCCTCAATCTTCTTGAGTAAGGCGTAAAAACTTTGATATGTTGTGTAATTCTGTAAAACATCTTTGATGAAGCCTTCTTCAATGGCTTGCTTCATAGAGTAGAGATGGAAAGCTCTGAATTTTGTTTTCTCGCCTTCTTTGTAAGGAACTCCAAACAGTTCTAAAGTCTTGTTTTTGGGAGTAGCTGTAAAAGCAAAGTAGCTGGCATTTGGCAAGAGTTTTCTTGACTTCACCAAAGCCCTGATTAAATCTTCGCCTGTTACTTCGCTGCTTTCATTTTCGTCATAATCTGCCAAGTCGGATTTCAATTCGTCCTCATCATTTAGTTTGGATAAAGATTCGTTGAGCTTCCTTGCCATTTGTCCACTCAGACTGCTGTGGGCTTCATCTATGACAATTCCAAAATTATTTCCTGGCAATTCTCCAATTTCTTCTACAATGTGCGGAAACTTCTGAATGGTGGTAATGATGATTTTCTTTCCATCTTCCAAAGCAGTTTTTAGCTGCTTACTTCCTTCGGTTATGGCTTCAACTACACCTCCAACTTGTTGGAATTGCTTGATGTTCTCACGGATTTGTGCATCCAATACTCTACGGTCTGTAACGACAATTACTGTATCGAAAATGTTGTTACTTCCTGACTTGTCATGCAGCCCAATTAATTGATGCGAAAGCCAAGCGATTGAATTGGACTTTCCTGATCCTGCGGAATGTTGAATTAAATATTTCTGTCCCGAACCTTTTTCCTGAGCATCAGTCAATAGTTGCCTTACTGCCGAAAGTTGGTGATAACGAGGAAAGATGAGTTTCTTCTCTTTTCTAGTTCGTTTTTTCCCTTTGTCGTCCGTGTATTCTTTTTCTTCTGTTACGAGCTGAGAGAAGTTTTGAATGATATCCGTTAGGCTGTCTTTGGTTAAAATTTCTTTCCAGAGGTAATCCGATTTAATCCCTCCATTTGGTGGATTTCCTGCTCCATTGTTATTTCCCTTGTTGAATGGTAAGAAATACGATTGCTCACCTTTAAGTTGGGTACACATCCAAACTTCTTCAGTGTCCACAGCAAAGTTTACAACCAAACAACCCAATCGAAAAAGTTTTTCATTGGGGTCTCTGTCCTTTTTGTACTGGTTGATGGCGTGTTTTACATTCTGTTTGGTTAATTCATTTTTTAACTCAAAAGTGATAACTGGCAAGCCGTTAATGAAAACGACCATATCCAAGGAATTCTTGTTTTTGTTAGAGTAGTAGACCTGACGAATGACCGAAAAGATGTTGGCTTGGTACAAGGCACTTGCACTGGCATTGTAAGCTGAAACAGGTTTGTCATAAAATAGCTTGAGTTTGGTGTCTGTAAAGCCATCAACGATCCCTTTTCGCAATACCTCGATTACTCCTTTGGCTTGAATGCGGTCATTAAGACGCTTAATGATTTTTTGGCGATACAAGTCTTTGTGATACCTCTTGAGCTTCTCAACTGCTTTGAGCTGGGTAGTTTCTAAAAATTGAAATAACAAGTCTTCATCCAAGCAAGAGACATTATTGTAATCAGTGCTTTCTCTTTGGATGTATCTATTGGTATCTACCAAATAATTGGTGATATGACTTTCCAAGCCTTTTTCCGTGGTATCCGTTCCCATAAATTAACTTCTAGAAAATCTCATTCAGTGATTAAGATGTATGTTCCACTTTCCCCAAAACAATATTCTCAATAAGAGTATTTTTAAATTCATTAAGAAGTTCTATTTCCCGTTTTATCTTCGAAACTGTAAAGTCAATTACTTCATTTTTCTCTCTTATTAAGCTTAATATTTTTTCTTGTTCATCTTTAGAAGGTAATGGGATATATAGATCAAAAAGAGCGTCCGTGTAAACTCTAATATACCCTTCCATAACTCCCTTGGAGACTCTTTTAAATTCTGCTTTGCAATTAGTATGTACCAAGATATGGGCTAAATATTCTACCAATATTTTGTCCGATTTTGGATAATAAACTGCATAATCTGGACTGCAAATACCATCGAGATTTGATTTAGCAATTAGTCCATTAATTGCCTGCATTTTATTAAAGACTAAATCACCTTTGTACACTTTCTTATAGCCAATTAATGATTTAGCACCGCCTGAACGAGCTTCAAGTTCAGATTTTGGTATAACCCCATGGTATTTACTTAAAGACAGTAGTTCTTCATTTCCATCAGTACTCCTTTCATTTCGCTCATTAAGTAAATATTTTAACTGCATTGTTGGCCATCCTTTAGGTATAGAACCGACCCACTCAATATTACTTTCGACAGGTGATTGTGTTGGGGTTAATTCGCTTAATACAACATTTCCAACGTTTGTAGTTTCTTTGGCCAGTGTTGCGAAATTTTTTGATATCTCTGAAAGGTCCCTTGGTTGCGCGAACTTGTAAAAGAATTTATTGAACATGATCTCATAGCCGATCTTGATTTTGTTCTTTTCATACCATGCATCATTCTCATAGGGTATTACATGATTTTCGAAATAGTTGTCCAACTCTACTGCTAATGGCACTTTTTCTTTTCGTTTTAAGTAAGGGTCTGGTTTTATCTTACCACTCTTCGAAACAATGGGATTTTTGTTATGATCGAGTAATGGTCGTTGAACAACAATTTGGTGATATCCAAACTCCGTATTGTCGACAATCTTGCAATTTTCTCCATTCTCATATGAGAAGTATATGTCTTGAATTAAAGAGATATGTTCAGGCAACAATTCAACTTTTTTATCACCCAAACTTTTTCGCATCCTTTTATAAAAATGATCACTAGAAGAGTCTATTAACTGTATTTTGTTTCTTCTTTTTTTCTCTTTGACATTACTAATTATCAAAACATAGGTAGTTAGTCCAGTGTTGTAGAACATGTCTGAAGGCAATCGAATGACACATTCAAGAAGGTCATTCTCAATTAAGTACTGGCGAATATTGCTTTCTCCACTTCCTGCATCTCCAGTAAAAAGTGCGGAGCCATTATGAACGGATGCAATCCTGCTACCTCCGTCAGATGGTGATTTCATTTTTGATAACATGTGAACCAAGAACATTAGCTGACCATCACCAATATTAGATTTCACCATGGTCCTTACCACCTCGCCCGCATACGTTCTTAAAGGCAAATTGAATCTTGTGTCCATGAAGGACGACCTGCTGTCTGCACCAACACTTAACTTCTGTAAATCTTCATTCCAATTAGTTCCATAGGGCGGGTTGGTTAACATGAAATTGAATTTCAAATCAGGCTCGAAACCATATTCACTGAGCGTAGAACCAAATTTGATTTTATCAGGATCCTCATTTTTCAGCAACATGTCCGATTTGCAAGTCGCATACATTTCTCCTGTGTTCTCTTGTCCGTATAAGTGAAAGGTTGCTTTCGATTTTATCTCTCCATCGGGGTTGGTCGCAAAGCGTTTAGATTGTGTCAGCATAGCTCCCGAACCCGCACAAGGGTCATAAACTAAGTAAGTTCCTTGCTGGATTTTATCTTTCACAGGTAGATAAACCAAATGCGTCATTAGCTCAATGATTTCTCTTGGGGTAAAGTGTCGCCCTGCTGCTGCATTGGTCTTTTCGTTGAATCGCCTGATTAAGTCTTCAAACATGTAGCCCATTGCCATAGGCGAAATCTTTTCAGGTCGTAATTCCACTTTCGGACTACAGAACTTTTCAATAAGTGAAAAAGTGATTCCGGTATTTTCAAAGGTTTCCAGTTGGTTTCTGAATTTGAACTTTGAAATGATGTCTTGAACGTTTTCAGAAAAGCCATTGAGATAGTCTAAAAAGTTGGCATCAATATTTTTCGGGTCAGCCAACAACTTTTTCATGGTGTAAGGCGAAGTATTGTAAAACGCCAATCCTGAACCATGTTCTTTACTAGTCAATAAACCTGATAGGTTGTCAATTTTCCCTTTAAACTCATTGTGGGTTTTTAGCACTTTTTCTTTTGTCGGCTCAAGTGCCAAGTCCAACCTTCTCAACACCGTCATTGGCAATATCACGTCCTGATACTGGTTTTCAAGGTATTTGTTAATCAATACATCATCTGCAACTGTCCAGATGAAATTGATGATTGGTTGTAAACTTTGAGTATCTAAATTCATTTAATTCTTTAAGTTGTTCCTCTTTGGGCTAACGGAAATATCAGTCCTTTTGATTTATTTAGATTGAAAAGTTACATAAAAAACAAAAGACGCCTAAGTTTTCCTAAGGGGAAGAATGGCAGGAGTTTACTTTCTTTGGTGTCTACCTTTCTAATTTTTTGAAAACCAAAATTCATCCCTATTTTTAAGCTTATGTTAGCACAAAAAAAATGTGTTTAAAAATTGTATTAGGTTAGCATGCATTAGTTTACTAATCTGTATCCAAAACCTGGTCCATCAAAAAGGAGATAACTTCCATTAAGTATTTTCTTATTGTTTAAAATAGAATTATGTTTTATGAATGGGTGGTTAAGATGGTTGAGACCACCAAGAAAGGAAAATTTGAACTATCCAATATTTGGCTTTAGTCATTTGAAAGTAAGATTTTTGTGTTAGTTTGGATAGTGGTCAATTTTATCCTGCGAGGGTGGTATACTATGTCAAGTGCTTCCTGTAAAAGGCCTTCTTGTTCTTCCCCACCATATATAGAAGGTCATTGCGAATCTGAAGAAAGAATAATAAAGAAGATAATGATAATCGGAAAGTTTTGTTGTTTAAAGAATTATAAATTTTAGCCGTATTACAGATTTCTGTAATTAACTGGTTGTTAATTTTTTGTATCTTGAAATTCCCCTAAAAATTTCAGTCATAATTTTAAGATATACATCTCAATGAGAGTATTGACAAAATCTAAATTTAAGTTAGGGCTAGAGTGTCCCAATAAATTATTTTATGTAGGTAAAAAAGAATATGCCAATCAGAAAGATGATAATCCTTTTTTAGAGGCCCTTGCAAAGGGAGGATTTCAAGTTGAAGAACTTGCAAGACTTTATTACCCAAGCGGCCACCTTTTGGAGGGTGAAGATTGGGATTATAAGAAACATTGGGAGCATACAAAAGAATTGCTTAAAAAGGAAAATGTAACAATATATGAAGCCGCATTTCTTCATGATGGTCTTTTCATTAGAACAGATATTTTAGTCAAGAGAGGAAATTCCATACAATTGGTGGAAGTCAAATCCAAGTCTTTTAATCCGGAAAATGAAAATATTTTCATTGGAAAAACAGGTGGATTGATTAGTGATTGGAAACCTTATCTATTTGATGTAGCCTTTCAAAAACATGTAATGCAACTGTGTTTCCCAGAATGGGAAATTAAAAGTTACATTATGATGGCAGATAAGTCCAAGAAAGCATCAATTGATGGTCTAAACCAATTTTTCAGACTTACAAAACTAACGGACAATAGAACTGGTGTAAAAGTTCTGGTAAAATCGAAGGATGAGTTAGGATCACCTATTCTTGATAAGCTTGAGGTTACGGATATTGTCTCAGGGATTGAGAGCGGGAAATATACCTATAATGATGCTTTGAGTTTTGATGATAGTATTGAAGATTATAGACAAGCATATCTTAGGGATGAATATAGGAATTTCCCAACTTCATACATGGCTTGTAACAAGTGTGAGTTTAAGGCAGATGAAGACAGTGGCCTATTGTCGGGTTTTAAGGAATGTTTTGTAAAACAACATAATTGGAAGGAAAGCGACTTTGACAAACTTAATTTATTCGATATTCGGGGTATCCACTGGACCAAATCCATCAAATTATTTCAAAGCGAATTGATTTTTGGGGAAATATTAAGTCAGGAATCGATAGGGTTAAAGGAAGGGGTAGGAAAATTATCCGATAGTGAAAGGGCTTGGATCCAAATTGAAAAAGCAATTAGTGATGATTCAACTATTTATGTAGACAAACACGGACTTAAAGAGGAAGTGGATAAATGGATATTTCCATTACATTTCATAGACTTTGAGACATGTACAGCAGCTTTACCTTTTTCCAAAGGAAGGAAACCCTATGAACAGATTGCTTTCCAATTTTCTCATCATAAATATTATGAAGATGGGAAAATTGAGCATGCCACCGAATTCATTTGTAATCAAGCAGCATACTTTCCAAATTTTGATTTTATACGGGAATTAAAAAAAGCACTAGAAAACGATTATGGAACCGTTTTTAGGTTCCATAATCACGAAAACACCATTTTAAATGCTATCCATTCCCAATTATTGGAGTCAGATGAAAAAGACAAAATTCCTTTGATAGAATTTATTGAGAGTATTTCGCATTCCACTGGAAATAGTGCTAAAAAATGGAGCGGAGATAGGGATATGGTAGATCTTTGGGTTGTGGCAAAAAACTTCTATTTCAACCCATTAACAAAAGGTTCAAATTCTTTAAAAGATTTATTACCAGCAGCCCTGAACAATAGTGACTTTTTACAGGAAAAGTATTCAAAACCTATTCGGCAAATTTCATTAACCTCCAAAAATTTTCCTGATGAATTTATTTGGTTGCGGAAGAACCAAGAAAAAATAATCAACCCCTACAAAGGGTTACCACCTGTATTCGATAATTGGACTGAAGAAGAAATTGAAAAATCAATCTCAGAGATAGAGGAAATCAACGATGGCGGTGCAGCTTTGACAGCCTATGGGAAACTGCAATATACTGATATGACCAAGGCCGAAGTTGATGAAATAACATCTGCTCTATTAAAGTATTGCGAATTGGATACTTTAGCCATGGTAATGCTTTATGAACATTTTAGAGAAATCATCAAATAATGCCGGATAATCAGAAAGCACTGAAGAGATACAGAATTATTCTAAAAATTTTAAGCCGAGAGGGTAGTTTTTCTTCTAAATATATTCATGAGGCCTGTTTAAATAGTGGAATTGAGGTTGCTTATAGAACCATTCAAAAAGACCTCGAAGATTTGAGAGATGATCATACAATTTTTGGAAGAAGTCTTGGGATTGAAAAGGACGAAAAAGTAAAAAAATGGTTTAGTACAGGAATTCCGAAAGAGATTTTTGCTACACTAGAATTGAAGGATGGTGAAATTGACGCACTATTATTTTATGTGAAAACAATCAATCAATATAGGGATTACCCTATTTTTAAAGATATATCACAGGCGATGAAAAAAGTAATCGACAGCTCGAACATATCCCATGAAAGAAAAGAACTGTTTCGATTAAAAAACTTACTTGAACCAGAAATACATCCCCCTATCGCAGGAATAGAATTTATAATAGATCTGTTAAAGGCCATTTCAGCCAAAAAAATCATCGAAGTTGAATACGGAAGGTTTGGGAATAAGCCCAAAATGCATAAAGTGAAACCGTTAATTCTGAAAGAAGATAAATTGATGTGGTACTTAATAGCCATAAATATAAAGTATAACAGCTATATCACCTTCGCTTTGGATAGGATCAAAAGTGTAACTGTCACCGAAGAAGCGTTCGAAGAAGTAAAATTTAATAGTTCCGAGTATTTTAAATACTCTTTTGGGGTCACGGTATCCGAGGCCGAACCCATTGAGGTGATCGTTCGTTTTAATGCCGAACAAGCTCATTATATCAAAACACTTCCTATCCACCCGACCCAAGAAATCGTAAAGGAAACGAAGAAAGAGCTCCTATTGAAAGTCAGGGTCAAACCGTCTTATGAATTCTTTTCAAAAATCTATAGCTATTGTAGTGATGCCCTAGTCATCTCCCCAAGTGAAATACAAGACATATTCCGTTCAAATTTCCTCAAGGCCAGTAAAAATTACGGTTCGACATAAAAAAATAGATGGCGCAAGTGGGTTGCGCCATATCCTCTTTTATTTGTACCGTTAATAATAAAAATTAGAGTTATGGTCTCAAACTTATCAAAAGAGGAAAAAGAAAAAAAAGTAACCATTATTGTCAATGGTATGCCCCACCAGGAAGAAAAGGGCGAAATCACCTATGATGAAGTCGTAACCCTTGCATTCCCCGATTTTCCGCAGCATCCGGAGAGGACTTATTCGGTGACATATGAAAGGGGTCATGGGAATAAACCTAAAGGCATTTTATCTCCTGGCGGGTCGGTAAAAGTCAAAGATGGAATGACATTCAAGGTGAAGCATACTGGTCAATCTTAAGACAAGGGCATGATATCGGATGTAATTGAAAAGAATGCTGATATTAAAAAGTTATTGGACAAGGGATACGCCGTATCCCTTGACAGTAACCATTTAGTGGTAAGGGATATTCCCTACCTTGATGACAAAGGAACACTACAAATAGGTGCCATTGTCTCGGTAATTGACTTTGTGAGCCAAAACAAGGCCCAAATGAAAGATCATCAAATTTATTTTTGTGGTAGCCATCCCCATGAATTGAATGGAAACCCAATTAGGAATCTAGGCGGAGGAGCTACGAAAGTCCATTTAATTTCTGAAGATTTATTAGTTCAACGATCCTTTTCAAATAAACCTCCTAGTGGTAAATTTTTAGATTGGTTTGAAAAGATTGAAAGCTATGTAACAATAATATCTGGTCCAGCAATTGATAAGTTTGATGCAAATCCATTAACATTTCGTTTCGTTGAAGAAGATTGCCAATCAGTTTTTAAGTTTAGAGATACCCTTTCTAGCAGGTCAGAAATTGGTGAGCTAGTGCCAAATTAGAGGATGATAGGATCGCTATAATTGGACTTGGTGGAACCGGTGCTTATTTACTTGATTTTTTGGCAAAGACCCCTGTCAGAGAAATAAGGGCTTTTGATGGAGATTGGTACCATGTACACAATGCATTTCGTTCCCCTGGAGAATTAAAAGAAATAGAACTTGGGAAAAAGAAAGCCGAAGTTTATCAGAATAGATATGATAATTTTAGAACAAATATAAATTTTATTCCGGCTTATGTCACAAGTGATTCAGTGGAGGAATTAAATGGAATTTCATTTGCCTTCATTGCGATTGATGATGGAGAATCCCGTAAAGAAATTTTTGATTTGTTAGTTCGATTGAAAATTCCATTTATAGATGTTGGAATGGGATTAGATAAGGATACGGGGTTAATAAGTGGTACTCTACGAACAACATACTATTCGGAAGAGAATGCCCGAGATTTGATAGATAAAAACTTAGCTCCTTTTTCCAATATTCCAGATGATGTTTACAAGAGTAATATTCAAATTTCCGAATTAAATGCTTTGAACGCATGTTTTGCGATTATTAGGTATAAACAATTAAGAGGGTTCTATTGTGACGACAACCCATATTTACATTCTCTATATAATATTGATGGAACAAACTTGGTCAGTGAAAATGGAGGCAATTAAATTACTGAAAACTCAATTTTTACCGAGAGAATTAGAGCAGGGCGTACTATATGTATCTGAAGAATATGGAATTGCGGGCCATTTATGTCCTTGTGGTTGCGGGAATAAAATAATGACTCCATTGGAACCAACAGAGTGGTCATTTAAAGATGATGTAAAGGGACCTACTTTATATCCTTCAATAGGTAATTGGCAATTGCCATGTAAATCCCATTATTGGATTACAAATGGTAAAATTGAATGGTCATATCAGTGGAGTGAAGAGGAAATACAAGAGGGGCGAAAGGCTGAAGAAAGAAAAAGGAAAGATTATTACGAGAGTTTAGAAGAAAGGCAACGAAATCAATCAATCTATAGAAGAATTATTAATTGGATTAAAAAGATTATCAACAGGACTAAATAAATATTCTAAAACATGAAAGTGGAAGCAATTAAACCTGGACCAAAACCAAGAAAACCAGATGGTACACCTGATAGAAGAAGAAGGGTTACACCTCCAAATAAACCTAAACACCCTGGTTTAAAACCTCATAGACACAAACCTGGGGATTAGTTCAAATGTCCTACTAAAAGGAAATCAAACCATTGTAGAAAAGTATATTAATCAGAGAGCATACTTTGCTACCATGCGGACACGCTATCCTTTGACTAATTTATATGCATAACCTGGTCCATCACAAAGGAGATAACTTCCATTGAATATTTCCTTGTTGTTTACAATGGAAATATGCTCTTTAAGCGAGCTTCCACAGCTTTGAATAAGATAACTGTTTTCTTCATACTCAAATTCATAATACTTCGAGTCTTCTGATTGGATCAAAATATAATTGCCTTTGGCAATACTGGTACTATCCGGGTATACCCTTCTTTTGACAAAGTGATTGCCAGAGGAAAGCTCAATGAACTCGTTAAACTCCAAATCCTTCTTCTCGATAATTTTTCCCGACATTCCTGCATTGATGTACTGGAGTTCAAAAAGGTTGTTATCCTGAAGGTCGATTTCTTCATCTGTGCTGTCACATGATTGATTAGTCATTTAGGAAATCATTGAAAGAAATATGACAAGCTTTTTCATGGTAAAATGGAATTGATTTTATATCAATAAGATACATTGAGCCACAAATCGTAGCTTATCAAAAAAATACCTAGATTTGGGGTGTAAAACTCCCATAAGTTTTGCCTCTGGATGTGCCGATTTGAACACGGTTCAGGGTTCGGTTAACTGGTCTTAGTTAACGGTGTAAAAAATTGAAAATCAACTATTTATGTTTGTTGGGATGAGCCTGCCACCCCGACAAAATGGGTTTTAATAGAACCCATTGAATAGTCAATCAAATGATTTTCAAAGAATTACATTTTTTTTGATTTTATTTGATTGGCTTTAATATCAAAACAAAAGTTACCTATTCGGTTACCTATTTTAGGCCGAATTTTTTCACTACATTGGTAACTCATTAGCGTTTGACTTTCGCTTCGATTTGACTTTCGGAAACAAATCGAGTATTCACCTAAAGCGATAGTCTATGGGCAATTCAAGAACTTTCAGTATTCACTTTTGGTTAAATCTGGCCAAAAAAAAGGGAGATTTGGCACCTATTTATGCACGCGTCACCATTGATGGAAGACGTGCGGAAATCAGTCTGCAAAGACAAACATCGGTTACCTATTGGGATACCAAATCAAAGAAAACCACCTCCAGGACACCTGAAGGCAAGGAATTGAACGCCTATTTGGACCAGGTGTACGCCAAACTGTTACTATGCCATAAACAATTATCATCTGATTTTGAGCTTGTTACTGCAAAATCAATAAAAGCTAGGTTCGTCGGGCAGGACGAGAGGCATAAGACTCTTTTAGACTTGGTTACCTATCATAATCAAAATATGAAGGGCGTACTTAAGCCAGGCACCTTGAAGAATTACTATACTACGGAAAACTATATCAAGAGATTCCTGGTCCAAAAGAAGAAGACGAACGATATTTTTTTAAAGCATCTTAGATACAGCTTCATCATTGATTTTGAACAGTATTTAGGTAAGGGCCCTTCATTACAGAATTCAAATCCTCTGAACAATAATGGTGTAATGAAACATTTGGAGCGACTTCGAAAACTGATGAATTTCGCTATGGATCTGGAATGGTTGGAAAAGAATCCATTTGCCCGTTATAAGCTGAAATTCAATAGATATAAAAAAGAGTTCCTGTCCGTCGAAGAACTAAAAATTTTTGAGGATGCGGTATTGGACGACAAGGGTTATGAGATCGTCAGGGATATTTTTGTGTTTGCCTGTTATACGGGTCTATCCTATACGGATGTGAGGCAGTTGAGCGTAAATAATGTTTTGCGAGGTATTGACGGCGATTATTGGATATTTACGCAACGTCAAAAAAACGAACAACCCGTTAAAATACCCTTATTGGACAAGGCACTTTTGATTCTGGACAAATACAAAACCTATTCGGATTTGAATAATGGAAAACTACTTCCGGTGTATTCCAATCAAAAGATAAATGTTTACATAAAGGAGATTGCTGCTTCTCTTTATATTTATAAGCATCTGACGTTCCACTCCGCTAGACACACGTTTGCCACCACGGTTACCCTGTCCAATGGAGTCCCTATCGAAACGGTATCAAAAATGCTCGGACATACAAAGATATCGACCACACAGGTCTACGCCAGGGTCTTGGAACAGAAAATCAGCAATGATATGGGAAATTTGAGGAGCAAGCTTCAAAAGGACAGCGAGGGATTTAGAATAACCGCTGTAAAGTAGATTTAGGTAAAGTGATTACTAGTTTGATTGATTTCAGCTGGAAATAATAGGCTCTACATTATTTATAATCTTATTTTTTTGATCGATAGTATTTAATATGGCTCAGCCCATTTCACTTCAACCTAATTCAGTGAAAAGAGCTTCGACAAAAGTCTTGGACACCACCCCCGTTTTTAGCCCAACATTCCGCTAACCCTTCCCGCCCCGATAGCTATCGGGACTGGTCAGGAACACTTCATTTATGGCCGAAAAAGCGAATGGAGTCCGCTTGCACAACGGAAAGCCTTCACTTTGCTTTTTTCACGTGATTTCGGGCAAGGACCTTTCCCGTCCTTGCTGCCGAATCCCTAAAAACAAAGCTCCGGCCTTCACATTTTAAGGGGCCTATAATGGATAAAGCCTTTTTCGTTTTTCGGGACATCGAAAAACGGGCAGGGCAGAACCGATTCCAACCTAAAACCCGAGGTTCGCCCAGCTTAACTTACCGTACGCAAGTCTCACCCTCTGCTTTAGGGGAATCGCTAGTGCCCTTGTGGAACCTGTCAAGACCAAGGCGGGTTTTCTTAAAAAATAGGGTTTCTGCTTTTCTTGTTACTAAGGCTTCCATCATGAGCAGACACTCCCGATTTTTTCCGAAAAGTCTTGACAGAACCCACTTTATCCATGGTGCGGTGCACAAAGGAAACCAAACAAACGCCCCTTAAAATTCGATGGGCACAAGAAAGGGAAATTATTAACCATGCCTGCTACAGGTAGGCAATAAAACAATTTAAATATGAGCACCATTAGAAATTACGTACAGTTGATCGGTTACGTCGGTCAGGAACCGACCATTACCCAGCTGGAAAACGGAAAAAAAGTTGCACGCTTTTCCATGGCTACCAATGAACCTTATAAGAACAATGAGGGAGAAAGGCGAACGGATACCAATTGGCATACCGTAGTGGCCTGGGGAAAGACGGCCGAGGTCGTTGAAAAGTACATTACCAAAGGAAAGGAGGTAGGACTGACCGGAAAACTCAAGACCAGGACCTATACCCCGGAAGATGGCAACCAACGTTACGTTACCGAAGTTGTTGCCGATGAAATACTATTGATCGGAAATCAAACTAACCATTAAAAAGGAAAAGGGCGGGTTATCGTCCGCCCTTGTTCTACTAAATAGACTGAACATGAAAGCAAAAATAAATGATATTAGAGAGCATCTAGCTCATTTTAAGGGGACGGAGCGGTTTTACACATTTCCATTATGTAAGACTAGATTTACGGATGGAATAAAATATCTGACCGAAGCGGCCAACTGTTATTGGTTGGTCACGGACACCTCGATCATGGCAAAAAGCCTGAAGGATCGTAGTGAATTCGTGACCATTGATTTCAAGAGGTTTCAAAAGGAAGAGCAAACATACCGGGGTTACGAGGCAGAGATCACCTATGGGGACGGCAATAATACTATCTTGATAAGGCAACAATACCATATCACAGATTTTCCGTTGGATGATTTACGAATGTTCTTTGTGAACGATACCTTGATGTTGCCGGGCGAGTACTAAAGTTTGGTTTATGAACTACGCTAAAAAAAATACACCCTGAAACTTTGGGGTGTATTTTAGTTTTTCAAGTTGTGATGATCAAAAATTTCTTATCTTTAAATGATTGAAATTCAGCACGAAAATTCAAATGGGACTATCCAATTTTCGACTTTCGCCGATATTCCCGTACATCGAAAAATAACATATCGGAAAATTATTTTCCCTGAAATGGCAATTTGGATAGGAAGCGGATTGTATGGAATTTTGTCCCGCGAGCGGGACGAAATGGAATAGCAAGAGGGTAACACGCAAAGCGATGTTACGTATTCCATTTTTAATTCAATTCATTGATATTCAGATAATTGTAAGTTGTTAAATTGCGTTGAATTTCACCGATTTGCGACAAATGGCCTCCAAACGCCCATTTTCAGGGAAGATTTTGCGACAAATCGGCGAATTATGGACTCATTTATCGGAATCAGGTTCAAAAAGGAAACCGCAAAGCGTTTCCAGGCGTTCTCACGCACCCACTTCAAAACACATACCGAAGCGATGGAGGGCATACTCGATTTTTTTCATTACAACGAGATTTCCCCAAAGGAAAATTTGGGACGAACGGGACGCACCATGGAGGCCAAATTGTTAAAGCGAATCAATGCCGTTATCGCAATAATGCGCGATGTGGAAAAGACCCAGACCAAGCCCACGGTCGCAATGCTGCAATCCTTGTTCGAGGTTGAAGAACCAAAAAACAAACCGCTGATTATAGAAAAGAAATATTTGGAAGAAAACAAGGAAGTCAGATTCAAGGAGAAAAAAGACACAACCAACAAACTATAAAATATTGGGTAATGTATAATTCTCCAAAGTTGATGTCTCCAGATAGATTGGTAAGTTTTTTATTTTTTCAAGTTTGAGGAAATTATTAAGCAATTGACTTCCTAGTCCTAAACCTTGGTGCGCTTTCTTTTCACCGATATACCATAAGTGGATGAATTCAGTTCTTGGCTGCCTTCTTTTTATTTCGTTCTCCCTATTTAAAACTTCTAAAACTCTCGAAATACCGATAACTGATAGCAGCAATCTTATATCCAAAAGCAAGCTATTTACAGAGAGTTTTGCTTTTATGGGGCATAGCGCAATTAAAACTGCTGTTGAATCATCGTTTAACCAAACTTCACCTAAAATCATAGCTTTATCAAAACTATAAGCCATGAGTTTTGGTATTAACTCAATACGATGATTGACAACAGAGAGAACAGTTTTATTCTGTTCGAATGACTCGGAAAGAATATTGATTACAGTGGCCTTATCTTCGGGGGTTGCACGCTTCATTCTGAAAACCAGTTACTTTAGTAAGTAAACATGACAATAAGGTAAGAAAAATCTGATAATTGTGGTAAAGTTTTACCAATCAACTCTTTATGTGAGTATAAATAATCGAAGATGATAATGGTAATTTGCCAACTCAATCAAATTACTATTGAATACAATTTCCAGATTTCTAATTATTATTTTACCTGTTGAAAGAATATAGTGCCCTGAAGACGATTTTTATTGGTTTTATAGTCTTTCTTTTTTTCCAGATTAATATGGACTATTTTACCAAAATTACCATTGTTCTCAATAGGATAAATAGTTCGGAGAAGATTATTGTATTTACCTTCCAGTTGGAAATTATAAGTTAAAAAAGAACCATGTGCATTGGAATAGCTATGTGGTTCGTTAAAGTAGAGCACATTTGTATTATTACTTAAGGCTTCAGTATTTGTAATTTTCAATAGACTGTTTTGTAGAGATGTATCATTCAAATTCATCTTCTGAAGTAAAGAATCATAATGTTTTTTTTTATGGTTCAAAATTGAGAGTTGTCGTGGAATATCCTTCACTAGATTAAGTTCGGATTTTTTTGAGTGATAAACCTGTCTCAAAGAGATGGTTTTCTTAATTGCAAATTGATAGCTTACAATTAAAAATAAGAAGGTAACTAGAACTAAAATTTTATTTCGGATATCAAGCTTCATGTAGCACAAGTTTAAGGGTGAATTTTGAGCTTGCTTTTGAAAGGTATTCATAAGAAACCGTTTCAACATTCTTAATAAATAACAATTGTTCTAATTCTGCCACCCATTTTGACAAGTGGTTGCCATTTGGTGTAGTTCCAATTATTATAATGATATCCTTGTCTAATTCGATTTCTTTACTTTGCCTCAAAGGCTTGAGTAGAGGTTGAAATTCTAACTGTGACAATAATATTTCAGTAGGTACTGATTTAGCCAATAAATCCAAATAAAAAGTAGACTTTGAGTTGGAAGTTGCTGTCAATATTTCAACTCGGTCTTTCTTTTTAAGAACTTCAGTTTCAAGCTTCTTAAGCTTGTTTAATTGGTTTGAATTGAGTTGGGATGTCAAGTCTAATTCGGTTATTTTTTCCCGATAATCTTCGTAAATGAAAAAATTTAGTAGCAGAATAATCAAAAAGAATACCAGCGAAATTTTTATTCCTTTTTGATAGAGACTTCTATTATAAAAATTAGTACGAAACTCCTTTTTTAAGGAATCAAAATTAGTTGAGTTTTGATTCGGGCTTAGGTAAGCGAGGATACTCGAAAAAGTTAGAAGGGAATTATTGGTTAGACTGACTCCTCCAAACTGATACTCTCTTTGTTTTTCAGTATATTCAAATTTCGAACTGTTGTGATTCTCGTCGACAAAAAAACCATAGTTACTTCCCACCAGTTCTACATTATGGAAATGATTTGTTATTTTATTTATAGAACTATAGCCTATGTGAATTGATATTATATTTAACTGATGCCGTTTAAACTCATTCAAATATTTATCGGCATAATTTCGCTTGACGATTGAAACTAGCCTATGTGGTTTAAGAGTTACGATTTCAAAATAAAAACTAGACACATTAATACTTGGAAAGGTATGGTCAATTACGGCTTCATTACTTGAAGTAAGTTTGGCATCTACAGTTTTTGATAGTACATTATCAGTGTTGATAGAGATGATTACTGGAATGTTTTTCCCTATGATTTTTACTACTTTCTGTAATGAATCACTGCTCTCGAATGATTCGACTACAAGTTCGTCTTTTGACTTTTTTGCAATTAAAACATGGTAGACGGTTTCTCCATTCTTAGAGCAAATCTCTACGCTTGAAAATATTTTGCTATTTACGATATTTGAAATCCGATTTTTGAGCATTAATAAATGACAGTAGGTTTTATTAGAATGGTAAGTTTTTGTTTGGTGTCCTCCCTTTTACGTTTACTAAAAAGCCACTTTATTACTGGTATTCTCGCCAGCACGGGAACGCCATTGCCGGTATCGTTTTTCAATTTTTCTTCAAGCCCACCTAATATTGCCAAATCTTGATTTTGCATACGTATAATAGAACTAAACTCTCTTGAAGTTAGGCCGGGAGGGGCGTCTTCTTCTATACGATCTCCGCTAAAATCTGATTGAATCACATTGATATCCAAGGTGACTTGACCATTTCCCGAGACTAACGGTTTTATGCTAATGGCCAGCTCAGCATCGATAGGTTCATAATTTCTAATTTCTGAGGTGGTTGGAATTTGAGAACCAAAGTAGTTTTGATTGGTGACCACATAATATGTTGTTTCGCCTATACTCAAATTTGCTCTATGTCCATTCAAGGTTGATAGTTTTGGAGTGGATCTAATTTTAAGGTTTCCATTTTCTTCCATTGCTTTAATGTTCGCAAAGAACTCTGGTACAATTTGTCCGACGTTAAAGGATCCGAATCCGTCAAAACCTCCAATAATTTTATTTACAGTATTTGCGCCTAAATTGATATCGCTTTCTGGAAAAAGTTTACCCTGTGTGGTTGTGGGTTCATCTCCAATCCCCCAGCTTATGCCTGTTTCCACCGTTGCTGATTTTTTAACTTCAATTATCATGACTTCAATTAGAACCACGGGTACAGGTTTATCTATCTCATTAATAAATGATTTGAACCTATTAATATTGGCAGATGGTCCACTAACAAAAAAACTGTTCAACTCATAATCTACCCTAATGTCTAGATTGGACTTAATTTCATTAGGAATGATATTTATAATAGCCTCTGCTGTATTATTGTAATTTTCAAAACCATTTCCAGTTGTGTTTACAGACCTTCTATTGCTTAAATTGTTAGTGTTTCCGAAGCTGTTTTGACCAGAATTGGAATTACCGTAATAATTGATATTTGAATTAGAGGTTCTGCCCGAGGTCCTATTACTACCTTGAGGGACCGAAGGGTCTCCCAATAGTTCAACTGAACGATGCATCATTTGAACTATTTCGGTGTTTCTGACACTTAGCTGTTCGGAGGTTCCAAAAAAGTAAATGTTACCCTCTTTTTTGAAGGAGAAAGAAGTAGGCGACGATGCGGTTGTAGGATCTTGGGGACGATTGGGAGGTCGAGCATTATTTGAATTGGAGATATCAACAAAACCTTGAGCTTCTTTACTTTCAAAAATATGGAGCAATAAGTCGTCAAAAGTTATTTCCTTTGCGTTAAAAGTAACACTACCGGCTTCTTCGAGAGGCGTCGCCATATAAACATCGAGATTAAGGTCTAGACTTATTTCCTGGATAATAGTGGCGATATTTTTGTCTTTGAAATCAACGGTTAGTAATTTATTGACGGTATCTAACACTATATATTCATGGTTCTTTCCAAAATGTCTCCTAGATTTTGTGTTTTTTTGATTTGTCCCTGCTAAAACGTCAAATAAATAAAATCCCTCTTTCGATTGGGTTAAATGAAGGCCATTCATTTCAGCTAACATATGCATAGCATTGGTAAAAGGAACATCTTTAACATATAGATTCAGGGATTTTTGACCGATACTATTGGAGTAAAGCAAATTACTGCCACTAGTCTCGATAATTTTCCTAAAGACCTTATCTAAAGCGTCATTTTCAAGATCTAATGAAATCAGTTTTGTTGAAGGGGAATAGGAAATCAAAATCTCTTTCTCCTTTGGTATTTCAATGGGGGGCGAATATTTTTTAATGGAAAGGATATTTCCGGTAAAGTCGATTGTTAAGTCATATTCCTTACATAAATAAACTAATAAATCAGCTACAGTTACATCTGAAAAATTATTGATAATATTAATGTTGCCAACGGAGGGGGCTACCGTAATATTTAGGTTGTGAACACGTGAAACGGCAATTAAGAAATTAGATAAATTAACATTGTTCACGTTTATTTCTAGCTTAAGGTTCTCATTAAGCTCAGAATTGTCCAGCGCTAATACTTCCAATTGATTCTTGATTGAATTGATTCGATCAGGACTTTGGCCATGTAATTGGAAAAAAAGGCAAATAAAAAAAAGAAATATTGATTTTTTCATGACTTGAATTAGTCCGTTAATAGCGAATAAACCTCCTCAATGGTGGTAACGCCATCAAGTACCAAACGCATTGCATTGCTTTTTAATGTCCTAATATTATTTTTTTCTATGTAATCTGAAATTTGGATTTCATTACTTTTGATAGGCTTCTTCAATTCTTTTGTTATGGGTAAAATTTCGTAAATGGCTTTTCTACCATTGTATCCAGTATAGTGACAAGAGCTACATCCTACTGCCTTATAATGTGTTTTGAGATGAATACTTGGTTTAAAATTTTTAGGTAGTTCATTATAGTTCAAAGGCACTTTGGTCCTGCATTTAGAACATAGTATGCGAACTAGTCTCTGTGCTATACTTATATTTAAGGTACTTGCAATTAAAAATGGGGGAACTCCCATATCTATAAGTCTGGAAACCGTTGCCCAAGCTGAATTTGTATGGATGGTCGATAGTACTAAGTGACCCGTTAAAGCAGCTCTAATTGCCATGTTCGCCGTTTGCACATCCCTTATTTCTCCCACCATAATGATGTCGGGATCTTGCCTTAGAAAAGTTTTTAGCGTACTTGAAAAATCGAGACCTATGTTTTCTTTAAGCTGTACTTGATTTATTCCTTCTAGGGTGTACTCGATAGGATCTTCTACCGTGAGAATGTTCGTGCTGTCATTATTTAGGTGTTTAAGGGTCGCATACAGTGTTGTGGTTTTTCCTGAGCCAGTGGGTCCCGAAATTAAAATAATGCCATTGGGATTTTTTATACTTTCCTTAAAAATTTCAAGTTCTTCTGCTGAAAAACCAAGTTGCTCTAAATTAAGGGAGCTCGTATCCTTGCTTAATATTCTCAGCACCAATTTTTCTCCATTTAAGGTAGGTAAAGAAGACACCCTAATATCAAATTCTATCTCTTCCGATTTCATAGAAATTCTACCGTCCTGCGGGAGTCTTTTCTCGGCAATGTCCAATTCAGCCCTAATTTTAATTTTATTGATAATGCTTGGGTATTCATTAGGCTCAATACTATATTGTTCCAATAGTTTACCATCTATTCTAAAGCGTACACGGCACCTATTTTCATAGGGTTCGAAGTGTATATCACTACTACCAACACTTTTTGCATTCAATAATAGCCTTTCCAAAAAATCGGAACTGTAACTTAACCCAGAAGTTGAGGGTTCCTTTGATTTTCTATAATGTCGAGCTAAGAGCTTCTGTAGTTCTTCACTTTCACAATACTTGAAATCTACTTTGAGGTCCAAGACTATTTCCAATTCTTGCTGCAGCTGAGAACTTACCTTTTGATCCGTTTTAAAAAATAAAGTGCCATTTTGTTCTCCGGATGGAACAATTCTATAATGATAGGCTTGTTCGGCACTTATTTTCTGTAGGATAGGGGACGGTATAGACTTGGAGCTGCTCATTTATATTTGATATAGCTGATAGGGACTTAGAATAATATCAAAGAAAAAAACACCTATCAAATAGAGAGACATAAGCCCTGCCAATGGTACGGTCGTATGATTTTTTTTTCTATTTATTACTAAAAAGAATAAAAGAGCGAAAATAGTTGAACTTGTAAAAATGACTATAAAAGTCACCGTAGGAAATGAAAGCGCAAGGACATAAAATAATAATATGTCTCCTAGACCTAGACTGATATTATAAAAAGGCTTTTTCAGAATTAATCTCGTGTAGAGGTATAATATTCCTAAAATGATGGTGACTAATATTAAGTTTGTCAAAGAGCTGACCCCAAAGAACTGCGTCCCTTGATGGATAAAATTCAGGTAAGATAATAACGATGCCAATATGGGAAATAATACCCAAATCACCGCTCTCCACTTAAAGTCTTGATAAGTGATGATGGCGCAAATGACTATAACCAAAAGTTTAATTGTCGGTATCAATCTTTGGTAATTTGTTTTGGTGTTCCGTTTTCGTCAATTTCCCAAACATTCATAACACCATCGCCATCAAAATCGGTAATGGCTTCGGCTCTAGCTTTAAAAGATGCCTGGTCCGCGGAAATAATACTATACACATAATTTGCTGTACCATTATCTTTTACCGTTTTGGGTGCTTCAAAGTCGAGTTCATTGATATCCGGAGTAAACTTGCTGTACATATACCTGTAAGTAGTTTCGGCGTTATAGAGAGCTTTTAACTGTGTTTGCGCCTCTACGCTTTTAGCCTTTGAAATTAAAGGCATTAGATTAGGGAGTGCCAGCAATAGTAAGATGCCAATGATGGCGAGCACAATCAGTGTTTCCTGAAGGTTGAGAGCTGGAATTTTTTTCTTAAGTATTGGAGAAATCATCACTTTCTTTTCTGTTTTCAATCGTTTGCGTGTATTTAGATAAAACCTTTTTGGCGGGCGCTTTCCAATAGTTCCATATTACCTCCACTGGGCACTCCCAATAACGTTTTTAATTCTCTCTTTCTTCGTTCTATGGAAGCAATTGATAAGGGTATGTATTCCGGTAGGTCTTTGGTTTTAAATCCCTTGTCTAAATACAATAATATTTTTTTGCCCCATGTGTCAATATGTATGTCCTCAAAATTGGATTCGCTTAGTAACATTTTGATTTTACTACTATAATAAGTTCTTCCGTTTAGAACATTTGATACCGCCGCTAGTAAACTGGTCTCGTCAACTTCTGATTTGATCAATAAGCCCTCTGGTTTAAGACTGTGAAAAATATTGGTAATACGGTGGGAGTCATTTAATGCAGTGTGTACAATTATCTTAGTTTTTGGATATTGACGTCTTACAAGACAGCCTAGTTCTTCCCCATCATTGATGCCTTTTCCTTTGGCTGCAGGTAGGTTTATATCGAGCAACAATAAATCAGCAAAAGATTTTTTTTTCTCTTCCATCATTTCTAATACCTCCGCACAGTTAGAAGCGCCTTGTGTTATATAGTTAAATTCTGTCAATGTTGCTAAAGAAAGTTGATATCCCCTAACAACCATTGGATGATCATCAATTATGAGTATGGAAATAGGTCGGTTCATTTGGGTTAAGTGTTAGTACTCAACGCCGATAATTTAAAATTGTTATACAAGACAGTTGTTTTTGTAATAGGAGAAATCTGATTTTTTACTTACAAAATAGGAATGATGGTTATCGAATTACATAGAAAAAGAAGAAAAAGCTTACAAAACGATGGTTTTTCCATCAATTTTGAATTACACTTCAAGAAACCCTCAAAGGTGTTGTTTATCGATGTAACCTGTCTCTTTGACGAAATTGTTCTAGTAAGACCCTACGATTTAAGCGTTTCATCGAAAGTCATTTAATAAAATAACAGAATCAAAAGTTATTTGGAAAAGTATAATTCTGGTATTGAAAATAATGGACAACAATGAATTGTATGATACAAAACAACCGCATTTTAAAACATAATAGTAAAATGAAACAATTAAAAATTTTGATTCGTCTGGCAATCTTTATTTTGTCTATAACTCATATTCAGGCGCAGACCGATTATGTAAAAAGGATTAATTGCGGGTTGACTACGGAATTGTCCGAAGGACCTGCCACAATCGACGGAAATCAGTTCATTGCAGAAGGAGTGTCTACGGGATTTATGTATGATGAGCAGAACACGCGAACTCATAATGCCAGTGGATCCTTTTCTTTATTGGAACCTTATAGAAGTATGAGATTGACAGATAATCCTAGTATGAGCTACATCTTCGATGTTGATGCAGGAACTTATGATATCACAATATATTTTGCAGAACCACACCACGGTGTCAACAATACAAATTATTATGAAAGGATATTTGATGTTTCTGTAAATGGGTCATTAAAACTTGATGATTTAAATATAATGACGGCTGCCTCAGATGATCCATCCGACCCATCCGTTGTTGCGACTGGCGCCAACAAAGTTTTTGCTTGGGAATATACCGTAACCACCACCTCTGACAACGAGGATATAACAATTTTGTTCGGGGAAGTCAACAATGACCCAATTCTGAGTGCCATAGAAATTTTAGGAGTTGATACATCTTCGGGAAATACTGGAACCGGTGGTCAGTGGACTAAATCAGGAGCTGATATTTCCTATACCGAGGGCAATGTTGGTATAGGAAGAAGTGCTATAACAACCCATAAACTTGCCGTAGAGGGCAAGATTAGGGCAAGGGAAGTGCGGGTGGATACCGATAATTGGCCCGACTATGTATTTAAGGCTGACTATGAATTACCATCACTAGAAGAAGTCCAAGAATATATTAATAATCATGGTCATTTACCAAATATACCAAGCGCAAAGGAGGTAGAAGCTAACGGTATCGAAGTAGGTGATATGAACAGGTTGTTATTGGAGAAAATTGAGGAATTGACTTTACATACCATATCACAGCAAAAGGAAATAAAATTGCTGCAAACTGAAATTGATCGATTACAATCCAATAAATAGAAAATGAGAAGTCTTAACTTATTCTTGCTCCTAATATTTTACAATTTTTCAGCTGCACAAATAAATAATGGAAGTTTTCAATTAATTAATGCCAATACAGATACGGTAATAAAAACATTTAGTGAAGATATAACACATTATTTGATTGAAGCGGACAGTATAAATGTCGTCGCCTTGCCTAATAATACTTATGATCAAATCAAATTTAATTTAAGTGATGGTTATTCTCGTACAGAAGGAACGGCTCCATATGCCTGTTGGGGAGATATGTCAGGTGATTATGGTCATATAGATGGAGTATCTCAATATTTTGGTTGGCGAGCGTCAGAAGGTTCTTAGAATTCACGGTTCAATATTTAAATAACGGAACGGTTGAAGATACCGACTTTTTAACCATCACCTTCTAGCAAAGTCGATCAGACATTTACAAAAGTATATGGTCTAAGTCCGGTTCAAATATTTCCTATACCAAAGGGAATGTTGGTCTAATATTTACCGGCTAACTTACTATCAGGCTTATAGAAAATATCTAATACTTGATAAAGCAAACAAGTCGGAAACTGCATGAGATGACTACTTCTTTTTAAGGTGAATACAATCTTCCAATATAGAAATTAAGGTGTTCATTGCCAATTTGAACACTTAATAAATCTACTATCGGCAGATATATCAGAAGTAATTGGGTTTAAACTTGGTGTAAAAAATTGGATAAACAATTATAAAAAAATTATAAACATGGTTCAGGATTTAAAAATAGCCCAAAAATTGTTTTTTCTATGGTTATTCGTTTGTCAAACAATCATTTCTGCACAAGAACATGAGGTAACTCTTCCATCACCGGAAACGGCTGCCTTATTCAGATATCAAGACTATCCTATGGATTACTCCACAGGGCTTCCACAGATATCGATTCCTCTATTTACCATAAACAATGGCAGTCTTAGCGTACCCGTTAGTATTAGTTATCACGCGTCGGGCTTCAAAGTAACCGATGTGGACGGGCCCATCGCGGCAGGATGGAGCTTGAATGTAGGTGGAATGGTATCAAGGACGATTCATGGTAATCCGGATTTCGGGGATTTTCCCTTTCCTAATGGCTTTGATCCTCTCATGGACACGCAAGGGCAAGATGTTTTGAAAATTTTGGAACAGGTTACTCACTATCCATATAACAGCCGATTGGTTAGTACAGGTGAATTTGCGGATTCGGAGTATGATATATTCTCATATAGTTTTGGAAGTCATAATGGCAAATTCATTTTTAAAGATGATAATGGAATTAAGACTCCAATTATTCTGAACGGAGATCCTTTAAAGATTCAAACTATACTGGACTCAGAAGATGATTTAAGCAGTCTTAAGATATCAGACCCAAAAGGTGCGATTTACACATTCGTAGGTATGGAAAGTACCACAAACGCTTATACCGGATATTCCCTAAAGAGAATTGTCTCTGCGAACTTAAAGGATACTATCAGCTATACCTATGGGGGTTCTACACAACAGTACAGGTCCTATTATAGTCAGGATTATATACTTAAGGATGTTTGGGACTCCAATAATGATAATAAATATTTTGTGGGTGAAGACATTGAAAACTCAAACCCAAGATTTTATGATGTTTATAGAGTTATGGAAATTAATTTTTATCATGGAACTCTTGAGTTTATACTAATTGGGGGAGAAGGTCAGAATAAAGACATAATTGATAATATCCAACTGAAAGATCGTAACGGAAACTTGATAAGGAAGGTTAAATTCATAAGGGAACCCCTACATGTCATATTAGCAGGCGGTGGCAGTACAAATTTGCAGACTCACAAATTAATAGGTATAGAAATACAGGATAGCAATGAGGACACCATTGAGAAATATGTTTTTGATCATTATCCTACCACAGATGAGATAGTGGATTCAAGATTTATTGATTTTTGGGGGTATTACAATGCATCGGGCGATACTAATATGATTCCACGAAGTGAGATAACCGATTATAGGGGCACCACATTGAGTCCTCTTGAAACAAAATTCGTAGGCAATCCGAATACAAATAATAGAAACCCCAATCTGAATGCCATAACGAGTGGCGTAATAAAAAAAATATATTATCCTACCGGAGGCAGTACTGAATTTGTATATGAAATGAACAAATACAGGGATAGCGAATCTAATGCACTTAAAGATGGCCCAGGTTTGCGCGTACAACGAATTATTAATTCGGATGGTATTGGAAGTACGGTTGAACGTAGTTTTAAGTATAGTACATTGTCAAGTTCCATCTCCGATCATGGCCAGATTGACCTTGAGCCTAAGGATGAGTTTATGTTTACCGAGCATCGTTATGAAGAATACGGAAATGATATGGATAGATATCGAGAGCGTATTTTTCATTCGGGATTTATACCAAGTTTGGCCGAGTTAGCCAATCAACCGATACGGTATCCTTATGTGACAGAATTCAAGGGGGGCACGGGCGAAAATATTGGAAAGACGGTTTATAATTACGATAATTTTAGATGGACTTACACAAAAAATTATCTTCCCAACGGGGAGGGCTATAATCGCAATAAATGGCATCTACAACTGTATCGATACTGGAATAATCCTGTACTTGCTAATCAAACCGACTTTAAGGCAATCAAGGATGGTGCAATCACTACCTTTGACACTATCCGTGAAATTAATTATGTATATACGCCAATAGAAACCGATCTTGTTAAGGCGTTACACGTACAGCGCAATTACAAGTTCCCAGATTCGGAATTTTATGTCGGATCTGACGGTTATGCTTTTGAAGAGTATTGCTTTAGATCTCTTCAGCCCCCTTTCCAGGTATATGCCTACGGCCATTATGACATTTCTATAGGCACAAATAATCTAACTTCGACCACGGAAAAATTAATAAATGATGATGGATCTGTCATATCGACAACTACATCATATGAATACAATTCTAAAAATTTGGTTTCTTTAATAAAAACGACAACGTCGAGAATTGAGGGCACCGAAAACCAAAATATTTTAACCAAAAAGGAGATAACCTATCCATTCGATTATAATACCACGGTTCTAAATGGTATGAGCAGTTTGAACATGATTAATTATAAGGTCGAAGAAAGAAATTATATAGCAGATAAATTTATAGGAACGACCAAAGTAGGGTATAGAGATTTTAACGACGACCCTGTTGAAATCGATTTTAAACCAGAATTGGTGGAAAAGGCAAAATCTACGGTCGAATCAGAACTTTCATCCGAAATCAGTACAGAATATTTCGTTTATGACGATAATGGCAAGCTCGAAGAAATATCAAAGGAAAATGGTCCAAGTACCTTTTATATTTGGGGGTATTACGGCAAATATCCGATTGCCAAGATAGAGAATTTCACAAGTGCAGAAGCATTGAACGTTCAAGGTCTAATCGATGCGGCAATTACTGCTTCCAATAATGATACTTCTGAGATAGCTGAAAATAATCTTCGTGATGCATTGGACGATATCCGTAACAGTTCCTATTTATCCAATTCCATGGTCACTTCCTATACTTACGACCCTTTGATTGGTGCAACGAGTACGACGGATTCTCGAGGTTATACAATACACTATGAATACGATGATTTCAACCGTCTAAAAGAAATCAGGGATGCTCAGGGTAATTTGATTTCAGATCAAAGGTATAGTTATAAGCAGCCTATTTCGAATTAATAAATCCCATCCTTACAAAATACATGACCAATGATGCATATTCATAAAAATATCCTTTTCCCGAAAAAAATTTTCCTAGTTACTTTAATTATTATGGCCATAGCTTCGTTGCAAAGACTTTTTTCGCAGACGTTAAATGGCCCCCAAAGTGTAGAAGTGGGGACCACCAACAATTATTACATATACCATACAGTGGAAATAGTCAGTTATGAGTGGTCCACAACTAACGGTACCGTGCTTGGGTCTGCTGCCAACTCAGCTGCTATTAAATGGAACACTACACCTTCGGGTGTTGTGTATGCAGATTTTACAGATGCTAACAATACGACCTTTCACTTGACATTGTCTATAAGCGTGAACAATCCCCCACCGAATATTCCTGGTAAGCCTCAATTATATACAAATGGTTGTGGACAAGCAAGCCTTCAGCGTGTAGGTACACCACCTGATGGGGTCAAATGGTATTGGCAAGGGAAAAATTCACAAGGAATGAATGATGCTGCTTCTGCAGAGGCAACATCTCAACCATATCCCTTAACTCTTGGTAATGGAGTATATTATATAAGAGCTAAAAGAAATTCTGGGGAGTGGAGCACGTCACAGGCCTCGGATTTCATAACAATAAAAAATCTGACAGGGGGTACAATTACCACCTCCAAACCTACAATTTGTTATGGACAAACACCTGCTAGTATAACCAGTGTTGCTCCGGCGTCAGGTACAGACGGTACCTATTCATACCAATGGTACTATGACAGTTTTGACGGTAATGGTTGGCAACCAATTGATGGGGCCAATGGGGTCGGGTATACCCCTCAAGGTACACATACAAACAATATTTCTTATCAACGTAGAGTGACCTGTGGAAACCAAACTCAGGTTTCGAACAGTATAGATGTTCAAGTACATGGGCAAGTTCTTTCCCCATCTACAAGCCAAGGCAAGCGTTGTGGACCAGGTGTTGTACAAATTAGTGCAATTCCAGGCAACAATTCAGATAGAATTAGATGGTATGCGGTTTCCAGCGGTGGAAATGAACTTACCGAAGGGGTCAGTTCTGATACGAGGAGTTATACCACTCCTTATTTATCAACTACAACAACCTATTATGTCGAGAGTTATGATAGTGATACAGGTTGTTTTTCGGGTAATCGTAAATCTGTTCAGGCGAAAATTAATCCAACACCATCTTTGGCTGTTGCAGCTGATCCACCTCCGAAGTGTGGACCGAATGTATTCACTCTTTCGGCTACCCCCGGCGATGGGGGAAATACTATTAAATGGTACAATGCTTCTAGTGGGGGTGCGCTTAAACATACTGGGCTAAACTATACTACTACATCCCAGCCTGTTGGAACTACTACTTATTATGCAGCTTCCTATAATAATGATACGCAATGCGAGGATAATGACCGCGTGCCGGTGACCGTTACCGTTTATGCGGTTCCCGAACTTCCCGAAATTCGGCAAGAGCCCGGGCCGGAGCCTGCGACATGTTCAAACCCAAACGGTAGTTTTTTTATTGAAAACTATAATGGTGCCCTTAACGATTATGTGGTGACATCCTCTACAGGGGATATTTACACTGGCGGCCCCTCGTTCAACCTACCTGAAGGGGTTTACTATGTTACATCAATCACCAAGGGAAGTAGTTGTACTAGCAATTCGGTTCAAGTTGATCTAAGAAATTTAAGTGGGCCTTTCGCACCTCCACCTCCAAATTTGCTAGCTTCTACAACACCGGTATGCTCCACGGCAAAAGGAACTTTTTCAATACAAAATTATAGTTCTGGCAATGAATACCTTATCTATCCCTCCGATGGAGTTTCAGAACCTTATTATGATAGTGATGAGGCTGAAGAGAATAAACGATGGAAGGTAACGGCGCCTCCAGGCACTTACACTGTTTCAAGTAGGAGGCTTAATTCCAACTGCACTTCATCGACGAGTTCGATAACAATTGACTCCGTTAACATTCCTTGCGGCGGAGCCGAGTGCAGTATAGACCCTTCTACCTCCAATACACTTTATTTTGGGTCAGGGTCACAAAATGTAAACTGGAGTATAATTGGCAATACTGAATGTGCCTTGCAAGTTACACAAGTGCCAAGTTGGATTTCTTCATATACTGTACAACAAGATAACGCAACTATAAATTTTATATCGGAGGCGAATACACTTGGTGATATGGAAGATATTATTCAAGTACGCCAAGATGGGGGCCATATCTTTACTATTACCGTCTTAAGGGAGCACGGTCCCGATTACCCCGGAAATCCGAATCCTCCGATAATCGACCCCAATGATTGTAGTCAAAAGACTTTGCTACCTCCAGGAAAAGAGTCTGACGAAACCATATATTGGCAAGGTCAATACGCTACGGGACAAAGTGATAATGAAATTTTTGATGGACCCAAAACGGTCAATCAAAGCGGCACGTATTACATTAGGGCAAAGAAAGGTGACAACTGGAGTACCAAACTGGCCCAGATATACATCGATATAAAGTCAGTACCCGAAATTCCAATTGTTGTAGTGAAGCAGTCATCATGTTCGACGGAATTGGCAACGATTACAATAACGAATCTTGATTCAGGTAATCAGGTCAGTTTCAATAATGGTGCATCTTATGAGCCTGTAGGTACAAACTCAAAATCTGGATTTGACCAGGGCAATTATTCAATCAAGGTCAAAAGCAGTGACGGGTGTGAATCTGAGGCCGTAATTGCTATTGTTGACCAAGCACCTTCAAACGACTGTGGTACAATTTCATTTTCTGGAAATAACTACATCTACACCCGTACCTTTCAAAAAAGTGCACAAGAAATGTTGGATCAAGAGAATATTGACCAAGAAACCTTTGATTTTTTTACGGAGTCTGCAGGCGTTATTCAAAACATCACCTATTTCGATGGTCTAGGTCGCCCTTTACAACAGATAGGAATAGACCAATCAATGGATAATAGTGGGGAGTGGAATGATCTGATAACCCACATAGGTTACGATGATTTTGGTAGGCAGCATGAAGAATGGCTACCAGTACCAGATTCTAATGGCGACTTGGGTAGTTTTCGAACTCAAGACTTAAAGGCCCAAACCAGGCAATATTATAAGAATCACCCTGATTATTCGGAGGATTTTACAAACCTTACTTTGGAAGATGCCAATCCGTACTCTAGAAAACTCTTTGAACCTTCGCCCCTGAATAGAGTTTTAAAACAGGCAGCACCCGGTGAGGATTGGAAACTCAACGAAAATGGCTATGACCATAGTATAGAATTGGGTTATTTTGCAAATCATCAAAACCCCAATAATTTAGGAGACCCTCTAAATGATAATGTAAGGTTGTTCACTGTTGGATTTCAAGATGATGGATCAGGTAATTCAGATACTGAAAAACCATTGTTGGAAGAAAATGATTTCTATGCTCAGGGAGAACTTTACAAGAATATAACAAGAGACGAAAATCATACCACGTCTTCCGGTAAATTGCACACCACCGAAGAATTCACCGATAAGCAAGGGAGGGTGGTCCTAAAACGAACCTATGCCGATATTCCCGCGATAGACAAGAATAATGATGGCGACACTTTTGACCCCGGAGAAGCCGCTATGGCCCAAGCCCCTCATGACACCTATTATGTGTACGATGATTATGGTAACTTAACCTACGTTCTTCCGCCTAAAATGGATGCGACCGAAGAGTCGTTGGTCAATTTGAACGCTATGATGAACGACTTAGGCTATCAATATGTGTACGATCATAGAAATCGATTGGTAGAAAAGAGAATACCAGGTAAAGGCTGGGAATATATAGTTTACAATTTATTGGATCTGCCCGTAATGACTCAAGACGCCAACATGAGAACTGAAAGCAATTCAAGTATTAATGTTGACCAATGGCTATTTACCAAGTATGATGCATTTGGGCGAGTGATATATACCGGAATAATCGAAAATAATAATGATCGTAGTGATATGGTAGGGATTGTTGAGGGTAGTGGTTCCAACATACCCGACCAGTATGAATCTCCTTTGGAGGTGCCTATTCCAATTGATGGTATAGACTTATATTACACCAATACTGCAAAACCAATAAACATAATAGAATTATATACCGTCAATTACTATGATGATTATGACTATTTGGAAAGTGAATCCGGTTTAAATTTACCAAATTCCGTTTTTGCCAAAAATCTGATGAACTTTAATAACTTAGATAAAATCAAGACGAAGTCTTTGGCAACCGGTAGTAAGGTAAAAGTGCTTGATACATCTGATTGGATTATCTTGGTAGTAGGCTACGATGAAAAAGCACGATCTATTTATACATATAGTGAAAATGAGTATCTGGAAACTGTAGACATCGTTGAGACCGAGTTGGATTTTACGGGCAAACCAGTGAAAGTAAAAACGACCCACAGCCGCTCTGGTAACGATATTGTTACCATAGACAACTTCAAATACGACCGTTTAGGGCGATTATTATCTCAGAGTCAGTGTGTTGGGGATGCTATATTAGGAGATAGCTGCCCTGAAAACGCGAGCATTCCCGAAAATATAGGGTGGGATGGTCAAGGTGATTTAACTCAAGACCAAGAGGCGAGTAAAAGTATCACGGTTAAAAATGCGATTATAAAACCCGGAATCAATAATGTTACAGTTCTGCGCATTGTAAGCAGTAGTTTACAAGAACTGATTGCTTATAATAACTATGATGAATTAGGCAAATTAAAAACAAAAAAAGTGGGTGGATCTTATGGTTTAAGTTATGACGCAATATCTGGTCTCCAAGAGATTTCTTACCGTTACAACATTAGGGGGTGGCTCACGGGCATCAACGATGTGGCGGATGCCGGTACGGATAAATTGTTTAAATTTGGTATCGGTTACAACGACCCGCAGCATGGAGGGGCACCGCTATATAACGGCAACATCTCCGAAACGCTGTGGCGTACGGCCAATATCGATGACAGTTCTTTGAAATACTACGCCTATGGATACGACCCCTTGAACAGGATAACGGCAGCAACGGACAATACGGGCAAGTATAATGTAAGCGGCATCACATACGATAAGAACGGTAACATTCAAACGCTCAAACGTGAGGGATGGACCGTGGCAAGCCCTTCGCTCGAAAACAACACGGGCTTCGGAACGATGGACGACCTGACCTATACGTACCAACCAAACGGCAACAAACTGTCAAAGGTCGTCGATGGTGCAGCGATCGACCAGTTTGGGTTTAGGGACGATGCTGAAAATATGACCCCGGATAATGGAATTGATTTTTATTATGACCAAAACGGCAACATGACGTCGGACCTCAATAAGGGGATTACGGACATAGATTATAACCACCTGAACTTACCGACCAATGTAACTGTGACGGGGAGCAATGCGGGTACTGTTACTTATATATATGATGCGGACGGTGTTAAGCTGAAGGAAATCGCCCAAAACAGCGCAGGTATAACAGAAACGGAATACGCAAGTGGCAAAGTCTATGAAAATGGAAGTTTGCAGTTCTTTGGACATCCCGAAGGATATGTGGATGTAGACAACGGCAACTTTAATTACGTCTACAATTACGTCGACCACTTAGGTAATGTGAGATTGAGTTATACTGATAGTAACAGTGATGGCAGTATCGATTCCGTCAATGAGATTATTGAGGAGAACAATTACTACCCCTTCGGCATGAAGCATCAAGGTTACAATGGTAATGTATCTTCGTTAGGAAACTCTGTTGCAAAGCAATGGAAATTTAATGGTAAGGAATTGAATCAAGAACTTGGACTTGATTGGTACGATTATGGAATGAGAATGTACGATCCTGCCATAGCAAGGTTTATGACCGTGGATATTGCAACTGAATTGATGAAGCAATATACTCCTTACTCATACTCTTTCAACAGCCCTGTAATGTTTGAGGATAAAGATGGTAACTTCCCTACTTTAGCTGTGTTTGGTGGTACAGACCCTATCAAGAAATTAATGTCTGGTCCCAAAGTCGATATGACCAATGCCCCAAAAAGTTCGCCGACCAATGCAAAAGGTTTTCCAAGAAACAATAGATGGTTCTGGAGTCAAATGGCTGAAAATAACCCTCAGATGTTTAGTGCAAAAAATAAGGCATTGATTAAGGCGGGACAGTCACCAGTGATTGATCCAAAATGGGTAGAGTTCAATCCGAGCCATGCTGGTTATAAAGGGAAGTTGGTACACCATCATATTGATCAAGGTCGTTTTGCGGTAGGCATACCAGAAGAAGCGCACAGGCAATTAAATGCGAAGTTGCATCCAAGAACTGGATCCAAAGCTAGAGGCTTTTTTAGAGGTACTATGAAGTTTATGAATGGGATAGTACTTGGGTTAGCCGTTTTTGATTTATTCAGTGACAATCCAGAATCATTGGGTAATTTGTTTGCTCAAAGTTCAGGAAATATAGAAGAAGGCAAGATTTATAAAAATAGGGATGGTGGTTTTTATTCCATCAGCGACAGAGAGTTCCAGAAGAACGAGGATGGAGAAATAGAGAGTGTAACTGCCAAAGTCACATTGTATAGGGATTATAGATATAATGAAGAAACAGGAGAATATGAGGGAGTAGGGCAATATGACCAGGCAACAGTCAAACAATATAAGGGTAGACAAGCCCAAGATGTTTTTAGAAAACTCCAAGCAGAAATGCATTAATTTTAGTGTATGACAAGTATAGAATTTGCAGATAAGTTAAAATCACTCGCCCCAAGTAAAGAATCACTTTCTCGGCTTGGGGTTGACGACGAGTTCATAAAACATTACTTGAATAGTTACAATTTAAAAAGAATAAAAAATGAGATAGCCCATATTGATCCTATATTGAATCTGATTAACAATCATGATGTTAGTAATTTTGATATAGGCATGATTAATCTAAATAGTGCCGATGACGTCTTTGAAACCGAAAAGAACATAATTGTGGGTTCTTATGACGCAGACATGCTCGCTATCGATAAGATAACCGATGAAATAGTCATTTTAGATTGGGAAAACCCAGACTATGTGATTAGCAGGTGTTCAAAAGACTCCGAAACATTTTTATACGCGATACTTGAAGTTGCTAAAATCAATAAGGAAATGTTTTTTGATGAAGGTTTATCAGAAAACCAACAAGCTATAAAGGAGAAATCAATGGAAATTGCTGGAATTGCTGGTGATGAACGGTATCTGAATTTTTACCTTACTATACTGGGTTATTCAGGTGAATAGCAGATTATAATTTTAGTTGAAAGCCACGGCAGCAATGTCGTGGCTTTTTTTTTGCTCAATAGCGCCGTTCCATTTTTGTTAAAGAAGTCATTGAACTTGGATTTGGTCAGCATGGAGTTGATACTACGGAACATGGCCTTTTGTCCTCTTCTTCGAGTTGCTGTGCAATCTTGATGCGCATGGAACCGTATTTATCCTCAAGAGAAATCTTTTTAAGTAATAGTTGGCATTGTAGCCTTCAAATTTAGGTAGGTAATGATTAATGGAAACTTAAAATTTGTCACCCAGAAGTTTCAATTGTTTTCATATAAATATTGGAACATTGTATGGAGTTTTCTAAAGACTTATGGGTTTATAAATCTGGATAATTTATGATTTGAAGGGTTTCTTCCGAAATCCTATTCCGTTTATCTAAAACAGGCATAGTTTATAGTATTTATCTTACTCAACCCGTATCTTGACTTGGTAAGATTAATAACAATACATGTTTTGCGTACTTTAAAATTGAAAAGGTCGCTTTCTTTTCTTGTCCTCTTGTTTCTCGTACACTTTGCCAACTCCCAGCTAGAGGCGTCCATTTGGTATTTTGGCGAAAATGCCGGGCTGGATTTTAGCTCTGGGGCACCTGTGGCCTTAACAGACGGGGCTATGATTACCCAAGAGGGGTGTGCCACCATTTCGGATGGTAATGGGAACTTGCTGTTTTACACCAGTGGGGTAACTGTTTGGGACCGTACCCACAACCCTATGCCCAATGGCACGGGACTTTTAGGGGATTTCTCCAGTTCGCAGTCGGCCATTGTGGTACCGGATCCTGGCAACCCGGATCTGTATTATGTATTTACCGTTGACGATTTGGGAGGACCCAATGGCTTTCAATATAGTGTTGTGGATATGACATTGAATGGGGGCCTAGGAGACGTTACCCTAAAGAACATACCCTTGACCACTCCTGTAGCCGAAAAACTAACGGCCGTGGAACATGCCAACGGCACGGATATTTGGGTGCTGGTACATACGTATGGGAACAATCAATTTTTGGCGTATTTGGTAACCCCAACAGGGCTGATTACAAACCCTGTAGTTTCAGCTGTGGGAGAAAATTTGCCTTTACATTCGGGTGCGCGGGGAGTTGGTGGTTATATGAAAATATCGCCCGATGGGCAGTTCTTGGCCTATGTAACTTCCACAGGAATGGATCGCCATTTGTTTCGTTTTGATACGCTTACGGGACAGGTCAGTGATTTTATTGAATTGAATCCATATTTTCCCGCCTCTACTAATACGGTTTTGAATAGCTCCTATGGGGTGGAATTCTCTTCGGATAGCAGCAAGCTATATATTACCTCTTCAAATTTTTTCCAAAATTTTACATCGGAGTACAATATTCACCAATTTGACCTCACGACCTATTCGGAAGCGGCTATTTTGGCTTCTGGCGTTGAAATCGCCCCTATAAGACCTGGTCAGGACGGTGCAATCCAATTGGGTATCGATGGGAAAATTTATATTACGGAGTTAGAAGAAAACGCTTTGAGTGTCATCAATAATCCCAATTTAGGAGGTCTGGCCTGTAATTACGTACGGAGTGCCGTTCCATTAGCAAGTGGTGTAAGTCGGTTGGGATTACCACCCTTTATCCAATCCTTTTTTGTGGTGGGCTTACGGGCAAGGAATTTCTGTATGGGGGATGCCACCGAATTTGAAGTAACCTCCACGGACCCCATTGTGAGTATTGCTTGGGATTTTGGAGATGGGAACACTTCCACTTTGGAGACCCCAACGCACACCTATGCAGCCGCTGGGACTTACTCTGTGAGTGTTACGGTCACCACGGCGTCCGATACCAAAACCGAATCTAAGGACATCACCATCTATGAGCAGCCAACCGCCAATGTGGCGAGCAATGAAGAGGTTTGCCATGTTGCCGATACCTTTCCTTTTGATGTCACCACCAAAACGGCTGAAATTTTAGGGGTACAGGACCCCAATGATTTTCAGGTACAGTATTTTTCAACGGCGACAAATAGGGATGGTAACTTGAACCCAATAACTGCTACCGAAATCTTTGATTTAGGTACAACGACCATTTACGTTAAGGTAACCAATCGTTTAAACACCAGTTGTTCCGATACAACTGAATTTGATATTTTGGTTAAACGTACCCCGGATTTGTTGGCCGTTCCGGATAGTACGGTTTGTGATGATGACGGTGACGGGCTTTTTACTTTTGATTTAAGTTATTGGGATGATCTGATTGCCCCTGCCATGACAAATGTGAACGTGAGCTACCATGCTTCACAAGCAGATGCAGATGCCAACGTAAATCCCTTGCCCAACAATTTTACGAACACGAATCCGACCGAATTTATCTATTTTAGAATAGAAAATGCTACCTATCCCGAATGTTATGAAGTGGGCAACTTTCAATTGGAGGTCATTGACCAGGTTGTAACCAACACCCCAACTGATTTAGAGTATTGTGATGACAATAATGATGGTCAGGCAGTGTTTGATTTGACGCAAACCGAAACCGAGATTATCGGAACCCAAAACCCGAGCACATTGAACCTCACCTTTCACGAAACTCAAACTGATGCGGATAGCGGAGTGAATCCCTTGAACGCTAGTTCCTATTTGAGCAATTCCTATCAAAATACCATTTATGTACGGGTAGAAAATGCTTCGGACACGGCTTGTTATGCTTCTACATTTTTTAATCTGAACATTTACGATACGCCCGTAGTACCGCAGGTGACCGATTGGCAGGTATGCGACGATGATAATGACGGACTCTTTTTGTTCAATTTGTCGCAAAAGGAAACTGAAATTCTAAGTGGAACTACAGTAACGAATGTTTCCTTTTATACCTCGCAAACGGATGCCGAAACGGCACAAAATGGAATTACTGGGAATTACCAAAATACAAGCAATCCTCAGACCATTTATTTCCGTTTGGAAAATTCGAACAATGCCCAATGCTATTCAGTATCATCCTTTCAATTACAGGTGTTCGATACCCCAACGGCAAATGTAGCTTCTGATATCATTATTTGTGATACCGATGAAACGGGACGCTACTATTTTGACCTTTCCCAAAAGGATATAGAAATTTTGAACGGTCAAGACCCGTTATATTATGATGTTAGCTATCACAGCTCAGAGGAGGAAGCTTTAAGTAATTTGTCCCCATTAGCCAAGGCCGATTACCAAAATAAAAACCTGAACGAAACTATATGGGTACGCATACAGCATACGGATTTGGAAAGTTGTTTCGATGTATCAAGTTTTAACCTTATGGTAAACCCAATACCACAACTAAACTTGAAAGAACGATATGTTATCTGTCCTGATAGTCCGGATTTAGTTATAAATGGAGGAACTTTTGAAAGTTATAGCTGGCGCAATGAAAATGGAACTGAAATAGGAAACCAAGCTACCCTGAATATCACAGATTTGGGAGATTATTCCCTTACGGTTACCCAGACCTCCAACGGAATTGTTTGTGAGAATACTGCTTATTTTGAAGTGGTCTCCTCGGGAGCACCCGTAACATTGGAGGTGGACCTTAATGGTTTTTCAGATGAGATAGATCTAGAGCTTATAGCCAATGGCATTGGAGAATTTGAATATTCCATTGATGGGGAGAATTATCAAAGTTCCAATAACTTTAGGGTCTTTCCGGGTCAATATACGGTCTACGTTCGGGATATTTATGAATGCCGAACCTTAACGGAAGAGGTGTTCGCCATGGGCTATCAACGTTTCTTTACGCCAAACGGGGACGGAACGAACGAGAAATGGAAAATAATCGGTTCGGAAATGTACGTGGATGCCCAGCTTTTTATTTATGATAGATATGGGAAGTTGTTGCAGCAACTGCCTCATAATACTACGGGTTGGGATGGCACCTTTCAGGGTCAACCTATGCCTGCCTCTGATTATTGGTTTAGGTTCATATATGACCAAAATAGAGTCTATACGGGACATTTTACCTTGAAAAGGTAGAGGAGGAACACAACACAAACCAAGGTTTTTCGTTAAAGTATCTAAGAATCTTACCTATGCGATACGTCTACCTTACCTTGTTGTTAACTCTTTTTATATGGTCATGTGGATCCATTACCCAAATAGGAGACACAAATGACACTACCCTCCCTTTTTTAAGCAACCTTGGGGTAGAAAGAGGGAACATTCTATCAACCAATTTCCACCAGGCGGGAACACCTGACTTAGATCAAAAAACTCCGCTAGTGGTTAGCAATCCGCAATTTAATAAAACTATGTATAAGAAGTACGCCGCTTTAATGGATAGAAGTGGGGTTTCTCCTTATTTTCAATATGTCGATTCGTTACCTGTAAAACCCAAATATTTTACATTAGAAATAGGTGATGAAATTCTCTTGCAAGAAAATTTTAATTCGGTAAGCAATAAACGTGTTCGAGACTATATAAGCTTAGAAAATGAAATAGGAATTGTAACCAATGTATCCTTCATATATACCGCAGTAAATGCAACATCTTTAATAAATGCCGACGGAGTTTTTCTGGTAAAGGACAAAAATGGAGTTTTGAGTCTTGAAGTTTTCAATGAGGGTAAAAAAGCGATTATTGATATTACCGATTTGAAAGTTTTCGATTACGAGCTTTCCAATTTTTGTTGGAGTTTAGATCGGTACGGGAATCCCACAATAGCAACGATTGTTGATAAGCCAAGTCAATGTCCCAAGGGGACTAAAAATAAAGCTAATAAGTTAGAAAAAAATCAATCCTACCTAAAACTATGAATTCGTTAGTAAAACTTTTCAAAGCTCTCACAGTGATAACAATATCGGTTCTATTTGGTTGTGAAGAAGTGTTGGAGGTACCGGATATTTCCAACCAAGTTGTTGAAGTGATTGCACCCAAAGATAGCGCCATAGTGACTTTGACAAATGTGAATTTTGCTTGGCACGAAACAGCCGATACTGAATCCTACAAAATTCAGGTGGTCAGGCCAAGTTTTGAACAGGCCGCGGAAATACTCTTGGACAGCACAATTGTTTTAGATAGCACGTTTTTAGGAACAAAGGCTACCAAGAATTTAGCCAGCGGAAACTATGAATGGCGTGTTAAGGCTGTAAACAGTGGTTATGAAACGGTTTATACAGCGAATAAGTTTATAGTACAGATTAGTGAAAACCAAGGCGAATAAAATTGAAAAAAAATCAGAAGACATATCTCTTACTGGGCGCAGTCATGCTTATTTGGGGTGTTCTAGGTTTCAAAATTGTAAAAACCATTTCTCCGAAAAACCATCAAGCACCCAAAAACGAGGTCGTCGATCAATTTCGCCCACTGGAAATTGCCAAACGGGATACCTTTAGCATCTTGGCGAATTACCGAGACCCTTTTTTAGGGATTATGCCCATTCCCAAATCACCAAAGAAAAAATCATTAAAAACGAACACGAACTTTACTAAAGTACCGGATAAGAAGATTCTGTATACAGGTTATATAACAGAAAGCACTACGAAGAATAAGATATTCTTTATATCCATTGATGGCCAACAACATATGATGGAAGTGAAAGATATCATTGACGATGTAAGGTTACTTTCTGGCAGTACTAAAAAGGTAATGGTAAAATACAATGGCAAAATAGTTCATATCGATATCACCGAATGAAGGGCTTGACAAAAATAAAAGCAGGCGCATTACAATTTGTTCTCTTTATAGGGGTGGTTATTGCTTTGTTGCTAACCGGTTTTGTGCTCATTACCTACACCCATAATTTTTTTCATAAACAGACCGATACTTCTATAGCCTTGATAGAAAATACCCAAAATGCCTTTAGTTATGCAGCGGGTAGTAATAACGAAAATGACTTAGCAATACCTTCCTTTAACGATTTAAATATAGAAACTACAGTTTCGAAAAGTTATTGGGGGGTCTATGAAAAGTATGCTGTGCTTTCAAAATTTAAAAGGCAACAATTTACAAGGTCAGCTTTGATAGGAAAAGGTATAGAGAGTGGTTTTAAAGTCTTGTACCTAAAAGATAATCAGCGACCCTTGGTTATTGCTGGAAGCGCTAAAATTACGGGAGATGTGGCATTACCGGAGCAAGGCGTACGAATGGGCAATATTTCTGGTAATTCTTACTATCGTAATAAGTTGATTTATGGGAGGCAAAACACTAGTCGTTCAAAACTACCCATGTTAGATACGGGGCTACTGACTAACTTGGACCGCATTTTAGAAGGGCCAGATAATGTAGAGAATAGAATACAACTCAAAAAAGGAGGTGCGTATAAAAATTCCTTTCAAAAGCCTACCGACCTAATTATTGATCATACCATAGTTTTAAGTGATTTAAGTCTAACAGGCAATTTTATAGTCTATGCGACACATAGAATAGTGGTAGAGCCTTCGGCCTATTTGAATGAGGTAATTTTGGTCGCTCCTGAGATTAATATTAAGAATAATGTTAAAGGTAGCTTTCAGGCTATTTCCACTAATAATATTTCAGTTGGAAAAAATTGTGAATTAACCTATCCTTCTGCCATTGTGCTTTTCGAGAATTCTGAAAAGGACGAATTAAAAAAATCTGATATTCCCTTGCAAATTGGAATGGGAAGTGTGATTAATGGCAGTGTTTTATACTTGGGAGATATTGAGAAACAGCGGTATTTTCCGCAAATAAAGGTTGAAAATGAAGCTTTAATTCGTGGTGAAATTTATTGCAAGGGGAATTTGGAATTAAAGGGAACAGTATTGGGTAATGTAACTACCAATGGGTTTTTAGCTATTGAAAATGGTAGCATTTATCAAAATCATTTGTACAATGGCGTAATTGATGGCAGTGGTCTTCCTAAAGAATATGTAGGAATGGTGGTAGGAGAAAGTATTACAAAAAAGGTTGCTAAATGGCTGTATTGAAAAAAATAAAAGGTTCGACATTAATGGAAACCTTAGTGGCCACTATTTTGATAGTTATCATTTTTATGGTCTCAAGTTTACTAATGAATAATTTGCTTTTCACATCTATTAATAGCCGTAACGACGGAATTAAGGAAAATCTCAGGGTACTAAAATATCAATTTTCCCATGGTGAAATAGAACTTCCCTTCTATGAGAAACGCGGGCTATGGGAAGTATCGGTTGAAAAAAGAATGGAAAATGGGATCTCTGTGATTTACCTGAAGGCAACAAACAATGACCGGAATAAATCTTTTATCGATAAACTCATTCTAAATTGAAATGATGAAAGTAAAGGCTTTTACGCTGAGCGAAATAATCATATCGTTATTGATTACAACCATTGTCGTAGGAATGGCTTTTGCAGTTTTAAATCTTGTTCAAAATCAAATGTTAGGTATTCAAGGCAATTATGAGAGACAAAATGATTTAAATTCTTTAAAACAGTCGCTATGGGTTGATTTCAATAGCTATGAAAGTATTTGGCTAGATACCCACAGACAAGAAATCAAGTTGAACAATGCAATGGGGCAGATACAGTACGAATTATATCAAGATTATATTGTAAAGGAGAAGGATACCTTTTTTGTAAAATTGGATGGTCAAAATTTCTTTTTTCGAAACCGGCCTGTTCAATTAGGAAAAATTGATGCCCTCAAGTTCATTTCAGATAAGAAATCAGGTAACCAAACACTCTTTGTTTATAAACAAAACAGTGCGTATAACTTTATGCAGTAGAAGATGGGCTTTAAATTGGAACATATAGCTGATAGTACAGAACCGTCGACCTCCGATGAAAATTGGCTCGCCCAAACTTTGCAAAAGGAGATTACTTTCTTCGGAAAGTTTTTCGGCAATAAAAAAAAGGAGGATTTTTATTCTGAGTTAGGAGTATTGCTTAAGGCAGGGATTAGTCTTAAGGAAGCTTTGTCTTTAATTCAGGGGAATCAGAAAAAAGAAAAATTACAAATCTTTTTTGGTGAAATTGTAGATTCTTTAATTTCTGGAAATAGCCTGTTTGAGATATTATCTGAAAGAAAGGAGTTTTCAGAATATGAGTACCATTCCGTAAAAATAGGAGAGGAGACCGGAACGCTGTCAAAAATAGTAGAGGAATTGGGATTGTTTTATGCGAGAAAAAATGAGCAGAGGAGGGCACTCATAAGTGCTCTGACTTATCCTACAATCATACTGCTTACTGCAATCTTAGTGGTCATTTTTATGCTTAAAATGGTGGTTCCAATGTTTGAAGATATTTTTCGGCAAAACAATGTGGACCTGCCTAGCATTACGAAAATTATTGTTAGTATTTCCGCTTTTATTGAAGACTACGGTGCATTGATAATTGGTATCTTCTTTTTATTATTTATTACTCTTCAGCTAATTAAGAATAATGTTTCTTTCAAAAAAAGAAGAGACTCACTAATGATGAAAATACCTTATGTCGGTAATTTTATTAAGTCGGTGTACTTGACCCAATTCACTCAGGCTGTGGCTTTATTGACCGCTTCAAAGGTACCCTTGCTGAACAGCATTCAATTGGTTGAAAAGATGATAGATTTTTATCCTTTAAGAGAAGCATTAATGAAAATTGAATCGCAAGTTTTGATTGGTCAAAGTCTTAGTCATAGTATGTCTCAAATTAAAATTTTCGATAATAAAATGGTTTCACTGGTAAAAGTAGCAGAAGAGACAAATCAGACGGAATATATTTTTCAACGACTTAATGAACAGTACGCTATTGAAGTACAGCAAAAATCTAAAATGCTTTCGACCTTAATGGAACCACTGATAATTATTCTGGTTGGCTTATTTGTTGGTGTTATTTTAGTTTCGATGTATTTACCCATGTTCAAGCTAAGTAGTGTGATAGGTGGGTAAGTTAATTTTTAGCATTTATTATATAATACTTTAAATTTTATCTAATTTGCACAAAAGTTAATTTGAAGCGGTCTAAAGTTACCTATTCGGTTACCTGAAATGAAAAATGTAAAGTAACTAATTGATATAGAGGTTGGTATGAAAGGGTTGGTAGTTCTGCCACCCCGACAAAAAAGAGCCACTGAGAAATCGGTGGCTCTTTTTTGTTTTAAACCATGGTCTATTTAACAACAGTTATAGGTCTCAAGTGTGGCTGATCAAAAACCAGAAACATCACATGTGCATACTTCTCTCCCAATTTGTTTTTGAGGATGACGAATGCTTTTGTAATCTGGGCTTCCACCGTTTTTATCGAAATATTTAAGTAATCGGCAATTTCATTATTCGTCAAGCCCTCTTTTTTACTTAAAATAAACACCTTTTGGCACTTTGGAGGTAGTTTTTGAATCTCATTATTGACAATTTCAATCATTCTTGCAATAGCTGTATCATCACTTTCTTCGGCGACCTGGTGCGCAAATTCGAGGTATTTCTGGTGTAATAAGAAAACGGACTTGTTTTTCTGGTAATGGTTTAAAAACTCATTGTAAACACATTTATAGAGGAAACCCCTGATGGCAAAATCGGGATTTAGTTTTTTTCTAGACTTCCAAGTTTTTAAAAATACATTTTGTACGATGTCTTGGGCACTCGAGGCTTCATGGGTCAAGGTCAGGGCATAGGCATTTAGTGGGCGATGGTATTTGTTCAGCAAGAACATATAGGCTTTTTCGCTTCCTTTTTTTAATTCGGTGACTAAAATTTTATTGTCTTCAAAATTCATAAACACTGACTATATCACAAATAAACAATAAAAATTATATGATATTCAAAAAAAAATTAAAAAAAAGTTAGGGTATTGAAAATGTCGCTTGTAGAATAATAAAGAGCAAAACAGAAATGGTCCCTAAAAATATCGAAAACAGTATTGTAAAGTTTCTTTCGCAATCTGCCGATGTGGAAGACTTAAACCTTTTGAATACTTGGTTGGAAGATGAAAATAACCAAGCTGTTTTCAAAGCTTATGTAAATACCCAATTTGCCCTTAATATAGCCATGCACGACCCAGATCTAGAGAAAGTACGACAAGAGTTGATCAAGCAGATAAAGAAGAATACCCGGCCAATCGTTCCGCTGCCTATGATGAAATTCATGAAATATGCGGCCATAGCCCTCCTGTTCCTGGGGTTGGGATTTCTCTTAAAAAAGGAATCGGTGATTACCACCGAAAAAGTAATTATTCCGCGAGAAAATACCATCACCCTGCAATTAGGCAACGGACAGGTACAGGTCATCTCGGAAAATGAAAATGGGAATGTAACCACTGAGAACGGGGAGGTCGTCGGCCAGCAATCCGGAAATCAATTGAGCTATGCGAATTTGAACACTTCGGTGGAGCCGATTATGAATACGCTGACCATACCAAGAGGTAAGCGCTTTGAAATTTTATTGTCCGATAGCACTAAAGTGTATTTAAACGCCGGTAGTGTTTTGACTTACCCTTCGGTCTTTCTCGATAATAAACCGCGAGAAGTGCAGCTGGTCGGAGAGGCCTTTTTTGAAGTGAGCCATAATAAGGAAAGGCAATTCGTCGTCAATTCGCAAGAATTGGATGTTAGGGTATACGGAACCAAGTTCAATATGGCCAATTATCCTGAAGATGAGGCCTACGAAGTAGTGCTGGTCGACGGATCGGTAAGTATGAACGCCATGGGAGAAGGGAAAAGACAGGCCGAGAATTTCTTGGAACCCGGAAACAAAGGACGGGTAGATAAACGACACAAAGAGTTTAGTAGTCAAAAGGTCAATACCGAGCTATATACTTCGTGGCTACAAGGTAATTTGGTGTTTAGAAATGAAACCTTTGAAAATATCATCAGAAAATTAGAACGGCATTACAATGTGGTCATCATCAATAATAATAAGGCCATCGCCAATGAAACCTTTAATGCTACCGTAGAAACGGAGTATGAAACCATTGAACAGGTATTCTCCTATTTCAAAAAAGCTTATGATGTGGATTATACCATTATAGAGAACAAGATAATTGTAAACGAAAACAAGTAGCCAATGAAAGTATGCGAATAGACCCATTCTTGTAAAATACAAGATTGATCATCATCATAAAAAAATCGGAAAATGGTGCAACATTTCCCGATTTCGTGAATGATCACTTTAAGTAATCATCAATAAACACTCAAAATTATGAAAAAACCACCAAAGTCAGGGAGGGGTGCTTCTCTTTGGCGTATTAATTATGAACTGAAAATGAAGTTTTCACTTCTTTTTTTCTTGACCTTAGGCTTTTTGGTTCACGCCAATTCTTCGTATGCCCAAAAAACCAAGCTGACCTTAGACGAGCAAAATGCCACGGTAAAAGAAGTATTGGAAGAAATTGAAACCAAAACCGAGTTTAAATTCTTCTACCATACCGATGCGGTCGATTTAACACGAAGGGTCAGCGTTAAAGTGAGAAAAGCATCTATTGATCAAGTGCTGGCAAGGCTATTTAATTTGGGGAAAACGACCTATGAAATCGATGACCGCAAGATTCTTTTGCGGAAAATTGAAAAAATAGCTGTCCCCGACAAAATAAGCACGCTTAAACCGCGGCCCGAAGACTTACAGCAAGCCATTACCGGTACAGTATCGGATAGTGATGGTCTTCCTTTGGCAGGTGCCAATATTATTGAAAAAGGGACCACCAATGGGACCCAAACCGATTTCGATGGTAATTTTTCTATTTCGGTTGCTGATGATAACGCTATTTTAGAGGTCAGCTATATCGGTTTTGCTTCAAAAGCAATACCGGTGAACAACCAAAGCAGTCTAACTATAACGTTGGAGGAAAGTGCTGCTGGACTTGATGAAGTGGTGGTAGTAGGATATGGAACACAAAAGAAAAGTGACTTAACCGGAGCTGTTGCCTCGCTTAGTCCTGATGATTTAAATCCAGGAGCGAATTCTTCCGTTGATCAACTAATGCTAGGTAGAGCGGCAGGAGTACAAATAAACCAAGCGAGCTCTGAACCAGGTGGAGGGCTCGCAATCCGGATTAGGGGTTCCAATTCACTAAATGCTAGCAATGAGCCTCTTTACGTAATAGATGGTTTTCCGATTGATAACAGTCCTAATTTGGGTTCAGGTGGTGTTGCTCAAGTTAGCGATAACCAAAGTCCAAGAAATCCGCTTAACGCTCTTAACCCCGCAGACATACAATCTATCGAGATTTTAAAGGATGCATCAGCTACAGCTATTTATGGTTCGCGTGGTGCTAATGGGGTTATTTTAATCACTACAAAAAAAGGAAAGCAAGGTAAAATTAATATAACATATGACGTATATGGAGGTGTCCAAAATGTCGCAAAGCAATTAGATGTATTGTCTACTTCTGAATACATTAAGGCAATAAATGATTTGTCTATAGCACAAGGAAACAATTCTCTCTTCTCTAACGAAGATATAGAAAGCATAGGAGTTGGGGTTGATTGGCAAGACGAAATTTTCCGTTCTGCTCCTATTTCCAATCATACACTTTCCGTTAGCGGAGCAAGTGATAAAACTTCGTACTATGCCTCAGTGAATTATTTTGACCAAGAAGGTGTCGTCGAAAATTCTGGTCTTAAAAGGTATACTGGAAGAATAAACTTGGAAACTAAAATTGGAGAACGAGCGCAAATAGGAGTTAACTTCAATACAAGTTTAATCAAGGATAATAATAGTATAGATGGTATAAACACAAATGAAAATGCTGGACCAATTTATGCTTCTTTGTTGTATGATCCAACTGAGCCAATTTTTAATCCAGATGGTTCTTTTTCGCAATCTTCAAATTTGACTGTAAATAATCCGGTAACTCTCATAAGAGGTATAACAAGTTTAAATGAGACAAACCGAACGTTTGGTAGTGCTTTTGTAAATTATAACTTTTCAGATTTACTGTCCGGTAAATTTAATTTTGGTACCGATAGACAAAATTCACGTAGGGATATATATAATAATAAAAATACTCTACGGGGAGGTGGAGCAGATGGTATTGCGGCTATCAATACTTTGGAAAGATCAAATTATTTGTTTGAGTACACGATGACTTATAATAAGGAGTTTGATAAAAATCAAGCACTTACTATTCTTGGAGGGGTAACTTATCAAAAATTTGATACTAGATTTTTTGCAGGTGATATAAGTGGGTTTCCAACGGATAATCTGACAACAAACAACCTTGCTTTGGGTAATACTAATACTGATAATCTTTATAGTGGTAAGGAGGAAAACACGCTTCTCTCTTATTTGGGGCGTGTTAATTATAATTTGTTCAATAAAATTCTATTTACAGGCTCCCTTCGTGCTGATGGTTCATCTAGGTTTGGAGCCAATAACAAATGGGGATATTTTCCTTCTGTTGCCGTTGGTTATAAACTGGAGGAAGAGGACTTTATTCCCGATTATATTAGCCAATTAAAATTAAGGGCTAGCTGGGGCCAGACTGGTAACCAGGAAATTGGAAATTATGCTTCGCAACTTACCTTTGGTACAGGACCAGAAGTCATTTACGATGGTATCGCACAGGTAGGAATTAGACCAAGCCGTATCGCTAACCCGGATTTAAAGTGGGAGACCACAGAACAGTTCAATTTAGGTTTGGATATAGGAATTTCAGGAGGTCGCTACAGCGCAACCATTGATTATTTTACCAAAAGCTCTAAGGATTTGTTATTCAACCTTCCGTTACCCAGTGCTTCTGGTTATTCCTCTGTTCTAAGTAATGTGGGAGTTGTTAAGAATAAAGGTTTTGAATTTCTTCTAAATTCAACGAACATAATAAATGACAATTTCAAATGGAGTACTTCCTTTAATTTTTCCGCTATTAGAAATGAGGTTGTCGATTTGGGCAGAATTGAAAGTATCGTAACGGGTAATATTCAGGCCGTGGGAAATACGGCAATCATTCAAAGAGAATCTCCACTATCATCTTACTATGGATATGTCGTTACGGGAATTTTCCAAGAAGGTGATGACATTGCCAATTCTGCACAACCAACTGCGGAACCAGGCTTTCCAATATTTGAAGATCTAAATGGCGATGGTGTGATAAATCCGGATGACCAAACTATTATCGGAAATCCTTATCCAGACTTTACTTATGGTATTCAAAATTCTATTTCTTACAAGAACTTGCAATTGGATTTTTTCTTTCAAGGTCAATCTGGAGTTGATTTGATAAATATTAATTTAATCGAATCTATTTATCCTGCAAACTTTAGAAGAAATCGCCTATCGGAACCAATCTTAAATCGTTGGACACCTCAAAATACTGATACAAAATGGCCTTCAGCAACTAACCCCAATGCCTATGGCCCTAGTAAAGTGAACACTCTTACAATTCAAGATGCTTCTTACATAAGACTCAAAAATGTTCAGCTTAGCTATAATGTTCCAACAGAACCCATAGATTTTCTAAATTCCATGAGAGTTTATTTAACTGGTCAAAACCTTTTTACTATTACTGATTACGTAGGTTTTGACCCTGAAGCAAATTCATTTGGCCGTAGTAATGTAAGGGTGGATTACAGTAGTTATCCATTAGCCAGAACTTATCTCTTGGGGTTGTCAGCTAGCTTTTAAGGTCTAAAAAAAACATTCTTATGAAATCATATAAATATAAAATCATAGCCATCCTTTTTTGTTTAAATATGTTGAGCTGTTCAGATCGCCTTGATGAAGAAGTTTTTTCTGAGTTATCCCCAACAACTTTGTTTACTACTGAACAAGGAATTTCATCTTTAATGAATTCTGCTTATACCTATGCACATCGTTCAGGTGCAGTTGCGGCATGGGCACCATATCATATGGGTACGATGACTACGGGTGAAACTTGGGGAGCTGGTGGATCGATAGAAGAATTGTGGGTGCAATACATCAACTATACATGGACAAGTAATCATGATCATTTTCTTACCATGTGGAATACGTATTATAATTCAATTCGAGATGCTAATTTAGTTTTGGCCAATCTGGAAAATGAAGCATTTTCCAATACTTTTATTCAGATAACGGAAGCGGAGGTCCATTTTTTAAGAGGTTGGTGTTATTCTGAATTATACAAATTATTCGGCAGGGTACCCTTGTACAAAACTCCTACGGATGACCCTTTACAGCCAAGGGCTAGTGAAGAAGAGGTTAGAAATTTTATTGAACAAGAACTAATCGCTGCCGTAGAAACATTGCCTTTGGAACCAGAAGCCTTTGGTAAAGCTTCTAAAGGAATTGCACTAGCTGTACTTTCGAAATATTATCTGAACACAAAGCAATGGGAAAACGCTTCGGATACAGCCAAGAAGGTGATAGACTTGGACCAATACACTTTATTGTCAAATTACAGTGATGTTTTTGCAATTGAAAATGAAGGTAATGCCGAACTAATTTGGACACTTCCCAAATTAGCTAGTTCAGGTACGGCTAGTAATTTAGTTAATGCCTTAATTTTTCCACCTGCGTACCCTAGACCATTTTCGAATAATGCTGTTTATGCTGCAAGAACCTATTTATTTGATGAATTTGTCAACTCTTTTGAGGCAACGGACACAAGGGTATCGCAAATAATTACTGAATACTCTTTGGCAGATGGTACGGTCGTTGAGGGACTTGGTAATGATCAAACACATCCTTATAAACTTCCATGGGACCCTAATGCTGTAGGACCGAATGCAGGTAATGACATACCAGTAATCCGTTATTCTGATATATTATTGACGAGAGCTGAGGCACTCAATGAATCTTCTGGTCCTTCACAAGAAGTTATAGACCTTATTAATCAAGTAAGAAATAGGGCAAATGCATCTCCTTTGACGTTATCAGATTTTACAAAAAATTCTTTACGTGATATCATTCTAAGAGAGCGGGAATGGGAGTTCTATTTTGAAGGAAATTCTAGAGAAGATCAGATACGACATGGTGTTATGATTTCAAGAGCTCAGTCACGAGGCAAGAATGCCCAAGACTTTCATATACTGTTTCCTATTCCACAAACAAATTTGGACGCAAATCCTGTTCTGGAACAAAATCCGGGTTATTAATAAATTTTTAATTTGAACATTATGAATAGTTTAAAACTAGGTGGGCGGTTAAATTTAGTTATTGCATCCTATAGAAGGTATTGTATTTTTTTCGGAATCATATTGATTTTCAATTCTACAGCATTAGGCCAAGGTGATAATTCCAAGATGGAAAAACCCAATATAATCATCGTTTTTGCCGACGATCTCGGTTATGGTGATTTGGGGACATATGGACACCCGACAATCAAAACTCCACATTTGGACCAAATGGCCACAGAGGGTCAAAAGTGGACCAATTTCTATGTCGGCGCTAGTGTGTGTACCCCTAGTAGGGCTGCCTTGTTAACGGGAAGGCTTCCAGTTAGAAGCGGAATGGCAAGTTCCAAAAATCGTGTACTTTTCCCTGATTCCCATAACGGACTGCCGCAGTCTGAAGTAACTCTGGCAGAACAGATGAAAAAAGGCGGTTATGCTACAGCAGCTATAGGAAAATGGCATTTGGGACACAAGGAAGAATATTTGCCCACGAGCCACGGTTTCGATTCCTATTTTGGCATACCATATAGTAATGATATGGATAATATAGTGCCGTTCCGGTCTGCGGGAGGATATTTTGAATTTTGGAAATCTGAGGAAAGAAAGGACATTAATACATTCAATGTTCCCTTGATGAGGGATATGGAAATTATCGAGCGTCCAGCGGATCAACATACCATCACGAAGCGATACACCGAGGAGGCAATAAAGTTCATAAATGACAAAAGGGATGGACCTTTCTTTTTATACCTGGCACATAACCTTCCACATGTTCCTTTGTTTGCATCTAAGGAATTTCAAGGAAAAAGTCCAAGGGGTATCTATGGAGATGTGGTAGAAGAAATTGACCATAGCGTTGGCCAAATCCTAGATGAATTAAAAAAGATAGGAATCGATGAAAACACGATTTTAGTTTTCACTTCTGATAATGGTCCCTGGCTGATAATGAACGAAGAAGGTGGTAGCGCCGGACTTTTGCGAAATGGAAAGGGTTCTACCTGGGAAGGTGGCATGCGAGAGCCCTGTATTTTTTGGGCCCCTGGTAGAATTGCTCCTGGCATTATTGCCGATTTGGGCAGTACTATGGATTTGTTCACTACGTTTAGCAAATTAGCAGGTGTTGATATACCACAGGACAGGATTATAGATGGTGTGGATCTTGCCCCCGTGCTTTTTAATAAGGAGAGTAGCGCGAGAAAGGATATGTTCTATTATAGAGGAGATAAGTTGTATGCCGTGCGCAATGGTGATTTTAAAGCACATTTTATAACTCAAGATGCTTATGGTCCTGAAATAAAAGAACATGATCCTCCATTATTGTACAATTTAAGTATTGATCCTTCGGAAAAGTATGATATTTCAAAGGAAAATCCGGATGTAATTGCCAATATTGATCGTGTAGTAAAAGACCATGAAGACAAAATGGTAAAAGGGAAAGATCAACTTGCAAAAAGAGGGGATTAATTTAAATCCAAGATATCACTATGTTTAATAGGGTCTATTTTAATTACGTCTGCATATTAATTGCTTCGGTGTTTGGTTGTAAAATTTCGGGTCAGGACACTTTGGGTATTGTTGAGGAGCCTAATATTTTATTGATTCTCACCGATGACCAAGGCTATCACGACGTCTCGTATTACGGTACAGAGGATATCCGTACACCCCATATCGATCAAATTGCAGCATCGGGAATGCGCTTTGACAACTTTTATGCCAATTGCCCCGTCTGTTCACCAACACGTGCAGCCCTTCTTACCGGGAGGTATCAAGACTATGTAGGTGTTCCCGGAGTAATCAGAACTAACCCAAGAAACAGCTGGGGGTATTTGGATCCAAAGGCAACGCTCTTGCCACAAGCGTTAAAAATGGAAGGATATGCCACGGCAATTATTGGTAAGTGGCATTTAGGTCTGGAATCCCCTAATACCCCTGTAGAGCGCGGTTTCGATTATTTTCATGGCTGGTTGGGCGATATGATGGATGACTATTGGACCCATCGCCGTCACGATATTAATTACATGCGGTTCAATGGTCGTGAAATTGACCCTGATGGCCATGCGACGGACCTCTTTACGGATTGGTCGGTCGATTACATCAAAAGCCAAAAAGATGATAATCGACCTTTCTTCCTCTATTTGGCCTACAACGCCCCCCACTTCCCTGTACAACCTCCCAAAGAATGGCTAGACAAAGTAAATCGAAGGGAAAAGAACATCGATGAGACCCGTGCAAAATTGGTGGCTTTTATCGAGCACATGGATGACGGCATCGGAAAAGTAGTAACGGCTTTAAAGGAAAGCGGACAATATGAAAATACCATCATCATATTTACTAGTGATAATGGAGGTCATTTACCGAGCAAAGCCAACAATGGCCCCCTCCGCGATGGAAAACAAAGCATGTATGAAGGTGGCCTAAAAGTGCCAACGGCCATAAGTTGGCCCGGTAGGATCAAACCGGGGAGCAGCTCCACCAAAATGCAAATTTCAATGGATCTATATCCGACGCTACTTGAAGCTGTTGGGGCAAATTTGGAAAACAACAAGGAAGGACAAAGTTTTTTGTCCGAACTTATGGGGTCTGGGACATCTTCAAATGCCGAGCGTACCTTGTACTTTACTAGAAGGGAGGGGGGGGCTACTTACGGTGGCCAACCCATATATGCCGTGCGAAAGGGCGACTGGAAATTATTACAGAACAGTCCGTATGAACCTTTCGAACTCTATAATTTGAGTATCGATCCCCTTGAAGGGAACAACCTGATGAAAAAAAATCCTGAAAAATATAAGGAATTGAATGGTCAGTTGTTAAAGCACATTCAAATGGGCGGTAAGGTACCATGGCAAAACCCAAAATAGAGATTGATTTTGCTTAAATCTATCTATAAATATGAAGATTCACAATTTTATTAAATTGAGTAGTGTTTGTCTTGTATTCTATAATATTATACAATCATCTTATAGCCAAAGTAAAGTAAAACCCAATATTATCGTTTTTATGGCCGATGATGTGAGCTATAACGATTTAGGTTGTTACGGAAACTCCTTTGTCAAGACTCCGAATATCGATGGGCTTGCAAAAAAGGGAATAAGGTTCGATAATGCTATTCTTACCACTAGTTCTTGTAGCCCCAGTAGAATTAGTATTTTAACGGGGCGCTATCCACATAATACTGGGGCAGCGGAACTGCATACCGAACCTAAGAAAGACTTTAGTTCTATAGCCTCTGAACTGCAAAAAAAAGGGTACTATACTGGGCAAGCAGGAAAATGGCACATGGGAAAACTGTTACGCCAGGGGTTTGATAGCATTTATGATGAAAACGTCCAAAACGGGGATGGGGGCGAGGCGATGTGGATGCCTACCATTAAACAAAGGGATAAGAACAAACCTTTTTTCTTTTGGTTCGCGGCATTTGACGCTCATCGACCTTGGGGGCAAAATCGATTTTCAAAAACCCATAAGATTCAAGATGTTGAGGTGCCTTCTACCTTAGTCGATGACAAAGAGACGCGTGAAGATTTGACCCATTATTACAATGAAATTGCTCGCTTTGATGCATATATCGGTAAAGTGGTAGCGACCTTGAAGGCTGAGGGAGAATATGAGAATACCCTGATACTTATAATGGCCGATAATGGCCGTCCTTTCCCTCGAGATAAGACGAGAATGTATGATTCTGGCATAAAAACTCCATTTATAGCTCATTGGTCTGGTCGTTTAAAAGAGGGTATTAGCACGAGTTTGGTCAGTGCGGTTGATGTGGCGCCTACCCTTTTAGATGTGTGCGAGGTAGAAACACCGCGGAGTTTTCAAGGCAAGAGCTTTAAAAAACTATTTAAAGACCCTAATCTTGAGTTTAGAAAATACGCTTTTGCCGAACACAACTGGCATGATCATGAAGCCCACGAACGTATGGTACGTACCAAAGATTTTCTGTATGTTCTCAATTTTAGGCCTCAATTCCCCAACCAAGGTCCTGCCGATGCATTGAATAGTACCTCCTTTAAATCTTTACAAAGGTCTAGGGCCAATGGCAACTTGACTGCTGAGCAAAATGATGTTTTTCTTCAACCTCGACCTATGGAAGAATTATTCGAATTGTCTATGGATGAGCATCAGTACTATAATCTAAGCGGAAAAAATGAGTTTGAAGAAACCCGTCGTACATTAAAAAAAGTACTTGAGAATTGGATGTTGGAAACTGCCGACAGCGTTCCCGATGATTTGACTAAAGATTGGTACACCCGCGATAGTGGAAAAAAAATGGAGGAAAACTTTAAAGTTCGGGGTGAAATGCCTGGATGTAACTCAAATGCTGATGAAGTTAACAGTGGAGGGCCTTTTTAATGCTCTAGACGGATAATTATTTATGATTATATAAAGTTGATTTGTTAGTTAGTTAAAAAGGAGCAAAAAAATCGTTGCTCCTTTTTTATATTTTTTCTTTGACTCAAGTGAAAATTTCAGAAAGTTGAACCTTTGATTCGTATAGTCTCGAAAAAAAACAGCTATTTCTAGTTGGTCCTACATGTGGCGGGGATTGGATTCACGGTATAGCCGTGGGCCTATGGCTGGCTTTACAAAAAAGCTCCAAATACTTCGCAAAACATCCTTTCTTTTGTTCTCAATGTCGAAGTTAATTTCAATTGATTCCAAAAGAAAAGCTCCTTGAATTTTCAAGGAGCTTTTTTGTAGCGGGGACTGGACTCGAACCAGCGACCTTCGGGTTATGAGCCCGACGAGCTACCTACTGCTCTATCCCGCGGTTTCATAACTCTTTAATTAACAGCGAGTTAATAATCGCTTGATTTTATAAAATGCATACGCTGTATGCGATTTTATATACGGTAAAAGTATTATAAAAAAGTCTTGTTTCAAAGGATTTATTTAGATTTTTCATGAATAAATATAGTAAGCTCCCTTAAACAAATTCATCTATGAGAAGTAAATTCAAGAAAGTACATTGACATATTGGCTTATAGATTATTAACTGAAAGAAATATCAATATATTTATAGATATCATTCAGGTTACACGTACACCTCTTATGCAAACAATAATCAATACATGGCTAAATATCGCTCTTAATGATTTGGAATCTGTCATCTTGCTCCACCGAAACGGAAAGTATAGAAATTCATATTTTCTGTTCCAACAGGCAAGCGAGAAAGCCAATAAAGCTGCGGCTCTTTTCTCTGGCGATTTTACCGAAAAGGAAATCGAGGAGACATCCCACGATCAATTTAAAATTCCAAGAAAGATTATGGTGCAAAAAGAAGAAAAAATGAAGGCCACAATAGAGCTTCTTGAAAGCTATCCAATGCCTAAAGATCTGGAGCCGCTTTCCCATAAGAGCTTTGCCAAACACCATAAATCAATTTCAGCGGCCATTTGCAGTATAGACAGATTGAAAAATTGCGACTTGGTTAATTTTACATTGGAAGATCTCGATGGCTTTTTAGAAATCCTAACGGGCTTAGAAACCATTGAATATGCATTTCCGGAAAATAGCAATTCAATACTTAGGTCACAAATGCAGGCCATGGCAAGATACTTTGGGGAATTAGGTACGAAGGAAGCTTTGGAAACAAAAAGGGAAATTTTGAATATGCTTGCGGATAAAAAAAAGTCGCAAATGTATTTTCAAAATTTAATGCATCACCTGATACCAATTCAATTTGATTCTATATTTATAGACCATACATTTTACTTTTGCGCTTTACTGACCATTCAACATAGTTCGCGGACAAGATATCCCAAAAACGGAGTCAATCCTGAGGATATCTATACTAAAGAACTACCAATTGTACAGAAACAATTGGATTTTATGGAATGTTTAAAGGAGGCGATACTTCGATTGGAGAAAATGAATGGGAATAAACATGAGTTACAAAACTTGTTTTCGAACCTTACAATTGCCCAATAATGGAGATGTCGTTTCAAAGAAGTATAAAAGTAGCTTTTGACAAAACTTCTGGGGAGATTCTGGAAGCCGATGACGTCTTTGACACCGTTAAAAATTCATTTGAGCTTCGCAGGCAGTATCATAGGGATGAAGTGGAACTCTACTGTTGCGAGTGTGACCAAAAATTGAACGTTTCCGGTAGTAAGTATGATAGATTACATTTCAAGCATCAACCAAATGCGGCGTTCTGTTACTTAAAGGAGGCCAACCTATCGCAAGAGGAAACGGAACAATTGGCACAGCTTTATCGTGGAAAAGAAAGTGCAAGGCATAAAACACTTAAAAACAAAATAGCCGAGAAACTTTTCAATTTAGATGGTGTTGATTCCATCTGCGTAGATAATACCTTTATTTCTATTGGAAATGAAAAACGTAGGCCCGACGTGTATTGTAAATATTTGGACAAAGAACTCGTTTTCGAAATACAGCTATCCGATTTATCCTTGCGCTACATTTATGACCGTCATGATTTTTACAAACGGAAAGGAGTTTTTCTGATTTGGATATTGGATGATTTTGACGTTCATGGCCAGCGACAAATGGAACGCGATATCAAATATCTTACGGATTTTCAAAACTTCTTCAAACTGGATGAAGCTTCAGAACCTTTTAGATTGCTGTGTACGTACAAATATCCATTTCTAACGGAGGATAATAAATTGCTCAGCAAATGGATAGAAAAATCCGTCAGTCTTGGACAACTCAAGTTCAATGTTGAATCCTATCAGATTTATTATTTTGACTATGGGAAAAAGCTCAAGGTTAGAGAGAAAGAACATGCCAAACGTCTTCAAAGGGAAAGAGAAGAGGAAGTCAAAAATCAAGAGCGTCGAAAGAAGGTAGTGGCTGAAGAAAAAGCAAACTCAATAATCGATGACCTGCGATTCTTATGGAAAAATAAAGGGTATAATTTTTCTTCCATCGAAGAACAAATGGAAAATTTAGACGAATTTGAACTATCGATATTAAATAAATCCGATGCGTTTAAACCTAAAGATGGTCAACCAAGAATTCACCATTGGTTTTCAATAGCAAAAAAGGGTCATATGGGTTTCTTGGAACACATGATTGATAGTTCATATTTGGAAATCGACTTAAACGAAAAATCCAAAGACGACAAAACACTTCTTGCAACTATGTTTGAAAACATAGCTATTGAGCATAAGATGTGGCTTTTAAAAAGACTTATCCGAAAAGGATATAACTTAAAGAAAGAGGACGAAGCAATATTGGCCCAAATCGAAACAGACCCTATTGAATACGAATCGACATTAATAGTTTTTCATTTGGCAAATGAGCTAAATGGTTGTTATTTAATCGATGAACTTTTCGAACATAAACCCCTTGTATGCATAATTGAAAGCGCAAAAAGGGATAAGATTATTGGTTATCGATATCAAAAAACTCAATGGATAGCTTTTGCAAACAATGCTATACATAGTTACGCCGACTATTGGAGTTATATCGAAAAAGCCTTTAAGAACTATGGTATTTGGGAAAAATTGATGCTATTGGACAAAAAGAAAACCTTTCAAAAAAAGTTGGCAAAGTTCCATGCTACGAATCCAAAACAGATGGCTGATTGCCTACTCCTGCTAAATACCCTATATCCTGAATTGAAACATGATGATGAATCTGTATGGTAGTTGAATTAGCACCAAAGGATTATTTCTTGTGTTTTGATGCGTAATCATAAATTGCCAATTTTTCAGCCTTTCAAGTTTTTGCATAGGCGTTGCATCAATTTTTTTATATTTTTGTACCGTGAAATTTTTAACAATCATATTGTCCTTTTACTTTTTGGCACTCAATGTAGTGCCCTGTGGCGATTCGGGAACGGCTAAAGACGATGCCCAGGTCGTTTCGGTAATGGACTATGATGGCGACCACGATCAAGATTGTGAGCTGTGTTCCCCATTCTGCCAATGCCATTGCTGTCACGTACATACGATTGATTTTGGTATAATCGCTTTCACACCCTTACCAAATCCTGTTTCACAGGAAAACTTCTCACACTTCGAGAGCGTTTCCGATGGAGTAGTATCTTCAGTATTACAACCACCTAGAGCTTAATTCAGTTTTTTTAAGGATAGCTATGTCCTAACGTGATGCTTTTCAAAGCAAGCATCGCATCATAAATACATTGCATCTCTTGTATTGCGATGTTTAAACTGAATTAAATCTCTTTCTATGATTAATAAAATCATTTCATATTCCATTAATAACAAATTTATTATTGGTCTTTTTATAGTGGCACTTGTGGGTACGGGCATTTGGTCTATGGCCACTATCAATCTGGGTTCTGTTCCCGATATCACCAACAACCAAGTACAAGTTATCACAGTTGCCCCGAATCTAGGCACTGAAGATATTGAGCAATTTGTAACCTACCCTGTTGAGTTGGCAATGGCCAACCTTCCTGACGTTATCGAGCTGCGTTCAGTATCCCGTTTTGGATTGTCAGTGGTTACCATCGTCTTTGAGGACGAAGCAGGCACCTATCTTCCTCGGCAATTGGTGCAAGAAAAATTAACCGAAGTCGCCGGGGAAATCCCTGAAGGTTTTGGTACGCCTTTTATGGCTCCCATTACTACGGGTCTGGGCGAAATATTCCAATACACCTTAAAGGTAAAAGAAGGATACGAAGATAAATACGATGCAATGGAACTTCGTACCATTCAGGATTGGATTGTTAAACGCCAAATGGCATTAGTGCCCGGAGTTGTCGAGGTCAATGCTTTTGGTGGCTATGTAAAGCAGTACGAAGTTGCCATAAACCCTGACAAACTAAAAAGTTTTGGCATTACAATGAATCAGGTATTTGAGGCCCTTAAAGTCAACAATGCCAACACGGGCGGTGCTTATATAGAAAAAAACCATCAGGCCAACTTTATCCGTGGCGAAGGGTTGGCTCGTAGCATTGAAGATTTGGGGAACACAGTTGTAACGACCCAAAACGGAAGTCCCGTTTTAGTGCGGGATGTTGCGGAAAAAGTAGGCTACGGAAATCAAGTGCGCTATGGTGCTTTTACCCAAGACGGACACGAAACTGTTGGTGGACAAATTTTAATGCTGAAAGGCGAAAGTCCCGGCACTGTTATAGATAACGTGCAAAAGCGTATCGATGAAATTCAAAAATCACTTCCAGAAGGTGTTTACATTGAACCATTTTTAAGCCGAAGTGAACTTATTGGAAGAACCACGAGTACCGTAGAAACAAACCTTATTGAAGGTTCGCTTATCGTGATTTTTGTGCTTGTGCTGCTCTTGGGAAGCTTCCGTGGCGGATTGATTACCGCGTCGGTAATCCCATTATCATTACTCTTTGCATTTATCTTGATGAAGCAATTCGGGGTGTGGGCCAACTTAATGTCCTTGGGTGCAATTGATTTTGGGATCATTGTGGATGGCGCGGTAATCATTGTGGAAGGAATGGTATTCCACATTCATCAACGGATGAAAAAAACTACAACCGCCATTGGCCAATCTGAAATGGATGAAATCGCCTATGAATCGGCAAGTACGATGATGAATTCGGCATTTTTCGGTCAGCTTATTATCCTTATTGTATTTACACCGATTCTCTTTTTGACCGGTGTGGAAGGAAAAATGTTCCGTCCAATGGCATTTACTTTTGGATTCGCGGTTTTAGGAGCGATTATCCTTTGTCTTACTTACGTGCCAATGATTTCGTCAATGTTCCTTAAACCTGCTAAAAATCAGAACAGTTGGTTTGCCAAATTTGAAAACAAGATTGATAGGTTCAGTGATAAAATAATGTCCGGTTTAAACAAGGCGTATGTACCGTTGCTCAATTTCGCACTTCGGTTCAGGGCTGGTGTTGTTATTGGTGCGGTCGGGTTGTTGTTGATTGCAGGATTTATTTTCAGTAATATGGGTGGCGAATTTATTCCCAAATTTGATGAGGGCGATATTGCGTTTCAGGCTTTGATAAAACCGGGGAGCAGTCTTACAGAATCCATTGAGGCTTCAAAAAAACTTCAAAATTTAATCAATGAATTTCCAGAAGTAAAAACAGTAGTTTCAAGGATTGGCGTGGCCGAAATCCCTACGGACCCAATGCCAATGGACATAGCCGATAGTTACATTATTCTTGAAAAAGATAAGAGTAAATGGACTTCAGCAGATAGCAAGGAAGAACTCATAGAAAAAATACAGGAAAAAATTTCAGTAGTGCCCGGTGTAAATTTCGTATTTACGCAACCTGTAGAACTTCGTTTCAATGAACTGCTTACAGGTGTTCGGGAGGACGTGGCCATAAAATTGTACGGAGAAGATTTGGGTGTGTTGGCTGACAAGGTGCAAGAAATCGCGGCCGTCATCAGAACCGTTCCCGGCGCAGCCGACCTCAATGTGGAGGCCACGAGCGGTTTGCCGCAAATGACGGTGGAATACAATCGCGCGAAAATGGCACAATACGGTGTAACGGTTAATAAGCTGAATGATTATGTGAGTGCTTCATTTGCTGGAGAGCAGGCAAGTGTGATCTTTGAAGGCGAAAAACGGTTCGATGTGGTCATTCGTTTGGCGAAGGACTTTAGACAGGATATCAACAACCTTAAAAATCTGTATATCGACCTGCCCAGCGGCAACCAAGTACCCTTAAAGGAAGTGGCGGAAATCAGTTACAAACCTGGCCCGATGCAAATTTCAAGGGACAATACCTCGCGTCGTATTTCGGTAGGGGTAAATGTTCGTGGGCGCGATGTAAAATCAATGGTCGAGGAAATACAGCAAAAACTGGAAGCACAAGTAAAATTGCCACCTGGTTATTTTGTGACCTATGGCGGTTCGTTCGAAAACCTGCAACGTGCGACCGACCGATTGATGATCGTAGTGCCCATTGCACTCTTCCTAATATTCATATTGCTCTACTTTGCGCTGAGTTCGTTCTCGCAATCACTTATGATTTATATGGCAGTACCGCTGGCAGCTATTGGTGGTGTATTTGCCCTTTGGATAAGGGGAATGCCTTTTAGTATTTCTGCAGGTGTCGGTTTTATCGTGCTCTTTGGAGTGGCGGTATTGAACGGATTGGTACTGATCAACAAATTCAATGAATTAAAGGAAAGTGGAATGACAGACTTAAAAAAACGCATATACGAGGCAACTCACGAGCGCTTGCGCCCAATTTTGTTGACGGCAACGGCAGCTATTATGGGCTTTATACCAATGGCGATTTCTACCTCGGGAGGTGCTGAAGTGCAGCGACCATTGGCAACCGTCGTTATTGGCGGATTGCTTACGGCAACGTTTTTAACGCTTGTTGTCCTTCCGGTATTATATTATTGGCTGGAAGCCCGCAAAGAGCGTAACGGTAAAGGAGATGATCCAAGCTATATCAACAAAAGCACAACAGTTCTGGTGGTGCTATTGTGCTTGGGAGGATTTTTCACTTCCAATACAGTAAATGCACAGGAAAGTGGAATCGCCCAGACCGTAACATTGGAGGAGGCTATTTCCCTAGCAAAACAGAATTATCCATCGCTTAAGGAAAGCCAGGCTTTTATCGAGCGCGAGCAGGCGATGAAAGGAACAAGTTTCGATCTGGGTAATACCCAAATCTTTACGGGCAAGGAAGAATATGGCAATGACCTGCCCGGGGTACAGACCACGATCGGGGTGCAGCAGCAAAATGTTGATTTGCTCTCTGGGTTTTCAAAATCCAAGTTCTATAAAGAGCGTGTTCAGCTCGGCGAAAAGTTCTATGCCCTCAACGAGCAACAGTTGATCCGTAACGTGATGCAGGCCTATGACCGTATCAATTATAACAAGGCACAATTGCGCTTCGCGGAACAGTTGGACAGTGTTTACGCCAATTTCAGGACGGCCGCGGAACTACGTTACGATACGGGTGAAACCGGAAAACTGGAGTTTATTGCGGCGTCCTCGGAGTATCAACAGATACAGGTGCTCAGACAACAGGCCTATGACGATATCGAGATTGCAAAGCGCGCGCTAAAGCAATATTTGGGTATAAACCAAGACATCGAAACGGTGGGCCGATCCTATACACCGCTAAATTATCGGGCCGTTTTGGATTCCACATCAGTGGCCGACAACCCAATATTGCAATATTCACTGCAAAATGCCAAAGTGAGCAAAGCAAACGTGGGCGTGGAAAGATCACAGTTCCTGCCCCAGTTCAACCTCACGTACGGAAGGCAGATCGTAGACGATGTATCAGGGTTCAACACCTATCAGGCGGGTATCAGCATTCCGCTCTGGTTCTTCCCTCAAAAATCCAGGGTCAAAGCCGCCAAAGCAGACGCAATGGTAGCCGAAAATCAGTATCTGGAACAGAAGGCCATAACCGAAAGTAGGGTTTCCCAACTTTTAAAATCCTTGGAGAAGACCCAAAAGACGCTTGATTATTATCAAGAAGGGGCTTTGCTCTTGGCGGAAGAACAGATAGCAACGGCGGAACTGGCCTCAAGGGAAGGGGAAATCGATTATGTGAACTATATCACGATCCTGAACAGTGCCATAAGAATCAAACAAAACCATCTACAATTTATAAATCAGTATAACCAGCAGGCCATTGAGCTGCAATATCAATTGGGCAATCTATAATCTTAAAAAAGGAAAAATGAAGAATATAATCTTAATAAGCACCGTATTATTTACACTTATGTTCATGAGTTGTAACGATGCCCCAAAATCTGAACTTGGGCATAATGAAGCTGAAGGTGTATCAAAAACCGAAGCAGGTGGGGAAGAAGCCCACGGCGAAGAGGAAGGCGGCCACGGGGAAGAAGGAGAAGAAGGTGTTGTAGTACTTTCTACACAACAAATAGAGACCATTGACCTGGAGACCAGAACCTTGGAAAAAAGAAACCTCGGTAACAATATCAAGGTAACCGGAAGGCTTGAGCTATATCCTCAGGACAGGGCCAATATTAGTCCTTTCGTAGGCGGAAATGTACGTTCCATCAAAGTAATCGAAGGAGATGAAGTGCGAAAAGGAGAGGTTTTGGCCTATTTGGAACATCCCGATATTATCAGTATGCAACAGGAGTACCAAGAAAAAAACGATGAACTCGTTTTCCTTAAACAGGATTTTGAGCGAAAGCAGACCTTGTACGACAAAGGCGTTTCTTCCGGGAAGGAATTTCAGATGGCACAGTCAAAGTTCCGTTCCACTACCTCAAGTGTCAACGGCCTAAAATCAAAATTGCGCTTGCTCGGTATCGATCCTTCCAAGGTGGAAGAAGGACAGATCTACTCGGCCATACCCATATCGACACCTATATCCGGTTTTGTGGATGAAGTAATGGTAAGCCTGGGGGATTATGTGGCCCCACAATCAAAAATGTTTACGGTAAGCGATAATTCAGAACTCCATTTGGACCTTAAAGTGTATGAAAAGGATATCCCAAAGGTTCAGGTAGGTCAAAAAATCCATTTTACCGTTGCCTCGAAACCGGATGAACTGTTAACTGCAGAAGTGCACTCGATAGGTAAAACCTTTGAGGAAGATCCAAAAGCCCTGCACGTCCACGCGGATATCGATAACAAAAATGGCGACCTCTTACCAGGAATGTATGCAGAAGGAAGAATCGTGCAGGGAGAGAAATCGGGCTTTGCAGTACCCGAGGAAGCCATTGTCAAAGAAGGCGAACAGTCCTATGTTTTTATCGTGGATGAGGATGGGGCACCAGAAGAAAATAAAATGAAATATAAACGCATTCCCGTGAGTACAGGGGTCAACGACTTGGGTTTTGTAGAAGTAAACCTGCCTGCAGGAACGCCCGAAAATGTCAAAATAGTAACAAACGGGGCCTACACCCTTTCTTCGGAAATGGTCAAGGGCGAACTGGAGCACGGACATTAAACAACAATATAGATAAAGGTTTTGATTCCGGGTTTGTTATCGTCTTAATTAGTTAGTTGAAAATCAGAAAGCAGGCCCGGTTCACAATCGATTAAAAATCTAAATAGTATCATAATGAAAGAAATAAAAGCATTTGTAAAACCAAACCGCATCCAAAGGGTCATCGAAGCCCTTAGCGACAATGGTTTTAAAAGTATGACGCTTTCACAAGCGGAGGGTACCGGGGCGTTCAAGGCAAAAGGCGCGAAACCCTCATTGGATTTTCACGTATCCGATAGCCCGGTGGTAAAAGTGGAGCTGGTGTGCCAAAATGAGGAAGCACAAATGGCAATCGAAATTATTACGGAAAACGGAAAAACGCCCGACCCGGGCGATGGGATTATTTATCTATCTAATATTGAGGATGCCTTCCAGATCAAAACAGGCGAATCCTTAAAACGCTATGACCTTTAACCCCTTTTAAAATGGAAAGAATTGTCAAAAAACTGGAGAGCAAGGGAATACGGCCCACGCCGATGCGACTGTTAACCTATAAAAAGCTGCTGGAAAGCGAGGTAGCCATCAGTTTGGGAGAGCTGGAGAATTTTTTCGAGAAATCGGAACGGAGCACCCTTTTCCGGACGATGAAAACCTTTGAAGAAAACGCCATCGTACACCAAATTGAGGATGGTACAGGAGTTATAAAATACGCCCTTTGCGAAGAGAATTGTGAATGTGAGGTGGGCAACGACCTGCACCTGCATTTTCATTGCACCCGGTGCAACGAGACCGTTTGTTTGACCGACCGTAAAATTCCACAGGTCAATCTGCCCCAAGGATATATGGCAGAGGATATCAATCTGGTCGTAAAGGGTATATGCAATAAATGCAGTGACAATTTGGATTAGCCTTCAGGCGCGGAACATTAAAAGAATACAACGATGATAGCAATCTATAAAAAAGACCGAATCATATATACCATCGCAGATAAAGAGCTGGATACCGATGATAGGGCAACCCTGATCAAAGCTCTTAACGAACATTTAAAAGAAAATGAACAAGCCGCTTGGTATATGGAAATGGGCCTTCCCGAAAAAAGGGTATGGAAAAGTAGCGTTGAGAGGTTAGATTTTTCATTTTCCGAAGAGGCACGGTTTAAGAAAATAGCCTTGGTAGGCGATAAAATATGGCAAGAACGGTTTACCGAATCGTTATTGCCATTTAGCGAGGCTCATATAAAATTTTTCGGGCCGGAAGATGGAGATATGGCCAACAACTGGCTCGAACGATAATAACACCCCTATCGATGCAAAGAGGTAAAATAGGGATATGGCTTTTGGCAGGTTTTGCCTTTGGGGTCTTTATACTGCAACCCTTGGGCCTATCCCTTTTTCTCTTTGACCGGTCGGGCGATTCCGGTCACTGGCCAAGCTATTTTGGCGAGGCCTTCAAAACCGCATGGAACGTTGCCGATGTTGACCAAATTCTTGGAAACCTGTTGTTCGGGACAATGGGAAGCAGCCTTGCCCTGATGTTCTTCCTCAGAAAAAAGATTTTTCAACTGAACAGGCAACGGATGGACAGGCAAACCGTTCTCGAACTCATAAACAAGGGAGAGAGCAGCCGGGTGGAATTCAAGTCAAGCTTGCGATGGGACGTGCAGCAGGGCAAGGTCAACAAACAACTTGAGTTTATCATATCAAAAACCATTGCCGGGTTTATGAATACCGAGGGGGGCAAGTTGCTCATAGGTGTTGATGACGGGGGAACCATTCTGGGCCTGCAACAGGATTTCGATACGCTTAAAAAGCCGGACAGCGATGGCTTTGAGCAGTATTTGATGCAATTGATCGCTCTAAAACTGGGAACCCATCTTTGTACGCTAGTGAACGTAGCATTTTTTGGGTTTGGTCTAAAGCAAGTGTGCTGTATCGAGATTTTACCAGCCCAAATGCCGGTATATGTGACCCTTGAGGGACGGTCACGGTTTTATATACGCACGGGCAATGCCACACGCGAACTCGATTTGCCCGAAGCCCTGGTGTATATAGGTAAGGAAAAGGCACAGTACAACTAAAAACGGGAGGTTATTGGGCCATGCAGGAAGGATTATTTGCACTTCCGTTGCACAATTGTTTTAATTAGATTGATTTAAAAAAATATACAAATATGGTACAGATAATAAACTTGGAACAGGAACACCTAATTGCCGCTAAAATCAGTGGAAGACTTACAGAAAAGGATATGGAAAAGATGCATCCGCTTATCCACAACATCATAGAAAAAGGGCATAGAGTGGATTTCTATTTTGAAATGAAAGATTTTGAAGGCTATACCCTTAAAGGCTTTTGGGAAGACCTAAAGATTGATTCGGCTCACTTGGGAGATTATGGCAAGATGGCCTTTGTGGGCAACAAAAAATGGCAGGAATGGGCCGCGAAGGCAACTGATTTTTTCATAAAGTCTGAAGTTAAATTTTTTGATATTTCCGAGAAATCACAAGCCCAAAAGTGGATTAAATCTTAATTAACGATAACAAAACCATTAATAATATGAAAGACAAGGAAAAACACAGCAAAGGCGATGGCCACAATCACGACCACGGTGGCATTTTCGGCAAAAACACGGAGCTCTATTTTGCAATTTTAAGTGGGGTCACACTAATAACAGGTTTCCTGTTGGAAAAGTATTCAGGGGTTTCAGCTAACATCCCTTTTGGGCTCTATATTGCAGCCTACTTTTTTGGAGGTTATTTTACCCTAAAGGAGGCCATTACCAAAGTGTCCAAAGGCGAATTTGAAATCGATTTCCTGATGCTGGTCGCAGCTGCAGGAGCCGCCTATCTGGGCGAATGGGCAGAAGGTGCCTTGTTGCTGTTCCTTTTTAGTCTGGGTCACGCATTGGAAAACTATGCAATGGGCAAGGCAAAAAAGTCCATTGCGGCACTGACCGACCTCGCCCCAAAAACAGCCCTTCTCAAGAAAGATGACGATACCGTTGAAGTGGGTATTGAAGAACTACAGGTGGGCGACATCATCGTGGTGCGCCCCAACAGCAAGATATCCGCCGATGGTGTAATTGTAAAAGGTAACAGTAGTGTTGACCAGGCTCCCATTACCGGGGAAAGCGTTCCGGTGGACAAAACACCAATAGAAAATCCGGACAAAGAGTATACCTCAAAAAGCAATATTCCCAATGAGAACCGTGTATTTTCAGGAACCATCAATGGTAACAATACCCTTGAAATAAAGGTAATCAAAGAGGCAAAAGATTCTACCCTCAACCGCTTGGTTACAATGGTTCAGGAGGCTCAAGACCAGAAATCGCCCACCCAGTTGTTGACCGACAAGTTTGAGCGGTACTATGTGCCAGCGGTCATTATACTGGTCGTTGCACTGAATTTTGCTTTTTTGGTCATCGATGAACCGTGGAGCGAAAGCCTATACCGTTCCTTGGCGGTATTGGTAGCTGCAAGTCCGTGCGCGCTCGCCATTTCTACGCCATCTGCTGTATTGAGTGGTGTGGCAAGGGCTGCGCGTGGCGGGGTCTTGATAAAAGGCGGTCGCCCATTGGAAGATTTAGGGGTGCTTACCGCATTGGCCTTTGACAAGACAGGAACGCTTACCGAAGGAAAACCAAAGCTGACCGACGTCGAAAGCTTTGGCAGCATAGATAAAAAGGAACTGTTGGAAATTGCTATTGCGGTTGAGGAACTGAGCGACCACCCCCTGGCAAAGGCAGTTGTACGGGACGGAATGGAAAGGCTTGGGAAGGACGCCAAAATTCCCGATGCCGATGATTTGGAAGCCGTACAAGGCAAGGGCATAAAGGCAAACTATCAAGGGAATTCCATTTACATAGGCAATCTTGAGCTTTTCGAGGATATTGATAAGGGCGTTCCCAACGACGTATCAGAAAAGGTAAGAGCACTTGAAGGGGAAGGAAAGACCACGATGCTTATCAAAAGGGGCGATGAATTTATAGGGATGCTCGGGCTGATGGACACCCCACGGGAAAAAGCCAAGGAGACCCTTGCCCAACTAAAGGAAATAGGCATCAAGAAAATGATAATGCTTACCGGAGACAACCAGAAAGTGGCCGACGCTGTAGCCGAGGAAATTGGGTTGACCGAAGCACGCGGAAGCCTGCTTCCCGAAGAAAAAGTGGAGGCCATCAAAAAACTTGCGGAACAGGAAAATAAACTGGCAATGATAGGTGATGGGGTCAATGACGCCCCTGCTATGGCAAACAGTACCGTTGGTATTGCAATGGGTGCGGCGGGAAGCGACGTGGCTTTAGAAACCGCAGATATAGCACTAATGGCAGACAAACTGGAAACCTTGCCTTTTGCCATCGGTTTGAGCAGAAAAGCGAAGGCGATAATCAAGCAAAACTTATGGGTTAGCTTGGGGGTTGTTGCCCTTTTAATTCCTGCGACAATTATGAGTTGGGCAAGTATAGGGATAGCCGTGGCCATTCACGAGGGCTCTACGTTGGTAGTGGTGGTCAATGCATTGCGTTTGCTCGCCTACAAAAAATAAATTCAATAAAGGAGATTGCCTTTGAATCAAGATTAAAAAATGAACAAAACGGAAAAAATATTGTCAAGTCACGGTATTCGCCCTACTCAAATGAGGTCCAAGATATACAGGTATCTGAGAAGGAAGCAAAGTGCCGTGTCCTTTTCCGATTTAAAAAAGGTCTTTGCCGAAAAGAGCGAAACCAATAAGACAGCAAACAGAACGACCTTTTATCGCAACCTCAAGATTTTTGAGGATAAAGGACTTATTCATCAGATAAATGATGGAACCGGAGTGGCAAAATTTGCGATTTCCGGTGAAAACACCAAAGGTAAATACAGTACGGATTTACATCTGCACTTTCATTGTACCGAATGTAAGAAAACGATCTGTTTGCCAAATAAGATATCCGAAGAAAGTTTACCAGATGATTATAAAATAAACGATGTCAACTTGGTATTAAAAGGGATATGTGTGAAATGTAAGGAAAAATAACAGGTGGGAGTTCCAGAACTTTGAACCCTTGTGCCCAAGAGTCAAGTCCAAGGTTCTGCCACCTTATTTAACCAAAAAAATACAACTATAGAAAAATATGATATAACAATTATTGGTTCGTGTTTTGGCGATAATGGAATTCAGGGCAGCGGCAGAGGATATTGCACGGATGCCCCACGGGCATCCCACATTTTCAGAAACCTTTAAGGAAGCCTGTCTGGCCGCTACCGAAGATAGGGCATTGCATATATAAATATTGGGGCAAGCAATACCATATAAATTATAAGATGATGAAGAAAGTTCAGAAGCTAACCCAAGAAATCAACAAATTGACAGTAAGGATAGAACGGGAATATCTCGAACTCTATCGGTATTTGGATGAGAATCCCATAAGGATTCCCGTAGATGATGAAGCAAAACCGACCATTAAATCGTTCGCTGATTATTTGGAGAGCTTAAAATCGATTTTGGAAAAATATATGGAATCCCATAATAGTAAAGATTTAAAACACCAAACTTAGAATTTAATACAGATTATTTAAATGTCCACTATAAACAAAAGCACTTTTAAGGTAAGTCAAATGGATTGCCCTTCCGAAGAACAGATGATAAGGATGAAACTGGAGTCAAATCCTCAAATCAAATATCTGGACTTTGACATTCCGAAAAGAAAATTAGATGTGTACCATCAGGGGAATGCCCAAGAAATAAATGTGGCATTGGGTGCATTAAAGCTGGGGGAAAAACTCTTGGGAACAGAAAAGGCGGAAACACCTATTGCCGAAGACGAGACCAAACAAAAGAAGATACTCTGGTGGGTCTTGTACATCAATTTTGGGTTTTTCGTTATCGAAATGACCACGGGATGGATTTCTTCCTCGATGGGCCTTATTGCGGATTCACTAGATATGCTGGCCGATTCCATTGTGTACGCATTGAGCCTTTTTGCCGTAGGCGGCGCTATTTCCAGAAAAAAGAAAGTGGCGAAGTTCAGTGGCTATTTTCAAATGGCCTTGGCCCTGCTGGGATTTTCGGAAGTCGTGAGAAGGTTTTTGAGCAGTAGCGAAACCCCTTTGTTCCAATGGATGATTATCGTTTCCATTTTCGCCCTTATCGGCAACCTCGTTTCCCTATGGTTGATAAACAAGGCCAAAAGCAAGGAAGCGCATATGCAGGCAAGTGCCATCTTTACCTCAAACGACATTATTGTGAACGGCGGGGTAATACTGGCAGGGGTGCTGGTTTATTTTTTAGACAGTAAATGGCCCGATTTGGTCATAGGCGGTATTGTATTTGCCTTTGTGATGCGAGGAGCCATTAGAATTTTAAAATTGTCCAAATAACGTATTGGGAAGAAAAGAAATAGCAAAAGAAAGATTTTGGAAAGGAATCCAAATGCCATATCCCGAATAGGACTCAAAACTACCCTCGTAGGTATTTTGATCAGTGCATTATTGGCATTGATCAAAGGTTTGGGCGGGGTGTTCGGGCATTCTTATGCCCTTATTGCCGATGCGATCGAATCCGGGGCGGATGTGCTGACATCCGCACTATTATGGGCCGGGTTGAGATGGTCGTCAAGGCCACCGGATGAAAACCATCCCTACGGACACGGTAAGATAGAGGCCCTGGTGGCGGTGGGTATTGCCATAGCCCTAACCATTGCAGGTGGTATAATCATAAGGGACAGCATCGACCATATTCTGGTACCCCACAAAACTCCTGCACCCTTCACACTCTTCATACTGGTATTTGTTGTCCTCACGAAAGAGGCGTTGTATCGCTATGTCATGAAAACAGGTGATGAAATCAATAGTTCGGCCGTCAAGGCCGATGCATTTCACCATAGGAGTGATGCCATTACGTCGATAGCCGCTTTTATAGGGATTTCCATAGCATTGATCGGTGGCGAAGGGTTTGAGATAGCGGATGATTTCGCGGCACTCATTGCAGCGGGCATTATTCTGTTCAATGCCTATAAAATAGCTAGGTCATCGGTAAGGGAGTTGCTGGACGAAGCTGTTGAGCCCGAATTTCGAAATGAGGTTATCCGACTGGCCGAAGCCGTTCCTGAAGTGGTAAGGGTAGAGCGCTGCCATTCCCGAAAGATGGGAACGGCCTTTCATATCGATATGCATATTTGGATCGATGGGGAATTAACTGTGACCGAGGGCCATGATATTGCACACAAAGTAAAGGAGAGATTGTTCAGGTCATATTCCGAGATACTTGACGTGCACATCCATATCGAACCTAGCAAAGAGAGAAATGTTAAAATGACAGAATTATGAACATATGGCCATGGGTACTCGTTTTGGGCCTAGCGGCCTGGGCAGCACACTGGGGTGCGGATCGATTGTTGACTCCTTTAAAGTTGCTCCGCAAGCAATGGGGGCTTACCGCATCCGCTGGAGCCGCTTTTCTTGCCCTTGTAACGGCCAGTCCTGAAGTTGCCATCAATATAACCAGTGCGGCACGGGACGTTTCCGATATTGGCCTGGGCAACTTATTGGGTTCCAATATTATTTCCATTCCCTTGATGGTGACCATAGCTTATTTTGCTTCCAGGAAACAATTCAAGAACAACAAGGAACATCAAGAACATCTTGATAAAAACATTCTGGCGTTGAACAAACGTTCGGTTTCCGTACTGTCCCTTCCTTATCTGGGCATTATCGCCCTTGTGGCCATTTTAACTCTGCCAAAGCCCTGGCGTGGCCTGCAACCTGTGGACGGGTGGATTATGCTGGCGGCCTATGCTGCGTTCTTGACCCACGCAATCATAAAAGGCAAGGAAAAGGGCAAAAAAGTAGAATGGAACAAAAAACAGGTCTGGTTATCGATTGCCGGGGCCTTTGCGATAGCAGTTGGCGCTTTTTTCATAGTGAAGGCGACCGAAAATATTGTTTCTGCCCTAAATATTTCTGAAATCGTGGGAGGCCTTTTCATCACGGGCATAATGACCACGGCACCGGAAATATTCAAGACCTGGAGCGTGGTAAAAGGGGGCGAGGTGACAGCGGGCACCACCAGTGTTATTGCAGACAATGCCGTAACGATGACGGTGGCATTTTTTCCGCTGGCTTTGGTAACCACCCCCATTGAGGACTTTGAACTGTTCTGGGTCAACATGGCCTTTGTCGGGCTTATGCCGCTGCTTTACACACTATTTGTGCACCAAAGCAAGGAACTGCACGGTTTCTCTCGTTGGCAGATTTTTGTATTTGATGCGGCATATATAGTTTATTTACTGGTCATGGTTTTTTACGTGTTGAAACTTTTTTGATAGATGAAAGACGAACTTTTTAAAGATTGCTCGATGAGGCTCAATATGCTGGATGAAAACATCCACAAATTGGCCGTAAAGTATGCTAAAGAATACTATACGACAAACCAATGCTCCAAGGAGGAAGACCTTGAACGCGGCATTGTAAAAGCAGAGATGGAAGGGCGAAAGCTCTAAAAAAAGTATACAATATGGACTGGACATTTGAAGATTTCAAAACAAAACTTGATGGCCTACAGCCGTCAGTTCGGAAGAAGGCCCTCAAAATTGCACAAGAATTGGTAAAGGAGAATGGGTATTCTCGTGAGAAGGCCATTACGGAGGGAATCAAACGTGCAGAAGAATGGTTTTATGACCTTAGGGGATAGCATTGGTGCGTTGATTTTAGTAAAGCACAGTATAATATGTCACGGGAAAGGAGAAAGCGGAGACTAGAGGAAAAAAAGGAGAATTCAATAAACAGGAAAGTAAGAACCAGAAAGGAGAAAGGGTATTGCCTGTTGGTTTTTGTGGCAATGTTCCTTGCGGTGCTGACAATTGCCTTTCTAGATGCAATTCTATATGGTTTTTACCTACTTTTCAATTGAATAATTAAACCTAAAAAGAAAGATTAATGGAGTCAAATCAATAAAAACAAAATGATATGAAAGATGACGGAATTTTAATACCTGTAGATTTTACACAGGTTTCAAAAAATGCGGTGAGCTACGCAATTGGGCTAGCACAAAAATTGAAATCAAAACTGGTTTTTGTCCACGCCTATTCAGTGGCATATCCATCCGGTACGCCCATCGGTATGGCAACTATGGCACACAATGTAGCAGATACCACGGCATCCGAGGAGAAAATCAATAAAGAAAAATTGGATAAGTTTCTAAGAGGCTTTCCTGAACTGGACAAGTTGGAATTTCAAGCAATGGTCGGTTTCGGGGCAACGGTCGATGTGATTTCTGGCCTGGCTAAGGAAATGAATACCAGACTTGTCGTTATGGGTACCAAGGGCACGTCTTCAGGATTTGATGAAATTTTTATTGGAACCGTCACCGAAAAGGTGACACAAAAGGCATCTTGTCCAGTACTGGCCGTACCTGAAGATGCCAGCTATACTGCATATAAGCGTATCGGGGTCGCAGTGGATACGGATAGTACGGATAATAGAATAGATTTTGAAATATTGTCCAGATTATTGGAAAACTATAATGCACAGTTGCACTTTGTACATATAGCGGACGAACAGGAAAGGGTTCCGGAGAAAGCATTTATTCGTGAAAGATTTGGCAAACTTCTTGTACCTAAGCAATGGTTCTTTACAGTTATCGAGGAAGACAAACCCGAAGAGGGTATCGATAAATTTTTGACTGAAACCCCAATAGACCTATTGGTTTTGCTTTACAGGGAACACGGATTTTTTGAGGCACTTTTCAAAAAGGGGCTAAGAAAAAAAATGTTGTATGCCTCCAAGGCCCCATTGCTGATAGTTAAGTAGCCTTTCTACCTATGAGATGCTCCAATAAATATTAGGTATAGCTTACTATGCGAAATTATCGTTCTTATTCTCGGCGCAGGCGGTTTGGCAACGATGTGGGAGGCCGTTTTTGCTGATGTTGGTGTGGCGTTATTGGCGATATTCAATGCAGTTCGATTGCAGAAGATGAAGTGGAGCTAAAGAAAATTATATATATTTTCAATATTGAATCCGTCATTTTCTATAAATTGAAAAGGAGTGTTTTTAATACTAGGATACCAAAAGTGGAAAGACCCTTTTACTTTAAGTACATCATAAAGAGAATGTTAGTAATTTATCGAAAAACACTTGATTTTAACGAAAATCAGTGGGGTATTTCGGCCTAAAGTTGTTATTAAGTTACCTTTGTAAGTTGATGCCACTTCCCCTGCAATTAGTGCCTTTTAATAAAATTGCAATAACTATTATTGATTATGAAAAAAATCTACACTATTCGCGCTTGCAACTCAGCTTTCTTTTCAATATTTCATCTCCATTATTCTAAATTTTGCTCCATTTCGAACAAAATTGTAGGTGGTCTGATATTGGCACTTGCCTTATTAAGCTCCATTTCAGTTAAAGGGCAATTGCCTGACGATTTCCAACAAGTACCGTTGCTGACAGGATTAGCCAATGCCACAACCATGCAATTCGCACCGGACGGGCGCATTTTTATCCTTGATCGGTACGGCGAAGTAATAATTTACAAAACGGATACCCAGACCTCTGTTTCAGCGGGAACGGTACCGGTCTTTCATGAGTTCGAAGAAGGTTTGTTGGGTATTGCTTTCGACCCGGATTTTATCACAAATAATTACATTTATCTACATTATGCTGTGCTCGGTCAGTCGACCAATAGGGTATCCCGATTTACCATGAACGGTGATGTTCTGGACATGTCTTCCGAGATTGTAATGTTGGAGTGGGGTACTCAACGGATTATCAGTTACCATTCAGGTGGGGATATGGCCTTTGACTCGCAAGGTAACCTGTACATCGCAGTAGGCGACAATTCGTACTACAGCGATGCCTACGCCTCCCATAATGAGACGAGTATTTCTGCCACTACCGAGAAAAGCTCGAGCAATACCAACGATATGCGGGGTAAAATCCTTCGGATAACTCCCCAAAACGATGGTTCTTATACCATACCTGCAGGCAATCTGTTTCCAGCTGGTACTCCGAATACCCTACCCGAAATCTATGTTATGGGTGCTAGAAACCCTTATCGAATTTTTGTCGACAAAGAAAATACGGATTGGCTGTTTTGGGGAGAAGTTGGCCCGGACGCAAATGCCGCCAGTGCTCTAGGCCCGGAAGGGTTGGACGAGATGAACTTGACAAAGGCATCGGGGAATTATGGCTGGCCATATTTTTCAGGTGTCGACAACGATGCCTATCAAGTTGCCTATCGTACTCCGTCACCATTTTACAACGACCCGGCTGCCCCTGAAAATACTTCCACATGGAATACAGGGGCCACTGTTCTACCTCCTGCCCAACCGGCTTGGCTCGAATTTTTCCATAAAAGTCATTTTGCCGGCCCTCGATATTATTATGATGGTGCGCTGACCGATGACCAAAGATTTCCCGTAGAGTTCGATGAGATTTTCTTTTATTATGACTTCAATAGCAGTAAAATTTGGGCTGTTGAAATGGATGCGCAAGGAAATATTATAAGTAATGATTTGTTCGCACCGGCCGTATTTCCCTCTGGGTCTGGCGACGGTTTTATCGACATGGAATTCGGCCCTGACGGCAAGATGTATATTTTGGCTTACGGCGCTGGCTGTTGCCCGCAAAATGCAGGTACTGGTAAGTTAATCAGGGTTGATTATACGGGTATTACTTCAAATGCACCCCCGACTGTCATGATAAGTGCTGACCCGAATAGTGGCCCTTTGCCCTTGACGGTTAATTTTTCCAGTGCCGGAACGAATGATCCGAATGGGGATACACCCTTAACGTATGAATGGGATTTTGATGGCGATGGAAATACAGATTCCAACGACGAAAACCCGACCCATGTATACAATACGGCAGGAACCTTTAATGTGAAATTGACAGTTACCGACCCAGGCGGTGCATTTGGGGTAAATAATATCACTATCTATGCCGGCAATACCGCCGCCACTTTTTCTTATAATTTACCTCCTGACGGCGGATTCATCGGTTGGGGAGATGATGTATCGATAGATTTGATCGTATCCGATACCGAGGACGGTTCTACCGGTTCTGGAATTGACTGCAACGATGTTAATGTGGTTCCTGCTCTTGGCCACCTAAATCATTTTCATGATTTGGCAACCATGACAGGCTGTACCCAGAATTTTAATTTGGGCTACGACGGACATGATATTACGGGGGAGATGGACATTTTCTACGTTTTGAATGCCAATTACACGGATCAGGGGGGGCTGACGGCGTTCGATCAAATCCTATTACATCCAAAGCGCAAGGAAGCCGAGTACTTCGACACTCAAAATGGAACCACCATAATCACAAATACCGATTTTTTGGAGGGCGGATCCGAAGCCCTGAGTGTTGACAACAATGGGTATATTTCTTTTTCAGAACGCAATTTGTTGAACATGACTGCTGTTAAATACAAGGTGGCGGCAGCAACTGCCGGTGGTACCATAGAATTTAGGTTGGGAAGCCCTACAGGAACTCTTTTGGCGACCACCACGGTACCTTCAACCGGTGGCTTGGGCAATTGGCAGGCCGTGGAATCTATCTTTTCGGCACCTGTCGGAAAAAATGATCTATTCTTTGTATTTAAAAGTACTAGCGGCACGCAAGATATCTTTAATCTGAATTATGTGGAATTTATCGGAGATGGAGTGTCAACCGACAGTTCTCCACCTGAGATATCCTCTGTTGAAGCAATGGGCTCTACACAGGTCAAAGTCCAATTTTCGGAGTATGTTACCGCGGCTACTGCGAATCAAGTTTCAAACTATGTGATAGACAATGGCATTGCCATTTCTTCCGCGGTTTTGCAATCAGATGGACTGACCGTTTTTTTAACGGTTTCTCCGTTGAGTGGTGATACGACCTACAATCTAACCGTTAACGATGTTCAAAACATTTCTGGTATACCAATTGTAACAGAAGATTATTCATTTTCTATCATAAGTTCTATTAGAATTAACGTGGGAGGTCCCCAATTGACATATGGTGCCGAAACTTTTATCGCGGATCAATATTCGACAGGTGGAAGCTTGTTCAGTGCCTCTATGCCCATAAATGGTACGACGCAAGACGAACTTTATCAAACAGAACGTTTCGGCAGCTTCTCATATGAAATTCCTGTACCCGTATCTGGCGAATATGATATTCGTTTACATTTTGCCGAACTGTATTTTGGAATTGGTAGTGTACCTGGTGGCCCCGGCACACGTGTTTTTAACGTGACTATAGAAGGGAATCCCGTACTGACCAATTTTGACATCTCCGCAGAAGTAGATCCTGCGACAGCGCTCCAGAAGGAGTTGGACGATATTTCCATTACTGATGGATTTGCGAGTATCACATTAACATCGATCAACGAAAATCCAAAATTGTCCGCAATAGAAATATTACCTCCAGATGCTTTTGCATCGACACCTGATATAATGATTACCTCGCCCCAAAATGGATGGAGTGTCAATCAGCCATTCGAAGTCGCATTCATGGTGGAAAATTGGACAATTCAAGAGGGTGACACTCATATACATTACTATATAGATGGGGTTATGGTCGAACCTTATTATAGTCATGACCCAATTCCACTTGACAATCTGAGTATAGGCAGTCATACGATTCGTGTCGAACTTTTCTTTGCCAATCACTCGCCCACAGGTATTTTTGATGAAGTGATGGTTGCGGTTACAGAACAATCGGTCTGTAATGAAACTGACTTTCCTGACTCTTGGATAGTTCATCAACTAGATCAAAACCCGTACACTGCTGTATATACCTTTGCCGATGATGATTTGGATGGCGATGGACTGAAGGACATAGTAACTGGTGGCTGGTGGTATAAAAATTCTGGATCGGCTTCCAGTAACTGGCAGAAAAGTACAATTGGTGGAACATTCGGAAATGTGGTCCACGTGCATGACTTTGACGGGGATGGAGATATTGATTTATTGGGCACCGCCTTGGGTATTGCCCCAGATAACGAATATGAAAGTGCCCAGCTTTTGTGGGCTCAGAACGATGGTTCTGGTAATTTCACTGTATTTACGAATATACCTGCTGGGAATACCAATTATAGTGAACCATTTCTAGCGGGTTTGGCCGGAGGCGATTTTGGTGCCGGTTATCAAATGGCCATTAACTGGAATGGTGCCGAATCTACGGGATCACCAGTTCAAATGCTCACTCCATCGGCGAACCCGACAACAGGTATGTGGAGTTTGGTGGATATCAGCCCCGATTCTGCGGGAGAAGATCTTCAAGCCGGTGATATAGACGGAGATGGTGACCTGGATCTCTTTCAAGGTGTCAATTGGCTTAGGAATAATGGCGGGGGTACTTGGGAAACTTTTTCCACGGGAATTACCTACGTTACCACTCCGGATCGTGCACAATTGGCCGATTTTGATAGGGATGGTGACTTGGATGCCGTTGTTGGCCAATTGGGATTGGGAAGCAACCCGAACAACTCTGAATTTGCCTGGTTTGCCGCACCTGCGGACCCAACGCAGCCTTGGGTAAGAAATATTCTTGCAACCGATATTGCAGGAAGTCTAAGCGTTTTTGCCATTGATTTCGATTTTGACGGAGATCAGGATATTGTCGTGGGTGAGTGGTTGGCCGACCGCAGATTGATTGTTTTCGAGAACGACCTTTGTAGTACAGGGGATTGGGAAACACAAATTATTGATGATGGGTCACTCAATTTAGAACATCACGATGGTGCCAGGGTTACCGATATCGACAATGATGGTGACCTTGATGTGGTTTCAAATGGTTGGTTACAGCATATGGGACCCAGAATATATGAAAATACAACGCCTCCACCGGTTAGCAACGATCCTATTGCCGATGCCGGTCAAGATCAGACGGTTGTACTTCCCTCCAATAGTATCACATTGAATGGTTCAGGAACCGACCCCAATGGTGGCTCGATTACAGGCTATCAATGGACACAAGTGAGCGGTCCCACTACAGCCACTTTGGTCGGGGAAACAACTGCGGATCTGACGGCTAGTGATCTGGTTTTAGGTAGTTATGTGTTTAGATTGACTGTCATAGATGATGAAAATGAAACAGGTTTTGATGAAGTAACTGTTATGGTCAGCTCTGAAGGTGGAAACATGCCTCCAGTTGCAGTCGCGGAAGCAGCTCCTTTAACAGGTGTCGCACCTCTAGAGGTCACTTTTACGGGTGGTAACTCTAGCGATGATGTTGGGGTTGTGGCCTATGCATGGGATTTTGGAGATGGAGGGACTTCCACCGAAATGAATCCAATTTACACATATAATGAGGCTGACACTTATACCGTAACCTTGACTGTCACAGATGAGGGAAACCGTACAAGCACGGCCACCTTGTCCATTACCGTGACCGACGGTACCTCTGGTAAAATGGAAGTCATTTTGGCAGAAAATCCTTCAAAAGGTGGTGTTGCCAAAATAAGAGTCATCAATGCACCAGCAGATATGGTGGTCTTAAAAATCTATTTGCACGATGTCGGTGGAAGATATATAGCTGTTTACAACGCACCTGATGTGCTATCCGCTGACGGTACATACGATATTCCCGCATCTACATTAAGAGATGGTGTCTATTTCCTTGGTGTAGAAATGAATCAAGGTAAGCCGACATTGATTAAGCTAATAGTTGATAATTAAATATACAACTTGTATAAGCAATTCAAAAAAGCCCTGATAAATTTCAGGGCTTTTTGCCAAAAATACAATCCCATGTTTCGCTTCTAATAGCTAAAAGGATTTTTTTATTGAGTATCTATGGCAATTAACAGGACATGCGGATTCTGATTTTACAGAACTCTTAAGACTTTCGAAGATAAAGCCATAGTACATCAGATAGATGATAGCACGGGCATGACCAAGTATGCATTATGTGAGGAAGGCTGCAATTGTGAATTGGAACGAGACCTACACCTTCATTTTCACTGCGTCAATTGTGGTGAGACCGTTTGTTTGACAGAACATAAGATTCCGTACATCAACCTTCCCGATGGGTACATCGCAGAGGATGCCAATTTGGTTCTAAAAGGCATTTGTGAGAAATGCAGTGGGCAATAAATGCACTTCCGTTGCACGCTTTAAACCTTTACTTTGACCATTGAAAAATCATGAGTTATGATACAGTTTATAGATACGAAAAAAGAAAACCTGATTGCCGCAAGGTTGTCGGGCAAATTGAACGAAAAAAATTTAAAGACCGTTCACGACCGCATACATCAAATCATCGATAAGGGCCATAAAGTGGACTTCTATTTTGAAATGGATGACTTTGAAGGCTACACGCTCAAAGGTTTTTGGGAAGATATAAAAACTGATGCCGCACATATCGACGATTATGGAAAAATGGCATTTGTAGGTGACAAGAAATGGCAGGAATGGGCAGCAAGTGCTACCGATTTCTTTACGGGCAGTGACGCTAAATATTTTGAATTGGAAAACAAAGCACAGGCTATGGCTTGGATGGCATCATAATCTATGAAAAAGAAAAAAGTAAACCTACGCGATTTAGACCCTAAGAAACACCAGGGCGATCACAGTCACGATGACGGCCATAATCACAGCAGTCCGGAAGAAGCATCCAAATTCAGAACTTACTTACCCGCGATTTTCAGCTTTGTCATGTTGATAGCCGGTATCGCCATTGATTATTTCGATGCCTTTCCTTTCTTTAAGGGATGGGTCAGAATCGTTTGGTACACGGTAGCCTATATTCCCGTAGGTTTTCCTGTAATCAAGGAAGGTTGGAATAGTATCTTAAAAGGCGACTTCTTTACGGAATTTTTCTTGATGTCTATTGCTACTTTGGGGGCATTTGCCATAGGTGAATATCCCGAAGGTGTGGCCGTGATGTTGTTCTATGCCGTAGGCGAACTGTTCCAGAATGCCGCCGTCAACCGTGCCAAGGGAAACATCAAGGCTTTGCTCGACGTACGCCCTAATGAAGCCTTGGCCTATCGTGATGATGATTTTGTCTCTGTCAATCCTGAAACCGTCGAGATTGGCGAGAAAATTCAAGTGCGCGTGGGCGAGAAAGTACCTCTCGACGGTATTTTGCTTTCAGAGAAAGGGTCGTTTAATACCGCAGCTTTAACAGGCGAAAGCAAGCCTGCCACTATTGCGACCGGAGAAAAAGTATTTGCAGGAAGCATAAATCTCGATGGTGTCATCGAAGTGGAAACGACCAAGGAATTTAAGGATAGTTCCATTGCCAGGATTCTGGACATGGTACAGAACGCCACCGCACGTAAATCAAAGACGGAATTGTTTATCCGAAAGTTCGCAAGGATTTATACGCCTATCGTTGTTTTCCTTGCTATTGGCCTGACTTTCTTGCCCTATTTTTTTGTTGATGATTATGTGTTTAGGGATTGGTTGTATAGAGCATTGATATTCCTAGTAATTTCCTGTCCTTGTGCATTGGTCATTTCCATTCCCCTAGGTTATTTCGGTGGCCTAGGTGCGGCATCCCGTAATGGGATTCTGTTCAAGGGCGCATCATTCTTGGATGCCATGACCAAGGTAAATACAGTGGTAATGGACAAAACGGGAACTGTTACCAAAGGGGTCTTTAAGATTAAGAAAGTGGTCAATAAATCCGCTTTTTCGGAAGCGGAGTTTATGCAATATCTGATGGCGATGGAAGAACAATCCACCCATCCCATCGCAAAAGCAATTTTGGAGTACAAGGCAGACGGTGCGGATTTTGAAGCGACCGAAGTTTCAGAAGTAGCCGGAAAAGGATTGAAAGGAACGGTCAATGAGAAAATCGTTCTGGTGGGCAACAAGGCTTTGATGACCGCAAACGGAATAGACGTTCCCTCTGAAACCGATAGCATTGTTGAATCTATCGTCATGGTCGCCATTGACGGAAAATTTGCAGGCTACGTGACAATTGCCGATGAACTGAAGGAAGATGCCCACCAAGCCATTAAACAAATACGTGAGGCTGGTATTTCAAAAATCATAATGCTTTCGGGCGATAAGGATTCCATAACCCAACAGATAGCAAAAGAATTAAAAATCGATTGGGCAAAGGGTGGTTTGCTACCGGAAGATAAGCTCAACGAAGTCGAAAAGCTCAAAAAGCAGCCCGATACCAGAGTTGCTTTTATTGGCGATGGCATTAATGATGCCCCTGTCTTAGCGGCTAGCGGAGTGGGTATCGCAATGGGTGGTCTGGGCAGCGATGTCGCCATCGAGACCGCAGACGTTATTATCCAGACCGATCAACCGAGCAAGATTGCACGAGCTATTCAAATAGGTCGTTCTACCCGAAAAATCGTTTGGCAGAATATTGGCTTGGCATTTGGGGTGAAAGTAATTGTGCTTATCCTTGGTGCAGGTGGATTGGCCACTATGTGGGAAGCGGTTTTTGCCGATGTGGGTGTAGCTTTGTTGGCTATTTTTAATGCGGTGCGGTTGCAGAAAAAGAAGTGGGAATGATATATTTTAAAATAAATACTATATTCTGCTATGCCTAAAAATGAACCACTAAAACAGCATTACATCCCTCGCTCGTACCTTAAAAATTTTGGCGTAGAAGGTAAAAAAGGAAACTATTTCGTCGATGCCTACAAATTAGAAGACGAATTTCTCTTAGAGCAAATTAGTACGAAAAGCATCTGCTTCAAAAAGAATCTCTACACTATTCCCAATGCCGAAGTCGAGAAGAAGTATGCTTTGGAACATCACTATGCGGAACACGTAGATTCCGAGTTTCCGAAAATATATGCTTTACTGATAGATGAAAAGGTTATGGTTCTGACACCTGAACAAAAAAGACAGGTATTATACGTTTGTTTATCGCTCTACTTCCGTACCCCAAAAGTTCTTAATCATCAGAATGCGTTCACTGACCAGATTTTAGATAGGATGTTGCTCTATGCAGATGCTAACGGCGATGTAAAGTTCTCATTTGAAGAGGAAAAATACGAGTTCAATAAAAAGGACATTGATAAGGTTAGACACGAATTCAAAGAGCGGAATAGATTAAAATTCATAGTTAATCATTTGGAAAGATGGAAAGAATTTGTAGACTTCAAATACGATTGCACAATAAATGTACATCGAATCGATGACGCGAATGCGCCTTTAATTACTTGCGATAATCCAGTCTCGATTCGTGGTATAAACTCAACTCGATTCGAAGGTCTGTTTAATCCCGATTCGGTAATAACCTTACCATTAGACACGAAATATTATCTGGAAATTTTTCCCAACAGTATAGCCGACGGTCAAACCAGAATTAATAGAATGGTTCACGATAGGGACTACGTTTTTACTACCAATGCAATCATCCAGAGTAATGCGGAAAAATTGATAATTGGTAAGCCGGGAACGATTGAAAGACATTTCGAAATTCAATCAAGCTATGAACAGGACGAGAATGCCGAACGCTTTGTTGAAAAAGCAAAATTCAAACTTGAACAAATGCAAAAGTTTCACAAAATTTGCGAGACTTCAGGCTTTCCCTCAGAAGAAGCGACTGCACAACTCAAAAGGATGTTAGCGCACGAATATTTCAAAAATGAAGATCAACTGCTACAATTGAAGCGATTGCTTATTGTTATGGACAAATGGAAATAACAATAAATTGAGCTTACATATTGAGTTTATTTGGAAGTAAATTATTATTTATTCATATATTTAAGTATTTGCTTAAATAATTATATTAATATATCTTTGTTAAAAACAGTAATATGGCACTTGAATTAAGTTGTACACGCGCCGAGGCCGACCAAAAGCAGATAATGCGTTGTCGCGAAACCTTGGGAACAAACTCAGAGGCGATTGTCGAAATCAGCAAAGTGCTAGCCCTGGCCGGTAACGAAACTCGGTTAAAGATACTTTTCTTGTTGAACGAGGAAGGTGAGCTTTGTCCCTGCGATTTTGCCGATATACTCGAAATGAGTGTCCCTGCGATTTCGCAGCATATCCGTAAAATGAAGGATGTGGGATTGATTGCTTCGAGACGTGAGGGGCAGACCCTGTATTATTCATTGGTCCAGAATCACAATGAGGTATTGGAAAATGTATTTACCAAAATTCAGAAAAATAAAAAGGTAGCATAAAATGGAAACAGGAAAAACCTCGAAGGTAGCCTACGCAGGAATATTGACGGCCATAGCGGCATCATTATGTTGTATAACCCCGGTTTTGGCATTGATTGCCGGAACCAGTGGCATCGCATCTACCTTTTCTTGGGTGGAACCATTTCGGCCCTATCTTATCGGCATCACTATACTCGTATTGGTCTTTGCCTGGTACCAGAAACTACGACCAAAAACACAGGAGGAAATTGACTGTGCCTGTGAGGATGATATAAAACCCTCCTTTTGGCAAACCAAAAGCTTTCTTTTTGTAATTACGGTTTTCGCGGGATTGATGCTGGCGTTTCCATATTACTCCAATATGTTTTATGCACAGCCGAGTAAGGACATTGTCTATGTCTCGCAATCCAATATTGTAAAGCACACTTTTAATGTTGAGGGTATGACCTGTGTAGGGTGTGAAGCCCACGTAGAGAGCGAAGTAAACAAACTGGATGGCATATTATCAGTCAAGGCCAGTTACGAAGGTGCGAATACCGTAGTGGAATATGATAAGACCAAAACCGATTTGCCCGCAATCCGAAAAGCGATTAACAGCACAGGTTATAAAATTGTGGAATAATATGGAAGTAAATCTCATTTCTACTATTACATGCCCCAACTGTGGTCATCAAGAAGATGAACAAATGCTAACAACGGCCTGTCAGTTTTTCTATGAATGCGAAAACTGCAATCAAATATTAAAACCAAAGGAAGGCGATTGCTGTGTCTTTTGCTCTTATGGGACGGTTTCCTGCCCACCGATACAAGAAGGCTCTGGTTGTTGTTGAATAATTTCAGGATAAATTTGTAGAGCACCCCCAGTACAATTATATATTGCCAAAATATTAAAATCGATGATACCACGAGATTTAAGCAAGGACATAAAAACAAGGTTGCAAAGTATAAATGGGCAAATAGGTGGCCTCATAAAAATGTTGGATGAGGATACAGACCCAGAAAAAATACTGATTCAATTTAAGGCAGCGCAGAAAGGATTGGATAAAGCCCATTTCCTGTTATTGGACGAAGTTTATCGAAAAGCTTTGGCCATAAAAATATCCGAAACTGTCGAGGCCTGCCCCGGAAATTGTGGTAATGAAGACCGTATCGAATTTATAAGAAAACAGTTTCCGGATTTGGAATTGGACAACCTGACCGAAAAGATGAAGGAGATAGATACGTTAAAGGCCAAGCTCGAAAACCACAAAAATGATTGACCCCCACAATCACAACCGATTTGATGGCCCACACGATGTGGGTCATTTTTTTTGAAATTTTATTTGGAGACCACCCTACCCACCAACCTACCTTTGATTCGTTGTTTGGATCCAATGACAAGTCAATGAAATCTAAACAGTAAAAAAAAAACAGAAGTATGAAACGTCAAGTAGAAGTTTTTACGGCCAATTGCCCGGTCTGCGATCCGGTGGTCAAAATGATCAGGGAACTGGCCTGTGACAGATGTGAGGTAACGACCTATAATCTGGTCAAGCAATGTGAAGACAAGACCTGTCTTGATAAGTTGGATGAATACGGCATAAAGAAGGTTCCCGCCGTGGTAGTGAACGGTGAGCTCTTGGATTGCTGTAAGGATTCGGCCATTACCAAGGAAAGATTGATGGAAGCCGGAATTGGACAATCATAATTAAAAAGTGGTCAAGTATGATTTGCAGAACAGTCACAAAAATATCGCTGAACATTGGCTATCTAAAATTGATATTGCTATTGGCAGTAACAGGAACGGCGATGGCCCAAGGCCACGGCCCGCTCTATGGTCTACAGACCCCCACCCTTGCCAAAGGCGGGGTCGATTTGAACGTGGCCGGGATGAGCCTGGGTACGGAAAACGAAACGTCCTATATGCTACGCTATCTGTTTTCCTATGGCATTACGGAAGACCTGCAGATAAATCTGACCACCCCCACGATGATAGAACGGTTGGGTGATGCACCAAGGACACGGGGCAACAGCAATATGCCGGCCAACGGTGATATTGAGGCTTCCCTTTGGTACCGGTTTTTCTCGAACGCCTTTGGGGTGGGAAAACGCTTTGAGTCCACCGCCATCGTGGGCGTTTCTGCGCCGACCGATGATGTCAGGGGACAGGCCAATGTGGGCAACTCGGTACACGCGGCCATTTCAACGGGCTATGCCTCGCGCACTTGGTATGGATGGATCGGTGGCGGATACCAATATTATTTTGAGAAAGATGGCGAACAATTGGGCGACCTACTCTACGCAAGTGCCGTTGTGGGGTACCGGCCCAATATCTTTATGGGGGATTACCCAAAACCGGATTGGCGCATCTTTATAGAATCGTTGGCCGAATTTCCGGGTGACAATAAATTTGATGGACAACTGGATTTTAGCGATTCGCGCAGTACAAAAGTTTTGGTCGGCCCATCATTCCTAGGTCTGTATGGTGTCTGGGGCATATCTTTTGGCGCGATGTTTCCGGTAGTACAGGATTTGACACCGGGTACGATAAAGGAAAAGTATCGGATAGCGATAAATTTAAGTTATTGGTTATAAAAAGAGTAAAATTTAAAACGTCTTTAAAATGAAAAATATCAAAATGATGGTTATGATCGGTATTCTTGGCATAGGTAGGGTAAGCGGCCAAATCGCCAAGGTTGACCAAGAAGTCTATGGAATGGACTGTGCACCTTGCGCCTATGGCCTGGAGCGTGGTCTGAAAAAGATGGACGGGCTTCAGGAGGTTCGCGTCAGCCTGAACGATGGAAAAGCGTATTTGGGATTGGCCGACAAGAACGGACTTACCTTACGCAGCATTCAGGAAGAGGTCAAAAAGAACGGTTTTTCGGCAAAGAAAGCCGAAGTGGCCCTAATGGGTAACGCAACGAAAGAGGATGGCCAATGGTTCATCGAGACCGATAAAGAAAGGTTTGCGGTATCGCAGGATACGCCTACCGAATTGATTCAAAAATTGGCCGTTGGTAGGACATCGGTTAGTGGCACGGTTCAAGATGAGGAGGACGATAACCTACCGGGCCAATGGGCCATCGTACTATCCAAAATTATATAGGTATTATGAAAGCTATTGTCAAGATGGTATTGGGCACCAGCTTGGTCGCCGCCACTCTTCCCCTAATGTGCTGTTTGGCCCCGACCTTATTGTCGGTCGTGGCGGGACTGGGCTTCTTAGGGGGAAATTTTGATTGGGTACATCCCGTGCAGCCCTATCTGACCACTTTTTCGGTCGGGGCCCTTGGGTTCGCCCACTTTAAAAACGGTAAGAACTCGAAAAAGTGTGATGGGGACTCCTGCCAGAACGAAATGGCAAAACACCACATCAATTCGTGGACGCTATGGATCGTTACATCTCTGGTTATAATAATTACGATAACAAACTACTGGTATGAATTTTAGATTGGCATATAGTATTCCGCTCGTTTTTTTGCTAATCCTTATATCAGGTTGTGAAAAGACCGAGAAACAATGGCAGTTCGAAAGGAAGATTATGCTTCCCAAAGAAGTCCGCCCCTTGGCGGTGGCCAAAGATGGGAACTCGATATGGTTTTCCGACCCGGATTATTTTAGGCTCTACAAAATTGACGGGGACGGAAAGGTCTTGGATTCCATTACAGGTATCCAACGACCGATGAACATCCATTTTGATAATGATACGCTGTTTATTCCCGAATTTTTGACGGACACCATCTGGCAATATAAAATGGGCAAAATAGACGATTTAAAAATCAACGAACGGCCACAGGCCCCGGCAGGTATTTCGGTATATGGGGACACTGTTCTGGTAGCTGATTTTTATAACCACCGAATCATTGTACAGACACCGAACGAAAGTTTTACCATCGGCAAACAGGGGCACAAAGATGGGGAACTGTACTATCCGATAGATGTCAAGATGAAGGATGAAAAAATATACGTGGCCGATGCGTATAATAATAGGGTTCAGGTCTTCGGATTTGATGGAGAACACCAAAAAACCATTGGTCAAACTGAAAAAATCAATGTCGCATCAGGTATTGCATTGGGGGAAGGTGAGTTCGCAATTACCGATCAGGAAAATAGTAGGGTGCTGATTTATAACTGTGATGGGATATTGGTGCAAATATTGACCGAGAATATTAATTACCCCACGGATGTTTTATTCGATAACAACTGTCTTTACATCGCGAATTTTAAGGAAAATTCAGTCGTGGTTTACCAATTAAACTAATCTGTCGAAGACAATTGGAAAGATAGCGAACTGATTAAAGTTCTGTTAATTACAATTAAAACTGTTAAAAATTTGTAATTTTACATTGATGAAAAGGGTTTTCCATAAAGTTCTATCTGTTTTGATGGCATTTGTAGTGATGTTCACTACAATGTCGTTCACGGTGGATATGCACTATTGTGGGGACTCTCTGGTCGATTTTAGTCTTTTTACAAAAGCCGAAGGTTGTGGGATGGAAAAAGCACAGCC
>NZ_JACSOH010000016.1 GCF_014349235.1 Cytophaga sp. FL35 | reverse complement strand
ACCCGCAATAACGTTGCTGATGGACATGCCGTTGGTATCGATGGTCACGTCCGTACCGTCCCCATTGGTGAACTGGTAAAGTCCGCCACCCAAATCGGTAATATCGGACTTGGCTACGGTGATGCTGTTTCCAGCTTCGTTAGTGAAGGTTACATTTCCGTCGCCGTTATCGGTAATACTTGTAATTGTTTCATCAATGTCAGTAGTGGTTCCGTCCGCTTCGGTCACTGTGGCGATTCGGTTACCGGCAATCACATTGCTGATGGACATCCCGTTGGTATCGATGGTTACATCCGTACCGTCGCCGTTGGTGAACTGGTAAAGTCCGCCGCCTAAATCGGTAATATCCGACTTGGCTACCGTAATACTGTTTCCTGCCTCGTTGACCAGGGTCACGTTACCGTCACCATTGTCGGTAATATTTACAATACTTTCCTGAATAGATACTGTGGTTCCGTCCTCCTTTTGGTAGACACCTATTTCATTGCCGCTGTTGGAAGTCCCGGTGATATCAGTAATAGTTTCGTTTACATCGGTTGTAGTTCCGTCCGCCTCGGTTACCGTGGCGATGCGGTTACCAGCAATCACGTTGCTGATGGACATACCGTTGGTGTCAATCGTCACGTCAGTTCCATCACCGTTGGTGAACTGGTAAAGTCCGCCACCCAAATCGATGATATCGGACTTGGCTACGGTGATGCTGTTTCCTGCCTCGTTGACAAGGGTTACGTTACCATCGCCGTTATCTGTAATGCTAGTTATTGTTTCATCAATATCAGTTGTGGTTCCATCTGCCTTGGTTACCGTAGCGATGCGGTTACCGACAATTACGTTGCTGATGGACATTCCGTTGGTATCAATCGTCACGTCAGTTCCATCGCCGTTGGTGAACTGGTAAAGTCCGCCGCCCAAATCGGTGATGTCGGACTTTGCTACCGTAATACTGTTTCCTTCTTCATTGGTGAAAGTCACGTTTCCATCGCCCGTATCAGATATTGTTGTTATCGTCTCATTAATAATAACAACATCTCCATTTTCATTTTCATATTCTCCAATAGCATTTCCTATTGGTAACGTGTTTGATAAGGTGGTAATGGTTTCAATTGGTAAAAAAACACTGGCCGTACCTCCATTCTCAAGAGTTAGACTAAGTTCGCCGGTGGTATTATCAAAAGTAAAGGCCTGCAACTGTTGGTCATCAGAAGAAGTAAGTTCCCAAGAATCCCCATCCCAAAAATAAATAGTTCCTGTATCTGTGTTTACATAAACGTCACCCACATCTGCTCCCACAGGTGTTGTCATTCAAGGTGCGGTTACATCCGTTCCACTTAATACCTCGCAATTACATTGGTCTTCCAATGTAACCGTTGTTTGAGCAACTGCCCCAATTGAGGTTAAAAGCAATAATGCTAGTATTAGTTTCTTCATGACCATTACTTTACTCTATGTTGTAGGTTCAAGTTGTAACTTGATCGAACTATGGTTAGTTAAAATCGCGTTTCACAATAGTTATACTGACGATTTAACCGAGTAACTTGTAATTGAAATACTTGGGTAAGAGAGTAGAAAATGTACGTTTCTAAATCCATTGGCCATTTAGGTATTACCTAATTACTTTCGGTTAAATTTTCATGTTTGGGACGTGCATTAGCCAAAGTTGTGAAAAAGGCATAATTGCACTTTACAAAATTACCCTTAAGAAACGCGCTTGAAAATAATTGTTGTGTAACACCAATTTTCTTATGTAAAGGGGTAAAAAGATGAAGTTTTATTAAATCCACTCATCGATTAGCCTAAGAATATCAATGGTTTACACCAGATAAACTGTAAGTAAAATCGGATAAAAAAAAGTACAGCAAGTGATAAAATTTACGAAATCGTTATAGTAAAAATCCTTTTGTCAAAAGACTGATTTAGTTGTAAAAACGTTTAATTTCGTTTGACCCTGTAAGTGATTCTTCTGTTAGTAATAATGGTGTACGCTCGTATAATACTTTCAGGTGAGAATTCTGAAGTTGTATTGGAAACAGTTGCAGTCGCAGTCACAAATTTTCCAAAGGCTGCTCCTGAAGGTAGGGGCATTCTAAATTTGAATTTGTTGGTATTGTCCGTATTTCCATCTTCATCCAAATAGGAATTAATTTGAGAATTGAAATCATTGGTACTTCCTTCGAAAAAAGTTCCTAAATAAAGTTGTCCTTCCCCATAATCAGTAGACAAGCCTAACCTATTGTCTCCAGTAGCGGCCGTACCTTCACTAACATCCGTTAGAAAGACTTCTATGGTAGCTCCAGGCCTACTCCAGCCTTCAACTATTAAAAAGGAACCACTAATGTAGGCGCCAGAAATAACCGGAAAATTCAATAGATCATTTGGACCGCTATCTACATCTCCATTATCGTTAAGGGTAACTCCGTCATGGTTTAAATCAATTCCTAAACTCTGTATGTTGGTACCATTAGCGTAGATGGAGTTTTGACTAAATGTATTGTTGTTTCCAGAGATAGCTGCAATACCTTGGCTTCCATTGGAAAATATGACGTTTTGTGAAATTATACTTCCGCTAGCATCCAAATAAATACCCATGCCTTTATAAAAACCTGTGCAATTTGCTCCGTTTTGGCCAGAATCACTAATGGAATTATTTGTAATGATTACATCATCAACACCATCAATATGGATAGCAGCAGCCGCAGCATCTTCCATTAAATTTTCTTCAATTTGGACATTGCTCCCACCAGAAATTAGAATATTACCATCACAGGCCGTATTACCATTAGCAATCAAATGATTTAATTCTACTCGGGTTGCATTACCGCCATTAATCAATATTCCAGCATTTGTATTAGAAGAAATAAAATTGCCCTCAATTATGGCCTCACCACTAGTCTGCTCTATTCCGAAATTAATATTTCCAGATGCTATGCCTAGTGCGTTAACTCCCAAAAGGTTAGATGATACTGTTGCAGTTCCCCCTAAAATTCTTATACCCGCATTGTTGTTGGCATACACAGAAAGATTTCTTACGGTAACATTAGGGCCGTTTAGGTCTAACAAATCGCCCCCGTTTCTGTGAACTTGAATTTCTGGACGTTCGTAATTTGGTAAAATAGCATTGCTGACCCCTACTCCAGTACCACCTGAACCTAACAAACCAGAATTGGAATCACTCGAATAAGCGGTTTGTGTTCTTCCATCGATGACCGTATTTGTTCCGGTAACATCCGTTAATGTATTGCTATTGTCAATGTGGATGTCAAAATAACCTGCTGGTTGGTAATTGGCATCCGCAGTTCTTCCTAAGGCATCCCCTGTAGGTGGAATCATAAAAATGGATGTGTCTTCCCCAGTTAATGGGTCAAAAATAGCATTCGGCTCAATGTCCAATCCCGTTTCTCCTAGGGTATTGCTATTTCGAATAAACTGCTCTAATGAGCCCTGACCGAGTTCATTGGTATTAACAATAGTATTAAAATTAAACCCAAAATCGATATCTACTACGCCATTACCCTCCACTGTAACTGGTGAAATACTCTGTGCATTACTGAATACACCCAATGCCACATCTTGAAAAGCAGCTGGATCTGTGCCTCCTACTTCGTTTCTAATTTCATTATAGTTACCGTCCGTAGCCAGCTCTGCCCTAAACGTTTGAACTGGGTAGCAAGAAGAGCAATTTGCTCCATTATCCCTAGTAGATCTTACTGTTGAACTGACCACTTTAATATAATAATCCCCATCTGCCATACCTCCAAAGGAATAGCTTCCATTGGCAGCCGTATTTTTTCTTTGAATAAATGTACCATTACTTTCAAAGAGCTCCACCACTGCTCCAGTTATACCGGTTCCATTTGCCGTAACCCTATCCCGACCTAAACCACCCGGGTAATTGACATCTTCAAATACCCTACCCGCAATAAGATTTGATGGCACTTTTAAGACTACCGCGGCTGATATCACAAAATCCTGTCCAACATCCACGTTGGCAGTTACTTCACTATCAGCAGGTTGTATGTAAGAAGAAATATCATAGGTATCCAAATCCAATCCGTAGGTGGCTGTATTATTATATACGGGACCTACCGTATTATCATAAATAGTTGAGTTATACGAGTTATTACCTGGTTGCCCGCCATCACCTGACAATATGTTATTCTGATTTCTTTGATTTGTAATCGATAGCTCCTCAGGGTTTGTTGAGCCAGAACTCGCTCCCGTTAAATCCGGGTCACCTTCCCAAGACAAAAAGGTAGCTTTGGCTCCTGTTCCGGAAATCGCATAAAAAGAATCCAATGTAAAGCTAGTTCCTTCATTGCTCAATCCGTCAAATCCTTGATAAAGGTTTATATTAACCGCAGGCAATGAACGATCTTCATAGAAAACCATTAGGGCCCAGCCCCCCAATACAGTACTTGTGCTGCAATAATCTCCTGTATTATTTATGTCGAGGTCACTAAAGTCAAATATATTGGAACTCAAATTGGTTACTCCCTGTACTATGGCCGTTACGTCACTTACATATCCATAAAAATTCCTATTCCCTAAGGAAGTTTGATACAGCAAGTTTGCCGAAACGCTCTGTCCTTCAAAAGTAACATCTGCATCCCTAACCGTGCTGGAATGCGACCAGTAGAGATAAGCCCTTTCTACACTGGCGGTAGCGGGAACAGGGGAAACTAAACTATTGCTAGAAGTAGTGGTAATTGCACAAGGGTCTCCCCCATTTGGACTGGTTCTAAGAGTACCTCCGGTGGTTGAATAGTCATAATAACCATCAAATTCCTGAAATAGGGTCAAGGGGTCATTGGCCAAAATTTGGGAATTAATGGTTCCAGTACCTATATCATTATAATTTACTTGGGCGTAATCTGCTTCGGCATCGGTAAATTCAATGGTAAAACTTTCTGCCAACTCAGGAATTCCATCGTTAGCTATAGGAACGGAAATGGTCTGTATATTATTCAATTCACCTGTAAAGGTAAGGGTACCGGAAGAGTTTGTATAATCTGAACCTGCCGTTGCTGTCCCATCCACCGTTTGAAAATCTACTGTAAAAGGCTCCTCTACAAAACCAAAGAGAAAAATATTCCTACCATGGGCAGCCCTAGTGGATCTTACGGTAAATACTGCATTTCCAACATCTTCATCAAAAGAGATATCATCAATAATAATTATCGGCCCCTCGGGAAAGCAGTTTACCTCAGCTTCCCATCCGGCTCCAGTTGAACTTCCGTTAGAGACAAATCTAAACGTTAGACAACCGTTCGCTGCATTGGAATTAATACTGGTAGGCACATTAGAACTATCATATTGGCCAATTAAATTTCCAGAAGTAGAGTTGCCATCATAGATATAAAGTACATCTCCGGAAACCACCTCAAAACTGGTAAAGTCAATATTTAGATATGTATCTGCCGTATCTGGGCAAATAGTGTAAACAATATCTTCATTATTATTATAATTATTGAGTCCGCCCGGATCAAAAAATGTATCGCTGCAAGTGGTAACGGATTGTCCATTGGTCATAATCAATGCATCGTCATCAATAATTGTGGCTGTGGCCGTATCCGAAATATCTACGGAAGGATCGGTAACTACTGTAAATTGCAGCATGAATTCCTCCGGATTTTCAATTACTGAATCATCTAAAATGGAGACTGTAACAATTTCAGAGTCTCCAGCAGTACCATTAAAATTGAGCACCCCAGTTGAATTACTATAATCACTCCCTGCATTTGCCGAACCATCTACCAATTGATAATTTACAGAAAACGGACTTCCGGCATTGGTGCCCGTATGATTTACCGTAAAAGAAACCGAACCATCATTTTCATTCACAGAAACATCATCTACCTCAATTACCGGTATAGGTGCCGGAAATGTGGCAGTAATTTGAAAATTATCAATATAAGCATAATCATTGCTTCGCCAATTATAGAAGGATTTGATAAACCGTATGGTAGTATTATTAGATATAAACCCTGAAATATCTTGTGTAAAGTTTCCATTGGTATTCCCCGTAATGGTAGCAATGGTGGTGTAAGAAGCGCCTCCATTATTGGATACCTGTACCGCCAAATCCCTGCCTCCACCCAAACTTACGGACTGCCAATCAAAAGAGAGTATAGCAGAAGAGGCACCGGTTAAGTTTGCGGTCCTCCGTATAGTTTCGGAATAGAGATAATATAGTTCCAGTCTATTTCCGGTAATTCTAACATACTGACTATTAGGACCATTATTAGTATCACCCGTCTCTATCCAGTTACTGCTAAAGTTTTGGGAACCATTGTTGTTAGCATAGGAAACAGTATTGAACCGATCCAAATAAGTTTCTTGTGCCAAACATTGGAATCCCTGTAAGGATAAAAAGAAGATAAAAAGAAATTGTAAGAACTTCATTCAATCAGAATTAGGCTCACCGCACTTAGTGAGAAAAAGCCCAAAATAGGATTATGAATTCTTTGCTTTAAAAATTTTGTTGTGAAAAACCTTAATTATGGCATCAACCGATGAAATTTAGTGGCACGCAATCTAAAGTCCTAAAAAAATAATGTAGGAAGAATCTTTAGTTTTTGTCAACCCTGTAAGTTATTCTTCTATTGGTAATTACGGTTGGAACCCTAACTTCAACTATAGGTGAAAATTCCGATGTGGAGTTAGATAAAGTTGCTGTTGCAGTGATTAAATTACCCAATTCCGTTCCCGATGGAAAGGGCAATGTAATTTTAAACCTATTACTATTATCTGAATGTCCATCAAAAATTATATAGGAGGAAACCGAGGTGTCTTGATCATTGGCAGAACCTTCTGTTACGGTACCAATATATGTTTGACCTTCGCCATAATCTTTAGTCAGTCCAAGCGTATTGTCACCGGATATAGCGGTGCCCTCATTTACATCCGTAAAATAGAACTCTAAAGTAGCCCCAGGTCTGGCCCACCCCATTACCACTAAATTATTACCTGATTGATAGGCAGCAGAAAGAATAGGGAAATTCAATAAATCATTGGAGCCTGAATCGGAATCGTTCATATCGTTAACCGTAACGCCATCTCCGGAAAGGTCAATTCCCAATGCGGGGACCGCAGTACCATTGTTGTAAAAAGAATTTTGACTAATTAGATTTCCAGTTCCCGTTCCGGTGGTTGTCAAACCGGGGCCAGCGTTGGTATGAATACTATTATTGGTTATTTGAGAGTTACTTCCCGCTAACTCAATTCCCATTTGTTCCGGTTCCGTACCACAATTTCCTCCTATACGCCCAGAACCGGTTATGGTATTTTCTGTTATCACTAAATTACCCGCAGAAGAGGCCGCATCTATTCCAATAGACCCAGCATTCTCTATTAGGTTCTGCTGTATTACAATACCACTGCCTCCATTAATAATGATATTATCATCACAAGAGGTAGCACCATTGGAGAACAGATGATTATTTGAAATTACGGAGCTGGTGCCTCCATTAATATAAATGCCGGCATCCGTATTGTGGGCAATATAATTTGAATCGGCCAAAATATTGCCTCCTCTATTTTCAATACCAAAATCAATATTACCAGAGGAACTACCCGCAGCATTCACTCCTAAAAGATTCTCCAGTATGGAAACACTTCCACCATTTACTCTAACCGCAGCATTGTTATTTGCATACACCGCTATATTTCTTACCACTGTGTTTGCTGCGTTTATTTTTAGGACATCCCCGGCATTCCTGTGAATTTGAATTTCGGGCAATTCATACGCAGGCAATGAAATAGCACTGGTTCCTACAGTTCCCCCACCAATATTACCAGCATTGGTATCTCCTGAATATGCGGTTTGTGTTCTGCCGTCTATAACGGTGTTTGTGTCCGTTATTGACGTTGGCACGTAGGTATTATTTATAAAAATATCAAAATAGCTACCATTATAGTTCCCATCTGCGGTCCTTCCCAAACTATCGCCGCTTGGGGGAATCATAAAAATGGAGGTGTCTTCACCTGCAACTGGATCAAAAATAGAATTGGCCTCAATATCCAAACCTATCTGGTCCAGATTATTACTGTTGATCACAAATTGTTCTAAAGAACCTTGGCCACTTTCATTGGTATTTACAATCGTATTAAAATTATAACCAAAATCAATACCTACGATACCATTACTTGCCAAGGTAACTGTAGACGTTGACTGGGCCCCTATTAAAGTACCGGCGGCAACATCTTGTGCTGAAGGATCGGCACCTCCTACTTCGTTGGTTTCATCTACGATATTGGCACCGTTATGAAAACTTCTAAATGTCTGTACCCCATAACAACCGGTACAGGTATCCCCTCCACCTCGAGAGGAACGTACCGTTTCATTTACAACTCTAACCGTATAATTGCCATCTGCCATTCCTCCAAAAATATACTGCCCATTTTTATCTGTGGTGGTGGTATTGAATAATATTCCCAATGAGTTATAAAGCTCCACAGTAGCTCCCTCCACAGGTAGTCCTGAGGCATTGGCCCTATTCCTACCTGGGCCTCCGGGGTAATTTATGTCCTCGAAAACGTATCCCGTAACCAAATTGGAGGGAACCTTAATAAGCACTGCGTTAGAAATTACATAATCTTGTCCTACATCAACATTCGCAGTAACTTGTGTATCCGTTGGAGCTATATACGTGGCAATATCAAAAGTATCCCAATCCAAACCATAAAGGGTAGCATCATTTATATTTGGCGTTTGGGTATTATCAAAGGCAGTGGAGTTATAAGCGTTATTGCCTGTTTGACCTCCATCCCCTGATAATGTAAAAGTAAAATTTGCCTGATTGGTGATAGATAAACTTTCACCATTGGGATTCGTGGTACCAGCACTACTACCATCTAGTGTTGCATCACCTTCCCAAGACAAAAAAGATGCTTTTGCGCCTGTTCCTGCAATGGCAAAGAAGGAATCTAAGGTAAAGGAACTACTTGCGTTACTCAAACCATCAAAACCTTCATACAAATTAATATTGGATGCTGGAAGGGAGGAATCTTCGTAAAATATCATGAGTGACCACCCTGCCATTACCGTAGCCGTATCGCAATAGGGAGAACCGGAGTTGATATCCAAATCACTAACGTCAAAAGTGGTGGTTCCTAAATTGGCCACCCCAATATTATTGATGATAGAGGTCACATCTCCCACATATCCAAAATGTGTTAAGGTGTTACCATTAAAATCAAGTCCTGCTTCATAAATTCGCTCGGCAGTGACCGTTTGTCCTTCAAAAGTAACGGTATCATCTAGAACATAACTTGAATGTGCCCAATATAGATAGGCTTTCTGAATACTTGCCGTTGCCGGAACAGCACTGAACAATGTATTACTTGAAGTTGTTGCCACGGCACAGGGATCTGTATTATTGTCTAAAGTTCTGAACGTTCCAGCTGTGGAAGTATAGTCTACATAGCCGGCAAATTGATCGAACAAAACCAATGGTTGATCAAAAGGTATTTGAGAATTGATAGTGCCTGTAGCCGTATCCGAAATATCAACACTTGGGTCACTAACAGCGGTTAGGCTCAACGAAAAAGTTTCATCAGCTTCTATTACCCCATCATTTGTAATGGGAACGGACACCGTTTGCGACTCACCTAAAGTTCCATTAAAAGTAAGAGTTCCGTTTGTTGCCACATAGTCTGAACCCGCTAGGGCAGTTCCATCCACGGTGGTGTAATTGACGGTGTAAGAACCAGAGGCCGCTGCTCCCTGTTGGGATACCGTAAAAGTAAGATTGCCGGAATTTTCATCAACTGCAACATCCTCAATATTTAAATATGGATTAGCACTTGCCGTAATTTGAACGTTATCAATTTGGGCAGAATCATCCGCCGCCCAATTGTCCGTTGTTTTACTAAAAGCCACCATGGTATTAGGAGCTATATAACCGGATATATCCAAGGTAAAGGTACCGCTACCAGAAACTGCACCAACCAACGTAAAATTAGCACCACCATTATTGGACATATACACACCAAACTGTTGGGTACCGCCTAGACTATTGGATGTATAATCAAAAGAAAGGGTTGCAGAAGTATAGGCAGATAGATTAGCTTCCCTGTAAATAAACTCATTAAATATATATTGAAAGGTAAGTTGACCAGAATTGATGGCAATGTACTGTGCCGCAGGTCCAAGGTCTGTATCATTGGCTTCTACCCAATTGGTGGACCAATTTTGGGTACCATCATTATTGGAATAAGAAACCGTGGAGAAGGTATCTAAAAAAGTATCTTGTGCTAAAGCATATGGCGCAATCGCAAAGAACACTATGCAAATAATATAACTTAAATTAATCCTCAAGACATATTTCTTTAATTAAAAGTAAATATATTCCTACTTTTATTAAAGAATAAACTTTTGTTGTGAAAAGGTATTTTCTTATTACAATCCGCTCAATAACCGATGTTTGGCATCTATAAATGAAAAAGGCGACCCAAAGGTCGCCTACATCAGAACTTAAAAATAAATAAGATTTTACTCCGTAATAATAAACTCAGAACGTCTATTGAATTGATGCTGCTCCTCTGTACATTTTACACCATCATCACAGTTGTTAAGTAATTTGGTTTCCCCATAACCTTCACTCTGCAACCGCTCTTTAGCAATTCCCTTTTTAATCATATAATTAATGGTAGATTCCGCTCGTTTTTGAGACAACCAAAGGTTGTAGGAGTCCTTGCCTCTACTATCTGTATGGCTATTGACCTTGATTTTTAAACTTGGGTATTTCTCCATGGCCGCAATCACCTTTTCCACCTCTATTTCAGAATCCTTTCTAATATTGTATTTATCAAAATCAAAATAGATGGTACTTAGTTGAAGTAACTTTGCCAAATCATCACCAAATCCTGCACTTACCGTGTTTCTTTCCAAGTAAAAATCAATGGTTTTAGGGTTTCCATCTGATTTCCCCAAGTACTCCTCCGCAGGAATATAACCTTCGGTACTGGCCCTAATAAAATTGCCCTGATTACAATCTACCAATAGTTCATATTTTCCATCCTGATCTGTAATGGCGGATAGAATTTCGGTATTGTTTTCATCAATTACCTTAACCGTGGCACCTACCAACACCTCATTGGAAATCTTGTCCCTCACAATTCCATTTACGGGCTGTCTACAGTCTAGAACTAAAGGTTTTGTTTCTACAAATGAATAAATATCATCTGCCCCAAGGCCCTCAGAACGATTAGATGCAAAATACCCCTCACGAGTATCTTCATTAAAAATAAAGGTAAAGTCATCCATTCTACCATTAACGGGTTCACCCACATTCATGACTATACCATCCCATTTATTTTCAGATATTTTTGTGCCGAAAATGTCCAAACCACCAAGACCAGGGTGACCATCCGACGAGAAATATAGCACCTCTTCCGAAGTTACAAATGGAAATGTTTCCCTAGCTTCCGTATTTATGGTGCTACCTAAATTTTGAGGGGTCCCAAAGGTTCCATCCTCATTGATGGATACTTTGAAAATATCCGATTCACCCAAGGAACCAGGCATATCGGAAGCAAAGTACAATGTTTTTTCATCCGGACTCAATGCCGGATGTGCCACTGAATAATCATCACTGTTAAAAGGGAGGGACTCGATATTGGACCACAAGCCTTCATCATTTTTGGTAGCCCTATAGACCTTTAAACGGACAATACCTTTACTATCCTTTACATATTTACCCTCTTTATAATTATTTCTTGTGAAATAAAGAACGGAAGCATCTTTTGTAGTGGCAGAGGTAGATTCATGCAATCTTGTATTCACATGGTCTCCTAATTTTATAACTAAATTGTTGGAGATACTATCTGCATTTACCTTGTACAAATCCAAGAAATCTTTGGAATTCCAAGTGTGGCGGTATCTAGCAAAGTTACCTGTATCCCTATCGGATGAAAAAATCAAACCTTCCTTGTAAAAAGTAGGGGCAAAATCTGAATAGGGTGAATTATACCTAAACGGAGCCACATTAAATCTACCCGAATTCTTTTTTATCTCATTTAGGTAATTACGTTCTTGATTATAGGTAGATGCCCTTACGTCCTCTCCTGTTGCCTCCAAGAACTGGGACATCACTTCATTGGACTTATCATATTGCTGAAGTGTTTTTAAGGTTTGGGCATACCTAAAATAATATTCAGGGCTTGTTTCTTCCTTATAATCATTGACCAATTTCTCATACGTATTGGCAGCTTTGGAATAATCCGCATTAAAATAGTATGCGTTACCCAACTTTTTTAGCAAGTCTGCAGATGCGTATCCCCGTTGCAATACTTTTTCATAGATATCGATTGCCGGTCTAAAGGAATACTCTTCATACTTTTCATTTGCCTTGGTAACCAAACGATCCGGTTTTTCTTGGCCATAGCCGTGGGTCGTCGCCCCCAAGAGAAACAATACGATTACTATTTGTATTTTTTTAATCATGGTAAAGTATCTATTTAGAAGAAACGTGGGGATACTAATTTTTCAAATGATTTAACCAATTCCCATCTTAAAAAAATCTCAAAAGACCCGCTATTGAATTGAGTATCTCCTAAAGAAGTAGTTTCTGCATCGTACGCCAGGCCCAATAAAATTTGATCGGTAATCTGAAAACCTGCCAAGCCACTCACAGCCGCATCCCAACGGTAGGCAGCACCTAATGAGAACTTTTCGGCAAAGAGGAAATTGGCGGAAACGTCTAACTGTAACGGTGCCCCACTCACCATTTTACTTAAAAGCGCAGGTTTAAATTTCAGATTATCGTTCAAATCAAAAACGTAGCCTGTAATTAAATAGAAATTAATTCTGTCCTGAGAAAGAAAATCAACATCATTGGCATCATTTGAACCGTCATCAAAATGTTCAGTCTCTAAAAGGTTAGGTGCCGAAAGACCTGCATAAAATTTATCCGTATGATAATAGAGCCCTAAACCAAAATTGGGCGAAAACTTGTTCTCAATATTATCTGTGTTGGTAGCTTCCTCAAATCCTGGACGTTGTCTTAATTGTTCAAAGTCCAAATTGAGCATATTACCTCCCAATTTTAGGCCAAAAGACATTTTCCCCTTTAGCGAAACATCAATAGTATACGAAACAAGGGCGTCAATATAGGTTTCTTGAATGGTTCCTTCGCCAATTTTGTCATTTACGACAGATAAGCCATATCCTACCCTACTGTTCCTAATTGGAGAGTGCAGGTTTAGAGTAAAAGTTTCCGGTGCCCCGTCTACCCCTACCCACTGGGAACGGTAAAGAGCAGCAGCACTTAATTGTCCCCTTGATCCCGCATAGGCAGGGTTTACGCTCATGGTATTGAACATGTATTGTGTATACTGCGCATCTTGCTGAGCAGTTCCTTCACTCCAAAAAATCAATAATAAAAATAGAGAAGCTAAAAGACTCTTGTTGATCGTCATAGGTCCTTACTGGATTATTTGCTAATATATATGTAACCTCTGTCCGTTACATTTCTATTATCTACAGTGTTGTAATCAAAGATATAAAAATATACTCCCGCGGGAAGGTAGTCTCCAACACTTACCGTACTTCTACCTTTGGAACGACCATCAAATACATTGTTTTGATTGTTATAGTCTTCTCCTGCATAAACTTCTACACCCCATCTGTTGAAAATCTTCAACGAATTGTTCAAGGCCTTATCTACATTTTCAATCCATAGGAATTCATTCTTACCATCCCCATTTGGAGTTACCATCTGCATTACTACAATTTCCGTTGTTTCCGTTGGATCTAGATAAGAAGGTGTTCCATCATTATCACCATCATCATTAGTAGGGTCCCCATCATTGTTCAAATCCTCATTAGGCGTATCAATACCATCACCATCATCATCAAAATCACGATAGTTTACATCTTCCGTACCATCTGTATCCGGTAAATCATTAGCGGGGTCATCTATCTCATCGTTTACATCAAACCCGTCATAGATATCACTCCCCTCATAACCATCATCCAATCCATCTCCGTCCGAATCCTCTCCCAAAAATTCTTGGTCAGGAATACCGTCAAAGTTAAAATCGTTGCCTTCATTATTATCTGGCACCATATCGTTATCACTGTCCAGATCCCTGTAGTCTTCCGTATCCGCACCATCAGTATTTACAGGAGTTAAACCGTTTGGATAGGCTGAATTTACCCCATTATTTTCCGCATAGGTAGCTTCATCATCATTGTTTGGTGCAATATAGCCATCAGTTGTCTGTGCTTCTACATTGTCCGGAATTCCATCATTATCGGAATCAATATCCAAATGATCCGGATATCCATCCTCATCTGTATCCCAAGGCTCCGTATTTGGATTGTTATCGCCGTCCCAATTTGGGTCTTCCACGGTATCTAAAATTCCATCATTATCATCATCCAAATCTACACTATCCGGCACTCCGTCACCATCCGTATCGGTATCTGGATTAGGGCTACTGTCCGGGTCCAAATAATCAGGTGTACCGTCCTCATCAGAATCGTCGTTGGTAGGGTCACCATCACCATCGCCATCTTCGTCCGGGGTATCAATACCATCACCATCATCGTCAAAATCACGGTAATTAACATCTTCAGTACCATCAGTATCAGGCAAATCGTTGGCAGGATCGTTAATTTCATCATTTACATCAAAGCCATCATTTACATCTGCACCTTCGTAGCCATCATCAAGACCATCACCGTCCGTATCTACACCTGTGTATTCTTGGTCCGGAATTCCGTCAAAATTAAAATCATTGCCTTCATTATTATCCGGAACCGAGTCATTGTCACTATCCAGGTCAATATAGTCTTGGGTATCTTCCCCATCCGTATTTACAGGATTTAATCCCTCAGGGTAAGCGGAATTCAAACCGTCATTTTCAAGATAGGTAGCTTCATCATCTTCGTTTGGTGCTATATAACCGTCTGTTGTTTGTGCCTCAACATTATCTGGAATTCCATCGTTGTCCGAGTCTATATCCAAGTGATTAGGGTAACCATCACCATCTGTATCCAGAGGATTGGTTAATGGGTCATTATCCCCGTCTAAATTAGGATCTTCCACCGTGTCAAGAATACCATCATTATCATCGTCCAAATCTACTGAATCAGGAACACCGTCACCATCCGTATCCTTATCATTGTCATCATTAGGGTCTAAATAATCCGGTGTACCATCACCATCTGTATCATCATTGGTAGGGTTTCCATCTCCATTGGCATCTTCGTCCGGGGTATCAATTCCGTCTCCATCATCATCAAAATCCCTATAGTTCACATCTCCTGTACCATCCGTATCAGGCAGATCATTGGCGGGATCATCAATTTCGTCGTTTACATCAAATCCGTCATTTACATCCGAACCTTCAAAAGCATCGTCCAGGCCGTCCCCATCAGAATCCAAGCCTGTAGCCACTTGATTGGGCAGACCGTCAAAATTAAAGTCATTACCCTCATTGTTATCCGGTACTGTATCATTATCGCTATCGGCATCTAAATAATCCTCTAGATTATCACTGTCCGTATTTACGGGAGTGATTCCCGATGGATAAGCAGTGTTCACCCCATTGTTATCTAAATAGGTCTGAGCATCATCATTATTAGGCGCAATATAACCGTTTGTAGACTGACCCTCTACGTTGTCTGGAATTCCATCATTGTCCGAGTCAATATCCAAATGATTAGGGAACCCATCACCATCCGAGTCCAAAGGGTTGGTCAATGGATCATTATCCCCGTCAAGATTTGGGTCCTCTACAGCATCTAGAATACCATCATTGTCATCATCCAAATCTACATTGTCATTTACCCCATCGCCGTCTGTATCTACACAAACGATTGGGGTTACCCAAACGCGAATACCATTGATAGGAAAACTGGACGTTGTGTAAAACTCAATATCCGTTACCGGTGATTGGGACTCCCATGAAAACCTATTAGGACCATAAATTGGAGAAGCGGTCGTATTTTCCACGTAGTATTCATTGCCGGACTGACCAGAAATTATACCAGCAGGTAGAGGTGCGGTTTGCACGTAAGTTGTTCCATCCAAAGCCCTAATACCGTCCCTATGATTCGAATCTACCCTTGCGGAATGCTCGGCAACAATCATAACTGGTACCGAACCAGAAAAACGAAAAGTAGCAGGAAGATTTTGATTCACTTCAAAAAGTTGCAGGGTACTTTTAGAACTGGCACCTTCTACAGTTACTAATATGCTTCCCGCAGGCAAACCCCATTTTGAACTTAAATCAACGTTGGACGCGTTTAAACTACCATCGGTAACACCATCGGCAAAACCAAAATCTGTAGTTCGTAACTCTCGTGTAGCCAACAGAGGACATCCGTCATAAGTGGTGCCATTGGATAGATTAGAACTAACCGATTCGGTTTGATTTTTTCCTTTTGTAGCATTAAGGTTTTTAGCCTCTGCAGACTTAAAAGAAAGTACAGCCAAAAGGAAAGAAAACGTAAGATTTAAATAAGTACGTTTATTCGTTTTTGAGAATAGAACGCATGGGGTAATTTTTTCCATAAATGATTAGTTTCAATTCAACTAAGCACCATGGCCCGTAGATTATGTAGGTAAGAAGTTTGGGACCTCCAAGTAATTTCAATGCAAGATATATCTAAAAATTAGATCAACAAATGTTTTTGGCCCGCGCCCCTTAACTTTCTGTTCTACGAACTTAATTTATCGATAAAAAGAAAGGAAAGGGTTTGGGTATATTCTACCAAATCCCCGTAAAATCGATAAAATGCTTGCTAAGAAGGCAATATTTGACAAATCCTTTCCGTGATTAAAAATCATGTAAAATAAATAAAAATTAGGCGTACGATATCAAATGGAAAGTACCATATTCATTCCGCCAGAGTTTGTATATTAAGTAGTATTTTTGCCCAAATTTTTCCACATGAACTTTAAAGAGCAAATTCAAAAAAGAAGAACTTTTGGTATTATATCGCATCCGGATGCAGGTAAGACTACCCTAACGGAAAAGCTCCTTCTTTTTGGTGGTGCAATTCAAGAAGCTGGTGCTGTTAAGAATAACAAGATTAAAAAGTCTGCCACCAGTGACTTCATGGAAATTGAAAGACAACGTGGTATTTCTGTTGCAACGTCGGTTCTTGCCTTTATCTATAAGGACAAAAAAATAAACATACTTGATACCCCTGGACATAAGGATTTTGCAGAAGATACCTTTAGAACACTTACCGCTGTTGATAGTGTTATTGTGGTAGTGGACGTTGCCAAGGGGGTTGAGGAACAAACGGAAAAACTGGTAGAGGTTTGCCGAATGCGCAACATCCCAATGATTGTTTTCATTAACAAACTGGACCGCGAAGGTAAAGATGAATTTGACCTTCTAGATGAATTGGAACAGAAACTTGGTCTTTCCGTTACACCTTTAAGTTTTCCCATTGGTATGGGCTATGATTTTAAAGGCATCTATAATATATATGAGAAAAACATCAATTTATTTAGCGGGGATAGCAAAAAGAACATTGAGGAAACCATTGCTTTTGATGATGTTTCCAGTCCTGAATTAGAGAATATAATTGGTAATAAAGCCGCCCAAACATTACGTGATAATTTGGAGTTGGTAAAGGGGGTTTATCCAGATTTTGACAAAGAAAGCTATTTAAAGGGAGAACAACAGCCCGTTTTTTTTGGTTCTGCCCTTAACAATTTTGGAGTCCGTGAGCTGTTGGACTGCTTCATTGAAATTGCACCCGCCCCAAGAGCTAAAAAAGCCGAAGAACGTGTGGTAGAGGCCTCCGAAAAGGATATGACGGGCTTTGTTTTCAAAATCCATGCAAATATGGACCCTAAGCACCGTGACCGTTTAGCCTTTGTAAAAATTGTTTCTGGAACATTTGAAAGAAACAAACCGTATCTACACGTAAGACAAAATAAAAATTTGAAATTTTCCAGCCCTAATGCGTTTTTTGCCGAAAAGAAAGAAATTGTTGACATTTCCTATCCTGGGGATATTGTAGGTTTACACGACACCGGGAATTTTAAAATTGGGGATACGCTTACCGAAGGAGAGGAACTGCATTACAAAGGTATACCAAGCTTTTCGCCGGAGCATTTCCGATACATCAACAACGCAGATCCCATGAAGTCTAAACAACTTTATAAAGGAATTGACCAACTTATGGATGAAGGGGTTGCCCAGCTGTTTACTTTGGAGATGAACGGTCGAAAAGTAATAGGAACCGTTGGAGCCTTGCAGTTTGAAGTAATCCAGTACCGCTTGGAGCATGAATACGGTGCCAAATGTAGTTATGAGAACTTTCCGGTTCATAAAGCATGTTGGATAGAACCTGAAGACCCCAAAAACGAGGAATTCAAGGAATTTAAGAGGGTGAAACAAAAATTTCTAGCAAAAGATAAGAAAGGTCAATTGGTATTTTTGGCAGATTCTCAATTTTCACTACAAATGACCCAACAAAAATATCCAACGGTTAAATTCCATTTTGTTTCGGAATTTGACTAAATCGAATATTTAGCAACAAAAAAGCCGCAATATTCAAATTGCGGCTTTTTAATTTATGCCTCTCCCGTTGGCCCAAAATTAATTGGAATGGGAGGTTGCTCATAATCCTTAATGGTACCGTGTGCCTTCTCAAAACGAGCCACATTATCATTTAAGGCCTTTAAAAACTTCTTTGCATGTTGGGGCGTTAAAACAATTCTACTTTTAACTTTAGCCTTTGGAGACCCAGGCATAACGCTAATAAAATCTACCACAAATTCAGATACCGAATGGTTGATGATTGCCAAGTTGGAATAGGTTCCCTCCGCGGTTTTTTCATCTAATTCAATATTGAGTTGCTTTTGTTTCTGCTCTTTATCGCTCATATCTAAAAAAGAAACCCCCAATAAAATTATTGAGGGTTTATCTATTTATTATTAGAATTTCAGTGCTTCCTTACGGGCCATGATTTCATCATACTCCTCCTTGGAACCTACAATGATATTATCGTAATCACGCATACCGGTACCGGCAGGAATCTTATGACCTACAATAACATTTTCTTTAAGACCTTCTAATGTATCTATCTTACCGCTTACCGCAGCTTCGTTCAATACTTTAGTTGTCTCTTGGAAGGATGCCGCAGAGATAAACGATTTGGTTTGAAGCGAAGCTCTTGTAATACCCTGAAGTATAGGAGTAGCTGTAGCTGCAACCGCATCATTTGCCTGAACCAAGTTTTTATCCGATCTTCTCAAGACAGAATTCTCGTCACGAAGCTCACGCGCCGTAATAATCTGACCTTCTTTTAGATTATCGGAATCACCTTTATCAACAACAACTTTCTTACCGTAAATCTCATCGTTCTCACGGATGAAATCATCCTTATGGACCAATTGGTTTTCAAGGAAGATAGTATCACCTGGGTCTTGAATCCTAACTTTACGCATCATCTGTCTTACTACAACTTCAAAATGCTTATCGTTAATTTTTACTCCTTGTAAACGGTAAACTTCCTGTACTTCGTTCACCAAATATTGCTGAACTGCTGATGGGCCTTTAATTGCCAAGATATCCTCGGGCGTTATGGAACCATCTGACAATGGCATACCTGCACGAACGTAATCATTTTCCTGAACAAGAATCTGATTAGAAAGCTTCACCAAGTACTTCTTTACTTCACCAAGTTTGGACTCGATGATAATTTCACGGTTACCTCTTTTGATTTTTCCAAAAGAAACTACCCCATCAATTGCCGAAACTACAGCTGGGTTAGAAGGATTACGTGCTTCAAAAAGCTCGGTTACCCTTGGAAGACCACCGGTAATATCACCCGCCTTGGCAGATTTACGAGGTATCTTCACTAAGATTTTACCCTCTTTGATATCCTCACCGTTGTCTACCATAAGGTGTGAACCTACAGGAAGGTTATAAGAACGTAGTGTTTCGCCTTTATCATTCTGAATCAATAAAGTTGGAATCAACTTCTTATTTCTAGACTCAGAAATAACTTTTTCCTGGAAACCTGTTTGCTCATCTATTTCAACTTGGTACGTAACCCCTTGCTCAATATTCTCATAAGCAATCTTACCTGGGAACTCAGAAACAATTACACCGTTGTATGGATCCCACGTACAGATTACATCTCCTTTTTTAACTTCAGCACCATCCTTTACCATTAGCTGAGAACCATAAGGAATGTTATTGGTACTCAAGTTGATTCCTGTCTTACCGTCAACTATTTTGATTTCTGTAGTACGGGAAATAACGATCTCACTTGGGTTACCTTCTGCATCTGTTCCGGTTACTGTTCGTAAATCTTCAATTTCTGCCCTACCATTAAATTTGGCAACCAACTTATTATCCTCAGAGATGTTACCCGCAATACCCCCCACGTGGAAGGTACGCAACGTAAGCTGTGTACCAGGCTCACCAATGGATTGGGCTGCAACAACTCCTACAGCTTCACCTCTCTGTACCATTTTGTTTGTAGAAAGGTTTCTTCCGTAACACTTGCTACAAATACCTTTTGGAGCTTCACAAGTAAGTGCGGAACGAACTTCCACTTTCTCGATAGGCGAATTATTGATTTTCTTAATATCCGACTCCATAATTTCCTGACCAGCACTTAAAAGAAGTTCTTCTGTAAGTGGATCGAAGACATCATGAAGCGAAACCCTACCAAGAATGCGCTCCCCAAGGGATTCTACTACTTCTTCATTTTTCTTCAAGGCCTCTACCTCAATTCCACGAAGGGTACCACAATCTTCAATATTGATGATAACATCTTGGGAAACGTCTACCAGACGACGGGTTAGATAACCAGCATCTGCCGTTTTTAATGCGGTATCCGCAAGACCTTTACGTGCACCGTGGGTAGAGATAAAGTATTCAAGAATCGATAGACCTTCCTTAAAGTTAGAAAGAATCGGGTTTTCAATAATTTCACCACCACCTGCGGTAGATTTCTTAGGCTTGGCCATCAAACCACGCATACCGGTCAACTGTCTAATCTGCTCCTTAGAACCCCTCGCACCTGAATCCAACATCATATATACGGAGTTGAATCCTTGCTGATCCTCTCTAATTCGCTTCATTGCCAACTCCGTTAACATGGCATTGGTAGAAGTCCAAACGTCAATTACCTGATTGTAACGCTCATTGTTAGTAATAAGACCCATGTTATAGTTGGCCATAATACCATCAACTTGCTCATTGGCACCGGCAATCATATCCAATTTTTCAGCAGGAATAATAATATCACCTAAACTGAAGGACAATCCACCTTTAAAAGCGAATTCATACCCCATGGTCTTGATCTTGTCCAAGAACTCAGCAGTAGCTGGGACGTTGGTAACCGCCAAAATATCACCAATAATATTCCTTAAGGCCTTTTTGTTCAAGACTTGGTTGATGTAACCTGCTTGTACCGGTACATTTTTGTTGAACAATACTCGACCTACGGTTGTTGGGATAATTTGATAAACCAATTCACCCTCTTCATTGAAGTCTTTAGCTCTAACTTTAATACCGGCATTCAAATCAACTTTACCCTCGTTGAAGGCAATCTCCACCTCTTCAGAAGAATAGAAAGTCAAACCTTCACCTTTTACTGGAACCTCTGGAGTAGACTTACGCTCTTTGGTCATATAGTAAAGACCTAGAACCATATCCTGAGAAGGTACAGTAATTGGCGAACCATTGGCCGGGTTCAATATATTTTGTGAAGCCAACATCAACAATTGAGCCTCCAAAATAGCTTCTGGCCCTAAAGGAAGGTGAACCGCCATCTGGTCACCATCAAAATCCGCGTTAAATGCGGTACACGCCAATGGGTGAAGACGAATTGCCTTACCTTCAATAAGTTTTGGTTGGAATGCCTGAATACCCAAACGGTGCAATGTAGGAGCACGGTTCAAAAGAACAGGGTGCCCTTTCAGTACATTTTCCAAGATATCCCAAACTACAGGCTCTTTTTTATCTATTATTTTCTTGGCAGACTTAACGGTCTTAACAATACCTCTTTCAATCAATTTTCTGATGACGAAAGGCTTATATAGCTCTGCGGCCATATCTTTTGGAAGACCACATTCATACAAGTTCATTTCTGGACCAACGACGATTACCGAACGTGCCGAATAATCCACACGTTTACCTAGAAGGTTTTGACGGAAACGTCCTTGCTTACCTTTTAATGAATCTGAAAGAGATTTTAAAGGTCTGTTAGATTCAGTTTTTACTGCCGAAGCTTTTCTGGTGTTATCGAAAAGAGAATCTACCGCTTCTTGAAGCATACGTTTCTCATTCCTTAAGATAACCTCAGGAGCCTTTATTTCTACCAATCTTTTTAAACGGTTGTTACGAATAATAACCCTTCTATAAAGATCATTTAAATCCGATGTCGCAAAACGACCACCATCCAATGGCACCAATGGGCGCAATTCTGGCGGAATTACCGGAATTACTTTCATGATCATCCATTCCGGATTGTTCTCACGATTATCCTGAGATTCACGTAATGCCTCAACAACCTGAAGTCTTTTTAAAGCTTCTGTTTTTCTCTGCTTGGAAGTTTCTGTATTAGCCTTGTGACGCAACTCATACGAAAGTTCTTTCAAGTCAATTCTTGCCAAGAGGTCGATAAGACATTCCGCACCCATTTTAGCGATAAACTTGTTAGGGTCAGACTCTTCCAAGTATTGGTTCTCTACCGGAATAGATTCCATAATGGTCAAATACTCTTCCTCAGTCAAGAAATCCATTTTCTTGATTTCTTCACCTTCAGGACCTTTGGCGATACCTGGTTGAATAACCACATAACGCTCATAGTAGATGATCATATCCAATTTCTTGGATGGCAGACCTAACAAATAACCAATTTTGTTAGGCAAGGAACGGAAGTACCAAATGTGAGCTACAGGAACTACCAAGTTAATGTGCCCTACTCTATCCCTACGTACTTTCTTTTCGGTAACCTCTACACCACAACGGTCACATACGATACCGCGGTAGCGAATTCTCTTGTATTTACCACAAGCACACTCATAATCCTTAACAGGTCCAAAGATACGCTCACAAAAAAGCCCGTCACGTTCCGGTTTATGGGTACGGTAGTTAATAGTTTCAGGTTTAAGGACCTCCCCGCGAGACTCGGCCAGGATAGCTTCTGGAGAAGCCAATCCAATGGAAATCTTATCAAACCTTTTTACTGGATTATTATCTTTAATTCTAGCCATAATGTACTATGCTACTGTATTATAATGTATGTTAAATCTATTCTTCCAAACGTATATCCAAGCCCAAACCTTTAAGTTCGTGCATCAATACATTGAAAGATTCCGGTAAACCGGGCTCTGGCATGGTTTCACCCTTAACAATGGATTCATAGGTCTTGGCCCTACCGATAACGTCATCTGACTTAACAGTCAAAATTTCACGCAACGTGGCCGAAGCTCCATACGCTTCCAAGGCCCAAACTTCCATCTCTCCAAATCGCTGACCACCAAATTGTGCTTTACCACCAAGAGGTTGTTGCGTAATAAGTGAGTATGGTCCAATGGAACGGGCGTGCATTTTATCATCTACCATGTGACCTAATTTCAACATGTAGATTACACCCACCGTAGCGGCCTGATCAAAACGCTGTCCGGTACCTCCATCAAACAAATAGGTATGACCGAATCTTGGAATACCAGCCTCATCTGTATACTTATTGATTTCATCCAATGAAGCTCCGTCAAAAATTGGAGTAGCAAACTTTTTGCCCAATTTTAAACCTGCCCAACCTAAAACAGTCTCATAAATCTGACCAATGTTCATACGGGAAGGTACACCTAATGGATTCAATACGATATCTACAGGAGTACCATCCTCTAGGAAAGGCATATCCTCTTGACGTACAATACGGGAAACGATACCCTTGTTACCATGACGACCGGCCATTTTATCACCCACCTTTAACTTACGTTTTTTAGCGATATAGACTTTAGCCAATTTCATAATTCCAGCAGGAAGCTCATCACCTACAGAGATAGTAAACTTGTCCCTTCTTAGGTTCCCTTGAAGATCGTTTAACTTGATCTTATAGTTGTGTAGCAAATCTGCGACCGAAGTATTGGTATCCTTATCCGTTGTCCAGCTTCCGCCTACCAAGTGGGCAAAATCATCAACGGCATTCAACATTTTCAAAGTATACTTCTTTCCTTTTGGAAGAACTTCCTCTCCCAAATCGTTCAATACACCTTGAGAAGTTTTACCATTCACTAAAGTGAACAATTTCTCAATCAAAATATCCTTTAGCTCTTGGAATTTTACTTCGTATTCAAGCTCAAGCTTGTTCAACTCTTCCTTATCCTCGGAACGTTTACGTTTATCCTTTACAGAACGAGAGAACAGTTTTTTATCAATAACCACACCTCGTAATGAAGGAGAAGCCTTTAAAGAAGCATCTTTAACATCACCAGCCTTATCACCAAAAATCGCTCTAAGTAATTTTTCTTCCGGAGTAGGATCAGATTCACCTTTTGGCGTAATCTTACCAATAAGGATATCACCAGGCTTAACTTCGGCACCAATTCTAATCATACCGTTTTCATCCAAGTCCTTAGTAGCCTCTTCTGAAACGTTAGGAATATCATGGGTAAGCTCTTCCGCACCTAGTTTGGTATCCCTTACTTCCAAAGAATACTCATCTACGTGAATGGAGGTAAAGATATCCTCTCTTACTACTTTCTCAGAAATTACGATCGCATCCTCAAAGTTATAACCTTTCCAAGGCATGAAAGCAACGGTAAGGTTACGACCAAGGGCCAATTCGCCTTTTTCAGTTGCATAACCTTCACAGAGAACTTGACCTTTTTTAACCCTATCACCTCTTCTTACAATCGGTTTTAGGTTTATGCTGGTACCTTGGTTGGTCTTTCTAAACTTAACCAACTCGTAAGTCTTTGAGTCTTCATCAAAACTAATGAGACGCTCATCATCCGTTCTGTCATATTTTACAGTAATCTTCTTGGCATCAACGTACTCCACGGTACCATCTCCCTCTGCATTTACCAATACTCTAGAATCTGATGCCACCTGACGTTCCAGACCTGTACCTACAATTGGAGAATCCGGTCTTAACAATGGCACAGCTTGGCGCATCATGTTCGATCCCATCAGTGCACGGTTCGCATCATCATGCTCCAAGAAGGGTATCAACGATGCAGATATAGATGCAATTTGATTAGGTGCAACATCCGTATAGTTAACTTCTACTGGGTCAACTACCGGGAAATCTCCCTCTTCCCTTGCAATTACTTTTTCCGTATCAATAGTGCCATCTTCTTTTAGCGGAATGTTTGCCTGGGCAATTTTCATTCCTTCCTCTTCTTCAGCACTTAAATAGGTATATTCCGCTACATCAACCTTTCCATTCTCCACCTTTCTGTAAGGGGTCTCCAAGAAGCCCATTGGATTTACCTTAGAGAATACAGATAGGGAAGATATCAAACCAATGTTTGGACCTTCAGGCGTTTCGATTGGACAAAGTCTACCGTAATGCGTATAGTGAACGTCACGTACCTCAAATCCTGCTCTTTCCCTTGAAAGACCACCTGGACCCAAAGCAGATAATCTACGCTTGTGGGTAATCTCGGCCAATGGATTCGTTTGATCCATGAACTGAGACAACTGGTTGGTACCAAAGAACGAGTTGATAACGGAAGACAAGGTCTTTGCGTTGATCAAATCAATTGGAGTAAACACCTCGTTATCACGAACGTTCATACGCTCACGAATGGTACGTGCCATACGAGCCAAACCAACACCGAATTGGGATGACAATTGTTCGCCTACCGTTCTAACACGACGGTTAGACAAGTGATCGATATCATCAATCTCCGCTTTAGAATTAATAAGCTCGATCAAATATTTTATTATAGTAATGATATCCTCTTTGGTCAAGACTTGCTTGTCCATTCCTATATCAAGACCCAATTTTTTGTTCATTCTGTAACGACCAACCTCACCTAAATTGTAGCGTTGATCGGAAAAGAACAATTTATCAATAATACCCCTAGCAGTTTCCTCATCTGGCGGTTCAGCATTTCTCAATTGACGATAGATATGCTCAACAGCTTCTTTTTCAGAGTTGGTTGGATCCTTCTGAAGGGTGTTGTGAATAATAGCGTAATCTGATTGACTATTGTTCTCCTTGTGTAAAAGAATAGTTTTTACATCGGCATCAATAATCTCATCGATATGGTCTTTTTCAAGTACCGTATCACGATCTAAAATGATTTCATTTCGTTCGATAGAAACTACCTCACCGGTATCCTCATCAACGAAATCCTCATGCCAAGTGTTCAAAACCCTAGCCGCCAATTTACGGCCCAATACTTTTTTGAGACCGGCTTTAGACACCTTAACCTCTTCTGAAAGGTCAAAAATCTCCAAAATATCCTTATCCCTCTCAAAACCAATGGCCCTGAACAAGGTGGTTACCGGTAATTTTTTCTTTCTATCAATATAAGCGTACATAACGCTATTGATATCTGTTGCAAACTCTATCCAAGAACCTTTAAAAGGAATAACTCTGGCAGAATATAACTTGGTTCCATTTGCGTGAAAAGATTGCCCAAAGAAAACACCAGGAGAACGGTGCAACTGAGAAACAACAACTCTTTCCGCCCCATTGATTACGAAAGTTCCACTTGGGGTCATATATGGTATTGTACCTAAATACACATCTTGTACAATTGTCTCAAAATCCTCATGCTCAGGATCGGTACAATACAATTTAAGACGGGCTTTTAAGGGCACACTGTAAGTTAACCCACGCTCTATACATTCTTGAATGGAATATCTAGGCGGGTCAATAAAATAATCTAAAAATTCTAGTACGAACTGATTTCTAGTGTCCGTAATTGGGAAGTTTTCTTGGAAGGTGTTGTACAAACCTTCATCACCCCTTTCGTCAGATTTGGTCTCAAGTTGAAAGAAATCTTGAAAAGACTTAATCTGAATGTCCAAGAAATCCGGATAATCCGGTGTATTCTTAGAGGATGCAAAGTTAATTCTCTCAGTCTGTTGTGTAAACATCTATGGACAGTGTTTTGAACGTGAATACTCTAAAATGCGTAAGCTGTACATGGGTCGTATGTGGCCTCACATACGTATTGAATATAAAAACAAGTTTAGGTCCAGTTCCGTCCTGGGACGAAAAAAGACCTAAACAAGGTGCTATAATTGCCGCTATTATTTAAGCTCAACTTCTGCTCCTGCTTCTTCCAAAGATTTTTTGATACCTTCAGCCTCGTCTTTAGAAACACCTTCTTTTACAGCTTTAGGTGCGCTATCAACAATGTCCTTAGCGTCTTTCAATCCAAGACCGGTCAATTCTTTAACCAACTTAACAACAGCTAGTTTAGAACCACCTGGAGCTTTAAGGATTACGTCAAACTCAGACTTCTCTTCAGCAGCTTCACCAGCGTCTCCACCAGCACCACCAGCAGCCACAGCTACTGCAGCAGCAGCAGGCTCGATACCATACTCTTCTTTTAATATATCAGCCAACTCGTTTACCTCTTTTACGGTCAAGTTAACCAACTGTTCTGCGAAATCTTTTAAATCTGCCATTTTTCTATCGTTTAATAAAAATTTTTAAAATATACTTAGTTTAGTGCGTACTTATTTTTCTGATAATGTTTTAAGGATACCAGCCAATTTGCCACCACCGGACTTAAGACCGGAAATAACATTTTTAGCAGGCGATTGCAATAGTGCGATAACTTCTGCCACCATTTCTTCCTTAGACTTGATACTTACAAGGGCATCAAGATTATTATCACCTATATAAACTGCTTCTTCAACGAAGGCTCCTTTCAACAAAGGCTTATCAGACTTTTTTCTGAAGTTTTTGATAAGTTTTGCAGGGGCGTTCCCTACTTCGGAAAACATCAAGGAAGTGTTACCTTTCAACACACCAGGAAGTTCTCCAAACTCCTTATCGGAAGCTTCCATTGCTTTTGCAAGCAAGGTATTCTTAACTACCGCAAGCTTTATGTTCGCTTTAAAAGCAGCTCTTCTTAAATCAGAAGTCTGTGTAGCGTTCAATCCCGAAATATCGGCCAAGTAAATACTTGGGCTTTCGGCCAACTGCGAAGTCAAATCCTGTATTACGATTGCTTTTTCTTCTCTTGTCATACTGTAAATTTTGAACTACCCAGTTCTGTTAAACTGTCTTTGGATCTAATTGAACACTAGGGCTCATGGTGCTGGACATAAAAATAGATTTCATATAAACACCTTTTGCCGCTGCTGGCTTCATTTTCACCAAAGTTTCAATAAGTTCTTTGGCATTCTCTGCAATTTTATCAGCAGAAAAAGACACCTTACCAATTGCCGCATGAACAATACCTGTCTTATCCACTTTAAAATCGATTTTACCAGCCTTAACATCAGATACTGCCTTAGCAACATCCATAGTTACAGTACCAGTCTTTGGATTTGGCATTAAACCTCTAGGACCTAGAATCCTACCTAAGGGACCCAATTTACCCATAACGCTAGGCATGGTGATGATAACATCAACATCTGTCCAACCGCCTTTAATTTTATCCAAATACTCATCTAAACCAACAAAATCAGCACCGGCCTCTTTAGCCTCTGCCTCTTTATCTGGAGTAACCAATGCAAGAACCTTCACATCTTTACCAGTACCATGGGGAAGTGTCACAACACCACGAACCATTTGATTGGCTTTTCTAGGGTCCACACCTAAACGAACCGCTAAATCAACAGATGCATCAAACTTAACATTGGTAATTTCTTTTACCAAAGCGGCCCCATCATTGATAGAGTATAATTTATCACTATCAATTTTAGCTCTGGCCTCTTTTTGTTTTTTTGTCAACTTTGCCATTTAAATTGCTTTATAAGATTTTAAAAAGGTCTTTTACCTGCTACTTTAAGACCCATAGACCTTGCTGTACCAGCTACCATACTCATGGCAGACTCTATGGTAAAGGCATTTAAATCCGCCATTTTGTCTTCAGCGATAGCCTTTACTTGATCCCAAGTAACATTACCTGATTTTACTCTGTTAGGTTCGCCAGATCCTTTTTTAATCTTAGCTGCTTCCATCAATTGAACGGCCGCCGGAGGTGTCTTCACAACAAAGTCGAACGACTTGTCTTTATACACGGTGATAACAACAGGCAATACCTTACCTTGTTTGTCCTGAGTCCTAGCATTAAACTGCTTACAGAACTCCATGATGTTAACACCGGCAGCACCTAAGGCGGGTCCAACCGGTGGCGATGGATTCGCAGCACCTCCCCTAACTTGTAGCTTAACTACTTTACCTACTTCTTTTGCCATTGTATTAAATTAAATTGAAGTTGTATTTATTTATGGAAGCAACACAACTTAAATATGTAACACTTACTTATATTTTTTCTACTTGCATGTAGCTGAGCTCCAATGGTGTTTTTCTACCGAAAATTTTAACCATTACCTCAAGCTTACGTTTTTCCTCATTGATTTTCTCAACCGTTCCGTTAAAACCATTAAAAGGACCATCGATCACCTTTACCGTTTCACCATGAACGAAAGGAATAGCTACCGTATCCGTATTTACGGCAAGTTCATCAGCCTTACCTAACATACGGTTAACTTCCGCTTTCCTTAAAGGCACAGGGTCCCCACCTTTGGTTTCCCCTAAAAAGCCAATAACATTGGTAATGGAACGAATGATGTGAATCATTTCACCACCTAAATTGGCCTTTATCATAATATAACCCGGAAAATAAACTCTTTCTTTATTTATTTTCTTTCCATTTCGAATCTGCACCACCTTTTCGGTAGGCACCAACACGTCCTCCAAATAATCAGAAAAGCCATGACGCTCCACCTCGGACTCAATATAACCTTTGATTTTATTCTCTTGGCCACTGACCGCGCGCACCACATACCATTTCTTTTCCAATACTTCTGACATTGCCCTTGACTAGTTTAAGACGTTGTTGAAATACAATTGTACCAATTTGCTGAAGACCGTATCGACACCCCAAGTTGCCAAAGCAAATAAAACAGAAAATACAGCTACCACAACCATTAGATTGGAAGCCTCTGCTCTCGTAGGCCACGTAACATTATTACGCAACTCCTCTATCGATTCCTTAATATATGTCAACATGCTATTATATTTGGCACGGGAGGAGAGACTCGAACTCCCGACACCTGGTTTTGGAGACCAGTGCTCTACCAACTGAGCTACACCCGTATATAATTGCACTTAAAGGTGCCCAACAAAAGAAGGACACCCTTAAGAACAATTTTATTACTATATCTATAAGATATTAATCTAGAATTTTGGTAACCTGACCAGCACCTACAGTTCTACCACCTTCACGGATAGCGAAACGTAGACCTACGCTCAATGCGATTGGCTGAATCAAATCTACAGTAATTGTCAAGTTATCACCTGGCATTACCATTTCAACACCATCAGGAAGACTAATGTTACCAGTAACGTCTGTAGTTCTTACGTAGAACTGTGGACGATAGTTGTTATGGAATGGAGTGTGACGACCACCTTCTTCTTTCTTCAAGATATAAACCTCTGCTTCAAATTTAGCATGTGGCTTAACAGAACCTGGCTTACAGATAACCATACCTCTTTTGATATCGGACTTTTCAATACCTCTCAAAAGGATACCAACGTTATCACCAGCCTCACCTCTATCCAAAATCTTACGGAACATCTCAACACCAGTGATAGTAGAAGCCAATTTCTCAGCACCCATACCAATGATATCAACCGCATCACCAGTATTTGCAACACCTGTTTCAATACGACCGGTAGCAACAGTACCACGACCAGTAATAGTGAATACATCTTCAACAGGCATCAAGAAATCCTTATCCACATCTCTCTGAGGCAATTCAATCCACTCATCAACAGCTTCCATTAGACTCATTACGGTATCCACCCATTTTTGCTCACCGTTAAGTGCACCCAAGGCAGAACCAGAAATTACAGGACCATTGTCACCATCGTACTCATAGAAAGAAAGCAATTCTCTTACTTCCATTTCAACCAACTCCAAAAGCTCCTCATCGTCAACCATGTCAACTTTGTTCAAGAAAACAACGATTCTTGGAATACCAACCTGACGACCTAAAAGGATGTGCTCACGAGTTTGTGGCATTGGACCATCTGTAGCAGCAACAACCAAGATAGCTCCATCCATCTGAGCAGCACCAGTAACCATGTTCTTCACGTAATCCGCGTGACCAGGACAGTCAACGTGAGCATAGTGACGATTGGCAGTTTGGTACTCAACGTGTGAAGTATTGATCGTAATACCCCTTTCTTTCTCTTCAGGAGCGTTATCAATAGAATCAAAGCTTCTAAGCTCAGAAAGACCGGCATTTGCCAATACAGTAGTAATAGCAGCGGTCAAAGTTGTTTTACCGTGATCAACGTGTCCAATAGTACCTATATTTAAGTGCGGTTTGGAACGATCAAAAGTTTCCTTTGCCATTTTAAATGAATTTTAATCTTAGTTTATATATTAGTGTACAAATAATGCCTTAATTGAGCCAACGACGGGAATTGAACCCGTGACCTCTTCCTTACCAAGGAAACGCTCTACCCCTGAGCTACGTCGGCGTAAAGTGTTTAGTATCTTCATCCCTAAACAATAAAGGAAGAGATGCCTGCCTTCGCAGAATTGGCACGACTGCCAATTTAGAGCGGGAGACCGGGTTCGAACCGGCGACATTCAGCTTGGAAGGCTGACGCTCTACCAACTGAGCTACTCCCGCGTTACTTTTCAATATTTCAAAAAAATTGACCGCAAAAGTAACGATTCTTAGTCAATTCACGGAAATTAATTTCCGATTTTTAGTGGGGAGAGCAGGATTCGAACCTGCGAAGACATAGTCAGCAGATTTACAGTCTGCCCTCGTTGGCCGCTTGAGTATCTCCCCGCCTTATTTTTTCCAGTATTTCAGAGCCGATGGAGGGACTCGAACCCACGACCTGCTGATTACAAATCAGCTGCTCTAGCCAGCTGAGCTACATCGGCTTTTTACTCAATTTCACACCTCAAAAGAGGCATAAAAAAGTCCGCTATTTCTAACGGACTGCAAATGTAGAGATATTTTTATTTATTCAAAACAAAATCGAAAAAATTTTCATCATGCATGCACACGAAGTTTTTCTTTTCGCTTGATTAATTTCCTTTCAAGAGATCCACAGGAAGAATCTATAGCCTCTTCAAAAGTTTTACATTGTTTCTTTACCATGAACTTATCGCCTGGCACATTGAGCATTATCTCAACAATCTTGTTTTCCTTCGCACTAGTGTTCTGCACTTTTAAGTAAACATCAGAACTTATGACCTTGTCATAAAAAGTTTCCAACTTGTCCATCCGATTTTGTAGAAAATCTATCAATTTTCCGTCGGCATTGAAATTTACTGATTGCACATTTACCTTCATAGGTCGTAATTTTTAGGTTAAACAATGTAAGCGTATCCTCATTTCTTTCCTCTGGGATGAGCCTTGGCATGCACCTTTTTTAACTCGGCAATACTATTGTGCGTATAAACCTGGGTAGAGGCCAAGCTTGAATGCCCAAGTAATTCCTTCACTGAATTCATGTCCGCCCCCTTACTAAGTAAGTGGGTAGCGAAGGTGTGTCTCAAGATATGAGGACTCTTTTTTACTTTAAGCGACACCTTACTAAGGTACCTATTTATTGTTCTATAAACAAGGGTTTCATATAATTTATAACCCGATTTTAACACCATTACATAGTTCGAATCTTCCGTTCCAGGCATCTGCCTACGCAGGTCAAGATACACCTTCATCAATTTGCAGGTATCTGGAAGCAAGGGTATGACACGCTCCTTATTCCTTTTTCCCAACACCTTGACTAATCCATTATTTAAATCGATACCGGAAAGCTTCATATGAATCAACTCTGCACGCCTCATGCCGGTTTCGTACATTAATTGAATCATTAAGCGATCTCTAGTTCCTTCAAACGTATCTGGGTATTGGATATTGGATAGCAAGGAATCCATTTCCGATTCTGAAAAAGGGATTTGAACCTTTTTAGAGGTTTTCAATGCACGATGTTTTGCCAAGGGATTTGAATCAATCAGCCCTACACCCTGCAAAAATTTAAAATATGCCTTTAGAGAGGCCGTTTTTCTATTAACGGACCTATTGGAAACACCGTTCTCCACCAAACAAACTACCCAACTCCTAATCACAGGGTACGAAACTGTGTCAATACGCTGCTCGTCAAGCCTGTTCTTACAAAAGAACGAGAATTCTTCAACATCGTTCACATAAGCCGTTACCGTATGTGCAGAATACTTTTTTTCAAGTGCTAGATAATCGGAAAAGGCTTTTAGCTCCATATAAGCTAAATTATAAAGATTTAACGGTACATCTTAAACGCGAAATAGAAAGAAAAAATTACAGAAAAGACCAAAATAAAAAATCCCATCACGAGGATGGGATTTGATAATTATATTTGTACACCATTTTTAGGGATTTTAGACTTCCTCTTTATCCCTTAAGCTCTGAATGTATTGTGCTTTTTGAATTTGAGCTCTACGCTCTACGGAGGGTTTTGTGAACTGCTGACGCTTACGCAATCTTCTCATCGTTCCCGTTTTATCGAATTTTCTCTTGAAACGCTTTAAAGCCCTATCGATGTTTTCTCCTTCTTTTACTGGTATAATTAACATTGGCTACAACCTCCTTTCTTTAAAATTAAGGCTGCAAATATATAACTAATTTACAAACCCCAACAAATAATTTCACTTAAATTTTGAAGCTTTTATAATTAGCTTCCTGTAGGCTATTTTTTAGGTGCTCTATATTCTTTCTTGTCAATTATTATTTTAGAAAGGATCTCTTTTAATATCTCCGAGGTTCCCCCTCCTATGGGCCCCAATCTACTATCTCGTAATAAACGGGCCATTGGATAATCTTCAATATATCCGTAGCCCCCTAAAAATTGCAGGCAGTTGTAAATGACCTCATCTGCCATTTTTGTAGATTTTAACTTAGAGATAGTGGCTTCCTTAACCACATATTCACCTTTATCCAATTTATAGGTTACCCCATAATTGTAACTTTTGCAAAGTTCCATATCCGCATAGAGGTCTACCAACCTATGCCTTAATGCCTGATACTGGTTAATGGGTTTGCCAAAAGTCTCTCTTTCGTCCATGTATTGCAAAGCGTATTCCAACGCATATTCTGCTCTTGCATGGGCATTGACCCCCATAATCAAACGTTCCAAGGCAAAAGCTTCCATGATGAAGCCAAAGCCCATACCCTCTTCTCCAATGATGTTTGTTGCCGGTACTTCTACATTGTCAAAGGCAAGTTCACCGGTATCCGAGGCCCTCCATCCCAATTTGTTCAATTTATTGGCAGAAACACCCTTACTTCCCAAATCTACTATAAATATGCTAATTCCCTTATTACCTGCCTTGGGGTCCGTTTTGGCGGCTAAGACAATATAATCCCCATAAACGCCATTGGTAATAAAAGTTTTGGAACCATTGATAACATAAATATCACCTTTTCTTTCTGCAGTGGTCCTTATACCTGCCACATCGCTACCTCCAAAAGGCTCCGTAACTCCTAAACATCCTATTTTTTCACCCAATACACTGGGTTCCAGATAACGTTTTTTCTGTTCGTGACTGGCATTCTTGTTAAGATGGGTCATGGCCAAATACGCATGTGCCCACATGGCGGCGGCAAATCCACCGGAATTAATTTTTTGAAGTTCTTCAATAAAGATGATAGTATAAAAAAGGTCCAATCCTAGACCGCCATATTCCTCAGGGGTAGCAAGCCCAAAATATCCCATTTCACCAAATTTCCTCCAAATGAAGGACTCTATTTGACCTGTTTCTTCCCACTTTTCTATATGCGGGACTACTTCTTTCTGTAAAAAATCTTTAAGGCTTTCTCTAAATAATTGATGTTCTTCAGTGAAGCACATACCATGCATAGCTTATTTTTTTTATAAGGACAAATATAAAGCTATTCTATCTATCTTGTCCGAAGGAAAACCATCAATATGCTTTAATTCATCAAAGGAAAGAATGCTGCCGTTCTCCATTCTCTGCCGCACTATCGCTTCTGCCACACTATATCTAATATAAACCAATTTGGAAATTTCTTCTGCTGTGGACGCGTTAATATTGATTTTATTTACCACGGGCTTTTCCATCACCTTAAATCGCTCCAATACCCGCTCTACAACTTCTGGTTCTAAATGATAAACGTCATATAACTGTTCATCAACTAAAAAGCCCCCTAAACGGTCCCTAAACTTAACTATTCTTGCCGAAAGCTTTTCACCTATTCCATTCACCACACGCAAATCTTGGGCTGTAGCTTTATTTAAATCCTTAAGCTCATTGGACGCTCCTTGATTTTTTTCCTTTGAAACTCTAACTTTTTGAGGAGTACTGTTGTTCTTAGTATTTACCCAATCTGGAAACTTAAAATATGGAGAAATAACGCTTAACAAAGAATCCGAAATTTGGGTCACCTTTTTAAATTCCAACGCCGAATTGACAAACTTACCTTTGGACCTAAATTCATGAAGCCGGTCTATTTCAGCGTTGGACATCCCCAACGTATATCCTTTATAATCCGTTATATAATTAGGATTGAAAGGATATATTTCAGATTCTTCTTCCGAATCCAAGTTTTGAAGACTATCAATTTGTGATTGCCATTCCTTGTTTTGAATAAAACTAGGCTCCTTTTCTCCTAAAGGTAAATAGTCAAGAGCAACATAGCTCAATTGAAGAAAAGCTATGACCAACAGCAAATAAAAAATCCCACTTCGTTCCTGTTTACTGAACCTGAAGTGGGACTTAAATTTCTTCATTTATTTTACAAAATGTTATTTGGCCAAGCGCTGCTTTTTAAATAACTGATTGGCCTTTAATTTTCTCCAGTATTCTCCTAAGTCTTCTTTTACTTCTCCAGACATTATGTATAGACCTATAATATTAGGAAAGGACATTGCTAAAATCATCATATCCGAAAAATCAAGAACTGCTCCTAAACTAACAGAAGCCCCGATAACCACGAAAATCAAAAACAAGATTTTATAGATCATTTCCGATTTCTTGCTTTTTCCAAATAAATAGGTCCAAGCCCTCATTCCATAGTATGACCAGGAAATCATAGTAGAAAAGGCGAATAAAAAAACCGCCAATGCCAGTACATATGGGAACCAAGAAATCTGACTTCCAAAAGCATCGGAAGTCAACTGTGCACCGGCCATTCCTTCTACCTCGTGCATACCAGTAAAAATTAAGACCAGGGCTGTAAGGGTACAAACTACTACCGTATCAATAAAAGGTTCCAAAAGTGCCACAAATCCCTCTGAAGGTGGATGATTCGTTTTAGCAGTACTATGGGCTATGGCCGCAGAACCTACCCCCGCTTCATTGGAGAAGGCAGCTCTCTGGAAACCTACCACTAACACCCCAACGATTCCTCCTTTTAATGCTGAAGGACTAAAGGCTCCGTCTACAATAGCGGCAAAAGCCGGACCAATATTCTGAATATTCATAATGATTACCGCCAAGGCAGCAACAATATAGATGGAAGCCATAATGGGCACTACCCGCCCAGTCACTTTTGCGATACTATTAATTCCCCCGATAATTACTACACCTACCAAAATAGCCGTAATAACACCAAACCAAAATCCGTTACCCGCCAATGCCGGGAATTGACCTGCCAATTGTTCAAATGATTGGTTTGCCTGAAACATGTTCCCCCCGCCAAAGGAAGCTCCAATAGCAAGGACGGCAAATAGACCTGCCAGAACTTTCCCAAAACCTTTTAGGTTTCTTTTTTCAAGTCCGTAACGCAAGTAATTCATTGGGCCACCAAACACACGGCCATCGGGCAGTATATCCCTATACTTAACCCCTAAGGTACATTCTACGAATTTGGAGGACATTCCCAACAGACCACAAACGATCATCCAGAAAGTAGCGCCTGCCCCACCTAACGAAACCGCAACTGCCACTCCTGCAATATTCCCAAGACCAACGGTACCGGAAACTGCCGTAGCCAATGCCTGAAAGTGGGTAACCTGCCCGGGGGCCTCAGGGTCATCATATTTTCCTTTCGCCAAATCGATAGAATGACGGAATCCCCTGATATTGATAAAGCCCATTCTTATGGTAAAGAACAAAGCTCCCAACACCAACCAGATTACAATAAAAGGGATATCCTTGGTTAACGGATCCCCATTTGGGTGCGTCATAACCACAGGATCATCATATACAATCTCTGCGAGAAAATGAGCTCCCTGCTCGATAACATGTTCCGCATTTTCCGAATTATAAATGACATTGCCTTCTTTTACCAAATAGTTCAAGGTACCCGAAGCCGAAGCCACCACGGTTCGCTCTCCATTCTTATCACTGGAGATGATGGCTATTTGATCACCCTTAACTACTTTGTCCCCCTCTCCTTTTAGCCATTTCTTAAGTACGAATTTATCTTGGACCTCCGCAGACCAACCAGGGGTACTTATGAGCTTTTTGTCCGCATAGGCAACGGGGTCGTAAACACCAATTGCAGCAAAAGGGTCCCAAAAAAGAACGGAACCAAGCGCCTGTACTGCAGGTGTCATGGTTCCGTTAAAAACTTCGGCGATGGCATTTGTTTCCACCTTATATACTTTGGTAACCGAATTACCTTGAGAGTCCGATACAACTACCGTATATGGTATTCCCTCTGTCAATCCGGTTGCTTTATTAGAGCTAAGCGGGGTACTTTGGTTGCTCCACTTATAACTATATGGAGGCGTACCGCCAAGCACTTGTAAATCTATAACCCCATCGTTTATTTGTTTGGAGGGATTAAAAATTGCCGGTTTAATTGTAAGATCTTGGGAATTTGCCACTATACCTAGCAGCGTAAAAAATAAACCTAAAAGTTTCTTCATATTTTGTTTTATAGGGTTTGGCATCTATGTTATCCTATTTTATGATGGGTGCCAATATCTTAAAAAATAGCAACACAATCAAATAATAACCTTGAATTAACGCAAGAATGAACTAATCAATATGGAACATTTCATTCAACTTTCTTATTTGTTCAGGTCTTCCAAGGACGATTACTTTACCCCTGGACTGCAACTTTAAATCCGCTTCCGGATTAATGATATAATTACCACCCGGTTCCACATAACCAATGATAGTACAGCCGGTTTTTCTTCTCAAATCCAAGTCACGAAGGGAGCTACCTTCTCTTTGGTCTCCAAAATCCTCAATGGCTACTTCTTCCAAATTGGTCGTATTTTCTCCTTCAGTGCTTAGCTTGTCCATAAAATCTATTAAATCTGGCATCACCACCAAAGAGGCCATATGGTCTCCCCCTATGCGATCAGGCATGATTACTTTATCCGCTCCGGCTAATTTCAGTTTCTTTTGAGAAGTTGCAAGTGATGCCCTACTGATGATAAACAACTTTTTATTCAACTGCCTGGCCGATAGTACCACAAAAAGGTTCACGGCATCATCGGGAAGTGCCGCTATAAGGTATTTAGCACGTTCGATACCCGCACTCAACAAAACCTCATCTTCATTGGCATCCCCCTCAACAAAAAGTGCTTCCTCCTCATGCTTTTCAATAACCTCTCGATCTCTTTCTATAATCACAAATGGCCTTTCATATGCTCTAAGCCTTTCTGCGGCCTGCATTCCGTTTCTCCCAAAACCACAAACTATAATATGGTTCTGAAGTTGGTCTATTTGATTTTTCACTTTTTTCTTTTTTAAAAGTTGTAGCGAGTTTCTACTTAAAATGTATTCTGAAATAACCGAAATAGCAAAGGCAAAAATAAATACACTGAGAACAATCAAAAATGCTGTAAATATTTTCCCTTCCGTACTTAAGGGTCTAATTTCCCCATAACCAACGGTGGTTACGGTAATAATGGTCATGTAAAAGGCTTCCACCAAGGTATAATCCGCTATGAACCAATAGCCGAAAATTCCCAGTAACAGAACTGCCAACATTAAAATGATGGCTAAGTAAATCCTGGAACGAAAGAGATTCAGCATATTTAAAGATCAAAAACGGAGGTACGTTTGGTATAGAGCAAGTCTTTTATCTTAAGCCAGAATGCCAAAAATAAATAAAGTGCAAAACCAAAACCTAAAGTAACGAAGGTGAGGTAAATAAAAGACGTGCGAACCACACGAGCTCTTATCCCAAGACGATCCGCTATTCTACCACAAACTTCAAAACCTCTCTTTTGCAGATAATATAGTAGTTGGTAAAAGAGGTTCATAATTATTTTGATTTACAAGACAAGACAAAAAGTTGAACATTGCCTCCAATCTAACTAAATAAAAATTGAGACAATACCCAAAATTAATCATTTCCAGATAATAAGAGCGATCCAATCTGGCATTGCAGGCATTCGTTTTTGGAGCAATAATTCTGATACAATTCTATAAGGGATTGACTCTGCCAGGCATTGGTCGCACTAAGCCCCGCATTCTCAAAATTGCTTATGATGGTATTCTTTTCCGGCTTTATCTTAGTGAGAAAGGAAAAAAACTCATCATTGTCCGCTTTACCAGTTACCTTAAGATAGGTGAATTTTAAAGGTATGATGGCATTAACTATCAACAGGTCCATAAAATTCTTGGACAATTGTTTCATCCTTTTAGCGGACTGCTTCCCAAAAGTATAGTGGTCAATCCAATAAGGATGGGTTGAAACATTCAAAAATTCATACACTTGACTTACATCCCCTAAGTTCATAAGAGTACTAAAAAGGCGGTCTTCTTTGTGGTAGAGATAAGCCAATTGGGAAAGTCTTATTGTTGGGAAATTAACGGGTCTCAATTTGAAAAAATCAGGTTTTAAGACCACTTCATCCTGTATATTGAATTTTAACTTTTGATAATTATACTCCTCTCTTAAAGCAAGGAAATAATCGTCTGTAATCGTATCGCTTTCCAGCAATTTTAGCGCCCCGTAAAAAACACTCTCCAAAGACAAAATATTGCCTCGTAATTTTCTAACGGTTTTAAAGTTCACCACTTTTGAAAGACCAACAAAAGCTTCCCCGTTTATCTTGGACCCGAAGCTTTTGAGCAATAGAACAAACAAGACTTGTTCCCAATCATTTTGGGACATTTCAAGTAATTTTTCAATTTCCTTGGATTTTCTCCTTAGCCGTTCTAAATACAAGCGCTCCATCCAATTATCTAAATGAAACCTATCCACCGTACCAATGGATTTCTCGCAATTGATAAATTTCACATTGCGTTGATCAAAGAGGTTTTGATAATTTGCCAGTAATGTTTTTGAAATAAAATGCCTAAGCTCCAAGGTTGGCAAGGGTATATTTGCACTTCCAAATACTTCAGTATCATGATCCCAAACCACATGTAATATCACATTTTGATAGTTGGGGTCTCTTTCATGACTGTGGGCGTACCAATCCGAGGACTTCAAATGTACTTCCAAATTTCCCACCCAGAGTTGCCGGCCGATCTTCACTTGCGCATTGAAAAAGTCGGGACCGGCCAAATGATTATGGGTACCCGTTTTGATAATTTCAATTTGCTCCCCATCTGTGGTAACAAGATTGTCTAAACCAAGCTTTTTATACTTCCAGATAAAATGGAGCAAATCTTCCCTCATAAGGCAATTAGTAAAACGAAAAAAGTTCAAATACGAGTTGTATTTGAACTTCTTAAGATATAAAAAATATGTCTTTTATTCTGCGACCTCTCCTTCCCAATTCATAAAACCACCCTCCAAATTGTAGGCTTTTTCAAAGCCTACACTATTCATTATAGAACAAGCTTGGGCACTTCTTGCTCCCGAACGGCAGTAAACATAGTATGATTTACTCTTATCCAGTTTTTCCAATTCATCCAAAAAACCTTGCCCTAAATGAATGTCAATATTTTTAGCTCCAGGAATATACCCATCCTCAACTTCTTCAGGAGTACGTACATCCAAAATAAAGGCATTGTTATCATTCTCCAGTTGCTCTTCCCACTCTTGTTGTGATAAATCCATACTATTTATTATTAAAACCAGCCAATAGGATGGTTTCTAGTTATCGTTTCTATTTACTCCCCAAAAATACATTTTTTTAAAAAAGGCGACATCCCTTCATTAACAAAAGTTTATGACCTGCATCAATGAATACAACTTTAAAATATTTTACATTTGTACATACAATTGTTGTAGAGACATGAATGTAGAACAGATTATCAAAACCGAAAAAGAAATTCCTTTGGCAAGCAGGACAATTATTCATTTAAGTTTGGTAATGAATAAAATTAGTGAAATCGTAAGCTCTGCATTGAAACCGTTTGAAATGTCTCCGGAACAATTCAATGTTCTAAGAATTCTACGCGGTCAGAAAAATCAACCTGCCAATCTTTCTACTCTAAATGAAAGAATGGTCCATAAAATGAGCAATACTACGCGTTTAGTGGATAAATTGATCAAGAAGGGATATGTCCATCGCACTGTTTGTCCCAGCAATAGAAGAAAAGTTGAAATACGCATAACTGATGAAGGCAAATCTATTTTAAAAGATTTAGACCAAGCAATGGCTCTTGCGGAAGAAGAAATCTTAAAAAATTTCGATGTTAAAGAACTAAAAGAACTGAATACACTTTTAAACAAGTTTTAAATCTTAATACTAAATTTATTTTATGAGTACGTATATTGAAAATCTCCACTGGCGCTATGCCACTAAAAAATTTGATAAGGATAAATCCATTTCCGAGGAAGACCTAGGTACATTACTGGAAGCAACTTCCTTAAGCGCCTCTTCCTATGGTTTACAGCCTTATAAGATATTAGTCCTAAAAGATGCGGAGATTAGGGAAAAACTGCAGCCGTTTGCCTGGAACCAATCGCAAATCACTGAAGCCTCCCATCTTATTGTTATTGCAAACCAAACCACATTTGGTGAAGAATTGGTAGATGATTATTTAGAAAACGTTAGTGAAACTAGAGACATTCCCCTAAAAAATTTGGAAGGCTACGCAGAGATGATGAAAGCCAACCTTATTCCATTAACAGATGAGCAAAAAACCCAATGGACCGCTAAGCAGGCCTATATTGCTTTGGGAAACTTACTGTCGGCAGCGGCGGACTTAAAAATAGACACATGCCCCATGGAAGGTTTTGATGCCACCAAATTCAATGAAATATTAGGATTGAACGAATTAAACCTAAATGCAGTAGTTTTGGCGGCAGTGGGTTACAGGTCAGAAGAAGATCAAACCCAACATTTTAAGAAGGTAAGAAAATCCAATAAAGATTTAATCACGCATATATAACAAGTACTAACATTATTAACTAAATTTATTACAATTATGAAAAAAGGAGTATTTAGCTTGGCTTTGGCCTTGGTTTTTGGTGTAGCAACTGCCACAGAACCAGTTGCAGAAGAAAAAAAAGAAGTAAAGACTGAGGCCAGTACCGTAACTTGGAAGGCTTACAAAGTAACCGGTTCACACGAAGGAACCGTAGCTTTAAAATCTGGATCTTTGACTTTTGATGGCGATAAGCTAACCGGAGGAGAATTTGTTGCCGATATGACCAGCCTTATTTCTACCGATATGGAAGGCGATGGTAAAGCAAAATTAGAAGGTCACTTAAAGGCTGATGATTTTTTTGGGGTTGAAAAGCACGAGACTTCAAAACTGGTTTTCACCAATGTGAAGTCTACCGGAAAAAACTCATACGAAGTCACTGGGGACCTAACTATCAAAGGAATCACCAAACCAGTTGTTTTTGATGTTTCTGTATATGGTAGCAAGGCTACGGCCAACGTAAAGGTTGATAGAACCAAATATGACATTAAGTACGGTTCTGGAAGCTTTTTTGAAAACCTAGGTGATAAAACTATCTACGATGAATTTGATCTAGTTGTAGACTTGGAATTCTAAGAGTTAATCTATAACGTATAATAAACTTGACCTCACAAGTTTCTCCCGGCTTAAGGAATTTAAATTCTTAAGCCGGGATTTTTTTTTGCTTCCATCTAACAATGCGCACTTAAATTGTGAGTAGTCTCACCAGGCCGCTATTTTCTTTTATTTTTGATTTGGGGTTTAACAAATGATTTTTATATTTGAACCTATGTATAGAAAAAACGCAAATACTTGGTGGTGGAAAAACTCGCAAATCAATTCGTGAGCAGACCCCATTGTAGTAAAACAATATAAAAGGCTTGTCAATCACGACAAGCCTTTTGCTTTTCAACCCAATCAAAATGAAGTACGAACTAAAGACACATTACAAAAAAATACTTGCAGACACCATTACCCCGGTAAGCGTATATCTCAAGATTAGGGACAAATTCCCCAACAGTATTCTTTTAGAAAGTAGCGATTACCACGCCAATGATAACAGTTTTTCCTATATCTGCTGCAACCCTATTGCTTCCATTAAGGTGGAAAATGAAGAACTTACAAGTGTTTTTCCGGATGGTTCCAAATCCACAAAAACAATTGACTCCTCCACCGATGTTGTGGCGGAAATCCACCAATTTGGTCAAAACTTTATAACGGAAGACAACAGTTTTAAATTCATCAATAATGGACTTTTCGGCTATATGGCCTATGATGCGGTACGTTATTTTGAGGATGTTGAAATCTCCAAAAAAGACAATTCCGTAGCCATCCCTGATGTTTACTATGCCGTTTACCAGAACATCATAGCCATCAACCACTTTAAGAACGAAGCCTACCTATTTGCACATAGTTACGAAAAAGAAGAGAACATAGCGGAAATCGAGCAACTTTTGAATGTAAGGAACTTCGCTACCTACAATTTCTCCTTGCAAGGTGAAGCTACCAGTAATCTGGAAGATGAAGAATACAAAGAGCATGTGCGTTTGGCAAAAAAACATTGTCACCGCGGAGATGTGTTCCAATTGGTACTTTCAAGGAGGTTTTCCCAAGGTTTCAAGGGGGATGAATTTAACGTCTACCGGGCACTTCGTTCAGTAAACCCTTCGCCCTACTTGTTTTATTTTGATTACGGCGATTTTAAGATTTTTGGAAGTTCTCCCGAAGCCCAACTAATAGTCAAAGACGGAAAAGCTGAAATACACCCAATTGCGGGCACGTTTAAACGCACAGGAAATGATGAACAGGACGCCATTTTGGCCCGTAAACTTTCTGAGGACGACAAAGAAAATAGCGAACATGTTATGCTCGTAGACCTCGCTAGGAATGACCTTAGCCGAAATGGCAATATGGTAGAGGTAACCAACTATAGGGAAGTTCAGTTCTTTTCACACGTCATTCATTTGGTATCCAAGGTTACCGGACAGAAGAAAGAGAACATCACCACCATGAAAGTAGTGGCAGACACCTTTCCTGCCGGTACATTGAGCGGTGCACCAAAACATATGGCCATGCAACTTATTGAGAAGTATGAGAAAACAAGTAGGGGTTACTACGGGGGTGCCATTGGTTTTATGGACTTTAACGGAAATTTTAACCATGCCATAATGATCCGTACTTTTTTAAGTAAAAACCATGCCCTGCATTATCAGGCCGGCGCCGGATTGGTTGCCGCCTCTAATCCAGACGATGAATTACAAGAAACCTATAACAAACTAGGCGCCCTTACCAAGGCTTTGGAAATAGCCAAAACCATTTAAGATGAATAAGATTTTAGTCATAGATAATTACGACAGTTTCACCTATAATTTGGTTCACTATCTAGAAGATTTGGATTGTGAGGTGGTTGTAAAAAGAAACGACCAGCTAACGTTGGAAGAAGTGGATGCCTTTCATAAAATAGTACTTTCCCCGGGACCGGGTATTCCAGATGAGGCCGGTTTATTAAAGCCTATCATTAAAAAATATGCCGCCACCAAAAGTATTTTTGGGGTGTGCCTAGGCCAACAGGCCATTGGAGAGGTATTTGGCGGTAGCTTAATCAATCTGGATGAAGTGTATCATGGTATTGCGACAAAAATAAAGCTTACAAAAGAGGATACGAATTTTGAAGGCTTGCCAGAAGAAATTGAGGTTGGACGGTACCATTCTTGGGTAGTTGCGCCAGATTTACCAGAAGGTTTGGAGGCTACGTCCTTTGATGAAAATGGGCAAATTATGAGCCTGAGGCATAAAGAATATGATGTTTCCGCAGTTCAGTTTCACCCAGAATCGGTATTAACACCACAAGGAAAACAAATTCTAAAAAACTGGTTGAATAGCTAAATAAATTTCCGCTTTTGCGGGAATAAGAGGAAGATATACGCAAATGAAAGAGATACTCAACAAACTGATCAATCACGATTTCCTCTCTAAGGAAGATGCCAAACAAGTACTGGTAAATATTGCCAAAGGGGAATACAATAGCAGTCAAATTGCGGCCTTTATAACGGTTTATATGATGCGCAGCATCACCATTGAAGAATTGGAAGGCTTTCGTGATGCCCTGCTAGAACTTTGTCTAGCGGTAGATTTAAGCGAATATGACCCTATTGACCTTTGTGGTACGGGCGGGGATGGTAAGGACACCTTCAACATTTCAACTTTAGCCTCCTTTGTAACAGCAGGTGCCGGAGTGAACGTAACCAAGCACGGTAATTATGGGGTTTCCTCAAAATGTGGAAGTAGCAATGTGATGGAGTTCTTGGGAATCAAGTTCAGTAACGAAGCCGACTTTCTTAAAAAATCAATTGACGAGGCCGGAATTTGTGTATTGCACGCACCGCTTTTTCATCCTGCCATGAAAAATGTAGCACCTATCAGAAGGGAATTGGCCGTAAAAACCTTTTTTAACATGTTGGGCCCCATGGTAAACCCAGCGTTTCCCAAAAATCAAATGGTGGGCGTTTTTAATTTGGAACTGGCCAGAATGTACGGCTATCTCTATCAGAATACCGACAAGAAATTTACGGTTTTGCACGCTTTGGATGGATATGATGAAATATCATTGACCGGAAACACCAAAACTATTAGCAATCATACGGAAAGCATGCTGAAGCCTCAAGATTTTGGGGTGGAACCTATTTTGCAATCCCAAATCGTGGGAGGTGACTCTATTGAAGAATCCGCACAAATTTTCCTCAACGTTTTACAAGGAAAAGGTACGGAAGCCCAAAACAATGTGGTCTGTGCCAATGCGGGTGTAGCCATTGCTACAGTTAAAAATATAAGTCCAAAAGAAGGGTTTGAAAAGGCCAAAGAATCTCTTTTAAGCGGCAGCGGATTAAAAGCTTTGAAGAAGTTGCAGGAGTTGAGTAAGTAATTGGTTGATGGTTGATGGTTGATGGTTGATGGTTGATGGTTGATGGTTGATGGTTGATGGTTGATGGTTGATGGTAAGCTAACATTTTTGATTTTTCATCCATGGAAAAAGAAAAAGCTATTAAATAAGAAATGAACATATTAGATAAAATAGTAGCCGATAAACGCAAGGAAGTTGATTTGCGCAAAGCGCTGATTCCCGTAAAACAACTGGAGAATTCGGTGCTTTTTAACAGGGTTTCACCCTCCTTGGCTTCAGCACTCCGTGCCAGTTCCACGGGAATTATCGCTGAACATAAAAGACGTTCCCCCTCCAAATCGGTTATCAATCAAAATGAAAATGTACAGGATGTGGCCATAGGTTATGCCAATGCTGGTGTTTGTGGCATGTCCGTACTTACAGACGGCAAGTATTTTGGTGGCTCTTTGGACGATTTGTTATTGGCGCGCGCCTCGGTGGAAATTCCGCTTTTGAGAAAGGAATTTGTAATTGACGAATATCAGATTTTGGAATCCAAGGCCTACGGTGCCGATGTTATCCTACTCATTGCGGCCATCCTTTCAAAAGAAGAAATCAAGCAACTTTCGGAGTTCGCCAAAAGTCTGAATTTGGATGTGCTTTTGGAAGTTCATAATTTGGAGGAACTTCAAAAATCCATCATGCCCAGTTTGGATATGTTGGGTGTTAACAACCGAAATTTAAAGACATTTGAGGTAAGCCTGGAAACCAGCAAATCGCTATCCACGGAAATCCCAGAAGAATTCGTAAAAGTTTCCGAAAGCGGTATTAGTAATACATCGGCCATAAACGAATTAAAAGGTTATGGCTACCAAGGCTTTTTGATTGGTGAGAATTTTATGAAAACCGAAAATCCTGGGGAGAACGCCAAAAAATTTGTAGAAGAGCTAAAGAGAATATAAAAGGTCGTTTTTATGAATTATCATTACAGCACACCCAAAGAAGAACCCAGCACCCTCGCCAATGGCCGTTTGCATTTAAAGGTTTGCGGCATGAAGCATAATACCACCGAAATTGCTTCATTGCAGCCAGACTATTTGGGCTTTATTTTTTATGATAAGAGCGAACGGAATTTTAAAGGGGAATTGACACCCGTACCCCACAAGATAAAGAAAGTTGGAGTGTTCGTTAATGCCGGTATTCAAACGGTATTGCAAAGAATAGAGGATTATAATTTGCTTTTGGTACAGCTGCATGGCAATGAAAGTCCGGAGTATTGCAATGAACTAAAATCAAAAGCCAAACAAATACAAATTATAAAAGTGTTTTCTGTTAAGGATGCATTTGACTTTGCCGTTCTTGAACCCTATGAATCAGTATGTGATTTTTTCCTGTTTGATACGAAAGGAAAATTACCGGGCGGAAATGGTTACGCTTTCGATTGGTCCGTCCTTAAAAATTACCCTTCCAACAAACCCTATTTTTTAAGTGGGGGCATTGGTCTGGAAGATATCGATAACATTAAAGAATTTACCCAGCGTCCGGAAGCCAAATACTGCCACGCCATTGATGTGAACAGTAAATTTGAAATAAAACCGGGACTCAAAAATACGGCCGATGTAAAGGCCTTTAAAGAATTGCTCAATAAAATACATATACAATAATGTCTTACAACGCCGATAGCAGGGGGTATTACGGAGAGTTTGGGGGTGCGTTCATCCCCGAGATGCTCTACCCCAATTGTGAAGAATTACGACAAAATTACGTTCAGGTAATGCAAGAAGACTCTTTTAAAAAGGAGTTTCAGCAATTGCTAAAAGATTATGTGGGTCGCCCTACCCCACTTTATTTTGCGGAGCGGCTATCCAACAAATACAACACTAAAATCTATCTGAAACGTGAAGACCTTTGCCACACAGGCGCCCATAAGGTCAATAATACCATCGGTCAAATATTAATGGCCAAACGCTTGGGTAAAAACCGCATCATTGCCGAAACAGGTGCCGGCCAACACGGTGTTGCTACGGCAACGGTCTGCGCTTTAATGGGGATTGAATGTGTGGTGTACATGGGTGAAATTGATATTCAACGCCAAGCCCCCAATGTGGCACGTATGAAAATGTTGGGTGCGGAAGTGCGCCCTGCAAAATCAGGTAGCCGAACCTTAAAAGATGCGACCAATGAAGCCATTAGGGACTGGATCAACAATCCGGTGGATACCCATTACATTATCGGTTCCGTAGTGGGGCCACACCCCTACCCTGATATGGTAGCGCGGTTTCAGTCGGTTATTTCGGAGGAAATCAAATGGCAACTAAAGGAAAAGGAAGGCAAGGAAAACCCTGATTATGTGGTTGCCTGTGTGGGTGGAGGAAGCAATGCTGCGGGTGCCTACTATCACTTTTTGGATAATCCGGATGTGGGCATCATCGCCGTGGAAGCTGCCGGAAAAGGAATTGATTCCGGAGAAAGTGCCGCTACCTCGGCCCTGGGAAAAGTGGGTATCATCCACGGAAGTAAAACCTTGTTGATGCAAACTGCCGATGGCCAAATTACAGAGCCTTACTCCATAAGTGCAGGACTGGATTACCCCGGTGTAGGCCCCATGCACGCCCACCTGTTTAAATCTGGTCGTGGGGAATTCATTTCCATTACCGATGCGGATGCTATGCAAGCCGGACTGGAGCTCTCTAAATTGGAAGGCATCATTCCCGCCATAGAGTCATCACATGCATTTGCCATTCTGGAAACCCGAAAATTTGAAGCCGATGATGTGGTAATCATCAACCTTTCAGGTCGCGGAGATAAAGACCTCAATACATACATTGATTATTTTAAGTTATGACAAATAGAATTTCCCAAAAACTTCAAGAAGATAAAAAGCTCCTTTCCATCTACTTTACGGCCGGGTACCCTTCCTTGAGCGATACCGTGAATGTTATTGAAGGATTGGAAAAGAATGGGGTTGATATGATTGAAATAGGCCTGCCTTTTAGCGACCCCCTAGCGGATGGCCCTACCATTCAGGAAAGTTCTACTAAGGCCCTTAAGAATGGAATGACCACCGAAGTTCTTTTTGACCAATTAAAGGATATTAGAAAAACGGTTTCCATTCCCCTGATTATTATGGGCTATTTTAACCCGATGTTGCAATATGGCGTGGAAGCTTTCTGCCAAAAATGTCAGGAAATTGGCATTGATGGGCTCATTATCCCCGACCTACCAGTGGATGTTTACAACGAGGAATACAAGACCATATTCGAGGAACACGGTCTTGTCAACGTATTTTTGATTACGCCCCAAACCTCGGATGAACGTATTCGTTTTATCGATTCCGTTTCCAGCGGATTTATCTACATGGTAAGTTCTGCGAGCGTTACCGGTGCCAAAAGTGGTTTTGGCGACGAACAGACCCACTATTTTGATAGAATAGCGGCCATGAAACTTAAAAACCCACAAATCGTAGGATTTGGTATCAGTAATAATGAAACCTTTACAGCGGCTACTGAAAAAGCCAAAGGAGCGATTATTGGTTCGGCCTTTATCAAACACTTAACGGCTTTTGGTGCCGATAAATTTGACAACTTTGTAAATAACATTCGCTAGCTAATGTCATCTAATTCCAATCCGCAGTATGAAGTTTGGCTGAGAGGCCCCGTAGAGGGAATACCGGCGTTACTACAACCTGCGGCGCATGCCCTTCTTCAAACATCGGAAGAACTAAAAAAGTACACCGATGGCATTTCCCCAGAGCAACTTTGGGAAAAACCTTTGGGCAGGGCTTCCATCGGATTTCATTTACAGCATATCACCGGGGTTTTAGACCGAATGATGACCTATTCCAAAGGCGAAAGTTTAACCGAAAGTCAATTTGAATTCTTAAGGGCCGAAGGAAAAGAAAGTAGTGCCATCCGCTTAGAAAACCTCATCACCGACTTTGATAATAAACTTGCCGAAGCGCTCTCCTATTTTAAAACCTTACCGGAGGAAATTCTCACGGAAAAGCGCACGGTTGGCAGAAAGAAACTCCCCAGTACGGTCATTGGTTTGTTGTTTCATGCCGCTGAACACTCACAACGGCATACTGGACAACTTTTGTTTACTGCGAGCATACTAAAATGTGCGGAATAAATAGCATTTTTATCGCTTTAACAGACCCTAACAAAGACTTACAAAGCCCTTAACGCCCTTTTGCCCGTGTGTTTCTTACATTTAGGTAAATCATAAAAAGGAAATAGAAATGGGAATTATAAAAGATAAAAAGTTGAGAAGAAAAACGGAACAAACGAATCCAACAAACCCCACGGGCAACACACAAGTGGATACTAACAAGTTCGATATTGATGAAAAGACCATCAAAAATCAGCAAAACAAGAAATAAAGGATTCTGAAGATATTATAAACAAAAAATCCCCGAAGATTTATGCTCCGGGGATTTTTTTGTTTTATTGATTATCAATATCCAGGATTTTGTTGTACCTCCGGGTTTACATCCAATTCGTTTTGAGGAATCGGCCAGATGTATTTATGACTTTGAAAATCTTTTACGTCCTGCGGGTGTTGTTCGTTAAATTCCAATAGTTTATTTTCTAGCAATTGCCAACGTACAAGGTCATCTTTCCGGTGTCCTTCAAAACAAAGTTCCAATTTCCTTTCCTCCACAATAGCATCAAAAAATTCTTGCTGGTTCAATCCTAAAGGCAAATCAAAATCTCCATTTTGATGGGCTCTTCTCCTAACGGAATTAAATGCTTCATAAGCCAATGCCGTAGGGCCATTTACATTATTTTCGGCCTCGGCCAACAACAAAAGTACATCTGCATATCTGATTAGTACAACCTGATTTATGTTTTTGCTTTCTAAAAGGTTATCCTTCGCCATAAATTTTAAAGGCCTCCAACTATTTGGATCGGTTTCATTTTCAATCTGTCCGCTAGCAATTCTAAATGAAGCTATATTCTGATGGAATCTAACATCGGGAACATTGATTGGAAAGGTGACCGAATCCGTAAAGGTTTCGCCTGCCCCAGATGCCGTTATGAATGAACGATCCAACAATAACAAATCATCACCTGCAAAGCCGAGCGGCCCCCAGTTTCTTCCATATAATCCAGAGGTGAATTTAAACATAAGAATATTTTCCGTGCTTTGGGAACCTTGATCTAAGCTGAAAACCTCAGAATAATTCTCCTCTAATGAAAACCAATTCTGCAACTTTTTAAATTGCTCTAGTGCCAACGAATATTTTCCGGTTTGTAGTAAAGGAAAACCTGCCATTTGCATATACACCTTGCCAAGTAGAGCCGTTGCTGCTTCCTTGCTAGCCATAAATACAGATTCTATATTGGGTAAATATTGTTTGGCGAACATTAAATCTTCTATAATCTGTTGATATACCTCTTCACCGCCCTGCACAATGGGCAAAGGAGTTTCAATATCAGAATTTACCGTTGTTACTAAAATTGGGTTACCATAAATCTTTACCAAGTTGAAATAAGTTAAGGCCCTTAAAAATTTAAATTCAGCTTCCAACCTCGTTGTGTCAATTTCCTGAGTACCTAAACATTCAGGATCCTTCAAACATTCCAGACCGGTATTTATATCCAGTATGATAGCATAATAATCCTTATAAACTTGATTTACCAGCCTATCTTGTGAAGATAATCGATATGTATCCAAAGCCGTTCGCTCCCCATTGGTTTGCTTATTTACGTACGTAAAATCGGTACCAATATCACCCCAAAGAGTACTAAATCCATCAAAATTATAACTCTGACCCACACTTTCGTATACGGAGGCAAGAACTAAAGTTACATCTATTTCATCGGGGTAAATTGGTGGTGGAGATACAAGGTCCAACCTAGTATACGCCGTATCGTCTTTTATTACTGTTATAAAGCTTATAAAATAATCTTCTGGAGCCTCTGGAATCACCACTTGTACTTCATATTCGCCAACTACGATATTGTCGAAAAATGCACTACCATCGCTATCTGTAAGTAGGGAAGATGTTGTGGGTTTAGTAGTTACCATGGCATTTTCATACGGCTCATTGTCCAAAAAAACCTGTACTTGAAAGCTTCCTTTTTCCAATGCGGGAGTATCTTCTTCCGTATCACTACAACCAAGAAATAAAAGAACGCAGCACATGTAGAAAAGACACCTAATGAACATATAAAATAGATTGAATAAAACAGGCTGAAACTTACACCAATTAGTTAGTTGGTGAAAGATGGAAATGACCAATGACTTAAAAATCGGTCAAAACGCATTTTTACTAAAATCAAAAAGGGATTCCCAAATTCTTGAAAATCCCTCTTTCGAATAATATAAATTAATGCTTAAGCCGAGTTTCTACTGGCATTGATATTCCCGTAGAGGGAACGTGTAACAATTTTCTCGTACAAGTCATTATATTCCGTCTCTTGGCCTATTTTCTGCAAGGCATATTGCTGAATTACCAATAAAGGCAGTACAATGTTCTCACGAATTCTAATGGATTCACGTGAAACCGCTTCGTTCTCCATTAAAATCTTGCTTCCGGAAATCATTAACAACATCTTTTTTGAAAGCTCGTATTCTTCATGTAAAATATTCCAGAATGCTCCGTACTTTTTATCCTCCTTCATATAACTGGTCAATTCAAAATAACATTTTGAGAGCGACATCATACTATTGAGCATTAAAGCCTTAAAGAAAGGAACCTCTTTGTACAATTTTTTAATTTCGCTTATGCGACCTTCATCCTTTAATTTCTTGATGGCGGTACCCAATCCAAAGTATCCAGGAACGTTTTGCTTCAACTGGCTCCATGAACCCACAAAGGAAATGGCACGCAAATCAGAGAGCTCCAATTGTTTTTTATTTCCCCTCTTACCTGGCCTACTACCAATATTGGCTTTTTGATAGTATTTAAGTGTACTTCTGTTCTCTAAATAAGGTATGAACATTTCATGCTGCTTAAGGGCATCATATTTGTCAAAACTTAATTCAGAAAGTTCTTCGATCAACTTACGTTGTTGTCTTGAAATAACGTTTTCCTTTCCAAATAGGTTGTTGGACAAGCCCGCGGTCAAGAGCTGCTCACTGTTATGAATAAAATGTTCTTTAGTACCGTAGGTACTGGTAATGGTCTGCCCTTGAATGGTCAATTGAATCTCATTATTGGCAACCTCTTTGGTCTGAGCAGCATAGAAACGGTGCGTTTTACCACCACCTCTTGCTGGCGGTCCACCACGGCCATCAAAGAATATGGCTTTGATACCGTTTTTACTACAGACCTTTGAAAGGGTTTCCTTGGTTTTAAGGATATTCCAGTTGGCTTTTAAGTAACCACCGTCTTTGGTACCGTCTGAAAAGCCCAACATAATGGTCTGATCATTATTTCTTCTTTCTAGGTGCTCTCGGTATTCAGGAAGATCAAACAAAGTCTGCATGGTTTCCTCTGAACTATCCATTCCCTTCATCGTTTCAAACAAAGGAATGATATCAAATGTTATTTCATCGCTTTTCCAACCACACCATCTGAACAACCCAAACACAAATAGCACGGAGAAGATATCCTCGGAATTACTAATGATGTAGCGATTACAACCTTCTTCCCCATTGGCAGCTTGTATATCCTGCAATTGGGAGATATTCTCTATGGTATCTTTAATAATTGGCTCATCGTAATCTTTGGAATCCAATTTAATATTCTTGTTGATCAGAATATCTACCAATTCATCCTGTGAGAGCTCATCCAAGGATTCTTTTATTATACCATTTGTTTTTAAAATGGTCTCAACAGCCAAATAATGCTTACTGTGATCTTGGCGAATATCAAGCGTTGCAAAATGGGTCTTAAAGATTTTTACCTTGTCCAAGAAATAATCCAGCTCCTTTAAGTATAAACTGTGGTAATTGTTAATCAGTAATTCTCTAATGTCCAACAAAGGCTGAAGAATATCATTGTAACCTATGGTCTTGGAACTATCGAACATAGCAGTGTACAAATTGCTTCTTAGTTTCCCAATGGGCTCTTGTACTCCTTTAAAAGTCAATTTCTTTTGAATCTTTTTAAGGTCATTATAGTAACATTTCATCAATGTAATACGAAGCTCATCAGCCACATCCTTTGTGATAGGTGCTGTAACGTAGGGGTTACCATCCCTATCACCGCCTGGCCAAAAACCAAGTTTCATGATTTTATGGTTATCGAACTCGGTATTCTTTATATTCGATTTGATGTAGTGATATAACTCTCCTATAGCCTCGTAATACGTGTGTCTAAGAATATAAATGATATTCTTGGCTTCGTCTAAAGGAGTGGGTTTTTTAGAGTTCAATAAGGAAGTAAGCCCCAACTGTTGTAATGTAACATCAATATCATCAATACGGTCTTCTAGAATCAAGGACCGTAAATCATCAATAATATCGAGTACCGCTGGAGTATAAAACTGCGTTGGATGCGCCGTTAGAACGATTCGAGCACTAAAAGTGGACAGTTTTTTAGAAACCTTGTCCCAACTTTTATTCTTGTCTACCAGCTCAAAGTAATCCTTAATACTAAGAGACCTTCTATGTGCCTGCATTTTTGGGAAGGCTGCATCTTCCACACTATCATATAGAACTACCTGCCTTTCTACATACTGAATAATTCGGAACATAAAGTCAATACGCTCTTGTTCCGATTCAATGTCTACATAACTATCAAAAAAAGCTTCTAATATCTCTTGTGGATTCTGTCCGGAATCCAAGCCTTTTTGGCATTGATCCAGTAAAAGTGGTATCAAAATACCTACATTTTCAATATTTCGATACGGAAGATTTAAGAAAAGGCTATTATAGACGTTGAACTTATTATTGACAGATTTTTTAAACTCATTTAGTTTTTCATCTTGCTGTTGCATAGGCTGTTTTAATAAAAAGTTGTTTTTCAAGCTATTTTTTTTGGTACTGGCAATTCTCTTAAGCACCATAAATATCGCTATTCTTGAGAGATTGCCAACGTTGCAAATTGACTTATAACAAAAATAACTGGCTACACTACAAAAACAACATAGTTCACAACAATAATTTCAATAGTGTACAGCTTACAGGTACTTTTACAATGTAATAAAATCAGAAGTAAATTTTTTCATTTTCATATAGTGTTCTCGTAAAAGAGCTTTATCAAAACTTGATAAGGCTCTTTTTAGTTTTAAACACTTTACTTCCGTTAAAACATCTAATTCGCCCGGCGGGAACATACTAATTTGAGGTATAAAAACGAAGTTCTAAGGAATAAAAAATTGCCTGTATTGATCTACTCTAAAATCAAGGGTGTTGTATGTAGGATTATTTATCTTTCTTGCCTTATATTCCAATAGGCTTCCCACAGCCCTATTCGCAGCTCCGGATGGTGCTGTTAATGAAACCGTCCTAACTTCCCTTTTAGATTGGGGTAACTGAAATTTATAGATTCTAGGAACAACTTCAGTAATGGTCTCCAGACTTATTTTTTTGGGTTTGACCAGCTTTCTAAAAAAATACTCGGGACCATTTTTACTGTTCCCACCCATAAATAAAATCGTATCTATTCTTTCATATTCTTCCAAATAGGAAAGCATGGGCCGCAATTTTACGTTTTGCATGCCCAAATCAGAGGCGTCTATTTTCTCCCTTTCGGCACTTTCCACGATATCACAAACTCCAATTTTATGTTTAACTAGAAAGTCCTTACGCTGATTTATGGCAAATTCCGTGGTTTCGTAAACCAATCCAAGACCAAATAATTGGTCCAAAATAGGCCAAAGCATTCCATTTCTACTTCCGTAGCAAAAATCTACATCATCAGGTTTTAATTGTCCTTCCGTAAACCTAGGTGGAGGCAAAGTTCCTACTATTAGTTTTGTAGCTTCAGGAAATAAAAAGGGTTCATAGGGGTGGGTGTGTAAAAACAAAATGACATATTTTGACTACAAACTTACACGTTTGAAGTGATGCAAACCCTATCAAAGAAGCTAACAACTTATTTAATACCATTTGACTTGATGCCAGTAATTAACTACTTTCCCAAAAATTAAGAAATATGGGAAAAGGAGACAAGAAATCACGCAGAGGAAAAATTGCCAACAGGTCTTACGGCTCAAAAAGGCCAAGAAAAATAAAAAGGAAGCCCACAGTAGAGGAAAAAATAGGCCTGAGCAAGAAAAAATAATTATCTCACAAAAACGGGTTCCAACTCCTTTTGGGTATGTTCTTCGCTAAATTTATACCCATCGTAGTCAAAGGCCTTTATATCATCTATGGTACTGGCGCCGGTATCTATAATATAGCGTACCATGGAGCCTCTTGCTTTTTTGGCAAAAAAACTAATGACTTTTAGCTTGTCATTCTTCCAATCTTTAAAAACCGGAGCTACGACGGGAACTTTGAGCACCTTTGTATCCACAGCTTTGAAATATTCATTACTTGCCAAATTAATGAACAACTCATCATCCTTAAGCTCATTGTTCAAGGCCGCTGTTATATCCTTTTTCCAGAATTGATACAGATTTTCTTTTCTTCCTACCTTTAGTTTGGTTCCCATTTCCAAACGATAGGCCTGCATTAAATCCAACGGTTTTAATATTCCGTACAAGCCAGAAAGAATTCTTAACCTATTTTGGAGTTTATCTATTTTCTTTGTTGGAATACTGAAAGCATCTAAACCTTGGTACACATCCCCACTGAAAGTATAAATAGCAGGTCGAGCATTTTCCTCATTGAATGGAGTAGAAAAATTTTGATTTCGTTCCCAATTAAGTTCTGCCAAATTATCTGAAATAGACATCAACTCCTTAATGGCTTTAGGCTTTTTCTTGGCCAAAACGTTATTCAGCTTCACAGCTTGATCCAAAAAAATGGGTTGTGTAGGTTGTATTTGAGGAAATTCTGTTTCAAAATCCAAAGACTTCGCCGGAGAAACTACTATTTTCATTATTCTTTGTTCTTAAAAGGATACGACAAATTTACTGATGTTACCTTAGACCATCAACCAAGAAAAAGAAGACTTTTCAATAGGAATATTGAATAAAACTATGGTTTACTGACTATGTTTGGAATAGTGTCTCCACTTTTCAATGCACTGCACCATATCCGTGGGAATTTCAGAATCAAATCGCATTTGCTCCCCTGTAACCGGGTGAATGAACCCTAATGTTTTTGCATGCAATGCCTGTCTAGGTAATAATTTGAAGGCATTATCTACAAATTGCTTGTATTTAGTAAAAGTGGTACCCTTGAGTATTTTATCGCCCCCATATCTTTCATCATTGAACAAGGTATGACCAATATACTTCATATGCACCCTTATTTGGTGGGTACGGCCAGTCTCTAATTTACATGACACCAAAGTGACATAGCCCAAACGTTCCAAAACCTTATAATGTGTAACGGCCTCCTTGCCTTCATCCCCCTCTGGAAAAACTTGCATTTGCAAGCGGTTTTTAGGATTTCTGGCAATATTACCTTCTATAGTTCCTTCATCATCCTCTACATTTCCCCAAACCATAGCTATATATTCCCTTTCTGAAGTCTTATCAAAAAATTGTTTGGCCAAATGGGTCATTGCAGCTTCGGTTTTTGCAACAACCAGCAATCCTGAAGTATCTTTATCTATTCTGTGTACAAGCCCAGGCCTTTCATTACTGTTAACAGGTAAATCCTGTATGTGATGAAGTAAGGCGTTGATCAGGGTTCCGGAATAATTTCCATGTCCCGGATGTACCACCATGCCCGCTGGTTTGTTTACCACTAACAACACATCGTCCTCATAAACAATATCCAAAGGAATATCTTCGGGAACCAAAAGAAATTCATGGGGCGGGTGTTCTAACAATACCTTTACCTCATCTCCCGGTTTTACTTTATAGTTCTGCTTTACAATACTACCGTTTACCCAAATATGCCCGCTTTTTGCGGCCTGTTGTATTTTGTTTCGGGTGGCATACTCTATAAAGTTCAATAAAAATTTATCAACCCTTAATGGGTCCTGGCCTTTGGAAGCAATAAAACTATGGTGTTCAAAAAGTTCATCATCGCTCCAATCAGCGGTATCATTAGATTGCATAGGTTATTCAGAATCTGCTTGAACCCTGGCTTGATCCGTTACGGTACCGTTGCCACACACAAGTTCAATCTTAGAAGTTTTAGGTAATTTATCACCCGGCTTAACATATTTACCCTTATATTTTAAATGATAGACCATGTTCTTGCCAAGTTCGTCTATATAAGTTACTCGCTGAACGTCCAACCCAACCGCCTTAAGCATAGATGCTGCATTACGTTGTGTTACTTGAATGATATTAGGTATAGAAACCTTTTTATAGCCTGATGGATTTACGGTAAAATAAATTTTCCTGTTTTCTTTTACTTTATTTCCTGCTGGTGGATTTTGCTCAATGATTGAAAACCTTGGAAAATCGGGATTGTAGTTGGCAGAATCCAAAACTTCATAGCGCAAACTGGCATCCTCAACAGCTTTTCGCATTTCAGGAACGGACATTTTGGAAAAATCCGGCACTTCAACGAATTCCCCGTGATTGGTGCTGCTATCCAACCATCTTAGAACAACAAAAACTAAAATTATGGATATCAAAAGGGCCAATCCCAATTGAATTAAAAATACCTTACTCCTAAGAAAATTAAAGAAATTTCGCATATGAGGTGTTTTGACCCAACAAATATAAGTAATGATGTTGGTTGTTAATTAGCTTTTAAATCAAAGTTGGTAATACCTGCCTTTTTCTATTTAAACTATGAAAGCCACTAGAGATACGTCTTATGATACTCAATAGGATTTCCATCGGTAAAAAATTAAACGCATTGTTACTTTTTTCTTTTCTTTGAACTAAGCTAAAAACGGGCAGATGAAAAAAAATATTGCCATCATTATGGGTGGCTACTCCAGTGAAGTTGAAATATCCCTGAAAAGTGGAAATGTGGTTTATGATTCAATGAACAAAGACAATTTCAATTTATATCGCATTCATATTTTAAAGGATAAGTGGGTATATGTGGATGATGACAACGAAGAATTTCCAGTAAACAGAGATGATTTTTCGGTAGAAAAAAATGGAGTGAAAGTCCATTTTGACTGCGTTTTTAATGCTATACACGGTACTCCCGGAGAAGATGGGCTTATGCAGGCCTATTTTGAACTTTTGGGTATAACACATACTTCCAGCGATTATTACCAATCTGCGCTTACATTTAACAAAAGAGACCTTTTAAGCACCTTGAAGCCGTATGGTATAAAAGCAGCGGACTCCTATTATTTAAACTTGGGGGATACTATAGACACCGCGGAAATAGAAAAAAAGGTAGGGTTTCCTTGCTTTGTAAAAGCGAACAAGGCGGGCAGCAGTTTTGGCATATCTAAAGTTTATAATAAGGAAGAGTTGATACCGGCCATTGAAAAAGCGTATAAAGAGGATGATGAAATCATTATTGAATCCTATTTAGACGGAACGGAAGTATCTGTTGGAGTTATTACATATAAAGGAGAAATCAAGGTTTTACCGATTACCGAAATTGTTAGTGACAACGACTTTTTTGACTACCAGGCAAAATACGAAGGTAAATCCCAAGAAATCACCCCCGCTAGACTTACGCAAAAGCAAGAAGAGAACGTAGTCGCCGCTGCAAAAAAGGCCTACGAGGTTCTTAAAATGAGTGGTTATACCCGAAGTGAGTTTATTTTTAGGGGAGACGACCCCTATATGTTGGAAATGAATACCACCCCTGGACTTACAAGAGAGAGTATTTTACCTCAACAGGCAAGAGTTGCAGGTATTTCAATTTCAGAATTATTTGAAAGCGCCGTACACGAAGCAATTAACAAAAAAGGGTAATTTTAATAAAAAGGACATTTTGCTAAATAGAATGGTTAAATTACGATTGAAAACTTAGCAGATAATCAACCCCCTTAAAATATGAAACGTGCAATTTTTCCAGGCTCCTTTGACCCATTGACTTTGGGTCACTATGATATAATTACTAGAGGTATTACCCTTTTTGATGAAATTATAATTGCCATTGGGGTAAATGCGGACAAAAAATATATGTTTTCCTTGGAGCAACGAACGGACTTTATAACCAAGGCTTTTAAGGAGGAACCAAAAGTGCTCGTACACACCTACGAGGGGCTTACCGTGGATTTTTGTAGGAAGATGAACGCTAGTTTTATTTTAAGGGGTTTGAGAAATCCTGGAGATTTTGAATTTGAAAAAGCCATTGCACATACCAATCGGAAGCTTTCTGAGATAGAAACGGTATTTTTGCTTACCTCGTCAGGTAAATCTTACATTAGCTCCTCAATTGTTAGGGATGTCATTAGAAATGGAGGAGACTATACGGGGTTGGTTCCAGATACTGTTAGAATTCCTTAGCCTGATTTTTTCGCTAAGTCAGGTAATTTTTAGTTTTATTTTTACGTTATAATTTATGATTCTCGTTAAGAGGTGTCTTACGATTAAATTTTTTAACATATCTTCGTAAGAAATAACCTTCAAGTGAAAAATGTTCTCGAGCAAACCACTTAAAAGGGAAATCAAACAACGGGTTTTTTAATGTTCACAACAAACCTTTAGTCAAGAACATTAATCGCTCTACATTAGTACGAAATTTCGTAAGTATGTCGAAGGGATCTGAAATAGCGGACCATAAATACCTGATTAAACAGCTGCCAACGGCAACTGCCTTTGTGAATACAGACTTTGAGTTGGTATACGCATCTGACAAGTGGCTTACTCAACATAATCAAAGTCCTTGCGATGCTTTTGGTAAAAGAATTGACTATCTCTACCATACTAACAACCAGTTGGTAAATACTTTAAGTAACTGTATTAACGATAAAGTGGATCGGACTTTCGAGGAATGTAAATATGATCCTTCTGGAAAGAAATGGTTTGAATGGCATTGCAATCCTTGGTTAGACTCCAAAGAAAATGTGATCGGTCTTATAATTAGGACAGAGGACGTTACCCAACTAAAACTCTCAGAAATTAACTTGGGTAGGTTACGTTCCAAATTGGATATTATCTCGGAAATTGGGAAAATAGGAAGTTGGGAATATGACCTTATTGCCGACAAAGTAATCTGGTGTGGAGTTACACGAAAGATTCACGAAGTAGATAGTGAATTTGAACCTAGCCTTGAAGAAGGTGTTGCCTTTTACAAAGAAGGTTATAGTAAAAATCTTATCTCCATGGCAGTTCACGATGCCTTGACAAAGGGTAAATCCTACAGTGAAAAGTTACAGATTATAACAGCCAAAGGAAACGAAATTTGGGTGCAAGCCAATGGCACGCCTGTTTATGAAGACAATAAGATTGTAGCCCTCAGAGGCACTTTTCAAGATATTAATGACAAGGTAAAATCAGAGCACAAAACGAAGGCCAACGAAACTTTGTTACGTACCCTTATTGACAATTTACCCTTAAACATCTACATAAAAGATAAGGAGTCCCGGAAAATTCTGGTCAATAAAGCAGAATGTGACTATTTAGGTATCAGCGATGCAAATGAAATCCTTGGTAAAAATAATTTTGAACTTTACGATAAGGACATAGCAGAGGCTTTGAACCAGGAAGACCAACAAGTTATGGACACTCTTGTTCCTATCCTAAACAAGGAAAGTAGGATACGTAACAAGAATGGCGAAACAACCACATTTCTTATCTCCAAAATTCCATTAAAAGATGAATTTGGCAAGGCCAATGGTATTGTAGGAATAAGCCATGATATTACAAGGCTCAAACAAAATGAGGCTAAGTTAAAAGACTTGGTAAATGTGGCCTCCCTTCAAAATAAGAAATTAGTTAATTTTGCGCATATAGTTTCGCACAACCTTCGTTCCCATACGGCCAATTTTTCCATGTTGTTAGAATTTCTGGTGGATGAAAAAGATGAAGAAGAGAAACAGAATATTATAGGAATGCTTACCAATGCCTCCAACAATTTAATGGAGACATTGGAAAACCTTAATGAAGTGGTTGCCATCAATACCAATGTAGGTCTTGAAAAAAAGCCAATTGTTTTAAGGGAGAAAATTGAAGTGGTAGAGCAAAACTTATCAGCATTTCTACAAGGCCATAATGCTACTATTATCAATAATGTTCCATTAGATGCAATCATTAAAGTGGTACCGGCTTATATAGAAAGTATTTTAATGAATTTTATTACCAATGCGGTCAAATATAGTGACCCAAAAAGACCTCCACTGGTAAAATTAAGTTGCCGTAAAACTGCCGGTGCTACAATTTTGTCCATAGAGGATAACGGCTTAGGTATTGATTTGAAAAAATATGGCGACAAGTTATTTGGAATGTATAAGACCTTCCATAACCACAAGGATTCGAGAGGAATAGGCCTATACATAACCAAAAACCAAATTGAGTCCATGAACGGCCGTGTAGTAGTCTGTAGTGAAGTAGGTACTGGCACTACATTCAACATTTATTTTAATGAAGAAGATTGATAGCATTTATATTATTGATGATGACCCAATAACGGTCTTTGGCATGCAAAAAATGCTAAGTCTTGCGGTGGATTGCCCACAAGTAGAATCCTTTGTAAATGGTAAAACTGCTATTGAAGAAATCAAAAAAAACCATGAAAGTACCGGTAAACTACCAGAGGTCATCTTTTTGGACCTCAACATGCCCATTATGGACGGATGGCAATTTTTAGATGAATTTTTAAAAATACCAACTTCCGAAAAAATAAGGGTAAATATCATCACCTCCTCCATAGACCTCCACGATAAGGAAAAGTGGGAACTGTATCAGAAAAAGACCCACCACGTTATTGATTACAACGAAAAACCGCTTTACAAAGCCGAAGTAGCCAGAATTACGAAAAAGGCATAGTACACCAATTCCTTTGGTGGCACAATAACGTAACTTTAACTACACTTCTATCAACTTGTTATAAAGAAGAAAAGGCTTTTGATTAATTTTGTGGCATGATAAATCAAAGGCCACTTACCAAAATCCCATTTCTAACCAGTCTCACTATTATAGCTTCTATTTTTTATATTTCGTGTGAATCTGAAAAAGAAGATAATAGCAAGGAGTACGAAACTCATTTTGAAGCTTCCCAAGGTACAGAAACAGCAACCTACCTTCAGGTTATAGATTTCTATATTCAATTAGCCAAGGAATTTCCAGAAATTAATATGCAAACCGTTGGTCAAACAGACAGCGGTTACCCCCTTCACATAATTACCTACAACCCGGATGGGGACTTTAATTTCCAAAAAATAAACGATAAAAAAACAATTGTACTTATCAATAATGGTATACACCCTGGTGAAAGCGATGGTATTGACGCCACGATGTTATTGTACAGAGATTTGGCTATTGGCAAACTAAAAGCTCCGGAAAGAACGGTATTGGTCACCATTCCAATATATAATATTGGTGGGGCGCTTAACAGAAACTCTACCACTAGGGTAAACCAAAACGGTCCCGTTTCCTATGGTTTTAGAGGAAACACGCTTAATTATGACCTTAATCGTGATTTTATAAAAGCGGACACCAAAAACACGAGATCTTTCTACGAGATTTTTCATTTGGTAAATCCCGATATTTTTATCGACAATCATGTTAGTAATGGGGCCGATTATCAATACACACTAACACATCTATTCACCCAACATAACAAATTAGGCGGTGAACTGGGAGATTACCAACAACAAAAACTTATGCCGGAATTGGAATTAAAACTTAAAAAGGACGATTGGGACATTACACCTTACGTAAACGTTTTTAATAAAGTGCCGGAGAATGGTTTTTCGCAGTTTATGGATTATCCCCGCTATTCCACGGGTTATACCACCCTTTGGAACGTTTTTGGACTCATGGTAGAAACACATATGCTCAAACCCTACAAACAAAGGGTAGAAGGCACCTACGCCCTTATGAAAAATACCATGGATATAGCTGAGGAGAATTTTGATCAAATTAAACAACTACGAACGGAAGCTTTGCACCGTCATAACAACTGGGACTACTACCCTACTCAGTGGGCGGTTGACACCACGAGGGCAACAGAAATAGCATTTTTAGGTTTTGAGGCGGATACGCTAACGAGTGAGATAACGAACTTACCAAGACTTAAGTACGATAGAAATAGACCATTTGAAAAAATGGTAGATTATCAGAATTTTTACAAACCCGTTGATTCCGTAAAGGTTCCAGAGTCCTATATATTGAAAAGAGGATGGTCTAAAGTGACAGAACTCCTTGATTTGAACAATATAGACTATACTACCTTACCAAAAGATACTATCATTACCGTAGAAAGCTATTCCATATCAAGTTTTTCTACCCGAAACACTCCGTATGAAGGACACTATCTACATGACGATACAAAATTGAAGACCTCCACCAAAAAGGTAAAATTTCAGCAGGGCGATATTTATATTCCTACTGACCAGAAAGGAATAAGATATCTTTTGGAGGTTTTGGAACCCACCACTACGGATTCCTTTTTTAATTGGAATTTCTTCGATTCCGTTTTACAACAGAAAGAAGGTTTTTCCCCTTACGTTTTTGAGGACTTGGCATTAAAAATTTTAGAAGAGAACCCAGCATTGCAAGACAGCCTTTCTGCCAAAAAAGAAAACGATCCTACATTTGCTCAAAATTGGTACGCACAGCTAGATTACGTTTATAAGAATTCAAAATATTACGAACAGGCACATAACCAATATCCGGTATACAGGGTACTAAAAAAAGAATAGGAAATTAATCCCCGAACAGGAGTTTAATATTGGGATACGAATTTTGTAGGGCCTTTTGAATTTTCTGTGGGCCCTTCCATTTAACCTTAAAGATACCTTCCTTTTTTTCAGGCTTTAATTTGCCATCGTATTCGGTTTTCATGGCGTACCAATGAACTTCCTTCAACGTATATTTGCCATTGTTGCTAAAAACGTGATAGGTAGTTCTTAGGAAGTTTTCAATTCGCAAATCCTTAACTCCGGTTTCTTCCATAACCTCCCTAACGGCACAATCTTCTATAGACTCCCCCTTGTCCAGCTTGCCTTTTGGCAAATCCCACTTTTCATTCCTGTAAATAAAAAGAACTTCGCCCATTTTATTGGTTACAACGCCTCCGGCTGCAACTACCAATGGTATCTCTTTGGTAAATTTCTTTAGAATCTCTTCATGGTTGGGGTGATAGATATATGCTGCTTCAAGCTTTTTTTTCTTAAGTGCCTTAATGGCAGACTGTATAGAACTTTCGTTGAGGGGAAAATATTCTCCATTACCTGTTTCGGAGAGCTTATTTGTTAGAATCAACGGTAATTCGTTCACAAAAACTTTATACATTTGCGCTATGGTTTTAGACAAAAACACCGCTAAAAAAACAGCCGAGCTTCTGTTGCAAATTAATGCAATAAAGTTGAAACCGGAAAATCCTTTTACATGGGCTTCCGGATGGAAATCTCCCATCTATTGTGACAACAGAATTTTATTGTCCTATCCTGCCATTCGCAACTATATTAAGGAAGAAATGGCTAAACAAGTTGAAAGCCTGTACGGAAAACCTGATATTATTGCCGGCGTTGCCACTGGCGCCATCGGCATTGGTTCCCTAGTTGCAGATGTTTTAGGTCTTCCTTTCATTTATGTACGCCCTGAACCGAAAAAGCACGGTAGACAGAATCAAATTGAAGGAAAGCTTGAAAGTGACCAAACGGTAGTTGTGATAGAAGATTTGATCAGTACCGGCAAAAGTAGCTTAAATGCTATTGAAGCTTTAAAAGCTTCAGGCGCCAATATCAAAGGAATGATTGCGGTTTTCACCTATGGTTTTCAGGTTGCTGATGAAAATTTCGCTGAAAAAGCAATTGAATTATATACACTTAGTGATTATGAACATTTAATTCAACAAGCTTCGGAAACGCATTTCATAAAAGAAGAACAATTAAATACGCTAAGGGAATGGCGAACTAATCCTTCCCAATGGAAAATATAGACAAATGCATATAGAAACTCCAAACACAATTGTACCTAAAGGGGATAAAGAAGTATTTGAATTTCTTACCGATTTGAAAAACTTTGAAAAATTAATGCCTGAAAACATTGATAAATTTCAAGTGATTAATGAGGATAGGTTTCTATTTGCGCTTAAAGGCATGCCAGAAATCGTGCTTCAAAGAAAGCAACAAACTCCAAACAGTCAAATTGTATTAGGGGCCGCTAGCGACAAGTTACCATTTACACTTACGGCCAATATAGCTTCAATTTCTTATGAATCAAGTGAGGTAAGCCTAAGTTTTGAGGGTGAATTCAACGCAATGATGGCTATGATGATTAAAAAGCCTATCACTAATTTTATGGGTACCCTATCTGAAAATTTAGGTAAAATATAATTCTTTCAATAAAGCAGTTTCACTTCTTTAAGACCAAATTCCTTGAGAATATGGTCTTCTAGTTCTATTTGTAGCTTCCCCTGAGGAGACACTCCTCTGATAAAGCCCATAAACATTTGGTCTTCTACATTTTTAAAAGTAGAAGGTTTATTTAACCGAAAAAGAAGCTGGGTATATTCATTCCATATTTCTTGGGGACCATCATTTTCAAATTTTTGAAAATACTTTTTTAATTGTTTCACCACGGAAAAGAGAAGTTCCTCAAGCTCCAAAGTTTTACCCAACAACAATTTTAATGAAGATGCGTTTACTAAAGAACCAAACTTGGTTTGGTTTACGTTCAGTCCAATTCCTAAGATTGCCAATTTTAATTGGGGTCCGGATAGTTGAGATTCAACGAGAATTCCACATATTTTGAAACTGCCTGACAGAATGTCGTTTGGCCATTTTATTCTTAAATCAGGCACACCAATAGATTTCAAAGTTGAATGAACGGCTAAGGAAACAATGACATTTAATAAAAATAAAGTATCTGAAGCCAGCCTCAAATCACTTTTCAAAACACTGAATGTTAGGTTTTTACCAGATTCAACCTGCCAAGAAGAGCCCATTTGGCCTTTACCCTTGGTTTGGTTGTTAGCCGTAACCACGGTAAAATCCGTAAGTACTGTATGGAGCGCCATTTCCTTTAAATAGTCATTAGTGGACTCCGTGGCATTAAGTTTGATTAAATGCATAAACTATGGTTTTCGGTAAATTATACGTCTATTGTACGAAAAACTGAACCGTAAAGAGCAAAAAAATAAATAACTTTGTAGAAACTAAAATTTTTGAATGCAAGAAAGCAAAGCCAGTGCAGATGAATTGATTGCAGTAATCCTACAGGGGATTGAAGAAGTCAAAGGACAGGATATTAGTTTACTCGACTTAAGAGATATAGAAAATACAGTTTGTGACTACTTTATTATATGTAACGGTACTTCTAACACACATGTGAACGCAATAGTAGGGTCTATCCGAAAAACCGTAAGCAAAGCTATTAAAGACAAACCTTGGCATGTAGAAGGAGAAGATAATGCCGAGTGGATTCTTATGGACTATGTGAACGTTGTTGTGCATGTTTTCCAAAAACAAATTAGGGAGTTTTATGACATAGAAGGACTTTGGGGAGATGCCAAAGTTACCTCTGTAGAAAGTAGTTTAAACCAGTAAAAGAGAAGAATGGCCAAAGATAATAACAGTACGAACCCTAAGAAACCTAAATTCAGCTCATGGTGGATTTACGGTATAATAGCGGTATTTTTAATAGGTTTTCAATTTTTGGGTAGTGGTAATTTTGCCAGTACAAAGAAGACCACCACATCTGAGTTACAAGAGTATTTAAGAAATGGTGATGTAAAGGAAATTATGATCATCACCAATACAAGACAGGCAAAGGTCTTCTTAACAGAAGAAGCTTTAGCCAAAGATGTGCATAAAGAGGTAAACGACCAGCCCTTTCTACCCTCTACGGGGGCTACGCCACAATATGTCTTGGATTATGGCGATCTTCAGAATTTTGAGAACGAAATCAAAAACATTAAGAAGGAAAATAATTTAGATACTATTGTTGACTATGATACGGACAACAATTATCTAATGGACCTTCTACTTGGTATCCTACCTTTTGTTTTGATTATTGGTATATGGATATATCTAATGCGAAGAATGTCTGGCGGAGGTGCTGGAGGTGCTGGAGGTCAGATATTTAACATTGGAAAATCAAAAGCCAAACTTTTTGACGAAAAGACAGATACCAGAACGTCCTTTAAGGATGTTGCCGGTCTGGAAGGCGCAAAAGAAGAGGTAGAAGAAATAGTAGAGTTCTTAAAGAACCCGGACAAATACACGTCTCTAGGGGGTAAAATTCCTAAAGGAGCCTTACTCGTAGGACCTCCAGGAACCGGTAAGACGCTCTTGGCAAAAGCAGTTGCCGGAGAGGCCAAAGTACCGTTCTTCTCGCTGTCAGGTTCAGATTTCGTTGAAATGTTTGTTGGGGTGGGTGCCTCTCGTGTACGTGACCTTTTTAAACAAGCCAAAGATAAATCGCCTGCAATAATCTTTATTGATGAAATTGATGCGATTGGTAGGGCCCGTGGTAAAAATAATTTTACAGGGAGCAATGATGAACGTGAAAACACTTTGAACCAGCTATTAACGGAGATGGATGGTTTTGGAACCAATACCAATGTAATTGTATTGGCCGCTACCAACCGTGCAGATGTTTTGGACAAGGCTTTAATGCGTGCCGGTCGTTTTGACAGACAAATTTATGTGGATTTGCCCGATATTAGGGAGCGTAAAGAAATTTTCGAGGTTCATTTAAGACCAATTAAAACTGCAGAAGCGCTAGACCTAGAATTTTTGGCGCGACAAACACCCGGTTTCTCTGGGGCGGATATTGCGAATGTTTGTAATGAAGCTGCTCTAATTGCCGCTAGAAAAGAAAGAAAAGCGGTAACCAAACAAGACTTCTTGGATGCTGTTGATAGAATCGTAGGCGGCCTTGAGAAGAAAAACAAAATAATAACTCCAGGTGAGAAAAAAACCATTGCCTTTCATGAAGCAGGTCATGCTACGGTAAGCTGGATGCTTGAACACGCAGCCCCATTGGTCAAGGTTACGATTGTTCCAAGAGGTCAGTCGCTGGGAGCGGCATGGTACTTGCCAGAGGAACGTTTGATCGTTCGTCCAGAACAGATGCTTGATGAGATGTGCGCCACAATGGGAGGTCGTGCAGCAGAAAAGGTGATTTTTGATAAAATATCTACTGGAGCACTAAGTGATTTGGAAAAAGTGACCAAACAGGCAAGAGCCATGGTAACCATTTATGGTCTCAATGATGAAATAGGTAACCTTACCTATTACGATTCTTCCGGTCAGGATTCCTACGGTTTCAGCAAACCTTACAGTGAGGATACTGCTAAAAAAATAGATGAAGAAATCTCTAAAATCATTGAAGAGCAATACCAGCGTGCTATAACGGTACTTACGGAGAACAAGGATAAGTTGACAACCTTGGCAGAAAGACTTTTGGACAAAGAAGTAATCTTCAAAGAAGACCTGGAGAAGATTTTTGGAAAGCGTCCTTTTGATAAAGAGTTTGACGAAAAAGGTCAAGAAAAACTGGGAGACGTCAGTACTTCAGATTCAGAAATATCCGGAACTTTAGCGCAAGAGGGAGAAGAAAAATAATTCATTTAAATTAACGTTTTCTTTATCTTCGGGAAACGAAATTTTATACAGAGGTTAAAAGACTAAATGGGGCTATTTGACAAATTATTCGGCGGTGGCAACAAAAAGAAGGTTTCTAAGGAAACTGCGGAAACTAGAGGAGCCCATATGCCGGACTTGAACATTCCCGTTGATGAAAAATTTACCATCCACTTTAAAAAGAACGGTGGTAAATTTCTCTATTGTGATTCTTTTTCCGAAATATCACAGGCTTTAAAGAATATCATCAATGAAAATAGTTGGCAAGACCAATCTTTCTTTGCCTTAAGCCCCACCTTAAAAGAGAAGTTCTCAAAAGAAAAGGTAAGGTTTACTGATAAAAGCTCACAAAGTGATGTTTTCTTTACTACATGTGAGCATTTGGTGGCACAGAATGGATCCATTCTAGTTTGCTCTAATCAATTGATGGACAAAAAGCTTAATGAGATTCCCTATAACGTTATTGTATTCGCTACTACTAGCCAACTGGTGGAATCCATAGGGGAAGGGCTAAAAGTCATTAAGAAAAAATATGCAGGAAGTATACCTGCCAATATTACCACCTTAAAACATTTTCAGGCAACCGAGGAAAATTCAGATGATTTTCTAACTTACGGGAGTAGTTCCAAAAATCTGTATCTTTTACTTTTGGAAGACCTGTAAATTATGAGGGAAATTTTAAGGCGTTCCTTAACCGGCGCTGTTTATATTGTTTTATTATTATCCGTTGTCTTTCTAAGCTCAGATGCTTTTGATTTTCTTTTCATGGTATTTGGACTGGCCTGTCTCAATGAATACAAAAAATTAGTTGGCTTAAAAGGATTACATACATACTTTGCCTATCTAGTGCTTTGGTGGGCATTTATATATTTTGTCACTGATATGTGGCCCATATACACCTTACTTCTTTGTACGTTGGCCACTAACTTCGCCCTTTTATTTTATCTTTTTTATAAAAAAGAACGACTTTTCAACACACTTCAAAAATGGCTTATAGGGCTATTTTATATTGGTGGTGGTTTTATTTTCCTTACAATGATTCCTTATACCAATGATGACTTTGTGAAGTTCCTTATAATAGGTATTTTTATCTTGATTTGGGTGAACGACTCATTTGCCTATATAACGGGCAGAGCTTTTGGTCGCCATAAATTATTTAGTAGAGTTTCTCCAAAAAAAACAGTTGAGGGTGCATTGGGAGGATTGCTTTTTGCCATGGGAACCGCTTACTTTTTGGGAAAATATGAACCTATAATTACCCCGGCGCAATGGGTGTTGATAGCAGTCGTTATTGTAGTTGCAGGTAGCCTAGGGGATTTGGTGGAATCAAAATTAAAACGGGCTGCTGGCGTAAAAGACAGTGGGGCCCTATTGCCAGGACACGGTGGTATGCTTGACCGATTGGATAGTTTGGTCTTTGCGGCGCCTTTTGCTTTTTTAACTTTAAAGATTATTGACTATGTTTCATAGAGAGGGTCAGAAAATTATATTGATCACTTTTTTTATTGTCTGCGCCATTATTCTGGCATCTCAATTTTATGTAGACCTGTTATGGCTACGGTGGATATTGCAAATTGCTGCGGTCATTTTTCTTATTCTCATTTTACAATTTTTTAGGAACCCTATGAGGAGGGCCAATAAAACTTTCGATGAAATTTTAGCTCCCGTTGACGGTAAGGTAGTTGTTATTGAAGAAGTAGAAGAAACTGAATACTTTAAGGACAAGAGAAGGCAAGTATCTATATTTATGTCCCCAACCAATGTACATGTAACTCGCTATCCTGCTAGCGGAAGTGTAAAATTTTCCAAATATCACCCTGGTAAATATCTTGTGGCGTGGCACCCCAAATCAAGTACGGAAAATGAACGTACAACAGTAGTTATAAGGACCCCCAAGTTTGGGGATATCCTATATAGGCAGATAGCCGGTGCGTTGGCAAGAAGAATCGTTAATTACGCTGAAGAAGGTGAAAGTGTACAACAAGGGGAAGACGCCGGCTTTATAAAATTTGGCTCTAGAGTCGACTTGTTTTTACCACTTGACTGTGCTGTTACCGTTAAACTGAATCAAAAAGTGGTTGGTGCAAAAACTTGTATAGCTGCAGTTGTAAAAAAGGATGAAGAAGGAGAAATTACATACTGATTTTGCCAAGGCCGTTGAATTCATCAATAGCTACACAGATCCTTTACCGGCAGATTTGTTGCTAAAACTCTACGCCTATTATAAGATTGCCAATAAAAACTTTCGAAGTCCGGACAGTAAAGTTCCCCTAATCAATGCCTTTAAGGCGAATGCCCTTATCCAAGCAAAAAATATGAAGTGTGAAGAGGCAATGAAAGCTTATATTAAATTGGTAAATACCGAAGTACGCAAAATTTAAGTAAATCATTCATATAAATCCTCGATATCTGCCTTACAAATATCAAGTACCAATTGTGACATTTTTTCCGTAACCCCTTTAAAAAACCGTTCGCCCTTCTCAGCGGTCGCCTTTTCCGGATTACCTACGCCCGTATCTTCGCTCACTTGAGACCATTTTCTTTCCGCCCAGGCCCAACCTTCATTAAGTCCTTTAATCTTCCATTTTTTGGCAATCCCCCTACCCCATTTTTCTTTGCCCAATACCAAATCCGGTCGCAAATAAAGCATTAAACTAGTTTCCATCTCATCTGCGTGATCACCTTCCTCCTCAAAATATGACCCCTTATCTATGACCGATGGAAAAAAGCAAAAGCTGATGAACATTTTCGGAAATTTCAAGCCTAACTCCCGTACCAACGGCTTAAAATTATTACCTCCATGTCCATTAAAAATTAGAAGCTTATGAATACCCTGTCTATTCAGCACCTCTACAATATCGGTAAGGATTGCCATTTGAGTACTTGGATTTAGGTTGATATCCAAATAAATATCAGACTGACCCGTATTTACACCAAAAGGAATAATAGGCAATACAATAGGATTCCCTCCTTTTTCATGTGCCAATCGAGCCATTTCGGCTACCATATGCTCGGCTTGAAAATTATCCGTGGCATAGGGCAGATGATAGTTATGGGCTTCAGTAGCTCCCCATGGCAAAATGGCCATATCAAACTTAGCATCCTTAAGATATTCCCAATTGGATTCAGCTAAAATATAGGGTCTCATAAATTGAATTTAGTTAAAGAAACAAGATTGCATATTGCCAAAACCTACAAAACCAAATCCTTTGAGATAGTTGGCCCTTCAAAGTACGTAAAGTAGATGGTGAGGAAAAGGGTAATTATGAAATAAAGGGCAACCATTAGGCTGCCAAAAGGTACATATAGGTCTAAGCCAAACCAATCGCCAATTAAATAAATATAGGTAAGCCCTACGATAGACCGTACAGACTCGATTACCACAGCAACTGGATTGCGGTCCATAAGGCTTGTATAACCATAGATTCCCACAAAGACGAAAGCTCCAAAGATTAGCAATCCATCTACACCAATATGGGTATAGTTATAAAACATAAACCACAACATCAGTAATGTGGCTATCAACTGAAAAATAATGTAACCATTTAACCATACGGAAGTTTCGGTTTTATAGCGTTCAAAATTATAGACGTCCTCAATAATTTCAATAGGATATAAGTCCTTTACATCACTAGGGCGCCAACCTGTGGGCATTATCCAAATTTTAAATTTATCTGTAATATTTTTAGTTCGCCAAGCATCTTGAACCAATCGCCAAAAGTGCTGAAAGTTTATAAGAATAGGATTCCAGGTCCTGGCCGGTTTCAATACTCCATATTGAGGTGGTACATCTTCCAATTCTTCTTGAAAGGTTCCAAACCATCTATCCCATACACAAAGTATTTGACCTAAATTTTTATCAATATATTGAGGATTTATGGCATGATGTACCCTATGCTGGCTAGGCGTTACAAGAACATATTCCAGCCACCCTAATTTTCCAATATGCTGTGTATGGTACCAAAACTGGGCAAACAAATGTACTGGTGCAAGAATGCCTATAACCTCATTTGGCACCCCCAAAAGAGCGGCAGGCACTAAAAACAAACCAAAGAAACCCAATATATTTGAGATGGGTTGCCTTAGGGCACAGGCCAAATTAAACTCTTCGCTACTGTGGTGAATTACGTGTTGGTTCCAGAAAAAATTCACCTTATGGCTTAACAGATGATTCAAATAACCTGCTAGGTCTATGGCAATAAATGCAACCAACCAAACCAGCCAAGACTGCTCTATATTAACCAAGGATAAATGCTCTACCAAAAACGGATAGGAAACTAAAATTAAACCTAACCCAAGGGTATCCTTAATAATATTGGTAAAGCCGGAGCTTATACTTGAAACAGAATCCAAGACATTATGCTTTTGATCTTTTATGAGGTAACCATACCCAATTTCTATTAGCAGAAGAACTACAAAAAATGGAATGGCATACAAGAGAGCGCTTGCATAGGTTTCCATAGTTTCCAAAATTTTACATTCAAGATAATAAAATAACTAGAAATATGACTTAATCTTCCGTGTGTCGTAAAATATAGCCCTTATTGTGAATGTTTTCTATTTTAATTGTAGGATCACGGTCTAAATACTTTCTAAGTCTAGTGATAAAAACGTTCAAACTCTTTTTATTAAAATAATCGTTTTTGCCCCAAATCTTGATTAAAATATCCTTGTGATTGGAAAGTTTATTTTTTCGTTTCAACAAAAAAGAAAGCAACTCACATTCTTTTACGGTAAGCGTAGTTTTTTCTTCTTTGTAAAACAGTTCTTGGTTGATGGAATTAAAACTAAAATTACCAATTTGAATTAGTTCTGGAGCATTTTTATTTTCCTCCGAAGGCGTTAGTCTATTTAATAAATTTTCTATTCTTATGACCAACTCTTCTTCATCAATGGGCTTTTTAAGATAATCTACGGCACCTAAGTAGAAACCTTTTAGTACATCTACCTTAAGCGACTTTGCGGAAAGGAAAATAAATGGAAAATTAGGGAAGTCATTTTTAATCTTCTCAGCAAGACTAAAACCATCCATTTTGGGCATCATAATATCAAATACCCCTAAATCAAAAGATGAACTTTGGGTATGCTTTAAACCCTCTTCCCCGTTCTTGGCCCAAGTAACGTCAAAATTTTTCATTTTTAAATACTCAGAAAGTAAGTACCCCAAGGCCTCGTCATCTTCCACTAATAAAATTTTTCTTTTCTTGTCCATTATTCTAAAATAGGAATTACCACTGTAACCTTGGCTCCTTGCCCTCTCTCACTATCTACTAAAACCTTGCCTTTGTGCCGCTTTATTACTTTGTACACGTAACTCATCCCTAATCCATGGCCTTTTACCGTATGTAGATTGCCATTGGTACCACGATAAAACTTTTTAAACACGTTTTTTCTTTCCTCGCTGGACATTCCCCTTCCATTGTCCGTAACTTCAATAAATAACTTACAATTTTCAGTATGTGCCTTTAATTTAATTATTGGGTCCTCGGCATATTTTTTAGCGTTATCGAGGATGTTGTTAATAGCATTTTCGAGATGAAATACTTCTGCGTTCAAAAGAAAAGATTCCCCCTTAATTTCATAACCAAATTGCGCATTTTCTATGGATACCAAAGTTTTAAAATTAGAGCATATACTCTCTAAATTTGGTTTAAAATCTACCGGAACCAATTCCATGACGGCCTTTCCGGATTCCAAACTTGCCAACTGCAAAACCTTATCTATATGTGTAGATAACCGTTCTACTTGTTGTCTAACAATTGAAAGTACAGGTTTTTGCTTTTGGGAAGCTGTTTCATCCAACAGTTTGGTGGCCAAACCAATGGAGAAAACAGGTGTTTTTAATTCATGTGTTAGATTATTAATGAATTCATTGGTAGTGGTAATAATATTACTTTGCCAATAATAAGTTCGTAACACCCAAATGATGGTAGCACAGATACCCAAAAGAAACAAGATACTGGGAAGCGTTAGGCCATTAAGTTTTGCCAAAAAATAGTTATTAAGATTCTGAAAGTAAAGTTCTAACACAATTGGAGCATCAAAAGTTTCCTTAAAATATCCTTCTAACAGTATAGGATAGTGATCTAAATCTTCAGTAGTTTTTGGTAAAGAAGGAGAATTTAATGCGTACTCCGTACCTTTTATTTGCAAATTGTATTCAAATTCCGATTCAATTCCCTGATTAAAAAGTTGTTCTTCTATAAAATCCCTCAGAAAATGATTGGCAACTTTTTCCAAACTATCGGCGCTTACCTTAAAAAACGAAGTGTCCTTTTCAATGGCATTACGTACCAAATAAGTCAATTTATTATCTACTTCCAAACCACTTTTAATAACTGTTGAGGTCTTCTCAATTTTAGACTCAAATTGTACCTTGGCCAGATTTAGTCCTATTCTTAGGTATTGATATTGTACAACGGCCAATCCAATAATGGATGCAATGAACAGTATTATATAAAAGTATCTCTTTTTCAAAATCTCTACTAATTAACCAAAACAATTAGGTTGTTTAACCCACTTTAATATTTCATTAAGCACCTTAAACTTTCATTAAGCTTTCTTACTATCTGCTTAAATCTTATTATGGACCATTTCTTCTAAGTTTACCAATGTAAATGATTTAATCATGAGTTCAGTTAATGTGTAAAAACATTTTTCAGAGCCAACTCCTCACCAACGGGGAGTTGGTTTTTTTCTAACCAACCTTTAATTACCTGACCAATGTTACTAAAATCAATTCTTTTTGGCCTTCTATTTACTGCAGCCACTTTCCCATTACAAGCCCAAGGCTGCGTAGCTATCAGACATTTTTCCTCATGTGTTGGAAATAGTCTAGAGAACAATCTAATGAATAAAGGTGATTTTCAAATCGGTACCAATTATAGATATTTTAAATCCTTTAGACATTTTAGGGGCACCGAGGAAGAACCAGATCGCTTAAGCAATAATACTGAAGTAATCAACCACTCCCATTCTTGGGATTTCTTTGCTACCTATGCCATTAGCAACAGATTGTTCACCAGTTTGACTATCCCTACAGTAATCAATACTCGATCATCATTGTATGAGCATGGCAGGGAAGAAAGGAATACAACGTATTCCAGAGGGATTGCAGATATCAGATTTGGTTTTGGATATTGGCTTTTTGATCTTGAAAAAAACCCAAATGGCAACCTAGCTATAGGCTTGGGCGTAAAATTACCGACGGGAGATTTTAATGCTTCCGATATTTTTTACAACGTTGGGCAGGACGGGGGGCCACAAACGAGACCTGTTGACCAATCTATTCAGCCAGGTGACGGAGGATTTGGTATCACGCTCGATTTTCAATTATACCAAAAACTTGCAAACAATCTGTTTAGTTACGCAAGCGGATTTTATCTCATTAACCCGAGGGAAACCAACGGCACGCGAACCTTTAGGGAAACCCTTAGTCCTATTTTGCAGAACGAAGCCATTATGGCCGTGCCTGATCAGTATTCGGCTCGAGTAGGAGTTAGTTATACCATCTCGCCTACAATTTCCTCTTCTCTGGGAGGAAGATTCGATTGTGTTCCAGTAAAGGATTTAATTGGTGGAAATGAAGGTTTTAGAAGACCTGGAAACGTTCTTTCCATCGATCCGGGCCTGAGCTATATGAAAAGTAACTTCACGATAAACCTCAATGTTCCATTTGCCGTTAGGCGTGACAGACCCCAAAGTATTACCGATAAACAAACAGAGGAACTTACGGGCGAACCACGAAATGGAGATGCCGCCTTTTCAGATTACGTAGTGAACTTAGGTATCTCCTATCGATTTTCCAATAACAAGATCAAGCTTAATCCTGAATTAAAAAACACCTTTAGCCAAGAATAAATGAAATAGGAGACAAATGCAATTAGAAAAAAATAAAAATAGATACCTACAAATCTCCATTGGATTGGTCTACTTATGGTTTGGTGCACTTAAATTTTTCTCCAAGCTTAGCCCCGCAGAAGACTTGGCAATAGACACCATTAGTCAACTTACTCATTTTATAATTCCTATGGAGATGTCAATTATTCTTTTGGCCCTATGGGAAACAGGAGCTGGTCTGTGTTTGCTCTTTAATCTGTTTAAAAAGAACACTATTAGAATTACGGCAGTCCATATGATATTGACATTCTCACCCCTAATTTTCTTTCCGCAGTTAATATTTGATGAGAACTTGTTTTCATTAACGCTATTGGGTCAATACATCATTAAAAATATAGTCATTCTAGCTGCACTAGGGGTGCTTTGGTCAGAAGTTAGGGAAGAAGAAAAAAACCTTTTTCCAGAGACAAGAAAAGAAAAGGAAGAGTATTCCGTTTTTGGCTTGATCAAACTTTTTAAACTAAGATAGCTGTCATTAATTGGGACCTACCATAATATGGGCCCTAAATGTACCGGGATCCATTAACCAAGGCATACCTTTGTCATGAGGTTTGGTAGGCAGTCCCGTGGAAGCTGCAGTAGCGAAAGGTGTATATATGACGTACCTGAATTTACCATCCAAAAGTTCGCCTGTTTCCCTGTTATAAGCTTCGTTAGTACCAAAATAAACGTACATCATGCTTGGCACAATAGGCATTTGCCATTTTCCAGCGGCTACCTCTGCCCCTTGAATTTCACGTTTTTCCTTAGTATTCTTCCCCTCAGCGGTCAATTCTCTACCTCGTCTCATGAACGGCTCCAATTCCTTGGAATAGCATGCAACGCTTATTCCTTCATTATGTGGATTATCCGCCAAACATATCATATTATTCGTCCCCTCCCGAAGTACTGTTAAACTTCCACCTTCATCATAACCATAGACCATGGCGCCCGTCTTTTCACTCTCAGGCAAGGGTGCAGTGGCCGTTTTAATTTGAATTTCAGGATTTACTATGTTTATTTCTTGACCATAATCAATAGCACAAGTCAATATACAGATGAAAGTTATAAAAGGTTTCATGGCATTGGTTTTTTTAAAGATACGTAAAACGCGAAAACATTTTGTAAAGTCCTATAAACGCAGAAACCCCTTGACGAAATGACGCGGGGGAAATGTCAAACCGTACTATCGGGGTTTCCATCAACTTAAGAAGAACAAGTCTTAACAAATAAGACTTGGGGCTACAACTTAAACTCTACAAACAATTCAACCAATTGAACTTGGTACAAATGTACTTAAAGATTCGTTATAAATGAATACATATTCATTTATATTGTTAAAAATTATGCTTTAATGGCGTCCCAGCAGATAATGAAGGTCTGTCTAACAATTTCCGGGGTAAGTTTTATTCCTCTGTAGCTCAAATGTCTGGCCAAATTATCTACATAACCGTACATAAGAGGGATAAGAATATCGTCGCTTAAATTTTTAACAATCAATTCTTCCCTCCCAGCTTCAAGAAGTCCGCGTATGTGGTCAACAAAAAGACCATCTATTTTCTTAGTATCCTCATCCAACAAAGGCGAATATCTAAATTCATGCATAAAGGCCACCTCGGCTGTGTTCGAGGTGCGAAATTCAAGTACGTTGGACCAAATGGTAAACAACTGTTGTTTGATCGGTAAGTGTTCTACTGCCGGAAGAATGGACAATGTACCTTCTGAAATAAGGCGTTTATAAAGCTCATTGAACAGCTGTTCTTTACTATTAAAATAGATATAAAGGGTTCCACTGGCAACTTGAGCTTTTTCGGCAATGGCAGACATGGTAATCTTATTAAGGCCTAGTTCCCCTGTTAGCTCAATTGCAGCATTAAAAATAGCTTCCTTTTTCTTATTATCCTTTAGTCTCACACGACTAAAATAGGGAATTAACTGAATATAGATTCGGTTTTAGGAGTAATGACAAGTTTTATAGATACAATACATTATCCAATACTTAGTAGACATAAGGTAACGTAGAAATCACGGATTTCAGGGATGTACATATCTTTCGCCCCAATTAATTTTGCGTTATTCCGTTATTTGTCAAACCAAACCATAATTTTCATATATGCTATTTCTCTTTGGTGTTCGTACATCCGTTCTTAAAGAAGATTATCTAAAAAACACCACATGTCCCCATTGTAAATCAAAGGATTCTATTAAGCTGATAGTAAAAGGAAACTATTTCCACTTTTTTTGGATTCCAATTTTACCGTTGAACAAGACAATCACTGCCGAATGCGACCATTGCCGTAGACATTTTAAAAAGAAAGAGTTTACAGAAGACATGGAACATAGCAAAAATGTATTGCTGCGTGTATCACCAGCCAAAAGACCTCTCTGGCAGGGTTGCGGCTGTCTTGTACTTACGGTACTTTTTACCATTGTAATGTCTCTATCACTCTATGGAGTTTACACAAGATCCAAGGATACCAAAGAAAAAACCATTATTCAAGACCCAAATTACAACATGTTGATTTCGGATTTTAAAACATTGAACGATAAAACACTGGTTACTGAAAACGATTCCATTTCCGGTCTTCTAAGAAATTGCATTAACAATGAAATCGTAAGCGGTATTACCACAAAGAACATCGCCTATTTTTCCAAGAGTAAAGGTGAAAAGCTATTGATACTTTTAAAAATCAAGGATATTAAGAATATTACTCCCAAGTATCGAAAAGATATTTTAGATGTGATAGAGGACTGTTTAAAACAAACCCAACTGAACACTACGTTCAAAAAACATTACATTGGTATTGAAGGAAGATGGAACACCGTTTTGGTTCGTACACCAACAGAGGAAAACGTAACTGGTAGATTTGCGGACAAAAAGCTACTTCTACCCTTTTACAATGAGCAAGACCAATAAAAACCGTTGCAAACCACATTTCCTATTTAAAGGAAATACAACTTACAACGGTCCATCTATAATGCTATAAAGTTGCTATCCCAAACTGGCCAAACTTTTTTCCAAGGTTTCAATTTTAGCCTCGGCATCAGCTTGTTTCTTACGCTCATTGGCAATTACCTGTTCTGGCGCATTATTTACAAAACGTTCGTTTTCCAGTTTCTTTTGAACCGATTTTAAGAATCCACGAGTGTATTTTAATTCCTCTTGTATTTTCTTTACTTCGGCCTCTACATCTATAGCTCCTGAAATAGGTATAAAATACTCATTATTTTTCACCCTAAATGATAATGAGCCATCTACGGCGTTCTCTACGTAAGTTACCTCAGAAACATTGGTAAGTTTTTGAATGACCACATCCCATTTTGGGGAAATGCTGCCCTCATTTAAAACGGACAATTGCAACTCTTCCTTATTTGGTATGTTTTTTTCCTTACGAATGTTGCGTACCCCTGAAACCACCTCTGAAGCAAATTCAAATTCGTGTATCAAATTTTGATTTACCTTCACAGAACTAGGCCACTTTGCTACAACCAAGGCTTCTTCTGGAGTTCTTTCCGCAATATGCTGCCAAACCTCCTCCGTTAAAAATGGCATGAAAGGGTGCAACAATTTTAGGTTATCCTCAAAAAGTTCGATTACCGCATCAAAGGTGGCCGTATCTATTGGCTTTTGGTAGTCTGGCTTAATTATCTCCAACAACCATGAACTATAATCGTCCCAAACAAGCTTATAAATAGCCATTAGGGCATCAGAAATTCGATACTTGGAAAAATGGTCTTCAATCTCTGCCAAGGTCTGATTGAATTTGGCCTTATACCATTCAATTCCTATATGCGAGGATACAGGTTGAGCGATATCTGCCACCTCCCAACTTTTCAATAATCTAAATCCGTTCCAAATTTTGTTGGCAAAGTTTTTTCCTTGCTGGCATAAATCCTCATCGAACATTAAATCATTTCCGGCAGCAGAACTTAATAACAAACCTACCCTAACCCCATCTGCCCCATAATTTTCAATCAACTTTAGGGCATCGGGTGAATTACCCAAGGATTTGGACATTTTTCTTCGCTGCTTATCCCGAACCAAGCCCGTAAAGTACACATTCTTAAAAGGTCTCTCATCCCTATATTCATAACCGGAAATAATCATTCTGGCTACCCAAAAGAAAATTATATCCGGTCCAGTAACCAAATCACTGGTAGGATAGTAATAGTTCACCTCCTTGTTATCAGGCTCTAAAATTCCATTGAAAACACTTATAGGCCACAACCACGATGAGAACCAAGTATCAAGAGCGTCTTCATCTTGCTTTAAGTCCTCTAGGGCCAATGACCTATTCCCAGATTTGTCCTGTGCCAATTGTAGTGCTTCCTCTCTGGTTTCCGCCACCACAAAATCATCTTGGCCATCTCCATAATAATATGCAGGAATTTGTTGCCCCCACCAAAGCTGTCTGGAGATATTCCAATCACGAATATTTTCCATCCAATGGCGGTAGGTGTTCTCAAATTTTTTAGGGAAAAATTTTACCTCATCGGTCTCAAGTACAGCTTTTAAGGCAGGTTTTACCAAATCTTCCATTTTTAGGAACCATTGATCGCTCAAACGTGGCTCAATGACAGCCTTGGTCCTTTCTGAGGTACCTACCTTGTTTACATAGTTTTCCTTCTTAACCAAAAAACCATTTTCTTCCAGTTCTTTGCTTATTTCCTTTCTAACCACAAAACGATCTTTTCCTTCATAATGTAACCCGAAGGAATTTAAGGTTGCGTTGGCATTAAAAATATCTATGGTTTCCAGGCCATGTTTTTCCCCAAGGGCTTTGTCGTTTATATCATGGGCCGGAGTTATTTTTAAACATCCCGTACCAAATTCAATATCCACATACTCATCTTCAATGATGGGAATAACCCTATTGCAAATAGGCACCACTACCTTTTTTCCTTTCAAGTGGGAGTACCTTTCATCATTGGGGTTGATACAAATAGCCGTATCGCCTAAAATGGTTTCTGGACGTGTTGTTGCAATGGTAACCGTTTCTTCACTACCTTCAATCGGGTATGACAAATAGTACAATAGACCTTGGCGTTCCTCATAAATAACTTCTTCATCAGAAAGTGTGGTCAAGGCCTCTGGGTCCCAATTGACCATACGATGTCCGCGATAAATCAATCCTTTATTGAACAAATCAACAAACACTTTGATAACGGATTGATACATATCCTCATCCATGGTGAACTTGGTACGGTTCCAATCACATGAACATCCTAATTTCTTCAATTGCTCTAGAATAACCCCTCCATATTCGTTGGTCCAGTCCCAAGCGTGCTTTAAAAACTCATCCCGTGTCAAGTCAGACTTTTCAATGCCTTCCGCTTTTAGTTTGGCAACCACCTTTGCTTCCGTAGCAATGGAAGCATGGTCCATACCCGGTACCCAACAGGCGTTTTTACCCATGAGTCTTGCCCTTCTGATAAGCACGTCCTGCAATGTATTGTTCAGCATATGCCCCATATGCAGAACCCCTGTTACGTTTGGCGGTGGAATAACGATAGTATATGGTTCTCTTTCATCTGGGGTTGAAAAAAAATAGTTATTCTGCATCCAGTAGTCATACCAATGATTTTCCGCCTTGCGGGGGTCGTATTTTGATGGGATATCCATATTTTGGAATGGTTTTTGACAAGTATGTGTCGGTCCAAAAACAAAAGACCGCCAATGAAGTTTCTGTGTTAATTAATAATGGCAAAAATGCCACTTTATAAATACGAAACAAAAATAAGTAACGTTAACAGATAACAAAAGAATTTTGGAGGTTCATCTGAAAAGATTTATTTTTGAGATTCCCTAAATTTAACAAGATGAAAAAAATAGTACTCGTATTATTTGTTGGCCTACTGGGTTTTACATTAACCGCCCAGGAAAAAGCCGCTAAAATTGAATTTAAGACGGAGACCGTAGATTACGGAGAAATCACCAAAGGTTCAGATGGTGTTCGTGTGTTTGAGTTTACCAACACCGGCAAAGCTCCTTTGATTATAAGTAAAGTAAGTTCTAGCTGTGGGTGTACCATCCCTAAAAAGCCAGAAGAGCCTATTTTACCTGGTAAGACCGGTGAAATTCAGGTTAAATACGATACCAATCGTGTTGGGCCTATTAGAAAAGCTATTACCGTAATTTCAAACGCAGATACACCTACCAAGGTGTTAAAGATAAAAGGAGAAGTTAAAGCCTCAGAAGGCAAATAAAACCTCCACTTAAAGAAAATTGAGAAACCTCGGTCTACGCCGGGGTTTTTTTATTGGAATAATTTGGTAAGTTTAAAAGTGAACAACAAATCTGAATTATAACGATCCACCAATAATTTGATTCTTTTACCCTCTTTTTCATTTACCATCTTTACCACATCTTGCAGTTGGTATTTATGAACCCTTTTACCGTTTACGGCCAAAATGACATCTCCCTGTCGCAATCCCGCTTCATGAGCAGGACTTCCTGCCCTAATAGCCGAAATGACAATCTCAGGCACCAAGCTTAATTTTGTCTTATTCTCAAAGATGAGCTGTACATCTCCAAATTGTTTTTCATCCTCCTTGACAATACCCCTATTGTCTGCAATACTCTCCGCAATATAGCGCATACCGTTGTGCTGTAGATTCAAACCGCTCAAGTTATAATAAAAGGGCTCCTTAAAAAATTTGTTCCTTTTAAAGGCCATTTGATTTTTAGAATAATCAAAAACGATATCAAATCTTTTCAAAATCTCTCCCCCAAGACTTCCATTTCTATTACCAAAACTATTTATTTCGCTATAAGATAACTCATCAGGAAAGGCTGCTTTAGCATCGGAGATCAAAAAATCTCCTAAGCTTATACCCTTAATTTTTGTCCGTTTCCCATACACTAACCCATTAAGCCCCTTGCCCAAAAAAACATCAAAATGTTTTTCAGGTACCTTGATATGCTCATTCTCAAATAGCCAAACAGCGTCACTACTACCCGTATCTACCAACATGGTAACCGGCAACCCTTTGATTCCGTCCAAAAATAAGGTGCTTTGTACGTAAGCTTTTTTATTTCTGATGGCCAATGGCATGGTTTCCATTTTTTTTGATTTCTTGTATTCATACTTCTCTGGGTCAAAAAATCTGATGATTCTCTTTGCGTAGCTTATATCCACAACAAAATCCCTAAACAACTCATAGCCCATTATGCCGTGTATAGTAATACCTAAGGAAGGTGAAAGGTTGATTCCTTTATCCATGACCACGTACAACTTCTGACTTTGGTTTACTATATGGTCAATTTTAAAGGTATTGCCCGAAGAACTTAAAGCCTTAATAGGCTCCCCATGACCTACTCCCCGTATGGTAATTTCCGTCACATTATTGATCTGTACAGAATCCTTGTTACTGATATTAAAGAGTATGGGTTGGCTAACTCCGGAATCCAAAAGAAAATGAAGCTTTGTACCGTTTACTTCAACGGGAACCACAATGAGATTGTTTACCAACTGAAATTTTAGCTTCTGAAAGCTTTTATCCTGTGGTAATTTAAAGTGCTGACTACAAACCAGCAAAGGTGCTAGCAGTAACAACAATGTCATATTTAGGCTCCAAGTCTTCAATTTTCCTAATATTAATCGCCCTACCTCTAACAATTTAGGAATTTTAAGCCAAATATGCTTGATTTTTAACAATTTACAGAAATTGAATTGAGATGGTAGAATTTAGTTTTATCCGATTGGTTTTAGCATTTTTGTGTAAAATTTAGATTTATGCCAAAAGTGTCCCAGAAGGGAATCTCCATGCCAGAATCCCCTATTAGAAAATTAGTTCCATATGCCGAAGCAGCCAAAAAGAGAGGAATTAATGTAATACATCTCAACATAGGTCAGCCAGATATAAAAACGCCACAAGTGGCTTTGGACGCGGTAAAGAACCACAATTTGGAAGTTGTAGAATACAGCAGAACGGAAGGTTCAGAAGAATATAGAACCAAATTAGCCGCCTATTATGCAAAGTATAACATTCATGTGGATGCCAATGACATAATTGTGACCACCGGTGGATCAGAGGCTCTTTCTTTTACCATTGGCAGCATTACTGATTTTGGGGATGAAATTATCATTCCAGAACCGTTTTATGCCAACTATAATGGATTTTCTACGGCCGCAGGAGTAAATGTAGTGCCCATTATCTCAAAGATTGATGATAATTTTGCTCTTCCGTCCATTGAGGAATTTGAAAAACTTATTACCAAAAAAACCAAGGCAATTCTAATTTGTAATCCGGGGAACCCTACCGGTTACCTTTATACCCCCGAAGAAATTGCCAAATTAGCGGCCATTGTTAAAAAGCATGAAATTTTTCTTATTGCAGACGAGGTGTATAGGGAGTTTACCTATGACAATCGTTCACATTATTCTATTTTACAGGAGCCTGGCTTAGAGGAAAATGCCATAGTTGTTGATTCCGTTTCCAAAAGATACAGTATGTGCGGCGCACGAATAGGCTGCATGGTTAGCAAGAACAAGGAACTTATAAAGACAGCTATAAAGTTTGCACAAGCACGATTATCACCTCCAACCTTTGCCCAAATTGCAAGCGAAGCAGCATTGGAAACGCCTCAAAGTTATTTTGATGAGGTAAAAGAAGAATATGTAGGCAGACGAAATCTATTGATTCGTGAACTGGAAAAAATAGAGGGTGTTACCATTGGAAGACCTCAGGGAGCCTTTTATTGCATTGCACAATTGCCTATAGAAGATTCAGACCATTTTGCCCAATGGCTCTTAAACGATTTTTCAATAAACGGCGAAACGGTCATGGTTGCACCTGCTGCAGGTTTTTACGCTAGCGAAGGCTACGGGAAAAATCAAGTGAGAATTGCCTACGTTCTGGAAAAAGAAAGCCTTAAAAGGGCAGTCGGCATACTAAAGGAAGCTTTGAAGAGTTATAAAGGCTAATGAACATACAATCAAATTTTTCGCTTAAAGCCTACAATACCTTTGGAATAGACGCCAAAGCCAGTTACTTTCTGGAAATTAACAGTATAGAGGATTTAAGAAAGGCTTTTCAACTAGATACTTACCCAAAAAAATTTATTATTAGCGGAGGAAGCAATATGCTGATAACGCAACATATAGATGCACTTGTTCTTCATATCAATATAAAAGGAATAGAAGTAGTGCAGGAAACGGATGAAGAGGTAATCCTAAAAATCATGGCGGGGGAAAATTGGCACCAAATGGTCATGTACACCTTGGATAAAGGTTATGGAGGTTTGGAAAATATGTCATTAATTCCAGGGAATACGGGTACCGCCCCCATTCAGAACATTGGTGCTTACGGAGTTGAACTAAAAGATATTTTTGTTCGTTGCGAAGCCATGGACGTAGAAACGCAAACCTTAAAAACATTTACAAAGGAAGATTGCAAATTTGGTTATAGGGATTCCATTTTTAAAAACGAGGTAAAGGGCAAATATGTAATTACCTCCGTCACTCTTCAACTTACAAAAAGAAACCACAAAAAAAATACCTCATACGGTGCAATAGAAGCGAAGCTAAAGGAGAATAACATTATAGACCCTAGTATTAAAGATATTTCCAATGCGGTTATTGCTATTAGACAGGAAAAACTTCCAGACCCAAAAGTTTTGGGTAACAGTGGTAGTTTTTTTAAGAACCCGGTTTTAGATAGAGAAAATTTTACCTCTTTTATTGAGAAGAATCCCCATGCTCCCTTTTACAAGATATCGGAATCAGAATATAAAATACCTGCGGGATGGCTTATTGAACAATGCGGGTTCAAGGGTAAAAGATTTGATGATGCCGGGGTACATAAAAATCAAGCCCTTGTTTTGGTCAATCACGGCAACGCCACAGGAGAGGAAATATTGAAACTGGCCTTTAGAATTATTAAGGAGGTTAAAGAGGTTTTTGGTATAGACATTGTTCCAGAAGTGAACATCATAAAATAACCCCTGAAGAAAATCTCCAGGGGTTATACCAAACCAAACTAACCAAAAATTAAATGTGCAGTTACCAAGTGCACATTTATTCATTAAAATTTTTGCAAAACACTTATATAAAAATCAATTTTATAATTTAGCGTTTTAACATATACGGGCTAAACTACCACATTGGATGCCGATAATCAAATTTTTTTTTGAGACCTTCCAAAATTTATGAGCACCTTACTAGAAAAACACATTGTTGAATTGCTCCAAGAACGCAATGAAAAAGCCATTTCCCTTCTCTACGAACATTATGGAGACACACTGTTAGGTGTTGCAAATAAGGTAGTTAGAAACGAAGAATTAGCGCAAGATGTATTGCAGGAAAGCTTCGTAAAGATTTGGAAAAAATCAGATTCATATGACGCATCAAAGGCAAAACTTTTTACATGGCTTTTTAGGATTACACGAAATACGGCCATAGATAAGTTACGTAGCGTGAATACAAAAAGCGATAAGGAAATCCAAATTGATGTTTCAGACGTATATAATTTAGGCGTCGATAGCACCAGACCGGAGTTTATGGACGTACGTGAGAATCTTGACAAGATAGAACCAAAATACCAGATTGTGTTAGATGCCCTGTTTTTTCAAGGAATGACCCAACAAGAGGCCAGTGATGAATTGGACATTCCGTTAGGAACCATTAAATCACGGTTAAAAATAGGTCTAAGGGAGTTGAGAAAGATATATGGCCCAACACTTATTCTGGTTTTATCGATGAACCTGATACCATAAGACATGAAAGATAAAATAAAACAATTTTTAGATTCGGATACTTTGGAGAAGTACCTCATTGGCACTGCAAGCCAAGAGGAAATCTTGCAAACGGAACGTTACATAGCCATGCACCCTGAAGTTAGGGATGCCTACAATGAGCTACAGGAAAATTTAGAGGCCTATGCCAAACTTTACGCCATAAAAGCTCCTGCTGAACTTAAGGATCAAATTCTTAACAAAGTTCGTAGGGAGCATGTAGGTCGTAAAAAATATTATAGATTGGCCATTGCTGCCAGTGTGGCGGTTTTACTTTCTTTTGGCGCCAGCTTCTTCTTTTGGGACCAAAACCAAAGTTTACAAGAGGAGAACACCATTGTAAATAATAAAATAGATGACCTGGAAGAAACCATGAGGCAGCAATTGGAAGACGTTAGAAATCAATTTATAGTTCTCCAAAACCCACAGACAAAAAAGGTTTCGGTTAAAGGAAATAAGAAGGCAAAGGAATTAAAGGCAGTCGCCTATATCAACCCCGTAAAGAGGCTTTCATACATCAACGTTAGCAAATTACCCAATTTACCGGAAGACCAATGTTATCAAATGTGGGCCGAGGTAAATGGAGAAATGGTGAACCTAGGAATCATACATGAGGCAGATAGCCAAGAAAAACTTTTAGCCCTTCCCTACGCAGACAAGGCCATTAGTTACATCACTATTGAACCAAAAGGCGGAAACCAGACACCAACAGTAGAAAATATTGTTGCCAATCTAGCCTATTAAAAATCAACTATAGACACTTTTATTTCTCAAGCCTCGAAACTTTTGTTTCGGGGCTTATTTTGTATCTTTGCACAAAAGAAATAATATGAAGTTGCTATTATTGACTGTTGGATTAATGGCGGTGGCCTTTGCTGGCATAGCTATTAAAATATGGGCCAAGAAAGACGGTAAATTTGCAGGCACCTGCGCCAGCCAAAGCCCATTCCTGAACAAGGAAGGAGAAGCATGCGGCATGTGCGGTAAGATGCCAGAGGAGCAGGAATGCCGCAAAGACAATAATCAAGAATTTCAGACACAGCTATAACTTTCCCAAAAAAACGCTTCCCATTTGGCAGAAACAAATGACACACAAGCCACTATAAAAAAGGCGCTAGCAGGAAGCCAAATTGCATTTAGTAATTTACTTGATACGTTTTGGAACGGTGTTTATGGCTTTCAACTAAAACGCACAGAAAACGAGAACGATGCCGAGGACATTACCATACAAACGTTCTCCAAAGCTTTTGATAAACTCCATACCTACGATAGTAAATACGAATTTAAAACATGGCTTATAGCCATTTCCAAAAACATTCATGTAGACCTTATACGAAAGCGAAAAAAAAGCCTTGAGACAGGTGAAAACCAGGAGTCTGTAAAAAAAGTGCTGGATGATGCGCCTACCGCGGAAGATGTTCTAATAACGGAACAAAATCTAGCAACCCTACTTTCTCATATTAAAAAGCTTAAACCCCACTACCAAGAGGTAATCAACCTTAGGTATTTTAAAGAATTGAGTTATGCGGAAATAGCGGAACAACTCAATGAACCTATCAACAACGTTAAAGTAAAGATTTTGCGGGCCAAAAAACTCTTGGCACAGGTAATCAAGGGTAAAGCATAGCTTAAAAGGAATGCCTTGTCCATCCAATTCATCAAGCATTTTTATCGGAATCGACTTCTCAACAGCTAGCTTCTTCCAGTGCTAGAAAACCTTTAATTGTTCGTATATTTGTACAAAATAAAAGAGCGTATGAGTACAGATACCGTAGCAAGTGTAGCACCTCCAAAAGGGAAACCAAAATGGCTTAGGGTCAAGCTTCCAACCGGAAAGAAATACACACAGCTTAGAGGTTTGGTAGACAAATATGACCTACACACCATTTGCACTTCTGGGAGTTGTCCAAATATGGGGGAATGCTGGGGAGAAGGTACTGCCACATTCATGATTTTGGGGAATATTTGTACCCGTTCTTGTGGTTTTTGCGGTGTTAAGACCGGTAGGCCTACCACCGTAGATTGGGCAGAACCGGAGAAAGTGGCCCGTTCCATTAAAATTATGGGCATTAAGCATGCCGTTATCACATCGGTGGATAGAGATGATTTAAAAGACATGGGGTCCATCATTTGGGCAGAGACCGTAAAGGCAGTTCGTAGAATGAACCCTTCCACTACACTTGAAACGTTAATTCCAGATTTTCAAGGCATAGAAACTCATTTGGATAGAATTGTGGAGGTGGCTCCAGAAGTAGTCTCGCACAATATGGAAACGGTAAAAAGGCTTACTAGAGAAGTGCGTATACAAGCCAAATACGAGCGCAGCCTTGAAGTATTAAGGTATCTTCGCGAAAGTGGTGTAAACAGGACCAAATCCGGGATTATGCTAGGTTTGGGAGAATTGGAAGAAGAGGTTATTGAGACTATGGAAGATTTGAGAAATGCCAAAGTGGATGTAGTTACCATTGGTCAGTACCTTCAACCTTCAAAAAGACATTTGCCCGTTAAAGAATTCATACTTCCAGAACAATTTAAAAAATATGAGGAAATAGGGTTGAAAATGGGCTTTAGACATGTGGAAAGTGGTGCCTTGGTAAGGTCATCTTACAAAGCTCATAAACACATAGACTAATTTTAAGCCAAACGGATACCAAAGTTTTCCTCCCAAATACATCATGAGAACTACCAAAATAGGCATTAATGGTTTTGGCCGAATTGGTCGTACCTTATTCAGATTATTAAATGAGCATCCAGAATTGGAGGTCATGGCCATCAACGATCTTGCAGATGCCAGAACCTTATCACATTTACTAAAGTTTGACAGTATCCATGGTGTTTTTAGTGCCCAGGTAGATTACCGGGATCAAAAGATATTGGTGGACGAAAAGGAAATCCATTTGTTTAATTGTTCTGAACCAAAGGATATAATTTGGTCCAATTTTGCTGTGGATATAGTAGTAGAAAGCACAGGTAAGTTCAAGACTAAAGATCAGTTAAAGGCCCATTTAACAAATGGGGCCAAAAAAGTAATTTTATCAGCTCCGCCAGCGGATGAAAATATTCCTATGGTGGTCATGGGGGTAAACGAGGAAATGCTGCAATCTGGCGATTCTGTAATTTCCAACGCTTCCTGCACAACGAACAATGCGGCTCCTATGATCAAAGTGATAGATGAACTTTGTGGTATTGAACAGGCCTACATTACCACCATACATTCATATACCAGTGACCAAAGTCTGCATGATCAACCACATAAAGACCTTAGAAGAGCCCGCGCGGCAGGTCAATCCATTGTTCCAACCACAACCGGTGCCGCCAAAGCACTCACCAAAATTTTCCCCCATTTGGCAAATGTCATAGGAGGATGCGGGATTAGAGTACCCGTACCCAATGGCTCTTTAACAGATATCACCTTTAATGTAAAAAGAGAAACTTCCATTGAAGAAGTAAATACATCATTCAAAAAAAATTCGCTTAGTGGATTGAAAAACATACTTTTATATAGCGAACATCCATTAGTTTCCATTGACATAAACAATAGTTATCATTCTTGTACGTTTGATTCTGAGATGACCTCCGTAATAGGAAAGATGGTAAAAATAATCGGTTGGTATGACAACGAGACCGGTTATAGTAGTAGGATTATAGATTTAATTCAGTTGTTGAGACGCAAAAATTACGTTTGAAGTTCGACTTAATAAATAGAAACAATTATAACGTTTTAGTATTTTTTGCCCTGCTCCTATCTTCTATGGGGTGCGTGGCCCAGGAGGCTATTATACAGAAACAGGATACGGTAGAGCTGTTGGACCCAAAAATTCATTTTGAAAGGGCGAGGGAGTATAGTAATCGTAATGAAACCGATCTTGCTTTAGAAGAACTTGAAAAAGCTTCAAAATCTGCAGAAGAAAGGGAAGACGTAAAAGCTCTTATAGATAGCTACCAAGCCCATGCCCTTCTTTATTTAAAACTTTATAAAGAGGAAACTACCTATTTTTTTTGGGATCGGGCAAAGGCACTTCTAAAGGATATTGAATATCCTTCCGGAGATGCCATGCAAAAATACATTGAGGCCATTTTACTCTTTCACGATGGCAAAAATTTTCAGGCCATTTTTTTGTTAAATGAAGCCAAACAGCTAAATAACGACCGTAATTTCTTTAACAATATACTTTTAGCTGAAGCTCAGATTTATATGAAGCTTGAAAAGTATGAGAGTGCGGCAAAGAACTTTAATTCCCTTATTGTAAATACCGATATTTACGAAAGTGACTTTTTGGCTACCCGAGCCTTTTTAGGTTTGGCAGAGCTGAATTTTAAGACCAACAAATGGGAAGAAGCGGCAAAGAACGGTGAGGAAGCTCTCAAAATAGCTAAAAGGAATGCCTTCTCACAAGAGATTTGGGAAGCAAACGAAATGCTTAGCAGAATTTATGAGTCTTTAGGTAAATATAATCTGTCACTAGCGAACAACAAAAATCTACTTTATATACGTGACTCGCTGTTCAACATTGCTAAAATGAAAACGGAGAGTAAAACGGCCGAAAAAATTCAGTTTGATTTTATGAGTGACGAAATCAGGCGTCAAGAGCAGAAAATCGAAGAATTGAACGAATCCAAGAACCAATCGGATATTGCGGCTATTCTTACCTCTGCCCTCCTCATAATAATTACGCTTTTGGCAGTTTCCTTATTTAGGAACAATCAAATAAAACTAAAGACCAACGACCTTCTACAAACAAAAAATACAGAACTCAAGGCAGCCAGAGATGCGGCGGTCACCGCCATGGAAGCTAAAACCAACTTCCTTTCAACTGTAAGCCACGAGTTGAGAACGCCTTTGTATGCCGTAACCGGTCTTACGCATCTGCTGCTGGAAGAAAACCCCAGCGAGAACCAAAAAGAACATTTAAAGGCCTTAAAATTTTCGGGAGACTATTTACTTAATTTCATCAATGATATTTTACAAATAAATAAAATTGATGCTGATAAACTGGAGCCGCTCCATGTGGAGTTCAATCTTAAAAAGGTACTTCAAGAAACTATTGACTCACTTCACCAAAGTGCTCAAAACAACAAAACCAAACTCATTCTTGAATATGATGAAAGCATTCCTTCCCATTTACTTAGTGACCCTATAAAACTATCGCAAATATTCATCAACTTGGTGGGTAACGCCCTTAAGTTTACTAAAAATGGAGAGGTGAAGGTAATGGCCAAAATGCTAAATAAGGACGAGGAAAATGTACGTTTGTATTTTGAGGTACAAGATAACGGCATTGGCATCTCCAAAGATCAACAGGAGAATATTTTTGAAGGTTTTGAACAAGGGTCCATCCAAATTAATCGTGAGTATGGTGGTTCTGGTCTTGGTTTAACCATTGTAAAAAGCTTATTAGGTTTATTTGACAGTAAAATTCAACTAGAAAGCGAATTAGGTAAAGGGAGTCGCTTCTTTTTTGAGTTGGATGTGAAGAGTAAGGATGCCTTGGTAGATGAGGTTTCATTTGAATTGACAGAGGAAGATTTTGATTTCAAAGGACTTCACATTCTCATCGTTGAAGACAATAAAATCAATCAGGTAATCACAAAGAAAATGCTTACCAAAAAAGAAATCACCAGTGATATTGCCAATCACGGTGGGGAAGCCATTGATTTTGCCAAGGAAAATACCTATGATGCCATTTTAATGGATATTCATATGCCTGGAATTGGCGGGGAAGAGGCCACTATTGAAATCAGGAAGTTTGATCAAAAAACACCCATTGTGGCTTTGACCGCAATTTCTTTGGATGACAGTTTGGAAAGCTTTTATGCCGCTGGTTGCAATGATGTAATCACTAAACCGTTTAAACCCGAAGTTTTTTATCAAAAAATTGGGGAGAACATTTTTAACAACAAGAATCTTAAGAATTCTGTTGTATAACCGTTGTAATCTCTTTTAGGAGCACACCTTCATCCTCTTCATAAAACTTGTGTTCCACAGAAATGTACCAAAGATTGGCTACCTTATCTTTTAATCTAACATAATCCTTTTCAGTAGTAAGGACGAATTCCTTCGAGTTCAATTCGCTTATTTCATCCCCAGAAAAATAATGATGGTCGGCATAGCGAAGATGCTCAAATGCAAGGCCATGCTCCTTTAAATAACTTACCAAGGGTTTGGGGTTGGCAATGCCGGTAACCAGAGTTATATCTTTAAAGTTAATCTCTTGTAAGGAAATTTCATTTTTGCCCAACAACATCCTACCATATTCAAAATAACAAAATAGAACAACCTGATTGGCCTTTGGTTTCAGTTTGCCCTTAATTTCGTTCCGGTTTTCTAAGCTTAGGTTTTTTGGGCACTTGGTCACTACAATCAATTGCGCCCTATGGGCCTGGTTCTTTGCATCCCTTAAATCGCCAGTTGGCAAATACCAGTCATCTACATACAAATTGTCATAAGGAGTTAGCAAGACATAAAAGTGGCATCTCACCTTTCTATGCTGAAAAGCATCATCCAATAATATGACTTCGGGCGAAATTAACGATTGCAACATACCTATCCCGTTTTGTCTATCAGCATCGACAGCCACAGAAATATCCTGGAATTTTGAATGAATCTGAAATGGCTCATCCCCCACTTCCTCAACTGTTGTGTTTTTATCCGCCAATAAAAATCCAGAGGATTTTCTTTTATAACCCCGGCTCAACAACGCTACACTATACTGATCCCTTAAACCCTTAATTATCAACTCGGCCATAGGAGTTTTTCCTGTACCCCCAACACTCAGATTACCAATACAAATTGTAGGTGTAGAAAATTCCTTAGAAGAAAGCCACCCCCTATCATAAAAATAATTGCGTACATATACCACTAAGGCATAAATAAGGGAAACTGGGTAAAGGATTTTTCTAAGCAGTTGCATTTTGGCGAAATTATAATATTTTATCTTTAGACGATAGAATTTGAATAATGACAATAAAAGAAATAATCTCAATCCTAGAAGAATTGGCGCCTTTGGGCAATGCTGAAGATTTTGATAATGTAGGTTTGTTGGTGGGTGACAAAAACAAGACGGTTAGTGGAGTGCTAGTAACCTTGGACACCTTGGAAAATGTCGTAGATGAAGCCATAGAAAACAAATGCAATCTTATTGTAAGCTTTCACCCGATTATATTTAGTGGTCTTAAAAAACTTACGGGCTCCAATTATGTAGAAAGGGTGGTTCTAAAAGCAATTAAGAACGATGTTGCCATATATAGCATGCACACAGCCTTGGACAACGTGCAACAAGGGGTAAATGCCAAGATTTGTGAAGTGTTAGGTCTAGAAGACCCAAAAATTCTTATCCCTAAAAAAAATTCCTTACAGAAATTGACCACCTATGTGCCTAAAGTGCATACACAGGATATTCTTGAAGCTCTTTTTAAAGCAGGGGCGGGACATATAGGCAACTACAGTAATTGTAGTTTTAGCGTAAACGGTCTAGGAAGTTACGAAGCCAAGGAGGGTGCTAACCCAACAATTGGCAAAATAGGCCAAACCCACTACGAGGAGGAAACCATGGTAAGTGTGGTATTTCCGTCCATTGTAAAAAATAATGTAGTAAGCGCACTCATGCAGGCCCATCCCTATGAGGAAGTTGCCTATGATATTTTCATCATGGAAAATACCAATCAACATGTAGGAATGGGGATGATCGGTTCTTTGGATACAGCAATAGAGGAAGAGGTCTTTTTACAGTTTGTAAAAAACCAAATGAATGCCAAAGTGGTAAGACACTCAGCCCTAAGAGGCAAGAAGGTAAAGAAAGTCGCCGTTTTGGGCGGTAGTGGGGCCTTTGCCATAAATGCCGCCAAGGCTGCCGGGGCAGATGTGTATATTACGGCCGATGTTAAATACCATGAGTTTTATCAAGCTGAAAACCAGTTGGTGATTGCAGATATTGGCCACTATGAGACCGAACAGTTTACAAAAAATTTATTAGTTGACTATCTTACAAAAAAAATTCCTAATTTTGCAGTCCGTTTATCGGAAAGTAAAACCAATCCCATCAAGTATTTATAAAAATTTATGGCAAAAAAAGAAGACGCTACAGTAGAACAAAAACTTAGGGCTTTGTATGACCTGCAATTGATCGATTCAAGGGTGGATGAAATACGCAACGTTCGAGGAGAGTTGCCACTGGAAGTTGAGGATTTGGAAGATGAAGTAACTGGACTAAAAACCAGGATAGACAAATTAAAAACTGATGTTGAAACCATCAACTTTGAAATTGGTGCTAAGAAAAACTTGATCGAGGAAGCCAAAGCATTGATCAAAAAATATGGCGAACAACAGAAAAATGTTCGTAATAGTAGAGAATTCAACTCTATAAGCAAGGAATTGGAGTACCAAGAACTTGAAATTCAATTGGCCGAAAAGAACATCAAGGAATTTAAGGCGCAGATTGAACAAAAGAAGGTGGTTATTTCTGAGACTAAAGAGCGTCTTTCTGAGCGTGAGGCACACCTAAAGCATAAAAAAGGTGAATTGGATGCTATTCTTGCGGAAACCGAAAAGGAAGAGCAAGCACTTTTGGAAGAATCAGAAAAGTACCAAAACAATATAGAGGAACGCTTGGTAAAGGCATATGCCCGTATCCGTAACAATGTTAAGAACGGTCTTGCAGTTGTTCCTATTGAAAGAGGTGCTTCCGGTGGTTCTTTCTTTACCATTCCTCCGCAGGTACAAGTAGAGATCGCTTCTCGCAAAAAAATCATCACGGATGAGCACAGTGGTAGAATTTTGGTAGATCCCGTTCTAGCAGAAGAAGAGCAAGAAAAAATGCAAAAGCTTTTTACGAAACTTTAATTCGTAAAAAATAGATAATAAAAAAACCGCTCCTTGAGAGCGGTTTTTTTATTCCTAGACCATATATAGATTATAGAAGAGACAAAATCTTTTCCTCTACTTCTATACTGTCCCATTTCTCTTCAATTTCAGGCATTTTCATAACTTCCTGCATTATCCTTTCTTGGGCATCCCCTTCTGCGAGAGCTTCCGCATAGGGTCTGGATGAAAATGTGACCCTACTATAAGCAGGAACCCATTTTTCCGGATGCTTGGAGGCAAAATGCTTTTCTATCCTTTTCTGTAACAGAAATTTTGGGTCGGCCGTTTTGCTGCTCATTTCAATGAAATTACGGTAACTCAATTCCGCAATGGCATCGGCATTGGGCTTTCGCTTTTCTTGGTAATTTTTAAAAATAGCATGCCAATCATCTCCATGAACTTTAATAAGCTCGTTTAGAACAAAAATATCCTCAAAACCGGCATTCATTCCTTGACCATAAAAAGGCACTATGGCATGGGCAGAATCGCCCACCAAAGCCACCTTGTCCCAATAGGTCCAAGGATAACACTTCATGGTTACCAAAGCACTGGTTGGATTTTTGAAAAAATCACCTAAAAGGTCATCAATCACTTGTCTTACGTTTGGAAAATATTCTTTAAAGAAGTTTTTCGCATCCTCCTCGGTCTGCAGGCTTTCAAAAGAAATTTCACCTTCAAAAGGTAAAAACAAGGTGCATGTAAAACTTCCGTCCAAATTGGGCATAGCAATTAACATGAACTTTCCTCGGGGCCAAATATGAAAAGAATGTTTATCCAATTGATGGGTTCCATCCGCATTGGGAGGTATGGAAAGTTCCTTGTAACCTACATCTATAAAATCTTGGGAATAGTCAAATCTACTGCGTCTTTGCATTTTATGGCGAACACGGGAGAAAGCTCCATCACAACCAAAAATAAGATCATATTTATATTCTTTCCACTCCCCTTTTTCACTTTCACCTGTGAAAATTTTTGCTTCCGGAAGGTCTACATCCCAAACCTTTTCCTCAAAGCGAAACTCCACTCCCTGTTCTTCTGCAAGGTCAATCATTTTTTTGTTGAGCACCCCTCTTGAAATAGACCAAATGGCTTCCCCTTCCTTCCCATACTTTTGAAAATATAAAGGCTGGTCAATAACGTGCATGGCTCGCTTATCCAAAGGAATGGCAATTTTCCGTATTTCATCATCAATACCTACATGTTCCAAGGCGTTCCAACCTCTATTGCTCATGGCCAAATTAATGGAACGGCCGGAAAAGGTTATATTTCTAATATCGGGTCTACGATCAAAAACAGTAATACCATGCCCTAATTTTTTAAGATAAATTGCCAATAACGATCCTACAAGTCCGGAACCAATTATGGCAATGTTTTTAGGAGTTTGAGTCATAAATATGTAAATGCCGCCCTTTTTAAGAACAAGGGTATCTAAAGCTTACGTAATTAAATAGTATTGAAAACTTTTTAATCGTACGGCTGAAAGCCTTTTCATGACTAGCTGACGTACGGAGCTGAGCGATTAAATAAATCAATAAAAACAAATATAGTGCTAAAAAGCGGTTCATATAAAATTTGAAAGGGTCAACCGTATAGTCGTTTACCTATTTACTTGCAATTGAAACTAAGGCTGTACAAAATGAAAACACTAAGATTACTTTTGGGCGATCAGCTCAACCACAAACATAGTTGGTTCCAAAAAGTGGATGAAGAAGTAGTTTACCTAATGGCAGAAATGCGCCAAGAAACGGACTATGTAAAACACCATATTCAAAAGGTAGTAGCCTTTTTTAGTGCCATGCGCTATTTTAAAGATGAAATGTCCGACAAAGGACATCAATTCATCTATTTTAAATTAACGGACGATAACAATCCACAAAAGTTGGATGACATCATAAAAAAAGCTCTAAAACAAACGAAGGCAGAAAAATTTGAATACTTACTTCCGGATGAATATCGCCTGGATGAGCAGCTTACATCCATTTGCAATAAGTTAGATATTGACACCAACTGTGAGGACACAGAACATTTCTACACCAGCAGATACGAGGTAAAGAACTTTTTTTCCAATAGAAAAACTTTGGTCATGGAAAGTTTCTACCGGATGATGCGCAAAAAACATGGTGTAATGATGAATAATGACCAACCGGAAGGCGGCAAATGGAACTTTGACCAGAGTAACAGAAAAAAGTGGAACGGAGCGCCTGAAATTCCGCACGAAAGAGGATTTAGAAAGGATGTTTCGGACATTGTCGGCGATTTGGAGAAGGCAGAGGTATCAACATTTGGGAATATTGAACCTGAAAATTTCAATTGGCCCATTACGAGAGCAGATGGCCTATCAGTGTTAAATTATTTTTGCAAAAACTTACTAGAACACTTTGGGTACTATCAAGATGCCATGCATACAACGGAGAAATTTCTTTTCCACTCTCGCCTATCCTTTGTCATGAACAGTAAATTACTTTCCCCTAAAGAAGTAATAGATAAAGTGCTCGATTTCTATTATGAACATAAAAATCAAATAGACATTAGCCAAGTAGAAGGATTTGTGAGACAGATTTTGGGATGGCGGGAATATATGCGTGGCATTTATTGGAAGGAGATGCCAGAGTACGCCCAACTCAACCAATTGGAAAACAAGAACAAATTACCGGACTTTTATTGGACAGCAAACACTAAAATGAACTGCCTCAAAAACAGTATTCAACAAAGTCTGGATGAGGCTTATGCACACCATATACAACGTTTGATGATTACCGGAAACTATGCTTTGCTAACCATGGTTGACCCGCAAGAGGTAGATGATTGGTATCTGGGCATATATATAGATGCGATTGAATGGGTAGAAATTACCAATACCAGGGGTATGAGTCAATTTGCAGACGGAGGCATTGTAGGCACCAAACCCTATGTAAGCAGCGCCAACTACATCAATAAAATGAGTAATTATTGTAAGGAATGCTCCTACTCCCACACTAAAAAACTAGGTAAAAAGGCCTGCCCCTTTAACGCGTTGTATTGGAATTTCTTGGATGAAAAAAGAGCACATTTTAAGGATAACAACCGCATGGCCATGATGATGAACTTGCTGAATAAAAAAGATAACAAAGAACTATTGGAATTAAAGAAACGAGCACAAGAGGTAATTGACCATCCTGAGCGATTTTAAAGTCTTAGTATTTATTTAACGGACGCATGTAAGCCATTTACAATGAACAAAACGTATATAATTTAAACTTCCGCGAGAGCGTCTATATATATCCAAAAAAAGTCCTTCACAATTCAATTGCGAAGGACTTTTTTATTAGTTGATATTTCCGGTTCACTCTAAAATACCGTCCACAATACCGTACTCTATGGATTCTTGAGCGTTCATCCAATAATCCCTATCAAAATCTTTGAGTACTTTTTCATAGTCTTGACCACAATTATCGGCCAAAATTTTAGCACTCAATTCTTTTGTTTTAATTATTTCCTTTGCCTGAATCTCAATATTGGAAGCTTGGCCTCTTGCCCCACCACTGGGCTGATGAATCATAACCTGTGCATGTGGCTGTATAAAACGTCTTCCCTTTTTCCCTACAGAAAGCAAAATAGAGCCCATACTTGCAGCCAAACCGGTACAAATAGTTGAAACCGGACTTTTTAATGATTTTATAGTGTCATACATGGCAAAACCAGAAGTTACGTATCCACCAGGGCTATTGATAAAGAGCTGTATCTCCTTATTATTCTGCATGTCAAGGTACATTAAGCGATCAATTACGTGCTTGGCAGAATCGTCATCTACCATGCCCCATAGGAATACTTTTCTTTCTTCCAATAATTTTTCATCTATAGCTTCTTGTACTTTTCCTTTTTTAGAACTCATTTTATCTTTTTTGATATAGTCAAAATTACGCAATTTATTTCAATGCCTAACCAGCACTTTTTCCTCATAATAGCAAAAAACAGCTACCGGCATACCACCCAATACTTAGTTACAAAATACTGTATCTTTGAAAAAAACCAATGATTATGAAAAACTTTTTTATCCTTTCTTTTATGGCCTCCGTCTTAGCTATTTCTTGTAAAGAAGCTCCTAAAAAGGAGGTTGAAGCCCCGGCCAAGGAACTATCGATACTTGAAAAAATTGCGTATGCCAACGGTTATGAAAATTGGAAAAACGTGCAAGAACTAAAATTTACGTTTAATGTGGATAGAGATACTACCCACTATGAAAGATCTTGGCTCTGGAAACCGAAAGCCAATGAAGTGACTGCCATTGCAGGTGATGAAAGCCTTACCTACAATCGCAATGATATGGATAGCCTTGCCTACGAAAAAAATGGTGGTTTTATAAATGACAAATATTGGCTCATGGCACCTATAAACATTCTTTGGGACCAAAATAGCATTACTTCGGAACATTCAAAAAATGTAGAAGCCCCTATCAGTAAAAAGAATATGCAAAAGCTAACCGTTCTTTATGGGCAAGAAGGAGGTTACACTCCTGGAGATGCCTATGATTTCTATTTTACGGACGATTTTATGGTAAAGGAATGGGTCTTTAGAAAGGGCAATCAAGAAGAGCCTTCCATGACCACTACTTGGGAAGACTATCAAGATAAAGGCGGATTAAAACTGGCACACATGCACCAAAATGAGGAAGGGAACTTTAAACTTTATTTTACAGGGGTAGAGGTCAATTAGAAGACCTTTTTCTTTTCTGGAGAATAATGGTGGAAAGCAATATAGCGCTTGAACAGACCAATAAAACAATAAAGCAGGTAAACAAGGAAGAGGTATCCGCAATAAAACCTATAATAGGTGGTGCCGCCAAAAATCCGGCATAACCTGTTCCTGCTATAAAGGAAACACCTTTGGAGGAATCAACGCCCTTTACATTGCCTCCAATCCTAAAAACCTCGGGCACAATAACCGAGAATCCAAGTCCGCTTAGGGCAAATCCCGCAATAGCCATATGTGTTTGAGTCGTAAGCACCAAACCGTACCCAAGCATCACCATAATGGAGGCCAATGCCACCATTTTTATCGAACCCAATTTAGAACTGATGCCATCGCCCAAAAATCTACCTACGGTCATGGTCACCTGAAAACCTAAAAAACCAGCTCCCCACAAAAATTCCGGTGCTAAACTCACTTCCTTTAAGTATAGACCGCTCCAATCCACTATAGCACCCTCGCTCCCCATTGAAAAAAATGAGATAAACCCAAGCAATAACAAAGGTTTGAACAAGGACCAACTAAAGCCATCATTTTCTTCAATGGGAGCTACCACATTCTTATAACGATTAAAAAAAGCCATATTGACCACCAAAACCAATAAAATAGCAAGAAACATATGTAAAGGAGGATTGCCCAAGGGACCTATCAGAAAACTACCCAGGCCGGCCAAAACACCGCCCAAACTGAAAAAACCATGGGAGGCGGACATGAATTTTTCCTTATCTTCTTTTTCTATCTCAGTAACCAAGGTGTTCATAGAAATATCCGTGAATCCGTTACAAATACCAAAAAGAAACAACGAAGCTGCTAGAGAATAATAATTAGGGGCAAGTAACGGCAAAATTGCGGTAAGACAACTAAGAAGTACTCCTGCCCTAGTGGCCTTCCCAACACCCATTTTATCAATAACTTTAGAGGCAAAGGGAAATATGGTAAAAACTCCGAGTGCCAGAAAAAAAAGAGCTATACCTAATTCAGATTTGTCTATCCCCAATTGATCCTTCACGGTAGGAATATAAATAGCCCATGTTCCAAAAAGAATATTGATACTGGCAAAAACCCATGAAGGGCCAAAATAGCGGGGGTTGGTAAGTATTAATAAAAGTGATCTCATAGTAGGCTATCAAATAAACCACCGAATATAGTGGATTATATCACAGGAAATCCTCTAAATTCTAATGAAAATTTAGCCTTAATCACAAGCAAATCAAATTAACACCCTGACAAACAATTACTTACAAAATAAACTAAAAAACGTAAGTATTTTCTGAAAATTTTAAGAATCTGTTAAATTAATATCAATAATTTTATACTTTCTATCAAACATTTTTAATTCTTATAGAGACAACCTATTTAAAAAAGTTGCTAGTCCATGAAACTCAAATTAACATCCGTTAATGTGATAATAATTTCTTTGGTTTTGTTTCTCATTACCAATGTAATTATATGGACTTCCGCATCTTATAGAATTGACACTTTCACTACCAATATTCTTGAGTTGGAACAAGTGCGGGCAACCAATAGAATTGACCGCGCTCAGAACCAATTTTTGAATCTTTATGACATCAGTAAAAAGAACATTTCCATGATACGTAATATGGTACAATTGGAAATGATCAATGAGGATGAGATGGAACTTATTGCCTTTAAAATGTCCAAATTCATTGAAATGGACCCCAACTATTTTCAGGCGAGAATTATTGATTCCACTGGTATGGAACTCATTAAAGTAGAAATTGTTGAAAATGGGGTAAGGATAGTTCCTGATAAAGAACTGCAGTCCAAAACCAATAGGTACTATATTCAGGAAGCACTTAAGCTTAATGAAGGAGAATTGTATGTCTCCAAACTAGACTTAAATATGGAAAACGGGGAGATTGAAAAACCTTATAGACCTACTGTTCGGTTTTTAACCCCATTATTTGTAAAGGGTGAAAAAATAGGAATTATTGGATTGAACCTCAACATTAAAAATTGGTTTGATTCTTTTACCGGTAAAAACATCGGCTTATTAAATGGCGATAATGTGATATTTTTTGATGAACAAAAGCAACTTTACCAACCCTTTGATGAAGATTTAAATGTTCTTGATAAACATGAACATGCCAAGTTTTATCATAAAAAACTAAGCCTGGAAGGTAACCAATCTTGGACATTATACACTAGGGCCAACACAGATTTGGTGGACGCTAGATTGGCACAATTTAAGAAAACAACTTATCGTAACTGTCTTCTACTGTCCTTAGGCGTTCTATTTCTTTTGATAATTACCTATACGCTACTAAAAAAGAATTCAAAGATTTCAGCACTCAATAAAAACATTGAGTCTCAACTGAGAGAGCGAGACACCTTGATCAAGGAAATTCATCACAGGGTAAAAAACAATTTACAGGTAGTAGCAAGCCTTCTCAGCTTGCAATCCAGTTTTATTGAAGACGAAAGCATAAAAGTACTTTTTAGATATAGCCAGTACCGTATCAACTCCATGGGCATGGTTCATGAAATGTTGTATAAAAGTGGCGACCTTAGTAGAATTGACTATAAGGAATACGTTTCGGAGTTGGTGAATGCTCTAATTCAGTCCATGAAGGGCAGAGGCAGCAATATCAAGTTAAAAACGGAAATCGATAATATTCACCTAAACCTTGACACCTCCATTCCCTTAGGTTTAATTGTCAATGAAATTGTAACCAACTCATTAAAGTATGGTTTTGCTAATGAGAACGAAGGAACAATTTTTATAAAACTTGAAAGAATCGAAAGTTCCAGTCATAATTATAAACTGATTATTAGCGACGATGGCGTTGGTTTCCCAGATACCATCAATTTCAGAAATACCAAATCCCTTGGACTTAAATTAATTCACAAATTGACCTTGCAGTTAAGGGGTAATATTGAAAAGGACAATACTAAAAAAGGAACCTATTATATTATTACATTTAAAGAGATAGAACAAATTTCATAGAAAGCAGAAAGGCAATACAAAATTTGAACCAATAAAATGATGATGATATGGATTTAAAAGTACTTATTGTAGAGGATAATTTTATTATTCAGATGTTTTTAGAATCTGGCATAGAGTCAATGGGCCACAGGGTAGTTGGTGCCGTGGACAACGGTATTGACGCACTTGATTTGATCGAAACAAAAAACCCAAATCTTATACTTTTGGACATTGGTCTGGCCGGCAAACTAAGTGGCATAGAGGTAGGTGAACAAATAAAGGAAAAGTATCATATTCCATTCGTATACCTAACGGGCAATTCAGACAAGCCTACTTTGGAAAAGGCTTCGCATACAAAACCACTTCACATCATAAAAAAACCTATTGATGAGGACAAACTGCGCAATGAAATACATCATATAATTGAAAAAATGGGTGCGCCAATCGATATGTAATCAGTTTTTTAGAATGCCTTCCTTAAGAATCTGTCCAAACCTATACATATCCTCAAAGGAGCAATAAAATGGAGCTGGCGCCAACCGAATGACATTGGGTTCCCTCCAGTCTGTAATTACCCCATTTTCCATGAGGTATTCGAAAAGTTGCCTTCCTTGTCCATGTAAGAAAACGGATAGCTGACACCCCCTATCTTCCGGGGTGATGATTTCAAAGGACCCGGTGGTTTCCTCATCAATTACCTTTAAGATAAATTCCAAATAGGACACAATAAGATTTCGTTTTTCAATAAGGGTGGCCATCCCAACCTCTTCAAACATTTCTAAGGATGCCAAATAAGGTGCCAGTGATAGAACCGGAGGATTGCTCAATTGCCAAGAATCTGCAGTTCCGGTGGGTTCAAATTCCGGCTTCATTAAAAACCTAGTTTCCTTTTTTGTGCCCCACCAGCCTTCAAACCGCGGAATGTCCTGATTCTTCAGATGGCTTTGATGAACAAATATTCCCGAAGCGTTTCCAGGGCCACTGTTCATATATTTATAACTGCACCAAGCGGCAAAATCCACTTCCCAATCGTGCAATTCAAGTTCTATATTACCGGCCGCATGGGCCAAATCCCAACCTACGTAAGCGCCCACCTTTTTCCCAGCCTTTGTAATGGCCTCCATGTCAAAAACCTGACCGTTGTAATAGTTGACACCTCCAATTAGGACCAAGGCCAACTCCTCTCCTACCTCTTCAATTTTAGAAAGTACATCTTCGGTCCTCCAAAAATGTTCACCTTCGCGTTTTTTTATCTCAACAAGGGTCTCATCAGGATCAAAACCATGGTGTCTCACTTGACTTTGAAGCATATACTGATCGGATGGAAACGCCTTTTCTTCACAAATTATCTTGGTTCTTTTCCCAACAGGTCTATAAAAGGAAACCATTAATAAGTGAAGATTTACCGTCAAGGTGTTCATTACGCAAACCTCTTCTTCCCTAGCACCTACCACTTTGGCCATAGGTTTGGCTAAGCGCTCATGGTAGTCCCACCACGGTTTTTCGGCATGAAAGTGGCCCTCTACCGCCAAATTGGCCCAATCTTCCATTATATCGTTCACGAAGGAAGGAGCATTCTTTGGTTGCAGGCCCAGGGAGTTTCCAGTAAAGTAAATTACCTGCTTACCCTTTACTTTTGGAAAATGAAATCGCTCACGGTATTTAGAAAGACGGTCTTCATTATCCAAGGATTGGGCAAAGCCCAAGGTATTTTCAAACTGCATAAAAAGAGGTTTTTTCAAAAGTACGACTTCATCCCCAATCAAAAGGAATCTTCCTCCCTTGGCAAGCGCATTTCAATAATGTGCTTTTTAAACCCTGCCTTCTCATAAGCCTTGACCGCTGGAAGGTTATCGCTGTACACCGTGAGCCTAACCTCCTTAATCCCCTTTTGGTAGGACCATTCCTTTAACCCCTCTACTATTTGCGCGTTCAAGCCCTTGCCACGGTGATCAGGGTGCGTATACATAAAACCCAAATACCCATAATCCTTATGATCTAGATAATGCCTAGCCAACCGTAATCTCACATAGCCGGAAGCTACTAAAGTGCCCTCCCACTCAATGACCATAACCTCGGATTCATCACCTAAAATCAACTCTTTTAGGTCATAGTAACTTATTTCTCCTTTTTGTATAGTTGGGTCAAAAGGTCTTTCGGCCTTGATAATTTCCTGTTCAAAGGAAAATAAAGAATCTAGGTCGGACACTTTTGCCGTCCGTAGGGAATACTCGCTCATAATAGTCATATTGCATTTCCTAACAAGATTACAAAGTACTTTATATTTGCACAAAATTTAAAGCATGCATTTTTTATCTGCTGTACTAGAGAATTACATACAGGATAATTCTCAAGAGGAACCAAAATTATTGCAGGAACTCACTCGCGAGACGCATTTAAAAATTCTTAGGCCCAGAATGCTTACCGGTCATTTTCAGGGTAGGGTTCTAAGTATGCTTTCTAAAATAATAGCGCCCAAGAATATTCTCGAAATTGGCACCTATACAGGCTACTCGGCACTTTGTTTGGCAGAGGGCATGCAAAAAAACGGAATGCTCCATACCATTGACATCAATGAAGAACTGGAGCCTATTCAAAAAAAGTACTTTCAAAAAAGTGCTTGGGCTTCCCAAATAGTTCAACATACTGGAGACGCCAAGGAAATCATTCCAAATTTAGACGTAGTTTTTGACCTTGTTTTTATTGATGCAGAAAAAAAGGACTATCCCGATTATTTTGAAAGGGTGCTGAAAAAAACGACTTCTGGCAGTATTATACTTTCAGATAACGTGCTTTGGTCCGGCAAGGTAATAGAACCCTTGGAGAAAAAAGATAAAGTGACGCCTATACTCTTGGAGTACAATAAAATGCTGAAGGAAGATTCTAGGGTAGAAACGGTCTTACTTCCCATTAGGGACGGTTTAACCCTAACGAGGGTCCTATAAGCCTTACATACAGATAATGGAAAAAAATGGCGGAAACAATTCCTACGGTAGCGCCTACCAAAATATCTATAGGAAAGTGAACGCCAACAAAAATCCTGCTCATTACAAAGAGCAAGGGCCAAATATAGAACAACCAACTCCATTTAAAACGATCTCTTAAAAACAAGACCACCAAAGTGGTAATGGAAAAGGAACTTGCAGAATGCCCACTAAAAAAACTATACGTTGTTGGGTTCTTTAAAATGCGTATCAAAGTATTAATTTCCGTATTGTTGTTAGGCCTTAGACGCGCTACGGAGTGTTTGGTCAAATCCGTTAGCGTATCCACAAAAAAGGATAGCAACAAGATGGTAACGATTACGAAAATCGCTTCCCGTTTGGGATACTTTTTAAAGATTAAATAGATAAAAAGCAGAAAGAGGGGAATCCAAGTACTGAAATTGGTAATGGTAGTCCAAAAGGCATCATATTCATCAATGCCCAGGTTGTTTAAGTAGATAAAGGTTTGTCTGTCCCATTCTAGAATTCTTTCTAGCAAGACTAACTTCTTTTAATGGTTCCGGTTACTTCGTCCACACTTTTTTTAACCTGGTCTACCTCTTTTTTAATGTCAGTTCCAATACCATCGGTAAGATTGCTTTTTACATCATCAATATCATTTTTGATGTCGTTTACAAAGCTGGTATCTATTCCTTGCTTTTCGGCACTTTTCTGAATCTCCCTTTTAATATCTTCCGTGGCATCCTTCAATTGACGCATACCACTACCCAGACCTTTGGCAATCCCCGGAATCTTATCCGCTCCAAAGACCATGACTACGATGAACATGATAAAGAATATCTCACCGCCGCTAATAAATAATAAATGCATACCGTACATACAGCAAATATAGTGAAGATTAGGTTCGAAACTAAAAAGACCTGTCAGGATTTTTAGCAAGCAACTTAATTTGCTTTAGCCTAACAGGTCTTCTATATAAACAGGGATAGTGATTACTTCCCTTTGATATTTTCCTTCATTTTATCAAAGTCCGAAGGTCCGTTCTGGGCCGGCCATGAATTGTTAGTGGTATCGATATCCGCAGTTTCCATTTTTGGATCTACCACAATACCCGTCAATTCTGTTTGTGAGGAAATAACAACGCTTACCTCCTTATCACTTTTTCTCCAAATTTCAGGCGGATAGGTTATATTTTTGGTACTACCGTCGGCATAGGTATACTCCACTATCAATGGCATTGGAATGCCTCCCGGTTTATCAAAAGTAACCTCATAGAAATACTTTGGTTCCTTTACCGCAGCTCTTTCGCTCTCGGTCATATTATCCATCATAAATTCCTTGAGGGATTTAGAATTATCCGAAGGAGCTTTCCCTTTTAAGTTGGGATCGGCATCTTCACTGTCTTCCTCTGCCAAATATACCAATGGAGGTAAATCTGCTTCGGTAATGTTTCTGGCTGCCATATATTCCTGCATTTTCTTGCTAGGCTTATCAGAAACATAGTATTTCTTGATTCCTTTTACACCTATATCCACATAATCCGTAGTATAGAACCAAGCTCTCCAATACCAATCCAAATCTACTGCAGAGGCATCCTCCATAGTTCTAAAGAAATCTTCAGGGGTTGGGTGCTTGAATTTCCAACGTTGGGAATACGTCTTAAAAGCATGATCAAAAAGCTCACGTCCCATGACCGTTTCACGAAGAATATTCAAAGCGGTAGCCGGCTTCCCGTAGGCATTGGGTCCTAATTGGTAAACGTTCTCCGGGTTGCTCATAATTGGGGCAATGGTACTTTGGTCCCCACTCATATAAGGTACAATTTTAGAAGGCTCTCCCCTTCTAGATGGATACGTGCTGTTAGGAGCAATCGCTTCTGGATACGCTTCACCAAATTCCTGTTCTGCCATAAATTGCATAAAAGTGTCCAAACCTTCATCCATCCAACCCCATTGTCGCTCATCGGAGTTAACGATCATAGGAAAGAAGTTATGACCCACTTCATGGATAATAACACTGATCATACCGTATTTAACACGATCGGAATACGAACCGTCCTCATTAGGCCTTCCGTAGTTCCAACAAATCATAGGATACTCCATTCCTTGGTTTTTGGCGTGTACCGAAATAGCCTTAGGATAAGGATAATCAAATGTATGTGCAGAATACGAACGTAACGTATGGGCAACGGCTTTGGTAGAATACTCTTCCCAAAGTGGATTCCCTTCTTTTGGGTACATAGAAACGGCCATGACATCTCGATTGCCCAATTTAACGGCCTGCATATCCCAAATAAACTTTCTGGAAGTGGCAAAACCGTAATCACGAACGTTCTCTGCCTTAAATTTCCATGTTTTCTTTTTAGTACTGAAGTTTTTCTCAGCGGCCTCAGCCTCTTCTTGGGTTACAATAATTACCGGCTTGTCATACGACTTTTTGGCTTTCTCATAACGCTTCATCATCTCTTTGGAGAATACTTCCTTTCTATTTTGAAGTGTTCCCGTGGCATCCAACACATGGTCTGCAGGAACCGTTATGTTCACTTCATAATCCCCAAAAGGAAGTGCAAACTCCCCACTACCCCAAAATTGGTGGTTTTGCCAGCCTTCTACATCACTATAAACGGCCATTCTTGGAAAGAACTGGGCAATTACGTAAGCCCTATTGCCATCCTCTGGAAAATATTCAAATCCGGAACGGGCCCTGTTTACGGTATGATCAGGAATGTTGTAGTTCCATTTGATGGAAAAGGAAATTTGCTCCTTGCTTTTTAAAGGTTGCGGAATGTTCACCCGCATCATGGTCTGGTTTATGGTATAAGACAGGTCTTTGCCATTGGCATCCTTCACAAATTCAATGTTAAAACCACCATCAAAAGGTTCTGTGATATACTTTTGGACAAAGGAACCGGCCTGTTCTGCCATAGGCACACCACCACCGTCCCTAAGAGGGGATTTAGACGTTTTTGCACGCACATTTTGGTCCAATTGCACCCATAGGTACTCTAAGTCATCAGGGGAATTATTGGTGTACGTAATGGTTTCCTCTCCATAAATCTTAGCGTTCTTGTCATCCAGTTCTATGTCCATTACATAATCTGCTTGTTGCTGATAGTAATCGGGACCAGGGGCTCCTGACGCCGAACGGTAATTATTGGGAGTGGCAAACTCCTCGTACATTTGTTTGAACTTGCTTTGGTTGTAGTGTCCCGGTTCTCTTTCCTTTTTTTGTTCCTCTTGAGCTGTCGCCAAAGCTGCGAACAGGAAAAGAGCGGACAAAAAGTGATACTTGAATCTAGTCATTTGCTTCTTTAGTTATTAATCTGTGAAAAATAAAATTTTTTAAGGAATCGTTAATCTAATGTTACAAGTTTAACATTCCTTTAGGATGCGATTTGATAAGTACGAAACTTTTCTTGGTATCTTTTATCTTTATGTGAACCACGTTTTGTTGATCATCGAACAAATCCGTGAGCATCTCATTTTCGATTTGTACAGATTGTGTCTTATTTAAATCCACTTTAGGCACTTCCAGATAAAGCACCACCACATCTGCATCGTATTTCTTCCCTATAAAGTCATATTCCACCGGTGAACCATTTACCGATACCACAAACTTGGAGCGCAGGTATTTTTCAATGTAGGCATTGGCCATTTTGTTTTCTTCTTCAGAGGCCAATTTTGCCTCCAAGTCATACCTGGCCATAAGGAGCCGGTCCAAATCATCAATAAAAACCCTACTGGTAATCTGTAAAGCTTGATCCTTTTCGGAATAATTCACGTTGGTTACGCTCACATAAAATTTATGTACTATGGAAAATGCCAATAAAGGGAGTACGAAAAGGGGAATAAAGCGGACTATCATTCGCATACCTGTGCTATTTAGGTGCAAATTTAAACAAAACCTATGCCATAATACGGATTTCTATAGCCCGTTGTTGTCGCGGTAGGTGGCACTCCGTTTTTTGAGGTATTCCCATATCTTGAGTCGGTCATGGGTATCTACGGTTGCTTGAAAAACGGGATCTACCTCACAGAAATACATAAAGTCATCTATTTTTTCTTTCGGAATTTTAAATTGCTTTACGTAGACAGAATCTGGGTAAAATGCCTTCACCCTATTGGTCCTTGCATAGGTTGCATTTCGTTTCACCCTGTTCTTCAACATTTTTGTGCGACCGGAAATTCCATTCAAGATAGGATTTAAGGGCAAAAAGCCGCCCCCGGTGGTTGCCTCGTTCAGCAACCGTTCCGCTTGGGTAGGAAATATGGCATAGGCATTTGGCAGTCCTAAGGTGGAAGCCGTTACCACAGGTTCAATTGTTAACCTGTTTAAATCCTTGTCCATAGCGCCCGAAAGATTATAGGGCATGACCACCACTTCTTCAAGTTCGGTAATCCCTTCTTCCAGCGGAACAAGTAACAATTTGGAATCCAACACATTTAAGGTTACCTTGATTTCCTTCTTTTTATACTGTACAGCGGAAAACACCAAAGTATCGTTCAAGCTTACCGGAATGGAAAAAAAACCTTGTAAATCGGTTATGGTAGCTCTTTGGGTTGTGGTATTGAGCACATGGGTGGCAGCCACATCGCCATCTTTACTGTAGACCCTGCCTTCCAACTTTTTTTGAAAAAGGTCTTGGGAATAAATCTTAGGAAGGAAAAGAAGAAATAAGATCAAAAAAGATATTCGTTTTAGAGAAAAAGAAAAAGCCAGCGGTTGCTTACAACCTGCTTTTCCCATCATCGGCCAAAACGGATGCTTTAATTTATTCATCTACCTGCTTACGGTACGCCTTACTTTCAGTGACCAAAAAATCTATCAGCTCAAATTCATTTTGCTTCAATAGCAAATTGTATTCGGGAGCACGCGTATCTACATAACTTAAAAAGTCCAATATTTGATCTTGCGAAAGTTTTAAGTCCACCACAAAGAACTCATCATCATACACTTGCCTAAGCACTTCGCTCATTTTTAATCTAGGTCGCTCCACATCGTCCTTTTGGGCCGCTTTTGCCAAGGCCTTGAAGATGTTTACAAAATTGAGTCCGTTTTCCATACCTCGTTCAGACTGGCTTAAAGCGGTATTCTCTACTTCGGTAGAACGGTCTATCTCATATTCTATCTCCTTGAATTCTTGGTTCTTTACAGCTAAAAAACGTTCTTGGTTTTCCGGGCTCACCACTACTTCGTCCAGTTCCGTAATCTTTTCCTTTACTTCCACCACCAGTCTACCGTTATCGATCATGGCTTGAGTGAGCTTTACTACCTTTAGCTGGTAATTAACGGCGGAAAAAGCCAATTCATCCCCCACTTTCGCTTCAATGGCAAATTGTCCGCCATCGTTGGAAATTACCGCATCTTCCGTTGTAATATTGATGACATTCTCGTTGGGTACGGGTACATTTCTGTATAGCACGGTACCTCTCACCATTGCCCTATCTTCCTCTTGGGCTTGTGCGAAAAGGGATAAAAAAAGTATAAAAATTAAGGTAGGGATATTCCTCATTGGGTTGTTTTATTACATAATTTAGAAATGGATAAGTGTATTTTACAAAGTGCTTATCCTCGCATTATTTTGAAAATAAAGGTCGGTTAAAATTACCGGAATCAACTTAAAAAGTTCATAAAGAAACTACATGTTAAGGTCTTATAAAAAAACCGGTCTCTAAACTTTTGTTAATTCGTTCTGTGCCTACATGTAGGTCGAAACCTGACTCTTGTAGGAAAAACTTTAACCCGTTCAACTGTGCTTCGTGGTAGTTCATCCTTAAATATTAGCAAACTAAGCGGATAATTTTATTTTTGTTGACCCTAATAGCTTAAATCTTGATCTATGCTGAATAGAATTGCGTTACCACTTCTTTTTATGGGTCTCTTGACCACCACTTTGGCTACTGCCCAAGTAAAGATTGGAGACGACCCCCAGAACATTAATGCCACTTCCTTGTTGGAATTGCAGAGCAATGACAAGGTTTTGGTAATTACCCGTGTAGATGCAGCCCAAATGGCCACCATTGTGCCCACCCGAGGTGCCTTGGTCTATAATACCACGGAAAATTGTGTATTCTATTACGATGGCTCCCAGTGGGTGAACCTTTGCGAAGGTGGTGCAGCGGCAGGTAACCTTACGGCGGATCCCGTTATATATGAATTTCCAACAATAGCGATTAGCGAAACGACCCAAGGTACACATTTTGAAGTTTTAGAAGGTAGCATAAATACCGATCATATTGCAGACAATAGTATTAACGGACTTGATATTCAAAACGGGTCTATAGGTAATTCGAAATTAGCCCCCGCTGCCGTAAATAGAGAAAATATCTTTGAGAATGCAGTAGATAGTGTGGCATTGGATGGAGACAATATTAACTTGTCAATGTTCCAAAACAACTTAGGTTTTATCACCAATGCACAAATTGTGGATCCAAATGTAAATAACAGTATTGAGATTAGAACTGATGGCGCATTTTATGATGATCCTGATGATGATGCCACTAATGAAATTCAAAGTCTTTCGCTTAATGGCCAAATTTTAAGTCTTTCAGGAGCCAATAGTATAGTTTTACCTGGCGCAAATGGTACCGAAACTAACATTATTAGTACAACTACTACGCAAGTATCAGGTGACGGTTCCCTTGCGACTCCTTATCAAATAAATGTTACCGGGGTTGACACAGCTGTGGATAATGAACTTATTACCAATGCCGTTCTTAATGCCTCGAATGAATTGGTGATTACGGAAGCAGGAAATAATATAACCGTAGACCTTAGTTCTTTGGATGGTGGTACAGGTACCACTCAAAATGCTGCTCAAGTACCCGTAGCTGCCACACCCACCAATTACACGGCGGCTACGGCCGATGTGGAAGCCCACCTAGCTGGTATAGATGCTCAATTAGCAAACGGAACGGGTAGCCATAACACCGCTTTAAATATTGCAAATGATAGTCTAAATATTACCGACGGTAACGGCACATTGAGTGTTTCATTAGCCGGTATAGGAAATGCCAATACAAACTTTAGTGTAGCAAATGATAGCTTGGTAATTAGTGATAATAGTGGAGATTTAAAAGTTGCCCTCTCTGAAATAGCTGCAGCCACAGGCGGAAGTAACAATACTGCATTTGCAGTCGTAAATGATAGTCTCAGCATAACAGATGGTGATGGTACGTTAAGCGTTCCTATCGATTCTTTAGCTCCAAGAAGAACGCCCAAATCCATCTTATTTGCAGATACAGACGGTACCCCTACAACAACCGAGGACAATACAAACCCCAACGATGATTTTGGACTAATTTGGGACACCAACGCAAGACCAGTTAGTTCAAACACTTATGGTGCTCTGTATGTTGGTAGACAAGCAGGAAGTCCTGCCCCTGGTAATAATTCAAAAGTTGTTATAAGTGAGCGAATCGGCCCATCACATCCACAACAAGGACTGTCCTATCCATTACAATTGCAAAACGAAAACGGTACTGATACGGGTGGTGGCGCCGCAGGTATACTTTTTGCCGTTGAATCACTTGGAAGTTTTGGTAAAGGTGGTTTGGTGTATGAGCGGACCGGACCTTGGGGCATTGGTGATTTCCATTTCTTACAAAATCAAGTTGGCGATAACTCAATCCCCGCTCTTACCGATCAAGCCTTTACCATAAAAAATAATGGGGACATTCAACTATACGGAAATCTTATTGCTCAAAATGGAGCTGGAAGCCCGGGTAATGTTCTTACCATAAACCCATCAGGAGCAACCGTTTGGGGAACTGGGGGAGGTATACCCACAGGAGGAACTGCAGACCAAGTATTGCTAACCGATGGAACTACCCCAGCGTGGACTACACTGAATGGAACGCAGGTAGACCTTCAGAATGCATTGGATATCGACTCAGACGGAACAAACGAAACCACCATAGAAGAAGCGATTGCAAAGCTGAATGCTAGAACAGGTAGTGTTCCTACAGGAGGAACGGCAGACCAAGTATTGCTAACCGATGGAACTACCCCAGGGTGGACAACGCTTAATGGAACTCAGGTAGACCTTCAGAATGCATTGGATATCGACTCAGACGGAACAAACGAAACCACGGTCGAAGAAGCTATTGGGAAGCTAGCCGCTGTAAGTGGAGGACAGAATCTTGGTAACACCAACTTACAGCAAACCGCCAGCACAGATAGAAAGTATGATTTAAATAATGGAGCGATATACTTTGAAGGTACTGGTAATGTGGGTATTGGAAATTTTGATTTTGATAATTTGGATAACACTATTCCTAATCAAGCGGAAGATAAGTTTCATGTAATAGGCCAAATAAGAGCCCAAAGAGGTTTTGCGGCAAATGGTGGTTCCAACAACGAACCAAGTTATAGTTTCTTTACCAATGGTGATACTGATACCGGGATGTTCAGGGCAACTGATGATGAAATTGGTTTTTCCACAGGAGGGACTGAAGCAATTAGGATAGACGACAATCAGAATGTCGGTATTGGAGAAAATAATCCACAAGAAAAACTACACGTTCAAGGAAGTATTCGAATAGATAATGGAAATATTATTGCTCGTAACGGGGTAGGCACAAATGGTCAAATATTGGCCACTACCACCACCGGTACCGAATGGGTAAATTCTGAAATCGCCGCTAAGGGAAAAGTATTGGCAGGAGTCAAAACCGTAAACTTTCCCGATATGGGCGGAACAAATTATGTTGTTCAGACTACTGTCATGGATAATGGGATTCCTTTACCTACAATGATTCAGGTAACAGACCAAACTGCTACAAGCATTACAGTTGAAATATATCAATTCGTACCGGGATCCCCTGATGACCCGGGAACTCCTGGAATTAACGAAAGTACCCCTAGTGACTTTCAACCTGTAGATTTAGATTGGTTTTATACAATAATAAGACCTTAATAAGTTGAGCTTTATTCGGAAAAAATGAAAAACACCCTGTACATACCTTTTCTGCTCTTAAGTGCCGGTCTTTGTGCGCAAACCGCCTTGTACAATACTGGCAACCTGCGTATTCACGAAGGCGGGGAAATGGGCTTTCATACCGATCTAATCAATGACGGCTCTTTTGATGAAAACCAAGGTCTGGCCGGTTTTTATAGTACAGATAGCCGCTCTATCAACGGTAGCCTCCCCCCTACTTTTCAGGATGTGGAGTTTCTCACCCAGACGGGTACTTTTTTAAACAATCCCGTAAATGTGAGCAACAATGCCAATTTTATTTCCGGAGATGTCATTACCATCCCGGCGCAACCCGGCATTACCCTTAACTTTTTAGATACAGCGTTCCCTTCCGGGGAAAACAATGCCAGTAAGGTCAACGGGTATTCCAGTGTGAGCGGTCAGCAAGACTTTACCTTTCCGGTAGGCGATTCAGAACAGTTACGTCAACTAAGTTTAAATTCCGAAGGAATCAACAATTTGGCAAAAGCGGCCTATTTTTTTGAAGATCCTAACAGCCCCAGTGAATTTCCGGCTTTTAGCACCAATAGCCGCGCCAACGGTATAGACGAAATAAGTACCACCGAATTTTGGAGACTGGAAGGTTCCGTGCCTTCCTCTGTACAACTAACTTGGAACAATCGCAGTGATATTGGTTCCTTAAGTGGGGATGTAGAAGAAATAGTGGTGGTAGGTTGGAGCAAGATTACCAACCAATGGGAAATGTTGGGCGGACCGGCCTCTGTGGGAGATTTGATCAACGGAGTGGCCATTTCCGGTTCCTTTGTACCAAATGATTATGAGATACTTACGTTTGGGGCTTTTGGGGAACCCAGAGATTTTTTAGATTTGGAGAATTACTTTGTTTCGCCCAATGGCGACGGAATCAATGATTTCTTGGAAATTCCAGAACTGGCGCTTTCCCCTAACAACCATATGATGATTTTTGACAGGCAAGGAAGCAAGGTGTTTGAAAAAACCAATTACACCAATGAATTCAACGGCCTATCCAACCAAAATAACTTTGTCATCAATCGTGAGGGCGGATTGCCTTCCGGGGTGTATTTCTACATCGTGTCTTTGGACGATTTAAATTTGGAGTTTCAAGGGTTTTTGTACCTAGCAAACGACTAAAAAAATAACCAAGACCACAGTGATGATTGCTCCCCAGCTCCGATGTACAATCGGATTCACCACCATGGCTTGGCCATTCCTAACTAAATTCTCCTTTTCAATCTGTAGGTTGTCATAGGCTTAGGGTACACATAGAGCGTAGCTCCATTTCATGTAGGCAACCCCTGACTACCTTTTTATATTTCAAATCTTATCGATTCACATACAAGTAACCGGATACTGATTTATGCTCATTGTTATTGACATACTTAATAATGTAGAAGTAAACACCTACCGGTAATTCCTCTTCTTTATTAATGGTCACTCTTCCATTGGACACTCCTTTAAAGGCCCTGTCTACGTTATTATAACCTTCAGTTTCAAAAACCTTTACGCCCCATCTATTGTATACTTCTACCGTATTGTTCGGGAAGCTTTCAATATTATTGATGATAAAACGTCCGTCATTTATGCCCGGGGCCACCAAATCGGTTTCTATATCAATATCACAAGGGGTTCCTGCAGGTGGAGTTCCTCCTCTATTGCTACAAGGATTCAATGGATCAGTTCCATCCTGAACTTCTTGACCATCAGGAATTAAATCCCCATCGGTATCTTCCAGTGAAGGGTCGGTACCTAAGTTAGACTCCTCCGCTGTGGTAAGACCATCGGCATCGCAATCACTGTCATCAAGAGCAGTTCCTCCAATAGAATCGCAATCATCCAAAGGATTTGTTCCGTCCAACACTTCTTGCTCGTCATTGATGCCATCCCCATCGGTATCGGCATTTAAAGGATCGGTTCCCAAGGTCACCTCTTCCCCATCCAATAAACCATCATTGTCCGTATCCGGATTGTTCGGGTCCGTACCCAAACCAGCTTCTTCCGTGTTGGTCAAACTATCGGCATCGCAATCACTTGAGCCAAGAGGCATACCGTCAGTTGAATCACAATCATCCAAAGGATTGGTTCCGTCCAACACTTCTTGTCCGTCGTTGATACCATCCCCATCGGAATCTGGATTATTAGGGTCGGTGCCAAGAGTAATCTCTTCGTTATTGTTCAATCCGTCACCATCGGTATCTACAGAAAGGGTAACAATTCCCGTATTACTGTTTCCTGCAATATCGGTGGCTGTGATATCAATTACATCCTGATCACCAAGGGATGGGAAGCTACCACTGATTGGAGTAGCACTACCGGTATCAAGACTCCAATTTCCAGAGCTGTCCGTTGTTACTTGGTAAGTAACATCTGTAGTTCCGTCACTATTGGTGTCCAATTCAATGGTCAATTGTTCATTGGCATCTCCTAGACCGGTTAAAATAGGTGTAATGTCTATAGTGCTAAAACTATCTACCTCTGGAGTGTTATTGTCCAAGGTAATTGGGTCGTTATCAGTGGCCGGGTTGCCGGCTACGTCGGTCACGTCCGCGGTCACTGTAACGGTACCGTTGTCCAATCCGGAGATATCGGCATCCGTGGCCGTCCAAGTGTTACCAGAAACGGTAGCCGTAGTGGTAACGGTGTTGGTA
>NZ_JACSOH010000015.1 GCF_014349235.1 Cytophaga sp. FL35 | reverse complement strand
ACTTTCAATGAGCGTCCCCGACAACAACCTTCGTTGTTTTTCGGGCTGCAAATGTAACACCATTTCCTAGCCCCGCAACTATTTTTTCAAGGTTTTTTTTAGGTTAAATTCAAACTAACTGAAAAGCAACACGTTAATTAGAAAAAAACTTTCTACTATTATGAAAAGAAGTTCCAAACCAAACCAAATCGGATTACAAAATCGCGATAGGGATAATTTGGGGCGGAATAAAAATCATTGGTTTCGCCCATGGAAGAGTTAAAATGCTCCGCCTTTAAATAGATTCGTGTTTGCTGCACGCGGGCATTGATAAAGAAGTCAAGCATTGGATAAGCCCCAAGTTTTTCCACATTCTGAATATAAAACTCTCCCAAAAGCGGATTGTAAGCATCCATATGATAGGATGTGAAGTACTTTAAGGTCACACCTGTTTGCAAGTACATGGCTTTTTTAAAAACATCGGAAGAAAAATAAAGGGTATTTCTAGTTACGAGCTGTGGAACGTTTAATACCTGATTGGCTTGTGAGACGTTTTGGTACATGACCGTATTGTTCAAGGCCCATTTACCCAATTTAAACTCCTTTAGATACTTAATTTTAGTGTGATTGAGCACATTTGATTCCTGAAACGGTTTTACGATGGAGGTCGCATTGGTAGTGGCAGCTGTCAAATCTGGCTCCTCGCCAAAGTAGGTATAGTTATCGACCGTGGTATAATCCAAGGTAATCTGACCCCACTTTTTGGATTTGACCCCAATGTTGACCGAATAAATCTGTTCCTTTTCAAACTCCTCTAGATTGTACCAATTGTAATTGACAAAATCACTTTGATTCAATAGAAAATTGAAATTGGGCATTTGAGACGACACTTGCGCACCTGCATTCAATTCTAACTTATCATTTAAATTATAGCTTGTGGAAGCTCGTAGTAGATTCCCTCCCAGGTCCCCTGAAATATTATATTGCCCGGAGGCCCTAAAATCAAAACCCTTTATCCTTTTTTCATATTCAGCCCCTACAGCTACCTCCTCCCCTTTTAAACGATTGGGAATTAAACTTCCATCTTCGGTAATTAAAAGGCTATTAAAGAAGTAATTGTAATTATAAAGAGAAATATTCCCTTCCAACCTACCTAAAGTCTTATTGTAAAATTGTGCATTAACTTGATTATACATTGTTTTTAAATTGGCCCTGTCCGATATTGGAGTTACCAGTTCATCACCCAAATAAGAAGAAGCGGCCGTCTTATTAAAACTATGATATTTGGTCTCGTATGTAAATTCATGACCAATACCCAATGAGGTTTTCTCAACTCTACTTGAGTCATTATTCTTCTTAACCAATTTATACAAATGGTCCAAGTAATACCTTTTACCCAAAATTCTGTTGAGGGCATCCCTGAAACGTACGTCTATATTATTTCTGGTGGAGAAATCAGGATCTTTACTTTCAAACTGAGTTTCTGCATTGGATAAGCCGCCATTAGCTTGAAGGTCTATATTCTGTGCGGCCACATGTGCCCGTAGACTGTACCGTCCATTTTGGGTCACATAATTGGTGGTAGTTCTAAAATTGCCGGACTCTGCTTGGTTGTAGGCATACTTACCAAGAGAACGAAATCCTTTGTAGGCGATGGAAAAATTGAGTCGGCGTGAGGTATTAAAGGCCAGGTTGGCATCCAATAATTGACCTTGGTCAAAGGTGGTTTTGAACAATAGATCGGACATGGGAGTAGCTACATTATAATAGTCAATATCCGCCACTTCCATATAATTATAGTGCAGGGCAGATGCCCCCAAAGAAGGATAAAAGGTCTTCCTCTTTAAATCTACACCCAATTTATTATAAGGTTGGCCCACATTGGCAAAGGGCATTAGCTCGAAATTATCTTTACGTAGGTAGTTATACTTATATTCTTTCTGAATGGTAAGGGTAGTATCCAGATAGGTAGTATCCCTTTCATAGGAGATAATCTTATAATTCTTAATTGTAATTTCCTTCTGTGTAGAATCTGCCCCGACAGGCATGCGGTCAAAATTTCGTTTAGAACTATCGACCTTTATAGAATCACTAGAACTTGGTGGAGGACCATTCCTTCTTTGAGAAAATGCATAGGAGCCTAAAAGGCAAAATAAAAGGATACTTAGAAATCGACTCATTTATGAAGATTACGGCCGTAAAGTTAATTTTTTTAGTTCGTAATTAAATGTGAAAGTTTAAACTACGGGATTAACGTTTTTTTTAGTTCCATAATAATGGTAAGTTGCTTCCATTTATTTTCTACCACATTCTATGTTATTACCTTATCATCACCTGAAGAATTTAGAGGCTGGAACCGATGAGGCCGGGCGAGGTTGTCTTGCAGGACCGGTCACTGCAGCCGCTCTTATACTACCGGACACCTTTAAAAATGCTTTACTAAACGACTCCAAGCAACTTTCACACACCAAAAGAGAAATCTTAAGACCTTTAATTGAAACCGAAGCACTCTGTTATGGTGTTGTACATGTATATCCAAAAGAAATAGATCAAATCAATATTTTAAATGCATCCATTTTGGCCATGCACCGTTCACTTGAAAAGCTTGATGTGTCGCCAAGGTTTATAATTGTAGATGGCAACAGGTTCAAACCTTTTTTAAACATACCTCATGAATGCATTATAAAGGGCGATGGAAAATATATGAGTATCGCAGCTGCGTCCGTTTTGGCAAAAACGCATAGAGACGCCTACATGGAAAAAATTCACGAGGAATTCCCTATGTACAATTGGAAAAAGAATAAAGGCTACCCTACGAAAGAACATAGGGCAGCCATTAAAAAATATGGTGCTACCAAATACCACAGAAAAAGTTTTAGACTACTTCCTGAGCAATTAGAGCTCAATTTTTAAAATTTTCTTACAAACCATTTATAAAAGTTACCCGCCATTTATACATAAATAACTACCAATCATACAATTAATGGTGGCAAAAAGTACAAATTCCCTTTAGGGATGATACATATAATTTAGTTTTGGTGTTAACCTTATTAGGTTATTGTTCATTAACATAGTGAGAGAATACTCCAAAGACGAATTGAAGCTTTGAGTTTCTCCTTTCACACAAACACTAAATTATGTAGCAATGAAACGCATTACAAAGTTCCTTAAAGCAGTAATTACCTTATCCATTTTAGTTTTTTTCTCCCCTGATGCCAATGGACAAATTCTTAAAAGGCTTGGGAAGGCAGCAGAAAGAGCTGCAGAAAGAACCGTGGAACGTCGGGTAGAAAAAGAAACGACCGAAAAGACAGACCAGGTTCTAGACAGCATTTTAGAACCCGGAAGTTCAAAAAAAACCAATCCTCCAAAACAAAAGGCACCGAGTCCGAATTCAGATACCGAATCCGTAGACATCAGGGAAGTCGAAAACGACCCCTCCGCAGCCCCAACTTCTACGGACCCGCAATCCATAAAAATCTATAGCAAATTTGATTTCGTTCCCGGTGATGAAACCCTGTTTTTAGATGCTTTTGAAAATGATTTTGTGGGTGACTTTCCCAGTAAATGGAACACCAACAGCAGTGGTGATTTGGTAACGATTGACGACTATGATGAAAAATGGCTGAAAATTCTCCCAGGCTTTAACACGGCTTATATACCTGATGTAACGGAATTACCGGAAGATTTTACCCTAGAATTTGATGTGATTGCCCAAGGGCTCGACAACAAAACCTCTTCCCAATCTTTCTTGGAAGTAATGGTAAGTGACACCAACAGTTTTGATGAGGGTGCTAACTGGGGCTCCGCTTCATATTCCTTTTGTCAATTTATCGATGTTGGCATTGTGGTAGAAAACCACCACAACGGAGCCCGTGTTATAAGAAACACCATCGCAGCAGATTTAAGACCTACCGTTATGGACAAACACCATATTTCGGTGGCCGTAAATGGACAAAGGTTTCGGTTTTGGATCAATGAAAACAAATATGTTGATGTGCCGAGATTGCTTCCGGAAGGGGTTAAAATGCAAGGAATTAAATTTTCCCTAAGAGGAATTGACACTAACAAAGAAGGGATTTACCTCAGCAACTTTAAAGTTGCCAAAGGAGGAGTTGACCTAAGACGAAAGCTATTGGCAGATGGAAAAATATCAACCAACGGTATTTTATTCGAAAGTGGGTCGGCCAATATTCAACCCATGTCAATGGGCATTATACGTCAAATATATCAAGTGCTAGAACAAAATAAGTCATTGAATTTAAAAATTGTGGGCCATACGGATAGCGATGGCGACGACCAGAAAAACATGCAACTTTCCCAAAAGAGGGCAGCATCCGTAAAGAACGCCTTGGTCTCCATTTATAATATATCAAGTGATAGGTTAACTACCGAAGGTAAGGGTGAAACCGAACCAATAGGTAATAACGGTTCTGTGGAAGGAAAAGCTCAAAATAGAAGAGTAGAATTCATCAAAATATAATTATAGAAATACTTTAATAAAATGAAAAAGACAATTGTAGGATTTATAGCACTTATCATTACTACCGGACAAATTTTAGCTCAAGACAGCTGTAGTAAGTTTTACCCGCTTACTGAGGGTAGTTCTTTTGAATATACCAGCTACAATAAAAAAGGAAAGGAAGACGGTGTTATTAATTACACCATTAGTGAAGTACGCTCGGAAGGCGCTGCAACGGCCGCCACTTTTGATATGAAATATACTGACAAAAAAGGTAAAGAAGTCTTCGCTACCGATTATTCATTTACCTGTGAAAACGGACTAGTGAAAATTGATTATGAATCGTTGTTCCCCTCGCAGATGATGCAGCAATATTCTGAAATGGGTCTGGAAATGGATATATCAGGTACCGATATCGAATTGCCCAATGATTTAGCCGTTGGCCAAGAACTGTCAGATGCCAACGTAAGCATGGCCATGAACATGTCTGGTATTAAAATGAACGTAAGCGTTGACCAAACTGATAGAAAGGTTGAGAAAAAGGAAACCATTACCACTCCCGCGGGTTCTTTTGAGTGTTACCTTCTAACGGAAAACAGCACCGCAAAAACTATGGGGGCTACCATTGAAACAAAATCTAAGTTGTGGCTTGCCGAGGGTATTGGCATGATCAAACAGGAAACCTATAAAAGTAATGGCAATTTGATGAGCAGTACAGAGCTTACCAAATTCACTAAATAATAAACCTTAAAATATCAACACTGATGAAAACCAAGTTTATTTTCTTAACGGCCTTGATTATAGGCATATCTTCCTGTGATAAATGGCACTACGGGAACGATGGTGACGAAAACCCTATTGATAATGAGGTTGACCCCAATGCAATTATTGTAGATGAGGGCGCTAGCAGTGAAATGGATAAAATCACCCTATCACCCAACGAGGTCATTGTATCGTATGACGGGGTGAGCGATCAAAGAAAGACTGAAATAAGGGATAGTGTTTCCACCGAATACCCTGGCTTAGAAATTTTAAAATGTGATTGTGGTAGTGACGATATTGAAATGTGGCAATTTGACCCCGCAACACCGGATGTGGAAGTCTTAATTGAGGGGGTAGTTGATCGATTGCCCAGACGAAGCCCTAGAAATAGAATTGAAGGTCAACAATCGTTTATAGTCTCTTTACCAGTGATGCCTTCGTACACGGCGCAAGGACAAAGTGGTGGGGAACCTGATTTAATTGCCCCGATTGATGGAAGTACAGTCAACATCGCTATTCTTGATACTGGGGTTGATTATTTTCGACCCGAAATTGTTTCTTCGTCAAGGAACGTTCTTTACCCCAGCAGCGCTTATAGTGATTGTATAAGCACCCAATCTGGATGGAATTTCATCGAAGGCAATCAAGATATTTTAGATGAAAACGGCCATGGCACCTACGTAACTAAAATCATTACTGACATTTTAGATGCGGAAGATGACCCCGTGAATTATCAAATACTACCTCTGAAAGTTTTTGATGCTAGTGGAAATGGTTCCTACTGGAATATATTATGCGCTTTGGCATACGTAAAATCTATCAACGAGAATGGAGGCAACATTGACATTGTAAATGCCAGTTTTGGTGGCGCGGTCGATCGTGAATATTTCAGCTCTGGCAATAATATATACGCTCATTTGTTAGGTGAGTTGAACGACCTAGGAGTTCTTGTGGTAACTTCGGCCGGTAATGAGGGCAGAGATAATGACAATGGCACTGAAGGTCACTTTTTATCATCCTACAGAAGCAAAAATATGTTATCTGTAGCCGGTTACAATGATGTTGACGATAATACTTATGAACCCAAACTACATGAAAAATCAAATTTTGGGATTGAAAGCGTACAGGTTGCTATGGCCTTCAATGGGTATGAAATTTCACTTGGAGACGCTAGTGGATCGAGTCAAACAATATTATTGGATGGCACCTCTTATTCTGCTGCTGCCATGACCGCTCTAGCGGCCATTACGCATCGTGAAACCGGTCTGGTATCAGAAAGTTTGAAATCTCAAATTTTGAATTTACCCATAGTTACCAGCTCCTCTGAGTTAGATGGAAAAATAGAAGAAAGTCGCGTGATTGTTCGTGAATAGTCTCTACTTGTGAATATTTGGAGTCCCTTGGTATACAACCAGGGGACTTTTTATTTACAACCTGCAACCATCAAATGCTCTTTTTGCCTAATTACGTTAACTTACTTCTTTTCAATTGTTGTATTTTGTAGGCTACATTATGTCATAAATGTTTAAGCAAGGCCCTCCATTATTGGTTCTTTTCTTTTGGAGCATCATACTTCAATTATTGCTATATCCATTAGAAGCTATATCGCAACAAGATGAATTGTTGAAAATCATCAATAGTCAACAACCCCAAGATTCCATTGAAGCCCATCTTACCCTCTTTTTCAACAAATACAAATCAAGACTTAACGATAATGACCTAGCAGATTGTTATCATGACGTGGCAAGCAAATGGTACTACGAAAATTGGTGGAACGATGGCAATGATACAGACCTTGATAAAGCCATTACATTTACAGAGAAAGCACTAACACTAAAAAAACAAATTGATGAATTACCAATTGGGTCACTTGAAAAAACGGCCTATAACCTTGGAGCTTTTTATCACTTGAAAGAGGAAATTTTTAAGGCCGAAGAAGCCTTTCTCTATCTTGTAAATAACGGACAGGATGTTTCTAAAATGGAAAATGCAAAGGTCGAACTTGGCACAATATATCTTGAAACAGGCGACTTTTACAAAGCCCTAGAGCAATTTGACCAAATTATTATATCAAATACTGAAAAAGAAATTTCAGAGAACCTCATCGATGCCCATATTATAAAAGCCGAGATTTTTTCTATTATGGGTATTGCCCAATTTTCCAATCAGATTAGCGCCAATCTTCACAAAGCAGACTCTCTATTGAAACGATCAGGCATAGAAGACAGCTATTATTATAATAGAATTTACCAAACTGAAGGCAATCGGTTAATTGAGCTCGGAGAGTATAAAAAGGCCATAGAGTATCACAAAAAGATTTTGTCAGATTCATTGGCCCTTTACCCAAACGAATTGGCCAGGGTATACAACAGTCTTGGTTTTTCGGAAGTAAAACTCAACCATTATGATATTGGGGAAATCTACCTAAATAAGTCAACTAGCTATGACCCTAATTATTCTCTTCCCTTTGAAAACTTAGGAGACCTTTATTTAGCGAAAAAGGATTTTAAGAGGGCAATGAACTATTACCAAAAAGCCATTTTCTGGCTCATTGACAAAACACCGCAAACTGATATTACCAGTTTACCCTCGATCAAGGATATTGAAGTAGTACCCGATAAGATTTACCTGTTGAACCATTTGATTACCAAGGCCAATGGATGGTTAAGTTACTACGAAGAGGAGCGTAATGAAGACTTTTTGCAAAATGCCTTGGAAACGGTACGTCTCTCCGATCAATTGATAGACTTGATCAGAAACGAAAGTTCAGAAAACCGCTCTAAATATTTCTGGAGAGAAAAAGGAGCTTCTCTTTATTCAAAAGCTGTAGAGGTTTGTTACTTGCTCAACCTGCCCGAAGAAGCCTATTATTTTATGGAGCGTAATAAAGCCTTACTGCTCTTAGAAGATATTAGCGAAGAACAGGCAAAGCAACTTGCTCAAATACCTCAAGAACTTTCTCAACGCGAATTTCTTCTTAAAAAGGATATTTTCCTTTTTGAAAATCAGCTTCAGAACGAAACAGATGCGGCTTTAAAAGACTCCCTAAAAAAAATAGTGTATGACGTAAAACAGGGGTACCACCTTTTTGCCGATTCTTTGAAAAAGGCTTATCCTGAATATGAAAATTTAAAGAGGAAAATTCAAATTCTACCTTATGAAAGCTTCAAATCGAAGTATGTAAAAGAAAACCAGACCGTTCTACAATATATACTGAATAAAAATCAAGGCTATGGACTATTGAACAGTCACGATTCCACGACATTCTTCAAAATTGAAAATCCGGAACAACTCGAAAAAGAATTAATCGATCTCTACGGTAAGATGACAGATCTTGAAGTCTCACGTTCTAAAATGGATGGGTATAAAGACAGTTCCCATAAACTTTTCACCAAATTGATACCTCCCTCTGTTTTTGAAGAACTGATCGATAAAAAAGTAATCATAGTAACCGATTACCTCTTACAACAAATTCCTTTTGAGGCCTTTGTTACTGACATAGAAACTTCTCGCTATTTAATTGAAGACAGTGAAATTTCATATGCCTACTCCATCTCCTATTTAGATGCCAAGCTAGAGGTAAAAAATAATCCCAACCATGATTTTTTAGGATTGGCTCCTGTTGAATTTAAAGATCTTGGGCTTCAAAAATTGCATTTTAGCCCCTTGGAAATCGATGCCGCCCATGCACATTTTAAAGGCGACACTTACTTTAACGATTCCGCGACGAAAAACATTTTTCTAGAGAAATTACCCAATTATAAAATAATTCACCTATCTACCCATGCAGATGTCGGGAGTAACGGAAACCCTTGGATTGCCTTTAGTGACAAAAAGATTTATTTAAATGAGTTGTACGCAACAAAAACAGAGGCACAAATGGTTGTTTTGAGCGCCTGTAATACTTCTCTTGGAGAGTTAAGAAAGGGCGAAGGGGCCATGAGCTTGGCTCGAGGCTTTTTTCATGCTGGGGCCAAAAGTGTTATTTCATCGCTTTGGTCAACAAACGATAAAAGTAGTAAGGAAATAATGGCCCGATTCTATCAAAATCTTGATCAGGGCTATAGCAAGTCGAAAGCATTGCGAGAAGCAAAACTTGATTATTTACACGCGAACAAAGACGCCAATTTTGGACCGGGTTATTGGGCTGCCTTAATTGTAATTGGAGACGATGCCCCATTGGCACAAAGCACAAGTAAATGGTGGTTATTTGGGGGCTTGCTCTTTGCCCTTTCCATTACCCTTGCGGGATTCATTCTAGTACGCAAGCAGAGAAAACATTGATCAATCCAACTCTTTTACAAGGCCGGTAGCTTCCGTTTTTTTGTACCTACCATCTTCAACAAGGGCATTCAAGCTTACAAGTGCCTTATCTTTCTCCTTCAATTTTAAATAGGCCAGTGATTTATACCATAGGGCCTGTGGTTTGAATTCTCCATTCACTTTAATAACATTGTCTAACAAGGTAATGGCTTCTTGGGTTTGGTTTGCTTGCAAATATGATTGTGCTAAGTAAAAGTTGACCGTTTCAGAATCCTCTTTTTGTTTAAGCCTTTTAAAAAGTGAAATAGCTTCATTGATATTATCGGTTTCATAGGCCACAAAGGCTTCCCGTTTCAATGTATCTTCATCAGTTTCACCTCTGGTGATGGCATATGCGGTATTCGGGTAATTCTGAAAATTCTCCTCATAAAGTCGATTATAATTTGGCCCGGATAAATTATCGAATCCCAGATAACCCAATCCCATGAAAAGAGCAATTGACGCGGCAATCATCCATTTTTTATAACTATTAAAGCTAGCCTCAGGTTTTAAGGTAACTACTTTTTCTTCTTGCCCTGAACTAATTTCGCGCTCAAAACCTTTTAACTTCTCTTTTAAATCAGATGATTTTTGGTCTCTGATGACTTCTTGCACACTCCGTTCAAAATCGAACTGCTCTTTAAATTCAGAATCGGTTTCCAAGAGCGCATCAAAGGCTTCCTGTTCTTTAGGTGTTAATTGATTTGAGAAATACTGATAAAGTAATGTTTCTTTATCCATGGCTAGTAGGTATTAGATTTGATTTTTTCCTTCAATGTTTTCATACATCGCGATTTGGCGGCCTTCACCACATTTTCGCTATTGTAATTTTCAGCTTCCATTATTTCTTGGATCGTTAAGCCACGATAATAGAATAGGGTCAGTAATTGCTGGCATTTTTCGCCCAAACTCTTAAAATGTTGCTGTAAAAGTCGCTGTTCATGGCTTAGCTCCGGCGCTTCCAATTCAAAGGAACTTATCTGCTCATCAGTATCACCAACTCTGCTCAGGTCGAACTTTTCTGAAACCGATTTCTTATTTTTTCTCATTCGATCAAAGATTAAATGTTTTCCGATAGAAATCAGATAAGTAGAAATACTACTACTTAAATGCTCTAATTTACCGGACATCACATTATTATAGAAGATGATGTAAGCATCTTGGTAAAAATCTATTAAATCATCTTCAGGCAACTGATAGCGTCGTGCAAAGTTTAAAAACTTGGCTCTGTTGTCTTCGTAGATCTTCTTAAGGTCTTTATCTGCACCTTTTCGCAATTGATCCAAAGAAATGTCTACCAGGTCGTTTTTCATTTAATGTATATCTAATGAGAAGGTTAACAGGGTATTTAGCTAAAATAGTATTTTTTTGGCACCATCATGTTCTCGATTGTTTCGAATAGCCCTCTGCACAAGGCTTTGTAGTAAACCTACTACACTAAAATTTTTTAGTTTTTTCTTCACATGTTAACCTTCTACTCCATTCTACATAAAAGAGGGAACCCCAAAAATTGAAATTGATGGAAATGTATGAACGATTGGAAATTATTAAGTGGCTGCTCATTATTGCCCTAGTGGCAGTTCTCACCCTCTATTCCGAAATCTTATTGTAGTGGTTGGGAATCATAAAACAAATTGAACCCCATGTTAACCTATGGTTTTTACTACCATTAAGTAATGTAACTAAAAATTAAGATTATGAAAAATTCAGTCTTTTTAATCGCCTTTGTCATTCTTACTTCTGTAATTTTCACGAATTGTAAAAAGGACGATGACTCACCACAACCCGTAATTGAAAATACGACTCCAGAAGAAACAACCGAAGAAGAGACCCCTGAAGAAGAGCCTCCTAAAATTGATGGTACCTGGGCCGTTAGCTCAACTGACTATTATGGTTATGAAAATACCAGTTATTTTATCATTAATCCTGACAATACCTTGATCACACTAGATGAAAATGAAACGGGCTTTAGAAACCTAAACAATGCCAATTACACCCATGATGAAGAAAACAGTCAAATAACCATCAATTATGGTTTTGGATCTTCCTTGGCCAATTACACTGTGACTGAGGATGAATTGGTATTAAGCTTTCCGGATGGTTCAGTAACACTATCTAAAAATGAAGCAATTAGTGACAGCCAATGGGTAGAAGAACTCACTATTTTGGATGAAGGCGATGCTCCGTGGACCGATAGCGTTGATATTGCATGGAATGGTAGCCAAATTTTGGTCGGCAATGGATATGAAGCTGATGATATAGGCCTTGTAAACCCTGAAACCTTCGCTTTAGATGGCACCATAACTACCACCAGGAGTGCCTATGCAGTAGAAATCGAAAAATATACCGGTATAGATAGATACTTTTTCCAAAGTGACAACGGTTCTAGGAAATTTTATATCCATAATGAATTTGATAACGCTTTCATAGAGGAATCTTTAGACTTAGGATCTTGGATTTATGGTTTAGCTTCTATGGATGAAATGAGAATTTGGGCCGCCAGTGGCAACGAAGATGCGCTATACCTCTACAATTACAATACCGATACCATTGAACAAACCATTGAACTAGATGGCACAAGACCTTACGGCCTCGATTATCAAGACAATCATCTCTATATATGCTCCGGTTACATGTTATATAAATGCGATGTAAGCGATGGGTTGCAGGTAGTCAATTCATATAGTATACCAAATGTTCGAATATTTGGTGTGGCCTACGACGGTTCTAATTTCTGGGTCTATGGTGAACGAGATAATGAAGGCAAGCTTTTAAAAGTTGATCTCTCCATTTAGATGGAAAAGTCTTTTTAAAAGGGATTTAAAAGCGACTACGATTATTAGTGTTTAATGTTCCATTAAAAAAAAGTACTTATGAAAACAATTCAAATGATTGTGGCCTTATCGTTATTGATGATAGCACAGGCCTGTGAAACAGAAATACCGGAAACCGATGTTGACCCGCCCACCTTCTCCATTCAAATAAGCGGCGACGGCTTTGACGAAACTTTTGACCAAGACACTGATTTTGACAGCTTTCAATTGAACTTACGTGAAGGTTCGGAATATACCTTTCTTATTTCTGGTGCGGATACGGGCGGACTCAAACGCTTTGAGGTATATTTTGCCCCAGACTACATACAAATGAGTCCCAATCTAGGAGGAAATTGGGCGCGTACCAGCTTAAGTGCCCTTACCGATATGCTTTACTGGACCGGCAATGCGTCATCACCGCTTACCGGCACCTTACTGAACGGAACCTTTATAGCCGACGGAGATTCGGTATCCTCCCCCATAACTTTTTACTTGACCGATTTTGGAGGTAGCGAAGGTAGTTCCAATGCCACAGGAGCCTCTTTAAATGTTTACTCTGGTAATCATACCACAGAGGTAATATACTTCTAGCCCTTTGCAGCCTCGGGAAAAGTATTTTTACCTTCATAGAAGACCTGGTTTTCAAACCTCAGCAACTACTGAGGTTTTTTTATGCCTCAATGTTAACCTTTACTCTCCCCTACCATTAAAGGGAAACTAAAAAATTTTATTATGAAAGCTATAATTAAAAGTTCACTTTTTCTTGCTTTAGGCATCATTCTAATCAATACTTCATGCTCTAAAGACGGTGATGTAGGACCAATTGGGCCAGAAGGACCACAGGGTGAACAAGGTATTCAAGGTGAGCAGGGACCTCAAGGAGATCAGGGACCGGCTGGCGAAAGTGGACAAGACGGAATTGATGGAGAGGATGGAAAAGACGGCAATGCAGAAGTGTATTACAGTGATTGGATACCAGCGAATTTTAGTGGAGCTAGTACTTCTGTAAAGTTTATGGGCATAGATTTCCCTTCTACCCTGCCCAGTGCCGCCAGCATCAGAGACACACATATTATTTTAGTATATTTCTCGGGTTTTGGTGATGGAAACACTTATCAGCTTCCCGTCTTGAATTTCAGGGGAGCTCAATTCACTAATGGCTATGGAAGCGGTAGCTCTGCAGCAGCGGATATTAATATTAGGGCTGAAGCATTATCTGGAGATTTAACCGAATTTCAAATTGATCCCGCTCGAGGAAGTAAATTTCGTTATGTAATTATCCCGCCAAATATTAATATCTCAGGAAAAATGAAGAATGTTAATGATTTTAAAAAGATGACTTATTATGAAGTCATGGATTATTTGGGAATTGAATATTAAAAATTGAGATTTAAATGAAAAACCGAGTTTTAGGCCTCGGTTTTTTCTTTTTCAACCATTTGAGCCTCAAAAAGCGCAGCAAAATGTTTAAGCAGTTTTTCCTTGACCTTCTCCAAATCAACTTCTTGCTGTCCCAACTCTACATTTAAAGAAGTAACGGCCTTGTCCTTGATTCCACAGGGGATCATCAAATCAAAATACCCCAAATCAGCATTTACGTTTAAAGCAAAACCGTGCATGGTCACCCATCGGCTGGCTCGTACGCCCATGGCGCAGATTTTTCTAGCAAAAGGGGTGCCTACATCCAACCAAACTCCGGTTTCTCCTACGGAGCGTTCTGCTTTCAATCCATATTCGGCCAAGGTGAGAATCACCATTTCTTCCAGTAAACGAAGGTATTTATGTATATCGCTAAAGAAATTATCGAGGTCTAAAATGGGGTAGCCCACAATTTGGCCAGGGCCGTGATACGTGATATCTCCTCCCCTATTAATTTTGTAGAATTTTGCATTTTTGGCGGCAAGCTCTTCTTCATTGACCAAAAGATTCGATAGGTCGCCGCTCTTTCCCAAAGTATATACATGGGGATGCTCGACGAACAGAAAATGGTTGGGTGTGGGTATATTTTCGTTCTGCCTACGATTGTTGATTTTTAAGTCTACGGTCTGCTTAAAAAGCGCTTCTTGGTAATCCCAAGTTTGCTTATAATCCTTTAGACCTAAGTCCTCTAAAAATACCGTTTTGTTCATCCTACAAAGATACGAAATCGTAACGGCTATTTTTCCAGCTCAACTTCTATCAAAAATGCCTCAGGGTCTTTGGAAATCTCCAAGAAATTCACCTCATAAATCATGGTCTTTCCATCCATGGAAAAAGTGGCGTCTTTCACATTGGTAGCTTTTACCCGCTTAGGAAAATGATATTTGAAAGTATAAGTAGAGCTTCCTAAAAACATCTCCGAGCCCGCCAAACTGTCCAAACTTCTTTGAAAGGCTTCGCGATCGGTAATTTCAATTTTACGGGTAAACTTATTTCGGTTAAAGGAATAATTTACTTGGGTTTCCTCCCCTGTTGGCCCTGCTTGCATACCTCCCGTATTACTTTTGGGTCCTATGGAACTGGCCTCCTGAAAGGCGGAAAAAGCATCGTTTACTTCAGAAACATCCTTAAAATCAGTAAACATATCAAAGTTCATGACGCCCTTTTCAGGATCCATCAGCATGTGCAGACTAAATGGTTCCAACCTTTTGATGGCTGCTTGTTCCTCCGGAGACAGTAATGCAATACTGTCTTTCTTTTCTCGAATTAAATCTTTAAAAACCATGGTAGAATCCATCTTTTCCTCCATACCAATAGAATCAGACGCTGGCATCATTTGCATCATTTCGCTCCCATCCATACTTATACTTAGTTTTCCGCTTCCATTTTTATTAAAATGGATTTCCTCCGTAAAATTACAGGCGATAAAACACAAGGTGACCAAGAATACTACCGAGATTTTCAATAACTTCATTGCAAGCTCATTATTTGGGATTGTTCAAAATGACCAAGGCGGCTATAACACCGGGTACCCAGCCACAGAAGGTCAAAAGTAGTACAATTAAAAAAGAGCCACAACCTTTTCCGATGACCGACAAAGGGGGAAAAATTATAGCCAATAAAACTCTTAAAAAACTCATTTTCGATTGTTGATTTAATGATTGATGAATGACTAATACTATTGGTAAGACGCTTTTTTATCATTTTAGTTACATAGTCAAAGGCAAACCGTGACAAAAGATTTACGTAATTAGGTTATGAAAACATCCATTAAAAATCATATTGGCAGTTTGTTTGTCATTTGCACACTATTTTCGTGTAGTAAGCGGACCTTGTCTCCCGAACCGGATTATGATAGTCCTAGCACTGAAGAAAAAAATTTTACTCCCACTAGCAATCTTACCTATGTAGCCTTAGGTGATAGCTACACTATTGGCACCAGTGTAGCATACCAAGACAATTATCCATCACAACTAAGTACGGCATTGCAAGGCCAACTAAAAAGCCCCATAGCCTTAAAAATCATTGCAAAAAATGGGTGGAGAACCGATAACCTTTTAGATGCCCTAAAAACGGAACAACTTGGGCCTAACTATGATTTGGTTACCTTATTGATAGGCGTAAACAATCAATACCAAGGCGAACCTTTTAAGAAATACGAAAAAGAGTTTAGCCAACTTTTGGAACAAGCTTTGGAACTGGCAAATCATAAAACAGAGCGAGTCTTTGTCATTTCAATTCCCGACTGGGGCTTTACGCCCTATGGTAGCGGGTGGGACCAACAAAAAATCAGCCAAGAAATAGACGCCTACAATTCTTTTGCAAAAGAAACGGCCGAAAAGGAAGGGGTTACCTACATTGAAGTTACGGATATTACCAGAAAGGGTTTGGAGGATAAGGAATTGGTTGCCTCAGATGGACTTCACCCCTCAAAAAAAGCCTACAAACTATTTGTTGAAAGGATGTTGCCAATTATCACTTCTTCATTGAAAAATTAATGCATATCAGTTATATTTGCGGGCTTAATTCATATGCACATGCAACTTTCGGAACAAGAACAGATTAGAAGGGAAAAATTGACCAAATTAAGAAGTATGGGTATCGACCCGTATCCGGCAGCACTGTATCCGGTGAATGCCACTTCTAAAAGTATAAAGGCCGATTATTCCGAAGGAAAAAAAGTGATTATTTCCGGAAGGCTGATGTCGCGTAGAATTCAGGGAAAGGCCTCCTTTGCAGAACTTCAAGACAGTACCGGTCGTATTCAGGTATATTTTAACAGGGATGAAATTTGCCCTGAGGATGATAAAACGCTTTACAACGATGTTTATAAAAAGTTGTTGGATATTGGAGACATCATTGGTGTGGAAGGTGAACTTTTCACCACACAAGTAGGTGAAAAAACGGTTATGGTGAAGAATTTTAGCTTGCTGAGCAAATCGCTTCGCCCTTTGCCTTTGCCTAAAAAAGATGCCGAAGGAAACGTGTTCGATGAATTTAATGACCCCGAGCAGCGGTACCGTCAGCGCTACGTGGATTTAGTAGTGAACCCTAAAGTAAAGGAAAACTTTATCAAGCGTACCAAGATTACGAACACAATTCGCCAGTTTTATAATGAAAAAGGATATTTGGAAGTAGAAACCCCTATTTTACAACCTATTCCAGGTGGTGCTGCGGCAAGACCCTTTTTAACGCACCACAACGCTCTAAATATTCCACTTTACTTGCGCATAGCCAATGAGCTATATCTTAAAAGGTTGATTGTAGGTGGTTTTGATGGGGTATATGAATTTGCCAAGGATTTTAGGAACGAAGGTATGGACCGCACCCACAATCCTGAGTTTACCGTTATGGAACTCTATGTAGCCTATAAGGACTACAATTGGATGATGGAAACCACAGAACAACTTTTGGAAAAAGTGGCCTTGGAAGCCACCGGAAGTACCACAGTAACCGTTGGCAAAAACGAAATAGAATTTAAGGCTCCCTATCCTAGAGTGCCTATTTTAGAGGCCATTAAAATTCATACCGGTGTTGATGTTTCGGGTATGGAGGAAGACGAGCTAAGGGAAACCGCCAAAAAATTAGGTATTGAAGTAGATGATACCATGGGCGTTGGTAAGTTAATTGATGAGATTTTTGGTGAAAAATGTGAGCACCACTACATACAGCCTACCTTCATTACCGACTACCCGAAAGAAATGAGTCCGCTTACAAAAGCACACCGAAGCAAACCCGGACTCACAGAGCGTTTTGAGTTAATGGCCAACGGAAAGGAATTGGCAAATGCTTATTCCGAGCTGAACGACCCTATCGATCAACGCGAGCGTTTTGAAGACCAATTGAAGCTTTCTGAAAAAGGGGATGATGAGGCCATGTTCATTGACCAAGACTTTTTACGTGCCTTGGAATATGGGATGCCCCCAACTTCTGGTATCGGTATCGGCATCGACCGCTTGGTGATGTTGATGACCAATAATTCTTCTATTCAGGAGGTGTTGTTTTTCCCTCAAATGAAACCGGAGAAAAAGAAGGTAGAACTTACCCCAGAGGAAAAAGTCATCCTAGACCTGCTTAAACCGGCCGGAGAGATGGATTTAAACGAGTTAAAATCAAAAGCAGGGCTTAGCGGTAAAAAATGGGATAAGTCGATGAAAGGCCTTTCAAAAAATGGATTGTTGAAAGTCAATGTAGAAGGTGCTGATAAAACGGTGGTATTGGTAAAATAAATTGTCTTTCTTTTGGGCTTTTTCGCAAACTTGAAAAATCATTTGCCTATATTTTCAGGTATTTCTATTTTCTGGTATTATTTCGGTTTGAAATAACTCGCAGGCAATGGAAAAGAAAATAGGCAAACGTGGATTTTTGGGGCAAAGGGTTCTTATTTTACCGAATTCCATTCAGCAAAGTCTTTCAAAAAATACCATTACCAAGCCTTTTTTTATTACCGATATCGGTTTTTACCCAAGAGCCGAAGGTCATTTTATTCGTCGTAACCAGGGGTCTAAGGAGTACATCTTCATCTACTGTGTAGAGGGCAGTGGAAGAGTTACCTTTGAAAATCAAAATTTACATCTTCAACCCAATAGTTTTTGCATAATTCCCATGGCAACGAAGCACGAATACGAGGCTACTAAAAATGACCCGTGGAGTATTTATTGGATGCATTTTAAGGGTCAACATTGCACAAGCCTGTACGAAAGACATTTAGAAGTAAATGAATACGCCCAGAAGATACCTTTTGATAGTGAGCGTATTGCCATGTTTGATCGTATCTTTCAAATGCTTTCTAACGAATATGCATTCCATCAATTAGAGTTCGCCAATATAATGGGGCTACATTTTCTATCTTCCTTTATTTATTTATCGGTGGATGGATTAAATACACATTCCAAAAGCAACCTCATCGAAAACATTACCGCGTATCTGGACCAAAATCTTGATAGTACCTTAAAAACGGAGGACATAGCCCAAAAATTCAACTACTCTACTTCGTATGTCCTCAACCTCTTTAAAAAGCACACAGGGTATTCACTTATACAGTTCTTTAACTTAAAAAAAATGCAGAAAGCTTGTGAATATTTAAAATACAGTGACCTGAGCATTAAAGAAATTAGTTTTAAACTTGGCTTTCAAGACCCTTTTTACTTCTCACGGATCTTTAAGAAAACAATAGGGCAATCACCCAGCGAGTATCGGGAAGAAGTCTAAATCCGTTCTCTTATTTTAACTAAGTTTCGAAATATTTCCTTTCCTCACCAAATCCGGTGAAACCTTTATATTTTTTGTAAATTGAAACATACATTATTGAAATATCCATACCTTAAAAAGTATTATCCATTATAATTGTAATATTTACATTTAATTTAGGTCAAATTTTTCAAACCATTACCGTTTGTCCCTACCAAGGACATTAGTTCAAAACCAAAAATGAAAATTCATATCCATAAAGTAGGTCCGTATCAACTTTTCTTTGCCTTGTTGATAGTTCTCCAATCCTGTCAAACAAAAGAGCAAGTAGATTTTAACGCCCAAATCAAACCCATCCTCAATAAAAGATGTATTTCTTGCCATGGTGGGGTCAAAAAAAGTGGAGGCTTTAGTGTTTTGTTCGAGGAAGAGGCCTTTGCAGCTACCGAATCGGGAAAACCGGCCATCATCAAAGGAGATGCCTCAGCCAGTGAATTTATAAAAAGGTTACATTCAGATGATCCCGAGGTTCGTATGCCCTACGAGGCTAAAAAATTACCAGAAGAAGAAATTGAGCTATTGACCAAGTGGATTGATCAAGGTGCGGAATGGGGCGAACATTGGGCGTACTCACTTCCCGAAAAAGTAGCGGTACCTGCTATTACTGCAGAGGCTAGTTTTGTTCCCGAGGATGCTTCCGATTTTATCAAAAATGACATCGACCATTTCATTTTGGCCAAACTAAACGATAGAGAAATTACTCCCAATGGTCCGGCTCCTAAAAATATTATTGCTAGAAGGGCGGCTCTGGATATTATCGGGCTTCCTCCGTCAGAGAAACAACTACTAGATTTTGACACGGGCAAAATCACGTACGAAACCTTAATAGATTCGCTATTGAACGACCCTGCATACGGGGAAAAATGGGCAACCTGGTGGTTGGACCTCGCTAGATATGCCGACTCTAAAGGATATGAAAAAGATATGGGTCGCGAAATTTGGAAATACCGCGATTGGGTTATTGATGCCTTAAACCAAAACATGCCCTATGACCAATTTACCATTGAGCAACTTGCGGGCGACCTTTTGCCAGACCCGTCGGCAGACCAATTGATTGCAACGGCTTTTCATAGAAACACCATGAATAATGACGAAGGTGGTACGGATGATGAGGAGTTTAGGGTAGCCGCTGTAATGGACCGTATAAACACAACCTTTTCCGTTTGGCAGAGCACTACTATGGAATGTGTTCAATGCCACAGCCACCCTTACGACCCCTTTGTGCATAAGGAGTATTATAACCTAATGGCATTTTTCAACAATACCAGGGATGAGGATGTACCTAACGAATCTCCTGTTCTCAAAATGTATACACCAGAACAGCAAGAACAAATGGATAAGGTAGTTGACTGGGTTACTAAATATGGCGATAAAGCTACCGTGGAAAAAACAAAGGATTTTTTACAGTTTACCGAACCCGTTTACAAATCGCATTTCTTTAAAGAATTCAAAAACAGTGTGTATGATGACCATGCATCGGTGGTTTATTGGGATGATGGCAGTACCATTATTGAAAATACCTATACCGAAGAAGCTAGTTTTGTATATCTAAATTACCGCTCCCACTATGATGGCACTAAAATGACGATTAGAAAAGGAGATGCCAACGGGCCTATTTTAGGCCAGTTTACCATTAATAAATCAAAAAACAATACCACCTCCCAATTTCCCATTAAACCGATATCAGAAAAAACGAATATCTACATTGAAACGCAAAATAACTCGGTTGCCAAAGAAGTCAATATCCTAAACCTCTATTGGGTAGGTTTTGTTCCTGACATACCGGGGAAAAATGAATCTGGATGGAATAAAATCAATTCAGATTTCCTAGAACTCTTGAATACAAACTCCCTTACCGTGCCTATTATGGCCGAGAACCCGGATTATATGAAGCGAACCACACAGTTGTTTGACCGTGGAAGTTGGCTTACCAAGACCGATACGGTGGAACCTGGTGTACCTGCAAGTCTAAACGCCTGGAACAATGATTGGCCTGAAAACCGATTGGGGCTTTCTAAGTGGATAGTAGATAAAAAGAATCCATTAACGGCAAGAACGCTAGTAAACCGTGTTTGGCATCAAATTTATGGTCGTGGGATTGTGCCTACGGTAGAAGATATTGGTTCGCAATCAGAACCGCCGTCCCATCCTGCTCTTTTAGATTGGCTTTCTCTCCGCTTTATGAACGAAATGAACTGGAGCCTTAAAGCGCTTATCAAAGAAATTGTAATGTCCGGCACATATCGCCAAAGTTCTGAAAGCAGTCCAGAAATGTACCGTTTGGATCCTGAAAATGAGCTGTACGCGCGTGGACCTAGAATTCGCCTAGGGGCGGAACAAATTAGGGACCAAGCATTGGCCGTAGCCGGAATTTTAAGTACTAAAATGTATGGTCCAGGAGTTATGCCCCCTCAACCTGATGGCGTTTGGCAAACGGTTTACAACGGTGCCAAATGGGTGGAAAGTAAAGGGGAAGATCGTTATAGAAGAGGTATTTACACCTACTTAAAACGGACAAGCCCCTACCCTTCCTTTCTTACCTTTGATGCAGGCTCACGAGAAGTTTGCACCATTAGAAGAACGGTAACCAATACGCCTCTACAAGCATTGGTAACCCTTAACGATCCAGTGTATTTAGAGGCATCCTACCATTTGGCAAAAAACAGTTTTAATATTGCTGATATAGAAAAAAGTATAGGTAAAGCCTACACAAAAGCGACCCTTTCCAAAATAGAAAGTCAAAAACTAGAGGCCCTAATGGTGCTTTATGAGAGTTCCCTCACGGAATTTAAAAAAGACCCTAAGGCATACGAACTCTTTTTACATTTTGAGGAACAACCAAGCCCGGAACTTAGCGCGCTTACCGTAGTGGCCAATGCCATTATGAATTTGGATGAATTTTTAACCAAAGCCTAAAACCAAAAAAGTGAAACATCATACCGATATCGTCAATAGATTATTGCGGGAAAAACTCGAGAGAGAAACCCAAGCCAAGACCAGAAGACACTTTATAAAAAGTTGTGCCCAAGGAATGGGCGGCTTGGCATTGAGTTCCATTTTTATGGGTTGCGATCCGCTGCAAAAACCAAAAGGAATTGCCCAAAACAGTTTCACCGAAAGGGATTTGAACCCACTAGCTACCTTAGCCCCGCATTACGGACCCAAAGTAAAATCGGTTATCTATTTACACATGGCCGGGGCTCCTTCGCAATTAGAAATGTTCGATTACAAACCGCAACTACAGAAATACCATGGGCAAGATTGTCCGCAATCCTTATTAGAAGGGAAAAAATTCGCTTTTATCAAGGGAACGCCCAAATTAATGGGTCCTCAAGCCGAATTCAAACAAGAAGGGGAGTCGTGCAATTGGGTGTCTAACTTTCTACCGCATTTTAAAAAGGTGGTTGATGAGGTAGCATTTTTAAAAGCAGTACACACGGACCAATTTAATCACGGTCCCGCCCAGTTGTTCATGCATACGGGTAGTCCACGATTGGGCAGGCCAAGTATTGGCGCTTGGGCAACATACGGTTTAGGTTCGGAAAACCAAAATCTACCCGGTTTTGTGGTGTTGACATCCGGCGGAAACACCCCTGATGCTGGTAAAAGTGTTTGGGGCAGTGGTTTTCTACCGTCCGTTTATCAAGGTGTGCAATGTCGCTCCAAAGGCGACCCTGTGTTGTATATTGAAGACCCAGATGGTATTTCAAGAAACTTAAAGAAAAGCACCATTGATGCCATCAATAAAATCAATAAAGAGGAATATGCAAAATATGCCGATCCTGAAATTTTAGCGCGCATTAACCAATATGAAATGGCCTACCGCATGCAGATTGCAGTACCAGAGGTCATGAACATTAACAACGAACCAGAGCATATTAAACAAATGTACGGCGTAGAACCCGGGAAAGAATCTTTTGCCAACAACTGTTTACTGGCCAGAAAACTGGTGGAAGATGGGGTACGCTTCGTGCAGCTTTTCGATTGGGGATGGGACACCCACGGTAACGTCCGTGAGGGTTCAATTGACATGGGGTTGCGTAACAAATGCCGTGAAATTGACCGCCCTATGACGGCTTTGATTATGGATTTGAAACAACGGGGACTTTTAGAAGACACCCTTATTGTTTGGGGAGGCGAATTTGGGCGTACGCCAATGCAAGAGAACCGGGGCAACAAAGAAATGGCCTATAAAGGTAGAGACCATCACGGTGATGCTTTTACCATGTGGATGGCCGGTGGAGGTATCAAAAAAGGTGCTTCGCACGGTGCAACAGACGATATTGGCTTTTCTGGAATAGAAGGAAGGGTTTCCGTTCATGATGTACATGCCACCATTCTACATTTACTCGGTTTTAATCATGAAGAATTTACTTTTGATTTTCAAGGGAGACCCTTTAGATTGACCGATGTGGAAGGAGAAATTATTAAAGAAATACTGGCGTAAACCATCTACTAAACCAACCAAAACATGATACTTAAAAAGATTTTGACAGCTTTTGCACTGTCGTTTTTTACCCTTTTAGGGATGGCACAGTCCACAAAAAAAATACGTTTTTTTCAAACGGACTGGGGTCGTTCCGTTTCTTGGGATACCTTTTGCGAAAGAACAAAAGCCTCTGGTTATGACGGACTAGAAACATGGTTTCCTAATAACGAAAAAGACCAAAAAGAGTTAAAAGCCGCTTTAGAAAAATATGACCTGTTGGTTGGTTTTCTAAACGGAACCAATAAGTCCATTCCTTTTGAAGAGAGCTTAGCAGCGTACACGAACAACTTCGAAAAAATTGCGGCTTGGAAACCTGCCTACATCAATTGCCATACGGGCAACGATTTTTATTCTTTTAAAGAAAACCAGGCCTTTATTGATGCTGCCAACAAGGCCGCAAAGAAATATAGTGTACCTGTCTACCATGAGACCCACAGAGGTAGATTCAGTTTTAACATGGTAGACACCAAAAAGTACCTAAAATCCATACCAGAACTAAAATTGAACCTTGACATTAGCCATTGGATGGTGGTACATGAATCCCTTTTAACCGCTCAGGAAGATAAACTCGAAGAAGTAATGGAGCGCACGCATCACATTCATGCCAGAGTTGGCCATGCAGAAGGCCCACAAGTTAGTGACCCACAAGCCCCGGAATGGAGAAAAGCGGTGGATAGGCATCTGGATATTTGGGAGAAAATCATCCGCAATAAATGGAAAAGCCAAGATACTTTTACGGTAACTACAGAATTTGGACCGCCGGACTATATGCCAACACTACCCTACTCTCATTTACCGGTAACCCACCAGTGGAAGGCCAATGTATACATGATGCAAGCCCTAAAACAACGTTTAAATTTGGAGTAATTTGTTTATGGAAATGATGCAACAATTACTCGGGCGCTTGCACCCATTAATCGTACACCTACCCATTGGCTTTCTAATTTTGGCACTGCTTCTACAATGGTATGACCGAAAAGCGAATGAGTGGCATAAGGTTATCGCCATTGTCTATTTCTGGGCAGGTATTACGGCCGTATTAGCATGTATTACCGGGTATTTACAATATCAAGGCGAAGGATATTCCTATGATTCCGTAAAATGGCATTTGTGGTCCGGAATTATAACCGCCGTTTTCTGCTTCGCGATGCACCTAAAAGTCACCCCAAAGAAAACCGTTAGTTTTTTAGTGAAAGCACCCATTTCTATCCTAAGCGTTATTGCATTTGTCCTGATTTCATTTACGGGGCATCAAGGAGGCAACATAACCCATGGCGAAGCATATTTGATAGAACCATTGCCCAACTCGGTAAAATCCCTATTGGGCTTTGAAATAATCGAAGAAAAAGAATTGGCACTCACCGAAGAAAACTGGGAAGAAGCCCTCGTTTACGAGGAAGTGATTCAACCTATTTTAAGCAGTAAATGCGTTAGCTGCCACAACCCTAAAAAAGACAAGGGCGCCTTACTGTTACATTCTAAAAATGGTATTCTGAAAGGCGGAGAAAGTGGTGCTGTTTTGGCATCGCATAGCGAAGAAAGCGATTTATTTAAGCGAATGGTATTGCCCATGGAAGATGATGACCACATGCCGCCTGAAGGGAAAAAACAACCCACAAAAGAGGAAATTAAATTGATTGCTGTGTGGATGGATGCGGGGCATCCGTTTGAAGGTACCGTAAAAGAAATCGGACTAAAAAAAGACCTTTTCACCTCCTTTTTTCCTAGTACAAGCTATAAAGGTCATCCGGAACTAGAGGTTCCTGAAGCATCAGAAGACAGCATAAAGAGCATTGAAAAATACGGAATCTATATTGACCCCATCAGCGAGTCTACCCATTTTTTAAGTGTATCCTGCATTAACAAGCCTAATTTTAAGGATGATGATTTTGATAAGCTCATGCCTCTTAGGGAACAGATTGCCCAGCTCGACTTGGGAGGCACACAAGTAACCGATGCTATCTTTGAAAAGTTGGTACAACTCCCTAATCTTTCTATCTTAAAGCTGGACAATACTTCCTTGACGGGCAAAGGCATAGAGGTTTTGAAAAATGTAGAATACCTACATACAATCAACTTGTCAGGAAGTCTATTTGACCAACCGGTAAATCTTTTCAGCTCCTTTAAAAGTTTAGAAAAAGTCTATCTTTTTAAAACCAAGGTGGATAAAAAAGGACCAAAATCATTAAAAGATGGGCAACTTATTCTAGACTACGGAGGGTACGAGTTACCCCCCATTCCATCGGATTCTATCATCTATTAAAATCAGGCTTTTATAAGAAAGAGAAAAAAACTAGCTTAGGGGACTTATACCGCCAACTATGGATTTAAGTAAAAGAATTGGCTTGTTTATCGGGCCCCTATTGTTTTTCATCATCTTATCCCTGCCTTTTGAAATGGTTTCAGAAAATGGTGACCGAGTAATCGCCGTTGCCGTTTGGATGGTAACTTGGTGGATTACCGAGGCCGTAAGTATTTCGGTTACCGCCTTATTGCCTCTACTGCTTTTTCCCATACTTAAAATCATGGAAATCGGGGACGTAGGTGCCAATTATGGCAGCCCTATTATCTTTTTGTTTTTTGGAGGATTCGTGCTGGCGCTAGCCCTAGAGAAAGTAAATCTTCATAAACGTATTGCACTCAACATCATCAGAATTACGGGTACCACGCCCAACAAGGTAGTATTGGGCTTTATGATTGCCACGGCCTCTTTGAGCATGTGGATCAGTAATACCGCTACAACAGTAGTTATGTTGCCTATCGCCATGTCCGTTATTGGACTGCTGGTTAATGATGCTGACGGTTTTACGAAAGACGATAGAAATTTTGCCTTGAGCGTAATGCTGGGCATTGCTTTTTCCGCCAATGCGGGAGGCGTAGCTACCGTTATTGGCACCCCGCCCAATTCGGTCATGATCGGACTCTTGGAAAACGAGTACAACATTGAAATCTCCTTTCTAAAATGGATGGTTATTGGGGTACCTTTTTCAGCATTAATGATTTGGATCAGCTACTTGGTATTGGTAAAATGGATGTACCCCAACAAAAATTTAAAATTTTCAGCCTCCAGGGAGGTTATTGATCAAGAGCTTGAGAAATTAGGGCCTATGAGCGGAAAAGAAAAACAAGTTTTGGCCATTTTTGGGGTCACTGTTTTTCTATGGATTTTCAGAACGGTTATCAACGGAATATTTCCCGTATTAAAGCTGAACGACACCATGATCAGCATTGCAGCGGCTATTGCCATGTTTGCGATTCCCTTTCATCTGAAAAAAGGAGATTTTATTATTGAATGGAAAGACACCTCTAAATTGGCATGGGGAATTTTAATACTATTTGGTGGCGGACTCGCCTTGGCGAAAGGCATGTCGGTCAGTGGTATTGTAGATATGGTTTCTGGCGCCATAGGTGAAAGCGATATCAGCATCTTCTTCACCGCCGTTTTACTTATTACCCTCATGTTGTTCATGACCGAACTCATGAGCAATGTAGCGCTCATAGCCGTTTTGGCTCCTGTAGTGGCAGGTATTGCCATAGGTTTAGACCTTCCTGTTCTTTATCTTTTAATACCGGTGACCATTGCCAGTAGTTGCGCCTTTATGTTACCTATGGCAACCCCGCCCAATGCGATAGTCTTTGCCAGTGGCTATGTAAAAGTAAGTGAAATGGCCCGTGTAGGCGTTATATTAAACTTGATAGCCATTTCAATTTTGGTGGTGATGTTTCAGTTTGTATTACCGTTGGTCTTTTAAAAACAAAAACCCCTGCCTTTTAAAGGCAGGGGTTTTTAAGCTTATTCAAATATCGAGACAAATTATCTCTTTATATACGGGTTAAATCCTTCTGGTAGATGTTCTTTGGTGTCAAAATTTAATTTTACCTCATCCAAAGCATCGATATAATTAAAATCTGCAACATGACTAGGATATGCAAAAGCGTCAAAACCTTCCGGAAGGTATTTTGAAGTCTTTATTTTAATAGATTCCTCTTCTTCGATAAAATCGATGGCCTGCAAATCCACATATAATTTGTACGGATTAAAGTCCTCAGGTAAATAATCGGCAGTATCGAAGCCTAAATCAAAATCGGTTTCCTCTTCGATATAATCTACCGAATCAAGTACCAATTCATCTATTTCACTTATTGGGATATTGGCAAATGCTGCATTCGCCACTAAAAGACCCATTATTAAACTCGTTTTCAAACTCTTGCGTTTCATAACATTGTAGGTTTGTTGTATGAGTTTATATAACGCCCTATTATCTCATTATTGCATTTCTTATTTTCCTTTTAGATAGATAACAGTGGCAAAGGATGAAAATGTTAAAATAAATGAATTCAGGTTATTAAATCTATATTTTAAAGCTTAGGTTATTAGCATTTTAGCACTAAAGTGAGGTTATTTTTATGCCCCTATTTTTTAAAGTTTTTAAGGCATTGTTTAGTTTGTGGTTATGTAAGTAACCATTCATCGGATTTTTGGGTCATTTATTTTCTTACAAAAAAATAAAGCCATTGCAATGCAACGGCTTTATACCCCACTAATCTAAATAGTAATAAATGATAATTACTATTCTATGAGACTTATTAGATGTGATTTTGTTACAATATTACCTACGTCAATTGACACTTTACTTTCTTTGGAAATCGATTTTGAATAAACCAGGTTATGATTTAGTTAACAAAGACTTAAATTAATTTTTCAGTTCTTTGAAAATATCCATTTTATTAAACTAAGACCAAACTTTGTAAGAATGCTTAAATACATTATTGTCCCTTTGGCTCTTTTGCTTTTTTTCGCAAATAGTACAACTGCCGAAGCCCAGATTTTCAAGAAAAAGAAAACGGAAAACTCCAATAAAAAAGGAGGTGATAAAGATGAAAAGATAAAACCTTATGATAAGGTTATTACCAAAGAGGCTACCACAGACCAAGGACTCTTTAGTGTTCATATGGTCAAGGATGACCATTTTTACGAGATTCCAGATTCCCTTTTTAACAGGGAAATGTTGATGGTCAGTAGAATTAGCAAAACAGCAACAGGAATAGGATTTGGTGGTGGAAAAATAAATACTCAGGTCCTACGATGGGAAAAGAAACCCAAAAAAGTATTGCTAAGGGTGGTGAGCCACGACATTTATGCCGCAGATTCCTTACCTATTCATGAAGCCGTAGTAAATTCCAATTTTGAACCGGTTCTTTATGCTTTCGACATTAAAGCATTCAAAAAAGATTCTTTACATCCAGCGACGGTCATTCAGGTAAACGATTTTTTTGAAAAGGATGTTCCTGCTTTAGGAATGCCGGATGGTTACCGTGAAAATTACAAAGTTTCTCGACTAGATGAACCTAGAAGTTACATTGAAAGCTTAAAAAGCTACCCGCTCAACGTTGAGGCAAGGCACGTAAAAACCTACCTGGCTAAAGAATCCCCTAGCAACGGTAGCTTGGGCTCTATCTCCATAGAAATTAACAACTCTATGATCTTACTTCCAAGTGAACCTATGAAAAGAAGGTATTTTGATGAGCGCGTTGGGTGGTTCACCAGTGGCCAAACAGATTACGGACTGGATGTACAAGAAAGTAAAACCGTAACTTATTTGGACCGATGGAGATTAGAGGTAAAAGACGAGGATTTAGAAAAATTCAAAAGAGGCGAACTGGTAGAGCCTAAAAAACAAATTGTCTATTATATTGATAGGGCCACTCCTAAAAAGTGGGTTCCTTTTATTAAGCAAGGCATTGAAGATTGGCAAGTTGCCTTTGAAGAAGCTGGTTTTAAAAATGCTATAATAGCAAAAGACCCACCCTCGGTGGAAGAAGACCCGGAATGGAGTCCGGAAGATGTCCGTTATTCCGTGGTGAGGTATTTGGCTTCTCCCATCCCCAATGCCAACGGACCTCACGTGAGCGATCCTAGAAGTGGCGAAATATTGGAATCGGACATCAATTGGTACCACAATGTGATGACTTTATTACGTAACTGGTTTTTTGTTCAGACTGCGGCAATAAATGACGAAGCTAGAGGTGTAGCCTTTAAGGATGAAATTATGGGTAGGCTAATTCGGTTTGTGTCGGCCCATGAAGTAGGTCACACGCTGGGCCTTCCCCATAACATGGGGAGTAGCGTTGCTTATCCCGTTGATTCATTGCGTTCAGCCTCCTTCACCAAAAAATATGGCACTGCGCCCTCCATCATGGATTATGCAAGATTCAATTACATAGCGCAACCTGAAGATGGAGACGTAGCCCTAATGCCAGATATAGGCATTTACGACAAGTACGCCATTAAATGGGGCTACAAGCCCATTTTAAATACTTCTGCCGAAGACGAGGAAAAAGTTTTGGACCAATGGATTCTAGAACATGCCGGTGATCCTCTTTATAGGTTTGGGCACCAGCAAGTGGGCGATGTAGTGGACCCCAGTTCCCAAACAGAAGATTTAGGGGATGATGCCATTAAAGCAAGTGCCTACGGAATTGAAAATTTAAAGCGGATAGTACCCAATTTAATCACATGGACACAAGAAGATGGTAAAACATATGAAGACCTAGAAAAACTATATGAGCAAGTAATTGCCCAATTTAATCGTTATATGGGTCATGTTTCCAATAATATTGGAGGGGTCTACGAACATCATAAAACATACGATCAAGCTGGACCGGTATATACACCTGTTTCAAAAGAACATCAAGAAAACTGTTTGTCTTTTCTACAAGAGCAACTTTTTGCTACGCCAGAGTGGCTTTTGGACCAAAATATCTTTAATAAGGTACAGTATTCCGGATTTGTAGAGGACGTTAGAAAAATGCAGGTTCGTACCTTAGACAATATCCTATCGTTAGGAAAACTACAGCGCCTTATTGAAAATGAAACGGCCAATGGTGCCGAGGCCTACTCGTTGGTAGAAATGATGGATGACCTACGTACCGGATTGTGGTCTGAACTACGCAATGGCAATACCATTGACACTTACAGGCGAAACTTGCAGAAAGCTCACGTAGACCGATTGGAATATTTAATGACAGCTGAAAACCAGAACAAGCAACCTGATTTTGGTGGATACCAAAAATCTACCGTAGTGAACACAAGTCAATCTGATATTAGATCTGTAGCCCGAGCAGAATTAGGTAATCTTCAGCGAAATATAAAGAGCGCCATTAACAGAACACGTGACGCTATGAGCAAATACCATTTACAAGATGTTGAAAAGAGAATTGACTTAATTCTAAACCCAAGATAAACTAACCACTCAGCTTAAAATTAAAATAAAGCCATGTGAACATAGTTATTCACGTGGCTTTATGTATTATGCTCACCACAAAACACCCTACCCAAAATATCAAAATATCGATGAAATACATTTTTTTAGGATGTAAGAAATATCCTAACCACATTTTTGGCATTCTTGACCACACAAATACCTCCCTACACAACAACTTGATATTTTGAGTCTTCCTTTTGCCTAATTTAGTATCAGAATTAAAAAACACATCCCATGTCTGAAAGATTAAAAAGTTCCCTGTACTTAGCCGCATTTATCGTTGCATCCTTAGTTTATTACAACGAAACTACAACTGAACAACCTGAAGCCACCCAAATGGCCTCCGCAGATATAGAACAGATCACTACCGCAGAAGCAGTAGATTAAAAATATACAGAACAACCTACTTATAGAGGGTGTGAGCAATCACACCCTTTTTTTATGCTCAAAAATCAACAGTAAGTTTTTGTTAAACAATTGATAAATAATTAATAGCGATTAAACCAAATGCCACATTCAATGTCCTATTGGTGTAAACATTTAAAAATAAACTAATGAAAAGAGCAATTTTAATTTTAATGTGTCTAGTTGGATTCACGGCTATGGCACAAAGAGGAGAAGGACACCAAGGCAAAGGAAAAATGGATTTAACACCTGAGCAAATAGCAACATTACAGACCAAAAAAATGACTTTGGCCTTGGATTTGGATGAAAAGCAACAAAAGAAAATCATGTCCATGAATCTTGAGCATGCAGAAATGAGAAAAGCCAAAATGGAGGAGAGAAAAGCAGCTAGGGAAAATGGTGAAGCAAAAAGGCCTACGGCGGAAGAGAAATATGCCATGCAGAATGAGCGTTTGGACCAAATGATTGCCCATAAGGCAGAAATGAAAGATATATTATCTGAGGAACAATTTCAAAAATGGGAGAAAATGAGGCACCACCAAGGTAGAAAAATGAAAAAGCGAAAGGACGATAGAAAAGAACGTCATTCCAGAAGATAATGTAAACCGCCAGAAGGCGGTTTTTTTATTGTGTAAAAATAAAACAAAGGTTTTGGTTTTATTTTTGACCAACATTAGTATGTTTAATGACAAATTAAATTGATTTATGAGAACCTTTGTTCGAATCTTAGTTCTAGCGTTTATAATATCCGTCATCTCTTGCGCCTCGCATTCCAAAAAATCTTCTTCGGCCTTATTTGATAACCAATGGGAGTTACAATACATTACGGGGCCCAGAATTGCCTTTGGCGGACTCTACCCCAATAAAAAACCAAAAATTAGTTTTGACCGAGCCACTAAGATTGTTCAGGGAAATAATAGTTGTAATGGGTATCGTGCCGATTATTCCTTGGATGCCTATAAAATAAGCTTTGGAGAACCTGGTCCTACCACGATGATGTACTGTGGCGAGGGCGAAAAAGTCTTTCTAAATACGATGAAGAAAGTAAATGCGTATGGTTTTGATAGTTCCGGAAATTTGGAGTTGAAAATGGACGAGGTAGTCTTGATGCGTTTTTCTAAATCACCCAAATAACGAACCGCAAAACTGATAAAGTTTGTCTATCCATGAAAAAAATTCTATTCGTTACAGTACTTGGTTTGGCTATTTCCTGCGGAAATGTAACCCATTCCCATATCAACTTTGTCATAACCAATGAAACTGCAGAGGCGATTCAAGATTTAAAGTTTTATACGTCAGAAAAAGTAGATACAGTGGTAATTGAAATGTTAGAGGAAAGGAATGCTCTCTCAGGAAAACTTACTATGGACCACAATAGAACGGATGGACACTACATTTTTGAATTTAAAAGGGAAAACGGTCAACCAGTCACGTTAAATCACGGATATTACACCAATGGTCAGCCGCAAGAAAATAAGATTCTATATACCATTCAATCTGATACAGTACTAGTAAAATTTGAATAATTTAGTAGCATCAACCTCAAATTCCTGATATGCTAATAAGAAGTGCCACGGAAAAAGATCTTTCGGCTATTCTGAAGATTATCAATCACGAGATACTTTATACCACTTCACTTTACCATTACGACCCCAGAACAGAGGAGCAGCAATTGCAATGGTTTAGAGAAAAACAGGAAAACAACTTCCCTATTATCGTGGCTGAAATTGAAAACGAAGTAATAGGTTTTGGCTCGTACGGCACCTTTAGACCTTGGGCCGCTTATCGTTTTAGTGTGGAACATTCCATTTATGTTCATAAAGATTTTCAAGGCCAAGGGGTTGGCAAGGTTTTAATGGTCCATTTGATAGAATTGGCCAAAAAAGAAGGCTACAGAACCATGCTGGCAGGTGTAGATGCCTCCAATACTGCTAGTGTGGCATTTCACAAAAAGTTTGGTTTTAAAGAAGTAGGCATATTTAAACAAGTCGGGTACAAATTTGATAAATGGTTAGACCTTACTTTCTTACAACTTCTTTTCCAGGAAGAATCCAGTGGTTAAATGACATTTTTACTAAAAACATTCGGTACAGTTTTGTAAACCAATTTATTTAATCGTAATATTGCAATGTAATAATAAAGGAATGGGTTTAGCCAAAACAGAAATATTTACCGATGAGCAAAATCAAATAGCTCTTTTTGCCAAGGCTTTTGGTCATCCTGCCCGTGTAGCCATTCTTCAGCACCTTTTTAAATTGAATACATGTATCTGTGGAGATTTGGTAGAAGAAATTGGCTTGGCCCAACCTACCATTTCACAGCATTTAAAAGAACTCAAAAACTTAGGACTCATTAAAGGAAATGTTGAAGGCACTAGTGTTTGCTATTGCATTGACCATAACAATTGGTCCAAAATGAAAGAGACCATGCAAAACTTTCTTGACCAGGATATCTCTGGACAAGGGGATTGTTGCTAAAAAAATTTAAATTTATTCATCGTAAAATTACAATAAAACAAAATATATGAAACTTTCAGAAATCAAAACCCATTTGAACAGCCTTTCTAAGATAGCTTTTCAGTTACCTAATGGAGAATTGGTACCCAATCACTTTCACGTAACGGAAGTAGGTAAGGTCACCAAACATTTTATCGATTGTGGTGGTACCATAAGAAGTGAGGAAGTGGTTAACTTCCAGCTCTGGAATGCAGACGATTATGACCACAGACTGCACCCAGAAAAATTAGTTCGTATTATTGAACTATCCGAAGAAAAACTCAACATTGGCGACCTTGAAATAGAGGTGGAATATCAAGGTAGAACCATTGAAAAGTTCGCCCTTGATTTTGACGGCACCAACTTTCTTTTGGTAAGCAAAGAAACCGACTGTCTTGCGAAAGACCAATGTGGTGTACCTGAAAGCAAACCGAAACTAAAGTTCGCAGATTTAAGTACGGGCGATTCGTGTACTCCCGGAAGCGGCTGTTGTTAAACACTAATTTTAAAAAAATGCCTTTATTCCCAACTATTTCAGACGCTATCTCATCATTTAAAATTGATAGTATAAGTGAAGAGCGAAAGGAAACCCTTCAACCTCTTATAGGCTATATTCAAGAAAAGGTGAACATGGACAAGCCTGTTAGAATCAACTTCATCTGCACGCATAATTCTAGAAGGAGCCATTTGTCACAAATTTGGATGCAGGCCATGGCGAGTTATTTTGGCTTGAAAAACGTTACTTGTTATTCCGGTGGTACCGAAAGTACAGCGCTGTTTCCTATGGTAGCCGAAACCTTGCGAAAAACAGGGTTTCAGATTGATAAAATTACTGAAGGTGACAACCCTGTTTACAGCATAAAATTCACTGACAATGAGCATCCGGTCATTGGTTTTTCTAAAAGGCTGGATTGTGATTTTAATCCGAAAAGTGAATTTGCCGCTATCATGACCTGTTCACAGGCCGATGAAGGCTGTCCTTTTGTACCCGGTGCCGAAAAACGCATTCCCATCACTTTCGAGGATCCAAAAGCTTTTGACGGTACACCACAACAAGCGGAAAAATACGAGGAGCGGTGCACTCAGGTTGCAACCGAAATGTTTTATGTCCTATCTCAAATCAAGAAGTAAATGGCAGCAAAAAAATTAGGATTTTTAGACCGTAACCTCACCCTGTGGATTTTTGCCGCCATGGCCATAGGGGTGGGTTTGGGCTACTTTTTCCCAAACTTCCCGAACTTTGTCAATTCGTTTAATAGTGGCACAACGAACATTCCAATAGCTATCGGGTTAATTCTTATGATGTACCCTCCTTTGGCAAAGGTGAATTACGCATTGCTACCAAAAGTTTTTAAAAATGTCAAAATCCTGTCTATTTCACTGGTTTTAAACTGGATAATAGGTCCGGTCTTGATGTTCATTTTGGCCATCACCTTTCTATCGGACTATCCCGAATATATGGTAGGTCTTATCCTAATTGGCCTCGCCCGCTGTATTGCCATGGTTTTGGTATGGAACGATTTGGCCGAAGGAAGCAGTGAATATGGGGCTGGCTTAGTGGCCTTGAACAGCATTTTTCAAGTTTTCGCCTATAGCTTTTATGCCTATATTTTTATTACGGTGCTACCCCCCTATTTCGGTTTTGAAGGGGCCATTGTAGATATCTCCATAGCCACCATTGCCGAAAGTGTAGCTATCTATTTGGGAGTACCTTTCGCCTTAGGTATTTTAAGTAGGCTAGTTTTGATAAAAGTAAAAGGTGAAGATTGGTACACCAACAAATTCATCCCAACGGTCTCCCCACTCACCTTAATAGCATTATTATTTACTATTGTCATTATGTTCTCGTTGAAAGGCGAATTGATTGTTCAAATTCCGATGGATGTCCTGATTATAGCCGTTCCGCTACTAATTTATTTTACGTTGATGTTCATTATTGGCTTCTTCGTAACAAAAGCTGCGGGAACAGAGTACGATAAAACTACTTCAGTAGCCTTTACGGCCGCCGGAAATAATTTTGAACTGGCGATTGCCGTAGCGATTGCTGTATTTGGACTCAATTCCGGACAGGCATTTGCGGGTGTCATTGGTCCTTTGGTAGAGGTGCCGGCACTGATACTTTTGGTAAAAGTGGCCTTTTGGTTGCGAAAAAAATATTATCCAAGGGCAGTGGTCAAGAGTAATTAGGGTGAATTCCTTTAACGATTGTGGCCGAGGTTTTTTTATCTTTAAGGTGTTAGAAACCTTGGCTCTTTCATGATATCACCAAAAATATTCAAATGGATTTTACTATTGGTATGTTCTCCATTGGTAATCTTTGGTCAAGTAACTGATAAAACTTTACGGAAACAACCCGATGTCTCCATTTTAGGTGTGTTTCATTTTGTATCCAAAAACAACACTGTAAGTCAAAAATTTACCAATCTTCAAAGTTCATGCACCCAAAAGGAAATAATTAAATTGGTGGATGAACTAGCTGCTTACCAGCCGACCAAAATTGCTATTGAGCGACCTTACAAGACTCAACAGCAACTTGATAGCACCTACACCGCTTACTTAAACGGAAATCACCTCTTAAGCAATGAAGAAACAGACCAAATTGGCTTTAGGCTGGCTAAAAAATTAGGCCATAAAAAGTTGTACCTAGTCTATAGTGAAGTAAGCTTTGATTTTCATGTGGCCGAAGTATTTGCACAAAATAATGGTCAAGAGAAATTAATTGATTCCGTAATTTCCAATGCTTCCCATTTGGCAAATACTTTTGATAGCATTGCTTACAACCACGGGTTGATAAAAGCCATAGCCTATATTAATACCCATGAAGCGATAGACCAAAACCATCTAGGATATCAACTAATTTCTCAGATTGGAAGCACCGATACTTATATAGGGGCAGAGGTGGTTGGAAATTGGTATTCCTCCAACCTAAAAATATTTCAAAACATCAGGCAATTGGCTACCTCAAGTACTGATAAGATTTTGGTTCTCTACGGTCAGGGCCACTCCAAGTTTTTAATTGATTTGGTCAAAGACGCCCCTGACATTAAGCATACCAGCATTTTAAAATATTTAAAGTAGACATCTGTCGGGTTGGCTCTTATAATCAGACACCTACAAATTGGCATATATGTAGATTAAATACCTTATCTTTAGTTGTCCCGGCACTTTTACAGCATCTCATTTTTATCAACCAACCAGTATGACTAAAAGAATTTACCTTTTATTAATGGCGGTGTTTTATACATCACTTTCCTCAGGGCAAAAAAATCTAAACATTTTCACCGATAGCGAAGATGTTGGCGCAGTAATTAAAACAGGAAGTGCTAAGTACGAGGAAGGGGAGCAAATATTTGAAATTTCCGGTGCAGGTGCCAATATATGGTTCGATAAGGATGAGTTCCAATTTGCTTACAAAAAGACTTCCGGAAACTTTATTCTAAGAACCCGAGCCAAATTTATTGGCGAAGGGGTAAATGCGCATAGAAAAATGGGCTGGATGGTAAGAGAATCCACAGATACCGATGCCGCCATGGTCTGCGCAACAGTCCATGGTGACGGACTCACATCACTACAGTACCGAAAGGAAAAAGGCGGACAAGTAGAAGAAATACTTTCTCCTGTAAAACATCCTCAGATAATTCAGCTCGAAAGGCGAAACGGAAGTTTTCTAATGAGTGTGGCCAAATTAGGTGACCCTTTTTGGACGGTAGAACTCCCACATTTACAATTCCCGGAAGAAATGCTTACCGGACTTTTTGTTTGCTCCCATGAAGAAAATGTTGTGGAAAAGGCACTATTTGAAAACACACGCATTGTCATACCTGCCCCAAAAGAACTGGTTCCTTATCGCGACTATTTAGGAAGCCACCTTGAAATTATGAACATAGAGACGGGAAAACGGAAAATTCTACATTCGGTAACCAATTCTATCCAAGCACCTAATTGGACGCCCGACAGTAAAACGTTGATTTATAATTCGGAAGGACTTCTTTTTACTTACGACCTAGAATCCGGCAAAATCGAACAACTAAATACCGATTTTGTACAAAGCAACAATAACGACCATGTACTCTCCTTTGATGGTAAAATGCTGGGAATTAGCAGTGCGAGCGGAGAGGAAGAGTACGGCTCCCTTATTTATACAGTTCCCGTGGAAGGCGGAACCCCAAAAAGAATTACACCCATTGGCCCCAGCTATCTCCACGGTTGGTCCCCCGATGGCAAATGGCTCACCTACACCGGTGGCAGGAATGGAATTTATGATATTTACAAAATTTCTTCGGATGGAAACGGTGATGAAATACAACTTACCCAACAAACCACCTTGGATGACGGATCAGAATACAGCCCGGATGGCAAATATATCTATTTCAACTCTGCAAGAACAGGTTCCATGGAGCTTTGGCGTATGCTTCCGGATGGCAGCAAACAAGAACAATTGACCCATGATGCCTATCAAAATTGGTTTCCCCATATTTCACCAGATGGAAAGAGTATTGTCTTTATCTCCTACATGCCAGAAGTACCGGCAGGTGATCATCCCTTCTACAAGCAGGTATATTTGAGAAGCATGCCTATAAACGGAGGGCCCATAAAAGTTATCGCCTATCTTTACGGAGGGCAAGGAACCATTAACGTGCCTAGCTGGTCGCCAGATGGTAAATACATCGCTTTCATCAGTAATACTCAACTATAAAGCTACCACAGATGGCCCGACCGACTTATCTTTTATTAATTCTCATTTTTATTGCCCCCTTCCAACTTTTCGCTCAAGAAAATATGCTTTGTGTAGGCCGCTATTGGACGGAGGACGAAGGTAATCTTATGTTGAAGGAATTCGCTTCAAAATGGAATGACAAAGCTTCTTGGGAGGCAAGGGCGAATACCATTAAAAGAGGAATAATCGAAGGCATGCAATTGGATAAGATGCCCATAATAAAGGGCAATTTTAATGCCATTCTAAGGGATAAAAAGGTAATGGACGGTTACACCATTGAGAATATAGCCCTAGAGAGCTTCCCAGGTTTTTACATCACCGGAAATCTATATCGTACTACCGAAGAGAGAAGTTCCTATGCCGCCATTCTTTCACCACATGGTCACCTGGCCAATAAGCGGTTTACACATTATATGCAAAAAAGGGCAGGAGTTTTGGCCAGAATGGGGGCTATTGTATTTGCGTATGATATGGTTGGCTATGGTGAAAGTATGCAGGTAGAGCATAAAATGCCCATCGCCCTATTGCTACAAACCTATAATAGCCAACGGGTATTGGATTACCTATTGTCCTTACCCGAAGTAGACCCTGAACGAATTGGAATGACCGGTGGTTCTGGAGGCGGCACGCAAACCTTTGTTCTAACGGCTATTGACGACAGGATCAAGGCATCGGCACCGGTAGTACAGGTTTCCGCACATTTTTTTGGGGGTTGCGTCTGTGAAAGTGGCATGCCCATCCACAAAAGTGAAAACCACCAAACCAACAACGTAGAAATTGCCGCCCTTTGTGCGCCAAGACCTCTTTTAGTGGTTTCCGATGGAGCGGATTGGACCCGTAATACACCTAGAGTTGAATTCCCATACATTCAAAAGGTCTATAGCTTGTACGATGCCGAACACAAAGCCGAAAATGTGCATCTTCCCCTTGAAAAACACGATTACGGATATTCCAAAAGGGCCGCCGCATATAACTTTTTTGGTCACCACCTCAACCTACGTATGGGGAATGTGCCCTATGACGACGGTTACAAAGAGGACTTTATAGAAATATTGGAAGCGGACCAGCTAAAAGTCTTTACGGAAGCCTACCCCATGCCCTCAAATGCTTTAATAGGCAATCAAGCGGTAATGGACTACCTAAAGATTTCCGTGCCTGATTAGTAGATTATAATTCCAAAGAGTCTAGTGCTGCAATGGTGCTATCCAAATCCCCATAGCTAAGGGCATCGTTTAAAAAGTAACTCTCAAATGCACTTGGAGGCAAATAAATTCCTTGATCAAGCATTCCGTGAAAAAACTTTTTAAAGGTTTCATTGTTTCCCTTTGCCGAAGACTTAAAATCAACTACAGGTTCATCCGTAAAATGAACGGAAATCATACTCCCGAATCGATTAATTTGGTAAGCGATGCCTTTTTTATCCAAAACCTTTTCAAAACCTTCATGTAGGTATTCCGTTTTTTTGGCCAAACTTTCAAACACTTCAGGATGGTTATCAAGCTCCGTTAACATGGCCAAGCCTGCGGCCATGGCCAAAGGATTACCACTTAGAGTTCCTGCTTGGTAAACCGGACCTTCAGGAGCCAAGTGCGACATGATTTCGGCTCTAGCGGCAAAAGCGCCCACCGGTAAACCTCCACCTATTACTTTACCAAAGCAAAGTATATCCGCATCGATTCCCAAGGCCTCTTGAGCCCCGCCCTTTCCTAATCGGAAACCGGTCATTACCTCATCAAAAATGAGTAGAATCCCTTTTTCGGTACACAGCTTTCTCAATCCTTGAATAAATTCATCCTGAGGAACAATACACCCCATGTTTCCCGCAACAGGTTCAATTATAATGGCTGCAATTTCCCCTTCATTGGCCTTTACCAATTCTTCAACTCCTGCCAAATCATTGTAATTCGCCAACAACGTATCTTTGGCCGTTCCTTGGGTAACACCGGGACTATTAGGTGCTCCAAAAGTAACTGCCCCGCTACCTGCTTGGATCAAAAACGAATCGGAATGCCCATGATAGCATCCCGCAAATTTGATGATTTTATCCTTTCCGGTATAGCCACGAGCAAGCCTAACCGCACTCATACAAGCCTCGGTACCACTATTTACAAATCGGATTTTATCAATGTTGGGCACCATGGAAACGGCCAATTTGGCCAAATGGGTTTCAATTTCCGTTGGCATACCAAAAGAAGTACCTTTTTTCGCCTTGGCAACTACAGCATTGATAACCGGTTCATAGGCATGACCTAAAATTAAGGGTCCCCAAGAAGCAATAAAATCAATCAATTGATTACCGTCTTCGTCATACAAATAAGCTCCTTTTGCTTCTTTTACGAAAATAGGGTCGCCCCCTACCGCCTTAAAAGCCCTTACTGGAGAATTTACTCCGCCAGGTATTACTTTTTGGGCTTCTTTAAATAGGGCACTACTTCTTTGATAGATCATAGGGGTTTGAGAAATTTTTATGGATTTTTAAATACTTTTTCAACGCGAAAGTATCTTTTTATTTATTGTAGGTTTCCGTTTTGACGGTCAATTTTTGGCCCACGGCAAGATCAGTGTTGTACATATAGTTCCAACGCATTAAATCATCTACAGAAACCGAGTATCTTTTACTTAGTGAATAGAGGGTATCTCCGGGCTGCACTACATGGTAATCATTTTTCACCTTAGCAATTACCTGTTGCGTACTTTTTTTACCATAGCCCTCCGCAATGACGGACGTATCATAATTGAACAGTTGGTGTCTCTCGATCAGCGCAATGAGCTTTTCCGGGTAACGCCTGTCCGTTGCATAACCCGCTTGGCGAAGCCCTCTTGCCCATCTTTTATAATCATCTGTGGCATAATCGAACAAAAAGGCGTAACGAGACCTATTTTTCAAAAAGATACTATGGTCGCGATACGAGTACATGGGGTGATTGTATTTTCGAAAACATTCCCCCTTTTCATCATCGTCGTGAAAATCATAGTCGCCTTGCCAACCCGTGTGGCACTTGATACCAAAATGGTTATTGGTCTTCATGGCCAATTCTCCCTTTCCAATACCGCTTTCAAGTAATCCTTGGGCCAACGTAATACTGGCAGGAATTCCATAGGCCTTCATTTCCATCTGAGCTATTTCAGCGAAAGTTTCCACATATTCTTGGGGCGAATTGATATCAAACCGAATAAATTCGCCGGTATCCTCCGGCATGGGATACAGGCCATCATCTTTCTTTTTCTCTTCCTTATTGGTGGTCACCTCCTTGGCTTGAGGTCTCTCACGATGGGTACGTTGAGAAACGGTTCGCTTGGTTTTACATCCTACAAAAAAAATCGCCATTAAAGCAAATGGCAGCAGTCTACGTACTAAACGCATATTAACGGAAGGTTTTTCTTTTTCAAGTTCTCGTTCATTCCCTTTATACCTTGAAGACCGCCGGTATGTATGGCCAAAATTCTTGAATTTTCCTTAAAAAATCCTTGATCGACCATATCTAAAATACCGTATATCATCTTCCCAGTATAAATGGGATCTAGGGGAATTTCAGTCTCCTTTTTGAAATCATTTATAAAGTTCACCAAGTTTTGATCTACTTTGGCGTAGCCCCCAAAATGGTAGTTTTCAACAAGTTTCCAATTTTCCCTTGGCGCAAATTTACAAATATCTTCTTGCAAAAAATTGCCTTTTAGGGCCGGAAACCCTAAAACCTTTTGATGGGAAAAAACCGCATTGCTAATACCAGAAATAGTGCCGCCAGTGCCCACCGCTACGCAGATAAAATCGTAATCCCTATCCCCATCGGAAATAATCTCTTCACAACCCTTGATGGCCAAGGAGTTGGTACCGCCTTCCGGAAGCAAGTAAAACTCACCGAATTCCGACTTCAATTTCTCAATAAAACCCGGCTCATTTTTTAAACGGAATTCCTGTCTGCTTATAAACTTGAATTCCATTCCATTCTCATATGCCTGCATCAAGGTTGGGTTTTCCCTCCAAGAATTGGCCAATTCTTCACCTCGAATGACCCCAATTGTACTCAAACCATATAGCTTTCCGGCATAAGCAGTAGCTGCAATGTGATTGGAAAAAGCCCCTCCAAAAGTCAAAAGCTTCTTAACGCTTTGTTTCCGGGCTTCCAAAATGTTGAATTTAAGCTTTCGGTATTTGTTTCCGGATATTTGCGAATGCAATTGGTCTTCCCTTTTTATCCAAAGGGAAACATTTGCTTTCCGTAATCGAGGTAAATGTATTTCTTGGTTTAAAGCTTTCACTAAGGCGTTTAGGAAGCCCAAAGGTATTTAATAAAACTAAAAGCCCTACGTTCTGAAGTATAGTCTAAATTCTTTTCGTTCTCATAGGCCTCTCGTTCAAAACTGATGTTCTGATAGGCTTTGTAACTATCAAAATACATGACTGTTCGTACAAGCCATTCGGCAATGTAAAAAATATAGAAGAAAACTACTAAGAGCTCCAATTGCTGCCTTAAGTGAATACGCTCATGGTTAATGAGGACCATATCTTCCTTTAGCCCATGATGTTTTATAAAAATAAAGGGCCAAAGTGATAGGCCCACGTAATTTTTATAAAAGAAATGTCTAAAGACTAGAATCATATCACTGTTTAAACGAATTCCCTTACCTATAATTGTAAAAGATTCACTTTTTTACCAAACACAAAACTACGGTTGAAGATTGTAATCATTCGTTAAAATCACCATAAAAAACGATGACCTACCCTTCTAAGTTGTTAATTTTGGGTCGTTTCCGTAAAAATCCAGAAATTTAAATTTGCAAAGACGATTGAGGACATTTTCTATCTAAAGGATTAAGAAATCTTTTAATAAAAGTGCCGTCATCGACTTTATTTGATTAAAATGAAGAAAATAATTCCGGTTGAGGATGGAGATTTTTATTTCTCGAAAGAAGGATATAGGGTTTTTACGGAAAAATACCATCTTAAGAGAGGTTATTGCTGCCAAAGTGGTTGTAGGCACTGCCCCTATGGTTTTGATATCAAAAAAGGTGGTTGACCTTTATTTCTTTCGGCATGATTTTTGAGCCTGTTTTCAAAAGAAAATTGTTCCTTAACTCCAAACAATTAATGTTATGAAAAAGATTAAATTTTTAGTAGCTCCCATATTGGTTTTGCTGTTCTTAAGCTCTTGTTCTTCGGTGCAAGTTTTATCTGATTATGATAGGGAAGCAGACTTTAACGCTTATAAATCCTACGCGTTTTATAAAACAGGAATCGATAAGGCACAAATTTCAGATTTGGACAAGAAGAGAATCTTAAGAGCCATAGAATCTGAAATGTCCAAAAGGGGATTTGTAAAATCTGAAAACCCTGATATCCTTGTGAGTATTTTTACGAAGGAGAAAGAACAAGTGGATATCTACAATAATTACTGGGGCGGAGGCTTCGGTTGGGGATGGAGCCCTTATTACTGGGGTGCCGGATGGGGACCTGGCTGGGGAGGCTGGGGAGGCAACAATGTTAGCACCCGCACAGAAGGCTCTTTATATATTGACCTCATAGATGCGAATAGTAAAGAACTGGTATGGCAAGGTAAAGGTGTTGGTAATCTAGGTAACATTGCCAATATTGAGAAGAAAGAAGAACGAATTAGAGAGTTTGTTTCTGAAATACTTATGCAATACCCACCAAATACAGTGGCCGTAAGATAAATAGAATTCAGTTCGTTAAAAATGCCCTTCAAGTGAAGGGCATTTTTGTATGATAAAATTACAATGAATCAGTAAATCCGCATTTTGTAACTTTGTGTAAAGACCGTTCATATGACCTATGAAAGCAATCCTGTTTTAGAAAAGCTCCCCAAACATTTGAGGCAGTATATAAAACCTCAGAATTATAGCGACTATACGGCCATTAATCAGGCAGTGTGGCGCTATGTAATGCGCAAAAATGTCGATTACCTAAGTAAAGTTGCCCACAATAGTTATTTAGAGGGATTAAAAAAGACAGGAATTTCCATTGACCATATTCCCAATATGTACGGTATGAACCGGATTTTGAAGGAAATTGGCTGGGCGGCGGTGGCCGTTGACGGTTTTATCCCTCCGGCTGCCTTTATGGAATTTCAGGCTTATAATGTGCTTGTGATCGCTTCGGACATTCGACAGCTTAAACATATAGAATACACCCCTGCTCCGGATATTATTCATGAAGGCGCGGGACATGCACCTATTATCGCCAATCCCGAATATGCCGAATATCTCAGACGTTTTGGTGAAATAGGATGCAAGGCTATTTCCAACGCGAAGGATTATGAACTGTACGAGGCCGTTAGGCATTTATCTATCATTAAGGAAGCTGCTGATACACCGGAGAAGGAAATTAAGGAAGCCGAACAGAAAATTGAAGAGCTACAGCAAAATATGGGCGAACCAAGTGAAATGGCCCTTATTCGAAACCTGCATTGGTGGACGGTAGAATATGGTCTCATTGGAGAAGTGGAACGACCTCAAATCTATGGTGCGGGATTACTTTCATCCATTGGGGAAAGCGCTTGGTGTATGACGGACAAGGTTAAAAAAGTGCCTTACTCCCTTGAAGCGGCCTATACTTCCTTTGATATAACACAACCGCAACCTCAACTTTTTGTTACCCCCAATTTCGCTTTTTTAAGTCAGGTTTTGGAGGATTTTGCCAATACCATGGCTTTAAGAACCGGAGGGTTATCGGGTATTAAAAAATTGATCGACTCCAAAGAATTGGGAACGATTGAATTGAGCACGGGACTTCAAATATCCGGTAATTTTGAAAGTGTTATTGAGCACAACGGAAAACCGGTTTATGTACAGACCAAAGGAAAAACAGCTTTATCCTTCCGCGAGAAAGAATTGGTGGGTCACAGTACCAAAAGGCATTACAATGGTTTTGGCTCTCCCTTGGGAAAATTAAAAGGCATTAACATTGCAATTGAGGACATGAGCCCAAGAGACCTGAAAGCCTATACTATCTTTGAAGGGCAAACTGTTTCCTTGGAGTTTGAAGGTGACATCACTATTTCTGGGGAAATTATCACCGGTACGCGAAACCTTCAAGGTGAAATTATCTTAGTGACCTTTAGAAACTGTATCGTAAAACACAAAGACAAAACGCTTTTTGAGTCGCAAGATGAACTCTATAGCATGGCCGTGGGGCAAGAAGTAGTTTCGGCCTTTCATGGAATAGCCGACTTTCAAAGTTTTGACCTCAGTAGTCATGAATTATCGGCCACTCCGCCCAAAAGCAAGGAAAACCATAAGCAAACACAGTTAGAATCCTATTATGAGCAAGTAAGGCATTTTAGGGAAGGAAAAAACAAAACTATCTCCAGACACAAAGTATTTGAGGAAGTCAAGGAAAATTTTCCTACCGATTGGCTTTTATCGGTTGAGCTATACGAATTGGCAACCTCCAATGGCGACACAGATTTTGCTAAGGAAATAAAGGAACATCTAGAGAACGTAAAACTTGAAAAACCCACAGTGGGCCATTTAATTGACGATGGTCTGGATTTGGTTGTCAAAAGTTTTCAGAAAACAACCAGTTCATAAACCAAATAACCAACCCTACCCAATAGACCAATGAAAATTCAAATTACCCTCGTTTTACTATTTATAAGTTGTATGGGCTTTGCGCAAGGAAATACTAATTATGATGAGACCCAGGTTCCCAAATTCACCTTGCCGGATTTAATGACGTCCTTTAGCGGAAACCCGATCACCACTGAAAAAGAATGGGAAGAAAATAGACGCTATGAAATACTGCAGTTTTTTGAAAAACAGGTGTATGGTAAGGTTCCAGGAAGATTGGATGAATACAGCTACAAGCTCATTGAAGAAAACAATAAGGCATACAACGGCAAGGCTCGCAGAAAGCAGGTAGCGATTACTTTAAAGAAGAACAAAAAGAGTGTTACTTACAACATTTTAATCTATCTACCGAAAAAGAATCCAACAGCGCCTGTGTTCTTGGGATACAACTTTTACGGCAACCATACCGTCACCAATGACCCGGAAGTACCCATTACCAAGGCATGGGTAGCAAATAATGAAGCTTTCGGCATAACGGACCATAAGGCGTCGGAAAGAACAAGGGGTATCCGTACGCATCGATGGGCCATTGAAAAAATGCTTGATAATGGTTTTGGACTGGCCACTATTTACTATGGGGAAGTTGACCCGGACAAAAACGACTTTAGCGATGGCGTTCATCCCTTATTCTACCGGGAAGAACAAACCCAGCCCAAAACCAATGAATGGGGCAGTATTTCTGCCTGGGCGTTTGGCTTGAGCAAGGCCATGGATTACTTGGAAAACGATGCCAATATTTCCAACGTAATCGTATTTGGGCATTCCCGTTTAGGAAAGGCCGCGCTTTGGGCAGGTGCAACGGACAAGCGTTTTGCAGGTGTTATTAGCAACAATTCCGGTTGTGGTGGGGCTGCGCTCAGCAAACGTAGATTTGGGGAAACCGTGGAGAAAATCAATACTTCTTTTCCGCATTGGTTTGCAGATAGTTTTAAAAAATACAACAACAATGAACGAACCCTTCCGGTAGACCAGCATCAATTATTGGCCTTGATCGCACCTAGACCGCTCTATGTTGCCAGTGCAGCGGAGGATACTTGGGCCGATCCAAGAGGAGAATTTCTCTCTGCCCACTATGCCTCAAGCGTCTATAAATTATATGGAAAAAGCGGAATAGATACAGCGGATTTTCCTGAAGTAAACAAGCCTGTTCAGCATACTGTTGCCTACCACATTCGAACCGGTAAACATGACGTAACGGATTATGATTGGGAACAATACATGACGTGGGCAAAGACATTTTTGCCTTAAATAAAAATTAATCCTTAAAAATGAGTTCTGGTAGATTTTCGTTCACTGGTTCGTTTTTGTAAACCAGTTTCCAATCCATGGAATTGGTTAAGATGTAGAACTTTTGGAGTTCGCTCAATAAACGGTTTTGAGCATTTTTCTTTAAGGACGATTGCTCAATTTTATTCATTAAGGAGGCCCTTACATTTTTTTTGATTTTGTTATAATCAGAGGCATCGAACATATTTAGATAGTCCGATGTTACATCATAGTATTCAAAATCCGGATTTATTCTTACTTCCGGTTCCGGAATGGTTTTGATGAACAAGGTTTTGGAGGCTTCGTCTACTTCAAAATCAATTTTGCTTAGGTCATAAGCCACAGTCACATCGGCATTTACTACGACCAAAGCTTTTTTTTCGGCTGAAATTAAAGGCCCGAACAACATTTTTGAATCTTTGTAATTGTACACTTCGGCAAAATGACCTTCCGTAACGATTAACTTGGAAACATTTTCAATTTGTTGCTGAATAAGCATGGAGTTTTCTTGAAGAATGGATTTCTCGTTCTTATCATCGGCGCAAGTCCTAATAATGAAAACACAGGCCAAGGCCAAAATAGCTCCTAAAAGTATCTTTTTCATAATTGGAAGTTACAATAGATTCCGATTTCTGAAAACAATTTGCGTACCAAAACCGGATATAAAAAGTAGAAATCAAGCAAAATCCATAAAGGGAAAGCGTTCTTGTAGCCTGGCTATTTTTTCATGTAGTTTTTCTTTGAACTTCAGATGTTCCTGAGATAAAGGTTGAAAAGGCCTATGAGCCAAACCCCTCTGTATTTGAGCAACTTCGTCCATGATTTTATGGACATCTTGAGCCATCCAAACTTCCTTAAATTTTTCCCAGATATAAGAAACTGCCAAAGCGTTGGGGTGTACCATATCCTCTTTATAAAAACGGTAATCCCGTAGCTCATCCATCTGAATTTCATAACTGGGAAAATAGGAAACGCCGCTATACCCACCTGCATTTTTTGAAATCACTTCATGAACGGCCGTAATTAAATGAGATTTGCTTCGCTGATTTTCCACAAAACCATCTTTTAAATGACGTACAGGGGAAATGGTCAGTATTACTTCTACAGCTGGGTTAGCTTCCTGAACCAAACGGATACAATTTTCAAGACTCTGAACTATTTCAGCAACCGAAAGTAACTCCTTATCAAATGCTCGTTGAGGAACTTTATGGCAATTAGCCACCACTTTCCCCGACTCTTTATGACGATATACCCAAGCCGTTCCGAAGGTTAGAATTAAATGGCTTGCGGTTTTTAGAAAATCATTGGTTTCCTTAACGGCAGTATTTAGTTGACCTAAGACCTCCTTCATATTCTCCGAATCCAGGGAAGAATGCGCTTCATACGAATGCCACAAACCATTATGTTCAAAGAGTTCGTCTGGTAAAAAGGACACTAGATTTTTTGCCCTATTAAGTAAATTTTCAATCGCCAGCGGGTGAAAAAGAATGCCTAAGGGATTTCTCAAATGCTGAAATTGATGGTAAGCCATCTTTTCTCCCATATTCTCTGAAAAACAGCTTCCCAATAGTAGGATTTGACTCTGATAGTCAATGGGAACATCTGCTTTTTTTAATGGAATTTGGGTTTGGAGTTTCATTTAGTCCATATTCAGCACTACCAATATATTTATGAAATATACGTCTTGGCCTGGCTAAGTGCCTCTTCTATCCCTGCCGGATTTTTACCACCCGCAGTGGCAAAGAAAGGCTGACCACCACCGCCACCTTGAATGAATTTACCCAATTCACGAACAATGGTTCCGGCATTCAGTTCTTTTTCGGCTACCAAGTTTTTAGAAATGTAGCAGGACAATAATGCCTTTCCACTTTGTTCGGTACCGAATAAAAGAAAAAGGTTCTCCATATTGCTTCCCATTTCAAAAGACAGGTCTTTAATGCCCGCAGCATCCAAGTCTACTTTTTTGGCCAGGAATTGTACTCCGTTTACTTCTTGTAACTCGTTTTTCAATTCCCCTTTCAGGTTTTTGGCTTTGTCCTTCAACAACTGCTCCACTTCCTTTTTTAATCTGGAGTTCTCCTCTTGCAAAGAAGCAACAGATTTTACAGGGTCTTGGGCATTGTTCAACAAATCTTTTATTTCGGTAAGCATCTGATGGTTTTCGGTATAAAAATCCTTTACCGCATCCGAAGTTATCGCTTCAATTCTTCGAATACCTGCGGCCACGGCACCTTCTGACTTAATCTTAAAATGCCAGATATCCGCCGTGTTTTTAACGTGGGTACCACCACATAATTCAATGGATTGACCAAATTTAACGGTACGAACGGTATCCCCATACTTTTCTCCAAAAAGGGCCATGGCACCCGACTCCATAGCCTCTTTCATTGGTACATTGCGACGTTCTTCAAATGGCAATTGTCCATCGATACGGGCATTCACAAAATTTTCTACCTCCCGCAGCTCATCCGATGTCAATTTGGAAAAATGGGAGAAATCAAATCGCAAATATTTAGAATGTACCGCAGAGCCTTTTTGTTCTACATGTGTACCTAAAATTTCGCGTAGTGCCTGATGCAACAAGTGGGTAGCCGTATGGTTGGCCTCGGTTCTCTGTCGCTGTTTTTTATCTACTACGGCCTTTAACCTTTCATTTAAATTCTTGGGAAGGCTTTTAGTGAAATGTACAATTTCATTGTTTTCTTTATTCGTATCAATGATGTAAATCACATCGCCATTAGGCTCTTCCAAATAGCCCTTATCCCCTACCTGACCGCCACCTTCGGCATAAAAAGGGGTAAGATTGAAAACCAATTGAAACTGTTCTCCCTGTTTTTTGGAAGTCACCTTTCGGTATTTCACCAAGCGAACATCAGCCTCGAGCGTATCGTATCCCACAAATTCCTGCTCCAAATCTTTGGACAAAACCACCCAATCTTCCTTCGCAACTTCAGAGGCCGATTTTGACCTGTTTTTCTGCTCCTGCATGGCCTCATTGAACCCAGCCTCATCCAAGGAATATCCTTTTTCGGATAGAATGAGAGCCGTTAAATCTATCGGGAATCCGTACGTATCATAGAGCTCAAAAGCTTTACGTCCATCCACTTTCTTATCTTTGGTATTGGCGATAACTTGATCTAAAAGCACCAGACCTTGTTCCAAGGTATTTAGAAAGGAATGTTCTTCTTCCTTAATGACGTTCTCAATCAGTTGTTTTTGATCCTTCAACTCCGGAAAAGCTTCTCCCATGGAATCGGTAAGTACATTCACCAAACGGTATATAAACGGACCTTTGGTATCTAAAAAGGTGAATCCGTACCGAATAGCCCTTCTCAAAATTCTTCTAATGACATATCCTGCACCTGTGTTACTGGGCAATTGTCCGTCTGCTATGGAAAAAGAAACCGCACGAATATGATCAGCAATGACCCTGATGGCAATATCAGTTTCTTCGTTCTTCCCGTATTTGTGATTGGTAATGGTCTCTATCTCCCTTATGATAGGTTTGAAAACATCCGTATCGTAGTTTGATTGAACTCCTTGTAAGACCATGCAAAGACGTTCAAAGCCCATTCCCGTATCCACGTGTTTGGCAGGTAATGATTCCAAGGAGCCATCCGCCTTGCGGTTGTACTGCATAAATACCAAATTCCAGATTTCTACCACTTGGGGGTGGTCGGCATTCACTAAGGAGGCCCCTAGAACTTTCGCCTTTTCTTCAGCGGAGCGGATATCTACGTGAATTTCAGAGCACGGTCCGCAGGGACCTTGATCGCCCATTTCCCAAAAGTTATCCTTCTTATTGCCCATGATAATTCGATCCTCGGGCACAATGGCCTTCCAAAGATCAAAAGCTTCCTTATCCAAGGAAAGTCCGTCATCATCACTTCCTTCAAAAACCGAAACGTAGAGGCTATCCTTATCAATTTTAAAAACTTCGGTAAGCAATTCCCAAGACCATTTGATGGCTTCGGCCTTAAAGTAATCGCCGAAACTCCAGTTGCCCAGCATTTCGAACATGGTATGGTGGTAGGTATCCTTCCCTACTTCCTCCAAATCATTATGTTTACCGCTCACCCGCAAACATTTTTGGGTGTCTACTACACGTGTATTTTTGGCAATGCTGTTTCCCAGAAAAAATTCCTTAAATTGATTCATACCCGCGTTGGTAAACATCAACGTTGGGTCATCTTTGATTACCATGGGCGCTGAAGACACTATTTTATGTCCTTTATCAACAAAAAAATCAAGAAATCTTTTTCGGGTCTCTTTTGAAGTCATAAGAAATTATAAGGTTTTTGTAATTTTAACGTTATAAACAAAACAATTTTTATATTTGTTTGTTACGCCAAAACGCCACAAAAATAGGATAAAATAGATACATGTCTAAAGTAAAGTATTATTACGACCCCGATACGCTTTCGTACCGGAAAATAGAGCCCAAAAAATCGAGGCGCTACCGTAACATCGCTTTATTCATATTGGGTTCTTTTCTCTTTGGATTGCTATCCCTTGTGCTTCTTATGAACACCAACCTTATCAATACGCCCAGAGAGCTCTCCCTGCAGCGTGAGGTAAAAAATTACGAGCTACAGTTTGACCTTTTGAACCGTAAAATGGGCCAAATTGAAGAGGTATTGGCGAATATCGAAGATCGAGACAACAACATTTATCGCCTGTACTTTGAGGCCAACCCGATTCCTGAGGAACAAAGGCGTGCCGGTTTTGGTGGGGTGAACCGATATAAGTCTTTGGAAGGCTTTAACAACTCTGAAATGATTACCGCGACTACCAAGCGATTGGATATCATTAAAAAGCAAATGGCCATACAGTCCAAATCTTTGGATGAGATTACCAAACTGGCCGAAGAAAAGGAAAAACTTTTGATGGCCATACCTGCCATACAACCGGTAAAGAACGAGGATTTAAAAAGAATGGCTTCCGGTTTCGGGTGGCGTTCCGATCCTTTTACGAAGGCGCGAAAAATGCACCGTGGTATGGACTTTTCCGCACCCAAGGGCACGCCTATCTACGCTCCGGGAGACGGTAAGGTAATTAGGGCAGACAATGGTTCATCGGGTTATGGTAAGCACATTCGCATTGACCACGGCTATGGCTACAAGACGCTGTATGGTCATTTGAGCAAGTACAATGTTGAGAAGGGCCAAAAAGTGAAACGCGGAGACCTTATCGGTTTTGTGGGCAATACGGGCCGTTCGGAAGCACCTCACTTACACTATGAAGTTTGGAAGGACGAAGAACGCATCAATCCCATTAATTTCTATTACGGAAGTTTAACGGCAGAAGAATTTGAGAACATGCTCAAATACGCCGCACAAGAAAATCAATCTCTCGATTAATGCAGATAGAACTACCTGAAAAAAGATACTATGGAATTGGCGAAGTGGCCAAGGCCTTTGGGGTAAATACTTCCTTGATCCGTTTTTGGGAGAAAGAATTCGATGCCATCAAGCCCAAAAAAAATGCCAAGGGCAACCGTAAGTTTACGCCTCAGGACATTGACAATCTCAAGCTAATATACCACTTGGTAAAAGAGCGTGGTTTCACCTTGGAAGGCGCCAAGACGCATCTGAAGGAGAACCGTCAAAAAACCCTGGACAACTTTGAAATCATAGACAAATTGGAACGGATAAAGGCAGAGCTCATTAAAATAAAAGAGCAATTGTAACTATTTGTTTCAATTGACGTCCTATGGTCAAAAGAAAAAAATCCGCTTTGCGAAACCGTAACTATTCACTATAATTTTCTAAAACACTAGCATCATGAAAAAAGGATTGATCGCACTCATTGTATTGGGTGTTATTGCATTTGGTATTTACCAGTGGGCCGTTGGTTTTAACAACACCGCTATAGCCCTTAAAGAAACTTCAACCAAAACTTGGGCCAATGTGGAAAGTGCCTACCAACGCAGAAACGACTTAATCGGCAATTTGGTTAAAACCGTACAAGGAGCGGCAGATTTTGAGCGTAGCACCTTGACGGAGGTCATTGAGGCCCGTGCCAAGGCTACCTCCATCAATATTGACCCTACTAATATTACCCCAGAGCAGTTAGCGCAGTTCAATCAGGCGCAAAGTGGACTAAGCGGAGCCTTGAACAAACTTTTGGTTACCGTGGAGCGATACCCTGATTTAAAAGCGAACCAGAACTTTTTGGAACTACAATCGCAATTAGAAGGAACTGAGAACCGAATTAATGTGGCCCGTGACCGTTTTAATGCAACGGTAGAGCCGTACAATCTTCATATAAAGAAATTCCCTAACTCCATCTTGGCAGGAATTTTCAACTTTGATGAACTAGCTTACTTTAAGGCAGAAGCGGGAGCAGAACAAGCTCCAGACGTGAACTTTGAGTTTAACTAGCCTATGTCTCGAGTTGAGGACTTTCTAACGTCAGTAGAGGAAAAAGAGGTAGTGCAGGCCATTATTGAGGCCGAAAACAGTACCTCTGGTGAAATTAGGGTACACTTGGAAGCCCATACCCGATTGGAAGCCATGGAGCGCGCCAAAGAGGTATTCCATCAATTAAAAATGGATAATACCAAGGACAACAACGGCGTGCTCATTTATGTGGCCGTAAACGATAGAAAATTCGCAATCTGTGGGGATAAAGGTATAGATAATGTCGTACCCAAAGGCTTTTGGAATACTACCAAAGACACCATTCAATCACACTTTAAAAAGGGGGAATTCAAACAGGGGCTTGTAGAAGGTATACTAAAGGCCGGCCACGAACTGAAAGTGCATTTTCCTTGGCAACAGGATGACAAAAACGAACTTAGTGATGAGATTTCAAAAGGCTAGCTTTTTTCTGCTCTTTCTGTGTTGCTTTTCATGGGGTCATGCGCAATTTGAAATTCCGGAAAAACCCACCAAGGAAACCAGCGTTTATGACTACATAGACTTGCTGCAGCAAGGGCAGCAAAAGGCATTGGAGGAAAAACTGATTCGCTATTCAGATAGTACCTCCACCCAGATTGTGGTAGCGATTATTAGCAGTACGCAAGGCGAAAACATTAATTATTTGGGCGCCCAATGGGGTCATGAATGGGGTATTGGCCAAGCCGGAAAAGACAACGGGATACTTATTTTATTGGCCAAAGATGATAGGCGGATTGCTATTAACACCGGGTACGGAGTAGAAGGAAGCCTAACAGATGCGATGTCTAGACGCATCATTGAAAGTGTAATCGTACCCCAATTCAAAAATGCCGATGTCTACGGTGGATTAGACCAAGGTGCCGATGCCATTTTTCAAGTGCTGACCGGCGAATTTAAGGAAGACCGAAATTTTGATAACCAAAAAGGTTTTCCTTTTGAAGCCCTGCTTCCTTTTATCATCTTTTTTATCATCTTGGTCATTCTGTCCAACCGAAATAAGCGTGGTGGTGGCCGAAATGGCGGAAAACGCTCTGGCGGACTCGATATTTGGGATATGATCATCCTGAGTAACATGGGAAGAAGTTCAGGTTCCGGTGGATTTGGTGGAGGTTCTGGAGGTAGTTTCGGTGGCGGATTTAGCGGCGGCTTTGGTGGAGGAGGCTTTGGCGGTGGTGGTGCTTCCGGCGGATGGTAACTGGTTTTCCATTTATGAAAGAGTTACTTTTACGAACATGAAAAAGTGGCCACTTTTATTGCTTACATTTCTACTACTAATTTTTCCTTCCTGCAAGGATGAAGAGAAAAAAGAAACCGAAAAACCGGCAGTTGACATCCTAACGGAGATTCCATTTCCCGGTGGAAAAAATACTGCATTACCCCACTTATACACCGGCAAGGAAAGAACTTTGCTTTCTTGGGTGGAAACTATTAACGATTCTACCAGTAAACTTAAATTTTCCTTCTTTGATAATGGACAATGGAGTCAACCCTCCGAAGTGCTATCCGGAAGCAATTGGTTCGTGAATTGGGCCGATTATCCCATGGTTACCGAAAACAATGGTCATCTTTTGGCCCACTACTTAAAGAAATCGGCACCCGCCACTTTTGCCTATGACATCCATTTAAGATTACGTCAGCACGACGGGCAAAAATGGTTGGCACAAAACGAATTGCATACAGATGGTACACCTACGGAACATGGTTTTGTAACCGCCCTTCCGTATCAAACCGACAGCTTTTTTCTTACTTGGTTGGATGGTAGGGAAACTGCCAAAGATAACGATGATAAAGAACAGGAAGGTCATCAGCATCACGAAGGCAATATGACCCTCCGTTCTGCTATTGTTTCTGCCAATGGAGAAATGTCGGAGCCCACCTTGCTCGACCCAAAGACTTGTAGTTGCTGCCAGACCACCGCGGCCATGACCGAAAACGGACCGGTAGTGCTGTACCGCGACCGCAGTGATGAAGAGGTAAGGGATATTGTCATCACCCGAAGGATAAATGGTGAATGGACAGAACCAAAACCTATTTTTGATGACAACTGGAAAATTCATGGTTGCCCCGTTAACGGACCAAAAGTAGCTGCCTTAGATAATCATTTGGTGGTTGCTTGGTACACCGCTGCCAATGAAAAACCGGAAGTCAAATTAAGCTTCTCACAAAACAACGGGGAAGATTTTGATATGCCCATTAAAGTAAGTGGTCTCCAACCCTTAGGCCGCGTAGATGTGGTTTTATTGGATGAAGAAAATGCCGTGGTTAGTTGGATGGAAACCTCCAATGACAAAACCTTTATTAAAGCCATGCGGGTTAACCGTAATGGTAAGAAATCCGCTGCCATGACCATAGCGGCTTTGGACGCCTCCCGGAAAACCGGCTTTCCACAAATGACGCTTATTGAAAATCAACTTGTTTTTGCCTGGACCAGCCTTTATGAGGGCAGCACCATTTTAAAAACAGGGAAAGTAGCGGTAGCCGTTTTTGATATATTGGATTAGGTGAATTCAGCAGATAGAACATAAAATGCGGAAGCTTTCGCCTCCGCATTTTCAACTTTTCTAAGATTTTAAATTCTAGTAACCCTCGGTCTGCACCATCCCGGAGGCTTCAATTTCGCTTGCCGGTATAGGATAGATAGTTTTGGGAGCAAAAGCATCGGCATTTAAATTATTGACATTAATACCGGTGTTGACGTGATCCGTTTCTGGTCGAACGATATTTTGGCCTGTTCTAATAAAGTCGTAAACCCCATGACCTTCCAAGGCCAATTCTTTACGCCTCTCCAAAGCTATTCGCTCTTTTAGTGCTTCCCCGGTTTCAGTAGCCTCATGGGTTGCAAAATCAGTGGTGCGTTTGGCAATCAGGGTGTTCAAATAGGTCAAGGCTTCGGTATCACCACCTCCCGCGCCATTGGCGCAAGCCTCTGCTGCAATCAAATAAATCTCAGACAACCTGATAATCGGAATGTTATGAATACTAAGTCCGGCACCACCTTCCCGGTTGATATACTTCACAAATTGGGCATTGGTTCCTTCTTTATCTTCGGTGAGCAGCAAGGCCCTAGGGTCTCCTGTGTATTCTTCTAGCAAGTCTACAAATGTTTGGGTAGCTATAACATCGCCTTGGCCGCCATCCCTAAAATCGAACTGGGCACCCAGACCGTTACTCCCTACCGAATTTTCGCTCTCCACACTCATTTCAAAAAGTGATTCAGAGGTATAGTCATTAAAGACATAACTGTCCACATCCATCAAATCATTTTCGCCCTTAACCGCAAAAACCTCTTGCGCTTCGGTGAGGGCATTGGTGTAATCTTGCTTATACAAATAAACTCTGGCCAAAAGCGCATTCAGCCCTAATTGGGTGATGTACTTCGTACTGCCCTGAATATCGGTATCGGCATTGATTATGCCTAAAGATGAATTAAGATCAGCTATAATTTGGGCGTAGGTCGCTTCTAAATTGCTACGCTCTATGACCACTTCCTCTGAGTTCAATTTCAAGGGAAGCCCTTGAGCACTGCCCTGCTCCTTGGCCCAAGGGTAACAAAAGGTGCGTGCCAAATCAAAATAGACCATTCCGCGTAATCCCAAAGCCTCAGCTTTTACTTGCTGACGTACATCATCATTTCCTTCGGCATCGTCGATATTATCAAGAATTAAATTTAGGTTACCAATGACCTTGTAACATTGCAACCAAAGTAATTCTGCACTCCCGTTGTTATTGCTACTTTCTTCGTAACGGTATTCGGTCTGCTCATAATCCCTAGGATCGTAAATAGTCTTTACAAACCTAAAATCCGGACTTTTTACCGCTGCGCGCTTATATAACACCCTTCCGATATAATTTCCCGTAGAAATTTCATTGTAAGACCCGGTTAACAAACTTTGTAGTTTTTCTACGGAATTGGTCACCAAATCTTCGGATATCACATGGTCGGGCGTTTGGGTAAGCACCTCTTCATCACATGCTTGAAAGACAAACACCGCACACATTAAAAGAAGGCTCTTTGTATATTTAGAATATTTCATTTCTTTTTCTTTAAAATTTTAATTGAACCCCTAATACAACACTGGTAGCTGTAGGCGTTTGAAAGAAGTTGACACCGTTGGAAATAGCTTCTGGATCATAATCGCTCAGCTCTGTGAACAATAACAGGTTATCACCCTGCACATATACGGAGCCACCTTGAAGCAGTCCGTAATTAGGCAGGCGATAGCTCAACTTTACATTTCTAAGCTTCAGATAATCGGCGCTATACAAATGCCTAGTAGAAACGTCATTGGAAAAGGTAGGGTTGCCATTAATTCTGATGGGCACCGTAGCATTGGTATTGTTAGGGTTCCAAGGGTTCAATTGTGCCCTGGTATTTGTAAACTGTGGCGCAAAACCGTCATCATCCCTCTTAAAGGCGGTACGGTCATATGCTTCACCCCCAATTCCGAAAGTAAAAAGGAAATCTAAAGAAAGATTCTTGTACGTCAATTGGTTATAGAAACCGCCCTGCACATCTTGCAATGCCTTACCAAAAACGCCAAAACCAGCCTCCTCAGCATTAGTGGTTATTGCACCGGTTCTCTCTCCGTTTTCAAGCACGAAGTACTGTGCCAATCCGTTTTCTGGGTTCACCCCTGCATAATCTCTTACATAAAAAGAGTTTAGACTTTCACCCACCTTTATAATAGTTGGGTCTTGCCCATTGGTGGCATTGTAACTCGGCGTCAAATCCCCTTTTAATTTGGTGATTTCGTTGGAAAGCATGGTCAAGTTCAAACGCGTATCCCAAGAAAAATTTTCTTGAGCAATGGCATTCAAGCCCAATGAAACTTCCCAGCCGGTATTCTTCATTTCCCCAAAATTTTGCAATTGATTGCTGAAACCTGTAGTAGACGAAACCGGAATGTTCAATAACAAGTCCTCCGTTTGTTTTGAGAAATATTCAACAGTAAGATTGAGCTTATTCCAAACAACGGCGTCCACCCCCACATTAAAATTCTTACTCTGTTCCCAAGACAGTTCCGGATTGGCGAGTTGCCCGTAAGTTAAACCTGAAGAACCTCCATACCCTAGCCCATCGGAATTAAAGAAGGCCAAATGCGCATAAAAGTCAGGAGGAAGGTTTCCATTGGTACCGTAACTTCCTCGTAATTTCAAGTAGTTGAGCACATCATTCTGTAAAAATTCCTCTTCGGTAAGAATCCATCCCCCGGAAACCGACCAAAAACCACCCCAACGGCTATCCTTTCCAAAACGGGAAGAACCGTCTCGTCTGTAACTTGCAGAAAGGAAATATTTTTGATCAAAGTCGTAATTAAACCTTGAAAAATAAGACAAGAGGGAATAGTTCTCAGAATAGCCGGACCACGACCAAAGGGAACCTAAACTACTGGAAGATAGCAAATCACTATCCAAAACATCATAGCCAGCGTTGCGTATGGACTTCATTTTAGATTCTTGCTGTTCCACACCTAAAAGGGCGCCTACACCGTGCTTGCCAAACTGCTTGTTATAGGTTAATAGATTGGAAGTGGTGTATTGAAATACATCGCCCTGGGCCACATAGAGCACCCCGTTCCAAACACCGCCACCGGCACCAAATTCCTTGTTATCATATAACGATTCTTCATTGGATTGATGGTCGATACCAAAGGTTGTTTTAAAATTCAGTCCGTCATAAATAAAGAATTCCGCAAAGACATCACCTCTCACCCTTACCTCGTTGTTATCGTATTCACCTACTTCAATAACCCCTATGGGGTTGGCATTTTTCTCAATATCGTTGGGCAAATCTGCAATACCCTCATAACCATTTGGGTCGTAGATAGCGGCTGCTTGCGGCAATACCCTTGCCATGTATAACGGATTGAGTCCGCCGGCGTATGAACCGTCATATTGACCCGTATTTCTTTCTGATTTTGCCACGGATAAATTAGCCCCGATGGTGAGCCAATCCTTTGCCTTGTTTTCCAAATTAAGCCTTCCGGAATAGCGTTTATACCCTGAACGGATAATGGTTCCTTCTTGATCAAGCACATCGCCCGAAATATAGAATTTGGTTTTGTCGTTTCCGCCTCGAGCGGAAAGATTGTATTTCTGAATCGAACCTGTTTGATAAATAGCATCCAACCAATCTGAATTTCTTAGTTCGTTGCCATAGACCGCGGTATAATCTGCCTGCGCCATGGCCAAATACTGGTTGTAGAGCGTTCCATTATTGTACACCCTACTGAACTCCCCATTCTCATTGTTCTGAATGTACTGATGCAATTGACCTTCTTCCCAAAGATTTTTGAACTGTTGGTTGCTGATGGTCTCTTCTTTCGTAAGGTTTCGGGTTAGTCCGAATTCTGAACTAAGTGTCAGTTCCGTTTCTCCTTTTTTACCTTTTTTGGTGGTAATGACCACTACCCCATTAGCTGCTCTAGACCCGTAAAGCGAAGCAGCGGCGGCATCCTTTAAAACGGTTATACTCTCAATATCGGAAGTATTCATGGTCGATAAGGGATTCAGGCTATTCACCGCCCCGTTACCGCCAATTCTAGAGTTGTTATCGGTATTAATGACCACCCCGTCGAGCACGTATAGTGGTTGGGTGAGACCATTGATAGAACCAACCCCTCTAATCTGTACGCTGGAACTACCACCGGGCTGGCCGGTAGTGTAGACATTTAACCCGGATACACTGCCTTGAAGGGAGGTCTCAAAACTGGCCGCTGCTGTACGGCTCAATGTTTCTGTGGCTACTTTGGTTGCCGATCCGGTAAAGCTTCTCTTATTAGTAGTTCCGTAGGCCGTAACTACCACCTCATCGAGTCCCGTGGCGTCTTCAGCCAACATAATCTGCAAGGTAGTTTGCCCGTTCACTTTAATTTCTTGGGTTGTGAAACCCAGGTACGAAACAATCAAGATCGCATTTTCAGGTACGGAAAGCGTAAAGTTCCCGTCAAAATCGGTCAAGGCGCCATTGCTAGTACCCTTTTCTACGATATTGGCACCAGCTAGGGGCATTCCATCTTCGGAAAAAACAGTACCACTAATTTGATTTTGCACCACCTTTACGTTAGATGGAATGATTTCCGGATTGGCATAAACCAGACCCGTAGACGCGCATGCCATAAGAAGTACGGCACAAAGCGAAATGACCTTATCTTTTGAGGTCAAATAATTTGGTATCATATAAAATTTGTTTTTGACTAGGACATATAAAGCTTAGCCACGTATTTGGAATATTATGCTTCAATAAAAATTGAACCTTTTGGCAGCAACATCTTACTGCTTCTGTAGTTTTAGATAAGGCTAGCTTCAGGGGGGCGGGTCAAGTCGAGGGAGTATAGAATACCGCCGGTCATGACCAAATCTCCGAAGGTTTTTTTGTGCTTCGGTTCAAAACTCACTTGCGCAAATTCGTCTTCATGAAGTAGTAACGGAATTTCATATTTCGAGAGCTTTTCCGAAAAAGGGTTGCTTTCATCCTCCGCTTCTTCGGCCAACAGTTTGGACAAGTAACACTTCCCGTTACAATTTATCAAGGGCTTTTCTTTGTTTTCACAAAGCACATTTACAATGTAATCGTAATTCTGAAAATAATCGACTATCGGTAATAGAGGTCTGGCGAACATCAACAGTATAACGCCCACAAGACAAAATTGTACCGTCCAAAGAGAACATTTTCTTTTCAAGCAATACGAATATGTTGCAGTCTTAATGCCCATTGAAATACCCGTACATTTGATAAACAAACAAGCCCACACCCGCTATGATCAGATAAAAATTGGCAGCTTTATAAAAAGCATCGTAACTTCTTTTTCCCTGCCATTGGGTGATGAGAAAAACAATTGGTATCAAAGCCAGTACTTGACCCAGTTCCACCCCTACATTAAAGGAAACGATTTTAGCCAAAAACTGTTCTGAACCCACATCGAAAGACTGTAGCCTTGTAGAAAGGCCAAAACCATGAATTAATCCAAACATGAAAACCATCAATAATAGGTTAGGCGACTTGATGCCCAATTTCTCTTCAAAACCTCCTAGATTTTCAAACCCTTTATACAGAACACTGAGAGCAATTACCGCATCGATTAGATGTTCATCGGCCTTTACCCCCAGATACGTGGCACCGATTAAGGTAATACTGTGGCCCAAGGTAAAAACGGTAATAAACTTTAGAATGTCTTTAAAGCCTTTGAGATAGAAAATAACCCCTGCCAAGAAAAGCAAGTGATCGTAGCCCGTAAGCATGTGTTTGGACCCCACATAAATATAGGAAAACAAGCCTCCCTCATCTAAAATGGCCTGATCACCAGAACTTACCCCATGCGCCATTAATAAGACTGGAAATAGAAACAGGGAAAGAGATAGAATAAAATTTTGTTGGGGTTTCATCCTATTCCTTTTTCTTGTTGAACCACCAAAACAATCCACCTATAATCAGCAAGCTGCCTATCCAAAAAATATACGAAGGGAATTCGTCTTCTTCTGCGTGCGAGTGGGCATGAGCATCTTCTTCTTGGCTGTGGCCGTGTACTACTTCAAAAGTCAGGGTTGCCCAGTTACTTTCGTGTGTTAGCCCTTCTTCATCAGAGTGTGCCAGATGAATCGTTCTTAAATAATAGATACCATCAGCGGCAAGGTCTACAGTAATATTTCCGTTCGCATCTGTTCGCAGTTGTTGCCCCTCCGTATGCACATGGTCATCTTTGTGCTCTTCTTCTTCATGTGAGTGTGGTTCACCGCCATCATGACTGTGGGTATGCCCAGCTTCTTCCTTTTCATGGGAATGGGTTTTACCACCATCGTGACTACGCACTTCTTCTTTATGCGTATGCGCTTCCCCATCATCATGAGAATGAGCCTCATCTTCATGGCTATGACCAGAACTCTCATGGGAATGTCCGTGCCCTTCCTCCGAGTGGGAATGATGATTTTCGGTCACTTTATAATTCGCGTACACCAATTGGTTGGCCAAAGGTTTTCCACCGAACAATAATTTCACCTCTAGTTGATCTCCTGTATGCTTCTCATACGGATTGCTCAGGGGAATAAATTCGATAGGGTAACCAAGAACGGTTTTCCAATCGTCTGAAGTTTTATCTCCTACTTGAAAAATAGCTTTTACATGCTTGGAATATTTCTCAACCGCGTTCTTATCAAGCGCATCATTTTCTTCCCTCCATTTAAGCATATCCAAAACTCCATCATGACGTAGATACCCATTAAAAGCCTCGGCATCCATTTCAATATTTCTAGGCTTGGTAGAAACACCGGCCACCCAAGTGGCAGCTTCCCCGGTCTTAAAGTTCAAAAAGGTAATACTGTCCTTCTCGCTCCATTGATTTTCAGCAACTTTAAAGCGCTCCCCATTCCCTAAAAGACTTGCATCGATCATTCGGTCACGATCGATAACGTTTTCGCTTTTATCAAAAGTTCCATTAAAAAGTTGAATGGTAGCTGATGTATTGGGTTCTAAAAAGAATGTATCTAACTTAAGATACATATCATGGCTTAAAAAAATGGCCGCTAAGACCAGGAGGGCAAAAATTTTCTTTTTCATATGGCTGGTTCTCGTAAAACAAGTCAAAACAGACTCGCCTTCCAAAAATATACAAAAACCTGAATCTAGCTGTCTTCTATCGATTAAGTAACATTTATTCGGGATTTTAACATTATTGCCCGCAATAAGAATTTAGGAAAGTGTGATTTCTATACATTAATCAAAAAACGATAACACAAATCATCAAGTGCTTTTTCCCAGTGGTTTCCCAAACAAATCCAAAATAGGCTTGCCGTGACCATCTGGGGTTGTGTAAAACGGTCTACCTTCGATTGTGTACTCCGTTTCAGGGTGTATACCCAAGGCGTGATAAATGGATTGATGTACTTGATCGATGACCACCGGATTTTCTATGGAAGAACAAGGTCTTTCATCAGCGGTTTTTCCATATACCAAGCCTTTTTCAATACCGCCGCCCCATAAAAGAATCGAACTGCCATCTGTAAAATGACGGTGCATTCCGAAGAATTTTTCATCTTCGATGATATCAGGCTGATCCACCTGGTCTTTTACTTTTTCACCCGGTCTTCCTTCTAGAATGGCATCACGGCTAAACTCACTGGCCAAAATAATCAACGTGCGATCCAAATGTCCGCTTTGATCCAAATCCTTCACCAACTGGGCAATGGGCCTATCGATCAACTCCTTCATTTTTTTGGCTCGGGTATGTCCATTTTCGTGTGTATCCCATCCTAAAAAAGGCTCGTATTCAGTAGAAACACTGATAAACCTACCCCCATTTTGGGCCAACCGCTTTGCCAGAAGACAGCCAAGTCCAAATCTTCCTGTATTATAAGTATCGTACACCTCTTTGGGTTCTTCTGACAAATCAAAAACCTTTGCCTCCGGGGAGTTCAATAAACGGTATGATTGCTCCATTGAGCGCATAAGGGATTCTTTTTGATAATCGCTGCCCTCTTGCATGAACGAACTTTTATTGGTCAACTCTTTATAAAGCTTATAACGGGCTTCGAAACGTTTCAATGACATTCCTTTTGGGGGGCGCACGCTGTCAAGTCCGCCCGCCGGGTCGGGTATTAAAAACGGACCAAATTCGGTGCCCAAAAACCCTGCGGAATGAAACGCTTTTAGTTCTTCCGCCTCACCCACCGTAAAACGCTGCCCCATCGCTATAAAAGGAGGAATAACAGGATTGACCGGCCCTAATTCTTTAGCTATCCATGCTCCTATATGAGGTGCCTGTACCGATTGTGGCGGTTCATAACAAGTATGCCAATGATACTGATGCCGGGTATGCAGAATATGGCCTAAATCAGCCGATTTATAAGACCGAATTATGGCACCTTTATCCATTACCCCAGCAATAGATTCCAGCCCCTTAGAAAAATGCAGGCCATCGACCACCGTGGGTATTTTTGGAAAAGTACTTAAGACCCTTTTACTCTCTACCCCCTTTTCATAAGGCACGTAGGCCTTCGGGTCAAATGTTTCGGTGTGGGCCATACCGCCTGCCATCCAAAGGAGAATGACCGTATCTGCCGTTGATGGCATGGAAGAGGGGCCTTTTGAACAAGAGCTCAAAAAACTTGTTAAGGGAATACTCGTAGCGGATGCCGCCAAACTGGCTGCCGACATTTTCTTAATGAACTCTCGTCTTGTATTATTCTCTTTCATCTTTCTCAAACTTTATATGCGAAAAATCCATTACTATCTTTAATTGATAAACTGAAACTCTGGTAAGACCAACGTAGACCAAAATACATCTTGCAAACCTTCTTTACTGGCATTCTGCCCTAGAATGCCCATCAACAATTCACTTTCTTCTTCAGAGGGATTTCTACCGAAAGATTGTTGGTATAGATTGTCTACTATTTTCTGACTATCCTTATCATACGCTTGCAGCCACCGTTCGGCACCCTCCTCTAACACTCCATTGAAAAACTCCCCATTCGTAAGTTCCAAGGCTTGTAATAAAGTGGCATTATCATCCCTCGTTGTAGCAACATTTTCGCGACTTGGCCTACCCAATGCTTTCATGAACGGGTGTTGCTTTACCAAACTGGCTCTTGCGAACTCCCCATTTTCATCATTGAAATTGAAATTGACCAATTTACCCCAATTGGCACTGCCATAGTTTCTGGCCTCACCCCATGAAGTATCATCAAAATTGATATCGGTCCATCCATCACTAGGAATGGTCCCAAAGCTTTTCCAAGATGTATCGGAATCAATTTGAACTTCTGAACCCTTATCGAATTTTACTTTCATAGAGAACAACACACCTGCCGGGTTGGCGATGGTTCCTTCATTTTCTCCTTCGATAGCAATCACATTTTTTCCTGATTTTAAAAATTGGGTCACATCATATTTGCCAACCCTTTTCCAATCATTTCCGGAAGCAATTTTTTCACCATTTACATATAGCACATAGGAATGGTCGACAGACAGTAAAGCCGTCGCTTCGGAAACAGTACCACCGGACAAACTAAATGTTTTACGAAAATACCTTTTGCCTGGCTCGGGAAGCACGTCGCGGTCAAACTTGACCTCTCTATGCCATACTCGCTTCGCTTTCAATTCAGCATGTGTAGGGTCGTACTCCACCGTATGGTATACCGGAAATACGATTTGACTCACCGCATCGGAAAACTGCTCGGCAGTTAAGCGTCTAACAATCGGCCCGTTAAAGACATAATCAGATTTTACATCTTCTATTTTATCATACTTCGCCGCACGCAATTGGTACGTTTTGGAAGTCATTATTTGCTTGATCAAATGCTTCAAATCATAACCTGATTCAATAAAATCGGCGGCAAGCCAATCGAGTAAGTCCCCATTCCATGGTTCATTATCCATTTCATCTAGAGGTTCAATAATACCACGGCCCATTAGTCTTTGCCAAATTCTGTTGGTTATGGTTCGGTACAAGCGGCCATTATCGGGCTGCACCATTACTTTCGCCAAGTTCAACAGCCGTTCTTCTAGGCTTTCGCCCTCTACTTCGCCCAATTCAGGGTACAGAAAGTTAACCTCGGCCATTCTACCCAATGGTTTGTCGCAACGGTTCAATTCTAAAACCGAATCGGCAAATATCGATGCAAAACCATAAGATTGCTCCAACGTAAGATTACTCACAAAACTATTATGGCAAGAGGCGCATTTTACGTTTACACCCATTAAAGATTGACCTATATTTTGAGCGGCCTGCATTTCGGTACGTTGGCTGGCGTTGACCACACCTCGCCATTCAATGCCTTTGATAAAGCCTTCGGAAGCCTCAGACGGGTTTACCAATTCACTTACCATTTGGTCATAACCCTTATTTGTAAGTAGCGAATTATAAAGCCAGTCGGTAATCTGCTTTCTTCCCCCAGTAATAAACCCTGTTCCACTATAGTCATTGCGCAATAAATCATTCCAGAAACTGATCCAATGCTGCGTATAATTGTGTTCATCGTTCAAAAGGGAATCTATAAGAGCTTCCCTTTTATTAGAATCGGAATCACTTACAAACTTTTCAATCTGTTGGGTTGATGGCAGCAAACCGACAATATCTAGATACGCCCTTCGTACAAATAGGTGGTCATTTACTTCTTGGGGCCATTCCGCCCCCTTTTCCTCAAAATACGAGTCAACCAATTTGTCTATAGGATGGAATTGCACGGAAGTTGGCAATGAAGGCATGTTCAATGCCAATTCGGCCTCAGGAAACACTTTTAATGTTTGGTCTGACCAATGGGCTCCGTTCTTGATCCACATTTCAACCAATTTGATTTCACTGGATTTTAAGACTTTTCCTTTTTTGGGCATTACTTCATCATGATTGGGAGACAATGTAATTCTCCGGAAAAGTTCACTTTCTTCCGGTTTGCCAGCCACTACGGATAAGCCGGATTCGCCACCTGCAAAAACTCCCTCTTTGCTATCCAAAACCAAACCGCCCTTCTGTTTGTTCTGGCTGTGGCATTGATAGCAGTTATGGGCAAAAATGGCCCTTACCTCTAAATTTAAACGGTCTTGCTGCGCGGTGTCCAACGAATCTACCTGCTTGAGTTCGGCCAATAAAGCGACCCCTTTACTATCGTCATAACCTTCCTCGTTACCGGGCAAAACACCTGTTAAAAAGTCTTCCCCATGAGTGAGGTTGGCACCTAAATGCCCTGTGATGGTCAGTAAAATGACCGTGATCATCAAAACGCCTCTGTATAGGCTAAAATCTTTGATTTTTCCTTGTAGGGTTCGTTGCAGTAAAATTGATGCGGCGATGGAAAAAACAGCTGTCGCTATGCCAATATATTGATGTTTATCGACCAAATCTCCGCTATAGTCATCTTGAGATTTCAAGAACCACCCAAAGAGGGTAGATAAAATAGCCGAAATGGCACCGATTATGACCATCCAACGAATACCTTCACGAAGACCCGGTCTTTTACCGTTTAAAGTGAGTATTTCCAAAAACAGGGCCACTACCAATAAGCCAATAGGAAAATGCACCAATAAGGGGTGTAGTCTTCCAAGAAATTGAAGTATCCAATCAAAACTTTCCATAAATCAATCAAATTTTATGTCGATAGAATTATATCAACTTACCAACTCTTCAATCTAAAGAGATCAATATCTGTCGTTTTGCTTTAAATTTTTATTTACCAACAATTCTCTTTCCGGCAGCGGGAAAAGCACTTCAAAAGCATCAAACTGATAATCGGACGGAGAAAAACCTATTTGGCCTCGAGGCGTAGTAGGATTGTTTCTTTCTCTTTCACCATGGGCATTTAAGAAGCTAACTAGCTCAGCTGTACTAAAGGTACGTTTTAAATCGAACCAACGGTGGTTTTCAAATGCCAGTTCTATTCTTCTCTCGTGCCTTAGAACATCACGAAACTCACCTTGTGACAAGCCGCCCAAAGACTCCAATCCTGCACGTTCCCTAACTTGGTTCAAGTAGCCGTAGGCTTGTGCATTCGGGCCAGATTCTTCGTTGATGGCTTCCGCCAACATCAAAAGCACATCTGCATACCTTAGCACAGGCCAGTTGTCATCAGGTCTTGACTGAATGGAATGTGGGTGATGAAACTTTTCTATGAAAGGTATCGGCACATACTCATCATTGTTGTTGATGTAGCCTTCACTTATTGAAACCGCTTTGCGCAAATCGCCTTCTTCATAGGAACTAATGAGGTCATTGGTAGGGATGTTCCATCCACCCCCATTAATACCAGCAAAACCCGTGACTGCACCCTCCGAAAAAAGCGGATAAAAATTATAGATAAAACCACTGGATTCACCCAAATCGTTGCCTCCTTGAAATTGTACTTCAAAAATTGATTCAGCATGGTTCTTGTTGTTAGGATCAAAAACAGCCCCATAATCAGGTAACAAATCATATATGCCCAAATCGATTACTGCTTCAAGAGTTGTTTTAGCCTCGCTATAGTCTGCTAAAGTCAAGTAAACCTTGCCAAATAAAGTTAAAGCCGCACCCTTCGTAATTCGGCCTGTTTCTGAAGAATCATAAACAGCCGGTAAAGCGGAGGCAGCAAAATCGAGATCGCTTTTGATCAGTTCATACACATCTGATTCGGGTGAACGGGAATATTCAAAAGATTTTGAGGGATCCTCAATCGGTTCTGTAATCAAAATGGCATCACCGAAGTATTGAGCCAATAAAAAATAATAATACGCCCTGAAAAATTTGGCTTCGCCCTCCAATCTTGCTTTCGAAGTAGCATCAATTTCAGCTTCAGAAAGTTTAAAAAGCACCGTATTGATGTTACCCAATGTATTATAAATATTTCGGTATGCAGTATAGATTAAACTAGTGTTCGAATTCATTTGCCAATATTCTACCGACTCTATGTTCGGCCCCTGCCCCCTATTGCCTTCGTTAAAATGCACAGTGGTATTATCGGAGACGAACTCTTGCAACAACCATTGGTCTGCGGTAATGGTTTGCAATTGCCCGTAAATACCAAAAACCGCTTGTTCTAACTGATTTTCGGTATTGTAGAATGTTTCTTCACCTAATTGGGTGGGGTCGGTCTTATCAAGAAAGTCTTTACTGCAAGAGAATACTAAAGCCGCCAGAATAAAAACTCCTATTTTATATATCGTTTTCATTGATTTACTTTTTTAGATAGTTGATTTGAGTTTAAAATGACAGGGTTGCTCCTAAGGTTACCGTTCTAGGCACCGGATAAGCTGAATCGTCTCGACCGGGATTAATACCGCCTGCCGTACTAACCTGTGGATTTCCTCCCGGAAAATCTGAAAACAAGTAGAGATTGTCTGTGTTGATATAGATACGAGCATTTCTGATAGCTCCCTTGGGGTTTAGAGGAATGGTATACCCCAAAGAGACATTCTTGATCCATATATGACTGGCATCGTGAACATAGAAAGAGTTCGACTCTCTTTCCCATTTCCAATAGGTAGTGGTGGGTACCCTGCCATTGCCCGGGTTTTCGGCAGAACGCCATCTTTCTTTTGCCCTCGCATCTACATTGAAAACACCATCAAGGTTGAGTGTTGTAGATTCTATATTTCTATAAACATCATAATTCTCGGCACCGGTCAGAATCGCATTGAAATCAAACGCTTTATAATCTAGGCCCAAGTTAAACGACCATACATACTCCGGATGCGGATTTCCAATCTCTACCCAATCTGTGGTATCATATGAAATCTCTCCGTCACCATTGGCATCATAATAAATGAATGAGCCGGGTATGGCACCATCTTGTGTTGGACTTGAATTGATCTGATCAACAGTGTTGAACACTCCCAAATTTCTATACCCATGAAGCATACCGATAGGCCGACCGACTTGAGAAACATTGTTTGTACCATAAAAACCACCATTTCTAATTTGGTCATTATCATCATTTATCGCCAAGACCTCGTTATCATTGAATGAAATATTGAAATTACTTCTAATACGAAGGTCTTCTCCGATACTGTTACGGTAACCAAGAGCAAATTCAATACCCGTATTCTGAACCTTACCTATATTCGTAAAGGTGGACTCAAAACCTGAGATTACCGGAATATTTACCGGCAACAGCATATTCTCAGTAGTTTTCTTATAGTACTCCCCCGTAAAGACCAATGTGTTATCTAGAATTGTTATATCGACCCCATAGTTGAACTGATCCGATTCTTCCCATCCTAGATTACGATTGGCCAAAGAGTTCAGCACCTTACCAGGTGCGAAGCTGTTTCCTAATATATAATTGGAGGATGTCAATGTTGAAAGGCTCGGGTAGTTACCGATATTATTATTGCCTGTTACCCCAAAACTTGCCCTGAGTTTTAGATCGTTCAACCAATCGGCGTTTTGCAGAAAAGATTCGTCTGAAACCCTCCAACCTAAAGAAACGGCCGGAAAACTTCCCCATCTATTATTCGATCCAAATCTTGAGCTACCTTCTCTTCTATAAGTGGCCGACAGTAGGTATTTGTCTTTAAAATCGTAGTTCAACCTGGCAAAATAAGCCAACAAACTCCAACTTGTTTCTCCGGAATTGACACTGAAAATTTCCGCATTTTGTAGAAATCGAATTTGATCATCAGGAAATTTAGTGCCTTGCGAACCAATATTTCTAAGTGTTGCCTCTTGCGCGGTATAGCCAAGCAGTACATCTAGACCATGAGACTCGCCTAGAGACTTCGAGTACGAAAGTAATTGATCGGCAGACCAATTGATTTCCTCGGCATATGCTTCAGATAAACTTGCATCTCTCGGAGGCGGACCATTAAATCCGTTAGAGGCCAAAGTAGAGGGCCTAAACGAATTGACCCTCTGACCAATCAGAGATACATTGGCCGATGATTTGAACTTGAAATCCTTTAGAAAATTGACCTCAACGAACATATTCGACAAAAGCCTGTTTATATGTCTTTTATTTTTCTCTTCATGTAGAAGTTGAACAGGGTTCAAACTACCGAAAATCAAATCTCCGTCGGCATTATATCCTCCTAAATAATTATTGAACGAACCGTCTTCGTTATAAATGGGCTCTCTAGGGTCTGCCCAAAGGGCAATTCCGGTAACCAAATCTCTACTGCCCTCAGGTATATATCGCTCGTTTGACCTTGAACCGGTTACATTTAGACCAATATTTATGTTATCGGTAATCTTTGTATTGATGTTGGCCCTCACATTAAAGCGCTCGAAATTGGTTTTAATGATGGCGCCTTCCTGATTCAAATAACCCATAGAGATAATAGAATTGCTTCTCTCACCCCCTGAAGTAACGGTAAGATTATACTTTTTGAATAATGCCGCACTGTTCATTATTTCATCTTGCCAATCAGTATAAGTAGTATTGTTCTCGGGGTTTCTTATACGCAGGGGAATTTCAGATTCAGCTGGCTCCCTGCCCTCATTGAATATAAATTTATCGACCCAACTTTCTTTTTGAAATTGCCCAAATTCAACAGCATTCAGCATTTTGGTTCTTCGTTCACTCGGTATGTTCTGTATGCCTGAAACCACATCTAGGGTGACCGATGTAAGACCTGCCTTGGCACTTTTCGTATTTATCAAAACAACCCCGTTCGATCCTCGTGCACCATAAATAGCCGTTGAAGCGGCATCTTTCAGAATTGTTATCGACTCAATATCACCTGGGTCGATGCTAAGGCCAGTGGAAGTTCCGATTGCAAACCCATCAACGACGTACAAAGGTTTACTGGTGGCACCCAAAGAACTAAGACCACGTATAACTATATCCATTTCTTGACCTGGCCTTCCGGAATTTTGACTCACCACTACCCCAGGGGCCTGGCCTAAAATCATTCTTGATATATCAGTGGCCGGTACATCTTTAACCTCTTTTAAATCTACTACCGAAACTGCGGAAACAATATCTCTCTTTCGTTTGGTGCCATAGCCGACAACCACCACCTCATCTAAGCCCGCAGCACTTTCCTCAAGCATAACCTGAAGGGTTGATTGGCCATTTACCGATACTTCTTTGCTGGCATAGCCAATATAAGAAACCACTAAAATGGCATTTGAATCGGCAATCGCTATCTGAAACTTACCATCGAAATCAGCAGTTACCCCATTGGTGGTGCCCTTCTCGACTATATTCGCACCTGGTAATGGTATTCCGTCGGCATCGGTTACCGTACCCGTAACCGATGTTTGGGCTTCCTTTTTCTTTTTCGCCACCTGTTTCTTTCTTAGATAGATTGAGTTTTCATTGGCAAACTCAAATTCCAGTCCGGCCGACAACACGCACTTTTCAAGAAGTTTTTCAATTCGAATATGGCCCTTGGCTATTTTTATTTTTGGACTTCCCTCAAATAGATTCGAACGATAAATAAAATTATAATCCGTCTGTTTTTTGACAACTTCAAGAATTTCTTCAACCGAAAGAATTTCGTTTGAGTTAAATTTTACCCTTTCGTTTTGAGAAAATCCATTTTCAGGGCTAAATCCAAACGAAAGAATCGTAAAGAACAAAATGAATATTCTCATGGTAAATAATAGGGAGGTCTTAAGGTAGCATAGACCGCCCTCAAGTAGTTTAGTTTTCATAAATTTGTTTGTTGGTTAATTTTAAGTTGATCAATGTACATGGGGGATGGAGGTTTAAATTTGTCAGATCTAGACTCCGTTCCCTTTTTTTTATTTCATAGTGATTCGTTTTTGGTTGATTTCATAATCTACTTCGTTGGTATTTTTAATGATTTCTAATATATCGGTGATGTCTTCGGCCCTTCTAAAAACACCGTTGAACTTAATTTCTTCAATATCTTTTCGCTGAAACTCTACCTCAAAGTCGTACCACCTAGAAAGCACTACCATAATGTCTTTTAACGGTTTGTTCTTAAAACTAAAGAGTCCGTTTTTCCATGATATTTCATTATAGACATCTACCTCTTCAATATTGATGGCGTTGGTAACCCTGTTCAACTGTGACTGACGACCGGGGGTCAACTTTTTTGTTCCATCACCCTTATCTATGTTTACTTTGCCTTCTACCAACGTAGTTGAAATGAGGACCTCCTCTTTGTAGGCCTTAATATTGAACTCTGTGCCGATAACATTTACCGCTTGATGTCCAGTCTTTACACTAAAGGCAGAACCGTTGTGTTTCGAGCTAGGGGATACCTCGAAATAAGCCTCACCATAAACCAGTTCAACCTGTCTTTCTTCATTGGGCTGAAAACTTACCGGATATTTCAATTTTGTTTCTGCGTTGACCCAAACCTTCGTACTATCGGCCAATACTATATAGAATTGCCCCCCTCTGGGGATTTCGAGAATATTACTTTTGGATGTTTTACTTTGCCTTTTGTCTGATTGTGTGTACACCAGTTGTTCGCCATTGCTCGATGCATAACTCGTTACATACTTCTGACCTTTGTGCAACGAAACTTTTGATCCATCTTCAAGAGTTAAAATGGCCTTGTTTGTTCCCGTCTCAATTTTTTCTTCAACTGTGGTCAAAACTTGCGTTGGCTTTATCGTACTGTTCGTCGCATTATGTTTATTTACCCACCACAGCGAAGCAACACTTAAAAAGATGGTCAGCAAGGCAGCATACTTAAAGAAGACGGTTCTATTCTTTCTTCTCTCTATTTTAGCGAGAACTTTTGTCCAATCTTCTTTTGTTTTTAGTTCAGGACTACTTTTAGAATTATACTCTTTTGCAACCCTTTTAAAATAGGCACGATGCCGCGGCGATTCAGCATACCATTCGTCAAAGATTTTGGCTTCAGACTCGGTTAAAGTATTATTGAGTTTTTTAATAATTAGCTTAAATTCCATAACAGACACTTCGTGCTTACACAGAGTAGACAGCGACATTTTCAAAATGGGTGACAAAATTTTATCAAAATGATAAAATTTAACATAAAAAGAAAAGTTTATTAAAAACGAGCAATGGTCTTAAACATTAATAAATAAAAACAGTAGAAATAGAATAAGCTCCGAAAATTTGGCCTTTGCTCTTTGTAATTGGGTTTTAACCGTATTGACCGACAAATTCAATTCATCGGCAATTTCCTGATAACGGTAGCTTGCTTTGAAACGGAGCTCGACAATAGTTCTCATTTTATGTGGTAGACTATCCATCACTTCAAGAACCTTATGATGCAGTAATTGTAATTCATCAAATTCAATATCTTCATCAAGATCCTGAAATTCTAGAACTGCCTGCTCCTCTAAAAACTTGGCGTTATCACTGATTTTGTATTTTTTCAGGTGGTTCAAACACTTATTTCTTACCATAGCATACATGTATGCCCTAAGATTGGTCTGAATCTGAAGTCTGTCGGCTTTCTCCCATATTTTCACAAAAGCTTCTTGCACCAAATCTTTACTTAAATCTTCATCATAAAGATAGTTTTGAGCATAAATAACTAATTCACCATACAATGAATCAAACAACCTCTTAAAGGCTAGATGATTCCTTTTTTGAATTTCTACTATGTTCGGTTCTACTTGAACAGACATATGTGAACTAGTTACTTGGCATAAATTAAGTTGCAACCAACTCCTCTAAAACACCCTATTTTAAAGAGTTTAGCAGATAAAAATTTGAGAATGGACGAATGTTTTGATTAGCAAATTCTTTTACCACCAAAGTCAAGTATAGTAAGTTTAATAACAAAAGGTATCCTGTACTATGCTGCTCCTTTTGATAGTAGGTATCCCTTTCCTCTCCTTCTATTTTAACTCCATCCAAAAGAAAGGATATCCTTAATAGTTAAATTTGTCTAATGTATTTTACAGATAGTTAAACGTTTTGTAAATTTAACCTATCTAAAGAAAAAGATATGGCCACAAAAAAAGAGCTCACGGAACAAGCCTTAATTGGTAAATACATGAACTATGTAATGGAAAACGAACACTTTCCCAGCTCCATTTACAAGTTTTGTAAGGAAGAAAAAATAAAGGAGGAGGATTTTTACAAGTTCTTTGGCTCTTTCGATACTTTAAAAAAGGGGATTTGGAAAGCTTTTCACACACAAACCATTTCCCTCTTGCACAAAAACAAAGATTTCGAGAACTACACCAATAAGAACAAGCTTCTCTCCTACTACTTTACTATGTTTGAAATGCTCACACTTAACAGGAGCTACGTTCTTTTTGTTCTTAAGGAACATGATATGATGCTCAAAAACTTGGAGCAACTGAAAGGGCTAAGAAAACATTTTAAGGATTTTACAGCACAGTTAGTTGAAAATGCCAATGAACAGAAGAATTTAAAAATACTAAAACAACCTAAAGGGGTATTTTCGGAGGCCGCTTGGTTTCAATTCATGTTTCTTTTACGTTTTTGGGTCAAGGATGATTCCCCTGCCTTTGAAAAAACGGATGCTGCCATTGAAAAATCCGTGAATACAGCTTTTGACGTTTTTGATAACACTCCTTTGGAGAGTATTGTTGATTTTGGAAAATTCCTTTGGAAGGAGCAAATGGCCTAGATGAAAACATTAGATAGTATACCCACAAGTAAATTAGAGCGCGCCAGTAAATTGGTGGGCACTGGTGCCAAAATTGGTGTAAATTACCTTAAATATTATGGTAACAAATTAACGGCCAACGAAGGTGCTCGGGAGCAATTGGATCAAGAAAATGCCAAGGATATTTATGACGGCTTAAAACAACTAAAGGGTAGTGCCCTTAAGGTTGCCCAAATGCTGAGCATGGAAAAAAGTATTCTTCCCCAGGCGTATGTTGAAAAATTCTCATTGGCCCAATTTTCCGTTCCACCTTTATCAGCGCCACTGGTGCGAAAAACGTTCAAAAAAAGTTTTGGAAAATATCCGGAAGAATTGTTTGATGAATTCACCTCAGAATCCGTAAATGCCGCTAGTATTGGTCAAGTTCATAGGGCGAAAAAAGACGGTAAGGAGTTAGCGGTTAAAATCCAATATCCTGGGGTGGCAGATAGTATTTCATCTGATTTGGGCTTGGTTAAACCTATCGCCATTAAGATGTTCAATCTTAAGGGTAAGGACAGTGAAAAATATTTTAAAGAGGTAGAGGGAAAATTACTGGAAGAAACCAATTATAAACTTGAATTGGAGCAAAGTAAGGCTATTACGAAAGCCTGTAAGCACCTGCCCAACCTTAAATTTCCCAATTACTATCCAGAACTATCCAACCAAAGAATTTTGACCATGGATTGGATGAAGGGTATTCACCTTGCGGAATACACCAAAACGGATTTTAGTAGAACAGAGGGAAATAAAATTGGCCAGGCCCTATGGGATTTTTATATGTTTCAAATCCACGGGCTACGAAGCGTTCACGCAGATCCACATCCTGGGAATTTTTTAGTGAATGAACACGGGGAACTAATTGCCATTGACTTTGGATGCATCAAACAAATACCGGATGACTTTTACAATCCCTATTTTGAGCTGGCCAAAAAAGAGAATATCAATAACCCGGACATTTTTGAGAAAAAAATGATGGAATTGGAAATTCTGTTGCCTACGGATTCCCCTGAAGAACGAGCGTTTTTTTCGAAAATATTCCATCAGATGCTCAGTCTGTTTACCAGGCCTTTCAACAGTGCTGTTTTTGATTTTTCAGATGAGCGTTTTTGGACCGAAATAGCTTCGCTTAGCGAGCAGTTCCAAAATGATACACAATTGAGAAAAATGAACGGAAATAGAGGGTCACGTCACTTTCTATACATGAATAGAACTTTCTTTGGACTATATAATCTTTTACACGATTTAAAGGCAAAAATTGAGGTAACTAATTTTCATCAATATATGCCACAAAATGAAAACCTTAGTAAAAGTGCATAAGAAATTACATTTGCCCACAAAACTGTGCCCTGTTTGTGACCGGCCTTTTTCATGGCGTAAAAAATGGGAGAAGGATTGGGACAATATTAAATATTGCAGCCACAGATGCATGACAAACAGAAAACAAGTTTAGTTTGGTTTCAAAACGATTTACGCACCCATGATCAAATTTCTTTGGCCCGAGCCATGGCCAAAGGAAATAGGGTAATTGGAGTCTTCTTTTTTGTTCCCTCTCAGTTTGAAATTGGCACCTTTGGATTTAAAAAAACCGAAAAATTCAGAGCGAAATTCTTATTGGAAACAATTCAACAATTAGAAGTAAATTTAGCTCAGCTGAATATTAGCCTTCTAACCTTTTTCGACTCCCCAGAAAAAGTATTCCCTCTACTGGTAACCGAATATGAGGTAACCGAGGTGTTTCTTCAAAAAGAATGGACGCAAGAGGAATTGGACCGCCTTAATAGAGTTAAAAACGTGGTAGCCCCAAATGTTACTTTCACAGAAAGTTTCGATCAATTTTTATTTCACCCTGAAGACGTTCCGCTTTCGTTCAATCAAATTCCGCAAGTCTTTACCCAGTTTAGAAAAATTTGCGAAAAGAAGGCATCTGTTAGAAATTTGGTACCCTTTCCTAAAGCAATGCCCAAGGAAAACACCATCCATCAGCATTCAAGTATCCCTTCTTTAAACGAATTGGGCTATGAAGAGTTTGATACCGACGCCAGAACCGCTTTTCCATTTCAAGGAGGGGAGAATGAAGCTTTAAACCGGCTTGACCACTATTTTTGGGAAAGTAAAAAGCTTTCCGTTTATAAAAAAACCCGCAATGGACTCATAGGTACAGACTATAGTTCCAAATTTTCACCTTGGTTGGCAAACGGGAGTTTGTCCCCTAGAACCGTCTACCACAAAATAAAGGAATATGAAAAAGAGATAGTCAAAAACGACTCCACCTACTGGTTGTTTTTTGAACTTATTTGGCGCGATTATTTTAAATACATCTCTCTAAAACATGGCAATGCCATTTTTAGACAAGAAGGAATCCTTGAAAAGGAATACGAATGGAAAACAGATTTGAAACTGCTTCACAAATGGATCAACGGAGAGACCTCATCTTCCTTTGTCAATGCCAATATGTTGGAAATAAAAAATACCGGTTGGATGAGCAATCGGGGAAGGCAGAATGTGGCCAGTTATTTCGCAAAGGAGTTGTTGTTGGATTGGCGCATTGGTGCTGCCTATTTTGAAGCTATGCTTTTGGACTACGATGTTCACAGTAATTATGGAAATTGGATGTACGTAGCCGGAGTGGGCAACGATCCCAGGGACCGAAAATTCAATGTTCGTCTGCAGGCAGAACGATATGACGCTCAGGGAAAATTTCAGACATTATGGCTCCAGAATAGTTTATTCTGAGAAGGAATGTATCCTTTTTTTTGATCATAATTTCTCGAACCAATCCCGCGCAATAGGAACCGATTGCCTAAAGGCTTTTTCCTTGCTATACCCATATACCTTGATCATTCCATTGGCCAAAAGAAAAACCTTGTCCACCAATTTAATGGGTTCGTTTTCCAATAGCGTTTTTAGCTCACCCTTTGTAAATGTATTCATCCAGTAGCAATAAGAACGGAATAGTTTAGTTTCGTTCAGATGGGTTAAGTTACCACTTTTAAAAAAAGAGAGGAAAGACCGTTTTTTAAATTCGATAAGTGATTGAAAAAATACGATTGACAGCACAGCGTATCTGGTAAATCATTCGCTTCAATTATCCATGTACTTCGGAGATCAACTCTTGAAACCGCTCAATGAACTTGCCTACATGCAAACCATCCATTAAGGCGTGGTGTACATGAACAGAAATAGGCATAGAGCGCCTACCATCCATTTCTGTCATCTTCCCGAATGAAATCTTAGGGCAACTATCCTGAAATTGAAAATGCCTAGCATGTGATATAGATGTGAAATCTATCCATGGCAATGATGAAAAATGAATAACGTTCTCACCCGAAACTGCCGGCATAAGACCCGTAGAATTTCTAACTCGTTCCATTTCCTTACGGGCTACCTCACAGAACATTTTAAAATCTTCCCGATATTCAATGTATGAAAAACCAAAGGTTCCGTTCTCCCTATTGATGGTAGGTGATCCGTTCACGTAATCATATTCAAAAACTTTCCCTTCGGATATCCGATATTTAAAAGACGCTATTTCATTGGCCGCCATTAACGCCTTATGCAGGTAGTAGAGAAAAAAAGAATATCCATATTTCTTACTTACCGCATAAGCTTCCGTACAATCGATACGCACGGTAACCCCAAAAAAGGGTTCATCAAATTGAGAAAAAAACTCAAAGTGATCTTTCCTTTTCCAATTCTTTATTTCAATCTCCTTTTTCATGGCGAATATGGTTTTTATTGCTAGACGAAGATAGGTAAAGAAGTAGTCTTACATGATATACAAGATAGTTTGTGGCAATCATCTTTATGCAATCCATTACACAAAAAGGTACTTCATTTTTAAGATGCTACTTAGTTAAGAATTTGTAAATTGCTCACCTAATACTTTTCGGTTTTCAGAAAATAATGCTAGAATATTCACAAAATGTTAAAATCAAATCTCTGCCCCCAATGGGTAACGAAGATGATTTTAATACGATGTATTCATTCTATAAACCCAAGCTTTTTACCATTGCCCATAGCTATATAGGCAACAAAGAAGATGCTGAAGAAATAGTTCATGATGTCTTGATCAAGCTCTGGGAAAAAAGGGAGAAACTTACGGTTACTTCCAATTTTACGGGATATGTTTATCGTATGACCCGAAATGCCTGTCTAGATTATTTAAGAAGTAAAAAGAACCGACTCTCCAAAGAATCCACCAGTGACCAGCAAGAGCACTGGCTTAATTATAGCGCACTTTCTGATGATGCCTCATCACAAATTATTTCCCAAGAATTACAGTCGGTAGTTGAAAGAGCCATTACGCACCTTCCAGAAAAATGTAAAAATGTTTTTGTAAAAAGTAGAATGGAGGGAATGGCGCACAAAGAAATTTCCGAACAAATGGAAATTTCACCAAAAACCGTAGAAAACCATATTTCACGGGCCCTAAGAGAGCTAAAACAAGTTCTGAAGGAGTATCTCCCTATGCTTTTTTTATAATTTTTGCCATGTAGACTAGGGGATACTTTTAATTCTTTCGTCTTGCTATAAACACTCACCATTTTTTTAAGAATGAATAAAAGGGATATTAAAGCATTGGTAGAAGGCCGGCTTTCGAACGAACGAAAGAAGGAGGTTATCAAGTGGCTCCTAAAAAACCCTAAGCAACAGCAAAGGTACCATAAGTTGAAGGCGGAGCATGTAGCCCAACTTCTTAAGAATCCGCAGTACAATGGTCATGAAAGAGCCATTGCCAAACGTAACCGCCTCTATAAACTAGTTGGTTATGCTGCGCTTATAGCCATTTTAATAGGTTCTGCCGTATTTTTAATACAACCTTCTCGGGAACCATCCGTTGAGAAAGTTGCCGTTCTAATGACAACCACCACTATAGGCGAAAATAAGGACGTTGTACTACCAGATGGTTCCCAAATCACCCTCAACTCCAATACATCCATTACTTATCCCCACTCGTTTGAGGAAGGAATACGGGAGGTAACCCTTAGCGGAGAAGCTTTTTTTGACGTCACCCATGATGAAGAAAGGCCCTTTATTGTTCATATGGACAATGGCGTAAAAATTCAAGTGTTGGGAACTTCTTTTAACATTAAATCCTACCCTGAGGACCAAAATGTAGAAACCACGTTGGTAAGTGGAAAGGTGCGTGTGGTTGAGGAAAAGGACAACAAGACCGTGGTTCTCAACCCTTCCCAAAGAGCAACCTATGTTAAAAATGAAGATAAGATCATTATAGACAAGGTGGAAACCGAGAATCTAACTTCTTGGAGACAGGGAAAGCTGGTTTATGACGAAACCCCAATAAGAGAAGTAATAAGCGATCTTAAAAGAAAATACAAGGTAACTATTTCAGTAGCATCCCCCGAAATCATGAACTACCGTTACACAGGTGTTTTTGACAATTTGACCATTGAACAGATCTTGGACCTTTTTGAGGTATCATCACCCATTTTATTTAAAAAGAACCACACTAAAATCACGCTCTATATGAATAAATAACATCGTAAAAAAGAAGAGGAAAGTGCTGCAACACCTTCCTCCTTAGAAAATTATTTAACTACCTAGTAATTAAACAACTTAAACTATTCAAATTTATGGAAAAAAAGGATCATTTTTTTTCAAAGATCCCTATTATCAGGATAATGAAAATCTACGTCATATTATTGGCCATTTCTTTAGGGAAACTATTTGCCTCTGAAGTAAAGGCCCAAAGCATTTCGTTAGAAGTGAATAACGTAAGGTTAAAGAAGATACTCAACGAAATAGAACGCAAAAGCGACTATAGCTTTTTTTACAACAACAGTATTATAGATGTTTACAGAAAAGAATCGCTTAGCGTAGAAAACAAGAACCTAACCGAGGTTTTGGAGACCTTGTTCGGTAATTCCAACATAGATTACAGCTTTGTTAGGGACCAAATCATCTTGTTTCCAAAGGACAATCCGGAATTAAAGGAGAAAATTGAAAACCTCCTTAACAGTCAGGTAGAAAAAATGCCTACCGCCCTAAGTCCGCAAAAAATCAATGAACTTATCCAGACCAACGTACAGTTTTCTGTGCAAGGTACGGTTACCGATAATGCGGGAACCCCCATACCAGGTGTGACCGTTTTGGTAAAAGGGACTTCAAAAGGAACCGCAACCGACTTTGATGGAAATTATAGCATCATGGCAGATGCCGGCGATGTTCTTTCCTTTAGCTACATTGGTTTTACAACCAAGGAAGTGGAAGTTACCGGGGAAGAAACCCTTAATGTAACCTTGGAAGAAAATGTAGACGCCTTGGAAGAGGTAGTTGTCGTAGGGTACGGTACACAGAGAAAATCAGACCTTACCGGTGCCGTTAGCGCCGTAAGCAGCGAAGAACTTCTTAAAGCCCCCGTAAACAATGCATTGCAGGGAATGCGCGGGAAGGTTGCCGGTGTAAACGTGTTTTTAAATTCCGGTTCTCCAACGGGGTCCCCAAGAATTGTTATTCGTGGTGTAGGTACCATCAACTCCTCATCTGACCCTCTTTATGTGGTGGATGGTGTTGTAATGGATGACATCAAATTCATCAACCCCAATGACATTGAGCGAATGGAGGTTCTTAAAGATGCTTCCTCTGCTTCTATTTACGGTGCCCGTGGTGCCAATGGGGTGGTTTTGATCACGACCAAAAGAGGTGGGCAAGAAGGAAAAGTAACCATTGGTTATGATGGTTTTATCAGCGTTGGTAGCATCCGTAAGAAAATGGATTTACTAAATGCCGAGGAATGGCTAGAAGTTGTTAGAACCGGTATGGAAAACACTCCAAAATACCGTCCAGATTCGCCGGCTCCAGTATTTACGACCGACGACCCAAGATTGTTCGATGAAAACGGAAATCCGTTATATGATACGGATTGGCAAGATGAGGCTACCAGAACAGCCTTCTCTACCAACCATCAACTTTCGGTTCAGCAAGGAAATGAAAATTCTTCTGTGGGCGTTTTCTTGAACTACTCTCATGTAGAGGGTATAATGTTGAACAACAAATTGGACCGTATCAGTGGTAAGATTGCCTATGACGTAACTCCAAAAGATTGGCTAAAAATTGGTGTCAACCTTATGGTCAATGATGTAAAGGATACGGAATTTGAAGAAGGTGGCGGGGGCCAATCCCCACGTCGTACCATGATCGAGATGCCTCCTATCTTTCCGGTCAAATTCCCTGATGGAACTTGGAGCAATAGCCAGATGATTTCGGATGCCTATAACTTGGAATCCATGGCCAACCCAGTACATGTTCTGGAAACCCAAGAGCGTAAGTGGGAAAGAAACCAGATGTTCGGTAACTTCTATGTTAACTTCAACATCCTTCCAGGATTGGATTTAAGAAGTCAGTTTGGTTTTGACAAGAACATCCGCAACAAAAAGGAATATTCCCCAAGGGATTTGGTCAATATTTCCGCTCCTGATGGTTATGGAAGAATTTTTAACGAAAAGAGCACCTACTGGCAACAGGAAAATTACCTGACCTATACCCAAGATTTTAATAAGCACAGAATCAACGCCATGTTAGGTTTGAGCTGGCAGGAACGAAAGTATGAATCGTCCAATATTTTCGCTAGAGGATTTAGTGATGATTTCTTTAAGTACAACAATATTGGCTCCGCCAGTAATCCAAACGCGCCCGAATCCGAGACCGAAGAATGGGCTTTAAACTCTTACTTTGTTAGGGCTGGTTATACGTTTGATGACAAATATTTATTGACCTTGACCGCTAGGGCAGATGGTTCTTCAAGATTCGGTAAAGACAATAAATACGGATTCTTCCCATCCATCGGTGCGGGATGGAACATTAGCGAAGAGGAATTCATGAAAGACGTAGAATTCATTGACCGTTTGAAATTACGTGGTAGCTACGGTATTACCGGTAATACAGAAATTACCCCTTACAGTTCTTTGGCAACGGTATCTGCTGGAACCGTATTGTTAAACGGTACTCGTGTAAGCTCTGCTTCGGTCAACAGATTGGCCAACCCAGGATTGGAATGGGAAAAAACAAGCCAGTTTGATATTGGTATCGATTTATCGGCATTTAACCACCGTTTACGTTTAGAGTTCGACTATTATGATAAGTTGACTAAAGACCTTTTATTGGACAGACCGGTTCCTTACACTACAGGCTTTACTTCCGTAAGGGATAATATTGGTTCCGTGTCCAACAAAGGTATCGAGGCCATGATCAGTGGTGATATTGTACGTGGTGAGAATTTTGGATGGGATTCATCCTTCAATATGAACTACAACAAAAATACCATCGAGAGCTTAGGTGAAAACGATGAGGACATAGAGCCAGGTCCATTCTGGGTATCGGGTAGCCAGACCATTCTTCGCGTTGGTGAATCTTTAAGTTCTTTCTATGGATATGAAAGATTGGGTACTTGGGGAACCGATGAAGCTGCCGAAGCTGCTGCTGTAGGTGCCGTTCCTGGGGAAGCCAAACGTTCTGCCGACAAGAAGATTCTTGGTAAAGGACTTCCTGATGTAACCGGAAGCTTTATTAACAACTTCCGCTATAAGAATTTCGATTTTACCGCGGATATCCAATTCGTGGCAGGTGTGGAAATTATGCAACAATTCTACCACTCTACCGAAGACCGTTCCGGTATTGCCAATGGTCTGGCCACTATTCTTTATGATGGTTGGACGGAGAACAACCAAAACACCATGGTTCAAGAAATTAGAAACCAAGCCTATGCAGGACAGAACAGTCAGGTAGATAGCCGCTGGGTGGTTGACGGTTCTTACATTAGAGGTAACCTGTTCTCTTTTGGTTACAACTTTGACCAACAATTTTTAGACCTTTTTGGTTTTAGCAATCTTAGGGCATATGTAAGCGTTGAAAACGCTTTCGTAATCCATTCCAAGGACTTCCAAGGGTATGACCCTGAAGCTTCTTCTTGGGAAGATAACCAATGGGGACAGAACATTTTCTTCTTCCAGTACCCAAAACCTAGAACGTTCACTTTGGGTTGTAGCCTTAAATTTTAATGCTTAAAAAAGAAAATAACATGAAAATTAAATATATAGCTTGTTTATTGGGACTCGTATTTCTAGGGTCTTGTGACGATTTCCTTGAGGAAGAACCGTTAAGCGAATTGAGTTCCGATCAATTCTTTTCAGAACCGGACCAAGCCTTTAGTGCCGTTAATTCACTTTATAGGAACGGAGCCCCACAAATGACGGATGGTGGCGTATATAGCGGTACCCCATTAATGTTGGGTGCCTATATGAGCGGATTTTTCACCAATGAATATGCCGGTCAGGAATTGCACGTAAGCAATACCCAACAATTAACGCTCAACGGCGATAATATTGGAACATATTTACAAGATCGATGGAGGGAACTGTATTTAGGGATTTCCAGAGCTAACAATGCCATCAAATATATTCCCGAAACTCCCGAACTTACAGATGCACAAAGAAACCAATTATTGGCAGAAGCCAAGTTCTTTAGAGCTTTCTCCTACTATTATTTGGTACGTTGGTTCGGTCCAGTGCCTTTGACCACGGAACCGTACGAGTCGCTGGAAAATCTTTATTTGGAAAGAAGTCCGATAGCCGATATCTATGCGTTGATCGAAGCAGATCTTACGGAAGCCCTCAATCAAGGCAACCTACCAACGACCAATATGGTTGATAACGGAAAGAGAATTACTGCAGGTGCTGTAGCCACCCTTTTGGCCGATGTGTATTTGACAATGAGCGGAAACCCATTAAATGCCGATAGGTATGCGGATGCAGCCACTTTGGCTCAGGACATCATCAATGGTGAATACGGGTCTTATGCTTTGGTACAGCACGATGAAGTGGATGGTGCCATAGATTTGGAAAATTCCGCTTACAACAAATTGAGAAAGGGAGATGCCTCTGCCACTGAGGATATCTATATTAAGGAATACGACCCGGAAATTGGTACTGCGGTTTATGCACGTTACTCTTACCCGGTAGCTTTGGCATCGGAAGTATTGTATGACATTACCAATGGCGCTTACCAGCCTAGCGACCAGTTTTTGGATTTCTATGATCAGGCAATGGATTTAAGAGCACAAGAAAGACAGTTCTTTCATAGCACCTATGTCCCAACCGGGCAAACATTTGAAACGGCTCCTTTCTTTTGGCATGATGATACCGCCATTTTTGAAACTGCACGATCAGGTAAGGATTTTGCCGTATACACCTACTCAGATGTGTTATTGATCGCTGCCGAAGCCATTGCTATGAGTAGCGGTGTGAATGCCGATGCGGTCGATTACTTGGCACAAGTAAGGGGAAGAGCCTACTGGAATACGGATGCCGCCACGATTACTTCGGAACTTTCCGGTTTGGGAGCCACTGCTTTTGTAGAGGAAGTTTGGAAGGAAAGGCACCGGGAATTGGTTTTTGAGTTTAGAAACTGGTTCGACATTGTTCGTACAGGAAAGTTTCCCGTATCCAACACTCCGGGAACCATCACTTTTGTAGATGCGGTTGGACACACCACCGAAAATGGAAAACAAATTGAAAGCAAACATATGTTGTTGCCTTTACCAGGCCCTGAACTTCAGAGAAATCCGAGTTTAGGAAGTGACAACAATGGCTATTAACCAAACGGCCATTTATTTAAAAACCACCAACAGCAGTTGGTGGTTTTTTTATGGGTTAAATTTACTAAAGTGTCTTTTAAAATTCAGTGCAAGACCTTAAAATATTGAAGGGCATTACTAATATGGGTCTCCACCGTACGAATGGAAATATCCAACTCTTCCGCAATCTCTTTGTTTCTGTAGTTTTTAATTCTGCTTAAATAAAAAACGTTTCTGCACTTACGGGGCAAATTGTTCAAAATGCGATTGAATTCCATTTCCAAGTCATTCTCCTCTAGTTGTTCATCCCCTATTATGGGGCTCACCAATTGAGATATCAATTCTTCATCCAAATCAACGTATTTATTGTTTCTGTACGTATTGATTACTTTATTTCTTAAAGCTGCAGTCAAATAACTCTTGAGGTTAGTAATTTCTAGATACCCTTTCTTTTCCCAAAGTTGAACGAACAGTTCTTGAATTAAATCTTGAGATTGTTGTGTGTCTTTTAGTAAGGTAAATGAATACTGATACAGGAAATCAAAATACCTGTCATAAAGGATACGAAAGGATTCTTTACAACCACCTTTTACCCTACTAAGTAAAACGCTATCAGAAAGTTGAAAATTCATTGTTTGCTTGGTGTTGGGCCCGTAAATTACATTAGTGCGTACTGGTTACGGTAACTACAATCTTATGTCTTAGTTATATTATGGTTAGATAAAAAGTGCCGCCCCTTCTACAGGACGGCACTATGAAATGAAACTAACGCAAACTAACAATTACTACTATTGGAAAATGGTCAGAAACATAGGTTCTCCCTCTCTGCCCATCTATAACATGATGTTTTTCTACGGAAACCCCATTTCCTGTGAACATATAGTCAATACGCTCCCTTTCCTTGTTCGGCTCCAATTTAAAACCATTAAATGTATACTCCGGACCATAAACCTTGTTGGCCACATTTTTGGTGTCCATCACTTTTAAATCTACCGAGGAATCATGAAGCAAAACTTGATAAGCCTCAGCAGAAGGTGTAAAATTGAAATCCCCACTAACGAGAAAAGGACTATCACCTGCAATACTATTTATTTGCTCCCTCAATAGTTTAGCACTTTCTACTCGGGCCTTCTCCCCTCTATGATCAAAATGGGTATTAAAGAAATAGAAGTGTTTTCCATTTTCTTTCGATTTCAACTTTACCCAAGTTACGATTCGCGGTAATGAGGCGTCCCACCCCTTGGAATTTACTTCCGCTGGAGTTTCAGACAACCAAAAAGTAGCTCCATCCAGCTTTTCCAACTTGGATTTATTATAAAAAATAGGACAAAATTCCCCTTCCTCGCCTCCATTTCTACCTACCCCAAAATATTCATAGCCCGGCAACCGTTCCACCATGTCATCAAGTTGCTTCTTAATGACTTCTTGAGCCCCCAGTACATCCGGTTCACTAAAGTTGATCAACTCGCAAAGCCAATCCTTTCTATTTTCCCAGATATTGACCCCATCATTGGGGCTGGCATATCTTATATTAAAGGTCATGGCACTGACCTTATCTATTTCTTGCGCGGCAACCAACATGGGTAGAATGGCGCATAGGAAGCCTACTAATTTTTGTTTCATCTTCATGATTTTCAGATTTAGTCCCAACCTGGGTTTTGCTCAAGATTGGGGTTCAACTGAAGTTCTATCCGTGGAAGGGGATATAGATAATCACGATTTTCATCAAAACTCCTATTGTTAAAATCGGGTTGCGGATCAATGAGATTGTTCTCATCCAAGTAAATATCCGATCCTAGACGAATGTATTGCACTCCCTGAACTTGATTGGCAGGTTCGGTTCCGTCATAAAGTACCACATCTATAGCACCATCATCATCCATATCATATTCCCCTGCGCCCGGAAAATAAAGTCCGCGTAGGGGTTGTGTAAGTGTCTGCCCAGATTTCCATCGGACTACATCATCCCACCTATGGTCTTCCATATAAAGTTCTATTCTACGCTCCCTTCTAATTTCCAAGATCACACCTTTATTGATCCCAGTTACCGACGGATACTGATTTTCAAGAAAAATATCTGGATTGGCATTGGCATCTGAAAGGCTTAAACCGGGCATGCCTACCCTATTCCTAAGCAATTGAATGGAAATGTCCACATCTGCCTGAGAAAGCGATTCCAATTCCGCCTTGGCTTCGGCATAGTTGAGCAATACCTCTCCAAACCTAAGAATGGGCAAATCCGTAATTGACTCGTCATTGGTATCAAATACCGGTTCGGTTACGAATTTAGTAAGTTGGTAGCCAGTCATGGTGGCCCCTAGATTGGGTGCCAATTCCATGGACTCCCCCTTTCTTGTATAACCTGGGGTTCTTATGGTTTGTGAGAGTCTAGGGTCCCTATTTTCTACTTCTTGGGTGAAGAACAGTTGGTTGTAATTGGGCAAATCCGTGAAACGAGAACCATCGGCCATCAAATAGCTATTGACCAAATCTTTGGGCATACCAGGTCTCCCATACGAGGAAGTAGTGGTATAATAATTAACGTTGTGGTCTACCGCTACCGACTGATCAAATTGCCTGCTTAAAATCATTTCGTCCGTGATAGCATCATGGGAGTTGAACAAATTCATATAATCCGTTGCAGTATTTCCAGTGCTATAGACGGTATAAGGAGAATTTTGTATGAGTTCCAAAGAAGCATCTACACTGGCATTTAAATAAGTTTCGTAACCGGAAATACCTCTATATTTATCAAAAGTACCTTCATACAATCCAACTCTTGACTTTAAGGCTAAAGCACTGTACTTGGTAATTCTATACGCCTGCACTTCTTCATTTAGGTTGGCAATGGCGCGATCCAAATCTTCCAATATCCTATCGACTACAAACTGTCTTGACTCTCTAGGTGCCTGAAGACTTTCCATATCTTCTGCACTGAGCGTTCTGTCATAATAGGGAACCGCTCCAAATCGTTTTAGTTTTTCAAAATAGAAATAGGCCCTAAAGAAATAGGCTACGCCACTAAAGTGCTTTTTGGCCGCCTCATCATCACATTTCTCATAGTTCTCCAAAAAGAAATTAATGTCTCGCAAATCTGCCCAGTCCCAACCACCTCCTGTGGTAGGTATGGTACGTGCTCCCCGCATCTCATCGCTCAAAGTGGTGCTTACAATATTGTCCGCCACGGCGTCCCCATTGTAAATGGAGGTACTAGGAAACATTCTATAAAAACCATTGGTGTACAATTGCAAATCACTCGCCTTTAAAAAGAAGTTATTTGCCGTAACATCGGATAAGGGCTCTTTATCAAGGTAGTCGTCACTACAACTACTAAAAAAGAGAATACAGATAAGTATGATAAATTTAAATTTCATAGTGGTTGTCTTTAAAATTGAATTGAAATACCTAAGGAGTATATTTTAGAAAAAGGAGTGGTCTGTGCCGTACTTCTGTTGGGAGAAGTGGAAGGCATATTCAGGTTCACGGAATTGCTTGCCGCCTCTGGATCTATATAATCGGTCAACTTTGAAAAAGTGAGCAAGTTTTCGCCACTAAAATAGAGTCTAAGGCTATCAAAAGGCAATTTTGTGGTGAGCGCAGTGGGCAACGTATACCCCACGGTCATATTCTTTAACCTCAAGTAGGAAACATCTTGAATGTACCTGTTGTTAGCCGCCCCTAACGCATCACTTTCAGACAAAGCTATATATCCAAACAGCCTAGGGAAATAAGCATCAGGGTTTTCAGGAGACCAAATACTATTGGCCAAATCCTTTCGTATAAAAGAATCATAAGGTCTATTGTACATGGCCCAAAATAACCTAGAATCTCTGTGGGGGTACCAATCTTGCTTACCCACCCCTTGAAAGAAAGCTAAAAAATCAAACCCCTTGTATTCGGCATTTACCTTAAAGCTGTAGAGATATTGTGGTGCCGTATTCCCAATAATCCTTCGGTCTCCCGGATCGGCCAAGGTATTTTCCCCTTCGCCTATAACTCCATCGCCATCTAAATCCGTATACTTTACATCTCCAGGCTGCAGGCCTCCTGCCGCTACAATCCTGTTGGAAACCCGGGTTTGATCGGCGTGCGCTGCTACCTCCTCTTCAGATGTAAACAGTCCTTGTACGTCGTAGCCCCAAAGTTCACCAATGGTCATTCCCTCGTAGTAGTCCAATAAACTATTATTGGGGTTATCAAATCTGGTAATTTTTGTTTTGGAATTGGACAGGGTTCCAACAATAGAAAAATGAAAATCATCCTTACCTAGCTGAAAAGCATCCGAATAACCTAAGGATACTTCAAAACCACGGGTTTGTAGATCAGCGGCATTTTCTTGTGGAGAAGCCGTACCCAAAACGGCAGGTAGCGTGGCTCCTTGGGTAAGCATGCCTTCCGTATTACGTTGGTACCAATCAAAGTTGAGGTTGATCCGATTCTTGAATAGGGCCAAATCGGTACCAAGGTTGAAGGTTTTCACCTCTTCCCAGGTTATCTCTCTAGGGTTGAGGCCTGGAGATTCTATATAATCCAAGGTAGCACCATCTAGGGCGTAGCCGGTGTCTATATCTTTGTTCAACGTAGGTATATAGGCATAATCCGCTATATTCTGATTTCCAAGGGAACCATAGGAAGCCCTTAGTTTCAATTGTTCTACACTGTTCAAATTTGTCATAAACTCCTCGTTGGAGACCACCCATCCCGCTGAAACGGAAGGAAAAAAGCCCCAACGGTAGTCGGATGGAAAACGGGAAGAACCATCGTATCTACCGTTTACTTCCAACAGATACTTCTTTTTGAAATCATAGGAAGCCCTGTAAAAAACACCTTGCAATGCCCAAGCGGAGGCGCTACCGGTAGCTTCCGCATTGGAGGTTGCCAAGCCCAAGGAGTTGAGGTCATCGCTTATACTATTCATTTTCGTGGCCTCAATACTCTTGGTTTCAAAAGACTCTTGATTGAAACCCACCATGGCGCTTACAAAATGGTCGCCCAGTTGTTTTTGATAATCCCCATAGATATTAAAAGCTTCATAGGTAGAACGGGTATTGGATTCACGTAACCTATCAGCACCCATGGTTCCCACTTCTCCAACGAATATGGAGTATGGAATTCTAGTAGAACGTTGAAAGCGGTTGTACGTTTGCTTTCTTAGGGCGTAACTTGCCGTTACTTTCATACCTTCAAAAGGGGTTATGACAGCTGTCGCAATATTGGAAAACTCCTGATTGACCGTTTCCTGCTTGGATTTTCCATGTAGTAGGGCGGCAAAAACACCATCACCCACCGTATAATTGTTTAATTCGGTTCTCCATAAGGCATTGCCATCGGGGTTAATTGGCATATAGGCCGGTAAGCCATGCACCCAAACCAAACTTCTCCAAGGGTTGTCCCAATTTCCGTATTGGCTACCGCCATGCTGCAAATCATTTGAACTATTGTATTGCATGTTATTTGAAAAAGTAAGCCAGTCATTGGCATCTACTTCAAGCTTTCCCCTAAGATTGTACTGTTTAAAAATATCGTCCTGTACTTTTAAGATTCCAGTGGAGTGGTAATTTCTATAGGAAAAGAAGGTTCTCACTTTTTCTGATCCCCCGGAAAGAGAAACGTTGGTGATATTGGATGGGGCATTTTTTCTGAAAAAAGTATTCCACCAGTCCGTCGCCCCATAGTGAACATACTGTTCCCTTCCATTACGGTTATCGGTGACCACCCTTGCCAAAGAAGGATTCTGCGATACCTCTAAAAGGGCGGCATAATCCTGCTCTGTATACCCGGTATAGGACCTCCCCACAGCGGTTCTAAAAGATTCATCTACCAACATGGTAGATTCGTAAGGATCGGTCAAGAAATCGGTTCGTGTAGTGGGGGAACTGAAAGCAGTGTTATGGCTTACATTTACTTTGATCCTACCCTCCTTAGCTTTCTTTGTGGTAACCAACACTACCCCAAAAGCACCTCTCGCACCATAGATGGCCGAAGCCCCAGCATCTTTCAAGACACTAACCGACTCTATATCGGCAGGATTCAAGGTGTTGATATCTCCTTCTACCCCATCTACGATGACCAATGGGGAACCCCCATTGATAGAGGTAAAACCGCGGATATTTAAATTGGGGGATTCACCCGGTTTACCACTGCTCTGGGTAATGTTCAATCCTGGACTCACCCCTTGCAGCGCATTGGCCGCATTGGATAGGGGTCTGTTTTCAATCACAGAAACATCTACCTTATCTACGGCATCAATGAGTTTCTCCTTGCTCTTGCTCCCATAACCGATTACAACCACCTCATCCAGTAATTGCTCATTGGATTCCAAAACCACGACCAGATTTGGCTGGTTTTGGTTGATTTGAATGGTCTGGGGCAACATTCCCATATAAGAAAACTCCAAAGAACTACCTCTTTCCATCTCAATGGTAAATTTTCCATCAAAATCGGTGATGACCCCGTTTTGTGTCCCCACTTCCTTGACACTTACTCCCATTAGGGCGTACCCATCCACATCTCTTAAAATTCCGGAGACTTTGATTTTCTCTTGGGATTTTCTCAGGGTAACGGAAACAGTCTTGGCAAGGATTTTATATTTGATAGGGAAGATTTGGGAAATCTGGTGCATAGCTTCCTCCAATGAAGCTTGCTTAAAATCTACACTGCCTACGGCCGCATAATTAGCCACTTCGTGATTATATGCAAAAGTTATTTGGGAGGTAGCTTCCATATGACCAAAGAGTTCTACCAAGGTTTTATTCTTTTCTAGTAAGGTAATTTCTATTTCATCGGAAATAAACGATGTCTTTCCTCCTGCAAAGGCGAAAGATGTTAGACATATGGACAGCAGTAAAAAACAGCTTGTTTTCCACATGCTTTTCTTTTTTAGTAATTTTACTTTCATTTTTAGGTTTTCTATTAGTTTTTCAGGCTTTTAGTGAAATCTTGGGGTCCTTTCTATTGGCGTAGAAGGGGCCATTTTTTTTCTTTTTACATAGGCGAATTCTTACTGTTGGTTACGATATATTTTGTGGGGGATTCTTGAACAAATTTCAAGTCCAACAGAAAACTTAAACTCTCCAGCGTTTCTGAAAGATTGGGGTTGTTATAAGTTCCTGTAATTCGTTTTTCCCCTAAACTGCTATCATTAAGCTCAATGGAAATATTGAACCATCTTTCCAAGATGGGAATAGCCTCCAATAGATTGCTATCATCAAATCGAATGATGTTTCTTGTCCAATCGGTGAACCGGTCCACCGGAGCTTGCCCTCGCACATATGCTTTGGAGCTTTTGTTATATTGAACTTTCTGCCCGGGCACGAGCACCTCTTTCATTTGTGAATTATCAAAAACCATCACTTTTCCCGTTGCTACGCTCACGGAGATACTATCATTTTCTGCAAACGCATTGATATTGAACGAAGTCCCCAAAACTTGGGTCCTTAGCTCGGAAGTAACTATAATAAACGGATGATTTTCATCTCTGTGAACATCAAAAAAAGCCTCCCCGGTCAAAGAGACTTCCCTTGTATCGCCCGTGAAGTTTTTGGGGTACTGTAGGGAACTTCCGGAATTAAGATATACAGAAGTACCATCCGGCAATAGAATTTGCTCTTTTTGGCCGTAGGCAGTGGCAACTATTTGTAGCTCCACATTGGAATCAGTGGAAAGGCCAAAGAACAAGCCTAGACAAAGTACAATACTCGCTGCAATGGCGATACCCCAATACCTCGAAAATTTAGTTTCTTTTTCCTTGCCCAAGTTTGCTTCGATTTGGGCAAACGTGTCCTTCTTTGCTTTTACGCTATCAACGGGAAGAACTTTAGGGTTTTGGAATGTTTTCTTATCAAAATAAGAGTCAACCAGTTGTTTTTCCCTAAAGCTTGCAGTGCCGTTTTCATACTTCTGAAGTATGCGTATAAATTCTTCGGTTTTCAATAGACTTATATTTGGTGTCCTATTCTCAAGACACCTATAAACCGGAGTACACGTAAAAAGAAATGAGGTTTTGCAGCCTATTTAAACTTATGATAACATAAGACAGGGTTCAGGTAACCCTAGGGTAACAAACGAAGTGAGCAGGAAAGGAAAATAGGGTATCGAAAACCTTTGGGATTGTGAAATCCGGTTCTCGGTACTTTATAGCTAGAGCGATGAGCGAATTTGCAAAATCAAGCTCTGGGCAGAGGAAGAACGCCCCTCAATACATCGTATTCGGATTCTTCGAAGTTTTAGGAATCTGCTGAATGCTGTCCCAATGTTCACAGATCTTGCCCATGGCATCAAAGCGGAAGAAATCCATGGTTACATATTGGTCGTCATCGGGCCAAATTTGATGGGTGTGCAGCGCCACTAAATCGGCCTGGGCAATACAGCGTACAAATTCGATGGACTTCTGCGGATATTCTCGATGCATCCGTTCAAAGTAGGCGATAAACCCGTCGAGTCCGTCAGCGACATCGGGATTGTGCTGAATGTACTCCTCCCCTACATATTTTCCACCGCTTCTCGGGGATTTCCCAAATAGGCCGTTTTATAAAAGGCAATCGCATTTTCTTTGTTGACTTCTAAGTTCATTCAGTCTTATGATTCTAGTTGAATATGTTCCTTTTCGAGGTGACCACGGTAAACCTTAATTTATACCCCTGTCAGGTCGTGCAGCTATTTAAGGCTAATTATAAAACTTCAATATTTTGTCAGGTCGAGCGCAGTCGAGACCTCCATACTTAACTTAAATTGGAATTATTACGCCCCGCTTCCCGGGCCAGTCGCATTTGCTCACTGTCCCAATGGTTATCATTTTGGTAAATGCCACGTTTCCAATCTTGTTCCAATACTTTTTCCTGCTGGGCAATGGCTTCCCTTGCCTTAAAAATATATTCCTTTTCATCTTCGGGACGATTTTTAGCGAGCTCCCGTAGGCCTTCCTCATCCAACTTGATAAAATTCTGCGCCTGTCGGTACAGCGTATATTTTCTGAATCCTAGTTTGCTCAAAGCATCACTGGCCATTTTCACCGAAGTATCGAGCGACTCCCGATAAATATTGTCGACTCCCAATTCCAATAAATCAAAAGCCTCATAGCGATTTTTGGCACGTACTAGCAATTCCAGATTAGGATACTTCTTCTTCACCATTTCCACCAATTTCTGGGTGGTACTGGGGTGGTCGAGGGCACTGATCAGCATTTTGGCATCGGCAATTCCCGCAGATTCCAATAAATCCATGCGGGTCGCATCCCCATAATGCACTTCAAAGCCCATTTTCCGGAGAAAATCCACCCGATTCGAATCAAAATCGAGAATGGTCGCCTCAATACCATGACTCCGTAAAAAACGGCCTACCGTACTTCCAAAATGCCCAAAACCGACCAAAATTACTTTGTGCTGTTTGGCTATATGGTCGATGGCCCTTTTTTCGGTTTCCTTGGTGCCCACCCTCGGTAAAACTAAGCGTTCGTTCAGCATCGCCAAAATAGGCGTCAGGGCCATGGTCAGGGCGGTCACTACCAACATGGTATCCATTTCCACCCTACTTACAATTTCCAACTGAAAGGCGAAGGATAACAATACAAAGGCGAATTCCCCGATCTGTGCCAAGCCCACCGTCAGTAACAACCGCTGGTCCATTTTTAACTTGAAAAGCGTCCCTACTCCGTAGAGCACGACTGCCTTTAAGACAATAATGGCCATCAACAGGCCGCCGATGCCCCAAGGGTTCTCTTTAATGACGATAAAATTGATGGAAGCGCCCACTGCGATAAAGAAAAGTCCCAATAAAAGGTCTTTAAAGGGTTCCAAGGTACTTTCGAGCTCATGCTTGAACTCGCTGGTGGCTAAAACGACGCCCCCTAAAAAGGCACCTAGGGCAGGACTCAAGCCTACCAGTTCCATCAGTAAAGAAATTCCGAAAACGATTAATAGGGCCGCTGCGGTCAGTAATTCCCGAACTCGGATCGTTGCTATTTTTCGCAGCATGGGCACAAATAAATAACGGCCCGCCACCACAATGAGAGCGACGGATATGATAATGGCCAAGGTTTGCTGGCCCAAAGGCAGATTATCCAAAAGGTTGGCCGCGTGTTCTGCCTGCCCTTCCATTTCGCCTTCGGTCACCTCTGTGTTGGAAAGCAGCGGAAGCATCCCCAGCATAAAGATGACGATGATATCTTGAAACAGCAGGATGGAAAAGGACGAGGCCCCATAGGTGGTCTCAAATAAGTCTTTCTCCTTGAGGGTCTGTAAGGTAATGGCTGTAGATGACAGGGCTACCGCCATGGAAAAGGTGAGGGACACTTCATTGGAAAAGCCCAAGGGGTAATAGAACAATAAAAAAGCCACGATCATACTGCCCAATACCTGGGCGCCGCCCATGCCCAAAATGGTCTTTCGCATGTTCCAGAAGTTTTTGGGTTCGATCTCCAGGCCAATCAAAAAAAGCATCATCACTACCCCAAATTCGGCAAAATGAAGAATGTCTTCCCCTACAAAACCGAGCACATAGGGTCCGATTAAAATACCGGCCAACAGATAGCCCAAAACACTACTGAGTCCCAATCGCTTGGCGAGAGGTACGCAGATCAAGGCTCCGGCTAAAAAGACAATGGCTTCAAAAAGGATACTTCCGCTCATGGCTTAACCGATTTGGGGGATGTCGTTCAACATAGCACAGTCTTTCATCACTTGGGGTGAACAGTCGCCCTGTAAAAACCGCAGCATTTGGCCGTACTGCTCACATTGGTCGTCCAGCTCTGCATCGCTGAGCTTGTGCGTACCCATCACGGTAAAAGGCGGTAGGTATTCCATATTACAAAGGCGGGCGGTTTGTTCAAAAGGACGTAAAAATTCGTTCACCGAATAGTGGTTGCTGCCTTCGGAACAATACAATTCGCGCGACCCTCCGGTGGTGATCACGTTCAGGCACTTTTTTTGTTGCAGGGCCTTGCCTTCGGGGCCGTAGGCCCAGTTGTATTCAAGTACCAGGTCGATCCACTGCTTCATCAAGGGCGGACAACTGTACCAATAGAGCGGATGGTGCCACACTACAATATCGTGGCGGGCCAACAGCTCTTTTTCATAAGAAATATTGATATGAAAATCGGGGTAGCTTTCGTAAAGATCGTGAAAGGTGACCCCTTCGAGCTGGTCTAGTTGCTGTACCAAACGCTTGTTGGTACGGCTTTGCTCGAATTTCGGATGGGCGAAAAGAATCAAGATGGAATTCATGCCCAAATTTAGGGGAAAATCATGAATCCCATCAGATGTTTCTATAAAGGCTATGCGCCAGGACGCTTAAAAATAGATTTTATACGGCCTGTCAGGTCACTCATAAATGAGTTATCATCCTGAACACCATACTTATAGCCGTATTTATGACCATATCCTGCATTGGACAACTTTACATCATTTAGTAAGAAAACCGGATTTTTTAATTTACCCTCGGAATAAGACTCTAGGGCAAAATCAATGGCCTTCCTTTTGGTCTTTCCTGCCCTAATTAAATACAAAGTGATATCGGCATATTGACTAATTAGAAAAGTATCTGCCAGAATCATGGAAGGTGCGGTATCAACAATTATGTAGTCAAAAACTTCTTTTAACTGATAAAACATATCTCCCATCAATGGGTTTCTAAGTAAGTGAGTGGGATTTGGAGGAACAGGACCTGAAGGCAGCACCTTCAAATTGGAATCCAATTTAGAATCCTCTATAAAGTCAATTATCGGCTTTTGAGAACCTGCTAAATATGTGCTCAATCCTTTATCTCCAACTTGACCATTTTCATATCTTTGTAGCTGTGGATTTCTTAAATCTGCTCCTATAATTATCACACTTTTACCAGAGCGTACTAATGTCATCGCCAAATTTACCACAGAGAAGGTTTTTCCTTCTCCCTGCGATGTTGAAGTAACGTAAATACATTTCCCCACATTCTCAGAAATACCATCCCCCATAACATAATTGAGATTAGCACTAAGGATATTAAATGACTCTGCTAAAACTGACCGTTCATTTATTGAAAGCATACTAGCTTCTCTTGAGGAAACTTGGGGTATTTCTGCAACTATTGGCAATTCTCTTGAAATCTTTTTTATATCCTCTCGACTTCTAATTTTATTATCAAGAAGATTTTTTGCATTTATTATTACAAATGGAAAAAAAAGACCCATTAGAAAGGAAACGGCCAATACAATTTTATTGTTCGGGGATACAGGTGCTCCATAACTAAAAGCTTTATCCACTAATTTTGCTTTTGGCGCCGTTACGGCCAAGGCCAGGGAATTTTCTTCTCTTTTTTGCAAAAGGAATAGATAGAGTGCTTCCTTTATATTTTGTTGTCTTTCTATCCCTCTGAACTGCCTCTCTTGAGACGGTACTTCGGAGATTTGAGAACCTAAAATACCAGCTTGTCTATTCAAATTATCCCTAGCAATTCTTAAATTAAGCCTCCTTTGATCCAAACTTGCCTGTATATTACTTTTTATTTGATTAATTTGATTATTCAACCTAATCACCAAAGGGTTACGGTCTGTGGCACCATTTAGCAGTTTATTTCTTTCGAGTATCAATTTATTGAATTCATCTATCAACGCAGCAGTACCAGATTCATCTATTCCTAAATTGGTAGGTAATAAACTTGAGGTATTCGATCTAAGATGACCCATCATGGCATTCGTCAACTCCAATTGGGTATTGACTTCTTGCTGTTTCTTTTCATATTCACTTGCATTTTGAATAATGAGCGAAGATTCGGCCTGTATGTCCGTTAATCTATTCGACTCTTTGAACTGTTCTTTTCCGGACTCAACGGAATCCAATTCTGAATTTATGATACTGAGTCTTTCGTCAATAAAATAAGCTGTATTTCTTGCTATTAAGTTCTTATCTTCAATTGCTTCTTGATTGTATTCAAAAATTAGTTGATTTAAGATATCTTCAGCTCTTTGTTTAACCTCATCAACAGTAGAAACGTTTATTAACGTTGAGTTTTCATCTACTAATTCCACCCCTAAGTTGCCCTGATATCTGCTAGCCATACTTTCTATAGGATAAATGACAATATCTACCCCAATAGGACCTTCTTTTTCCGTTGTCTCTTCAAAATTATACTCCTCATTTGTGTCAATGGCAAAATCGATGTAGTCTAACTGCACTACATCTCCTATTTTATACTCTTTTTGAGTTTCATCGGGCATAATTAGCCTGATATTATCCTCATCAATTCTGTCAATACTAAAGTAATTTTTTTCATCCCTGGTTGCTAGAGATAGTTTAGATTCATCCATCCGGATTACCCTTAATAAATATGGACTTCCTTTATAAATATCTTTTTTAGGAAACCCTTCTTGATCATAATATAATACGTTCAACTGTAAAGCCTTTACCGCATTGACCATTAACCTTTTTGACCTTAGAAGGCCCAATTCATTCTCAATACTACTAGTACTTAGACCTTTTAACAAACCTAAATCCGCAAAGTTGGACGCATCGCCACCAGGGCCCTTACCTTCCTCATTTTCAATAATAACACTTGTTGTAGCCGCATATGTGGGTATTGTAAACCTTAAATAAAGAAATCCTATAAGGAGAGTAATTAGTACACTGATTAAAAACCAGGGCCAATATTTTAAATACCCGTCCAACAATTCTCTAAAGTCTGGCAATTCTCTGTCGCGAACATAGAAATTGTTACTGTTTTTGCTTGTCATAGTATTGTTTGGTTGTTAATGATATGGTACACATCAAGAATTCATGACATGTATTAAACTTACATTTTGTCCTCGGCATACGTCCCAGAATAGGAACTGTTTACTGAGCGGTTGTTCTTGAATTTTTCTGCTAAAAGTATGAATCCAAACTTAAAACCATATAGAACATATCTTTTCCACATTCGTTTGGGCTCCTTAAATAATCTACCTAACCATTCCAAACCTAAATCCCTCCATTTTTTACTAGGTCTTTCTACGGTACCTGCATAAAAATCAAATACTGCTCCTATAGAACAAATTAGTTTTGTGTTCAACTCTTTTTTAAACTGGTAGCTCCATTTCTCCTGTTTGGGTGCGGTCATACCCACAAATAGAACATCTGGACCAAATGAGTTTACTTTACTTATCATTAGCTTGGAATCTTCTTGAGTAAATTCAGGTTTATAAGGTGGGGAATAACTACCAACCCTAACATTTGGAAAATTTTTATTAACCTTTGTTCTTATTATTTCAAGAGTAGCATTAGAGGCTCCTAGGTAGAAACAACTTCCATGTTGCTCATCTAATTTCTTCAACAAAAATGAATGAATATCTGCACCTGCAATTTTCTTTACTTTTTTCCTTTCCAAAAATCTAGCTGCCCAAACCATTCCGATGCCATCAGGTAAAAGAATTTCAGAGTTTTGTAGCGCTTGTTTAAATGAGACATCTTCTTCTGCTATGCAATAAGAGTATTGATTAACCGTACTAATTAACATTTTATCCTGAAAATTAATACCATTGAGATTATCACTAAAAAGGGAATAACCCAAACAATTTGTGGTTTTGAATGTTTCTTCCATAGCTCTTTTTTTATGTTAAGGGGTTACATTAAAAGGATTTAAGTTAAAAAGTACCAAAAGGTGAGGCTTAATTTGATGTTATAACGTCATTTAGTATCTCTTTTAAATTAATCTCAAATTTTTTCAAGGTAAATTTCTCTTCGTATCTGAGCCGTCCGGCCCTACCCATCTCCCTCCTTCTCTCCGCATTTAGAATTAAAAACTCAAGTTCTTCGGCTAAACTTTGGGCATCCCTTTTTGGAACCAGTACGCCTGTCACACCATTTTCGACAATATCCGGAATACCCCCTTCAGTAGTGCTCACAACAGGTTTACCAAATTGCATGGCTTCCAAGAGAACTAAAGGAAAGCATTCATTATGATAAAAAGTAGGAAAAACGAAAATACCAGCGTCTTGAAAGAATGAAATTTTATCCTTACCGTATTTTTTGCCATGTGCAAATACTTCTGTTAATAAATCCATCCTTTCCACCTCTTGGGTAAAAGCTTTTTCTGTTACATCGCTCCAAGCGCCAATAAAATGACATTCAAAACTTAGTCCTTTAGCTTTTAACATAGAACAAGCTTGCAAAAGTGTCCATACGCCCTTTTCTGCCATCATATTAGACAAAAAGAGAAGTTTACATAAAGCTTCCTTTTTCAGGCCATTAGTATTATTGAAGAGGGAATCTTCTATGTCCTCTACTCCATTTGCACAGAAGTAAGCATCCTCGCGTGCCACATAATTTTCTACATCTTTATAAAGTAATGGTGACAATAAAATACTTTTGGTGTTCTTAAATGTAATTCTATATAAAAAATCATGTATTTTGTTAGACTTATTTTCCGAAACACCCTTATTATGAAAATGATAAACAATTTTTTTATTCATCATTTTAAGAAGTACCACTACTAAGAAATCCTTATAGAGCCCCACACCTTTGGCGGTTAATGTAAGGTAACATAAGTCATAGTCTTTTTCCATAATAGCTTTGAAGACCCTTCGGATTATCTTAAAAGTTGCCTTAAGCTTGTTTAAACCACCCTTGCCAATTTCATCTAATTGAAAAGAAGTAGCCAAATTTATATAGTCCGCTTCAAATTCCTTATTTATAATAGAACTATTCATGATATTCTGCCCCACTATAGCTGCTCCATTTACAGGTGGCGGAATGTGGAGGATAAATAAGATTTTTTTTTTGACCATACTAGACGCCCAATAGATTTTTTATTTTATACACAGCTCTTGTACGTAAGCTATATTTGGACCGAAATTGTTTTATGAAATGATATTCCAGTTCTACCTTTTTATTAAAATTAAAGTAGGTTTTTTCAGTCGTATCTAAAATAGTAGCAAAGCGGTCATCGCTATATTTCGTGTGCGTAGCCCCACTTCCAAATCCAATATTCGAGATTTTTGAGACCACCGGAAATACCGTAAGTTGATTTTTTAAGAACTGATCAAAACACCAGCGGATGGCCCATGAACTAATTTTTCCTTGCATTTGCTGATCTAACATTGAAGATAAATCAGAACCCATAGCGTTAAACTTTTTTCTTAAAGAAGTATTTCCCTTAAACCCGTTGTATACCTTAACCTGCCAATCTACTTCTTCCCATCTATTCTTCCATGTCGCCCACCCCCAAGACGATGCTCTTCTTGTAAAATAGGAATCATATATGTACCCTTTTGGGGGGTTAATAGGCATGGTATAACCGGAAACGGAGTGAACCTGGTTATTGGAGACGAATTCATTCAAGGCTTCATTCATGAAATTCAAGAAATTAGGACTCGTAACCAAATCATCTTCTAATACAATCACTTTGTTATGCGTAGCAATGATTTGAGTAACCCCCTCAATAATGGAATTAGCCAAGCCCTTATTGCTAACGGATTCATATATTTCCACTGATTTAAAACCATTGATAGTGTAGAGAAAAGCTCTCACTTCGGAAACCTCTTTGGCATCCGATTCGTTTTTGGCCCCATCCGAGAAAATAATAAGATCCGACTCTTTAGCCATAAAATTACATTTTAGAGCTTCCAGCGTTTTTTTAACGGGGGCGACTTTTTTATACGTAAACAAAAGGACGGGGGCCAAACTCATAATCTCAATACGCTTTATTGATTACCAAATCCTTTTCAATAAGTTCTTCGTAAACTAACATCCATTTCTTTCTATATCTTGCATGGTCATATTGCATGGCGGTATTTTTGGCATTACTACCCATTTTTTCCAAGTCAAATTTTCCTTCAACAACTTGAAGTAAAATATCCCTTATGGATTCTGGCGTCCGTTCTATTAACCAACCATTTTTACCAGGTTCCAAATATTCTTCAACACCGTGCATCTGGGAAGCCATTAATGGCACTCCCGCTGCCGCAGCCTGGATACAGACCAAGGAAAAAATTTCGTAGAGAGAAGGAAAAGAAAAAATATCGCTCATCCAAAGGTAGGGCCGTATATCCTTTTTAAACCCCACAAAGACTACTTGGTTTTCAACTCTCATTTTTAGGGCCATTTTCCTATAACTTTCAATCTCCGCAGGTTTACCCCCTACTACCAAAATTTTGACATTCTTATGGTTTTCAAGCAAGGCCAAACTTTTGATCAATTCTGGCAAACCCTTTCTGGCAAAATCTCCTAGAGCCGCAAAACTTAGAACAATATCGTTTGTTTTAAGACCTATCTCCTTTCTGGCGTTCGTTTTATCAAAATCTATAGGTTTTTCATAGTGGACAGTATCTACGGGGTTGGCAATGACCTTAATTTTTTCAGAGATGGAAGGATACATCTCAACAAGCTCTCCTGCTAGCCCCCGTGAAGGAGTTACTACAACTTTTGCTTTTTTAAAAGCTTTTTCCTCCGCATGAGCGTGGTATAGGTGGTTTAACTTTCGTAAAATTCTTCGTAACCCCTTAATTGAACTACTTTTCCAATGCTTCTTCAAATAAGCTCTATGGCAAAAATGGGGATAGGAAACGGTACAATTTTCATACTGGCCTTGGGTTGTTTGTATAAGATAAGGTCCCTCCGTATTTTCCAAAACCACCCGCAATTTTCTGTTAACCCGTTTTGAGAAAACTAGATACCTTAGGACCAAAGGAGCACTTGGAGACTCAATTTTGTGAAAGACCACTTTTTGCACCAGATCAGGGTCTATCTCTGTTGCCAATAAATGAATATCAAAAATTTCCGAAAGACCTATAAGCTCAGATAATATGCAACTACCCGCAGGGCTAGTCTGCTTTACAGAAAGGTCTACCACAAATAATTTAATTTTCATGTTTTTGTCCATATAAGGTTTTATACTGTATTTAGATTATTTTCTAAGGGCTGCTTACTTGTAGCATCCTCAAATTTGAAAAGACTTAAACTTTCGTTCCCGATGGAGAGTATAAAAAAGCTTAAAGCCCAAAATTCTTGAGAGCTATATAAGGAAGACGAAAACATTCCAAAAATGATTACTTGTAAGAATAGTAAAAGTATCCATCCGGAAGGATGCAGACGTTTCAATAATATGAAACATTTAACAACACAAACTATCATCATAATCAAAAAAGGTATACCGCCCACCAATCCAGTGGTCATAAGTGCCTCAATTACAAAATTATGGGGATAGTATCCTTTAGCTATTCCACTTGGTATTAAATAATAATTCCCAAAAATGGGAGCATCTAAAAAATGACCTATAGCATTTTCGTAGATTGCATCCCTTCCACTGGTCTCTCCTGTTTCAATGGCAGATAATAACCTAGTCACAATACTACTACCTACTGCTTCCGAGAGCTCGATAATAAAATCAAGGGAGAGATAAAAAGTCAAGGCAGCCCCAACTACCAACATCAAACCTTTAACAAGGCCTGCCTTAGCAAAAAAATAAAATATACTTACAGTCAAAAGAACTACAACCGGAGACCTAGAACCCGCTTTCATGATTGAGATTATCCCTAAAAGGAAAAAGATAGAGTAGACGAAATAACCATATCTAAAGGGTTTATTTAGAAAGCCATAAAGTGCAATCAAACTTAAGGCGCATCCCATCTGACCGTAATTGATGGTATTCACCGTGGAATTCGCATCAAATCTACCAACTAAAGGCAAAGGACTGGGTTGGGCAACAAAAAACGCGATAAGTAATCCTAAGGCAAGACTAAATAGAAAAAAATAATAAGAACGACCTGACACTATAACAGGATCGTACCGAAGGGAAACCGCTACCAAAATACTTAAAGCAAAACCAATTAAATCTCTGATAGACCCCATACCCATGGGATAGACCTGCCAAAAAATATCGATTAAAATATTTAACAAATAGATACCCGCCACAAATACAAACAGTCTTTCCTGCCAAGACAGTAAATAAATAGGTTTAAAATATTTGTAAATTATCCAAAATGAGGTTATTCCTCTTAAAGTCCAAAGAGCATAAGAGGCAATGGAAGGAGGAAGTCCAATAAAATCTGGCACGAACGTAATCAGCAGAAAGACACTATAAAAGTTTAATGAAAAGTGTATTCGTTCCTTGTATATTTTATAAATGTAATCTAGCATTCAATTTTCTGCAGTAACGTTCTTTATTTTGATTTTAAAAAGCTCTTTACCCCAATAATAAGGTTTCCGCAAATTTTTTAGGGGTGTGTTCCTTTACAAAGCTATTTACTTCTTCAAAAGAGTGGTTACTATTTAATAATTCCTCTATCTTTTCCGCAAGAAAGTATGCATTGGGACGTTCCAGCAATAAACCTAGATTGTAGTCACTAACCAACTCTTTAATAAGCCCAGCATTAGTCGCAATTACAGGCTTTTTTGCCGCCGCGGCATGTCCTAAAATCCCACTACTAAATTCCGCATTTTTATAAGGAAGCAAGACGGAAAAACACTGGTCGAATAGACTTTTCATCATAGGGGTAGGTACAAATTGATTGTCCCAAAATATTTGGACGTTGGTTTTTTCTTGAACCTCCCTTATCCTATTATTATAAACCAACTCATCCTGCGCAGGGGCCTTTCCTACCAAAAGTATGGCCACTTTCTTTTGATGATCGGAACTTAATTTAAACGCAGCCTCAATAACCTCATCTGTACCCTTACGTGCTCCTAAAGCACCAATATGTAAAAAGATTTTTCTTGCCGGTTGAATTTGGTAGTATTCGTATATCTTAAAATTAGGCTCAGGTTTTAAAACGGGAATGGGATCAGCAAGCACTTTAAACACATCCGTTTTAAACTCACGGTTCATAAAATCTACCGTTGTCTGATCATTTAGTACAAATACTCGTTTAATACTTTTGTTAGAAATGGCCCATTTGGTCAACAAATAGCGTTTATAATACTCAATCTTTTCCTTTAGACTGTTTTTGTTCAATCTATAAAATTGTAAAAATAGAATAGTGGTAATTTCATAATTTACCTTTTTAAACAGAGAACCATATTTAATATTATGAAAATCAAGTACAATTACCTCCCCTATTTTTAGTCTATTAGTATATATACCAAGCAGTTCCATAGAAGTTAAGGAAGAACTGATACTATTTTTATTTTCAATAGACTCTAGTTCCTCCCTTTTAATTGGCTGCCATTCTAAGAAGTCAATATTTATACCCTTTTCAAAAATATCTGGAAAGTGTTTTTCAAAATCAGTATGCACTACGAAAATGTACTTTATGCCATTCTCACCATTAGCTTTTATATAATCCACCAAATAATTGATGTATTCTGAATGATGTCCAGAAATGGCTACATCGTATATAAGTAATTTATTCATCATGCAAAAACTTAATCATTTATTTAAATGTCTAGTTCATTTATAAGCCTTTGCATCCTTTTCTTATTTATTTCTAACGAGTAGTTGGAAATAAATGTATTGTAAAGTATGTTCTCCCTATCATGATCAACCGCAAAGTTTTCGACAATGCCTCTAAAGGCTTCCGCAGTGTCTGCTACCAAAAATCCGTCACTAACAGTTCCCTCTACTCCTTTAGATGTGGATATAATTGAAGTTTTGAGCGCCATAGCCTCTAAACATTTAAGCCTAGAGCCACTACCATGTAATAAGGGAATAAAAACCGCCTTTGCCTTAGCTATATAGGGTACTATATCGTCCACAGCTCCAACAGAGATTATATTTTTATATTGGTGTAAACCAATCAAATCATAATAGGCCTCTTTTGAGCCTTTGCCGACAAGTAGAAGTTTATGATTTTTATCTAAAGTTTCATTCCATACCTCACCAATAATCCATTTTAAGCCCATTTTGTTCATATAGGCACCAAAATTGGCGGTCATGACAAAATAGTCTTCTTTTTCATAATTTGCATTATACCTAGACTCGTCGAGAAAATTCGGTATAAGGTGGATCTTATTGGGTTTCATAAATTTGGCGTAAAATGATTTGTCATCTTCACTCACGCATATTAATTTATCTGCTTTCGGAAAATACAGACGCTCATGCCAATACGCCTGCCAATAAAATTGAATTTTTCTTAATTTGTTGAAAATGCCTTGAACCGGCTCTTGCAGAAGCAGAGAAGATTCTGCGTTATGAGTACCATAAATAACAGGTATACCTTTATTTTTAAGAAAACTTATGTATTGACCAATAAACGCATAGTCCAAAAAAGCAAAATCAAATTCATTTTGTTTAGCAAGTTTGCCAAGTACTATACGTAATTTTTTGGAGATCCTATAATAGTATATTCCAGTAATTCTCTCAATTATGGTGAAAGGTTCATTGTTGAATTCGATGAACGATACATTTTTAAGCTTATAATCATTAAAGTCGATTGAATTCTGATTGGATACCACTGCAATAACAGTATGACCTAATTCCGATAACACCTTAAGCAACCCATAAGATCTAATTCTTTCACCTCCATTTATAGGAAAAGGTGAAATCTTGGTATAAAACAAAATCCTCATTGATTAATGGAGTCTAAAAAATAAAACAATTAATTTATTCAGATTAGGAACTTAGAGGCCAGCATTATCCAAAAAATTTTGGGCTAACTCCCTCTCACTTGCGATAATTTGGTTTATCCTGTCATAATCTATACCTTCCTCCAGAACTTTTCTACTAATCTCACTACTATGTATAACAAATCTTTTCTTCAGATTAAATGTTTCTAGAATAGAATCAAACCTGGTGATACCTCTTGATGTATTTCCATAGACAATAAATGGCTTATTAAATAAGATGGAAAATAAACAGCCATGAAATGAATCTGTGATTATAAACTTCGCTTTTTTGAAACCTTCAATCCAACTTCCAACGGAAGGATAAACCATTTTATCATCAAAGGTCCCCTCATTAGCTTTTTGCACGCCTACTCTAAATGGAGTACATTTTAATTCTTTAGATATAATTTCAGCAGTTTTTTGTTTATCCCCTCCGTAATCTAACATATAAATCAAAAGACCATTTGAAGGTATATGATCAGATTTATTTTCGCAAATAAGACCTGTATACAATTCCGGTTCGACAAGTATTGCTGGATCTAAAATATGGCTTGCCGTAACATTTAGGTGCTCACGACATAACTTCACTCCACTCTTTTCTCGAACAGAAATTGAGTCAAATTTTGAGGCTAATTCTGATAATTCTTGTGTTTGACTTTTAGATAATTTCCATTCATCAATACCAAAAGAGGCCGCGAAAGATATTTTCAAAGCATTTTGATTAGTAACAAAATCCAGAAAGTAATTTTTACGGCGTTCCTTGGTGTAATCAAACCTCCAGACTTGATCGCTACCAACAACATATGCATCAAAATTGTCATAGGAACCAAAGTCTTCTTGACTATATATCGGAGCCGTCGTATTCATATTAATTTCTTCAAAAGCTTTCATGTTTTTAGAGATTTTTTTTAATCTCTTTTGATTCTCACGTTCCTTTCCCAAGACGATTTTCAAAAACCTATAGACAGATTCTTTAAAAGAAGTGGCTGGTAATATCGAAGTCACTTTAAGGACAGTGACATCATGCCCGCGTCTTTTCAATATAATTTGAAGTGCATACGACTGTAATAAGCCTCCGTAATTATTATTGAACGGTAATGTCAGGATGGCTATTTTCATTTTTTAAATCTGATTTAATATTTTTTTTACATGATTAACAACCTTTCTTACCAAAGTTATCTTGTAAGTTTCTTCATAATCTTTCACGATTGGATCCATTTTTTTTTTGAACTCACTAAATTCACCAATTTTCAAAGCCTCTTGAAAAGCAATATGACTTTGATTCGCCAAGTCCATACGGAGTTCTTGTCTTAATTGAAGCTTTTTACTTAGATGATTGGAACTTGGCTGTACTCTTTTATTCGGTCTCCATTCATCATTCTTGTCTTTCAGATGCAATCGATAGGCCAATCCCTCTCTTCTGTGATTAAACCCCGAACTTTGCGACTGGACCACTTTTTCAGCAGTAATTTCGTCAAAATGCAATCGCTTATCTATGCGTGCTTTTTGAATTAAATTTGAAATCATTTTATTTCGAATCACAACTACATTTGTCCCCTTACTGTCACTAACGTACTCTGGTAGCCAAGCATCACCTATAGAAATATCCGCAGTTTCTCCCACTACATCATCACAATAATCGCACGCTTGATATTTAAAAAATCCCCAACCCCAATTAGCTCCATACAACTCACTTACAGGAGGGCTAATAATATCTTTGTCCTCAGATGAAATCTTCACGGCATATTTGCTGGCATTATTGTTATCTAACTTTTGACGAAAATTGATATTTTCCAATTTATCTGGATGAACACCTTGCTGCCACCCCCACATGCTAGCAAAATGGGCACTTTTCAAATGACCACATACCAAACCAACACAAAACTTAATTCGCTCGTTTATAACCGTATCTTGACTTGCAAGTAATCTTATCGATTTAATAAAGCATGGCAGGCCGACTATCGCATACCTGCCAGAGTTTTCCCTTATCAAACCTATCACCTCTGCCATTTCTATAGGGTAATATCTTGAGGAGGATCCTTCAGATACTTCTTCGATTGTATGTGATATGGTGTATTTGAAGAGAACATTTCCTTCTGAGGGTTTTACATGTATTATACCATCAACTAAATTGCTATTTAAAAGTTCAGATAAAATCCACGAGCCCATTCCTCCCGAACTTCCTTTATCTCGAAATTCATGTTCATTAACATAACCTGCAAATGTTGAATCAATGTAACCCAGTTTATCATGTTTGATGTTCGTCTTTCCAAATAGCTCTTCACCTATTTCATCTTCATTTTTACTTTCGTTGGAAAAAGGACACAGATTTAAAACTTTAGCATCAGCTTCAATCACCCTATTTTCATCAACCTTAGCTTGTAATTTCGAATAGTTATCAAATTTAATTTCAAAGGGAGAATTTTTCACAGTAGCACAAATACCACAACCAATGCAATATCCGCCCTTAATAACAGTGTCATTCAATTTTTTACTTTCTGTAATACTGTTCATTTTCTAATTTTTTTCATTAAGGAGTGTAGAAATTGTAAACAAAGTTTCTTTTCATCTACATAAAGACCAAAAGCATAAATTGTAACAGCAAACATAGCTGCTGATACCCCTCCCGTAACTAGAAATCGAAAGTCCATAGTTAAATATCTAGTTATCACATAACAACATAATAATGATGATATCAATGGAATAACTAGGCCATGAAAAACACGTTTGTAATAAAGGGTTATAGAAAGATTAGCGATTTTTTTCGCAATAAGAATTCTTAATACAACACCTATCAATTCTAGTATTAAATAACTGATAAAAACATAGTACGGTGGCAATCCTATCTTCAAAAACAAATATGCCAAAGGTAAGGTCATCAAAATCACACCTCCAACCAGTGTTTGATAGAGCTTTATTTTTCCTGTTGCCTGCAATGCAGATTGTAGACCAATGGTCAATTGGTTCAACATTATGGAAGTCAAAATTAACTGTGCAAATATTGTAGTATAATTTGGAATATCCTTCAACCAGAATTTTAATATGTGAGACATTTCAAAAATAGCGGGTACGGCAATTACAGCCACCAAAAAAAAACCGAATTTGCTAGCTATCATAGAGAGCCTAAGCATTCTCTCCCTATCGTCAAAACCTTCGCTTTTCATGATTTGCGGATTTAACGCCCTTAACATGGTAGCTGACAAAAAATTCATTTGTGATGCCAATTGGTTCGCTATACCGTATGCAGCATTAATAACAGTACCAAAAAATATATTCAACAACACTGCTAAGCCCTGTGTTCTTCCCATACCACAGAGCGCACCAAAAAGATTCCATCCCGCAAATGAAGAGAGCTGTATTATTTGCTTTTTATCAATTTTTGTACCTTGTAAGGAGCATTCATCGTATTTTTTAAAACAAAAGGCCATATATAACATTAATGTCACGAATGCCAAAGCGGCCATCAGATAACCGTAAATAATTAGCTTGTCTTCATCAATTAAAATCAAAACAAATGCAATACCTAACTTTGATAATGCCTCAAAAATATTGATAACAGCCACAAAGAGTAAGTTTTCGTGAGCCACTAGCGAACCCATAAACGGTACATTAATCATACTGAATAATAAAGAGGCAAGCATCGTTCGGTATACAATCTTTGCAGCATATATTCTTCCATTTGCTATATTCAGAAAATTCTCGAATAAGTATGATTCAAGAAAAGCCAAAAAGATAACAATGACTATTCCTACTACGATATGCATAGCAAGACTATTAGCAAAGACAGATTTTTGACCCCTAAGATCCTTTTTGCCTTGATAAAAAGACAGAAACCTTTGGGTAGAGGTGGCCATTGTGTTTTTTAGAAATGCCAAAACGGCGATTATACCTCCTACCAGCTCAAAAATACCATAATCTGTACTTCCTAGGGCATCTAGAATTAGTCTAGTTGAATACAATGACACCCCTACAGTCAACACCATTCGACCATACAATATGGCCGTATTAACAATAACTCTATTTGCAGGGGTCACTTAAAAATTGTATTTGCGAATTGGCATAATATTTTTGTTTATTTTTTGAGTCAAAAATGCAATTTAGACACAAAAAAATCACTTATTCTTATGGCTCCGCCCCATGAGCCCCACAATACTTGTGTCCATCTAGGGGAAAAATCTGAAAGAAATATGCTAATAAAAGCACCCAAATAAAGGCAAAGATATTGGTCTAAAAAAACTATTGCTCCATTAAATTCTTTGAATGTTTTTTAGTACTAAGAATACCATAATACAATGCATTTAAAATTTTTAAGTACTTATATTTCGTTCATGAACAATGCAAAAAAACCACATTAACCAATTGTAATTGCACATAAACGAATTAACTTTTTGTTAACAAAAGTCAAGAAGAAAGCTCTCTTTACTAAAGTACATCTCTTAACTGAACACATACCTTTACTCCCAAATCCTCTAAGATCAAAACAATCTTACTTCTACCCACTTTCTCCACGATTGCCCTCTTCTCTCTTAATACTCCGTGTTTAATAGCAACTTTTTTGCCGGCCGTTAACTGTTCCAATGAAATGGAATCCACATCTTCATTATTCAACCAGTTTCTAATTAAATCTATTTCTTCATCCCTTACCACCGCGGGCCTACCCAACCAAAAGAGGTAGCGTACTATTCCTGTAACACCAAATACATCACCACGCTGCGCGTCAGGAATCTTGATAAAAACATAGGATTTGAACAAAGGGACTTTAATTTTTTTCTTTCGGTCACTCCACTGCCTAATTTCAGTAATTGTAGGACAAAAAACTTCATAACCTCTTGCATTTAAAGCCGATGCCACTTTGATTTCATTTTGAGGCTTTACTAAAAGAACAAACCATTTGGGGGATATCATTACGTAAATTTTAGTATAACTACTTCTTTAGGTACGTAGAAACAGGCAATATTAGATGAATCCAAATTTATTAGGTTACTTTATAGCACAGCATATTTGCTCACTAGAAAATACTTCCTCATGACTAAACCTTGAGAAAAAGAACTATTTATCCTTTTCATACGTACCTAGTTTTAAACATAATAATACCCCCGCTTTGCCGTTATCCAATTCAAAATTTTTCTTTTTTTTTCTACTTCCCGTCCAGTTATTAGTATGCCAGGTAAAGATTGGAGATAACCCTGATCAGATAGATGAATTTTCCTTATTAGAACTTGAAAGCCCCAACAAGGCACTGGTCTTAACTAGGGTGAACAAGTCTGAGATGGAGATGATGCGCCCAGTTGAAGGGGCCCTCGTATATAACACCGATGAGAAATGCCTTTTCTATTATCAAGGTAGTTCTTGGTTCAACCTGTGTTCTGAAAGCACGGGTTTATCAATAATCGAAAATGAGGATGGCACTTTTACTTTTCCCGGTAGTGAGGGGCCTGTGACCATTCACGGCGCTCCAGAGACCAATACCTCCATAATCAACAATAACGATGGTACTTACACTTATATTAATGAGCGAAACGAGGAGCAAATTCTAAACACAGGAATCATTGGTGGTGACCATGTTGGAACATCAGGATCTGTTTTTTTTGCAAATGATAGCAATGGTGCCCCATTTGAGTCCAATGAGGATTTTTTCTGGGACAATACCAATAAAAGATTAGGCATCGGCACCAACAGCCCTAGTAACGAACTAGAAGTTGATGGAATTTTAAAGTCCGCTAGAATAACAAGTTCTTTTGGTACTGCAAGTTTTCCTTCTTATCACTTCACCGGAAGTTTCAATTCAGGTATGTTCGCACCTTCAGCCGGACAGGTGGGCCTGGTTTCAGAGGGGAGGGAGGTAGTGCGCGTAAGGGACGGCAATCGTGTTGGAATTATGGTTTCAAATCCCGAGGCTACCTTGCATGTTGGGGGCAACCTGATAGTAAATGGAGCTATCATTGAGCGAGGTGGAAAAAAAACTGAAACAACTGCAGTAAAAAGAATTGAATTAACCACAGGAGCGATTTACCCATCTGACCACACGGTGATTATAAGTAAGAAAACTGCTAAAATCTCATTACCACCTGCCCCGCGCAATGAAGGACAAATACTAATCATCAAGGATTTGGGTGGCGCTCCTACGGAACTTTCCGTGCCTTACGTAAATTTAGACGGTAGCAAATTCAATTTTACTATAGATGGCGGGGTTCTATGGCTACAAAGTGACGGTGTTAATTGGCAGAGAATTAACTAGACCGCCATCAATTTCTCTAAAAAAACAAAAACGCTTGTTCCATAATTCATCCATTCTACATACTGCAAATCTCTCTTATCGTCCTAGGACTATAGTTAGCTATTTGGTGCCAATATGGGATGTTCAAAAAACACTTTATATAAAAATTTCCTTCCACTCAAGGACTTTTTTGCGGCAAAATAAAAGTACCATGTAAGGAGACTAAGTCCAATCATTTCGCCTCCATCTTCTATCAAAGCAAAAACAGCAGAGACCATATAAATATCCACTACCCACTGATGAGCCATATCCACTCCAATACCGAAGAAAATAAAAATGGAAAAGAGTAATAAAATATCAAAAGCCTCGCCCTTGTAAATTTTACTCCCTCTTATAAAACCGATAAGTAATAAGACCAAAAATAAAATTCCGGCAAAACCAGCATACAATAGTTCTCCTAAATCTCTCGGACGTAGGCCTAGCATGGGTTGTAGACTGAAGGAGCTCGCCAAATAGGCGCCCGCACTTTCATGAAATTGATATGCATCATCTAGATACAGAAAAGTAAATAAAATAGACCAAGCAAAATAACCATACTCATCGCGAGTAAATACTAGCCATAAGGAGATTAAAGCAATACTGATGAATTTAATGTATTGAAAAATTTCTGGGTAGCCCCCATCTGTATCAACCATGAAAGACCTTGGTTCAAAATTAAATCTAAGGGCTATAATGATATGACCCAAAATGAATAGAAAATCTAAGACTAAGAGAAAAATTAGAAATTTATTGGTTTGCCTCTTCGAAAAATTTCGTTTTAAGTAACGGATCATATGGAAAATTTTGAGACAAAATACTCAAAAGTATCCAAAAACTTAACATTATAGTAAGGTTAAATTGCACTTTAATTAACTATAAATTAACACTAAAGCAATTTTGTAAGATGGTTCGTGTGAATTTTGATGGCTTAAAAAAAGAAATACTCGATAAATTAATACATCCTCAATAAGAGTATTGTCAATTACACTAATAATGCAGGGGTGTATTCAATTCACATTTGAAAAAAGAGGATATATTGTCATCAGTGACCGTTGCCATTATTTCATAATTATTAGGATTTCTTGGTAAAGTCAATCTTGATACCGGTCCCTCTCCAATTTTTTTAATCGCTAGATGATTTCCAAATTGGTCTTTTTTTACCAGTTGCCATTCCACTTTCAACCCCAAATCCTTATTAGGTAATTGATAATTATTCCCATTCTTAAAAACTAAATGATAATCTGCAATTTCTCCAGCAAAAAGTGGGGTTGCAGGTCTTACAACTTTAAAGTCTGGCATACTCGGCGTTTCAGGCTCAGAGGCGCTCCACTTAGACATGAGTTTATAAAATCTTTGTGTCTTTCTTCCTTCAAAATCCAAAATTCCGTTAAAACCCACATTCATATCTTGATAGGTATTCTGCCAGCTATCCAGAATTACCACCTTTTTGGAAAAGGGCTTTTTAGCTGCAAGATACTCCTCAATTGAATAATTGCTTATGTAAATTGAAGATGAATCATTTTCATACAATTTATTATGCATTAATGCATCTCTCTGACTTGAAATAGAAAGCCCGATCGCATCTACATTAAAGGACCTATCCTGTAATTTTTCTTGCAAAAAATTAAGATTAAAATGGGCTTCCGATCTTATTTCCAAACCAAGAAACCTAGTTGAATCATGCTCTTTTATGGCATTCGCAATCTCACTTATAAAAGCAATGTATATTCTTTGAGCAAAGGAACCTGAAAGACGACCAGTTAGACCGTTCGCACCCCAATCCTTACCACTTCTTAACTGCCAACCTAGGACTGTTTTATTGCCTTTGAATTCATCTATTGTTTCAATTACAAGTTTCTTAAAATTTTCCTTTGCACCGATATCAGCCAAAAAATCAATATCATTTGGAATTTGAAAATTGTATAAAACCTTTAATCCAGCAATTTTAGCATATTTCATAAGGTTATGCTCATAAATCTTTGAAGGCTGGACACTTATGAAATCAACACCCAATTCTTTCATCATCCCAAAATCCTTTTCCAATATATCTTTCGAGGGGGTGTATCTATTTTTGCGCCAGTTATCAGCCTTATTGTAAACTACACCTCTTAGCCCATTTTCTAAAATAACTTTCTTATTGTGATTTTTTAAAAATTTCGTGTCACTTGCTTTTGAAGAACGGTCTGCAGACTCGACGACCAACGTATCACTGCCCAATTTTGAAAAATTAACTGACCAGTCCAATCTTTGTTCTAAGCCTGAGTAACTAGTGGGCAAATTGTTATCGACCTTAGAATTAAAAAAAACCAACCCCTTAATTTCACTATCAGTTTGGTCAATTATTTTAAATGCTTTCTTTATCCAGTTTGTTTGGGCTCCTTTTTCATTAACGGACCCAAATTCGCTCAACAGTACCGGCTTGTCAATTTTTTGCTGTAATTCTTCAAATGGGGCATATAATTCATTAAATGAATAATGCTTACCCCCCTTATTATATGGTCCATAATCCAAAATATTAAGACCTAACCAATCCACATAAAGTTCGCCAGGGTAATAATCAAAGGCATCAGTACTTTTCCATGGGTTCCAAACCCATAGAACATTGTGTGCCCCTTCTTCCCTAAATATATGATGGATGTGTTTCCAGGCAGCGATAAAATCCTCATTTGTATTCTTACCAGAATTTGACCAAGGATAATATGGATTATCGAATTCATGGGCGAACCTAAGAAATACACTGCTACCAGTATTTTTTAGAAGATTGGCTGTTTTACGTATATAATTATCAAAGACTCCATGGACCGTATGAAATAAAACTTTATTTTCCTTTCCCAAATCTGAAATAGAATCCTTTTGCTCCATTAAACTGGACCAAGGTTCCCATGTCAAAAGAGGTGTGTAACCTCTATCTATAATTTCGGTCAAAGTGCTCTCAAGCAGACTGTCATTTTGATTATTCCAAGCGGAATACACTGACACTAAATTAAATTTTAACCCAGCAGTATTTTCAATACTGTCTATTGTCGTTAGACTAGATAGTCCATTATCTTCCTCAGGTTGAAAAATGCCTAAATATCTAAAGTCTTTGACTTCGGTATTCTTGGAGCTTATAGTTTCCCATTCATTTCTATTCATGCTTCTTAGCATAAAAACGCTGCCTAAAATTCCGAGTACCAATAGAGGGAGAGCCAAAATTCTAATGTTTACAAAAATGAAGTTGGTAATATTCCTAAAATTTCTTTTTACTTGACTTAATTGATTAACCGTTTTCTCCCTTAAATTATTTCTCAATATTTTATTCCGGTTGGTACTACTAGAGGACAAGTAGAAACTAAAGAACATAAACAAAGCATTAAGTAAGGCAAAAAAAGACATCACTAAACTAAATGGTGTCAGGTCTTTGTTCAACCCATAAATCACTGCACCTATTGAAAGAACAGCGATTATCAAATTAGGCACCAGTAAAGTAAAATTCACATAACTTTGTTCATCTTTTGGGGTAGGCAAATAAGGAATTTTTTTTCTCACCAGAGTATAGATGATACCCAATAGATAAATCCACCAAGAAACAATCTGTAATATGCCCCCTATCACGTGAAATCCTCGTTCATTCTCTTCTATGACCCATTTCTGTATATAGGTACGAATGAGCAAGCCACTCAAAAAAACAGGAGTACTCATGGCTATAAACTCTAGAATATTCCCTGTCCACGGCATTTTTGCAAGCAATAAACTAAGAATTGGAATTAGAAAACTAAGGAGATAGATAAAACCAATGAAATAATGAAAAGGCATTAGGGCATAATGAATTTTCTGTCTCAAGGAGAATTTCTTAAATAGTTTAGGATATACGGTATAGAGTAATTCAAATGTTCCCCTAGACCATTTTAGTTGCTGTTTATAATAAGATGTTATATCAGCGGGAACCAGCCCTTTGGCTAAAAACTCCGGTACATAAACGGATTTCCAGCTTTTAGAATGTAACAGCATGGCAGTATGCATATCTTCCGCCAAACCTGGTGCATGCCCCCCAATACTATCCAGTGCCTTTCTTCTAAAAGTACAATTGGCACCAATGGCATTGACCGTACCATAACTATTCATGCACATCATCATAGGTCCATAAAATTGAAAGGTCTGTTCAGCCGCTCCCCTAGCCACTAAAGTCTCATATTTATTATAGTAACCCTGTACAATCTGTACAAAGCCTATCTTATCATCTTCGAAGTAAGGAAGTACCCTATCTAAAAAATTGGAGTTTGGTATATGGTCAGGATCTAAAATGACACAAATTTCCCCAGTTGCCTGTTTTAAGGCATTATTAATGTTGCCTGCTTTGGCATTGACCCGATTGTGGCGGGTTACATGTATTATTCCTAGTTTTTTACACTCTTCGATTAAATAGGCGTCATTGCCCTCATCGCACAAATAAGTAGTGTGGGGATAAGATATATTCTGGATAGCTTTTAAAGTATTTAGAATCATATCATAGGGTTCCCCAGGGAAATAGGTTGTAAGAATATCTACTTTCCAAGGTTTTTCTGAAGATGGACGTTGGGGCACCTTAATACTAAAATAATGGTACCATAGATATAATTTTCTCCATGCACCGTATATGAAAACAAATGCCAATAGAACAAAGAGGGGCACATATCCAATATGATCAGGATTAAAGAAATACCCAAAAAACACAATCAAACTTAAAACCCCGACGATAATCATTAGTCTTATGATAATGGACTCTCTTCTACTCGGAGATTTTATGGTATAATAATTCTTTTTATCCATTATTTATAAAACGTAAAATGGGATATTGGCAGTAGCGATATTTTCATTGTCATCTTCAATCTCTACATATATTCTATAAGGGCCAAACTCTTTGGGTGCCACAATAGTTAATACATCATTTTGATTAACGATAGGTCCCAATAAACTAGCTGGTTCTTCTTCCATATCATGTGGCCTGATATTCCAGTTTTCCCTTTTTAATTCCCACTTAACGCTACATTGCCCTAAAGGTTTATTGATGGCCATTTTTACAGTATAAGAATTACCCGACAGTAGCATTACACTTTCCATTGCCGTTTTACCATCAATCTCAAATGATTTTATCTGCACTCCATCAAACACACTTTTTTCTCCCGTCCATAATTGGCCAAGTTCATGTACCACTTCTGTCCTTTTGCCTTCCCGATTAAATAAACTAAACCACGTATGTGTCCTCTCTTGTTTTTGCCCCCAATAGAAGACTAAATTTCCCAGATAACGGGAATCATCTACGTCTAATAAATAGTTTTGGTAATTCTCACGGTAAATGGATGCTTTTTGAGTACTCGATATCTCAATAGGCGCATCCCATAGAGTTCTATTTGCTTCCCAAGGTCCATGTATTCCCCATTCTGAAATTAGATAAGGCTTGGACCAAAAGAACAATAGCTTCTTTCGTTCTTCGAATTCATGCAACGAACCAAAATTATTTATGGATATAAAATCCAAATCACCACTTTGCCACCAAATGAAAGGTAGCTTTCTCAATCCAGAAGAAGAGACTGTGGTACTTACAGGATGATCTGGGTCTTCGATATGAATAACCTCTATTAATTCATTGAACAATTTAATAAACGGATTTTCTAGATATGTTGGATAATAGACTTCATTTCCCAGCATCCAAAACAGTAAGGCAGAATGATTTTTATATCGATTTACTAATTCTTTAATATCCTGTTTAAATTTTTCAGTTTTAATGGTATTACCATAAAACGTTTCGTCCACACCGTTATATCGAGGTAGGTGTATATCAACCACAGCAGCTAAGCCAAGGCTATCCAACTTATCTAATTTAGCCGCCAAATTAATTGTGTCATATAGACGAACAGTATTTGCTCCATTTTTTTTGAGTTCATCAAAATGACCATTCCCACTCGCGCCTTTTACGAAAAAAGGAGCTCCGTTTCTTTTCAACTGTTGGCCTGACTGGGTATTTTCAACAAATACTTTAGGATTCTCTTTTCTTTGTGAAGTTTGGGAACATCCAAAGAAGATTGTAATAATAAAGATAAATTTAAGAGTTGTTTTGTAGTTGCCCATTAAGATAGGATTAAATAATACATAATCGCTTGTCTAAAACAGAAAGGGGGGCAGTCTAGACTATTCTAATAAAAATAAATCACAGATACTGTGATATCTAAAAAAACCAAAAAACGTTGTTAATATGCCTTTTCTTCGCCAGCAAAAACATTGTGTACCGTACTGTAAATAATTTGCAAGTCTAAACCAAGGGACCAGCGTTCAACATACAATACATCTAATCGAATGCGGTTAAGGATATCGCTTTTGGTCTCCACTTCTCCTCGGTAACCCCGCACCTGCGCTAAACCGGTAATACCAGGTTTTACAAAATGCCGAACCAAATACTTATCCACGGATACTTGATATCCCTCAGTTTGTAACTCCATATGGGGCCTAGGACCTACTACGCTCATATCGCCCAAAAACACATTGATAAACTGCGGCAATTCATCAATACTCGTTCTTCTAATAAATTTCCCTATTCTGGTGATGCGCATGTCATTTTTGGTGGCCATCTTGGAATCGGAATCCGCATTTTGTGCCATCGACCGAAACTTGTAACACCAGAACACTTTCTTCTTGTATCCATGCCTTTTTTGCTTAAAAAACAAAGATCCTGGAGACTCAGATTTTATTAAGATAAACATTAAAGGGACCAACCAACTTAGTAAGAATATAATAACTAAGGAAGAAAAAATAATATCGAAAATCCTCTTTACCAACCTAGCATAATCTGTATCCAAAGGGTGACGCCTAAAATTGAGAACAGGAATCTCGTCGAACATCTCTAGACTCATGGCCCGGGTAAATACCTCTTTGTTATCGGGTATAACCTTCAGCTTGATCATGTTATTATCTGCAAAGTCAATTAGCTTCTGTAAATCATACTACGTAAACTTAGAGGCCAAACAGTACACTTCATCAATATCATTTTTTGTTATATACTCAAAAGATTGCTCTATTTTACCTAAGTAGGTGGGACTTTTCGAAGGACTGTCATCAAAAAAGCCCTTGTAGCGGTAGCCCAAATAGGGATCATCAAATACCTTTCTTACTTTTTTTAGATTCTTGTCGCGACCAATGGCCAACACATTCACAAAGTTGCCACCGCGAACACGGTAGCGACGAATCGACCAATAAAAGGCGATTCGATAAAATGTGAGCAATAGATAAATAAGTAATAATAGTTTAACGTGAAAAACCGTTGAAACTTTGGTTGCAGAACCAAAACCAAAAATGGCGAAATAAGACAACCCGAACAAAGTGTACAGATTGAACATCTTATGTATGTTGGTAAAAAAGGTCTCCTTACGTTTGGTAGGATAAAAATCCAAAGCATTGGTTATTAACAACCACGAAAAGTTATAATAAAGTGCGTTTAGCCCTTGTAGGTAGGTTTCAGAAGTGAAAATGAACAACACGCCATTAATAATTGCCAAATGGACAATTATCGAAATAGGTATAATGAATGATGATCCTTTAAGTCTCATTTATTTTTGCGTAACACACTAAGGCTCACGGAATATATAATTGAACTACATTAAATATGCGATTTAAACAATAACTTTTAACTCTATTCAAAACTGTAATTGGAGCAAAATTCATTTGCGTACATTTATCCACAAACACCACCTTAAAAGAACTATAAAAACCCAATCGCTATTACAACAGCGAATATAGATAGCCAAGCATTAAAAAGCTGAAATTATTCTTTAAAAAAACAGATAATCTTTTGAATTTATGTCATATTTGATAGCAATTTCCTCCATTTTTAACAGATTAAAGACTTTATAAAAAGCTAAACCTTCCATGAAATTTCATTTAATCAGCCCGAATTTAAAGTATTGTTTTTCAGCGAGCTAAAATTCAATCTTTTCTTAGATTAAGCGCCGTAAAAAATAGGTTATTGGCAAGTGTTGAAGGATTTTCTTACCTTAAGATACTTCTAATAGTTAAATCAAGTCCCTTTGATGAAAAAACCGTTTACCCAACCCTCTTCCTTTCCTCCCCTACCAGAAAAACAATGGAAGCAAAAGATCCAATATGAGCTACAGGGGGAAGATTACAATGAAAAAATGGTTTGGGAGTCGCTTGAGGGAATAAAGGTAAAACCATTTTATCATCCGGATAGCTCTAGCCAAAACCTAGCGGACTCCAATCAAATAAAATTAGTTTGGAACATTGCGGTCAACATCCATGGAAAAGACAACGCTCTCCTAAATATCTCCAAAAAACAGAAGCTCGGAGTAAATAGCTTTATACTTCACCTAGAAAAAGGGGAATTATCAATAGATGAGATATTGGAAAATGACACCAATTTCTTTTTACAGGGCTCGCTAACCTCCATTGAATTCCTGCTCAAAGATACTTTGATGTTTAATAGCAAGATGTCATCATTTTCCATCTTATTAGACCCTATTTCACAATTGGTCCAAACAGGGAACTGGTTTGAAAATCAGCATAAAGATATCGCACAAACAGAAAAACTAGCGACTAAATTCAAGGAATTAAGCTTCAAAAACACTATCCTCATAGACGCCACCACATACCAGAATGCAGGTGCGAATATTGTTCAGGAATTAGCTTATTCTACGGCCCATGCATTTGAATACCTACAGCATTTAGACCCCAAACTGGTAGAATTTCCTGTTTTTAAGGTTGCTATTGGCGGAAACTATTTTTTTGAAATTGCCAAGCTAAGAGCCATCCGGATTCTTTGGGCGCTAATTGCAAAAGAGTATAATTTGTCCACAGATTGTCATATCATCACCCAACCTTCCCGAAGAAACAAGACCCTTTACAGTCACCATAACAACATGGTGCGCACATCATTGGAGCATATGTCCGCCATTAACGGGGGTGCCAATACCATTTGTCCGCAACCCTATGATTTTTTATTCCGAAGAAAGAATGACCACTCAGATGGTTTGGCCATCAATCAGCTTTTGATGCTCCAACATGAAAGCTACTTAAACGAGGTGCCCCCCCCTGTCAACGGGACGTATTACATTCACAGCCTCACCGAGCAGCTATCCCAAAAGGCCCTACAACTTTTTAAACAGATAGAAGCGGGTGGAGGACTTATTAAACAATTGGTTACAGGCACCCTTCAACGAAAAATAAAAGAAAGTGCCCAAAAGCAACAACGTCTTTTTGACCAGCAAGAGCATATTTTGGTTGGAAGCAATGAATTTATGGATACCACGGAAAGGATGTTCGATAAAATGGAGACAAGCCCATTTAGAAACCCCAATCCCAGAAAAACATTGACGGAACCCTTACTACCCATAAGACTCGCTGAAAAATGGGAACTTGCCAAATTGAAACAAGAAGGCTGGAAACCCACGATTTAAACCGCGCAATCTCATTTGAAAACAAGAAAGAACATACAAGATATATCCTTAGAACCTTTAAAAGGTGAAAAGAGAAGTTCCGTCAACAGAGATCAACAATGGGAACATCTGGACTTTGGAGCAGGTTTTCCTCCCTATCTACGGGGCCCCTATACTTCTATGTACCTAACCAAGCCTTGGACCATTAGACAATATGCAGGGTTTTCCACCGCCGAAGAGAGCAATATATTCTACCTAAAAAACCTGAAGGAAGGGCAAAAAGGTCTTTCCATTGCTTTTGATCTAGCCACCCATAGAGGTTATGACAGTGACCACGAGCGTGTGACCGGAGATGTGGGAAAGGCAGGGGTGGCCATAGATACGGTGGAGGACATGAAAATTCTCTTCAAGAACATTCCTCTGGACCAAATGTCCGTTTCCATGACCATGAACGGTGCGGTCTTGCCTATTTTGGCCTTTTACATCGTAGCTGCTGAAGAACAAGGTTTTTCTCCGGAAAAGTTGAAGGGAACCATCCAAAATGATATTCTTAAAGAATTTATGGTACGCAACACCTACATCTATCCTCCAGGGGCATCGATGCAAATAGTCGCCGAAATTTTACTCTACACTAGCAAGTTGATGCCCAACTATAACGGAATTAGCGTGTCCGGATATCATATGCACGAAGCGGGGGCCACCGCTGAACAGGAATTGGCCTATACCTTGGCAGATGGTCTGGAGTATGTTAAAACTGGAATTGCTGCCGGATTGGATATTGATGAATTCGCTCCGCGGATTTCCTTTTTTTGGGGTATAGGAATGGACCACTTTAAAGAAATTGCGAAAATGAGGGCCGGTCGGTTATTGTGGGCGACCCTTATAAAGCAGTTCAATCCAAAAAATGAAAAGTCCCTGATGTTAAGGGCACACTGCCAAACCAGTGGATGGAGTCTTACCGAACAAGACCCCTTTAACAACATTGCCCGAACCTCCATTGAAGCTACCGCGGCCGTTTTGGGCGGTACTCAAAGCCTGCACACCAATGCCTTGGACGAAGCCATTGCCCTACCTACCGACTTCAGTGCCAAAATTGCTAGGGATACCCAGCTCATTCTTCAACACGAAACAGGCTTTACCAAAACCGTGGATCCCTGGGCCGGAAGCTTATATCTTGAAAAACTAACGCATGAATTAACACAAAAGGCTTGGGCACTTCTGGAGGAAATTGACGCAATGGCCGGAATGACCAAGGCTATTGTATCCGGACTTCCAAAAAGAAGAATTGAGGAAACAGCCGCTCTTAAACAAGCCAGAATCGATAATGGAAAGGATATTATTGTTGGTGTAAATAACTTTCGACTCCACCAAAAAGATGAACTTGAAATCCTCCAAATAAATAACGATACCGTAAGAAATAAACAGGTAGCAAGATTACAGGCCGTAAAGCAAACAAGGGATGCTAATGAAGTGGAGAAAATTTTGAATAGAATTACGGAAAGCGCCCGAAAACTGAACTCAGAAAAACGTACCGGATTCACCTCGGAGAATTTAGTAGCTTTATCCGTAGAAGCCGCAAGGGCGAGAGCGACCTTAGGAGAGATAAGCATGGCCTTGGAAAAGGCCTTTGGAAGGTATCAGGCTCAACATCTAACTATTACCGGGGTGTATTCAAAAGAAAGCCAAGAGCAAATCAGTTTTCAAAAAGCAAAACAGTTATCAGACGATTTTGCATTGCAAGATGGTAGAAGACCACGCATCCTAATCGCAAAAATGGGACAAGACGGTCATGATCGCGGAGCCAGGGTGGTAGCAACCGGTTTTGTCGATTTGGGCTTTGATGTGGACATTGCCCCCCTTTTTCAAGCGCCTTATGAAGTGGCGAAACAAGCTGTTGAAAATGATGTACACCTTATTGGAATTTCTTCTCTAGCCGGGGGTCATACTACTTTAGTGCCAGAACTTATTAAAGAACTAAAAACTTATGACAGGTCTGATATTAAGGTTATTCTTGGCGGAATCATCCCTAAGAAAGACCATATGTTCTTAAAAAAATCTGGAACGACGGCCATTTTTGGGCCCGGTTCCAATATTTCCGAAATAGCGGTTACCCTTTTGGAAATTTTGTTGCAGGAGAAGGGTTAGATAGCTGAGATAATGGTGTTTTCAAGACAAATAAAAAAGTTAGTAGTTTACCCTTTTCAAATCTAGAATTTTTAGTAAGTTTGCACGCACATTTCAAAAACGTCCTTTTTATGGCGTTTTTAAATTGAAATTGGGAACAATGGTCGCGTAGCTCAGCTGGATAGAGCATCCCGAACCTTGTTCGGGACGGTCGAAGCGCCCAGATTGCCTTCTAAAGGCAGAAAAAAGGCTTCGTAAAAT
>NZ_JACSOH010000014.1 GCF_014349235.1 Cytophaga sp. FL35 | reverse complement strand
CTCGTTGCGGTACTGATGCTCGCCCTTTTTGTGGGTTGGGGTATCGTGAACGCACCCTTTAATTGGGACACCGGAATATTGCCCAATGACCCTGTGGCCGTGGATGCCATACCGGATATAGGCGAAAACCAACAGATTGTTTTTACCAAATGGCAAGGTCGTTCCCCGCAGGATATCGAGGACCAGATTACTTATCCGCTTACCACTTCCCTTCTTGGAATACCTGGCGTCAAGACCATACGTAGTTCCTCGATGTTCGGGTTTTCGAGCATCTACATCATTTTTGAAGAGGACATCGAATTCTACTGGTCGCGTAGCCGCATCCTCGAAAAGCTCAATTCGTTACCCAGCGGTCTGTTACCTGAAGGTGTTAATCCCGCCTTGGGCCCGGATGCCACGGGATTGGGACAGATTTTCTGGTACACCTTGGAAGGGCGTGACAAGGATGGGAACGTCACGGGCGGTTGGGACTTGCAGGAACTTCGCAGCATACAGGATTACTACGTAAAATATGCGCTCTCTTCTGCAAGTGGTGTGAGCGAAGTGGCTTCCATAGGTGGCTATGTACAGGAATACCAAGTGGACGTTGACCCTGAAAAGATGCGGCAGTACAACATCGGTCTAGCAGATATCGTAAAAGCCGTAAAGGAAAGTAATCAGGACATCGGTGCGCAGACCTTGGAAATGAACAAGGCCGAATACCTGGTACGCGGTCTGGGGTATGTAAAATCCATAGCCGATATAGAAAATGCTGTAGTCGATTCCGAGAATTTCACGTCTATCAGAATTAAGGACATTGGTAAAGTCCACCTAGGGCCTGCGACACGTCGAGGCATTTTGGACAAAGAAGGTGCGGAAGTCGTGGGCGGTGTGGTGGTAGCCCGCTATGGTGCCAATCCTCTGGAAGTCATCAATAACGTTAAAGACCAAATCGACGAGGTAAGCTCGGGGCTTCCCACAAAGGAATTGGGTGACGGTCGAACCTCACAAGTCACCATCGTTCCCTTTTATGACCGGACCGAACTCATTCAGGAAACCTTAGGTACGCTCAACGAGGCCCTGACCTTGGAAATCCTTATTACCATTTTGGTTATTATCATAATGGTGTTCAATCTTAGGGCATCGATTTTAATTTCAGGATTATTGCCTGTGGCGGTGTTGATGGTCTTTATCACGATGAAGCTCTTTAATGTGGATGCAAACATCGTGGCACTTTCAGGTATTGCCATTGCCATTGGTACGATGGTGGATGTCGGGGTCATCCTCGCCGAAAATATGATTCGCCATCTGGAAGACGAAGACTTGCGGGTAAATAAGAGTGGTCAGCCTTATACCACAAATGAAATCGTCTATAATGCCACCGCCGAAGTTTCCGGTGCCATCGTTACTGCGGTAATGACTACGATAATCAGTTTCCTTCCCGTGTTCACAATGGTAGGTGCAGAAGGAAAACTCTTCCGACCGTTGGCCTTTACCAAAACAATGGCTTTGGCCGCAGCACTGGTTATTGCGCTGTTTCTTATACCACCCTTTGCCGCAACATTTTTTAGAAAAACCGAAATGCGAGAACGGCTCAAATACGCAACCAATGGGATTTTAATCTTATTGGGAATCACCGTAGTGGTCTTCGGGTATTGGATAGGTTTGGTACTCGTCGCTTTTGGCGCGGTAGCCATTCTATCGATGCGTGTTTCGCTTTCGCGAAAGCAAAAAAATCTCATCAATACGGCTGTCGCCACAATCGCAGTTGTGTTCCTATTGGCTGAATACTGGCGACCGCTCGGCTTCGACCGCAGCCTAATTATGAACCTGATTTTTGTAGCGGTAATTTGCTTTGGGGTCTTGGGTATCTTTTCGCTGCTCAGAAAATATTACGACAGCATCTTAAAATGGGCATTGCAAAACAGGTTGCTGTTCTTGATAATCCCCACCACATTGCTGGTTCTTGGTTTCTTCATTATGCGCAATACCGGCAAGGAATTTATGCCCGCGCTCAACGAGGGTTCGTTCTTGTTGATGCCTACCTCGCTACCGCACTCAGGGGTAGAGGAAAATAAACGGGTCTTGCAACAACTGGATATGGCCGTGGCTACCATCCCTGAAATCGAGACCGTGGTCGGAAAGGCAGGTCGTACAGAATCCGCACTTGACCCGGCACCGCTTTCGATGTACGAGAACGTGATTCAGTACAAGTCCGAATATATGCGGAACGCTTCAGGGGAACGGCAACGGTATCGGGTAAACGATGACGGACTCTTTGTATTGAAAAACGAAAGGTTTCATATCAATCCGAACAACGAAGTAGAAAGCGATGCTAATTATGAAGCATCCCAATTGCAAACTACTATCACAAGAAACGAATTGATTCCCGATGATGATGGCGAGTACTACCGCAACTGGCGACCTGAAATCGAAAGTCCAGATGATATTTGGAACGAAATTGTACGGGTCACCATATTACCGGGAATCACGTCCGCCCCAAAATTACAGCCCATCGAAACACGACTGGTGATGTTGCAAACTGGAATGCGCGCACCAATGGGCATTAAGGTCAAGGGGCAGGACCTACGGGAAATCGAAGCATTCGGCTTGGAACTCGAAGACATCCTAAAGCAAGCCGAAGGCGTCAAACAACAGGCTGTATTTGCCGACCGTATCGTGGGTAAACCCTATCTGTTGGTCGATATAAAACGGGAACAGTTGGCACGCTACGGTATTTCGATTATGGACGTACAGGAAATACTGCAGGTGGCCGTTGGTGGGATGCCCCTGACCCAGACTGTCGAAGGTAGGGAACGCTATGCGGTAAGGGTGCGCTACCCCCGTGAGCTGCGGGAAAGTCCGACTGACTTGAAAAACATCTACGTTCCCGTGGAAAAAGGAAGCCCTGTTCCATTAGGCGAATTGGTTGATATTCGATATGAGCAAGGTCCACAGGTCATCAAAAGTGAGGACACTTTCTTGGTAGGTTACGTGCTGTTCGACAAGCTGGACGGATTTGCCGAAGTGGATGTGGTGGAAAACGCCCAGTCATTGATTCAGGACAAAATAGATAATGGTGAACTGACCGTTCCCAAAGGCATTAGCTATAAGTTCACCGGAACCTATGAAAACCAGCTGCGAGCCGAGAAAACCCTGTCTATCGTGGTTCCGTTGTGCTTGATTATCATATTCCTCATTTTATACTTTCAGTTCAAATCGGTCACCACCTCATTAATGGTATTTACAGGCATCGCCATAGCCTTTGCAGGTGGCTTTGTGATGATTTGGCTGTACGGTCAGGACTGGTTTCTCAATTTCAGTTTGTTCGGTGAAAACCTACGTGAACTTTTTAATATCAAGACCATCAACCTGAGCGTTGCGGTTTGGGTCGGGTTTATTGCCCTTTTCGGAATCGCTACGGATGACGGTGTGGTGATGGCGACCTATCTCGACCAGAGTTTTGAGAAGGAAAAACCGAATGACAAACCAGGCATTCGTCAAGCTACCCTTGAAGCGGCCGGCAAGCGTATCCGTCCCTGTTTGATGACGACCGTAACGACCGTTCTTGCCTTGTTGCCCGTACTCACATCCACAGGAAAAGGAAGCGACATAATGATTCCAATGGCCATCCCCATTGTGGGCGGGATGCTTATTGATGTAACCTCATATTTCCTGTTGCCCGTATTGTACAGCTGGCGGGAAGAATACCAACTTAAACGAGCGAGCAAATGAAAAATGTAAAAATCATCATCGGATTATTGCTTGTTTCCGCTTTCGCAAAAGCACAGGAACTGCAATCCTACATTCAGGAAGCGGAAGCGAACAATCCCGTTATCCAAGCATACGAACTTCGATACAACATCGCACAGGAAAAGGTCAACGAAGTCAATACGCTACCTAATACTGTGGTAAGCGCAGGATACTTTGTAAGCGAACCCGAAACCCGAACGGGTGCGCAACGGGCACGGTTTTCGATTTCGCAGATGTTGCCTTGGTTCGGCACGATAACGGCACGGGAAAACTATGCCAGCTCAATGGCGGAAAATGAGTTTGTAGAAATTGCCATTGCCAAACGAAAACTGGCACTTTCGGTCGCCCAATCCTATTACCAATTGTATGCCAATAAGGCGAAGCAGGATATTTTGGACGAAAACATCCAACTCTTAGAAACCTACGAACGGTTGGCATTGACCTCTGTGGAAGTGGGCAAAGCCTCTGCCGTGGACGTACTACGATTGCAGATTCGGCAGAACGAATTACAACAACAAAAGGAAGTCCTTCAGGAAGACTATTTGGCGGAACAGTCCAACTTCAACAATCTGCTGAACCGAAAGGAAAGTATCGCCGTGGAAGTTGTTCCGGAAATGACCATTCCAACGGAAGACCCGATGTATAGCAAAGAAGGATTGGCACTCAATCCGGAACTGCTAAAATACGATAGACTTTACGAGTCCATTGAGCAATCCGAATTGCTCAATCAGAAAGAAAGTGCCCCGAATATCGGTTTTGGATTGGACTATGTACCCGTTTCCGAACGTCCCGATATGACCTTTAGCGACAACGGCAAGGATATCATTATGCCAATGGTATCGCTGTCCATACCTATTTTCAACAACCGCTATTCATCGGTTTCCAAACAGAACGAACTGAAGCAACTGGAAATCGAATCCCAGAAAAACGAACGATTGAATGTATTGGAAACCGCTTTCGCGAAAGCAACATCGCAACGCAATCAAGCCCGTATTCAATTCAATACCCAAGAAAAGAATTTAAAGCAAGCGAACGATGCCGAAGAAATCCTGATTAAGAATTATGAAACAGGAACCATCGATTTTAATGATGTACTGGACATACAGGAACTGCAACTGAAATTTCAGATGAACCAAATCGAGTCGGTGCGGATGTACTATGCACAGTCTGCGATTATCAATTATCTAATCAACTAATTATGGTCAAGGACTTTTACATAAAAAATATGGTATGCGACCGATGCATCAAGGTGTTGAAGGATGAACTGAATGTAAATAATATCGAGTTGCATCAGATTGAATTGGGTCGATTGCGGCTGGACATTGATGACCTTGATTTGGACAAATTCGAAACCTTGTTGAAAGAAAACGGTTTCTCGCTCATCGGAAGTACGGAAGAAAAGTTGACCGAAAAGGTCAAGGTCGAACTCATAAAAACGATGCAGGAACTACCGATTCAACTTGATAAAAAACTGTCCGAACATTTGGTGGATGCCTTGGGACACGAGTATTCAAAAATCAGCAAGGTATTCTCGTTTACGCAAGGTGTTACCATTGAAAAATATTTCATCAAACTAAAAATTGAAAAGGTAAAAGAACTCATACAGGCTAACGAACACAATTTTACTGAAATGGCGCAACTGCTCGATTATAGCCATATCAACCATTTAAGCGGACAGTTTAAAAGCGAGACGGGAATGAGCCTTTCAATCTATAAATCCCAACAAAAGAATTTTAGGAATTCGTTGGACAAAATTATGTAGATAAGAACCAAAATTATGACACAAGCTGTTGAATTACAGCCATAATTTTATTTCAAATAAAATTAACACATTATGAAATTGAAAATAAACTTACTTCTCTTATTACTCATTTCCTTCGGTGCGAACGCCCAATTCAAAGCGAATGAGAGTGAAGAGAATGTTGACAACTGGCCGGAACGGGTCTATGATTTGACCATTGATTACGAAACGGTCAACTACACGGGTAAGGATGTAAAGGCAATGACCTTTAACGGAAGTATTCCTGGACCCAATCTCGAATTTAACGAAGGGGAATTTGCCATCATCAACGTGACCAATAAAATGGATGTGGAAACATCGGTGCATTGGCACGGGCTTATACTGCCCAACTTTTACGATGGTGTACCGTATCTGACCACACCACCGATTCAACCCGGCGAGACCCAACAGTACAAGTTTGCGTTAAAACAATCGGGTACATATTGGTACCATTCCCACACAGGTTTGCAGGAACAACGTGGCGTTTATGGTTCCATCCAAATCAACCCCAAGGAAACCGACTTAGAATATGACAAAGATTTGGTATTGGTGCTATCCGATTGGATGGACGAAAATCCAAAATCACAGCTAAGAAACCTGAAGCGTGGCAACGAATGGTATCTCATCAAGAAGAATCAGATACAGAGTTGGGACAAGGTCATCGCCAAAGGTGCCACAGGTGCCAAATTGAAGATGATGTGGCAACGAATGCCCGATATGGCCATACTCGATAATTACTATGACCTCTTTTTTATCAATGGCCAAGCAGAACAAGACTATCCTGAATTCAAGCCTGGCGAACGGGTGCGGGTACGATTTGTCAACGCCGCCGCAGCCTCTTACTTCTGGCTCACCTTTGGTGGCCAAGACCCAATGCTGGTTTCATCTGACGGTCTGGATGTTGTACCGGTAAAAAAGAACAAAACGCTTATCAGCGTAGCAGAGACCTACGATTTTATCGTCACGATTCCCGAAAGCGGGAAGCTCGAAATACTTGCTACTTCACAGGACGGTTCTGGAAAGGCTTCGGCGTTTTTGGGAAAGGGCGAAGTCTTGCCCGCAGCAGAAGTTCCCAAGCCAGACCTAATCAAACAGATGCAGGAAATGATGGCAATGGATATGAAGATGGGCGCACCCGCCGCCAAGTTCAATCCCTCAAAAAACGATTCCATCGAAAAGATGAAAAAGTATGCGATGAAAATGGACGGAATGAAGATGGACAAGATGAAGGGAATGAAAAAGGATTCCACCGAAATGGACCACGATAAGATGGGTCACGAAGATATGCAAATGGACGACAAGATGAAGATGGATGATGGGGGCAAAATGGGCGGAATGAAAATGGGCTATATGGTACCACAGGAAAAGGTCATTGGCGACAATATGAAAACAGGTGGCAATCCAGAATTCAATTATCACTATCTAAAAGCACCCGGCAAGACTGAATTTGAGGATGGAAAACCTGTCCGGGAAATGCTGTTCAACCTCACGGGAAATATGAACCGTTACGTATGGTCAATCAACGGCGTACCATTGTCTGAAACCGATAAAATAAAAATCAATCAAGGCGAAGTGGTTCGTATTACCTTGAACAATATGACGATGATGCACCACCCGATGCACCTGCACGGGCATTTCTTCAGGGTGCTCAACGAGAACGGCGAATACAGTCCGCTAAAGCATACCGTGAACGTGGCACCGATGCAGAAAGTGGTCATCGAATTTGATGCCGTTGAATATGGCGATTGGTTTTTCCATTGCCACGTCCTCTATCACATCAACAGTGGGATGGCACGGGTATTCAGTTATGATACACCACGCGATGAACGCTTAAAGGGCTATCCACTTTCCAATCTGACCACAGAGGCAGACCATATGTGGACGTGGGGTGAAATCACAGGTGCAAGCCATATGACAGAACTTTTTTATACCGCCACCAATATCCGTAACCAGTTTACACTTCGCGGGGAATACGGTTGGAACGAAAATCTGGAAGCTGAGTTCACGTATGAACGTTGGCTTAACAGCTATTTCCGTGTATTCGGTGGTGTAAATGTAGAAAATGAGGGCGAGGACAGCCTTGATGAAATTTCAACGACGGGCGTTGTGGGTGTGCGCTACCTATTGCCGCTTCTTATCGATTCCGATTTACGGATAGACAACAAATTAAGGCCGACCATATCGTTTGCAACTGCAACGATGATTTTCCGAAATATCGCCCTTTACGGGGAATATGAATACCAGATGGACTTCGGCTGGGTCACCGATTTTGAGGAAGGGACCGACTTTGAAGAAGAGACCACTTGGCAGGTAGGCCTCGAATACGTTTTAAGCAGAAACTTTTCGTTGATGGGCAGCTACGACAACCGTTTTGGTTGGGGTGGCGGTCTATCGGCAAGATTTTAAACACAAACCATTTATAAACCTTTAAAACAGACACAAAATGAAAACAATCAAATTAACAATGAGCACAATGGCACTTGTTGCCACAATGATTCTAACCGTTTCCTGCAAGGATGGAAACAAGAATGAACCAGCTGCACCTATGAGCAACGAGATGCATCAGGAAACGATGAATGATAAGGAAGATATGGCTATGGACAAAAATCAAGATACAAAGGCAGAAGTGGTATTGAAAGACTATTTCAACCTGAAGGATGCTTTGGTCAACGATGACAATTCCAAAGCAAAAGAACTGGGCAACACCTTGGCACAATCACTAAAATCTTTTGATGCATCGAGCTATTCGGACAGCGAGCAGAACGAACTAAAGGACATCATTGAGGATGCCACCGAACACGCCGAGCATATAGGCGAGAGCGATATAGCCCACCAACGTGAGCATTTCAAAACACTTAGTAAGGATATGACCGATATGGTGGCGATAACGGGAACTTCAATGACCATTTATGAGCAGTATTGCCCAATGTACGATAACAATAAAGGTGGTGCCTGGCTAAGTATGAACGAAGAAATCAGAAACCCCTATTTCGGTGCCCAAATGCTGAAATGTGGTAAGGTGCAACGTGAAATAAACTAAATGAAAATAGTAAAAATCATAGCGTGGATAGCATTGATTGCCTTTGTGGTCATCCAGTTTTTTACTGTGGACTATAACCAGAATGAAACGGTACCAGAAACTGATTTTATGCTCGTGAACAATGTACCTGCAACGGTAGAACAATCGTTGCGGGTTTCCTGCTATGATTGCCATAGTAACAATACCGATTATCCTTGGTACAGCAAGGTGCAACCATCTGCTTGGTACTTGGAACATCATATCAAAGAAGGAAAGGCAGAGCTGAATTTCAACGAATGGGGCAACCTTTCCGACCGAAGGAAAAATAGCAAATTACGGTCTATCATAAACCAGATTGAAGATGGTGAAATGCCTTTGGATAGCTATACGTTGATTCATAGGGATGCCATTTTTTCTGAAACGAACAAAACAGCAGTAATTGAGTATATGAAAAAATTAAAAGATAGCTTGGAATAAAGTCCTGCTGCGGGAAGGGAAGTTTGATGGTTGGTTAGTGACCCTTCCCGTGACAGGCACAAATTAGTAAAGTAATGAAACACACCTATCACATACACGGAATGACCTGCAATGGTTGCAGAACCCACGTCGAGAAAACTCTCTCTAAAGTAGATGGTGTAATTGAAGCATCGGTCAATTTAGAAAAATCTGAAGCGGTCATTGAAATGGAATCGCATATTCCTATCGGAACATTTCAGGAAGCACTAAAGCAAGATGGCGGTTCGTATAGCATTCACAACCCAGGCAAACATCATCACAAGGATGATTCCGCTAAAGTTAATGCTGAGCATAGTCGAAGTACGAAAGCGAAAAAAGAAAAACCTAAAGGCAAGGGAACCGGAACGTTCTACTGCCCGATGCACTGTGAAGGCGATAAAACCTATGACAAACCGGGCGATTGCCCTGTCTGCGGAATGGATTTGGTCGAGGAACAGAATTTGACCGCTACCACTTCTGAACAGTGGACGTGCCCAATGCATCCCGAAATCGTAAAGGACGAGCCGGGAAGCTGTCCTATTTGCGGAATGGACTTGGTACCGATGGAACCCGACCTATCCGCAGAAGAAAAAACCTATAAAAAACTGCTCAAAAAGTTTTGGGTAGCCACGGCCTTTACGTTGCCGATTTTCATCATTGCGATGTCCGAAATGGTTGCCAACAATCCGCTGTACGATATTCTGGAACTGAAATACTGGAACTGGATTCAGTTTGCGCTTTCCATTCCCGTTGTGTTCTACGCCACTTGGATGTTCTTTGAACGCGCTTACCGCAGTATAAAAACGTGGAACCTCAATATGTTCACCCTTATTGGCATTGGTGCAGGTGTGGCTTGGTTGTTCAGCGTATTCGGGATGCTCGTACCAGACTTTTTCCCCGAACAGTTCAAGACCGAAGCGGGAACCGTTCACGTGTATTTTGAAGCGGCCACGGTCATTCTTACGTTGGTATTGCTTGGCCAATTGTTAGAAGCTCGTGCGCATAGTAAAACCAATTCCGCAGTCAAGGAACTTTTAAAACTGGCACCCAACAAGGCAGTCAAAGTCGTGGATGGCGAGGAACAGGAAGTTGCTATTGACCAAATTGAATTAGACGATATTCTTCGGGTAAAACCGGGTGATAAAATTCCGGTTGACGGCGTCATCACCGAAGGTGAAACATCCATCGATGAATCAATGATAACGGGCGAACCCATTCCCGTAAACAAGTCTGTAGATGATAAGGTCAGCAGCGGAACGATTAATGGCAACCAATCTTTCCTAATGAAAGCGGAAAAGGTAGGTTCCGACACGTTGCTTTCACAAATTATCCAGATGGTCAATGATGCCAGTCGCAGCCGTGCGCCCATCCAAAAATTGGCCGATACGGTTTCAGGCTACTTCGTGCCCATCGTGGTCATTATCGCAGTATTCACTTTTGGGGTCTGGGCAATTTGGGGACCAGAACCGGCCTATGTCTATGCCCTGGTCAATGCCATTGCTGTTTTGATTATCGCCTGTCCCTGCGCCTTGGGATTGGCAACGCCTATGTCCGTAATGGTCGGTGTCGGTAAGGGTGCACAGAACGGCGTGCTGATAAAAAATGCCGAAGCCCTCGAAAAGATGGATAAGGTAGATACCCTCATCGTGGATAAAACGGGAACGATTACTGAAGGAAAACCCACGGTGGAAAAAGTGGGGTCTTTTGATAACGGTTTCAGCGAAAGTGAAGTATTGCAATACATTGTTTCCCTGAATAATCAGAGTGAACATCCTCTTGCCGAAGCTACCGTCAAATACGGAAAAGAACAAAACACCGAATTCCTTAAAGCCGATGGGTTCAATGCCGTTACCGGAAAAGGTGTTGAAGGCAAGGTCAACGGCAAGGACGTGGCTTTAGGAAATGCCAAAATGATGGAACACGCCAATGCCGAGTTGTTGGAAACTATGGAAGAAAAAGCCCAATCTTTCCAAAAGCAGGGCAAAACCGTTTCCTATCTCACAATTGATGGAAGCGTTGTCGGTTATGTGGTAATTGGTGATAAAATCAAGGAAACGAGTGCCAAGGCTATCAAGGAATTACAGGACAAGGGAATCGATGTGATTATGCTAACGGGCGACAACCACGATACAGCTCAGGCAGTGGCCAACGAACTCAATCTTGCGGACTTTCAGGCGGGAATGCTTCCCGAAAACAAATTGCAGGAAGTTGAAAAACTACAAGAAAACGGAAAGGTAGTTGCAATGGCGGGTGACGGTATCAATGATGCCCCAGCTCTCGCAAAAAGTGATGTGGGTATCGCAATGGGAACGGGTACAGATGTGGCCATAGAAAGTGCTGCCATTACTTTGGTCAAAGGCGACCTGCACGGTATTGTCAAGGCAAGAAATTTAAGCGATGTGGTAATGCGAAACATCAAGCAAAACCTGTTTTTTGCGATGATTTACAACACCTTGGGAATACCCATTGCTGCGGGATTGCTGTATCCATTTTTCGGGATTTTATTGTCCCCAATGATTGCGGCCCTGGCAATGAGCTTCAGTTCGGTTTCGGTAATCGCCAATTCGCTAAGGCTCAAAGGTTCAAACATCGACTAAATGATATGGTAAAAAGAAAAACAGCGATAAAAATTAGAAAGGCGCACCGCTATCTGGGCATCTTCCTGGGCATCCAGTTCTTGATGTGGACGATAAGTGGAATGTATTTCAGTTGGACGGACATTGACGAAATACACGGCGACCAATTTCGGCAAGACCCGGTCGAGGCATCTGCTTTTACACATTTGATAAGTCCATCCGATGTGAATCCTGAAGAAGGGATAGTTTCCGTAGAACTTCGGGAAATTGATGGCAATCCCTATTACTGGATAAATGACAAGCAACTTTTTGATGCCAAGACAGGCAAAGTAAAGAAAGTAATCTCAGAAAGTGAAGCTCTGAAAATCGCTGAACGGAATATGCTGCCGGAACTTCAAGTAAAAGGAATCGAGCGCATCGAGCAAGTGGGCAGCCATAGCGAGTATCGTGGCAGACCGCTTCCGGCCTATGTCATCAGTTATGAAACCTCTGAAAACATCAAGGCCTACGTTTCAGAAAAAGATGGCGCATTCCAAACGCTACGTCATCGGGATTGGCGATGGTTCGACTTTCTGTGGATGACCCATACGATGGATTATGAAGGTCGCGATGATTTTAACACAATCGTACTACGCACCTTTTCCCTACTGGGATTAATAACCGTATTGAGCGGGTTTTTGTTGTGGTACATCAGCTCGCCCACAATTAGAAAAATAAAAAAAAGAAACAAAAAACATTAAAATCGAAAACTATGGAACAATCAAAACACGCAAACAAAGGAAAGTACAGAACATTTTTTATGATGCTGGCTTGCTCATTTGTGGCAATGTACATCACAATGTATCTCAATACTTACGAATGGGACCACGTCTGGTTCAGCTTAACGCGCTTCTATATGGTCTGTCTGGGCATAGCAGCAATGGCAGTCATTATGTGGTTTTTTATGCGCAAGATGTACACTGACAAAAAAAAGAATATGGCCATCTTATTCGGTAGTTTGGTCTTGTTCTTGGGGGCGTTGTTTCTCGTACGTGACCAAAAATCTACCGTAGGCGATGTACTATGGATGAAAGCAATGATACCACACCATTCCATCGCAATCTTGACCAGTGAACGTGCGGATATTAAAGACCCAGAGGTAAAGAAACTGGCAGAAGAAATCATTAAGGCACAGCGCAGGGAAATCGCCGAAATGAAAAAAATGATTGAACGATTACAGAACGAAAAATAACAACCTATGAAAAAGAATATTATATACATCACCATCGCGGTACTTGTGGGACTGCTTGGTGGTTGGCTCATTTTTGGGGGCTCATCGGAAGAATCTATGACAGATAACCACGACCATTCCGCAGAAGCGGAAGGTCAGATGTGGACCTGCTCAATGCACCCTCAGATTATGCAACCCGAACCAGGTGATTGTCCCATTTGCGGAATGGATTTAATTCCTGCGGAATCGGGTGCCGACGGACTGGCAATGAACGAAATAAAGATGACCAAAAATGCTATGGCGTTGGCGGACATCCAAACGTCCATCGTGGGAAATGCTTCTGTAGATGATGAGAATATGATTTCCCTTTCGGGAAAAATCAAGATGAACGAAGAAGAAAATGCGGTGCAGGCCAGTTATTTTGATGGTAGGATTGAACGTCTCAACGTCAATTTTGAAGGTCAGGAAGTACGAAAAGGGCAATTGTTGGCAACCATTTATGCACCTAATCTGATAGCTGCTCAGCAAGAATTGATTACTGCGGCTTCGCTAAAAGAATCGCAACCCTCACTATACAAGGCGGTACGCAACAAACTGAAACTTTGGAAACTTTCGGATACCCAAATCAATAGTATAGAGGAATCCGGCACTATCAAGGAAAACTTCCCGATTTATGCGACCGTATCCGGAACGGTTTCAGAAAAAATGGCTGCCGAAGGCGACTATGTTAAACAGGGACAGCCCATTGTAAAGGTGAGTAACCTAAACTCTGTATGGGCGGAATTTGATGCCTACGAAAACCAGATTTCAGAGTTTAAAAAAGGGCAGAAAATTTCAGTAACGACTAATGCTTACCCCAATAAGGAATTTGATGCAACAATTTCATTCATAGACCCTGTTCTGAACACACAAACGCGAACGGTTACCGTTCGGGCCAATCTTAAAAATAGCAATGGATTGCTAAAACCGGGAATGTTCGTGACTGGTAAAGTAGAAGGAACAACGGCAAATACGGTATCAAACCTGACCATACCCGCAAGTGCTGTGATGTGGACGGGCGAAAGGTCTTTGGTGTATATCAAAACCAACCCCAACAAGCCTGTTTTTGAAATGCGGGAAGTAACTCTTGGCAATCGTAATGGCGATATGTTTACGGTTACGTCCGGTTTAGAAAATGGTGATGAGATTGTGACCAATGGCACCTTTACCGTAGATGCTGCTGCCCAATTGCAAGGCAAGAAATCTATGATGAATCAAAGTACTCAAGAAGAGAAAGAAATGATGGCGATGGAAATGTCACTGTCAACTTCTTTTCAAGGTCAGTTTGTGAAGGCTTTGCCCTCATACCTTGAACTCAAAGATGCGTTGGTGGCCGGTGATGCTGAAAAAGTTTCCACTTTCGCAACGACAACTTCTGAAGAAATGAAGGCGATACCACAAAACGATTTGGACAAAATGCTCAAAACCCATCTATCCAAAAGTATTGAAATGTTGGATGCCATAGCAAGTAATTCCGATTTGGAAAACCAACGCAGCCATTTCGTTATTCTCAATGAAAATCTGGTTGCCATTGCAATGAACCTCGAAGGTGTGGATGATACCCTATATGTTCAAAAATGTCCAATGGCAAATAACAATAAAGGGGCGGTTTGGTTAAGCACCAAAGAAGAAATCCGCAATCCGTACTATGGTGATGCGATGTTGACTTGTGGAAGTGTGATTGATTCTGTACAGTAGTTTAATTATACCAAAAACGAATGGTCAGGAATGCTACGGAAAATCATTTTTTACTTGAAAATGTATAGCAGTATTATTTGATAGGTGGCCAGAAATTGGACTAGTTTGGCTCGGTTTGAGCATAAAATCATTTTCTGCAAATATTTGGGCTGCATTTTTCCAATTCCTAGCTTTTGAAAATGCGTTTAAATGCCATTTTTTCGACTCTCCATAAATAAAGAATTTTGTCCCCTCAATTTTGGGCCAATTGTTGTCCTCAAAATACATCAAAACAGCTTGTTCATTTTTTGGTCTGGCCAGTTTATTTATGTTTTCATTGATTTTATAGTTTAAAGAAGGTATCAATTTTTGGCTAGGTTTTGAAAGGATGCTGTCCAATTTTTGGCCAGAGCTTGCACCACTACTTGTACCAAATATGGTCATCTCTATTTTAGAACCCTTATTAGGGTGAAATGAGGGAAAGTAGATGAGGTAACCCCAATTATTGAGGTCCTTGAGACTGTTGTGATATGTTGTTTTCGATTTAATCTTTGCCCTTTCCATTATTAGGCGCCTGTTAACAGTTATATACTTTGCGAAGAATTCTCGATTCCACTTTTGAAAGAATGCTAGGTATAGTGTGATATGTCCTTGCTTAATACGCGCATCTTCATTGAATAGTTCAAATACTGAGTTGAGTTGTATGATGTAATTTACCTTGCTCATTAGTCAGGTTTATTGTGATTTTTCCTCTCGATATACCGAACCTCCCTACCTTGTCTTGATTCATTCTTCTCCAGCATCAGTTTCTTTTTTGGCTTTTCTGTTTGCTCAAAAAGTGCATACAGCATAGCAGCGGTTGGCTTGGTCTGGGATTTTTCAATATCCTTCATTATTGCAATTATTCCGTTCATCCTCTTTTTAATTAGGGTGGAAATTCTTGTTTCAAGTGTCTCCATTCGGGGCCCCATAGGTTCGACTGGTGATATTCCGTTTTCCTCAAAAAAGTCCAGCATCAAAAGCAGTGTCATTGATTGGGATTTGGACATCTTCTTGCAGAACTCTCTAAATCTTTTGGCTACGGAAGTTTTGATTCCAAGTTTCTCAAATCGCTCGTTTTCATATCCTTTATCCATTTTTTCTGAAATTTTAAGTCTATTCTCTTGGGCTTTGCAGATATTTTCTGAAAATTCTGGGATCAATACTTGTATCGAAGAATTTAGATATCCTGACAAACCTTTATTTACAGGGGATGGGCGAAAACTTAAATTTGTAACATCGCGTCAGCGTGTTACCCTCTTGCTATTCCATCCCTCCATTTCATTTCGGGTCTTCCATACTTTCTTCGAGAAGCCCTTTACTTTTAAATCAAAATTGAAGCCATATAATTTGTTCCGATTTGCAGTCAATTGATTGCCAGAATGGCACTTATCCCTTTACTTATTATATCCTGAGCGTTTTCCTTTTCATTCTATATTAAATGGTAGGAATTTGAATAATTGCACACTCATCAATGCTAAAAAAGAACACTTTGTTACTTCTGATTATCCATTTACTTCCCATAGAGCCTATCGCAGTTACCTTTTCGGTAACCCGACCTAAAATTTAGAATGAGTAAGGACTTATAAAAGCGACGGCACGAGCGGTTATGCATTCCGTCTCAAGCTAAATTTTAAACCTTTTTGAAGAAAAGGTAGAAGTGATGTTTTGGCAAAGCGTGCGCATTTCAAAGCTTAGCACATATAGAGAAATTTTCTTATCCGACTAAATCTTATTTGTGACCTGGATACGAGCTTTGAAATTGGGCACAAGACTTTTTGAGTGAAGCTCTTTTCCCGGAATGAAATGAAGTGGTAATGTGCAGAGCGGCTTAATACCACCGATTGCTATCATTTGCAATCAAATACTATTTGTACTCAAAAAATAGCAGAATGTTGTACCTATGTTGTACCCGAGCATAAAAAAAGCCGAGACATAAATCTCGGCTTTCCAACTGTACCTTGGGTGGGAATCGAACCCACACTCCAAAGGAACTGGATTTTGAATCCAGCGCGTCTACCAATTCCGCCACCAAGGCAATTCATCCGTTTTACTTAAATAAACCTATAATCACTTTTTGAAAAAGCCATCAAGGCAAAAACGGACTGCAAAATTAGAAAATTATTTTAAATACAACCTAAAAAAATAACAAGATTTATCCTTTAGCAACACAAATAAATTTCTAAATTTGCACCTCCCAAGAAAAAAGGGAGGACAATAAACTAGTTTACAACATTTTATCAATGCCCTATCAAGTTCCCGAGCCAAAGATATTTGCCTGTACACAAAGTACAGAGCTAGCAGAGAAAATTGCCAAATCCTATGGAACAGAATTAGGTAAGGTTATCTTTTCCCGCTATAGTGACGGGGAGTTTCAGCCATCTTTTGAGGAATCTGTTAGAGGGGCTCGAATTTTTATCATAGGGTCTACCAATCCAAGTTCTGAAAACTTGATGGAAATGCTTCTTATGCTTGATGCCGCCAAAAGGGCATCCGCAAGGCACATTACCGCTGTAATGCCCTATTTTGGATGGGCCAGGCAAGATAGAAAAGACAAGCCTAGGGTTCCTATTGCAGCTAAACTTATAGCGAAGATGTTGGAGACTGCCGGAGCCACAAGAATCATCACCATGGATCTTCATGCGGATCAGATTCAAGGCTTCTTTGAAAAACCGGTAGACCATTTATTTGCCTCTACCCTATTTCTACCCTATCTCAAGAAATTGAACTTAGACAACCTCACCATTGCTTCCCCGGATATGGGCGGCTCCAAAAGAGCGTATGCGTATTCCAAAGCCTTGGAATGTGACGTGGTCATTTGTTACAAACAACGCGCTAAGGCCAATGTAATTTCCCACATGGAGCTTATTGGCGATGTTCAGGGAAAAAATGTGGTCTTGGTAGATGATATGGTGGACACTGCAGGAACTTTAACAAAAGCTGCCGATCTCATGATTGAAAGAGGTGCTAAAAGTGTCAGGGCCATTACGACCCATGGACTGTTGTCCGGAAAAGCGTATGAAAAAATCGAAGCTTCCCAACTATCGGAATTGATCATTACAGATTCCATTCCAACAAAAAAAGACAGTTCAAAAGTAAAAGTGCTTAGTTGTGCCGATCTTTTTGCAGATGTTATGCATAGGGTACATCACAATACATCCATTGCCTCCAAATTTTTAATGTAGGCACTTGGATCAATTAACGAGTATTAATTTTTAATAGATATAATGAAGTCAATTTTAATTGAAGGATCAGAAAGAGAAAGCGTGGGCAAAAAAGCAACAAAGGCCCTACGTAATGCTGGAAAGGTTCCTTGCGTAGTATACGGAGGGGAGAAACCATTGCACTTTTCAGCAGACGAAATTGCGTTTAGAGATTTAGTGTACACCCCAGCCGCGCACACCGTGGAAATTGACTTGGGAGGCACAAAGGTAAGCGCCATTATGCAAGACATTCAGTTTCACCCGGTAACTGACAATATTTTGCACATAGACTTTTACCAATTGTTCGATGACAAAGAGGTTACCATGAACATTCCTGTTCGTTTACAAGGTAATTCCCCTGGTGTTAGAAATGGTGGTCGTCTATTGTTCAGAAAAAGAAAGCTTGCCATTAAGGCACTTCCGGACAAATTACCGGATTTCTTTGATGTGGACATCTCTAAATTGAAAATTGGACAGAACATTAGTGTTCAGTCATTGCTTAATGATGATTTTACCATTCTTCACCCGGACAGTACCGTAGTTGTGCAGGTTAAAACTCAGCGTTCTGCCGTTGTTACAGACGATGAGGATGAAGAAGGAGAAGAAGGTGCAGAAGGAGAAGCAGCAGAAGCTCCAGCAGCAGAAGGAGGAGAGGCTCAAGAATAACCACTTCCTTAGAATAATTAAAAAGCATCCCGATACCGTTCGGGATGCTTTTGTATTTTTACGCAAACCCTAATGGAATGCTCTCCTTTTTAAAATCAATCTTTAAGCCTCGAGCAAATCTCCTTGAAGAAACGGAAGTAATGAAAAAATTTTTGATTGTTGGCCTTGGGAATATAGGCGATAAATATACCGAGACCAGACACAATATTGGTTTTAAAATTTTGGATGCATTGGCCGAAAAAGAATCCTTGTCATATGAGACTCAAAAGCTCGGCGATGTAACCACTTTTAAATACAAGGGAAAAAGTGCCCTTTGCCTGAAACCCTCCACCTATATGAATTTAAGCGGCAAGGCCCTAAAATATTGGATGGACAAAGAAAATATTCCATTGGAAAATGTTTTGGTCATTACCGATGATATCAACTTATCCTTTGGTACTATTCGCCTTAAAACAAAAGGAAGTGCTGGTGGACATAATGGACTGAAGGATATTCAGAACACCTTACAAAACACCAATTTTAATCGGTTTAGATTTGGTGTGGGCGCAGATTTTGGAAAAGGTAGACAGGTAGAATATGTATTAGGTGAATGGTCTGAGGAAGAACAAAAATCCATGCCGGAGCGTTTGGAGAAATCCGTAGAGCTAATCAAATCCTTTATTTTTGCCGGCGTCAAGAACACCATGAACAACTTTAACGGCACTTAAAATCTACCACGGGAGATTTGGACACATTTCCTTGAGAATCCGTGGTGACTACTTGCCAAAAATATACTTGACCTACCTCCACGCTTACACTTCTAAGATGAACCGTAGAATTTACCGAAGCCAATAATTCCGTAGGGGGATTGGACGTTGAAAAATAAATTTCATATCCGGAGATATCATCGTCAATATCAGATCCGGACCATTCCAAGGTCACCTCATTATTAATATCCCTAAACACACTTGAACCCGGCTCCGGGGAGCTAATCTCCGCAGGAAAGGACACATAGGATGTTTGGGAACCAGGATTGTAAAAAAACCATGTTTCGCTACTGGCCGTTTTAGAGCTTTTGCTATTACTAGAAATTACTTGCCAAGAATATGGTGTACCCTTACTTAAAGATAATGTGTGCGTGGTACTCGTAGTATTGGGACTTTGGGTAATTCCGCTTAAAAGATTGGTTACCCTAAGCTGATAAGAATCTGTATACTCAGACGCCTGCCAATTGAATCTCACAACACTGCTTGTTCCATTGGTGCTTTGTACCGGGCTACATTCGGCATTTTTGGCCGGAGCAACAAGAGTGGCCTGTGCAGGCGGATTAGGGTCGTCTTTTTTACAGCCAACCGTTACCACCAAAATACAAAAGATAGCCCTTATTAGTCTCATTTTTTAATCACTTTTAGCACCTCGTTAACCTCATCACCCTGTATATAAACTACATATACTCCATTTGGTAGATTGGTCAAATCCAATGCTACCTCCCTAGACACCGGCTGATGTATTCTCTTTTCCACCAATTGCCCCCCCAAAGTATAAATAGCCACTTGAACTCTTTCCTCAGGAGCACCCAGCAGTACCTTGGTCAAATTTTTGAAGGGGTTTGGAGAAACCATGGTAGGCCCGTTCACAAATATATCTTCCTCAAAAACGCCTTGACAAGTGTTTAAGGTAGAAACTTTTAAAGAGTTTTTTCCGGCCTTTAAATTTAACACTACTTGTTCCTCATTAGTTTGAAAGGTTTGCCCATTAAGTTCAACAACATATTCATTTGCTCCATTCATAAGCAATGAAAGCTGGTTTCCATCATTAATGACCGAAGAACTAACTCCAAGTGCTTCAGGTTGGGAAATTACCACCTCAAAGCAGTAGGGTTCGTAGGTAATCTCTCCACTTACTCCCGTAATGCAAAGATTGTAGGTTCCTGAACCAAGCCCTTCAAGCAAATAATCCGCAGTAAATTCTTCCGTTAAATCGAGTCCGTTTCCGGTAATGGTAACGGAATAGTCCAATTTCAACAAAGGTTCTATAGTTATACTTCCATCATCGTTGTTCCTGCACGTCTCACTTTCTACGGACACCGAAAAATTATCGGTAGGAAAACGATACACTTGACAACCGGAAGTATTTACCTCAACCCCTTCAGGAGTTCCTAGACACTGGTCTTCCCCATCGTCAAAAACGCCGTCATTATCCGCATCCGGCCTAAATTCGCCTTCTACACAAACATCCAAAGAAAAGTCTACCACTGCACCCCCATCTGATGATGCATTATCTATCACCTCCAAAACCCATTCTCCCAAAATGGACTCCCCATCAAAAGAACTAAGGGTCCCAAGTGGTTTTACCGTACCACCAATTACGTTTTCACCACTTGGATTACAGAAAAAGGTACTTCCTTCATCATCAAAAGTAGCATTGATATTATCAAATTCACCGCAAGAACCCGATACCAAAGTGACCGTGGTTCCTTCCGGAGAGGTCAATCTTATGACCAAATCTTCCACATAACTGTGCTCAATATTTAAATTCACATTAATATCCGAAACTGGCAGATCCTCAAAGTAGGATATTTTGGAAATTACTTCCGATGTTCCATTAGCTGAAATCTCTTTGGGAAAGCCATTGGCAAATTTCTGCTCACAACTAACCTGAACCGTGGTAAAGGTTTGAGGCGCATTAAAAGCCCCTTGCCCACATATGTTCTCCGGTCGTACCCTCCAATAATAGGTAGTTTGATTTTGAAGATCCAAGGGCATGTACGAATTTGTCTTTACCGTCTCAACTTCTACAATATTCGAAAAACCGGAATCCGTAGCAATTTGGACCTCATAGGAAACATTGGAAGGATTTAGTTCCCATTCTAAAAGAGTATTTATGGATGCATCCATTAAACCATTCTCAGGTGCCGTAGTGGTAACCATATCAAAATTTGTATCATATACATTCAGAATTATGGTTACCTCCCTAGTAACAGTTGCCGAATTTGCTACGATTCTAATAGGATAACTTCCTTCAGGGACATTTTCTGTATTCTCGAACAAAATATCCACATTTGTTCCTCCGGAAATTACCGTATCGGGAACAACGGTAGCTGCTAAGTTCAATGGCATATCCTCCACCGTAAAGGTGACCTCCTCTGAAAATCCAAGATAAGATTCGTAAATAAAGGGCACCGTAATATCCGAAAGCTGACAAACATCAAATTCCAACTGGGAAAAATTAAGTACTACCTCAGATACCTCAATCGTAAAATCCGTAGAATTTACCGCGTAATAGATATTATCAACTGGTTTCACCATAATTCTCGCCTCGGTAGTTGGTACGGCAGGAACCACCACATCATGGGAACCGTCATTTTCCACATTTGATGCCAAAACAGTCGTATAACTGAGTCCGCCATCATTGGACAGCAAAATATCCACAAATTCTGTATACACCGGAGCTACATTGGTGTTGGCAACATCCCACTCAATAGTCTCCACATCTCCAGCTGTTAGCGTGACCGAACTTTGTTGAGAAGTTACCGCGAAAGGGCCGCCACTATTGGTAACCAAAATTTTCACCAATTCGCTCACTACCTGACCACCACCAACAGCGTTGTCACGTACCGTTAAGGCAAAATTCATTTCCCGTTCCACATCGGATACGGTTTCCCAAGCATCTCCTTCTTGCGGATTTGTCTGGGTGAGATTACCGCTCAAAACTCGAGATTGCAAAGGGAAATAACGAACTCCCTCCAAACTAGGTGGACGAGACCTAAAATTGGCACCACTAGGATTGGTGGGACCAAAATTGGCACTGTTTACTATACCGTGGTCTATTTGTTCCCAAGTATAGGTAAGAACATCATCAACATCCGGATCGGTAGCCGTACCGTTCAACACAAAAGGTGTTGACTTTGGTATGGTATAATCTTCCAAGGGATCAATAATGGGAGGCTGATTAGCCAAAACAAAAGTTTCCCCACAAGATTTATCCCTTAAGGTCTCCGAAATCTCTTCAATGCTCCGGTAATGAAAATAATCATCTCCCCTACCGGCCACATTATCTCTTTGCGTAATACCAGCATAACCCATAATAGTGGTTCCGCTACCCGGTTCCATTTGCGATAAAGTTCCTTCGGATTCATAGGACCAAGTATGGAAAGCACCTAATTGATGGCCTATTTCATGCGCTACAAAGTCCAAGTCAAAAACATCTCCTTCAGGATTTTCACCTGATGAATAGGCCCCACCTTTCTGACCATTGACGCAAACACCCCCAATAAACCCCGCATTTCCGCCATTAACACCTCTGTGAAATAAATGACCAAAATCATAATTGTTCACGCCGATCTGTTGATCAAATGTCTGTTGAGCGGTATTTCCCAATGTGGACAAACCACCTGAATACGGGTCCGTAGATGGGTTGGTGTATATCACCTTGTCCGTATCGGCCACCAATTCTAAAGTAACGGCCAAATCCGTTTCAAATACTTCGTTTACCCTTGTAAGGGTCGCATTAATGGCCGCCAGCGCATCTGCTTTTGTACCGCCATGAAATTGGGTGTATTCACCAGAAGCAGATATGGCTACCCTATATTTTCTAAGCACCTGGTCATCTACAGGTTTCGCAAAGCGCGCGGCTCCCGCCATTAAAACCTGTTCCTTGGTCTCACAAACAAATTCTATGTCCTCATCACTTCTGGAAGCCCTCGAATACATGAGATAGGTGTCATCCTTTGATTTTTGTACAAATTGATTTGGTTTTCCGGAATGGGAGACCAACATGGCCTGCACCTCTTTATGCGAGATGCTAAGCCTAATTTTCTCTTCAGGATGTTGAATGGCATACCCTCTATAAGATTTTATTTGAGGATATTTCTTTGAAAGCTCCGGAGACAAAACCGATGCTTCATGAATACGATAAGGCACGGGATTTCCTACGGCATTAGGAAAATAAATGATTTCACCTTGTTTTTTGGAGTGGCCGGAGGCGGTTAATTCCTTTTTAAAAGCGCTTTCGTTAAAGGAAAAAAACTGCGCGTCTTTTACTTTAAATTGTTTAAGGGCAGTATTGCGGACCTTATTGCTTGCAGAAACTTTTTCCCAGTAGTTACTTTGCCCTGATGCGTAAAAGGAGAAAAATACTATTGTAATTGAAAAAACAAGACGTAATTTTGTAACCATTCAGGGGTTTTAGCGCAATCTCAAATATAAGCTTTTTATTATTTTTAGTACGTGGTAACAGTCCAAAGCCTATCCAAATACGATGAACAGCACCCCACAGCCATTACCATAGGCACTTTTGACGGTGTGCATATTGGCCATAGAAAAATACTTGAAAGGCTCATCAAAAATGCTGCCACACTAAATCTAAAATCTACCGTTCTCACCTTTTTTCCGCATCCCAGAATGGTACTTCAAAAAGATGCCGAAATTAAGTTGCTGAATACCATTGAAGAAAAAACCAAAATCTTGGAGGAATTGGGTCTTGACCAATTAATTATCCATCCGTTTACGAAAGAATTTTCAAGGCTAACAGCAACCGAATTCGTTCGGGATATATTAGTAAACGATCTAAAGACCAAAAAAATTATAATTGGCTACGACCATAGGTTTGGCAGAAACCGAAATGCCAATATCACAGACCTCAAAGCATTTGGGAGCACCCTTGATTTTGAAGTGGAGGAAATACCCGCTCAAGAGATTGAGGAAGTATCCGTGAGCTCCACTAAAATCAGAAAGGCATTGGAGGATGGGGATATAAAAACTGCCAACTCTTATTTAGGCTATGAGTACATGCTTACCGGCACCGTTAAACGCGGCAAAGGCCTGGGCAGGACCATCCAATTTCCAACAGCAAACCTGCAAATTGATGAGACTTACAAACTTGTTCCCAAAAAAGGATCTTATGTTGTCAAAAGTATAATTGGGGGCAAAACAGTTTATGGGATGATGAACATTGGCTATAACCCAACCGTCTCTGGAAAAGAAAAGAGTACTGAAATTCACTTTTTTGATTTTAACCAAGATTTGTACGAGCAGCAGATTCAAATTAGGGTATTACATAGAATTAGGGATGAGCATAAGTTTGATTCTGTAGAAGCCTTAAAAAGGCAGCTAAAAAAAGACCAGAAAACTTCCTTGGATTTCATCTATAACTCCCAATAGAAGAACCTTAGACATTCTTTAAATTAAGTTTAAGCAGCCACGGTCCAGTTTTTCAAATAACTTAATACCTTTAGGGCCATTTCAAAGGCTTTATGAAACGTCTACTTTTCACCAAAATTGATAATTCGGCACTTATTATATTCCGAATATTCTTTGGGATATTGGTCTCGCTGGAATGTTACGGGGCCATCTTAACAGGCTGGGTGAGAAGAACGCTTGTAAAACCCCAGTTTACATTCAATTTCATTGGTTTTGATTGGCTTCAACCACTCCCAGGATATGGTATGTATTGCTATTTTTTCTTAATGGGCACTTTGGGAGTTTTCATTGCACTTGGGTTTAAATACCGTTTTAGTATCATCTCTTTCACCCTATTATGGACAGGGGTGTACCTCATGCAGAAAACTTCCTATAACAATCACTACTACCTATTGATACTTATTTCCGGCATCATGTGTTTCCTACCCGCAAGTAGAAATTACTCGTGGGATGCAACCAGAAACCCGGCACTTAAAGCAGATAGCATGTACGGTTATGTAAAATGGGTGATCGTACTACAGCTGCTCATTGTATATTCTTATGCCTCCGTTGCCAAAATTTATGCAGATTGGCTAGATTTCGGAATCATTAAAATTTTAATGCTCAATAAAGCGAGCTACCCAATTATTGGCGAAATCCTTCAAGCCACTTGGATTCATAAAATCATTGGTTTTTTTGGTATTTTTTTCGATTTGCTCATTATACCGGCTTTACTTTGGAAGCCGACAAGAAAATGGGCCTTTTTCGCCTCCATATTCTTCCATCTGTTTAATTCAATTGTTTTTCAGATCGGAATTTTTCCTTACCTGTCCCTAGCCTTTACGGTATTCTTTTTTGAACCTGAAACTATTCGAAAAATTTTCTTTAAAAAGAAGGTTCCTTACGTTCTTAAAAATATAGAAGTCCCAAAATACAAGTATGTAGTATACACATTGGCGGGCGTATATTTCACGATTCAGCTATTACTTCCGGTAAGGCATCATTTGATAAAGGACGATGTGCTTTGGACCGAAGAAGGTCACCGTTTAAGCTGGCGAATGATGCTTAGAAGCAGAGGCGGAACAATTACTTTTAAGGTAGTTGACAAAGAATCAGGTACATCTGAAATAATCGATACCAAAAAATACTTGACCAAGAAACAACGACAAAGAATTACTTCTTACCCAGATTTTATTTGGCAATTCGCACAACGGTTAAAAAAGGAATACGCCAAAAAAGGACAAGAGGTCGCCGTTTACGCCGTCAATTCCAAAGTTAGTATTAACGGAAAGCCATACAGGGCGTTTATAGACCCCAAAGTAGACCTCGCCAATGCCAAGTGGGACTACCTTTGGCATAACGAATGGATATTACCCAGCGAAAACCAGTAATTGGAGTACGTTAAAATTTTATGGTACGTTGGCACAATTGCAAAGGCATGCCCCAGGGATCACGCAACATAACCAAATGACTGCCATCCTCCTTAAAAACTTCTTCAACAAAAGATGCTCCGGCTTCGATCAATCTATTTTTATCCGCTTCTGAATTTTCAGAAACCATAGCGAGATGAAAGGTCAAAAAGTGCTGTTGGCTAAAATCTGTAATAGCTTCGTCCGGACTGTGATAGAGCTCTACAAAAACACGACCCCAAGAATCCGCCAAAAAAGTCATAAATGGTGGTTCTTTTTGGGCGCTGGCCACTTTTACATGTAAGTTTTTTGTATACCAAGCAACTATAGCATCTACATTGGAAACATTAATGGCAAAATGTTCAAAAATCATTGTGTGGTTATTTAAAACCTAAAAATAACAAACCATATTCAATTTTTGAATAATTCTGATATATTCTACTAGTGGATCAATTGGTTAAAAATTTCAGCATCTAAAAAAATGTTGACCTTTTAATTTAACCCTTACAACAATTAAAGATTTAGGTTAGTTTTGATATTCTTGTGACCAACATATAATAAACAACCAAAACCCGACAATTCATGGATTACCTAATGTCTATACCTGCCGATTTATTTGAAGTTATAGGTTTAATTGCCGGATTTTCTGCCTGCTTTGTCGTCTTGATCCAAGTAATTAAAGAATATAGGTCTACAGCACCAAGCAGCCTTTCAAAAACCTTTTTAATTGGCTGGTTATTGATTTACACTTTTTGGCTTTTGTACGGAATTAGGTTTGAGACCATAGCCCTTTGGCTCACCAACGCCATAGCAATTTGCTTACAATCCGCACTATGCCTAGTGGTTTTCAGAAAAAACCATAAAAAAATCCATTAACGCCCCCAAAGAAGGAATCTTGCTAGAATTAAAATCCCTAAAAATGTATGGCCCTAAAAGACAAGGAGGAGCCAAGTTGTAATTAAGGGTATTTTTACTTTGACAGATGGATGCTATTAGCCCTAAATCTTTACACCGCCTTTCGGGTTTTCATCCAAAGAAAACTTAAATTTGCAGCCAAAACCAAAAGGCATGTTGCAAATACAGACCATTCGAGAAAACAAAGAGGAGATTATTAAGGCATTGACCAAAAGAAATGTGGATGCGGCACCTCTCGTGAATGGCGCTATAGAACTCGACGAAAAAAGAAGATCAACGCAAACAAAATTAGACAACATACTTGCAGAAGGTAACAAACTAAGCAAGGAAATTGGTATGCTTTTCAAAAGTGGAAAGGCTCAAGAAGCTAATGAACTTAAGGCAAAGACCAGTGGTTTAAAGGAAGATTCCAAGTTACTGGGAGAAGAGCTCCATACTATTTCAGAAGAACTACAAACTCTTCTCTACCAAATTCCTAATGCACCCCATGAATTGGTTCCTGCAGGAAATTCGGAAGAAGACAACGAGGAAATTTTTAAGGAAGGAGAAGTACCTTCATTGAAAAGCAATGCCCTGCCCCACTGGGAGCTGGCAAAAAAATATGATATTATCGATTTTGAGCTCGGTGTAAAGATCAGTGGTGCCGGTTTTCCCGTATACAAAGGAAAAGGAGCCCGTTTACAGCGAGCCCTTATCACTTATTTTTTGGATAAAAACACAGAAGCCGGTTATACTGAAATTCAGGTTCCCCATTTGGTAAATGAAGCTTCGGGCTACGGTACCGGGCAATTACCCGATAAAGAAGGACAAATGTACCATGTGACCGATGACAATCTGTATCTCATACCTACGGCCGAAGTACCGGTCACCAATATTTTTAGGGACGAGATTATCTCCGAAGCAGATTTTCCAATTCGCTATACCGGTTATACCCCTTGTTTTAGAAGGGAGGCTGGAAGTTACGGCGCCCATGTTCGTGGCTTAAACAGATTGCACCAGTTTGACAAAGTAGAAATAGTGAGGGTAGAACACCCTTCTAAATCCTATGAGGCCCTAGACGGAATGGTGGAACATGTAAAAGGTATCCTCAGAGACCTGAAATTACCCTATAGAATTTTACGTCTTTGTGGCGGTGATTTAGGTTTCACTTCGGCCATGACCTATGACTTTGAAGTGTTTTCTACAGCTCAGAATCGTTGGTTGGAAATAAGTTCCGTCTCCAACTTTGAAACCTATCAGGCCAACAGATTAAAATTGCGCTTTAAAGACGAGAACGGTAAAAGTCAGTTAGCACATACCCTCAACGGTAGTGCCTTGGCATTACCTAGGGTATTGGCCGGAATATTAGAGAATTACCAAACCCCAGAAGGCATTAAAATACCAGAGGTATTGGTGCCATATTGTGGTTTTGATATAATAGATTAATACTAAACGTGCCCTATATTTAATTGGGCACGTTTTAATATTCTAAATTTCGCCTTCCCCTACTTCCTCTCCCGATACATAAACGACAAAATTTTTGTTTTCAGGATTAAAAGTTACCCTTACAGGTTTTTCATTGCGGACCATATCCAGATAATCGCTATATCTTTCAATATCTTCATAAGCAACGCCGGTTTTAGTCGCTACTCCATAGTCATTGGTAGAAAAGGTAGTACCCGCGGAAAAAATCAGGTAGAGTTTGTACCCATCGGCGCAATAAAGATTGATTCTGCCTTCACTTTTACCATTTGGGTATAGAAATGCGGCGTATCGATCACAAGTTTTAACAAAAGCTGCCATCCTATTAAATTTTAAGTTGAAATTACCGTTATACTTTCAACCTAAACTACATGCAAATACTAGGATTTCAATTCAATAATGTACGGACAGGCTTAAAAACGGTATAATTTGAAATTGCTTTTTTGTAAAAATTCAATACTAGACATAATTTAGGAAGTCGTTGGCAGCATTTATGGGCACACTGAGGTATTTTTGCTATATTCCAAACAAATGAAACATTTCATCCGCTGCATTTTAATCCTACTTTTCATGCCCACCATCTCCCATGGGCAAGAAGATTTTTTGGCCAAGCAGTACTTCAATGATGGAGATTATAAGAAAGCTGTAGTTTACTACGAAAATTTGGTTAGAAAAAATCCTAGAAGAACCGATTATGCAGAAGGTCTCATAGCTACCTATCAGCAACTGGAAAGGTTTGCAGATGCAGAAAAACTCATTTTAGATAAGCTGGAAGAAGGACATGTTTATCCAACCCTCTATATTGAACTTGGTTACAATTACACTCTACAAAACCTGCCCAACGAAGCGACCAAATATTACAGACAAGCGATTGATAAGATTGAAGAGAATCCAAATTTTGGATACGGGGTAGGTTATAGGTTTCAAAAATATGCGCTTTTGGACCAGGCCTTGGAAGCCTATTCCAAAGCAATGGAGCTCAACCCTAAACTGGACTACAATTACCAAATGGCCAGGGTGTATGGCGAACAAGGTAATATTGAAAAGATGTTTCACTCTTATCTCAACCTTATTGAACAGGGCCGCACTTCCAAATCCAATGTGCTTAGGAATATAGACGATTTTATTTCTTCCGATTCGGAAAGCGAGAACAACATTACCTTAAAAAGTCTGTTACTTAAAAATGCCCAAAAAAGTCCAAATACCCTTTGGAATGAAATGCTCAGCTGGCTTTTTGTTCAACAAAAGCAATACGGTAGCGCATTTAGACAGGAAAAAGCCATCTATAGACGCATGGATGGAGCCAACACCCAAAGATTACAAGAATTGGGAAAAACGGCCCTAGAAGATAACGATAGCGAAACCGCAAAAGAAGTATATGAGTATATCACGGAGAACAGTGGTGATGAAATCGTTAAATTAAACGCTACGCTCAACCTTATTGACATTCAACTTTTAGATAACGACCCCAAAAAGTACGCTGTTATTGAAAAAGAATTTGAAACACTAACGCAGTTACATGGCTATAAAGCACAAACCCTGCAATTACAAGTAGCCCATGCCAACTTTCTGACCTTTAAGATGGACAAACCAGAGGAAGCCATTACCATTCTAAAAAATAGTTTGGAATTGCCCCTAAACGAAAGGGGCAAGGCTTTTATAAAATTGGCACTAGGAGATATTTTGGTTTTTGGCCAAAGGTTTAATGAGGCCCTCATTTACTTTTCGCAGATCCAAGCGAAACTCAAAAATGACATTTTAGGTCAGAATGCACGCTTTAAAGTGGCCCAGACCAGTTTTTATAAGGGTGATTTTGATTGGGCGCTTACCCAACTAAAAGTGTTGCGCAGTTCTACCTCCCAACTCATTGCCAATGATGCGATGCAGTTGAGCCTTCTTATTTCTGACAATTCCCTACAGGACTCAACCCAAACCGCACTTAAAAAATATGCCCGGGCAGATCTGTTAGCCTATCAAAACAAGACCAAGGCAGCCATTACAGCATTGGATGACATCTTACAGAATCATAAGGGAGAAAAAATTGAGGACGAAGCCTTATTAAAACAAGGAAAGTTATTGGAAGAACAAATGGAATACGAAAGCGCGGAATTCAATTATTTAAAAATAACCGAGTTTTATGCCAACGATATTTTAGCGGACGACGCGCATTTTGCCTTGGGTGAACTTTATAGAACCACACTCAACCAACCAGAAAAGGCAAAGGAACACTACGAGAAAATACTGTTTAATTATCAGGACAGCTATTATTTTCCACAGGCACGTAAAAATTTTAGAATCTTAAGGGGTGATGCCATTAATTAAAAAAAGCTTATACATATCCAATGTACATATACAATGTAACCACGAATATTGAAAAGGCCGTTCATAAAGAATGGGTAGAATGGATGAAGGAAACACATATTCCAAATATACTGGCAACGGGAAAATTTTTGAACGCCAAAATGACCCAAGTTATGGTAGAGGAAGAGATGGGCGGGGTTACCTATTCGGTTCAATATACCACTGTTGACAAACAAACCCTAGAACAATATCTTGAAGAAGATTCCACGCATTTATTTCAGCAAGAACAAAAAAAATTTCCCAATAAATTTGTATCCATTAGCACGGAATTAAAAGTGGTAAGTGAACATTAATGGAATACCTATTTAGTTACGGAACCCTTAGGGAAAGAAAAATTCAACTGGCCATTTTTAAAAGACCACTTTCCATGAAGGAAGACGAAGCACTTGGCTATGAACTTTCAATACAAAAAGCGTATGGAAAATATCTTTTAGTTCAAAAATCAGATAATCCAAAAGCAGTTTTACCAGGTTCCGTTCTGGAGGTCACCCCACAAGATTTAATTCAAGCAGACAGGTATGAGGGTCCGGAATACCAGCGCATATTGGTTCCCTTAAAATCTGGCAAACAGGCTTGGCTTTATATTGCCAAATAGCCAATAAAACCATTGTATGTCCAAAAAAAAGAAAGGAAAAAGAAAATATAACCCAGAACAACAAATAAGCCATGAAAAAAGTCCGGTAAAGGCCAAGAAACACTTAGGGCAGCATTTTTTAAAGGACGAAACGGTGGCCCAAAAAATCGCAGATACGCTCTCTTTTTATGGATACAGTGATGTAATTGAAATTGGTCCTGGAACCGGGGTGCTCACCAAATACCTCTTACAAAAAGAAATGAGGTTGGTAGCTATGGATTTAGATTCTGATTCCATAATATACCTTAACCATAGTTTTCCCTTGGAGCACCTAAAACTGATGCAAGGCAAATCTACCTTAGAAGTTATTGAAGCAGATTTTTTAAAATATGATCTTTCATCACTTTTTGGGGAAGCCCAGTTTGCCATCACCGGTAATTTTCCATACAATATCTCTTCGCAAATCGTATTTAAAATGCTGGAAATAAAAGAACAGGTAGTTGAATTTTCCGGGATGTTCCAAAAAGAAGTGGCGCAACGTATTTGTGAAAAAGAAGGAAACAAGACCTACGGTATTCTTTCTGTACTGGTACAAGCATTTTACGATGCAGAATATCTTTTCACAGTACCCCCGCATGTTTTTGACCCTCCGCCTAAAGTACAATCCGGTGTTTTACGCTTAACACGAAAAGAGAACTTCACTTTAGACTGTGATGAAAAATTATTCTTTAGGGTGGTAAAGGCCGCATTTAACCAACGAAGAAAAACCATTAGGAACAGTTTAAAGACTTTTGAACTAAGTGATGAGCTACGGAGTACTACTATTTTTGATAAACGGCCCGAGCAGTTAAGTGTGGAGGATTTTATAGAATTGACAAAAAAGGTAGCTAAAGATTTAGGATAACCCTATTTATTACTATTCGTACCACTAAGAAAACGTAAAGTGCACAGCCCTTTAATCCTTTTTCTTTAGATTTGCCGCGGTCATCCTAATATGCCTCGGGAACTATGACGCCATTTAAGCTAACAGATGAACTTGTAGAGCAAATAGAGCAGCTCATAGACAGCCAACAGAATGCCGAATTGGTAAAGCTGATGGATGATGTCCACTATGCGGATATTGCAGAAATCATCAACGAGCTCAATGAGGACGAGGCCACTTACCTTATTAAACTTCTAGAAACGGATAAAACTTCGGATGTTCTTACGGAACTTGATGAAGACGTTAGGGAAGCCATTTTAAAAAATCTTTCCGCCAAGGAAATTGCAGATGAGCTTGGAGAGCTTGATACGGATGATGCTGCCGATATTATTGGAGAACTGCCCAACAGTATCGTTCAAGAAGTAATTTCCGAAATTGAGGATCGGGAACATGCTAAGGATATTGTAGACCTTTTACGATACGACGAAAACTCCGCAGGTGGACTCATGGCCAAAGAATTGGTTAAGGTGCGAGAAAATTGGGATGTCCTCAAATGTGTTAAGGAGATGCGCGCCCAGGCCGAAAATGTAACTCGGGTACATTCCATTTACGTTGTTGATGAAGAGGATAAATTAAAGGGAAGACTATCCTTAAAAGACCTATTGACCACCTCTACCCGAACCCATATAGCCGATGTTTACATACCAAAAGTAGATTCTGTAAACGTAAACGAAAAACCTGAAGAGGTAGCCAAGATTATGTCCAAATATGATTTGGAAGCCATTCCGGTTGTAGACGAAATTGGTAGATTGGTAGGCCGTATTACCATTGATGATATTGTTGACGTTATAAGGGAAGAGGCTGATAAGGATTACCAAATGGCAGCAGGTATCTCTCAAGATGTAGAAGCAGATGATAGTATTTGGCAGTTGACTCGGGCCCGATTGCCTTGGCTCTTTTTAGGCCTTGTTGGGGGCGTTGGCGCAGCGGCCATTATGGGCGGATTTGAGGAAATGATCAGTAAACATGCCATTCTGTTCTTCTTTACCCCATTGATTGCGGCCATGGCCGGTAATGTAGGGGTACAATCAAGTGCGATTATCGTACAGGGCTTGGCCAATGACGATTTAAAGGGGAGTGTGGGAAATAGGTTGATAAAGGAAATGCTTTTGGCCCTCTTGAACGGGGTTATCTTAGCAGCCATCCTTTTGTTATTCACTTGGGTGTGGAAGGGTGATTTCCTTACCGCCTTGGCAATTTCAATCTCATTGATAGCTGTTATTCTGGTTGCTGGTTTTATAGGGACTTTTATTCCTCTTTTTTTACACAAAAGGGGCATTGACCCGGCCATTGCCACAGGACCGTTCATTACTACTAGCAATGATATTTTTGGGATTCTCATTTATTTCTGGATCGCCAAGATAGTATTGGGCATTTAATACCATTTGCTTACTTATTTCTTTTTCAGCATTTTGAACAAAACCTTATAAATTGGCATAATAATAATGCTTATTTGAAGGAATCAGACCCAAGACTCAAGGAAGTTTTTAATACTACATACTCAATATATTTATCAGCATTAAAAAAAAGGACATTTGAAGCAACTAGATGGTGTCTATAATTTTACATTTATTAAAATTCCCTTAATTTCACAGGCTTCGAAAAAAACCAAATACTTGGCCATTGAGCATCAACCTGAAACCAAAAAGAATGAAAGTATTGCACGTAGACCAAAACCATCCTCTTTTAATTGAGCAATTTGACCAACTGGGTTTTGAGAACCACGAAGATTATACCTCCAACAAACAAGAGATCGAAGAAAAAATCAAGGATTATGACGGTCTCATCATACGATCAAGGTTTACCATAGACCAAGAATTTATTAGAAAGGCAGAAAAGCTAAAATTTATTGGCAGATTAGGGGCCGGACTGGAAAATATCGACACGAAAACCGCGATTGCCAATGATATATTTTTGGCTTCGGCACCAGAGGGAAATAGAAATGCTGTAGGCGAACATGCTTTGGGAATGCTACTTTCCCTTTTTAACAATCTGAACAAAGCAGACCGTGAAGTACGTTCCGGTATCTGGGACCGGGAAGGTAACCGGGGTTTAGAACTTGAGGGAAAGACCGTAGGAATAATTGGTTACGGAAATATGGGAAAGGCATTTGCAAGGAAACTGAAGGGGTTTGACGTTAAGGATGTTATTTGCTATGACATTCAAGGTGGTGTAGGCGATGAAAATGCAAGACAGGTAGGAATTATGGAGTTCCACCAAAGATGTGATGTAGTAAGCCTCCACGTACCGCAAACGGAAAACACCATTGGCATGGTTCATACCGAGTTTATCGAAAAATTTCACCACCCAATTTGGTTGTTGAATACGGCCAGGGGTAAATGTGTGGTTACGGAAGATTTGGTGGCCGCGCTTAAAGCAAAAAAGGTATTGGGAGCCGGGCTTGATGTGCTGGAATATGAAAAATCATCTTTTGAAAATATGTTCAAGGGCGAAAACGGGCAAGCATCTCAACTTCCGGAAGCCTTTGAGTATCTGGTGAACGCCCAAAATGTGATTCTTTCACCCCATGTAGCCGGCTGGACCTTTGAAAGTTTGGAAAAACTTGCACAGACCATAGTGGATAAGGTTAAAGCAAATTTTTGCTAACTTAGGGCATCAGGAAACTTTTGGTTTCCTTCATTCGCTCTAACCAAAATCGACCGCCATGGAACTAGGGAATTTTTCCGTAAGCTTAAATGTTAAGGACATCAATGCTTCAAAAGCGTTTTATGAAAATTTAGGGTTCACCGTTTTTGGAGGACATCTGGAACAGAATTGGCTGATATTAAAAAATGGGAAAGCAACCGTTGGGCTATTTCAGGGAATGTTCGAAAAGAACATCCTTACCTTTAATCCTGGCTGGGACGAAAATGCACAGAGCCTTGAAAGTTTTACGGATGTTCGAGATCTTCAGAAAGAATTGAAACGTAAAAACGTGGCCATTAATACAGAGGTAGACCCCAATACAACAGGACCTGGGAGCATGGTACTCATTGATCCGGACGGCAATCCTATTCTTATTGACCAACACGTGTAACTATGCAGTACAAAGCCAGTTCACCAGAGGAATATATTGCTCAACTTCCCGAAGAAAGGCAGACTGTCATCCGTAAGATAAGAACGAAAATCAAGGAGAATCTACCGCGAGATTTCCAAGAACAGATAAGCTATGGCATGTTGGGTTTTGTAGTACCTCACTCCGTTTACCCCAATGGTTATCATTGTGACCCTAAATTGCCGCTACCTCTTATCAACTTGGCTTCTCAAAAAAATTATATAGCTCTTTATCACTCCGGTATTTACGCAGACAACCAACTTTATGATTGGTTTGTTGCAGAATACCCTAAGCACTGCAAACGAAAACTGGATATGGGAAAAAGTTGTATTCGTTTTAAATCAATGGATGACATACCTTATGAACTCATTGGGGAACTGTGTTCTAGAATGACGGTAAAAGAATGGATCGCTCTCTATGAAAAGAATGTAAAGGGATAACTCAAGACGTTCGTACGAATAAAAAGATATCATATGAAAAAAAGGGTTACAGGACTGGGTGGATTCTTTTTTAAGACAAAGGACCCAGACCATATTAAAAACTGGTACAACAAACACTTGGGACTCAATACAGACCAATATGGCTGTACTTTTTGGTGGAAGGACAAAGAAGGAAAGGACTGTTCTACCCAGTGGAGCCCAATGAGCGAAGATACCGACTACTATCACCCGAGTAAATCATCATTTATGATGAATTTTAGGGTTGAAAACCTAAAGGAACTACTAAAAGCACTAAGAGCAGAAGGAGTAACCGTTGTAGGCGAAATAGAGGAATATGAGTATGGAAAATTCGGTTGGATTCTTGATCTGGACGGAAATAAGATAGAACTCTGGGAACCAATCGACAAGGCTTTTTTATAAGCCACAGATTAACTACATTTAAGTCATGTTAAACCACTAATACAACCAACCATGTCTGACGATAAAAATTTTGGAAAAGGTGAAGGGGAAGATGCCATCAACCCTCTTAACCCAGGAAAGGGAGATTTGTCCAGTGAAGCTTCTGACGCTATTGATGATGCAAAGGAAAATAGTGATTCTTTAGGCGACAAAGCCAAGGAAAAATTTGAGGACGCCAAAGAAGCTGCAGAAGAATTCTCTGAAAAGGCCAAGGAAAAAGGAAAAGAATTTACGGAAGACACCAAAAAGGCGGCCAATGATTTTGCAAATGATGCAAAGAAAACTGCCAATGAATTTGCAGATGACGTAAAGCAGACCTTTGACCCCAATAATCCTGATAGTGGAAAAACCGTGGCAATTATTTCGCATATAACCGCTATTGGCTGGATTGTAGCCTTGATAATGAACTCCCAGAACAAAACAGAATTCGGTAGTTTTTACATTAGACAAACTCTTGGAATTTGGCTTTTGACCATAGTACTTAGCCTTATCCCAATTGTAGGCTGTTTTGCTGCCATAATTGGGCTCATACTCATCATCATCAGCCTGGTGAATGCGGCCAACAATAAAATGGTTCCTATAGCAGGATTGGGCGAGTATTTTCAAGATTGGTTCAAGGGCCTTTAGAAGTCCAACTTTTTATATTTTAAGCTATGGAAATTGTTTCAATGAAAGCCGAGCATTGGCCTGCTGTTTCCAATATTTATCAAGAAGGCATTGCTACGGGCATTGCCACCTTTGAAACGCAAATTCCCACTTATGAGGTTTGGGATAGTTCCCATATGAAATCATGCCGTTTGGTAGCCATAGCTAATACTGAAATTCTGGGATGGGCAGCATTGTCTCCCGTATCCAGTCGTTGTGTGTATGGAGGTGTGGGGGAGGTAAGTGTTTACGTATCCCAAAAAGCACGTGGAAAAGGCGTTGGTGTAAAATTGATGCAAAAACTCATTGCTGAAAGTGAAGCCAAAGGATTGTGGACCCTTCAATCGGGTATCTTTCCTGAGAATGTGAGTAGTAGAAGACTACATGAAAAAATGGGTTTCAGATTCTTAGGAACCAGGGAAAGAATAGGTAAAAAGGACGGTGAGTGGAAGGACAACGTTCTTTACGAGAGACGAAGTAAAACCGTTGGATTGGATTAATTTACCTCCTGCTCTTGCTGGGCTTCCATCATTTTACGCTCCAATTCCGCTTGAAATTCTTCCATAACAGGTTTTACTGTGCTTTCGGGCAAATCTGCTATTTTAATGTACATAAGTCCGTCCACCGCATTATTGAACAAAGGGTCCACATTAAATGCAACTACCTTGGCATTTTGCTTGATGTACTTTTTTATGAGTACGGGCAAACGAAGGTTTCCAGGTTCTACCTCGTCAATTAACTTATCAAATTTTATCAGATCGGCCTGGGTTTCGTCAAATACAAACTCCTTATCGGCATCCTTTAACTTAACCTTGAACTCTTTTTTGGGCCGCACATATTGGGCCACGTAAGGATCCCAATAGTTACTTTTCATAAATTCTATCATCAAGGACTTAGAAAAGTTGGAAAACTGGTTGCTTATACTAACCCCACCAATAAGGTATTTATGCTCCGGATGTCTTAGCGTTGTATGTACAATTCCCTTCCACAAAAGAAATAGCGGCATTGGTTTTTGTTGATATTCTTTCATGATATATGCCCTACCCATTTCAATGGACTGACTCATCATTGAAAAAAGTTCCGGTTCAAACCTAAAAAGGTCTTGTAGATAAAATCCATCAATACCGTACTTGGAAAAAATTTGTGCTCCTAGCCCCATTCTATAAGCCCCGGCAATGACCTTGGCCTCGTTGTCCCACAAAAACATGTGGTGGTAATAGGCATCAAACTGATCTATATCTATGGAATTATTGGTCCCCTCGCCTATTTCCCGAAAGGTTACTTCACGTTGTCTACCAATTTCCTGAAGCGAAAATGGCATTTCCTTCGCAGGGGCCAGAAATACCTCGTAATTTTTACTTTGTAAAAGTCTTCGGTCCTTTTCAACCAACTTTTCAATTTCTGCCTCTATTAGCTCGGCGCGTATAGGTTGGGCTATTTTTCTAGGCTGTTTTGGAAGCTTTAAAGAGGGTAATTGATCAATTAACCGCTCTTTTTCATAGGCATTGGCCAAAATGTAGGTCTTTCTACGCAATAAGGCCGTGTATTCTTCCAAAGTCTCTTGTTCTTTTTGGGTGGCCACGGAAATAGGTTGACCAATACGAACTTTTATTGGCCTTTTCCATTGGGAATAAACTTCCGAGGGCAATTTAGCGGTCCTAAACAACCCACTTATTTTTGATAGCCGATAAAAGAGCTTACTGTTCCTAGCATGAAAATAAACGGGCACAACGGGAACCTCTGCTTTCTTTATCAGCTTTATGGCCACTTCCTGCCATTCGCGGTCTACCACAATTCCTGCCTCTTTTTTGGTACTCACCTCTCCCGCCGGAAATATTCCCAAAGGGTACCCTGCCCGTACGTGCAGTAGGGCATTTTTAAATCCGGCCGTACTGCTTTTGGCATCTTTGCGATCCTCAAAAGGATTCACCGGAAAAATATAATGGGCCAAAGGTTGAAAACGCTGCAACAAAAAGTTGGCCATCACCTTATAGTCTGGCCTTTGTTGTAACATTAATTTTAGAAGAACAATTCCATCAATACCTCCCAAAGGGTGGTTGCTTATCGTAATAAAAGGCCCGGCCTTAGGCAGCCTTTTCAGATCCTCTTCAGGAATTTCGTAGTCTATCTCATATTTCTCAAGAACGGCATCAAGAAAATCTTCCCCTTCCAAATGGCTCATTTTATCATACCGCCGGTTCATGTTCGATATTTTAGTGACTTTCATAAGCACCCAAGCTATAAAAGTTCCAAAAAAACCAAACCTGTCAAGATTGATGGCGGTTGCCACTTCTTTAGCGGTCACTAATCCCATACATGATTCTCTTTGCAGGCACTAATATAGAAAAAACACTATAGGTGCCTACCTGTTTTAACAAAAACGAAACATACTCCCGTGGTTATTTTACTACCAACTGAACGGTTTCTTTACTGCGTTGTTCCAAGAGAATTTCATGTCCGTTTTGTAGCGACTCTATCGCCTTTTCATTGAAGTGTCTGATCGTGTAGAGCGAAACACCCTCGTGGTGCACTACCTTGAACCTACTTTTAAGCAGGTTTAATAGTTCTTCCAATCTACCGAATCTATTATCCACACATACCGAAAAACTAATAGCGGAATTCTGAATAAGGTCTACCTTCATTTTATGGTCGTGCAACAATTTGAACAGTTCGCTAATGCTATCCTCTACAATAAAGGAAAAATCTAGCGAGGACAACTTCATCAATACCTGATTCTTCTTTACGATAAAACAGGGTACTTCCGGTTGAATACCATTGCCCTTACCCACGGTAGTACCTGGGTCCTTGGGGTTCACAAATGATTTAACGTGCAAGGGTATCTCCTTTTGTTGCAAAGGCTGCAAGGTCTTTGGGTGAATTACAGAGGCACCGTAAAATGCCAACTCTATCGCCTCACGATAAGAAATTTTGTTCAACAGTTGCGTCTCTTGAAAATACCTAGGGTCTGCATTCAACACCCCGGGAACGTCTTTCCAGATAGTTACGGAATCTGCATTAAGACAATAGGCCAAGATGGCCGCCGTATAATCCGATCCTTCACGGCCCAGGGTAGTGGTAAAATTGTTGTCATCGCTTCCCAAGAACCCTTGGGTAATGTTCAATTGGCTACGATCGATTGTTTTTACCCTTTCTTGTGTCTTTTCCCAATTGACCGCAACATCACGGTAACTATCATCAGTCTTGATATAATCGCGCACATCCAACCAATTACACTGTATTCCTACTTCATTAAAATAATGGCTTATAATCGTAGTAGAAATAAGCTCCCCATAACCTACCACCTGATCATAAACAAAATTGTATTTGGGCGATTTGTTCCAAGCCAAAAAGCCTTTCACCTCATCAAACAGCTGTTTCACTACGGTATAAATCACATGCTGTCGGTCCGGAAAAAGGTCCTGAAGAATAGCGGCGTGATAATCGATACTTTCCTGAATGTTCCCAGCTAATGTCTCTTTATCATTGAAATAGGCATTCACAATGGCCTCCATGGCATTGGTGGTCTTTCCCATAGCGGAAACTACCAATAGGGTATTTTCATGACCCGTTTGTTGAAGAACTTTTACCACATTCTGCACTCCAGCGGCATCTTTCACCGATGCTCCGCCGAATTTAAATACTCGCATAAAAAGCTATTTTTTTGAAGGTTGACAACAACCTTAATTTTTTGTTTGTTGCAAGAAAGCCTCTATACCTTTCTCGTCCATTTGAACAACATCCCAATCACGTAACACTTTCGCTCCTTTGGCCTCATAGAAATTAATGGCAGGTTCATTCCAATCGAGTACCTCCCAGCAGATACGTCTCACACCAAGGTCATTGGCATACTTGACTACTTCTGCCAGCAGCGCACTACCAAGACCACTGCCCCTCATTTTTTCGGTCACGATCAAATCTTCTAAATGAACGACCGGGCCTTTCCAGGTTGAATAACGGTTATACACCAAGGCCATACCCACTACATCGCCATCACTTTCACCTATGAAACAATGAAAAAGAGGGCTGTCACCAAATCCATGTTCCACTAAATCGTTCACTGTAACCTCCACGGCATCCGCTTCTTTTTCAAAAACGGCCAGTTCTTGAATCAACCGATGCACAGCATTCATGTCAGATTTTTTCGCTTCTCTAATGTTAAAATCCATGATTGTTACAAATAAAACACAAAGTTATATATTTAAAAAAGTAATTGAAAATGAAAATAGGGTTCTTTCACAAATTAGCCGATATTTGTGGGTGAACCAACAGTCTTTCTTCATGACAACGAAAAACCGTACGCTGGGTGAATTCATCATTGAAAATCAAACTTCTTTCAAATATTCTTCAGGCGAACTTTCTAAATTGATCAACGCCATTAGATTGGCGGCAAAAGTAGTAAACCACGAAGTAAATAAAGCCGGACTAGTAGATATTTTAGGTGCCGCTGGCGAAACCAACATTCAAGGCGAGGATCAGCAAAAACTAGATGTGCTTGCCAATGAAAAATTCATTCAGACCCTTACCAACCGTGAAATAGTTTGCGGTATTGCTTCGGAGGAAGAAGATGATTTCATCACAATTAACAGCAATGACAATAACCACCAGAATAAATATGTGGTTTTGATTGATCCGTTGGACGGTTCTTCTAACATAGATGTTAATGTTTCCGTAGGTACTATTTTCTCTATTTACAGAAGAGTAACGCCGGTAGGCACTCCCGTAACCCTAGAAGATTTTCTTCAACCTGGAAAAAATCAAGTGGCTGCAGGATACGTGGTCTACGGTACCTCCACCATGTTGGTATACACCACTGGAGACGGTGTAAACGGGTTTACGCTAAACCCAGCCATAGGTACCTTTTACCTTTCGCATCCCAATATGAAATTTCCGGAAGATGGTAAGATTTATTCTGTGAACGAAGGTAATTACATCCATTTTCACCAAGGGGTTAAGGACTATATCAAATATTGCCAGGAAGAGGAAGGTGATCGCCCGTATACTTCAAGGTATATTGGTTCTTTGGTATCGGATTTTCATAGAAACATGATCAAGGGCGGTATTTATATGTATCCGAAAAGTAGTGTTACCGAAGAAGGAAAACTGCGCTTGCTATACGAATGCAACCCTATGGCCTTTTTGGCCGAGCAGGCAAACGGACTTGCCATTGGCGGGAAAAATCGTATTCTAGATGTGCAACCCACAGAACTACACCAAAGAATTCCGTTCTTTTGCGGTAGTAAGAACATGGTCTTGAAACTTCAAGAGTTCTTGGAAAAATATCACTAATTAAAAAAGCCTCATTTTCCTTAGAAGACGAGGCTTTTTTATTAAACAGCAACGTTTGTTTAGGCTTTCAATAAGTAGATATAGTCATCAAAGTCTATACGTCCACTAAAAATAGCTACGGATTTCTCAATGATTTTATCGGCCTTATCACCAGAAAAGCCTAGTCCGATCGCATATTTCTTCAACAATACCATTTCTTCATCATCAATCAAATGATCAGAGAAAATTATGCGGAAGAGGTCATACAACCGCTCCAATCTCTTTTCAGAATCGTGCGGAGGTACAATAGGGTACTTGTTTTCCTTTTTCATCACCTCTTTGTACTCAGCCTCGGTTATATCCAACTTGGTAGCAAAACGGTCCAACATTCCTTTTTCCTCGGTACTAATTTCACCGTCCACTGCCGCTAATGTAGCAAGCGATGCAAAATGGGCTAAATTTCTTCTGTGCTCCCCACTGGTATATAAGTCTGCAATTGCCATAATCTTAATTTTATTGGCAGCAAATATAATTTTTTTAGAGGTCATTTGTCCTACCCTTCCAGATTATTTTAGCGTTACCCTACCCGTAAATTGGGCAGGGTCGCGCTATTCGTTTTTAATCCTCGCACCTGTAAAAAGGTGCTGTGGGTTATCCACTGCTATCGCTAACGCAGTGCAACCACAAATGGTTACAAATGATTAAATTAAGGTCATCTTTTCCTATTGTTCAAAATAGCCCCTTTCATGGAAATCGTTCACAATGGAAACGGATTCCAAAAATGCCGTACAGATGAAAAAACCCTTATTGGAATTTACGAACCGAGGCATTTACTGCCATCCGGCAAAGGTGTATTTAGACCCTTGGAAACCGGTAGACAAAGCCTTGATAACCCATGGCCATGCAGACCATAGCCGCTGGGGACACCAACAATATATTACACACAACAGCAACGTTCCCATTATAAAACACCGGCTAGGAGATATAACTGTTTCTGGTGTAAACTGGGGACAACCCTTTACTATAAACAATGTAAAATTCACCTTTTACCCAGCTGGGCATATTATAGGTTCTTCCCAAATAAAAGTAGAGCACAAAGGAGAAATCTGGGTATTTACGGGGGACTATAAATTAGAGGACGATGGGGTAGCTACACCTTACGAATCCGTAAAATGCCATAGTTTTATTACTGAATGCACCTTTGGCCTACCCGCTTTTTTATGGCGGCCACAAACCGAAGTATTCACGGATATTAACAACTGGTGGGCCCAGAACAAAGCCAACGGTCAAACCTCTATTTTATTCGGTTATTCATTGGGCAAGGCACAACGCCTACTAAAGCATCTAGACCCCAGCATTGGCAAAATCTATACCCATGGTGCCATTGAGAATATGACGGAAGTTTTACGCCCATTAGTGGATTTTCCAGAAACGGAACTAATTACAAGAGATACCAAAAAAGAAGCCATAAAAGGCAATTTGGTGCTAGCGCCGCCTTCTGCACACGGCAGTACGTGGATACGTAAAATGGTTCCCTTTGTTACCGCTTCTGCCAGTGGTTGGATGGCCTTTAGGGGTGCACGTCGCAGACGCGCCATAGACAAAGGTTTTGTGTTGAGCGACCATTGCGATTGGCCATCATTGCTCAAAGCGATTAAAGACACAGGAGCAGAAAAGGTAATTTGCACCCACGGTTATACTGATATTTTTTCTAAGTACTTGCGCGACTTGGGTTATGACGCCCGTACAGAAGCTACACAGTTTGAAGGGGAAAATGCCGAAGTGAATGCAGAACCCGAAACCCAAGAATCGGCATGAAGCAGTTCTCCCAACTTATAAAAACTTTGGACGGCACCAACAAGACCAATGTAAAAGTAGCGGCCTTGGCTAATTATTTTGCTTCCGCTACAGACCAAGACAAGGTGTGGACCATCGCCATATTGTCTCATAGGAGGCCTCCACGCCCGGTAAACACTACTTTGTTGCGCGAATGGGCTTCTGAACTTGCGAATATTCCGCTTTGGCTTTTTGAGGAAAGCTATCATATTGTTGGTGATTTGGCAGAAACCATTGCCTTGGTAGTACCTTCTAACGAAACCGCAACAGACAAATCATTGACCCAGTTTTTGCAAGAAATGATTTGGCTCAAAAAACAGGAAGATGCTGATAAAAAAGCCTACCTCTTCGCCAATTGGAAACAATTGGATTATTACGGTCGTTTTGTATTTACCAAACTGATTACCGGGGGCTTCCGTATTGGGGTAAGCCAAAAATTAATGACCCGTGCTTTAGCCAAAGCCACCGATATAGACGAAGATATCCTCGCCTACAAACTAATGGGGAATTGGGACCCGAATACCATTAGTTTTCAAGATTTGGCATTGGAAGAAAAGGCAAGCGATTTTCTTTCCAAACCCTATCCTTTTTATTTGGCATATGCCTTGGAAGATGAGCCCGAGGATTTAGGCGATGTTACGCAATGGTCTTTTGAACACAAATGGGATGGCATTCGTGCACAAGTTATTCTTCGTAAAAATGAATTGTTTGTTTGGAGCCGTGGCGAAGAATTGGTAACGGATAAATATCCGGAGTTTGAAGCGTTTGTGGGAGTTATCCCTAACGGTACTGTTTTAGATGGTGAAATTCTACCCTATCCCAATGGGGAAATTGGTACGTTTAACGATTTGCAAACCCGTATAGGACGCAAGACAGTATCCAAGGCGTTGCTTAAAAAAACTCCTGTTGTTTTAAAGGCTTATGATCTGTTGGAATGGAAAGGTAAAGATTGTAGGGAATTGCCCTATTTAGAAAGGCGAAAGCTGCTAGAACAACTGTATAGTCAAGCAACCTCAGCTAACGGTGTACCTTTATTGCTATCCCAAAAAATGGCCTTTAATTCATGGGAAGAAGTAGCCGCAGAACGGGAGACTTCCAGAGAAAAACGCAGTGAAGGCCTCATGCTAAAGAAAAACGATTCGCCCTATTTGGTAGGCCGTAAAAAGGGCGATTGGTGGAAATGGAAGGTAGACCCGTTAACCATAGATGCCGTACTTACTTATGCCATGAGGGGCCATGGTAGGCGTAGTAACCTGTTTACAGATTATACCTTTGCCCTTTGGGACGAAAATGAGGATGGCGAAAAAGAGCTGGTCACTTTTGCAAAAGCCTACTCTGGGCTTACGGATGCCGAATTCCGAAAAGTAGACGCTTGGATAAAGAAAAACACCTTGGAGCGCTTTGGACCGGTACGCAGCGTAACCCCACATCATGTCTTTGAAATTGCCTTTGAAGGCATAGCCCTATCCAAAAGGCACAAAAGCGGTGTTGCCACAAGGTTCCCAAGAATTTTACGCTGGCGGCAAGACAAGAAAATTGAAGAAGCCAATAGCTTGGAAGATTTAAAAGCTTTGATTCCGAATGGGGAGGGATAAGTCAAATAAGCTGATTACAAGACGTAATTCCGAGCAAAGCGAAGGAATCTGTTTAAACATTAACAAATAGCTATTAATGCCTGGGTATTGTTACATCTTGTCAAATAAAAATAAGACCGTTTTGTATGTTGGCGCAACAACTGATTTACAACGGAGGATTAGTGAACATAAAAATGGAAAATACAAAATCGCATTCAGTAAACGATACAATTGTACCTGGCTAGTATATTTTGAAAAGTTTGACATGGTTAAAGATGCATTTGCAAGAGAAAAACAACTTAAAGCAGGAAACCGAAAACGAAAAATAGATTTAATAAATTCGATAAACCCAAAGTGGAACGACTTAGCTTTAGAATGGAGAGATAGTGAAGAGTAAGCCTTTGCTTCGCTTAGTAAAATAAATAGATTGCTTCGTCGCTTCGCTTAGTAAAAAAGAGGGATTGCTTCGTCGCTTCGCTTAGTAAAAAAGAGGGATTGCTTCGTCGCTTCGCTCCTCGCAATATATGACCCAAAAAGAATTATTCCATATAGCCCAAGATTGGTTTCAGCAGCAAGGTTGGAAACCCTTTCCGTTTCAAAAAGAGACCTGGAAAGCCTTTTTGGCGGGCAAACACGGCCTGCTAAATGCGCCCACGGGCAGCGGAAAAACCTACGCACTTTGGTTCCCCATCGTTCTCAACTACATCAAACAAAATCCTGATTATAAAAACAAACACAAAAAGGGGTTAAAGGCTATTTGGATAACACCATTACGAGCCCTCTCCCAAGAAATAAAACAATCCGCAGAACGCATTACGGAAGACTTAGGCACCCAAATGACGGTAGGCATCCGCACGGGAGATACCAGCACCAAGGAGCGCGCCAAGCAACGCACTGCCATGCCAGATTTGCTCATTACCACACCAGAAAGTTTACAATTGTTGCTCTCTTCCAAGGATTATAAAAAGGTCTTTAAAAACTGTTCTGCCATTGTGGTAGATGAGTGGCACGAACTTTTGGGTACCAAACGTGGTGTACAAATGGAACTGGGTCTTAGCCGACTCAAAACCATCTGCAATGATTTACGTATCTGGGGCATTTCGGCAACCATTGGCAATCTAGAACAGGCCAGACAGGTGTTACTGGGTCCCACAAGTCCAGAACTGGAAAATTCCGTCATGGTACGCGCCAACCTACAAAAGAAAATTACCGTAAAAAGCATCATCCCAAAAACCATGGAAACCTTTCCGTGGCGTGGGCATTTAGGCTTGCATTTGTTAGACGAAGTGGTCCCCATCATCAACAACAGCAAGACTACTTTACTATTCACCAACACCCGTAGCCAGTGCGAAATTTGGTTTCAGAAAATCTTGGAAAAGTATCCGGAATTCGCAGGGGAAATGGCGATGCACCATGGCAGTGTAAACAAGGAAACACGCTTGTGGGTAGAACAGGCCATTCGTAACGAAAGCTTAAAGGCCGTGGTTTGCACTTCTAGTTTGGATTTGGGTGTAGATTTTGCTCCCGTAGAAACGGTAATACAAATTGGTGGCCCCAAGGGCGTTGCTCGCTTTTTACAACGCGCCGGGCGTAGTGGGCACCGACCCGGAAAAGAGAGTGTTATCCACTTTTTGCCTACACATGCCATGGAATTGATAGAGGCTTCTGCCTTGCAGGTGGCTGTTAAGGAAAATGCGGTGGAAGACCGCCTCCCCTACCTCAACAGTTATGATGTGTTGTTGCAATACCTCACCACTTTAGCAGTTTCGGATGGTTTTTACCCAGAAGAAATCTATGCTGAAATTCAGCAGACCTTTTGCTATCAAGGAATTACGGAAGACCAGTGGCAATGGCTCCTAAATTTTTTGGTCATGGGCAGCCAAAGTCTGAGCAGCTATGACGAGTACAAAAAAGTGGAAGTGGAAGCAGACGGCAAGTTTAAAGTAAACAACCGAGGTGTAGCTATGCGGCATCGGTTTCAAATTGGGACCATCGTAGGCGATGCTACCATAAGTGTTAGATACCAAAAAGGAGGATATATTGGTTCTATAGAAGAATATTTTATTTCGAAATTAACGCAAGGCGATGTATTTACTTTTGCGGGAAGAAACTTGGAGTTCATCCGTATCAAAGGCATGCAGGCCCACGTGCGAAATTCCAATAAAAAAACCAACAAAGTACCCAGTTGGATGGGCGGTAGACTCAGTTTTAGTGCCCAAATGTCCGAATTGCTACGCCAAGAACTCTACAAAGCCGCTGCCGACGAATTACATGGGTCGGAATTGAAATCACTACAACATATTTTTGACAAGCAACGCCAAGAAAGCATTGTACCCAAACCAGACGAATTTCTCATTGAAACCTTTAAAACGCGAGACGGGTATCATCATATTTTTTATCCATTCGAGGGTCGTGCCGTACATGAAGCCATGAGCAGCCTACTTTCGTATCGTATAAGCCTATTAAGTCCAATTACGGCTTCTTTGGCCTTTAACGATTATGGTTTTGAGATGTTGAGCGATAAACCTATTGACATACAAGCCGTACTGGACAACGATTTGTTTACTACGGATTACCTATTGGCCGATTTACAAAAGAGCCTGAACAGTAACGAAATGGCAAGGCGCAAGTTTCGTGATATTGCGGTAATCAGCGGAATGGTTTTTACAGGCTATCCAGAGAAAGGCGTAAAAATGAAGCACCTGCAAAGCAGTTCACAATTATTATTTGATGTTTTTCGGGATTATGAGCCGAACAATCTCTTGTTTCAACAGGCTTTTACCGAGACTTTTGAACATCAATTGGAAGAAGGTCGTTTGCGATTAGCGCTGGAACGCATCGCGCAGCAAAACATTATTTGGAAAAATTGCGAAAAACCTACTCCTTTTTCTTTTCCCATCATCACAGACCGATTACGAGAAAAACTATCTTCAGAAAAACTGGCAGACCGTATTAAGCGTATGACCAAGATTTTGATGAAATAGATAGCTTAAAACAAATACAATCTATGACCTCATCAAAACTTTATAACTTGCTTACTGCTCGGTTCAGCCTATAAACGAAAATGTAGTATCCCAAAGAAATAAAAGCTAGGCAACCAAGGCTTACAATAATAACCACCTTTGCTTCAGCCGCATAACGCTTAATAATATTTGCATACATAAAAAACACTATCGCAGTTGAGACCAACCAATTCAGGTAGCGCCATTTACCCATGACCGGAACACTATTTTTTTTCTTCTTGATTTTCTTTCTTTTTAGGGTAATCCAAATTCCCGTAAGAACTAAAATGCAAATTCCTGCTCCAGCAAAAAACCAGATTATTTTAGTAAGTAAGCCTCCCCAATAACCAAAATGCAGCGGATCGGCAATATCGTTGACCCACATTAGCGTACTGATATTTTGGGCCTTTTGCACTCCGGTAACTTCATAATTGACTGGGTTTACGTAAACCCTATTGGCCCGTTGCCTTACCAAAGGAACAGTACTGGTTCCTCTAAGGTAAATATTACCATCAGCACGATTGGGAGGAGTGATACTACCTACGGTCATATCCGGTATTTCCCTTTCTGCCATAGCAACCGCCCTATTATAATCCAATGAGGCATTTGCACTTGAAATGTTACTTTTGGCATTAACCGTATTTAGCGGTTGGTCAGGGTTGACTTTAGTTCTTACATCGGCGATGTTGGTTCGCTCTACAAAATACCAGATACCGGTGATGGAGAATAAAATAGCAAAGGGAAGGGACCATAACCCGACCAGTCGATGCAAACTTCTAAAAATCACCAAAGGATTATTTGACTTTTTGAAGGTGAAGAATTTTTTCCACCACTTCTTATAGAAATACAATGCACTTATTACAGAGATTAGCAGTAAAAAGGCAAAGGACAAGACAATCAAGTAGCCAATCTGATAGAAAGGAATAAACAAGAAGTAATGTAAATCACGAAAAAAACGCTGTATGGTCAAGGCCGCTTCACCTTGTATTGCACCGGTATATGGGTTGGCAAAAACGTACCGTTGGCGTCCATTTTCATTTTTATATATAATATCGCATAGATACGGTTCATCTGTTCGCATCCAATACGTAATATTGGCATTGGGATACAACTTTCTGAAATTTTCAATAATCGTATTCCTATCGATTAATTCTTTTTGAGGTTTTGCCCTAATTTCTTTTATAAATATCCAGTCGAGTTCATGGCTAAGAGTTGCCACGGTACCAGAAAAGCATACTATAAAAAATAGTATGCTTAGCTTAACTCCTATCCAACTATGGATTTTAAAGAATAATTTTTTATTCAATGGCATGCTAGAAAGTGTACGATACGGTTGCCATAATATTTCTTGGTTTGCCAGGGAAAGCCCTTAAGAAATCATAACCCCCGACCCAATGCGTTTTATCAAAAATATTATTGGCGTTTAACTGTATCTGAAATTTATCTACGTTATAGTAAATGGCTGCATTAACCAATCCATAGCTAGGAAAAACCGGTATCAACTCAGGGTTTCTTACTATAGAACCATTCCGTTCACTAACATAATCATACCCCAGACCAAAACCTAAACCGTTGAAACTACCTTTATCTATTACGTATTTACTCCATATGTTCAATGTGTTCCTTGGAGCATTGGGCTTCTGGTCACCAAATATAGCTAAAGTGCCTTCATCAGCTACGGTAAAAAAGGCATCGTTGTAGGCGTAGTTCAAAATAACACTCCAATTACTGGCCAATTTACCGTAAACGTCAACTTCTACACCGCGGGACTTTTCTTCCCCAACTTGTTCCAAACGGTCTGAGTTATTAGTGTCGTTGGCATTGTACAAAGCCCCTTTTTGGGTAAGATCATAAAAAGCAACAGTTGCACTAAGTCTCTTATTGAACCATTCAGACTTTGCCCCTACTTCAAAAAGCTCACTGTTCAAAGGATCAAAAGGACCGCCTGCTTCAGGGTTGTTAATTGTGGTTGCTGTTTGGGGCTGATATCCTTTTACCCAAGTACCGTAAAAATTAATATTTGATGTTGCCTTGTAAACGGCACCCACCCGAGGAATAAAAGCATCTTGTTTTACTTTCTCCTCATCAGTCGTATTATAATTTAGATAATCATAAAAAGTGTCATAACGAAGCCCGACTAAAAGGTCAAATTTCTTATAACTGAATTGATTTTGAAGGTAAGCCCCGTGGTTTACCTGTTTATAAGGAGTATAGTCTCTTATGCTATACACATAGTCACTCATATCCCTTATAGCGTTGCCATTAGGTGAGGTCAAATCAAAAGGTGCCACATTTGCCACTGGGTTGCCTTCGTCATCAAGCACATAGTTATCTATGTTTGCCACGTTGAAAGAATTGGTAGCCGTTCCATTTTTTAGTAGATAGGCTGCAGCTTCCAGTTGAGAACCCCCAGCACCCAATTCCTGCTGAAAATAATCGTACCCTATTAGGAGCTTATTTTTCACATCTCCAAAATCAAGGTCGTAATTGATATAATTGCTTATATTTTGATTGTTCCACGAACGCTTTCTTTCAAAAGTTCGCATGGCAACTCTAGTAATATCTTCCGTACCATCTCCCAAAGCCCAAAATGCGTTAGCGGTACGGTGTTCCCTTAAGTCTTCATCGTAAGCAGAATTCAAATAAGTGCTATTAAAGCTAAGTTCATCTGTGAATTTATGCTGAAATGAAATTGTAACATTGAGGTTTTGCTCATTTAGATAATCATTGATAGCACTTAAAGAAGTTGTTATGGGAGTTGAAAACAAATCACCATCACCAAATACCGCTTGACCACGGTCTAATCTACCCTTAGAATCTTGAAAAACAATATCAAAATTTAAACGGGTTTTATCGCTGGGGATAAATGAAAATGACGGAGCTATTACCAGATTTTTGGAAAATTGAAGGTCCCTAAAACCATCTGAGTTTTCGTAACCCACATTTAATCTGTACAAAAGCTTTTTATTTTGTGTCATGGGCCCCGTAAAATCTGCTAGCAATCGGAACGTATTAAAACTCCCCATACTAGTGCTTATGGATTGCTTTTGTTCATATAGTGGTTTTTTGGTCACGCTATTAATGGTACCACCCGGTGAAGAATTACCGAATAATGCGGAAGCAGGCCCTTTTATAACCTCTACGCGTTCTATATGCGGAATTAATTGTTGCCTCCAAAAACTAGTCATCATTCTAGACCCATTGATCAAGATACTAGAGTTTTGTTGCCCTTGCACTCGAAAACCCCTAATGGTAAGATCATTATAAAACGAAAACTGATTTACACCGCTTACATTTTTAACCACTTCATTGATTGTATAGGCCGCTTGATCCAGGATAACCTCCTTAGTTACATAAGAGACAGATTGAGGAACATCTACCAATTTAGTAGCCGATTTGGTGGCAATAAATGAGCTGGTATTTTTATAGCCTTGCTCTAATCTGCCAATTATCTCAACCTCCTGTAACTGTTCTGCAGATGGTATTAGAATAAAATTAAGGGTAGAACTTGAATTAGCTGAAACGGAAATCTTTCTGTCCTGCGTTTCATATCCTATATAGCTTACTGAGACAACGTGCTCTCCTGAGGAAAGTGTTTCAATGCTGTAATTACCATCAAAATTTGTAGTAACACCGTTCTTATTATTTAGAACTACATTCGCCCCTGCCAATGGCGCTCCTTTATCATCGGTAACAGTTCCTTGTAATTTTGATTGTGCTACCATACTACCTAAAACAAAGAGGAACATTCCAATTGCGAGAATTATATTTTTCATTATTTGGTTTGGTTAAAAATTTTGGCAAAAGTACATTACAAAAATTTTTATTTAGACTAATTACAAATAAAATTTTGGATAAGCGGGCAAAAAAAACTTATAACATTCGGTAAATCACTTATTCCGTGGCAACTAGAAAAACAAAAAAATTATTAGAAATATCTCGTCCCATGTCGGTACCAACCAAGTTTTTATTGAAATAGCGGTATTTTTACAGTCATAGATGAGCCACAAAATTCATGTTCATAAGCAAACCTTTACTTTAGACCCCACAGGAGCCATTTTTTGGGAAGAAAAATCTTGTTTGCTTTTAAGCGATGTACACTTAGGTAAGGTCTCCCACTTTAGGAAATTTGGCGCTGCCGTACCCAAGCATGCCATTCACAAGAACTATCTTTTAATGGATAAGCTAGTGGAAACCTATCAACCTTTTGAAATCTGTTTTTTAGGTGATTTGTTTCATTCCTCATTAAATAGGGAATGGGTGCTATTTGAAAATTGGGTGGCCCGTACCCCTGCCAAAATTATCTTGATTACCGGCAACCATGATATAATTGCACCCGAAAAATTTGAAAGTTTACAAATTGAACAATTGGAGGAATGTGTAACCGAAGAGTTCCTCCTCACCCACCATCCAGAGGAGAGAGAAGGTTTTTTTAACCTGTGCGGCCATATACACCCCGCGGTGAGGCTACAGGGCTTTGGCAGACAGCGACTAAAATTACCCTGCTTTTTTAAAACCGAAAACCAAATGATACTTCCCGCTTTTGGTGAATTTACGGGCAACCACGTTTTAAATCCCAAAGAATCGGATGAAATTTTTGTAATTGCCGAACAACAGGTGATACAGGTTTAAGCTTTTAGGACAGTAATTTGCCCAACAAAGAACATCTCAAATTGTAATTTTCCATAGCTTGCCCCAAAAATTTGTTGTGGTCAAAAAGCTTTCCATATTTAATTCAGTTTCGGTACTTCTGGTTGTTTTGGTCAACTATATTTCCCAAGTCTACCGATTGAACAATACCACCATTGGGGAGGTAAGTGCTCAATACGATAATCTTTTTACACCGGCCGGTTACGCCTTTTCTATTTGGGGGGTTATTTTTTTGAGCTTAATCGCTTATTCGGTTTTTCAGGTTAGGCGCTCGTTTTTTAGTTCCAAAACTTCAGAGTTTGTAACGCAAACAGGCTGGTGGTTCTCTCTGGCAAATATCTTAAATGCTAGTTGGGTAATCGCTTTTAGTTACGACTTCATCGGACTTTCTGTACTCATCATGTTAGGAATTTTGGCCTCCTTGATTCAAATAATCCGCAAAACAAACATGGAGTGTTGGGATGCTCCTATTGAAATTATCGCATTTGTGTGGTGGCCTATTTGTTTGTATTCCGGTTGGATTACCGTTGCTACCATCGCTAATATTTCAGCCTACTTAACCAAATTAGGTTGGGACGGCGGTTTTCTTTCAGAAGAGATATGGACCGTAATTATGATCGTGGCTGCGGTCATTATCAATCTGCTGATGATTATTAAAAGAAATATGCGCGAGTTTGCCATGGTGGGGGTTTGGGCATTGGTAGCTATCTACATTCGTCATAGAACAAATATCCCAAGTATAGCTTACAGCGCACTTGGTGGCGGTGCAATCCTTTTTATTGCTTCGGGAATTCACGCCTTTAAGAACCGTGCAACCAGTCCGGTGGAAAAATGCAAAGAACGTTGGGGACTCAAATAACTACACCATACTCTTTACATCATTGATCCAGGACGGGTAGGTAAAAATGGTTCCTTTTATATCACCTGCGGTCATTTTTTTATTAATGGCCATGGCGAAGATATTAATTGTTTCCGCCGCATCGGGGCTTAAAATATGGGCTCCTACAATTTCCTGTGTTCTCTTGTTCAGTATTATTTTATAGTTGTATACAGGATAGTTCTTCCGCTTGGCATTGAACCATTTTTTGGCATTTCCCTCTCTAACAATAACATTTTTGTATCGGTTTTTAGCCTCTTTTTCACTGTAACCCACAGACGCCAAGTGGGGCAAGGTAAACACTACCGATGGCACCACAGGTGTATTTAGTTTTTTGGTGTTACCATGGATGATATTTTGGGAAACCACATATCCTTCCCTACCGGATAGAGGTGTTAACGGCACTTCATTATCGGATACATCACCACAGGCATATACATTTTCATTCGTGGTATTTTGTAAAAAACTATTCACCACAATTCCATATTCATTATGCTCCACCACACCTTTATCCAAATCCAGTTGGGAAACAGCGGGCACTCTTCCTGCAGTATTAAAGACCAAACCAGCTTTGAGACTTTGGTTCTTACCGTTGGTCTTAAAATAAATCTTATACTTCTTCCTTAGTCTTTCTACTTTTTCTACCTGTGCCCCAAAAATGAATTCAATTCCAATCTTTTTGGAATAATTGATTAATTCCCCTACTAAATCGGCATCAAAAGGTTTGAGAGCTCTTTTTCCTGAATCGATTATCGTCACCTTTGATCCTGCACGAGCTGCCATATGGGCGAACTCCATTCCTATATATCCAGCTCCAATATAAATCAGCTTTTTGGGCAGTTTCTTCAAATCGAGGAAATCATCGCTGTTCTTTAACAACTTATGCCCCTTTATTGGCAGCACTCTCGGCTCATAACCGGTAGCGATCACAATTTTTTGGGCCTGCACTTTCTTTCCTTCCACCTCCAAGGTGTTTTTATCCAAAAATTGAGGGGATTGGTGGTATAATTTAATACCTAGGTCCTTTAATTTCTCTTCTGTGGATTTTGGCACGGCCTCCGTAAAATTACTTTTGAACTTTTGAAGTTTTTTCCAGTTGATTTCTAGTTTACCGTTTACTCCCTTTCCGTCCATCAAGGCGGCAGATTCCAATACTTCCGTAGCGGCCAACAATACCTTTTTGGGGTCACAGCCCCTATTGGCACAAGTTCCTCCAAATTCGCGTTTATCGGCCACCGCCACTTTCAAGCCAGCTTTAGCACAATTAGTAGCCACAGTTTGGCCTGCAATTCCGCTTCCTATTACAAAAACATCAAACTTTTTTACCTCCATAATTGCTTATTAAATCCGATCTACTAGAAGTTCCATTGTACCCAATTTCCTTAAAAGTCTAATTTCCGCATTATTTGTATCAGTTTCTAGCCCGATTTCGTTAAAAATGAATGGCATCGATTTTAGAAGGATGTTTATCTTTGCAACTCAAAATTTTACGGTTGACCCAAATTGCTATCCAACAACTGTTTGCCCAGTCTCCGAACATCCGGAAACTAGGGAATGCTATTTCCCAAAATGAAGCAACTACGGCTATACATGGCCTAACTGGTTCTTCTCTGTCCTTTGTGCTGTCTGAAACTTTTAAAATTTCAGACCAGACCTTTCTCTTAATTTTTGATGATAAGGAAGAAGCGGCTTATTATTTGAACGATTTAGAGCAGTTAATGGGTGAGGAACACGTTCTTTTTTACCCCGGAAGTTACCGTAGGCCCTACCAAATTGAGGAGACCGATAATGCCAATGTATTATTAAGGGCGGAGGTTTTGAACCGCATCAACTCCCGTAAAAAACCGGCAGTAATCGTTACCTACCCCGAAGCACTTTTTGAAAAAGTGGTCACCCGTAGAGAACTTCAAAAAAATACGCTTAAGATTAAGACCGATGATAATTTATCGCTCGATTTTCTAAACGAGGTTTTATTTGAATATAAATTTAAGCGGGTCGATTTTGTAACCGAACCTGGGGAGTTTTCGGTACGTGGCGGAATTGTTGATGTATTTTCATTCTCCAATGACGAACCCTATCGTATTGAATTTTTTGGTGATGATGTGGATAGTATTCGAACCTTTGATGTGGAAAGTCAGCTTTCTACGGACAAAGTGAACAAAATTACCATCATACCCAATGTGGCGGATAAATTTTTGGAGGAAAAAAGGGAAGGTTTTCTAAAATACATCTCAGCAGACACTTCCATTTTTATTAAGAATACCGATTTTCTTTTGGACCGTTTGGATGATTTTTTTCAAAAGGCAGGTGACGCCTTTGAAAAATTATCCAAAGAGGTGAAGCATGCAGAGCCTGAAGAGCTTTTTATGAATGCTACCACTTTTGGAGCACATCTGAAAGACTTTGGCATTGTCTCCATGGGTACCCCTCCCTCCAATTTAAATGTAAACGAAGAGTTTAATTTCAATACCAAGCCGCAGCCCTCGTTCAATAAGAAATTCAATTTACTAATTGATGATTTGAACGCCCATAAGGCGAAAGGGTATACCAATTATATTTTTTGCGCCAGCGAGCAACAGGCCAAAAGGTTTCATGCCATTTTTGAAGATGTAAGCCGCAAGGTTCATTATGAAACCCGGGTAATGCCACTCTACCAAGGTTTTATTGACGATGACCTTAAAATTGTTTGCTATACAGACCATCAGATATTTGAGCGTTACCATAAGTTTCATTTAAAGAACGGCTATGCCAAAAAGCAGGCAATTACCTTAAAGGAACTTAACAAGCTTGAGATAGGCGATTACGTCACCCACATAGACCATGGGATCGGCAAATTTGGGGGCTTACAAAAAATTGATGTTGAGGGCAAAAAGCAAGAAGCCATTAAATTAATGTACGGCGAGCGCGACATTCTTTATGTGAGCATTCATTCCCTGCACAAAATATCCAAATTCAACGGAAAGGATGGAGCTCCGCCCAAAATATTTAAACTGGGTTCTGCCGCTTGGAAAAAATTAAAGCAAAAAACCAAGACCCGGGTCAAGAAAATTGCTTTTGACCTCATTAAAATATACGCCAAGCGAAGACTGGAGAAAGGTTTTCAGTATGCGCCTGACAGCTATTTACAGAATGAGCTGGAAGCCTCTTTTATTTATGAAGATACGCCAGACCAGAGCAAAGCTACCGAAGACGTAAAGCGCGATATGGAAAGCGAGCGCCCCATGGACAGACTCATTTGTGGCGATGTTGGCTTTGGTAAAACCGAGGTGGCCATAAGGGCAGCCTTTAAGGCGGTGGACAATGGCAAACAGGTGGCCGTATTGGTTCCTACTACTATTTTGGCATTCCAACACCATCGTACCTTTTCGGAACGATTAAAAGATATGCCGGTAACGGTCGATTACCTTAACAGGTTCAGAACTACCAAAGAGCGTAGGGAAACCTTGGAGAATTTGGCCAGCGGAAAAGTGGACATCATCATTGGCACCCACCAGCTTGTAAACAAGAACGTTCAGTTCAAGGATTTAGGATTACTAATTGTCGATGAAGAGCAAAAGTTCGGGGTTGCGGTAAAGGACAAGCTAAAATCCATAAAGGAGAATGTAGATGTTCTCACCCTTACGGCAACACCTATACCTAGAACGCTACAGTTTAGTTTAATGGCCGCCCGGGATTTATCGGTCATTAGCACGCCACCTCCCAATCGCTACCCCATTGAAAGTAGGGTGGTTCGCTTGAACGAGGAAGTTTTAAGGGATGCTATTTCGTACGAAATTCAACGTGGCGGACAAGTGTTTTTTATTCATAACAGAATTGAAAACCTGAAAGAGGTAGGCGGAATGATCCAACGCCTGGTTCCCGATGCCAAAGTAGGCATAGGTCATGGCCAAATGGACGGGAAAAAGCTGGAAGCCCTCATGCTCAGTTTTATGAACGGGGAGTTTGACGTATTGGTTTCAACCACCATTATCGAAAGTGGGCTCGATGTAACCAACGCCAATACCATTTTTATTAATAATGCCAACAATTTTGGCCTCAGTGACCTACACCAGATGCGAGGACGCGTTGGCCGTAGCAATAAAAAAGCCTTCTGTTTCTTTATTACTCCACCTTATGAAGTAATGACCGCCGATGCCCGTAAGCGTATTGAGGCCTTGGCACAGTTTACTGAACTGGGCAGTGGTTTCAATATCGCTATGAAAGATTTGGAAATTCGTGGTGCGGGAGATTTATTGGGAGGCGAGCAAAGCGGATTTATCAATGAAATAGGTTTTGAAACCTATCAGAAAATTTTGGCCGAGGCCATAGACGAACTGAAGGAAAACGAGTTCAAAGAACTGTACGAAGAAGTAGAGGGACATAAAGAGAAGGTATTCGTAAAAGAATCTCAAATTGACACGGATTTTGAGCTGCTCTTCCCCGATGACTACATCAATAACATTACCGAACGCCTAAACCTGTACACAGAGCTGAATCAGGTAAAGGATGAAATGGAGCTGCAGAAGTTTGAAACTGAACTGGTGGATCGATTTGGAGAACTTCCACAGGAAGCAGAAGACCTATTGAATTCGGTGAGAATTAAATGGATCACCAGCCAAATAGGCATCGAAAAAGTGGTCATGAAGAAGACCAAGTTGATTGGTTACTTTATAGCCGACCAACAATCGGCCTTTTACCAAAGTGCGGCCTTCACCAAGGTTTTGCAGTATGTTCAAAGTCATCCGCAACAATGTACTTTAAAGGAAAAACAGACCAGAAACGGGCTGCGTTTGCTACTTACCTTTAACAATATCACTAGTATTGAAAAGGCCATGAAGGCTTTGATTCCTTTTAGGGAGTTGGCACAACCGGTTACCGCTGAACAGTAACCGTTGTTATTTTACCCTTCAGCAACCAAGGTTTCTACCTCAAAATGTGCGACTTGTATATATTTTTTTATCTTGCCCTCGCAATTTTAACTAGTAGCAACGTATGCAAAGTCCCCACATTTCATTTACGTTGGCCGAAAAAATGGCCGTTGTAAATGCCGTAAACGCTGTTATTCTCGCAGATGGAAATATTCACAACGGAGAAATAACCGCACTCACCCAACTCATGGAACAGCTAGATTTCGACAGTAATTTTATTATGCAGGCCCGAAACATCGATAGTGAACAAGCCATTGAAATTCTGAAATCCATGCCGGAGATAAAGAAAAACAGCCTGAAAGAAATATTAGAATCTACTGCAATTTCAGATGGTTTTAAACATACCAAAGAATCCGATTTAATGGAGTATATTTATAGTTCAATGAACTTTATAAATTAGCAAATGCCTTCCGATATCCCCAATTTTTCCGATGTAGAAAAAAAAGCAGTTTTAAGCACTGCCTATGAAGTGGTCTTGGCCGACGGGACCATTCACCCTACCGAAGTAGCAGCCATTAAAAAACTGATAGCTTCTATGGATTTGACGGATTCCCTTGCCAAGGAAGCCCAAGAGATGAGCATGGACGAGGCTTTGGTTCCACTCAACAACATGGATTACGACAAGAAAAAGGTGTTGGCCAAAATTTTGGACAATATTGCCATGGCCGATGAGGTTCTTCATGAAAATGAAATGGAATTGATTATTGATACCTTCAAGAATATTGGTATTGGAAACGAGACGGAGTAGTGCATGAAGCTATGTGAAGCCACATATTGTTTGCATACTTCTATTATTATACTGTTTCTTACGCTACCTATTCAAGCCCAAACCCCTCAAGAAAAACCACTCTATGATCTCATAGCTGCTTATGCGCATGCTAGAGATCATCAGGACACCCTTCTTCTTGGTAACATCTTAACCGATGATATAGACCAACTTGTTTCTACGGGCGAGTGGCGCCGTGGACGCAAAACGGCACAACAAGGAATGCTCCAAAGCTCCAACGCCAACCCGGGAGATCGTATATTAGAGGTGGAGCAGGTACGATTCTTGAACAATTCCGTGGCCATAATCGATGCCCGCTACGAAATAAGAAACCCTAACGGCAATGTCCGAAATATGTGGAGCACTTTTATTGCCGTTTTGGAAGATGAAAATTGGAAAATTAGTGCCATCAGAAATATGCTTCCAAGAACCGGTAATTGATTTCTTTCCTAGTTATCAATTTGTATCTTAGTATTTCAATTCAACTAAAACCAACCAATACCATGTCGATGAAAGCACTACTCATCCCATTCCTCTTATTTTCCTATTTTTCAATTGCGCAACCCAGCAAACAACTAGTTGAAGTCATCATCACGCCAAGTGAGGCCGATTGGACGTATAACACCGGTGAACAGGCAGAATTTACTATTACCGTTCTTAAGAACAAAGTTCCCATTACCGGCATTGAAGTAGACTACGCTATTGGACCGGACCATGGTTATAGGGAACTTCCGTTCTCAAAACAGGGAACCATCAACCTAAAAAACAATACTACGGTCAAGGCCAAAAAAGTAGACCATTCAGGCTTTCTACGTTGTTCCGCAAAGGTTACCGTGGATGGAAAGGAATACAACTCATACACGACAGTGGGATTTGAACCCGAAAGAATAAAGCCGACCACCTCACTGCCCAAGGATTTTGAGGAATTTTGGAACAAAGGAAAGGAAGAATTGGCCCAAATCCCCATTGAACCTGTGCTCACTTTGATGCCCGAACGTTGCACCGATAAGGTAAATGTCTACCATGTGAGCATCAATAACATACAGGGTAAAATTTATGGCATACTTACTACCCCTAAAAAAGAAGGAACATATCCCGCCATCTTACACGTTCCAGGAGCGGGAATTAGACCCTATTATGGTGAAGTAAACGAGTCCGCTGAAGGTTTCGTTTCCTTTACCATTGGTATCCACGGCATTCCCGTAAATCTGGATGAAGGTGTTTATAGGGATTTAAGAGCTGGTGCGCTGAACGGATACCAGACCTTTAATTTAGACAACAAAGACCAAATGTACTATCGTCGTGTATATTTAGGCTGCGTTCGTGCGCTTGATTTCATTGAAACTTTGGATAAGTTCAACGGAGACGATATCGCCGTAACGGGAGGAAGCCAAGGAGGTGCACTTTCCATCATTACCGCTGGTTTGGATGATAGGATCGATTACCTGGCAGCATTTTATCCCGCATTATCTGATATGACCGGGTTTCTTCATGGGCGTGCCGGTGGCTGGCCACAGATTTTCGTGGATGAATCTACCAACCAACAGGAAAAAATTGAAGTTTCTAAATATTACGACGTTGTAAATTTTGCCCGCTTTGTAAAGGCCGAAGGCTGGTACAGCTGGGGCTACAATGACAATGTTTGCCCACCGGTTTCCATGTATGCCGCCTACAACCTTATAGAAGTCAAAAAAGAACTGAAAGTATTTTTGGAAACACAACACTGGACTTTTCCTGAACAACGAGAAATGAAGAACCAATGGCTATACGCCAAACTGAAACAGTAAATTGAACAAAGCCCTTTATGCCATAATTGCCTGTGCCGTAATTGCCGGTAGTAATGGCGTTCTTATCAAGCAATTGAGCGTTTTCCCTGCAGGTGCCATCGCCTTTTTTAGGACCATGGTACCGGTATTATTTTTACTGCCCGTTCTATTTAGCAAATCCAAGCCTTTATTTACGGGTAATTACCGTAAAATGCTATTGGCATCTACCATTAACGTAGTGCGTCTATACCTTTATATCTTGGCATTCTTATACACCTCTATTGGCAATGCTGTGGTACTGGTTTATACTTGGCCTATTTTTGTATTCTTACTGGAATCCAGACAGCATAAAAAACCACTGCAAAAAGAGCAGGTGCTGTTGTTATTATTGGCCTTTACCGGCATGATCATTACCTATTCCAACAAGACTTTTTCCTTTGAAAGCAATGATATGATCGGCATGGTTGCTGCCATTCTTTGTGCCTTGGGATATGCGATTACCATAGTTATGTTTAAATCCGAATCACATTATTACACCCAAAAACAGACCATAATTTGGCAGAACTTGGTAAGCAGTGTTTTCTTCATTCCGTTTATGTTCTTTTTACCGGAAGTAGAAGTTTCCCAAATTGGTTTGGGTGTTTTTTATGGTTTTTGGATTGGGATAGTTGTCTTCATGCTATTTTTCTTCGCCCTAAAACATCTACCGGCCTCTACCGCTTCAGGCCTTATGTACATTGAAATTTTAAGCGCAATTGCATTAGGTTATTTTATCAGAAATGAAACGCTTAGTATCCATACCATTATAGGAGGCATTCTCATTCTTATTAGCAGTTTCCTCATTACGCGTATGAACGTAAAAAAGCGTTAACTTACCACTAATAAACAGCAAGTATCAAAACTTGATGTTCAATATTTAAACTACAACTATTACTATGGCTTCCAACCTTAAGAACATTTCCTTTGAGGAAATGCAATCTACACTCGTTCAACTATTTCTAAAATACGGATTCACCCAAGAAAAGGCAGAATTGTTAGCGCTCACTTATACTGAAAGCACTCTGGACGGCGTAAATTCACACGGTATTAATCGCGTTCCCTTATTTATATCTTACATAGAACAAGGATATATTCAAATTAATGCCGAAGCCGAAAAGGCCGAAGGAATGGGCAGTATGGAGCGATGGGATGGTAATTTAGGGCCTGGGATTATCAACGCCACCAAATGTACAGATCGGGCTATATCCCTTGCCAAAGAACACGGTATGGGCATGGTAGCGTTACGCAATACGAACCATTGGATGCGTGGTGGCACCTATGGCAGACGTGCGGCGGAACAAGGCTGTATTGCCATTATGTTTACCAACACCCAACCTAATATGCCACCATGGGGCGGTAAGGACAGTAGGTTGGGAAATAACCCATTTATCGTTTCCATTCCAAGAAAAAAGGGACATGTAGTTCTGGATATGGCCATTTCGCAGTTTGCGTTCGGAAAAATAAACGACTATAAATTAAAGGGACAACAACTACCTTTTCCAGGAGGTTGGGATGATGAGGACCAGCTTTCTACAGATCCCGAAAAAATTCTAGTAAAGGAACGAGGTCTTCCTATTGGCTATTGGAAGGGGTCCGCCCTATCCATGATATTAGATATGTTGGTCACCTTGTTATCGGCAGGAAATTCAACCTCCAAAATAGCGGGCAAGGAGAAGGAGATTGCTATATCACAGGTGTTCCTCTGCATTTCCCAGGATTATTTCAAAGACACGGACGTACAGGAAAGACTACTTCAGGAAATTATTGATTTCACCCATAGCTCTACTCCTATGAAAGAAGGACAAAACATTTATTATCCGGGAGAAAGAACATTGGAAAACAGGGCGAAAAATCAGAAGAATGGAATGCCCGTTAGTATTGAAGTCTGGGAAAAGGTGTTAGAATTGGCATCCTAACTTTTTGGGACGTTATTTCTTGAATTAATGTCTCTCTTAAAGCCTCATACATTAACGAAATTCAAAAATCATGAAAATTAAATTTTTACTGATAGGTTTGATCAGCGGCTTGGTGTTTCATTCTTGTAAAGAGACCAAAACGGAAAAAACCCCAACGGAAGATTTTATAGTTACGGATTCCGTAACCCAACGTATTGACGCTACCCTAAAGAGCTTTGTTGATTCAGGAAATATTGCCGGGGTGTCCGCTCTAATTTTTGAAAAGGACAAAGAAGTGTACTTTAATGCTTTTGGGCATGCCAACATTGCCGAGAACCAACCAATGAAACGGTCGACCATCGTTCAAATCTATTCCATGACAAAACCGGTAACTGGCACCGCTTTGATGACCCTTTATGAAGACGGAAAATTTGATTTGGATGATCCGTTGGAAAAATACGCTCCCGAATTTGCCCATATGAAGGTTTATGTTGGGGAAGACGCATCTGCAAAGCCCATTTTAGAAGACGCCAACCGCCCAATAACAATCCGAGATATTACAAGGCATACCGCTGGTTTTGCCGGCACCGGTAATAGCCTATTAGGTAAAATGGTCGCTGAAGCAGATGCACTTAACAGAAATAATACCCTTACCCAAATGGCCGAAAAAATGGGGAAGTTGCCACTGCAATTTCATCCAGGGGAAGAATGGCTTTATGGCCCTTGCGTAGATGTGCAGGCATTTTTGGTAGAACGTATTTCCGGCTTACCCTATCAACAATATGTACGAGAACACGTACTTGACAAACTTGGAATGAGCGAAACCCGATACTTCATTCCTGAAGGTGACAGGGACCGATTTGCTTCCCTCTACAGAAGAAAGGGAGAAGGTGAGCTGGAAAGGGATACCGTCACTTACAGCAACTATCTTGAAAAATGGCCATTAATCCGCGGAGGTTCCGGACTTACTTCTACTTTGGACGATTATATGAAATTTGCCCGAATGCTGGTTCATGAGGGCTCTTTGGATTCGGTACAAATTCTCCAACCTGAGACAGTGAAGTTAATGGCCACCAACCAATTGGCAGATAGCGTTACAGAAAGACATTTTCTACCCAGTAAGGGTCAAGTGGGATTTGGTATCGACTTTGCCGTGAGAACGGCAAAACCCGTCAATGCGGAAGAAAATAATGGCGTAGTGGGTGAATTTTTCTGGGACGGTGCCGCCAGTACCTTGTTCTGGGTAGATCCGGTAAACGACCTAACGGCCGTGCTCTTTGTGCAATTGTTTCCCTATGACGGAATAGGGCTTCATAAAGGTTTTAGAGATGCTGTATACGGACCAATTTCAGCCAACAATTAAGTATCTTTGAAGCAACTAAATAACAATTGGAATACAGTATGACTTTCTATCGTAAACTAACTTCTCTCCTTTTTTTACTTATTACCACCATCTCCTGCGGACAAGAAATTGATGCAGATTATTTTAAAGACCATTATGATGTTCAGGAATATAGAATTCCTATGCGAGATGGTATAGAGCTGTTTACCATTGTCTACACTCCAAAAGACTCGTCTCAAGAATACCCCATTTTAATGAACCGTACCTGCTATAATGCTTCCAGCCATGCCAATTTCCAATATGGTGGCTACCCTTCTAAATATTTGGTGGAAGACGGCTACATCTTTGTTTTCCAAGATGTGAGGGGTAGGTATATGTCCGGAGGTACATTTGATAACATGCGGCCTAATATACCTGGAAACAAACGCCGGAACAAAAAAGATATTGATGAAAGTAGCGACACCTATGACACCATAGATTGGCTTCTAAAGAATGTGAAAGGCAATAACGGCAAAGTAGGTATGTACGGTATTTCGTATCCTGGGCATTATACGGCCGCAGGTATGATAGATGCCCATCCAGCCCTAAAAGCCTCCTCGCCACAAGCGCCTATTGCCGATTTTTTCTTTGATGATTTTCACCATCAAGGGGCTTATTTGGAGAGTTACACCGCTGCATTTGCGGTATTTGGATACCAAAAAGACAGCCTAACCAGAAAACCTTGGTATCAAGATAAATTAATGCGTTTGTACGGTAATCCAGCTTCAGATGCGTACGACTTTTTCTTGGATTTAGGTCCTTTAAAGAATATTACCGAAAAATACCATGGAGATAATTTTTTCTGGAAGCAGATAATAGAACACCCTAATTATGACGAATTCTGGCAGAAAAGAAACATTCTGCCCCATCTAAAAGATATTGACCATGCAGTCATGACCGTAGGTGGTTGGTTCGATGCCGAAGATTTATACGGCCCTTTAAACATTTACAAAACGGTGGAAGCAACAAGCCCAAAAGCTAAGAACACCATTGTTATGGGACCTTGGGACCACGGTGGATGGGCCCGTGAGAAAGGAAAAACCATTCACAACCATATTTATTTTGGAGACAGTATTTCTACTTTCTTCCTGAAGGATATAGAACGAAACTTTTTTGCCCATCACCTAAAGAGCAAGAATATTTATCAACTACCGGAAGCCTATATGTTTGACACAGGTTCCAAAGAATGGCAGAAATTTGAGGAGTGGCCACCAAGAGATATAAAGCCTTTAAGCCTTCACTTTAAAGAAAATGGGGAATTGACCATTAATGAAAAAGCAAGTGCCGATGCTGTATTTGAATATACCAGTGATCCAAACAAACCAGTCCCTTATCGTTCGGAAACAGAAGGCCTTACATTCACTCCAAGAAAGTACATGTCTGATGACCAAAGGCATGCTTCTAGAAGAACCGATGTTCTCACTTTTGAAACGGAACCATTGATGAGCCCAAAGACGGTAGCAGGTGAAATCTTGGCCAAGTTAAAAGTGGCCATGACCGGTACCGACGCAGATTTTGTAGTAAAACTGATAGACGTGTACCCTGCGGATCATGAAAATTATGATCACAATCCAGAAAATATAGTCATGGGTGGCTACCAGCAATTGGTACGGGGCGAAGTTTTTAGGGGAAGGTTCAGAAACAGTTTTGAAAATCCGGAACCTTTCGTACCCGGAGAGGTTTCCGATGTAAATTTTAGACTTCAGGATGTACTTCACACCTTTAAAAAGGGGCACAAAATAATGATTCAGATTCACAGTACGTGGTTTCCGTACATCGACAGAAACCCTCAAAAATATGTGGACAATATCTATAAGGCCAACGAAGAAGACTTTATTAAATCTACCATCAAATTGTATGGTTCTTCATCCATAGAAGTGGGTGGAACGCAAGATTCAGGAGCTCCCGACCCGTTCAGCCTTCAAATTACCAATTTTAAGGATTAAACCACGGTAATTTACATCGTTACAGGTGCGATATCGACATGAAAAAACTTTTTCTCTTACTTATCATGCTCCAAGGCCTTGGACTTGTGGCACAACAGACTATTTCGGGAACCTTTACTCCCGCTGAAGATTATAAATTTTTACTAATCTATCAATTGCAAAGCGGAAGCAAAAATTATATCACCAATGCTTCTATTACCAATGGAACTTTCAGTCTTTCCCTCCCTGAAAATTCCCAACCAGGGATGTATCGCTTGGTATACGCTATTCCCCAAGATGAATTTTACATTGATGTCATTTACAATGGCAAAGAAGATGTGAATTTCACTTTTAACAGTGGTACAGGCGTTTCCTTCTCCAATTCCCAAGAGAACATTATTATGAACTCCTATTTCCAGACCATGAGCGAATTGGTCGGAAAATTATTGAACTATTATATTGAAAGAAAAACAGATGCTAGCGAATTTGCTAAACATACCAAAGAGCTAAGGGAAGTACAAAACACCTATGAAGAACGATCTAAAGGTTTGCTTGTTCACCATTTTATAGCGGCCAACCGCCCGTATATTCCCAGTAAAAACGAAACGGTAGAGCAATATGTTGCTAATAAAAAAGAGCACTATTTTGACCATCTTACGCTTGACAATAAGATACTACAGTCTTCGGATTTCCTCGTTTCCAAGCTCAGCAATTATGTTTTTACGGCACTTCCATTGAAGCAAATGACTAGTGCTGAACGACAAACTGCCATTGAAGAAAACATTAAGACAGTTCACCAAAAAATAAAAAACGTACCCGAATCCTTTCAGTTTGAGGTGTATTATAAAATTTGGAAAATGAGTAATGAAGGTGGAATGAACTCTACCGCTCAATTCGTATACAAAGATTACCTTGAAAAACTACCTATAGAAAGTCTGGATCCGGAAAAAGCGCGGCAATTGGTTCTAGAACAACGGTTAGGAATAGGGGCTATAGCTCCAGATATTGAATGGAACTCCGGCAACGCCCAAAAGAAATTGAGTAGTCTTAACAGTGCGGAAACCTATATTTTGGCGTTTTGGAGCAGTACCTGTGGGCATTGCCTACAAGAATTACCCCGACTTCATCAGACCCTAAAAGACTATGGCAAGGTAAAGGTAATTGCTGTTGGGCTGGAAGAAGACAAAACTACTTGGAAAACCGAATCTGATAAATTACCGGACTTTGAACATGCCATTGCTTTGGGCAAATGGGATAGCGAATACGCGGAAACCTATGCCATAGAAAAAACACCTACCTATTTTGTATTGGATTCCGAAAAGCGAATCATTTTCAAGCCAGAAGACCTAAAGGAATTAATAAAATCACTAAAGTAAATAAATAAGCTCCTACAAGGTTTTTAGGTCTTTGATGGTCTTAAAGGCCACATCAACCTGTTCATCATCTACTAAAATGGTAAATTCATTGGTTGTGGAAATAACTTCATAAAGAACAATGCCTTCCCACGCCAAACGTTGGAAGATGAAATAATAGATTCCAGGAACGCTAACGTTTTCGGCAGGTAATTTGACGGTGATGGAAGATAGGTTTTCGGCCTTTTGAGAACATTTCTCCTCTTTAAAAAGCTCTTCCACCGTTTGGTCCAAACTATTGCTCACCACAATGTTCAATTCATTTACCCCGCGGGAAGAAGTATAAAATACATCTTTGTTCTTATTGACCTCTTCCAAAAGTTGAGCTTGCACTTCAAGAATGGATTCGGAAATAAAAAAGGTAAAATCGGTCAATGAAGAACGCACCGTAATTTCGCCAATATTCTTTAAGACCTTTATAATTTTATGAGTTGCCCTAAATTCCAGGTCATCGGACAGTCTTTTAAGTGCCATAACTATAGCACCATTTCTAATATCTTTTCCTAACTCCTCTTCAATTTCCGGCTTTACAATTCTAGACAAAGAGGTTAAATTGATTATTCCCTGTGCCAATGCGCTTTGAAGAAAAGGCTTCTTTTTAATGTACTGCTCTACTACGGATGAAATAGTTTTCATGGACTTATTGTTGGTTGCACCGCAAAAATAACACATTGTTATAAATAAAACAAATTGTGTAAATACTAAAAATCGAAAAATATAAGAACAGACTACTTTTCTCTCAAAAATGATAGAAAGCACTTTCCAAATGCTCTATTTTAAACATCTTATTATTTTTTAGAATGGTAATTACATCAAACCTTACCTCCACATCCAGTTCATTTTCTGTGACATAATTGTCTGCAGCGGCCACCAACAATTTAATTTTCTTGGGAGTGATGGTTTCGGCTATGGGTATTATTTGGTCGTTACTCCGTGCCCTAACCTCAACAATACCTAAAACACCATCCTTTTGGGCAATAATGTCTATTTCAGCCTTTAGATACCTGTAATTTTTCTCCCTTATCTCATATCCTTTAGCAATTAAATGGTCTACTGCTAGTTTTTCTCCTTCCTTTCCAAATTCATTATGCTTTCCCATTTCTCATTGATTTGTGGTTAAAAAAAGAGGTAGTTCATCGAAAACTTGGGTCCCTTAACACCTAAAATTGCATACCTACCCGTAAATCTATACGTCATACATCGAAAATACTGCAAACCCCATACTATCCAAAACGCTTGTTCGTTAAGAATTGACCCCAAACACATAAACGGTTCTTAAAGCCTACAAAAATTATGGAATACTTTATCAACTGTAATACGGGATCCCTAGCACCGTATAACACACCTTTGGACCGGTCCAAAGCTGCACATCTTTACAGACGTCTGGGGTTTAGCGCTTCTGCTGCGACTATCGATCAAGCAGAAGGACAAAATGCCGGCACTTTGGTAGACAATTTGATCAACCAAGCCATCAACCAAGCTCCCATTGCGGCTCCTACTTGGGCCAACTGGAACAACAGTAATTATCCCGAAGACGATCAACAGAGAGATGCCATGGTAAGGCAGCAAAAAGGAGAATTTAGCCTCGCCTATGCCAATCAAATGTTGGACAATAATCTTAGGGACAGACTTAGTTTCTTTTGGAGCAACCATTTTGTAACGCAACTGGAAGTATACAACTGTAATAGCTTTTTATACCATTATATTGATTGCTTACAAAGAAATTCCCTAGGTAACTTCAAAACTTTCGTTAGTGAAATTGGCCTCACTAGTGCCATGCTATATTACCTAGATGGTGTTTATAACAACGGAAACAATCCCAACGAAAACTACGCCCGTGAACTTTACGAATTGTTCACCCTAGGCGAGGGAATAGGTTATACGGAACAAGATATCATTGAAACAGCAAAGGCTTTAACAGGATATGTTGAAAGAGGAGAATTAGGTTGTGAACAGGTAACTTTTAGGGCAGATAGGCATGATGAAGGCTCTAAGACCATCCTGGGGCAGACCGGAAATTGGGGGTATGATGATGTCATAGATATCTTATTTGAGCAACGGCCCAATGAAATTGCCGATTTTATATGCCGAAAGCTTTACGAGTTTTTTGTGCACCCAGATTCAAAAGATGCCGCTGGCAATGCCCAAACAATAATAGACGGCATGGCCACTACTTTTTTATCCAACAACTTTGAAATAGCCCCCGTACTATCCCAATTATTTAAAAGTCAACATTTCTTTGATGAAGAAGCAATTGGTGTCATAATCAAAAGTCCGTACGACCTTTATTTTAATTTACTAAAAGAGTCAAGTTTTAATAGAACGGACACCACCGTTGAAACCGTTATCAATTACAGTGGTTTACTAAGTCAAGTCATGTTCAATCCTTTTGATGTGAACGGATGGCAAAGAGACCGTACCTGGATCAATACCAATTTCATGATTGGTAGATGGTTGACCATTGAGAGCATGCTTGAAGAGTTTTTTGATGAAGACCCTGAACAATTTAGGAACCTTGGTCTCTCCTTGACCGGCATGGATGGCATGACCAGTAACAACCCAGATATCATTGCACGGGCCATAATCGATTTTATTTTGCCCAAAGGTCTTCTTAATGAATCTGAATACGATAAAGCCTACACCGTTTTTAGAAGCGATGTTCAAGAACAATACTATGAAGGTGGTTCCACCCCCACGTGGACCCTACAAACCTCTATGGAGGGGCCATCCCAAGTTTACTTGCTGCTACAATACCTAGGGAGACAACCTGAATTTCAACTTAAATAACCTACAGCTATGTGCGACAATCATCATAATTCCCCATACAAAGGTCTTCAGCATGAGGGCCACGACCAAGAACACAAAACTTGGAGCAGACGTTCGTTTTTGCAAGCCTTAGGAATTGCCGGTTCAGGCTCTATGATGCTTGGTTCCAATTTTTTAACGGCATCGGCACCATCACCTTTAACCTCGGCTATTTCAGCCGCCGAAACGGATAACATTTTAATCCTCATTCGCTTGGCAGGCGGCAATGATGGATTAAGTACGGTCATACCCATAGAACAGTATGACCAATATGCCAATGCCAGGCCCAATATCTATATTCCGGAAAGTAAGGTTTTAAAACTTACGGATGAATTTGGTGTACCCTCCTATATGAAATCCATAGAAGCCATGTGGGATACCGGACAATTTAAAGCGGTTCACGGCGTAGGATATGAAGGTCAAAGCCTTTCCCATTTTACGGGGTCCGATATTTTTGCCAATACGGATTTAGCAACAACGGGTTTTAAAGGATTGAATACCGGTTGGATGGGAAGACATTTTGAAAACACATATCCAGACTATCTCATTTCTCCGCCTCCAGCGCCGGCGGCCATTCAAATAGGTCAGTTTGGAAGCTTGGTTTTTCAAGGAGAAGAAACCAATTATGCCTTTGTAACCTCCAATGTTCAACAATTGGAAGAAATTGCAGAATCCGGTGTAAGATATGGTCTAGATGATACTTTGTTCAATGATTGTATGTACGGTGACCAATTGAAATTTTTAAGAGGTGTAGCCAATACCACTTATGAATATTCTGGCATCATACATGATGCTTGGTCCCGAGGTCAGAACCAGGTAGAATATCAAGATAACGGATTTGCCCGACAATTGGCACTTTTGGCCCGTTTGATCAAAGGTAATTTGGGTACCAAGGTGTATATGATCTCTATGGGAGGTTTTGACACTCACGGCAATCAACCATTGGCGCATGAGCGACTTATGAGTAATTTATCCATCGCCATAAACAACTTTTACGAAGACCTTGGCTACACCCAACAGGATGATAAAGTATTAAGTATGACCTTTTCAGAATTTGGTAGACGTATTTTTGAAAACGGCTCCAATGGTACCGATCACGGGAAAGCGGCCCCTACCCTTTTCTTTGGCAAAGGTCTTGAAGGCAGTGCCTTTGTTGGGGAACACCCCACCTTGGAAAACCCGGATGGCCGAGGAAATTTGGAATACACCATGGATTTTAGGGACTTATATGCCACCGTATTGGCAGAATGGCTCTGTGTACCTATTCCACTGGTAGAACAACACTTACTGGACCACCCCTACGCTCCAGTCAATTTAGGTTTTAATTGTAGTGGAACCGATTTTCCTGAAATTGCGTACAGTGATGGAGAGCCTACCATTCCTACCACTCCAGACAGCCAAGCGGAAAGTCCCGTAGTACCAAGTAGTGCAGAAATAAATGCTATTGTCCACAAACCGTTTTACCCAACGGATGACGCTCCACATATTTACATAGAAATGCCTGTAACAGCGCATATAGATATTCAGTTATTTAATATAGTAGGGCAAAGCGTGGGCACCGTTCGAAACACCATAATGTCCGCTGGGGCCAACGAAATAAATATAAAGGAAAGTATGCCCGGTCATTTGGCAGCAGGCAAATATATATACCGTATTCAAGTGCAGGACCATAAAATGAGTAAATCTATTATGGTAGCCTAAACGCTATCCCTTCATTCTATAAAACCCTCACACTGAACAATAGCGTGAGGGTTTTGCTTTTTTAAGATAACTTGTATCCCTCGATTCAAAAAACGTATTTTTGTGGCTTAATTTTATTTTGATGTCCGAAAACAATCATACTCCCAAACGATATACAATTACCGCAGCACTACCCTATACCAATGGACCCATTCATATTGGTCACTTGGCAGGCGTTTATGTACCTGCGGATATCTATGCTAGATACCTGAGATTAACAGGTAAAGAAGTGGCTTTCGTTTGTGGAAGCGATGAGCATGGGGTCGCTATTTCAATGAAGGCGAAAAAGGAAGGGGTAACACCCAAAGAGGTTATCGATATGTACCATGCCATCATTAAGAAGTCGTTTCAGGACTTCGGTATCACATTTGACAATTATTCTAGAACCTCTGCGGATATCCACCATGAGACGGCATCGGAATTTTTTAAAAAATTATATGAGCAAGGAGATTTCATAGAAGAAACCACGGCTCAATTATATGACGAGGAAGCCAAACAATTTTTGGCGGATCGTTTTGTTATTGGCACATGCCCCAAATGTGGTCATGAGGAAGCTTATGGGGACCAATGTGAAAATTGCGGTTCTTCCTTGAACGCTACGGATTTGATCAACCCGAAATCCACCATAACCGGAAGCACACCTACCACGAAAGAAACCAAACACTGGTTCTTGCCTTTGGACAGGTACGAAGGCTTTTTACGGGAATGGATCCTTGAAGGCCATAAAAATGATTGGAAGCCCAATGTGTACGGGCAATGTAAAAGCTGGATAGATGGCGGACTCGAGCCTAGAGCGGTTACCCGAGATTTGGATTGGGGTATTCCGGTGCCGGCAGAAGGCGGAGAAGGCAAGGTACTATACGTATGGTTCGATGCCCCAATTGGCTACATCTCCTCTACCAAAGAGTGGGCAAAAAGAGAAGGTAAGGATTGGGAGCCTTATTGGAAAGATAAAGACACCAAATTGGTGCATTTTATAGGAAAAGATAATATCGTTTTTCACTGCATCATATTTCCGGCCATTCTAAAATCACACGGAGGTTATATTCTTCCGGAAAACGTTCCGGCCAATGAGTTTTTGAATTTGGAAGGCAACAAACTCTCCACTTCCAAAAATTGGGCGGTGTGGCTGCATGAATATTTGGAAGAGTTTCCAGATATGCAAGATGTGTTACGTTATACCCTAACGGCCAATGCCCCGGAAACAAAGGACAATGATTTTACCTGGAAGGATTTTCAGGCCCGAAACAACAATGAACTGGTGGCCATCTTGGGCAATTTCATTAACCGAGTGGTGGTTCTTACCAATAAATATTATGAGGGAGTGGTTCCTGCACCGTCCAACTTTACGGAGGTGGACCAAGAAACTTTGGATGCCCTTAAAAAATACCCGGAAATTATTTCTAGTTCCTTGGAAAGATACCGTTTTAGGGAAGCCGCTCAAGAATTTATGAACCTTGCCCGTTTAGGAAATAAATACCTAGCAGATGAAGAACCTTGGAAAGTCATCAAACAGGATGAGGAAAGGGTAAAAACCATTATGTATGTGGCTTTACAGATAGCTACTGCACTTGCGGTTTTAAGCGAGCCATTTTTACCGTTCACTTCAAGTAAATTAAAGTCGATTTTAGCGGCATCCAATGAATTGGGATGGAACGATGTTTTAGAAAAAGAAACCCTATTGGCGGCCGATCATAAAATAAATCAATCTCAGCTGTTATTCCGAAAAATAGAGGACAGCGAAATTCAAAAAAAATTAGATAAATTGGAAGCTACCAAAAAAGCGAACGAGAACGAAAAGAAGGCGGTCACACCTCAAAAAGAGACCATCACCTTTGATGATTTTACGAAATTGGATATGCGCGTGGGTACCATTCTCGAGGCAGAAAAAATGCCCAAGACCAAAAAACTTTTGGTCTTGAAGGTAGATACGGGCATTGACACCAGAACCATTGTTTCCGGTATCTCGGAAAGCTTTAAACCAGAAGATATTATCGGTAAAAAAGTAACGGTTTTAGTCAACTTGGCACCGCGACCTTTACGTGGTGTAGAAAGTCAGGGCATGATTCTGATGACCGAAAGCAAAGAGGGTAAATTGGTTTTCGTCAACCCCGATGAAGAAGGTGTTGGTAACGGCGAAGGGATAAGTTAATTTTCCCTGTAAAGTGTCAGATTAAGGGTAATCGAGAAGTTAAAAGTGGCCATTAGCCATCTCTCTGGTCCATTTTTGAATAAATTAGGTCTCGACTGCGCTCGACCTGACAAACAAACTTGAATCGGCCTATAGAATTGTGATGTTCTTTTTCAAGGTTATAACTTATATTCTACTTTTAACAAATGCAACTCCTACCTTACCTACTAAAACATACCCAGCTTCCCGAAAAAGGTATCAAAAATACAGTATCCCTACTGGAAGAAGATTGCACCATCCCCTTTATCGCCCGTTACCGTAAAGAAAAGACCGGCAATTTAGATGAAGTACAGATTGGGCAAATTGTAGAGTTCAAAACGCAGTTTGAAAACCTTGAAAGGCGTAAGGAAACCATTCTAAAAGCCATTGAGGAGCAAGGCTCTCTTACCGATGAGCTCATGAACAAAATTTCCCAAACCGAAGATTTGGTGAGCTTGGAAGACCTTTACCTTCCTTTTAAGAAAAAGAGAAAAACCAAAGCCGAAACAGCTCGTAAAAACGGTTTGGAGCCCTTGGCAAAAATCATCATGGCCCAAAACCATAGGGATATTGAATCGGCCGCCCAGCAGTATATTAATTCTGAAGTTCCTGATACGGATGCCGCCTTGGAGGGAGCGCGACACATCATTGCCGAATGGCTTAATGAGCGAATCTCTATTAGAAACCTCATCCGTTCACAATTGGAAAGGTCGGCCATGCTGACAACAAAGGAGGTTTCTACCAAAAAAGAGGAAGAAGGTGCCCAAAAATTCAGGGACTATTTTGATTGGAGCGAATCGCTCAACCGTTGCCCTTCGCATCGGTTATTGGCGATTCTTAGAGCTGAAAACGAAGGTTTTATAAGAGTGAAATTAGAATTGGATACTGATTTTATCCTTTCTAAAATCGAGCAACGTACCATTAAACCGAACAATTCATGTACGTCACACATTCAAATAGCCATTGAAGATGCCTATAAACGGTTGCTATTCCCTTCCCTATCTAACGAACTTCTAAAAAAGGCGAAAGAGAAGGCCGATGATGATGCCATTAAAGTATTCGCCAAGAACTTACAACAATTGCTGCTAGGTTCACCGGTAGGGGAAAAACGAATTTTGGCCATTGACCCCGGTTTTAGAACGGGTTGTAAGGTGGTCTGTTTGAGTGCCACCGGGGATTTGGAGCACAATGAAACCATTTTTCCACATGCACCGCAAAATGATACCAAAGGTGCCCTGAAAAAACTGAGTACATTAGCAGACGCCTACAAAATTGAGGCTATTGCCATTGGTAATGGTACGGCTTCCCGCGAAACGGAGCGTTTGGTAAAGAGGGTACATTTTAAAAATCCGGTTGAAGTTTATGTGGTAAGCGAGGCCGGTGCCTCTATTTATTCCGCCTCGAAAATTGCAAGAGAAGAATTCCCGAACTACGATGTTACCGTACGCGGTGCGGTCTCAATAGGCAGAAGATTGGCAGACCCGCTGGCCGAGTTGGTGAAAATAGACCCTAAATCTATCGGTGTGGGGCAATACCAGCATGATGTGGACCAAAGTAAATTACAGACTTCATTGGACAGAACCGTAGAAAGTTGTGTGAATTCCGTTGGCGTAAACATCAATACTGCCAGTGTTCCGCTTTTAAGTTATGTTTCAGGAATTGGCCCCAAGCTGGCCGAGAACATCGTGGCTCATCGTAACGAAAACGGCCCATTCAGCAAACGTTCCGACATAAAAAAAGTGGCTCGATTAGGAGAAAAGGCCTTTGAACAGGGCGCCGCTTTCCTTCGAATAAAAAATGCCAAAAATCCCTTGGATGACTCTGCCGTTCACCCAGAAAGTTACGGTATTGTAGAGCAGATGGCCAAGGATAAAAAGATGCCATTATCCGAAATCATCGGGAACAAGGAAGTTTTGAAGAGTATCCCTCTCGAAAACTACTGCACCGATGAAATCGGTCTACCTACCCTTCAAGATATTATAAAGGAACTGGAAAAACCCGGGTTGGACCTTAGGGAAAAAGCGAAGGTTTTTACTTTTGACCAGAACATCAAAACCATTGATGACCTGCGCGAAGGTCAATTGCTGCCCGGTATCGTCAATAATATCACCAATTTTGGGTGTTTTGTGGATATTGGCATCAAAGAAAGTGGGCTTATTCATGTATCTAATCTTGCCGATGCCTTTGTCAAAGATGTGAACGAACATGTGCATTTGCACCAACAGATCATCGTAAAAGTGTTGCAAGTAGATATTCCCAGAAAACGGATTCAGTTAAAACTACATAAAGGCGATTTATAGCCATGCTAAAAATAGCCTATCACCCTATTTATAATCACCCATTACCGGAAGGTCATCGATTTCCCATGATCAAGTACGAATTGCTTCCCAAGCAACTGTTACATGAAGGCACCTGTACCCAAGAAAACTTCTTTGAACCCGTCATACCCAATGATAAATACCTAGTGGCCGTTCACGATCCAGAATATTATTACGATTTATTGAACATCAAAATTCCCCCTCGCGAGGCTAGAAAAATTGGCTTTCCACTTAACGAAGCCCTCGTAGAACGGGAACGTATTATTTCAGATGGCACCATGAAAGCTTGTGAATATGCATTAGAATATGGGGTTTCAATGAATATAGCAGGTGGTACCCATCACGCTTATAGCAACCGAGGCGAAGCTTTTTGCATGCTGAACGACCAGGCCATTGGGGCACGTTACTTACAAAGCAAAGGGTTTGCAGAAAAGATTTTGATAGTTGACCTAGACGTACATCAGGGAAACGGCACCGCGGAAATATTTCAAAACGACCCTTCCGTTTTTACGTTCTCCGTGCATGGCGAAGGCAACTATCCGTTTAAAAAGGAAAAATCTGATCTTGACATCCCTTTAAAAAAAGGCACCGGAGACGAAGAATATCTAGAGATTTTGCAAACGACATTGCCACAACTAATTGATAAGGTTCGACCTGATTTTATTTTTTTCCTTTCCGGAGTAGATATTTTGGCATCCGACAAGCTAGGCACACTTGGCCTCACGCTGGAAGGTTGTAAAAAAAGGGATGCTTTTGTTCTTGCCACTTGCCTCAAGCGCAAAATTCCTGTACAATGCAGTATGGGCGGCGGCTATTCCCCTGATATAAAAATCATCGTAGAGGCACATGCCAATACTTTTAGGTTGGCCCAAGATCTTTTCTTTTAGCTAAATATAAAATCACGACTCTGTGATATCATTTTTTTGTAATTTGAAGGATTCAACTTCAATGATTTTACTATGAAACACTTACCTCTTCTTGTCCTTAGTTTTTCGTTAACAATAACAGCTTGCAAGCAAAAACCTACCACAATTGCCCCAGAAGAAAAATCAGCCGAAAACAGCGACATACCAAAAATCAAAGTAATCTTTGATACCGATGCCAATAATGAACTTGATGACCAACATGCTTTGGCTTATATGTTTTTAAATGGGGATGTTTTTGATGTAAAAGGAATAACGGTCAACGCCACCTACAACGGCAAAAAAATACAAAGCCATTATGATGAAGCGGAACGAATCATGCAGCTCTGTAATATTAAGGGCAAACTACCTCTTTTAAAAGGAGCGGATGCCAATTTCAAGGAAATTTCCGCTGATTTTGATTCTACTAATTTTGACGGAAAAGAAGGGGTTGACTTTCTACTGGAAGAAACCAAAGATGAAAACACCATTATCGTAGCAGTAGGCAAACTTACCAACATTGCCTTGGCACTAAAAAAAGACCCGTCATTTGCAAAACGCACTAAAATTGTTTGGCTGGGAAGCAATTATCCCGATCCGGGTGAGTATAATCAGGTAAACGATACTGTTTCCATGAATTACGTTCTTAACAGCAAGATTCCTTTTGAAATGGTTACGGTGCGGTACGGGAAGCCTTCTGGTACCGATGCCGTTGCCATTACCCAAGAGGAAATCAACAAAAAAATGCCCGGTTTGGGTCCGAAGGCAAGCACCCCTATTGTTGGCCGACACGGAGGTGAATTTCATACATTTGGCGACTACTCTATCAGTCTCTTTGAGCATATTTTTGATGAAGCCCATATTGGTAGCAATCCAAAAAAATCAAGGCCATTGTTCGATATGGTCGCCTTGGCCATTCTAAAAGAACCCAATTGGGGAACAACGAAAGAGATACCAGCTCCCATTCTAATAGACGGCAAATGGGTGGAGCGCCCTAATAATGAACGAAAAATTACGGTTTGGGAAAATTTTGAAAAGAAAGCAATTCTTGATGACTTTTTTCTCACTCTCAAGGATCCCGTGCTAGTAAAGCATTAAAATTGAATTGAATGGGTTATTTTTTATTTGCAAGTCACTCGTACCGGAATAAGCAAACACTGTATTTTTGCAATCTATGAAAAAGATTTTGTTCGTTCTGGCCTTTTTAGCTTTTAGTAACTCCTTTTCCCAAGATAGCATTATGGTACCTAGCGAAAAACGCTGGGACATGTTTAAATATGACTTTGTAAATATGTTCAAGGGTGTGGGCTACTCCTACGCCAGACCTTTCCATTGGCAAGGCAAACAATGGGCGCAATTTGGAGGTGTAGTAGCGGGGACGGCTGCCGTTTATTTAATTGATGACGACACTTCTCGCTTTATTCGCCTTCAAAAGGAAGGAGTACCGGAGGTCATTCGTTCGTATGGTACTTTTTACGGTAGTCCGGAAAACAATTACTTGGTCACCTCAGGGGTATACCTTACAGGTTTAATTGCCAAAAATAAAAAATTACGAAGAACCGGAGTGCTTTTGATTGCTTCGGCCACTTCAGCTGGCTTTTTACAACAGGTATTAAAATCAGCAGTTGGCAGGGCAAGACCCGTTGCCATGCTTGGTAAAGACACTTTTGACCCTTTTAATTCAAGCCGTAATTTCCATTCTTTTCCTTCTGGACATGCATTGTTGGCCTTTACCAATGCGTATGCCATCGGGAAACAATTTAAAAGTCCGTGGGCAAAAGCTGGTATTTATACCGTTGGAGCCATACCCGGACTTTCACGAATATGGGACGGACAACATTGGTTGAGCGACTTCGTTTTTGCCATTGCCATTAGTGTCGCAACAGTAGAGTCGATTGACAAATATCTCGATAGAAAGTACAACGAAAAATACAACAACCAAGACAAGAGAACCAGTTGGAACCTCAACTTTGGTCCCGGCACCTTGGGAGTGACCGTGAATTTTTAATATGTCGCCAACCTGATTATTTCATGCTAGAATAACCTATTTTTAGGTAAATTTCCAACATGAAAAAATTAACCACCCTATTACTTTCTCTTTTTTGTTTTGTTTCCATTGGTCAAACCCCGTCCGTTAAAAAATCGGCACCCCTTCAATCAGCCACATCTTCGGAAGTGGGTATGTCTCAAGAAAGGCTAAACAAAATTGCCAACATGTTGGAACAGGCCGTTGACGAAAAACAGATTCCTGGCGTTGTTGCCCTCATTGCCAAAGACGGTAAAATCGTTTTTCATGAAGCTTTTGGTATGGCAGACAACAGGTCTAAGAAAGCAATGGAGAAAAATACCATTTTTCGAATTGCCTCGCAGACCAAGGCCATAACTTCTACAGCGGTGATGATGCTCTGGGAAGAAGGTAAATTTAAATTGGATGACCCTATCTCAAAATACATTCCCGAATTCAAAGACCCGCAAATCTTAGATTCTTATAGCATTCTAAATGATACCTACACAACCCGACCGGCCAAAAACGAAATTACCATCCGTCATTTATTAACGCACACTTCCGGTTTGGGGTACGGGGTTATCGATGGTGATGAACGCTTCAAGAAAATCTATAAAAAAGCCGGTATTACAGACCTTTTCACCACAGAAGATATTTCAATTGAAAGCAGCGTGAAAAAATTAGCCCAACTACCGCTTCATCATAATCCTGGAGACGCTTATTATTATAGCGAAGGCCTTGATGTTTTGGGATATTTTATCGAGGTCATATCAGGGATTACTTTCGATGAGTTTTTGAGAACCCGAATTTTCGACCCTCTTGGGATGGATGACACCTATTTCTATTTACCCAAGGACAAACATGACAGACTCGTTACCGTACAGCAAATCAACAATGGAAAATGGGAGAAATACCCAACCACTTTCTATGATACCGATTACCCCAAGAAAGGAGCTCAAAAGTTCTTTTCCGGAGGAGCGGGATTATCAAGTACGGCCAAAGATTACGCTACTTTTCTACAGATGTACCTTAACGGTGGCGAATTGAACGGTACCAGAATTCTTAGCAGAACAACTATTGAAAGTATGATGCAGAACCAATCTAAAGATTTTTTTGGTGATGGCACCAGGCATTACGGCCTTGCTTTTGGCGTAGTAACACCAAAAGGTGTAGCTGCTGGCGGCTGGGGAAGTAACGGAACTTTTGACTGGGGAGGGTACTTCAACACCCAATACTTTGCGGACCCCGAAGAGCAGGTAATCGGTATTCTAATGAAACAGACCCAAGGCGAAGTTAGTGACGAAACCAGATGGAAATTTCGTCAAATGGTTTTTGCCGCCATTGACGATTAACAAGACTCCACGTTAACCTTTTGAGCCTTTTTCCATAAAAAGAAAACAACATACTCTATTATGAAAAATAGCATTACCATCCTACTATTTTGTATAGCTGCGTTCGGCTATTCGCAAAAAATGAAGATTCAAGAAGGAAATTTCGATTATTTACCGGGGCAAAATGAAATAAACGTCGAGTTTGTTTATGACGACATGAAACTGCTTAAAAAGAATATACCTCAAGAGCAGTACATTCAGGAACACTCGGCCGAATTAGAAGAGAAATCCCCAGGCAAAGGGGAAGCTTGGAAGAAAAAATGGGCCGCAGCCCCTGAACTTATTTGGCAGCCCAAATTTTTAGAGCTTATGAACAGATATTTCTACGATGACCACGGCATTGCCTTTAAAGAAAATGTACCCGAAGCCAAATACACCTTAATCGTTGAAACCGTTTGGGTCTACCCAGGTTGGGATGCCGGAGTTATGAAACAACCGGCAAAGGTGACCACGAACCTTAAATTTGTGGAAACTTCCAATAGAAATAACCTACTGGCAGAGGTGAGCAGCGAAAACGCCCCCGGTGACCAATGGGGCAGTAGTTTTAGCAATGAAGACCGCTTGGGTGAAGGATACGCCAAAACCGGCAAGTCTTTTGCCAGATTGATTCTCAAGAAAACGAAATCTTTTTAATCCGATAAACTATTTCGAGGTCGTTAAAGAAATATATTTCAACCTATGGACTTATCGGCCTCTTTTTCCATCTCAGCTATTCGGGCCACTGTTTTCACCAGTCGGTGATGGTTTTTAACAAAGGGATTTTCCCTATCCCAAACATAACCGGCCAAAACCGCACAAATCTGCGCCTTAATCACAGGATTGTCATTACTATCAAAGAAAATAGTTTGCAAATTGCCCGTATACCATTCTTTCACATAGGTTGCAAATACCTCTACACCCTGTTTCATATAATCAGAATACTCCGTTTCCCAATCCACCTTATCACCGGAAAGCTGTTTGGCTATCAATTTAGAAGCGACCAACGAAGATTCCGTAGCGAAGGTAACTCCTGATGAAAAAACAGGGTCCAAAAACTCGGCACTATTTCCCGTTAGGGCAAAACCTTCACCGTATAGTTTTTTGACCGATTTGGCGATATTTTTAATGACTACCGGCTCAAATTCATACTCAAGACCATCAAACCTATCAAAGTAATAATCGGACAACTTCATCATTTCTTGAAGTTTTTCGGTCTTGTTTCCAGAAAAAGAATCGATATAATCCGAAGGCCCTACAAAGCCAATACTCGTGAAACCATTGGAAAAAGGTATGACCCACAGCCAAGTATCTAAACTTACAATATCAAAAGTGATGATGGTACCTTCACGTCCCTCCGGCCTTTTGGTATCTTTTACATGGGTGAAAATGGATGAATGTCGGCCAATATCAGAAGGTTTGTCCAAATCCAAAAGCCTTGGCAAGACCCTACCATGGCCGCTGGAATCTATAATAAATTTCGCTTCAACGGCCGAAAGGCTTCCATCCTTGTCCTTTAAGGTAGTTATAGAATCGCTTCCTTTAAAATCAACTCCAACCACTTCCTGTTCAAAGGCGATATCAACCCCCCAACTTTCCAAAGTATCGGTAAGGGTTTTATCAAAATCGGCCCGTGGCACCTGCCAAGTCCAATCCCAACCCTCAGTAAACTTTTTGCTAAAATCGAAATTACAAATCTTCTCACCTCGCATAAACCGCGCTCCCGCCTTCACCTCAAAGTTCTTGGCTTTTAAAGCGTCCAACAGTCCAACTTCCTCAAAATGGTCCATACATCGAGGCAAAAGACTTTCCCCTATTACAAATCTGGGAAACTTACTTTTTTCCACCACTTTCACCTGGAGCCCTTGCTTGTGAAGATAAGCAGCAGAAACCGCCCCAGACGGTCCCGCCCCAATTATTAAAACATCTACTGATTGGTTTTGCATGTACACCTCTTTAAAAAAGAAACAGCTTCCGCTTAAATTTTCATTCAAGCCAGAACTACAATTTCATTCAATTCTCGAGTAAAAATACAATATTCCTTACCTAATTATTAGTAATTTGCATCTTGAATTATTTATTTTAGCCCTCCCGAAATACAAGAATCATAAGCGAACACCAACCAGAAAATGCCAGAAATAAAAGGAAAGTTAGGAATTGAAGAGTTCTATAGTGTTATTTTTGACAATGAACCCCTTTCCGTTAATGAAGAGGTCCTTGAGAACGTAAAAAACAGTTTTGATTTTTTAAAGGAGTTCTCCAAGAACAAAGTTATTTACGGTGTCAATACAGGTTTCGGCCCAATGGCACAGTATAAAATAAAAGATTCCGAAACGCTTCAGTCACAATACAACTTAATTCGTAGTCACGCATCAGGTAGCGGTAACCCTATTCCGGAAAAACATGTGAGGGCCGCAATGCTGGCCCGGCTCAACACCTTGAGTCTTGGTAATTCTGGAGTTCATGTTTCTGTCATGCAGACCATGACAGATTTGATCAACAAAAACATTACCCCGCTCATTTATGAACACGGAGGGGTTGGAGCTAGCGGGGATCTCGTACAATTGGCCCATTTAGCCTTGGTTTTGATTGGTGAGGGCGAAGTTTTTCACAAGGGAAAAAGGAGACCAACAGCGGAGGTTTATAAAGAGGAAAGTGTTGAGCCCATTAAAGTGGAGCTTCGTGAAGGCCTGGGCCTTATCAACGGTACCTCGGTTATGACCGGTATTGGAATTGTAAACGCCATTTACACCCGTAGACTTCTGGAATGGATGATTTCATGTTCCTCTGCTATTAACGAAATAATGCAAGCTTATGATGACCACCTGTCCGAAGAACTGAATTTCACTAAAATGCATAAAGGGCAGCGTGAAATTGCAAGGGCCATGCGAAGCCATTTAAAGGACAGCACACTAACAAGAAAAAGAGAACACCATCTTTATACGGACACCAATGGGCATGTTTCGGTTTTTGAGGAAAAAGTCCAAGAATACTATTCCATAAGATGTGTACCTCAAATCTTGGGGCCCGTACTGGATACCCTTAACGATGTACAACGCATACTTATTGAAGAAGTAAACTCCGCCAATGACAACCCTATTGTGGATGTTGATAAAAAGAACGTTTACCACGGCGGTAATTTTCACGGGGACTATGTTTCACTGGAAATGGACAAACTTAAGATTGTAGTCACCAAAATGAGTATGTTGGCAGAGCGCCAATTGAACTATTTAATGAACTCCAAATTAAATGACATCCTGCCCCCTTTCGTTAACCTAGGAACTTTAGGACTAAATTTTGGCATGCAAGGAGTACAGTTTACCGCCACCTCAACCACCGCAGAGAACCAAATGCTCTCCAACCCAATGTACGTTCATAGCATCCCCAATAACAACGACAATCAGGATATTGTCAGCATGGGTACCAATGCCGCTTTGATCACCAAAAAAGTGATTGAAAATGCCTTTGAAATTATTGCCATTGAAATGATTACAGTAGTACAGGCAATTGAGTATCTTAGTGTTCAAGATAAGGTATCTACGAAAACAAAAAACATGTATGATGCCGTCAGAAAAATAGTTCCCCCGTTCAAAGAGGATATGATTATGTATCCCTATGTTAACCAAGTGAAAGAATTTATCACTAACCATAGGAACAAGTAACTATAGAGCGGAAAGCAATTGACCCCTTGGTCTTTTTAAAGCAGCTATCATTCTTTTCGCCGCAATGGTTCGGTTCAAAAAAAGAAACAAGTTGTTATTTAAAATTTCTAACATCATGAAAACAAAGATTTTTTTACTGCTTCTGGCATTCAATTCGGTTATCATCTACGCCCAAGAACTTTCATTGGTACGGGAAGATGGAAAGTTCGGCTACATAGACAAAAAGGGAAATTATGTAATTGAACCCAAGTTTGACAATGCCAAAACGTTCTCCAATGGCTTGGCGGCCGCGATTAAGGACAAGCAATGGGGATACATTAAACCCAATGGTGACTGGGCGATAGAACCCAAATTTGAAAAGGTCAAGTATTTTGATTCAGGATATGCCATGGTTTCAGAAAATGGTGAGTGGCATTACATAGACAAAACAGGAAAGAAGTTGGATGTACCCGCCGCGGAAAAATATTACGATTTTGAAGATGGGGTGGCATTATATAGAAATGGGGACAAAATAGGATTACTTGGCACGAATGGAAAAGTTATCCTGGAGCCTACTTATGACGCTATTAAAAAATTCAGGAATGGACACGCCAAGATACAAAAAGGTGATTTGTGGGGAATGATCAATTCTAAAGGTAAAGTGGTTATACCCGTGGAATATGAAGAAATTGGCAACGAATATCATACCAATGGTGTGGAAGGAATGAAAGGTGGCTCTTACGGTATCATTGCCAATGGCAAATTCAACCCCATAGAAGGTGCGGACAAGGTTTGGGGTTTTTATGGAAACTCCAATTTAACCTATGCTAGAAAGGACAAAAAAATAGGTTTTGTAAACAACCAGGGAAAATGGGAAATAGAACCGCAATTTGATAAGGCACGAGCCTTTGTCAAAGGGTTGGCTCCCGTAGCGGAAGGCAAAAGCTGGGGCTACATAAATGAAAAGGGAGAAATGGTCATTGAAGCACAATATAGGGATGCAGAAGTATTCGCTGAAAATGGAATGGCCCCTGTAAAGCAGAAACAATGGGGCTTTATAGACACTTCCGGAAAAGAAATTATCCCGTTGGAATATGATATTACGGCAGGTCTGGCATTTTTGGCAGGAAATGATTCAAAAGGCTTCATCAATGGTCTCGCCAGGGTAAAAACCAAAAAAGGTTGGGGTTTCTTGGATAAAAACGGAAAATTACTGGCGGATAAATGGTTCCAAAATGCGGAGCCGTTCACATCTGTAGAGTAAGCTGTATAAATTTAAAATTGGGGATGAAAGAAGAAAAGGAGAAGTACGCTTTGGTAACAGGTGGGTCACGAGGAATAGGCCGTGCCATCTGTGTGCAATTGGCCAAAGATTTAGATTATAAAATCCTTATCAACTATAATAGCAATAGCGAAGCGGCGAAAGAAACACTTCAATTGGTGGAAGAAGCTGGTGGAAGCGGTGAGCTCATTCAATTCAACGTTACCGAAGCCAATAAGGTAAAAAGCGTTTTAGAAAACTGGCATGAGCAACATAAAAATGCGGTCATTGAGGTGCTAATCAATAATGCGGGCATTACCAAGGACGGTTTGTTCATGTGGATGCCAATGGAAGATTGGTCCAAGGTTATTGAGACCAGCCTTAACGGATTCTATAACGTTACCAACGCCCTCATCCAGAACCTACTGGTGAATAAATACGGTAGGATAATTAATATGGTTTCGGTTTCCGGACAAAAAGGCACCCCAGGGCAAACCAATTATTCCGCTGCCAAAGGTGCGGTAATTGGTGCTACAAAAGCCTTGGCACAAGAAGTGGCCAAAAGAAAAGTGACGGTAAATGCCGTAGCACCTGGTTTCATCAAAACGGACATGACCGAAGATTTGGATGAAAGGGAACTTAAAAAAATGATTCCTGCCAACAGATTTGGAACAGCAGAAGAAGTTGCCCATGTAGTTTCGTTTCTTGCATCCCATAAGTCAGGATACATTACCGGCGAAGTAATCAATATTAACGGCGGAATATATTCCTAGTACCCATCTATGATATCACACTGATAGTTAAGACCCTACCTCTTTGACAATTAACTATCAGTGTCTTTTTATATCTTAGAGCTTGGCAATTTTCGTATTAATAAACCGTTAAAAGCAAGAACTTTATTATATTAGGTTAGCATACCAACATCTACAGTGACAGAATGAGGAGAGTAGTAATTACGGGCATGGGCATTTATTCATGCATCGGAAAAAACCTAGAAGAAGTAAAAAAATCGCTATACGAAGGAAAATCCGGAATCATCTATGATCCCGAAAGAGCTTCTTTTGGCTACCGATCCCCGATAACAGGTTTTGTCGAGGAACCGGATTTAAAAAAACTACTTTCAAAAAGGCAACGCGTTAGCATGGGCCAAGAAGCTCAATACGCATATATGGCCACCATTGAAGCGCTACGAATGGCCAAAATAGATGAGGATTTCATGGAAAAAAATGAAATCGGAATTCTTTATGGCAATGACAGTACAGCAAAAGCAACTGTAGAATCTATAGACATCATCAGGGAAAAAGGAGATACAACGTTGGTAGGTTCAGGAGCCATTTTCAAGGCCATGAACTCCACGGTAACCATGAACCTATCTACTATTTTCAAATTAAAGGGAATTAATTTGTCCATAAGCGCAGCTTGCGCCAGTGGATCACACTCCGTTGGCCTAGCATATCATTTAATTAAAAGTGGCCTTCAAGATTGTATCATAGCCGGAGGTGCCCAAGAAATCAATAAAGAATCAATGGCTAGTTTTGACGGTCTGGGTGTATTTGCCGTTAATACGGAAAACCCTGAGGAGGCCTCCAAACCTTTTGATAAGGACAGAAATGGACTTGTGCCAAGTGGAGGTGGTGCTACGCTAATTGTAGAGAGTTATGAATCTGCTATAAAAAGAGGTGCTCCGATCCTCGCCGAAGTAGTGGGATACGGTTTTTCATCCAATGGCGACCATATTTCCACACCAAACGTAGATGGACCGGCAAGGGCAATGAAAAGAGCTCTGGAAGATGCCAATATGCAAGCCTCTGAGGTGGATTATGTAAATGCGCATGCCACCTCAACTCCCGTAGGTGATGCCAATGAGGCAAAGGCCATATATGATGTTTTTGGGGAAAGCAACCCACATGTAAGCTCCACTAAATCCATGACCGGCCACGAATGTTGGATGGCTGGAGCAAGCGAAATTGTGTACTCCCTAATTATGATGGAAAATTCGTTCATAGCCCCTAATATCAATCTTAAAAATCCGGATGAGGACTCTGAAAAATTAAACATTGTTAAGGAAACCTTAAATAAAAAAATTGATGTATTTTTGTCCAACTCATTCGGTTTTGGCGGAACGAATTCCGCTCTCATATTAAAAAAAGCGAGTAACTAATGACATTGACCAAGGAAGAAATTGTTGAGAAAATTAACTTATTTCTCATCGATGAATTTGAAGTAGATGAGGATGAGATCAAACCAGAAGCCAATCTAAAAGAAGCTTTGGACTTGGACAGCTTGGATTTTGTGGACCTTGTTGTTGCCGTAGAAAGCAATTTTGGTGTTAAATTGGTAGGGGAAGACTTTATAAACGTTCATACGTTGCAAAACTTTTACGACCTGATCGAGGCAAAATTGGCCTAACCAACCTTAAAGGCATCTCCTTATCTTAAAAGTCAAGAATTCTTGAACTTCTACTTACCTAAATACGCTAGAAAACCTATTTTTACGCCTAATCACCTTAAGCAGCGACCCTAAATGGCAGAATGGGAAGGACAATCTAGAGGCAATCTCCTAGGCTATAAGATATTTATCTTTCTATTAAAAAACTTAGGGATTGGTGTCGCATACTTTGTACTTAGGTTTGTAGCATTTTACTATTTCTTGTTTTCCTCAAAAAGCTCTCGCTGTATCTATCGCTATTTTAGGCTTAGATTGGGTTATTCTAAAACCAAAAGCGTTCTCAGTATTTATAAGAGCTACTATACCCTAGGTAGAATTCTCATAGACAGGGTAGCAATTTCTACGGGTCTCCGGGAAAAGTTCACCTATACCCATGACGGAATCGAATACATAGATAATCTTCTGAAAAAGAACCAAGGAGGCATTTTATTGAGCGGCCACGTAGGCAATTTTGAAATTGCACATTACTTTCTTGAAAACCGTTATAGTATCAATAAGATAAGCATGGTGACCACCAGGGATGAACAACAGAGCATTCTAGACTATATGGATAGTATTGTGGTTAAATCCCAGCTTGAATTCATCTTGGTAAAAGAAGACATGAGCCATATCTTTGAAATACATTCGGCTCTGGACAAGGGCGGTTTAGTGGTGTTTACCGGAGACAGGTATCTCCCGGGAACCAAAACTATGAGCAGCAAACTTTTGGGAAAGGAAGCAGAGTTTCCGTTGGGCCCTTACCTTTTGGCATCGAGACTTAATATGCCCGTATTGTTTGTCTATGTGATGAAGGAGACCAAGAAACATTATAGCCTTTACGCTAGACAGGCAGATTTTAAGGCAAGGGATGCACAGGGCCTGCTGGATGAGTACACACAAAGTATGGAGTGGATCATTAAAAAATACCCCCTGCAATGGTTCAATTTTTTTGATTTTTGGAACGAACTAGATAAGGAATGAAAGAAGTACTGATCGTTTACTACTCCCAAACAGGGCAACTTTTAGATATTTTAAAAAATATTGAAACCACTCTAAAAGGCGAAGAAATAAATATCTCCTACTATAAAATTACCCCATCTCAAGAGTACGGTTTTCCATGGAAAGCAGAGGATTTTTATGAGGTGTTTCCAGAATCTTTCTTACAGGTCCCTCAAGAATTGGAAAGACCGCCAGAAGAAATTTTGAGCAAAAAATATGATTTGGTCATTTTAGGCTACCAAGTTTGGTTCCTTACCCCTTCCCGCCCTATTAGTTCCTTTTTAAATTCAGAATCGGCAAAAAAATTACTTAATAATACGCCAGTAGTAACGCTTGTGGCCTGTAGAAATATGTGGATACAGGCGCAAGAAAAGGTGAAGCGCTTACTTAAAGAAACTGGAGCCCAATTAACGGGTCACATAGCCATGGTAGATCGCCACATCAACCATATAAGCGTAATCACCATTCAGCATTGGATGATGAAAGGGAAAAAAGATAGACTTTTTGGAATATTTCCCAAGCCTGGGGTTTCAGATGAGGAGATTGAAGGAGCTTCCAAATTTGGCACCCCCATTAAAAAAGCTTTGTTGTCCGGTAAGTTTAATGAATTACAGAACCAGTTATTGGCTTTGGATGCCGTAAAGGTAAACCCCTATTTGGTAAGAACCGATGAACGTGGCAATGTGCTCTTTTCCAAATGGGCGAACCAGATTATTAAAAAGGGAAAGGCCGGAAATCCTAAACGAACAAAATGGATTGGTTTGTTCAAATATTATTTGTTATTTGCCATCTGGGTCATAGCCCCTATAGTTTTTATCGTATTTTTGCTGACTTATTTGCCTATGACGGCCAAGAGGAGAAGGGAGAGAAAATACTATTCCTCCGTGGCTTTAAATGAATAATTGATGAAGGACGTTTACATTACCAGAATTTCCAAATTTTTACCGAATAAACCAGTAGACAATGACCAAATGGAGGAAAAACTGGGGGTCATTGATGGAAAAGCTTCCAAGGCAAGAAGAATTGTCCTAAGAAACAATCAAATAAAAACGAGATATTACGCTATTGATGATGAGGGTAAGACCACTCACAATAATGCGCAGCTGGCCGCAGCGGCGGTAGAGGGTCTTTGTGACGATGAATTTACAGTCCAAGATATTGAACTGTTATCCTGTGGTACCTCTAGCCCTGACCAGGTGCTTCCTTCCCACACCAGTATGGTACACGGTTTCCTTAAAAATAGGAACATGGAAATAAACTCGTCTTCTGGAGCCTGTTGTTCAGGTATGAACGCCCTTAAATACGGTTATTTATCCGTTAAAGCGGGAGAAACACAAAATGCTGCCTGCGCCGGCTCTGAAAGAACTTCCTCTTGGATGAAAGAGCGAATTTTTCAAAATGAGGTGGAACAATTAAAAGAACTGGAAGAGAGTCCTATATTAGCTTTTAACAAGGAGTTTCTAAGATGGATGCTATCCGATGGATCTGGAGCTGTGTTATTGGAAAGTGAGCCAAAAGGAAAGCAACCACTCAAAATCGAGTGGATGGACGGTTACTCATATGCCTTTGAAATGGAAACCTGCATGTATGCCGGTGCGGAAAAGGAAGAAAATGGCCAGTTGACACCCTGGAGTGAATTTCCGTCCGAAGAATGGGGAAAAAGGTCTTTGTTCGCCATGAAACAGGATACAAGGTTATTAGGTGATAATATCCTTAAAAAGGGAGTTCACAGTTTAAAAATGACCTACGAAAAGCACGGTATAGGTCCTGATGACGTAGATTACTATCTGCCACACATTTCATCCTATTATTTCAAGCAAGGCCTTTATGACGAAATGAAGGAGCAAGGTATAGAAATGCCTTGGAAAAAATGGTTCTTGAATCTTCAACAAGTAGGAAATATTGGAGCTGCTTCCATTTACGTTATGTTAGAGGAATTAGTCGCTTCCGGACAATTAAAAAAGGGTGATAAAATTCTTTTCCATGTTCCGGAGAGTGCTAGATTTTCATATATGTATGCCTATTTAACTGTCTGTTAATGGCAGAAACAAATGACCATATTGCCTCTGGCGATTTCTTATTATCGCTAATACCTCAAAAATCACCATTTGTAATGGTAGATTCTTTAGTTGAGTATGCAGATAAAAAAATTGTATCAAACTTTACCATAGGTCCTACCAACATTTTGGCAGAAGAAGATTTTTTCTCTGCTGCCGGACTTATCGAAAATATGGCACAAACGATTGCCCTACATACAGGATACAAATATTACTTACTAGAAAAACCGGCACCAACAGGGTACATTGGAGCTATTAAGAAAGCAGAAATTTTCCATTTACCTAGAAATTCACAAAAGTTGGTAACTACTGTTGAAATTCTTCATGATATTATGGATGTGACCTTGGTAAAAGCACAGGTAGAATGTGATGGTAGGATTATCGCCAATAGTGAAATGAAAACGGCCTTGGCCAAATAGAATGAAAAAGGCCAGGTACGATATCAACATAAAGAATTTTTTACCCCATAGGCCTCCCATGCTTATGGCTACGGTGACCCCATATCTTGACGAGGACTCTGTAATTACCCATTACGAAATTACTGAGGACTGCATTTTTATCAATTCAAAAGGATATTTAGCCGAGGCGGGACTTATTGAAAATGCTGCCCAAGCAAGTACTGCCATTGTAGGCCAAAGTTATTTTGATGATGAGGATCTTGAAGGGTCTGGCAATAAGCTTGTAGGCTACATTAGTGCCATTAAAAAAGTTGAAATAAAAAAACTTCCAAAGGTCAACGAGTTATTGGTTACCAAGGCCAAACTCATCTCCAGATTTGACACTGGCACCATGAGTGTATGCACGATTACCTCCTCGACTTTTACAAATGATGATTTAATCGTAGATTGTACCTTTAATTTTTTAATCCACGAAGTTTAGTCAGTGTGCCGGTTATAGCAACATTGAAATCCCCTAAAAAGCTTAGTTAAAATATTGTTTACTTCGCTACTATGAAAAAGAAAGAGGTACCCCAGGACAAAAGTCAGCTTCAAAAAGCCAACATTAAAGACATGGTGTATGCAGTTGATGAAAATGGCAATTATGTTACCGAATTAAGTACTGGTTGGGAACCAAAAACTATTGCTTTGGACAATGCCATAAAGGAAATTGAAGAACGTGTAGAGGAAGCAAAGCAACGTGTAATCGAGAAGAAGACCAGCCCCATTGAATATTACATGGAGCTCCATAAGATGGATGTACCCATTCTGGCAAGTTATGTTGGGCTATGGCAGTGGAGAGTAAAACGTCACTTTAAACCTTCGGTCTTTAAAAAATTATCAACCAAAACACTTCAAAAATATGCCAATGTTTTTGAGATTGGCATTGACGAATTAAAGCACATTAAAGATCAATAAATGCAAATAGACTTTACCCACAAGCAATCGGCACATTGCGAAAACGGTGTGGTTTCCAACCTTATGCGCCATAATGGTTTTGAAGTAAGCGAACCCATGGTATTTGGCATTGGCTCCGGACTCCTATTTAGTTATTTGCCATTCATAAAGGTCAATTACGCACCTGTTTTCACCTATAGGGTCATGCCCGGCCTGGTTTTTAATAGGTTTGCCAAACGAGTTGGGGTAAAGGTAAAAAGGGAAAAGTTCAAAGATCCCAAAAAAGCCAAGGAAAGATTGGACCATAATTTGAACAATAACAACCCGGTAGGACTTCAAGTTGGGGTATACAACCTTATATACTTTCCGGATGAGTATCGTTTTCATTTCAACGCCCATAATATGGTGGTCTATGGAAAGGAAAACGGCAATTACCTTATTAGCGACCCTGTAATGGAAGGTGTTACCACCTTAACGGAAAAACAACTTGAAAAAGTACGCTTTGCCAAAGGAGCTTTCGCCCCAAAGGGCCATATCTATTATCCTACCTCATTTCCCCAAAAACTGGAATTGGAAACAGCCATTGTAAAGGGCATAAAGCACACGTGTAGAGATATGCTCGCCCCTGCACCCATAGTTGGTGTTAGGGCCATGCGCTGGGTGGCCAAGAATATTAAAAAATGGCCCAAAAAGCTCGGCCCAAAAAAAGCCAACCATTATTTAGGCCAAATTGTACGGATGCAAGAGGAAATTGGCACTGGTGGCGGTGGATTCAGATACATTTATGCTGCTTTTCTTCAAGAAGCCAGTGATGTACTTAAAAATGAAAAACTAAAGGATTTCTCTAAGGAAATGACCCAAATTGGAGACGCTTGGCGTGATTTTGCCTTGGAAGCATCCCGAATCTACAAGAACAGGAGCGGCCAATTAGAGAACTATGATTCCATTTCCGATCAATTAATGTCCATTGCCCAAAGGGAAGAGGCCTTTTTTAAAGCCCTACGTAAAGCCGTATGATTCAAATAAACCAGCTCTCAAAAAAATATAAGAATGCCGAAAGGTTTTCGGTTCATAATTTGGACCTGGTTATTAATGAAGGTGAGGTCTTTGGAATTTTAGGACCCAATGGGGCAGGAAAAACCACCCTGATTTCTATGTTGAGCTCCCTGCTCAAACCCACATCAGGATCCTTCACCATAGATGGACTAAGTTATCAGGGGCAAATGTCCCGATTAAAACAAATGATCGGTATTGTTCCTCAAGAATACGCCCTCTACCCTACACTCACAGCGTTTGAAAACCTCAAGTATTTTGGGAGCATGTATGGGTTAAGTGGTACGGTGCTCACCCAAAAAATAAATGAACATCTTGATATTTTGGGCCTTAAACCTTTCTCCCATAAGAAAATAAAAACCTTCTCCGGAGGTATGAAAAGACGCATCAATCTAATTGCCGGAATATTGCATCAACCCAAAGTCCTTTTTTTGGATGAACCCACCGTAGGAGTTGATGTACAGTCTAAAAACGCCATTATGAGCTTTTTGAAAGAATTGAACAAAAATGGCACCACCATCCTGTACACCAGCCATCACTTAAATGAAGCGGAAGAATTTTGTTCTAGAATTGCCATAATAGACCTTGGTACTATTATATGCAAAGGAAAACCGGAAGAATTGATAAGGAAAGAACCGGAAGCCAAAAACTTGGAAGAGGTATTTTTGGCAAAAACAGGAAAAGCTTTAAGGGATTATGCATAAACTTTGGGCTTCTGCAACAAAAGAGTTCTTATTGCTCACTAGGGATTTTGGTGGGCTGGCCATTTTATTTTTAATGCCACTGCTTTTGGTGATTACCATCACCACCATTCAAGATGGTACTTTCAAAACACTGAAGGAATCAAAAATTCCCATTTTATTGGTTGATAAGGATAAGGGAAGTGTTTCCGAACAAATCAGGGAAAATATGGCCGCGGCCCAACAGTTTGAAATTGTACCCCAAGAAAATGAAAGAAAGGCACAACAACTCGTCCAAAACGGCGATTATCAGCTGGCAATTGTAATTCCCGAAAATCTCTCGTCTGCCTTAAACCGTAAAGTACTGGAGAATGTGGAGGGTATCCTTAGCAAATTCAATGGAAATGATGCCGAAGCCATTCAAACGTCCGCAAATAGCAAGAAAGAAGTAAAGTTATATTTTGACCCGGCTACCCAGCTTTCTTTTAGAAACTCTATCAAGAGCGGCATTAACCAAATGGTATCCAAAATAGAAACCGAATCTATCTATAAGGCGTTCCAAGAAGAACTTACAGATGACCCTACGGAGGAAATTTTTGACACCCAACCCTTTATAACTTTTTCTGAAATTGCTCCCGGCGATGTTCCTGATAAATCTGCCATTCCAAATTCTACACAACACAATATACCGGCTTGGACCTTATTTGCCATCTTTTTTATCATCCTGCCCCTCTCCATAAATATGGTGAATGAAAAGAACTTGGGCACTTTTGTTCGATTGCGTACCAATCCTGTTTCCTACGGAACGGTTTTGGGAGGAAAAACAATAGTTTTTCTAACGGTAGCCCTCATACAATTTGCGCTCATGTTACTAGTGGGCGTTTTTCTGTTCCCTATTTTGGGCCTTCCCGAGTTATCGGTTGCCGGAAAACTGCCTATGTTATTTTTTGTTGCCTTTTTTGCCGGTCTGGCAGCGGTGGGACTAGGACTTTTATTGGGTACAGTAGCTAAATCTCAAGAACAATCGGCACCATTTGGGGCAACCTTTGTAGTTATTTTGGCCGCCTTGGGCGGGGTGTGGGTGCCCGTTTTTGCCATGCCAAAATTCATGCAAGCTTTATCGAATGTATCTCCTATGAATTGGGGTTTGAGCGCTTTTTATGATGTATTCCTAAGAAATGTTGGAATATTGGAGTTGCTTCCCGAAATCGCTTTGTTATTTTTGTTCTTTCTTATAACCACAGGAATAGCCATATTTTACAATGAGAGACAAATTGCCGTCTAATAAAACCCCGGACTTAAGTTTAACATCCGAGGTACGCATTCGATTTTCAGAATGCGACCCCTTAGGCATTGTATGGCATGGTAACTATATTCAGTATTTTGAAGATGGCAGGGAAGCCTTTGGTAGACACCATGGCATATCTTATTTAGACCAAAAAAGCCATAATTTTTCTACTCCCATAGTTTCTTCAAAATGTGAACATAAACTTCCCTTGGAATATGGGGATATCGCAAAAATTAAAACAACCTATATTGATTCTGCCGCTGCCAAGATGATATTTAAATATGAATTGCTGAATCCTTCTGGAAAAGTAGTTTGCACCGGTGAGACTGTACAGGTTTTTGTGGCGTTGGGCGGAGAACTTTCCCTTACCCTACCGGATTTTTTCAGGGAATGGAAAATAAAAGTTGGTCTGCTGGATGAGTAATCCCATTATATCATACAACAACATCATTTCCTCTCTGGGTTTCAACAGCCAAGAGGTAGTGGAACAAATTGCCCAAGGTAAAACCGGATTACGTTCCATAACCAAACCCACTATTCTTGAAAAACCGTTTATCAGCTCCATGGTGGACCCAGAAAAGCTGAAAGCAGCCTACCGAAAAATCGCTCCTACATCGCCCCACACCCGTTTGGAGCAAATGATGCTGGTTAGCCTATCTGATACTATCCAAAAAGCAAATATAAAATTGAGCGGGCGCGTAGGGTTGATCATATCCACCACTAAGGGAAATATAGACGTGCTTGACAACAAAAACCCTTTTTCACGTGAAAGGGCGTATCTAAGTAAATTAGCGTTAGAAATTGGAAACTTTTTCGGTTTTACAACAGAACCAATAGTAGTATCCAACGCCTGTGTTTCCGGAGTATTGGCCTTATCTATTGCAAAGAGATTGGTAAACGGCCAAAAATTTGACCACATTTTTGTAGTTGCGGGAGACCTGGTGACAAAATTCATCATTTCTGGCTTCAATGCTTTTCAAGCCTTAAGTGACGAACCCTGCAGACCGTACTGCAAGACCAGGACAGGAATCAATATTGGGGAGGTAGCTACCAGCGTTTTGGTAACCAAACACCATTCGTTGGCAATTGAGGAATCAGTAGAAATTGTAGGTGATGCTTCCTGTAACGATGCCAATCATATTTCTGGCCCCTCTAGAACGGGGGAAGGTCTTTACCGTAGTGTTCAATCCGCCCTTAAAGAAGCCAAGCTAAATGCTAGTGAAATAGACTACATATCCGCACACGGTACGGCCACCCAATACAACGATGAAATGGAGTCTATTGCCTTTAACCGTTGTGGTATGCAAGAAACACCCATTAACAGTTTAAAAGGATATTTTGGTCATACCCTTGGCGCTTCGGGACTTCTGGAAACTATTATAGGAATGCATTCTCTTAAAAGAAATACCCTTTTTCCTTCCGTAGGATTCCGAGAATTAGGAGTTTCGCATTCATTGAACATTATTCAGAAACCAAAAGAAACACCCCTAAACATATTTTTAAAGACGGCATCAGGATTTGGAGGTTCCAACACGGCAGCTATCTTTAAAAAGATATAGTGCTATATGAGCTTCTAAAAATTTAACATTTGTTTTCTATTTGAGTCTCAATGCCTAAATTTACCCTTCACATAGATTATTACTTATAATGGCCAAAAAACCCATTAAGGCTATCAAAGCGCTTGAAGAAGCCCAAAAGATTGCTTTTGCCCCCTTTATATTTCAAACTACGGTCTCTTTAAGGAAACTTGGTGTTTTGGACTATATTTTTGAGCACTCAAGAGAGGGGAAGACCTCCCTAGAAAATCTTGCCATGGCATTGAATTTAACGGAATATGGCTTAAGTGTTTTGCTCGAAGTTGCAGAAAGCTCGGATATCGTTTCTCAAGATGAAAACGGAAATTATGACCTCACTAAAATTGGGTATTTCCTGAATTATAACAAAATGACCGAGGCCAATCTAAATTTCACCCAAGACGTTTGCTACCAAGGACTCTACCATCTACCAGAAGCCATAGAAACAGGCAAACCTGCCGGCTTAAAGGAGTTGGGTAATTGGCCTACCGTATATGAAGGTCTTTCACAATTACCGGAAAGAGTGCAGCAATCTTGGTTCGCCTTTGATCATTTTTATTCCGATGAGATTTTTGGCGAAGCCCTACCCTTGGTCTTTAGACGTAAACCAAAGACCCTTTTCGATATTGGTGGGAACACCGGTAAATTTGCCGTTCTTTGTGCCAATTTTGACCCAGAAGTGCATATTAAAATTTTCGATTTGCCCGGACAATTGAAAAAAGCACTGGCCAATACTAAAAACAACGGATTGGAAAATAGGGTTACAGGACAGGAAATTGACTGGCTGTCATCAAACCCGACCATTCCCGCTGGGGCGGATACCATTTGGATGAGTCAATTTTTAGACTGTTTTTCCAAAGAGGAAATACTCAACATTTTGAAAACCTGTGTAAATTCTATGGATGATAATACAGAACTTATTATCATAGAAACATTTACGGACAGGCAAAAATTTGCGAATGCCCGTTTTACATTGGAAGCCACTTCTTTATACTTCACCGCAATGGCCAACGGAAATAGCAAAATGTACAAAGCTGTAGAATTTATAGATTTAATTTATAAGGCCGGACTAACACTTACAGAAGACTTGGCCATTGGTGAATTTCATACCATGTTGGTCTGCAAAAAGAACTAATCATTTCTTGAACAAGAATAATTTCATACAAGGCTATTGCCGTATTAAGGATAACACCGTCCTAAAAAACGAGGAACTCCTATTTTCCGAGGACACCTCTACGCTTAATGAATTTTTGAAACTCGCTTATCAACATTTTAAAACGGATTATTCCAAATTCTTTAAAATGGACAGACTTAGCAAACTGGGGTTTCTTTGTGCCGATGTACTTCTCAACAGCCTTAAGGAAAACAATCTGTTTCAAGAAAATACGGCAATAGTTCTAGCCAACAAAAGCGCCAGTTTAGATACCGATAGAAAATATCAAAAATCCATTGAGGACGCTGACAATTATTTTCCCAGTCCCGCCGTTTTTGTTTACACTTTGCCTAACATTTGTATGGGCGAAATTAGCATTAGGCATAAACTGTATTCTGAAAATAGTTTTTTTATCTTTGACGCATTTAATGCGGACTATTTATGGGAATATACCAATAGTCTTTTACAGAATAAAAAGGCTGATTCTGTTTTATGTGGATGGGTAGATGTAGATGAAGACTCTTACGAAGCGTTTTTATATGTGGTTTCCGCTAACGGAAACCTCAATCATACAAAAGAAGAAATAACTAGATTATATTTTACCAATGAGTGAGTTAAAACAAGAGCTGAAGGAGAAAATCATAGAGCAATTAAACCTTGAAGACGTTGCCGTAGATGAAATTCAGGATAATGACCTGCTCTTTGGCGAAGGTTTGGGGCTAGATTCCATAGATGCCCTGGAATTGATCGTAATGTTGGATAAGGATTACGGGATTAAATTGGCCGACCCAAAGGAGGGAAGGAAAATTTTTGAATCGGTTCAAACCATGGCCGCTTACATAGAAGCCAACAGGAGCAGATAAAAACTTTCACGGCTAAAAAGTTCCGTACAAAATAATGGGTAGAGGGGTAGCAATAACCGGAATGGGTATTATTTCCGCCATTGGCAACAATGTGCAGGAAAATCTGCGGTCGCTTACTTCTAATAAAATTGGCATCTCAAAAATCACCCAAATTAAGACCATCCACGAGGATGAGATTATGGTGGGGGAAATTGAAGATACCAATCCTGTTCTGGAAAAAAAGCTTGGAATTGAGGCCAACCAATGGTCACGTACCGTGCTTATTGGTTCAATAGCAGCAAAAGAAGCCCTTGAAAGTGCAGAAATCACAGATATCAACGAAGTAAGTACAGGTTTCATTTCCGGCACCACTGTGGGCGGTATGGACAAATCTGAACAGTATTTCTATGACTACGAGAAAAACCCTGGAATAAGACAACATATTACTGGGCTGCACGCCGGGGACTCCACCAATAAAATAGCAAAATATCTAGGTCTTGAAAAAGGCTTTGTTACCACCATTAGCACGGCTTGTTCTTCTGCCGCCAATGCTATTATGCTAGGCGCAAGAATGATAAAATCCGGACAATTGGACCGTGTTATTGTTGGGGGAACGGATAGCCTTTCAAAATTCACTATCAACGGTTTTAAGACGTTGATGATTCTATCCGATACCTACAGTACACCTTTTGATGATAATAGAAAGGGATTAAATTTGGGTGAAGCTGCCGCTTACTTGGTTTTGGAGTCGGATGCCATGGTTCAAAAAAAACAGAAAAAGGTTTTGGGCTATGTTAAAGGGTATGGCAATGCCAATGATGCCTACCACCAAACCGCTTCCTCCGAAAATGGCGACGGCGCTGTTTTAGCCATGCAAAAAGCCTTAAAAGTGGCTGGACTTTTACCTGAATCTATTGATTATTTGAATGCCCACGGAACGGCGACACCCAATAACGACCTTTCCGAAGGTAGGGCCTTATTGCGTATTTTCAAGGATGGGGTACCAGAATTTAGTTCAACCAAGTCATTTACCGGACATACGTTGGCAGCTGCAGGAGGCGTTGAAGCTGTATATTCGGTTTTGGCACTACAAAACAACCTTATTTTCCCCAACCTGAATTTTCAAACCCCCATGAAGGAGTTTGACCTAACGCCCATAACCGAAACAAAAGAAAAGCCGTTACAAACGGTACTTTCCAATTCTTTTGGCTTTGGCGGCAACTGTTCCACACTAATTTTTTCTAAAGAGGCATGAAAAAACCGGTGTACATACAAAGTGTAGGCTCCGTTTCCGCGCAGAAAACATTTGACAGTTCCTCTTTTTTAGAGGATATTATTACGTATAATGACACCACGGTTCGTGTAATTGACCCCAATTACAAGGAATACATACCTCCCGCGGCGGCCAGACGTATGGCAAAAGGCATTAAAATGAGTACGGTAAGCGCAAAAAACGCACTCACCGAAGCCGACCTAGAAGAAAGGGAGGTAGATGCGATTATTGTAGGTACCGGTCTGGGTTGTATTGGAGACTCGGAAAAGTTTGTCAAGGACATAATCGATAACGATGAACAGTTTTTAACTCCTACCCGTTTTATTCAATCATCACATAATACCGTTGCAGGACAAATTGCCTTGGGAATGGGTTGCAAAGGACACAATTTTACCTACGTACACTCCTCCATTTCATTGGAATCCTCGCTATTGGATGCCAAATTGCAATTAGAAGAAGACGAAGCGCAGACCATACTCGTGGGTGCAGTTGATGAATTGGTAGACCATCATGTAAATACACACCACCTTATAGGACATATTAAAAAAGAGCCAACTGAAACTTTCAATGTACTAAAAAGTCAAACTAAAGGGGCTATTTTTTCTGAAGGCGCCCATTTTTTTGTGCTATCCAATAAGAAAAAAGCCGGAAGTTATGCCGAATTATTGGGTATAAAAACCTTTAACACCCTACAAATTGAAGAGGTAGAAAATGAAATCCTTCAATTTCTAAATGAAAATATCTTAGACCCGGAAGAAATAGATTTGCTATTATTGGGGAATAATGGCGATGTAGAATTTGATACGTACTACCAAACCCTGAATGAAGGTACTTTTGTAAGTCACTCAAAAGCGTACTTCAAACATTTAAGCGGGGAGTATGACACCGCTAATGGTTTTGGATTTTGGTTAGCCAACAAAATTCTAAAAGAAGGTGTAGTACCTAGTGCTGTTTTGAGGGATAACCATGAAATCACTAGCCCAAAAACCATCTTAATCTACAACCAATATAGAGGAGAAAACCACAGTCTACTTTTACTAAGGAAATGTTAGGCGGTCTGCTTACAAGAAGGGTAGTTTATCCAACTACGGCCCTGGTGCTAACAGCCTTAATTGCTTATGATTATTTCTACCACATACCTTGGTTCATATATGTACTGGTAGTCTTAACCTGGTTTTTAATTACCCTGTGCGGTTCCTTTTTTGTGCGTTGGAATTTTCACCTTACCTCTATCTCCTCTAATAAAAACATGGATAAAAATTGGGTATCCATTACGTTTGATGATGGCCCTGAGCCCAGTTTCACCCCAATAATGCTAGACCTATTAAAAAAGTATGAGGCCAAGGCTACCTTTTTCTGTATTGCCAACAAGGTTGAAAAACACCCAGACATAGTAAGAAGAATTATTGCGGAAGGCCATACAGTTGGCAACCATACCTATAGCCATTCCCGGTCTTTTGGTTTCTATGGGGTAACAGAAGTAGAACAAGAACTGCAAAAAGCCAAGGATACCATTAAAGAAATAAGCGGTCTCACAATGAATATGTATAGACCGGCATTTGGGGTTACCAACCCATCCATAGAAAAAGTGGTAAAAAAACTAAAAGTTGTCTCCATTGGCTGGAATGTACGTTCTTTGGATACTACGCCGCGTACAGAAAATATGGTCCTAAAAAGAATCACTTCCAAAGTAAAAAAGGGCGATGTAATTTTACTCCATGATACAAGCGATAAATCAGTAGCTGTTTTGGAACGGTTATTGGTATTTTTGCAGCAGAAAAATCTGCAATCTGTTCCTGTGGATCAATTGCTAGGAATCAAGGCCTATGTTCAAGACTAAAAATACGCGAAACAATATCAAAAGCTTCCTTTACTATTTATGCCTTAGCTTTTCATTTTGCGGAATGGCCCAAAGCCCCATGAGCGTGACAGAGGCCAACTATTTAAAGAATAAAGTAAAATCCTTGGCAGGGAACACTCAGACCATTAAAAGCGATTTTACCCAGTATAAGCATATAGACTTTTTGTCCAATGATATTGAATCCAAGGGAAAATTAACATTTAAAGAACCAGACCAGGTTAAATGGGAATACACCCAACCCTACACTTATTCAATAATTTTTAAGGACCAAACCGTTTATATTAATGATGATGGCAACAAGAAAAATTTGGATGTAGGCGGAAACAAATTGTTTGAACGCCTCAACAACCTTATTGCCAGCAGTATAAGAGGTGATATGTTCAATACCAATGAATTTGATATGGAGTTTTTTAAAGACGGTGATGAACAGCTTGTTCACTTTCTACCCAAAGACCCCCAATTATCAGAATTCATTAATGCCTTCCACATTAAGTTTAGCAAGATAGGCGATGTGGTAGAAGTAAAAATGATAGAGCCTTCTGGAGATTACACCCAAATTGTTTTTTCTAACAGAACTACCAATCAACCCTTATCAGATGCGGATTTTAGCCAGTAGTATTCTATTTATCTTCTTCGTCGCTTGTGCTTCCTTCCCTAAAAAACAACAGTTCACACAGGTTACTACCTCTACGCATAATATCATTAACCCTTATTTTTCAGATACTTCAAAAGATTATGTTTACAAGGCGAACATAGATGCATTTGGAAATTCCTTTGGCGGTTTATTCATTGTCAAAAAGATTGGTGAGAATAACCATAGAATGGTTTTTACCACGGAAATGGGAAATACCATTTTCGACTTTTCTATAAAAAATCAGGAGTTCACGATTCACAAAATCCTTAAGGATATGGACCGGAAAATTTTGTTGAATATTCTACAGCAAGACCTGACGGCCTTAGTTACCGAGAAATTGGAGGTATCACAGCACTACCAAAAAGGCCAGCAAACTCTTTCTGAATCACAGCTCCTATCCAAAAAACATTATTTTTACTTTCAACAAAACCAATTAAAGAGAATAAGCAGGACTAAAAATGGTAAGGAAAAAGTAGCCCACATTTTTAATAGTGTGGAGGGCGATTTCGCAAAATCCATTCAAATTATCCATAACAATCTACCACTACAGTTAACATTTAAAGCACTATAATGCAAAAGTTAAAACTTCTTGTTCTTTTATTGTTTTCAGGATGTCTGTACGCACAAGTGGGACCTGGAATAAAGCTAGGCTTGAACAGTTCCAACATTAGCAAAACGGCATTGGAACCTAAAAATGGTCTTTATGTTGGGGCATTTTTAAAAATACCTATCACGGATTATTACACTCTTCAACCAGAAATTTTATATTCCAACCAAGGGGGAGAATCCAATTCCATGGATTATGGAGACGTCAACATTAATTATCTATCCATTGGAATCCCTAATAAGTTTTACGTTACCCCCTTCAATGGTTTCCATTTTATAGTAGGCTTGAGCTTGGACATCAACTTAAAAAATAACTTTATCAACTTTACAAATTTTACGATTGATGAAGAAATATCGCCAGTAGATGTTGCGGTCCTGGGCGGCATAGGTTATGAATTTCCTTTTGGCCTAGCCCTTGAGGCCAGATATAAACAAGGCACTATAAGTGTAGATTTTCTTGGAAGTGATGATCTCTACGAGGAACCTGGCAGTAATTTAAACGGTGTATTCCAAGTAGGTGCCGCATATAAATTTAAATTGTAATTCATGTTAATTGAAGGCTTATATACTATTCTAGAGTTTAAAACCGATCAGGATCAACTGGAAGCATCGGTACAATTAAATAAAGACCATGAGGTTTTTGAAGGTCATTTTCCAGGCAATCCGGTTATGCCCGGTGTCTGTATGATTCAAATGATCAAAGAACTCACCGAAAAAAAGACCGAAAAAGAACTTTTTTTATCGGTAGCATCAAATGTAAAGTTCATGGCGATCATTAATCCTGAAAAAAATGACGTTATTCAGCTTCAATTACAAATCACAGAAAGTGAAAATCAATACAAGGTTAAGACCACCGTATCCTTTGAGGACACTCTGGCACTAAAATTGAACGCCACTTTTAAAACACTGTAACAACATGGGCCTAAAATTTCTGTTTGTCTCGCTTTTCTCCTTTACCGCCTTTTTTAGCGCGAACTCCATAGAAGAAATACGTGAAGCTTATATTGATGCAGCCCAGAGCGAAAAGGCCTTAAAGGAGTTATACAGTGATTTAACCTCAGTGGCTAAAAATGACGATCCTACCAAAGTAGCCTACAAAGGAGCCGTTACTACCATGATGGCACGATATGCCGATGGATATAAGGCCAAAAAAGATTACTTTAAAGATGGGAAAGAGTTGTTGGAACATGCCATAGAAGCAGATTCAAAAAATGTTGAAATACGCTGCCTAAGATTGAGTATTCAGGAAAATCTACCTAAAATACTAGGGTATCACAGAAACGTTGAGGAAGACAAGGACTACATATTAGAACATTATAAGGAACTTAAATCCCAAGGTGCCAAAAACTTTGTGAAGGGATATATTAAAAAATCTGAAAGTTTCTCGGAAGAGGAAAAGCAATTGTTTTAGACTTCCTAATCCTTATCTTTGAATTGGAACCAACATACGGGGCGCAACTACTTTAACGTACGAATGTAACCTCTAAAAAAGGATACTAATTCTTATGAATGGCAGTTATTCATGTACCCCCGTTAACTAAATGTGACCAATTTGCCAGTGAATACCCCTACTGTTCAAAAAGACATGGAGCTCCTTAATTGTTGCGTCCTTGTACCTACCTACAATAATGACAGAACCTTAAAACGGGTATTGAATGAAATTCTTTTGTACACGAAGGATATCATTGTGGTCAATGATGGAGCTACGGATACCACTTCAACTATTCTTAAAGATTTTAAGCAGATAGCGCAAGTACACCTATCCAAAAACCAAGGTAAGGGCAACGCCTTAAAAGTCGGTTTTGCAGAAGCGGTGGCCAGAGAATATGATTTTGCCATTACAATAGATTCTGACGGGCAGCATTATCCTGATGATATTCCTGTTTTTCTAGATGCCCTAAAAGAGGAAGAAACAAAAAATGTGCTTTATATAGGTTCTAGAAACATGAACCAGCATGACGTTCCAGGGAAAAGTAGTTTTGGCAACAAATTTTCCAATTTTTGGTTTTGGTTTGAAACAGGTATTAAACTAACCGATACCCAATGCGGTTTTAGACTTTACCCCCTTCATACCCTTAAAAACCTCACATTCCGCACCCCTAAATTTGAATTTGAAATTGAGGTAATCGTAAGGGCCGCATGGAGCGGAACGGAGGTAAAAAATCTGCCGGTAAAAATTTCCTATAACGAAGAGGAACGTGTCTCGCATTTTAGAACAGTACCGGATTTTGCACGTATCAGCGTGCTCAACACCGTGTTGGTAATGATAGCCTTAGTGTATATAAAACCTCGGGACTTTTTTAGAAGAATTAAAAAAAAAGGCTTTAAGCGATTCTTACTTGAAGATGTCCTAGGTCATACGGACAGTCCAAAAAAGAAAGCCCTTTCCATAGCATTAGGTCTTTTCGTTGGCTTAAGTCCGTTTTGGGGCCTACACACCCTATTGGTACTTGGTGGTGCCTTTTTGTTCAAACTTAACAAACCCATTGCCTTTGCTTTTAGCAATGTAAGTCTACCCCCTTTTATACCCTTTATTTTATTGGGAGGTTTACAAGTAGGCGGATGGATTCTAGGCGAGGAACAGTTTTTATCCCTAGAGAATTTAAAAGACAATTTATTGGCATTTAAGGGTGTGAAGGCGTATATAATCGGTAGCCTTATTTTAGCAGTTGGTGTTTCCGTTCTGGGCGGTTTCATTGGTTATTTTAGCCTCAATCAAATAGCCAAACGTAAAAAAATGAGCCTAGGAAATGGGTGATATTTTCTTAAGGACATATCAATGGATCGCCTCCAAAAAATGGATAGCGCTAACCGGATTTTTTCTGCTTTTAGTAGTATTGGGAACCATTATAAGACAGATTCAATTTGATGATGACATTAGTGCCCTAATACCTGTAAACGAGGAAACTCAACGAGTTCAAAAGCTGTTAAAATCCATCACATTTACGGATAAGATTATTGTCAACATCCGAAAAGGAAAAAAAGGCTCTACGGAGGACTTAACTACCTATGCAAGTGAGTTTTTAGACAGTTTAAATGCTTCCCAAGGCGAGTTCGTAAAAAACATCCAGGGCAAGGTAGAGAACAATGTCATCCAATCTACTTTTGACCTCGTCTACCAAAATCTTCCATTGTTCCTGGATGCCGAAGATTACCAAACCATAGAGGCCAAACTGGCGACTGATAGTATTGCAAAGATTACGGAAGCCAACTACCGCACCTTGATTTCACCAGCTGGTATCGTTGCCAAAAAAAATATTGTAAAGGATCCTTTAGGGCTATCTTTTATTGGGCTTAAAAAATTACAAAAATTAGGTTTTGGCGAAGGTTTTAAAGTGAAAAACGGCTTTTTATTGGATGCGAACGAGGAAAGTATCCTACTTTTTATCACTCCAACATTTGGTTCCAATGAGACCAATAAGAACGCCCCTTTTGCTGAAGCTCTTTACCAACTTCAAGAACAACTGAACAGCAAATATTCCAGTAAAGTTCAAATAGAATACTTTGGTGCCGCCCTAAGCGCCGTAAGCAATGCAAAACAGATAAAGCGTGACATTCAATTTACGGTAAGCATTGCTATGACCTTGCTCATATTATTGCTAATTATCTTTTATCGTAAGTGGGCCTTACCTTTTATTCTATTTGCACCGGCCTTTTTTGGTGGACTTTTGGCCATTGCTATCCTCGTTCTGGTACGAGAGGATATTTCCGCTATTTCATTAGGTATAGGTTCCGTCCTTCTGGGTGTCACCTTGGATTATGGACTGCATATTCTCACCCATTTGCGCGAAGGCAATACGGTTACTTCAGTTTATAAGGAGGTAGCGCCAGCGGTATTAATGAGCAGTCTCACAACGGCATCCGCATTTCTCTGCCTACTGTTTTTAAGTTCACAGGCCTTGCAGGATTTAGGTGTATTTGCGGCAGTTAGCGTATTAGGCGCATCGGTATTCGCGCTACTTTTTATTCCCTTGGCCTACAAACCCCAAAAGACGATTATATCCAAAAATACTGTTTTGGATAGATTGGCGGCACATTCGCTACATAGGAATAAATGGGCCATCATAATGCTGTTATTAATTACGGTCGCAAGTGTTTTTACCTATCAAAAGGTTAGGTTCAATAAGGACATTGCGAAGTTAAATTATGAGACCGAGGCCCTTATTGAGGCACGTGAGCGATTGGAAAAATTGACGGACATGGGCTCAAAGTCCATTTACCTAGCTACTTATGGAGACAATTTTCAGAAAGTTTTAGAACAGAATGACCAAATATATAACCAGCTGGATGAATTAAAAGCTGAAAACAAAGTACTCAACTTTGGCTCGATAAGCTCTTTGGTAAAATCGCATAAAATTCAAAATGAAAAAACAAATGCTTGGCGGCAATTTTGGTCACCGGAAAAAATAAAAAACCTAAATAACAATCTAGTAGAAACCGGGAACAGGTTAGGTTTCAAGGAAACCACCTTTGGTCCATTCTATTCTTATTTAAAGAAAGATTTTGGCAATTTAAGTATTGATGACGTAAAAAGCATAAGGGCATTTCCTGTGGAAGATTATTTGGTAAAGGACGGGGAAACAACTACGGTCACTTCTTTGGCAAAAATAAATGCGGAATATATAACAGAGGTCCGCCAAAAGTTTTCCAAAATGGAGAACACCCTTCTTATAGACAGGCAGCAAGTAAACGAGTCATTTTTAGGTAGTCTTAAAGACGATTTTAACGAGCTTTTGAGCTATTCCCTTATTGCGGTAATCGTAATTTTATTTCTTTTCTATAGGCGTTTGGTTTTAACCTTGATCACTGCTATTCCCATATTTCTTACTTGGTTTCTTACCGTTGGAATTATGGGGTTATTAGGCTTGGAATTCAATATTTTCAATATAATAATCTGCAGCTTCATTTTTGGTTTGGGTGTGGATTATAGCATTTTCATTACTAACGGACTACTTACGGAATACAGGACAGGAGAGCGTGCCTTGTCTACCCATAAAACTTCCATTATTCTATCCGTAATTACAACAATAGCTGGTGTAGGTGTGCTAATTTTCGCCAAGCATCCGGTTCTCTATACCATTTCTTCGGTTTCCCTTATTGGAATCTTTTGTGCCGCATTTACCGCTTTTATCGTGCAACCCTTATTGTTTCAACTTTTTATTGGTAATCGTAATAAAAGACCTATTAAGCCAAGAGTGCTCATCCATTCGCTATTGTCCTTCGCCTATTTTGATTTGGGCGGTTTCTTCCTAAGCCTTTACTCTTGGGGTTATTTAAAATTAAATCCCAAAGCGGCGAAGAACAAAAATATGGTACTTCACCGGCTAACTTCCAGTTTTATGAAATCGGTTTTGTACACCAATCCATTTGTAAAAAAGAAGCTACTTCATCTGGAAAGAAAAAAATTTGACCAACCGGCTTTATTGATAGCCAATCACAGTAGTTTTCTTGATATCCTGGTCATGGGAATGTTACACCCAAAAACCATTTATTTGGTAAAGGACCATGTGTACAATTCTAAAATAATAGGTAGTGCCGCCAGACTTTCAGGAGCATATCCTGTTTCCGGGGGAATCGAAGGTGGTGAAGCCCATTTAAGTGAAAAATTAAAGCAAGGATTCAGCATCATTGCCTTTCCAGAAGGATCTCGTTCCAATTCCAACAAAATTGGGAGATTTCACAAAGGAGCTTTTTATTTAGCGGAAAAACTGAATTTAGATATTGTTCCCGTAATGATTCATGGCGCATCCGAAGTCTCGCCCAAAGGCAGTTTCGTTATTAGAGACGGAAGTATAACAGCCAAATCCTTAGATAGAATTTCTCCTAAAGATTTACGATTTGGTGAAACATATACACAAAGGGCAAAACAGGTTGGCGCCTATTTTAGAAGTGAATTCAGGGCTTGGCGCAAGGAATTGGAATCACCTGTCTACTGGCATAAGACCATTTTGGAAAACTTTAGATATAAAGGTGATGCTCTCTTTAAATATGTGAGGGAAGATTTAAAAAAAAGACAAACTGCCTATCACCAACTAATGCACGAGCTGGCGGAGAAAGATCAGATAATGTACATCACCGAAAGAAATATACATCTTCCACTATTGCTTTCATTGGACTCCATTGACCGTAAATTTTTTGCATATATAGAGCAGGAACATGAAAGGTCTATTTTAGCCCATCATTATTTGACACACCGGTACAGTAAAACAATTGTGGAGGACAATTTGGAATCAACTTTCGAAAACAGAGGGACAACTTTAATTATTGAAAAGGAACTTTTTCCCCTGTCCAATATTCCAAATGAAATACTTTCTACTATTGGGACCATCGTACAATTTTCAGAAGAAAGAACTCCCCAAGTACCCTTAGGTTTCAAAGTTTTACTTCAAAATGATACCTTTATAATGCTCAAAAAAGATATCCAGTGAAGGAATTCTACGATGTAGTCATTGTTGGAAGCGGTATGGGAGGTTTGGTTACCGCCAATATCTTGGCTCGTGAAGGCAAATCAGTTTGCGTTCTGGAGAAAAACAATCAGTTTGGGGGTAATCTACAAACCTTTGTAAGGGAACGCACTATTTTTGATACGGGCGTTCATTATATTGGTGGCCTGGATGAGGGCCAAAACCTATACAGATATTTTGATTACTTAGGTCTTTTAGAGGGGCTTGACCTTAAAAAACTGGATATAGATGGTTTTGACATTGTAACGTTTGACAATGACGAGCAAGAATATCCTCATGCCCAAGGTTATGAAAACTTTATAGAGAAACTTACAAAACTCTTTCCAGAAGAAGAGGAAGCCATTCGTACATATTGTGAAAAGTTACAGGAAATATGCAATCGGTTCCCGTTATACAAGCTAGAACTGGGCAAGCCCTATCATAAAGATTCCGACCTTTTTAAAATTCCAGCGAAGGGATTTATCGATTCCCTAACCAAAAACGAGAAACTTCAAGCAGTTTTGGCCGGTTCTAATCTGCTTTATGCAGGCGACCCAGAAAAAACGCCATTTTACGTACATGCTCTTTCCGTTAATTCATTTATAGAAAGTGCTTATAGATGTGCGGATGGCGGAAGTCAGATAACCAAAATACTTATAAGAAAACTGAAAGAGTATGGAGGAGAGGCCTTTAAGCATCAAGAAGTTATAGGTTTTGATAGCCAAGATGGTAAAATTACCGCTGCCCGTACCGCCAAGGGGCAAATCATTAGAGGTGATATATTCATCTCTAATATTGAACCCAAAACTACCATAAAGCTTGCCGGTGAACACAACTTTAAAAAACCGTTCAATAGGCGTGTTGCGAATATGGAAAGTACTATTTCCGCCTTTAGCGTACACATAGTACTAAAACCAAAATCCTTCAGATACATTAACCACAATTATTACCATTTTAAACACCCTAACAAGGTTTGGACAGGAGCTGAATACTCTCAAAAAAGTTGGCCTGAGACTTATATGATTTCCATGGGTACCCGAAAAAATCAAGATGAATGGGCAGACCAACTCACGGCCATTACCTATATGAGGTTTGATGAAGTTGAGCCGTGGGCCAAGACTTTCAACACCGTAACAGCAAAGAATGATAGGGGACAAACCTATGAAGAATTCAAGGCCGAAAAGGCGGAAATCCTTATTGATCAGGTCGCTAAAAAATTCCCCAACCTTCGAGAATGTATACAATCCGTATACACCTCTAGCCCTTTATCCTACAGAGATTATATTGGTTGCAATCGAGGCTCTATGTACGGATACGTTAAGGATGTTGAAAACCCGTTACGTTCCTTTATATCTACACGAACCAAGGTTGAAAACCTATTCTTAACGGGACAAAGCCTTAATATGCACGGTATTTTGGGGGTAACCATTAGCGGTGTGGTTACTTGTTCAGAAATATTGGGCAGTGAATATCTCCTCCATAAAATAACGCATTGCAATTCTGAGAAAGACACTAAAATAAGCGTAGAATGAATACATTCAAGGTAAGTCCGGTCACCACAGTGGAGCATATTTCCAAAGAAGATTTTATCAAACACCACTATAAACCACAAAAACCCGTGTTAATCACCGGTTTGACCAAAGACTGGCCTGCTTTTGAAAAATGGAAACTATCGTATGTTCAAGAAAAGGCGGGAGATCAGGTTGTTCCTTTATACAATAATGAACCTGCCAAAGACAAGCAAAGTGTTTATGAACCCGTAAAAAAAATGAAGCTGTACGATTATGTAGAACTTCTTAAAACGGAACCAACGGACCTAAGAATTTTCTTCTACAATATTCTAAAAGAGATGCCAGAACTTTTGCAGGATTTTGAGTATCCAGACCTAGGTCTCAAGTTCTTTAAAAAACTTCCGGCCCTCTTCTTCGGTGGAGGAAAATCCAAAGTTTTTATGCATTATGACATTGATCTACCAGATGCCATGCACTTTCATTTTGACGGAAACAAAGAAGTAACCCTCTTTTCGCCAGAACAAACCCAATACCTATATAAAGTGCCTTTTTCCATTCATAATATAGAGGATATTGATATGGACAAGCCTGATTTTGATAAATATCCTGCACTCAAATATGCGGAAGGAATACGTGCAGAAATGAAACACGGAGATGCCCTCTACATGCCAAGTGGGTATTGGCACTCTATCAGGTACCTCAACGGCGGATTTTCTATGACCCTGAGGGCTTTACCCAGAAAACCATCTAGATTTGCAAACATGTTATATAATGTAATGATCATGAGGCACATTGATAACATTACGCGAAAATATGCAGGACAAAAGTGGTTGGATTATAAAGACCGATGGGCCATTAAACGCACAGAACGAACTTTGAAAGCCCAAAACCTTATTTAAAAATCCCGTCTCGTCTTGAAGTTTTTTACCTACATTTTTATCGTACTACTTTTGGCTTCCTGCGGAGTTTCCAAATCCTTAAAGGACCAACCCCAACTGAACTCATACGAAGTGAATGTACCCGAAAGGGTAAAAGTAAACGACACTACATTTCATCTAGACGATAACTTTCTTATTAAAAACCAGCATGGTCTTTGGGAGCTCTACATAAGCGGCAATGCCTATGAACTTGGACTTAAAAATGGAAAGCTCACTCAAGAACTTTTTAATGAACAGGAACATGTATTCGTAAAAAAGATAGACGAATTGGTACCTTCCAAAGGAAAACAAAAGCTGCTTAGAAAGTTCTTGGCATGGTTCAATAGAAAAATGTATTTGCATGTGGATGAACGCCTGAAGGCTGAACTTTATGGCATTAGTCAATATGCTTCATCAGATTACAACCACATTGCAGAGCCCTATCAAAGGGTGATGTACTTTCATGGGGCACATGATATTGGTCATGCCCTACAGGATTTGGCTTTGGTTGGCTGCTCTTCCTTTGCCGCTTGGGGAAACCATTCTGCGGACGGAAATCTTATCATTGCCCGAAACTTTGATTTTTATGCAGGCGATGATTTTGCCAAGAATAAGATTATTTCCTTTGTGGCCCCGGATGAAGGTCACAAATTCATGTCCGTTACTTGGGGAGGAATGATCGGTGTTGTTAGCGGCATGAACGACCAAGGATTAACGGTAACCATCAATGCCGGCAAATCTCAATTTCCCCTGGTAGCAAAAACCCCAATTTCTCTGGTTACTAGAGAAATTTTACAATTTGCCTCCAATATTGAGGAGGCTATTGCGATTGCCAAAAAAAGAGAAGTATTTGTGTCCGAATCTATTTTTGTAGGTAGTGCCAAAGATGATAAAGCAGTTTTAATAGAAGTCTCTCCGCAGAAATTTGGAGTTTATGAGGTTGACAATGGCAACCAGCTCATATGTTCCAACCATTTTCAGTCCAGCGCTTACGCCGATGATAAAAAGAATCAAAAACATATTTTTGAGAGTCACTCGCAATACCGCTTTGAACGTATGGAAGAGCTATTGGCCCAGACCCCAAAAGTTACACCTAGGAGCGCTGTTGACATTCTAAGGAACCGAGAGGGGTTGGATGATGAACTTATTGGATACGGCAATGAAAAGGCTTTGAATCAACTTTTAGCCCATCATGGAATAGTTTTTCAACCGGAAGAATTAAAAGTGTGGGTATCAAGCAATCCATTTCAATTGGGAGAATTTGTAAGCTATGATTTAAATGAAGTGTTTTCTTCAGAAAAACAAGCAGACAAAATTTCTACCGTTAACAATGCAGAAAAAACCATTGCGGCAGACCCCTTTGAAAATAGCTTGGCTTTTAAACATTACCAACGCTATAGAAAATTAAAGACCGAAATCTCCCAAGCTATTGCAGAAAAGAAAAATGTGGAACAAGGACAACTAAGCAATCTCATTGCTCTTAATCCTAATTTTTGGGAATCTCATTACACCGTGGGGCGTTACTATCAAGAAAAAGGTTACCTACGTTTGGCTTTGGAGTCATTTAAAAAAGCGCAACAAATGGAAGTTACAACCGTTCCCGATTTGGAAAATATTCAAAAACGGATTAAAAAACTAGAACGTTCCGTGAAGTAATCCCCAGTAATTTTCTAAAATAAAAAAGGACGGTAAACACCGCCCTTTCCAATTTAAATTCCGCAATTATTTTCCGAGCATCAACAACTCATTACATCTTACCTCGGTTATGTATCGCTTTTCACCTTCTTTGGTTTCATAGGACCTATGGGTAAGCTTACCTTCTACGGCTACCTGTTTTCCTTTTTCCAAATAGTTTTCAACAATGTCCGCGGTTTTTCCCCAAGCTACTACATTATGCCATTGTACATCTTCTACTTTAACTCCCTGCGCATTCTTATAGCTCTCGCTAGTGGCTATGGAAAATTTGGCAAGTTTACTTCCATTTTCCAGGGTTACAATTTCTGGGTCTTGACCCAAGTTTCCAATCAACTGTACTTTGTTTTTTAAGGCGTTCATAATATAAGTTTTACGTTAAACAGTTAATACTATCGGCATTCTTAACCACCGACACTGCAAACATAAAACGAGATTCAAACTACACTCGGTTATAAAACAATTACTTTCATTTGTAAACGTTTAAAAACTATTAAATAACTTATTTTCAATTATTTAATTTATTTGCATTACTTCTAATTTTATTACTAAAATAGGTCTCAACTAGCTTTAGCCAAAATTTCCTTAGTCCATTTTTTTGCTTAATTTGGTCCGTCTTAGCATCATTCGCAACCAATTAACCAATCAAAAACTGAGAACGTTTCTCCCATTACTAATTATCGTCCTTTGGGGTTCCTGCTCCCAAAAAAACACGATTGAAAACAGTCAAAATTCCGTTGACACAAACAGCGTTGCTTCCCAAATTGAACGCGCATATAATAAAGAATTTACGCTAAAGGAGAGGAAGGTATTCATTAACAAAGCTTACCAAGAACAATTGACTCTTGAGAATGACTCTGTCTTAGGCGAGGTTCTATCCTATAAGTCTTTTCTTCATTTTCAACTTCAGGAATTTGATAGCTTATTACATTATGGAAAATTGTTGGAAGCAAAAGAGTCAAAGATTCAGAATAATAAAGCTCTTGCAAAATACCATTACCTCTTAGGGTATTATCAATCCCAAAACACCCATAATTTTCCTGAGGCCGTTTTACACTACACCAAGGCCAAAAACTATCACTTAAAGTTAAAGGATAGTAACCAAGTGGCCCAAACCCTATTGAACATTGGTGTTATTCAAAAAGACCAAAACGACTTCTTTGGCAGCAAAGAGACCTTGGTAGATGGTTTAAGGTTTATGAAAGATTCTACCATGATTGCCCAATGCTATAATAGCTTAGGTACCAACCATAGAAAACTACTCAACTATGAAGAGGCCTTAGAGTCCTACCAACAGGCGATAAGAATTTCCAACAGTGCAATGGACAAATTGGTCTTTACCAATAATTTGGCAACGACCTATATTGATATTTCTAATTTTAAAAAAGCCAAACAGCTATTAAAAAGCATTGTACATGACAGTCTCCTTATAACGAATAACAGACAATATGCTCGAGTATTGGACAACCTCGCTTACGCACAATGGTTGAACGGAGAGAAAATAAAGGAAGAAAACTTTATAACTCCCCTTAAGATAAGAAGGATTCAAAAAGATTACCGAGGACAAATTGCCAGCTATACCCATCTAGCGGAATTTTCAAAGAAGCAGGAACCTTCAAAGACAAAAATCTATATAGACAGTGTCATTCACCTATCACAACGGTTGGGGATTCCAAGAGCAGAAATGGATGCCCTAACAATGTTATTGGATTTAGAACCCACTAACATCGCCTTAAAGAATAGGTATATCCAATTACAGGACAGTATCTATGCACAAGAATTAAAGGTTAAGACACAATTTGCCAAATACATCTATGACGATAAACAGAAGCAAGAATCTATTTTAAGATTAGAAAAAGCTCACGCGGAGCAAGAATTACAGACCATAAAATTCAAAAATCAACGTATCATAGCAGTAGCTACCTTAATTGTACTGTTGGTGTTTTCTATGTTTGCAGCCTATTTTTTCATCCAGCGGAACAAACATCTAAAGCAAGAGAGCAAAAATGCTCAATTACGGGCTATTTATGAAACGGAGGCGTCTCTTTCGAAGAAAATGCATGATGATTTTGGCTCCAAACTCAACCATGCAATGATTATGCTACAAAACAACCATCAATCCAATGACGTGTTAGACGTCATTGGTGATCTATATGACCAGAGCAGAAATTTCTCCAGAAAAATTAATGACGTAGATACAGGTACTAATTTCAAAGAGACGCTTTTTGGTATGATGGGCACCTATTGCCAAGACGCCCAATTGTTGGTTACCGGAAGTAAGGAAATTGAATGGAACGCCCTGTCTGATTTAACTAAAAAAACCATTTATAAAGTACTTCAAGAATTGATGATCAATATGAAGAAGCACAGTAAGGCTTCTTTAGTAGGTTTGCAATTTACGACCAAAAGCAAAGGTCTACTTATCGAGTATATGGATGATGGCGTTGGTGCCACGAAAAAAGACCTACTTAAAAAAAACGGACTCCTCATTACGGAAAAGCGTATTCTTTCCATTGGAGGAAGCATTACTTTTGAGTCCAACAAGGGAGAGGGCTTTAAAGCTCTCATTGAAATCCCCGGATAACACCTTCCATATGTTTAAAAAAATACTCATTGCCGAAGATTTTCAAGACACCAACAAGGGTATTGCCAACACTTTGGAAAACAAGCTACAGGCAGAACAGATACAGGAAGAGCTTTATTGCGACAATGCTTTTAATAGAATAAAGGTGGCCTACAATAATGGGGACCCTTTTGATCTTTTGGTAACGGATTTATCCTTTCAAGAAGGTCCGGTAGAAAGAAGGTTGAAGTCTGGCAAAGATTTGATCGGAGCTATTAGACAAGTGGATTCCAACATAAAAATTATTGTCAACAGCATGGTTGACAATCCAATGGAAATAAACTCTCTGTTCAAGGACTATAAAATCAACGGATACGTCTGCAAAGGGCGTAATAGTTTAAATGAACTGGTGATGGCCATACAGGAAACCTTGCAGAACAGAACCTATGTATCTCCTCAAATCAATATAAATACCACTAACCAAGTTCTGGAACTGGATTCCTATGACCTTTTTATTCTTCAAAACCTTTCTGAAGGCCTTACCAAAAAGGAAATTTCTCAGAAATTGAAAGATGAAAAAATAAGCCCCAGTAGCGAGAGTACCATAGATAAAAAAGTAGGTCGGCTTTTTGATAAGTTTGGCGCAAAGAATACCCACCACCTAATTGCCAAATTGGTGAAACTGGGCAAAATATAAATCTCTTTTCAAAGATTTTTTACCGCCTTACAGAAATCCGTAAAGTTTTGAATTCTTATCTCCTTAGGTTTACCCAACAAACCGAAAACAGTAAAGCTTTACAAAATAAGCATTCCTATTAAAAGTAGTGCAATAACAGCATAAGACCGGTCTACCACTAAGAGGATTGGGGGATCCCTTACAATGGTGGACTTGGTCTTTCCTAATAAGTAAGATATAGCATTAGTAACCCATGTTGAACGTACTGGTAGAAATCAATTGGTGGCAGGCCACAATTTTATTAGAAGTACTGGTCATACTTATTATGACAGGTGTTTTAATAGGCGTTCAAAGAAATTTCAGGAAAGACAAGAAAAAATATAATGAGATCAAAAAATGGAAATTAGTTGTTACCACGGAGGAAGCCCTAGACTCTCATGAAATACAAAAGACCTATACATCACTGATCAAGAGGTGCAAACCAGAACGCTATGAACAACCTGCAAAAAAGGCATTGGCCCTTGAGCTGTTTCATGAAGTGTCCATACACCGGGAAAACGAGGCAAAACTAAGTCAACTAAAAAAAAGAATTGAAACCGAGTTAGAGGCGAGATAAAAGAACAGGAAACAGCCCTAATAGTTATTAATTCGCAAAAATGGGAGCGGGCACCAATAAACATAATACCACTGCTATTATAATACCAATAACGATGAGCGTAAGTTTAAATGTAAAATCCTTTTTCTTATTGTGTCTCATACATGCAAGGCTATCAAAGGAATTTTACTAATGGGGCCTAATGTTGTGATAGGAGATTTGGCAAAGCCTAATCTTCGTAAAAATGAAGGCTTACGGTCTAACAGACATATAATACTTTTGGCATGTTCATGACCGTAACCTTTAAGGCTATCAAGAGAGTTTACAAATACTTCCTTAACAGGGGATTTTGAAATACCGTATAGACTAACCTTCAAAGTATCCCTATTCTCTATTTGCTCATCAGTTAGAAAATTTTCATCTCCAACTTGAACAATTTTAAAATCTATATTGGTGTTCCCAAAAATATTGATCAGTTGTACCAACTCCCCTTGCCCCATAGGTTCTGTAAAATTAGAGGCGAATACTATTTTACTCCTCTTAGAGGGTACTACCGTAGACGGCAACACCATTACAGGGCAACTACGAACCTTTTCCAGGATACTTTTGGTTTTGGAATTATAAAAGCTATATAGCCCTTTTTGAATAGCTTGCATGGATACCGCAACAATATCTATTTGAAATTTCGAAACATTCCTGTTAATAGAAGATATTAAGTTGGAGCATTCAGACACAGCCTTGTAAGTATGTCTATTATTCAGGTGGGCACTTGCAAACCTTGCTTTGATACTTAAAATAAGATTTTCCGAAGCCTCTTTGGGTTTTGCAAAGAATGCTTCGTCTTCATGTAATAGTTGAAGGGAATCAAGGCCGGTCATTTTATAACTATAGGTGTGGAGCAAGTAGAACGTACACTCCTGTCTGGCAAAAAGATTTGAAAGGTATTCCAACGCCTTTACAGATTCCTTTAAATGATGCACGGGTACTAAAACCTTCTTACTCATAAGTTCACTTTTTATGTTAGTTAATAATTGACTTGATCTATACTTTTTGGTACGATTGGTCACCCTACCAGCTTGTTCCTCATTTTAGCAAAGAACTCTTCCTTTAGCATTCTATACTTATCTACGTGGTAGTGATAGCTTTTTCTGTACATTTCATGTTCTTTAATGTAAGCCATATCACATTCCATTTCATCGCACTCCGTTATAGACGACCTTGAATGGGAGTAACGGGTGAGTATTTCCAGAATTCTGGCGTTCTCCTCCTTTTTCTTGTCAAATTTTACAAAAAGATCACTATCCTTTAGCTTACTTCTTATTTCATTTGAACAGATGTCTAATAGGCTTCCTAATTCCTTTTGTACATATTTTAAATTAGTTATCCAGCCTCGTAATTCTAATGAATTTAACTTGTGGGTCACTGTTCTATCGCTATCATGATGATATATTTCCAAATATTCATTTTTCATACCCTTGAATTTAAATGGACACATCCAAGCTATTATAATACGGCTCCTGTTCTACCTGCTTAATTTTTATTTTTTTAAATCCAGACGGAAATTGCCATTCTACCTCATCTCCTGAAGCATACCCAAATAGGGCCGCTCCCATAGGAGTAAGTACCGATATTTTTCCTTCTTTGAAATTTCTTTCAGAGGGCATTACCAATTGAATGGTACGCTCCCACCCCTCAGAAGAGGAGATAGTTACGTTACTATTAAACCGAACAACATCTGAAGGTATCTCATGGTTGTCAATAATTTTTGCATCTGTTAACTCAGCACTTAATTTAATAATGGAAGTTTTTATGCTTTCATCTCCGGTATGTCCCGAAACGTTTAAAAGACGTTTGAGCATCACATATTCTTTCTTCTCTATAATCAGTCTTTCGTATTTCATATGCCGTATTGTTATCGCTTTAAAAAGATAATTTTAACCCTGGAAAATGATGGTTCCTACTAAAAGACAATAGCTATGCCAGTAATACCAGCATCCATTTAATACAAACATAATTTACTATATTACAGTAACTTACATTGTTCCGTAATTGAAAAGAAATTAATAAGAGTGGAACCTAAAGACCCAGCTGGGTATTTTGTATCTTATTTAAATAATGGCACCCTCTGAAACGGAAAACACTGTCTCTCTAGAAATTAATCTACCAGTTTTTTTCTAAGGGTTTTTCTAGTGATGCCCAAAATTTCAGCCGCCTTGGTCTTGTTATTTTCCATACGATTCAACACTTTTTGAATGTATCTCTTTTCCACTTCCTTTAAAGGCATTAAATCCTCATCTGGAAAATCTATTTGATATTTAATAGTGTCCGGTAAATGCCCTAGTCCCAAGCTACCATCTCCCATAATTACCGCTCTCTGTACTACATTCTCTAGTTCCCGGACGTTTCCCGGCCAGCTGTATCTTTTAAGCACTCCCAGGGCTTCATCATCTATTTTGACAAAACCGTTACGGTATTCCATTCCATATTTGAATAAAAAGCGGTCTACCAAAAGTGGAATATCCCCTATCCTTTTTCTTAAGGGTGGCATTTCAATTTCCACAACGGTTAACCTGTAGTACAGATCCTCCCTAAATCTTTTTGCTTCAATTAACTTGGCGAGTTCTTCATTGGTGGCAGCTATGACCCGAACCTCAATCTTTTCAGGTTTTCTAGAGCCTACTTTAACTACTTCCTTTTCCTGCAAAACTCGTAACAATCTGGTCTGTACTGCCAAGGAAGCACTCCCTATTTCATCTAAAAAGAGTGTACCTCCATTGGCTGCCTGAAAATAGCCATCTCTCGTGGTATCCGCTCCGGTAAAAGCTCCTTTTACATAACCGAATAGTTCCGATTCCAATAAATTCTCAGGTATAGCCCCACAATTGACAGGAATGAACGGCGCCCTTGAAAACTTTCCCCCGAAATGTATTCCTTGAGCCACCAGTTCTTTTCCTGTACCACTTTCCCCATTAATTAAAACCGTTGCCTTATTATCCTTAACACGATCCATTAGCTGAAAAACTTTTTTAATCGCATCGGACTTTCCAACAATTTCCTTGTAGGGTTTAGGTTGGTTATAATTCTGTGGTAATGTTCCCCTTTCCTTTTGTTGAACGTTTTCTTCCAAGCCACCAATAGATTTTTCTATGGCCTGCGCCAACTCCTGTTTGGTAAAAGGTTTGGTAAGGTAGTCTGCTACCCCCGATTTAATGGATTGAAGGGAACCCTGAACAGAGGGATATCCCGTAATGACCAACTTTGGTATTTGAGGATAATGTTCAGATACAAATTTGATAAGTTCAAAGCCATCTACATGGGGCATTTTTAAATCTGTAATAAGCAAATCAATTTTTGCATCACGCAGAATAGCTACCGCTTCCTTAACGGAAATGGCCTTGTAACAATGGAGGTTCCATGACAGCAAATGCCTTTGCAACAATTCTAATATACCAATATCATCATCAACTATAAGTACGTTCTCTTTTCGTAATTCCATTACTTAGGTATTTTTACCGTGAAAATCGCTCCACTTTTCTTTCCGTTATCGGCCTCAATAGTTCCTTTATGGCTGGCAACAATACCATGAACCACGCTAAGCCCCAACCCTGAACCTTCACCAATAGGTTTTGTTGTAAAAAAGGGTTCAAAAACTTTATCCAATGCTTTTTCTGACAACCCCGGTCCCTCATCAGAAACTCTTATGGTTATCCCGCTATTGCCATCCAGGACTTCCAACAGGACCAAGCCCTTCTTTGGTGAAAAATAGAGCGCATTGATCATCAGGTTAAAAATGATTTGGGTAAGCTGTATGATATCTGCTTTTAAGCAAATCTTCTCCTTATCCATTACCAACTTATACTTAACTTCCTCTTTTTTAAAGGAATTATCCAAAAGGTCCATTGCTCCTTTAACATGAGGAACAATATTGACCTCGTTCATTTCCTGAGGCATTTCGCAAGCAAAGAACATGAGTTTTTTTACTACCTCCCGTGTAAATATGGAGCTTTGGATGATTCTATCAACGTCTTGGATACCCATATTACAGTCTTGCAAATCTGACTTTAAAAGTTCTGCGTACCCTAAAATATTGGCCAAAGGAGTATTTAATTCATGTGCAATTCCTGCAGTAATTTCCCCTAAAATAGCTAACCTACTTGCCCGTTCCATTTGCCTTCTAAGGGAACGTTCATTTTCCTGTATTTGTAATTTTTCAAGAAGGTTACCCAATTTTAGGGCGATACTATCTAGGAGGGCCTGTTCCTCCACAAGAAAACCTAATTCAAAATCTTGAACGGTTACCTTTATATGCCCCTCCTTCTTGTTAAAAACCAGAATATGGGAGCTTAAGCTACAGTTCCCTATACTTTTACCGGTAATAATTTTCATCCCGGAAACGTTTATAGCGACCTGGGTTTTATTTGGGTGATGGAAGCCTCGTTTTACACTAAAAGCAATGGCTCTTAACACTTCATCTAAATTCTCTTTCGAAGCATTGACTATAAAAGAGGAAACCTCATATAAACAGGTAAGCTCCTTAATTCTTTCCTTTAATGCCTCTTGGGTAATATTCATATGACCTTTCTAAATCGCTGGCTTGAAATATTGCAAAAGAAAGAAGAGCAAGGGCCATGCCTTGAAATCTGAGAAAGAAACATTCATTATATCTCACTGAATTTCAGCAAAATATAACATCTAAAGAAATTGTATAACGGATAGTTTTTACCCGTATGGGTAATATAAGGCCATCTCTAGGCTTTAAAAGCCTTTTTTACCTAAGCGGGTCTATGCCATCTAAGGTGGGTTGGGCTTCATTTATGTTCCCATTGGAGTCAAAAGTTAGCTTATCTATACAAACCTCCCTATTATACCCTGCGGCATCTCCCATTGTAATACCCTTGGGCCTATTAAACCGATGGTATACCAGATACCATTCATCACTATCAGGGACTTGTATTACGGAGTTATGGCCCGTACCATAGATACCTAACTTATCATCTCGTTTAATTACTAAATTATTTTCAGGAATTTCCAAGGGTCCTAAGGGTGATTTTGCCTTTGCGTACCGAACCCTATAATCAGGACTTCTGGTATCATCTTGAGACCATAGAAAATAATAGGTTCCATTTCTATAGATAATTTCTGCACCCTCCCTAAATGTATCGTCTGGAGTTAAGACCTTTACGGTTTCTTTTTTAATGGAAAGCATATCAGGATTTAATTCAGCCACGGCCAAATAACCATTTCCCCAATATAAATAAGGCGTACCAGTCTTGGGATCGATAAAAACATCCGGATCAATTTCTTGGCCACCGGTTATACCGTCAGGCTTAAAATCAATTAAGGCCGAGCCGGAATCCTTAAAGGGCCCCGTAGGTTCATTGCTGTAGGCTACCCCTATTTTCTGGGCTGCAGTGAAGTAATAAAAATATGTATAGTTGCCGTCAATTTTTGTCTCTACCATGGTGGGGGCCCAAGCATTTCTATTGGCCCAAGAAACGTCCTTTTTCAAATCCAAGATAGTTCCCTCATCTTCCCAGTGAACTAGATTCTTGGAGCTAAACGTTTTGAAGTAAGTACCGGACCAACCAGTAAAACCGTCACTTGTAGGGTACAAATAATATTTTTGGTTTTTTTCTGAATAAATAATTTCTGGATCTGCATAATACCCCTTTAAAACGGGATTATTCGCTATTTGGACATTTACCTTATAATTTTCTTCTTTTCCATTTAGGGTATGTAATACATAAGAAACTGGGGATCCACTAAAATCTTGAGCTCCAGCAGGCAGCATTTCCGTACCCGGAAACATTTTAAATTGAGGGTCAAAATTAGAAATGTCTGTACCCTCCTCTACAGGAATGTAAATTTCTTTATCCTTTTTATTGATTTCTAGATTGATGGGCTTGGCCTGTGGGGACCGGACTGACAATATGGACGGTAAATCTTTAGACGGAAAACTATGTAATAGACGTTCTGTCTCTTCTTGGGTAATTGGAAGAACCGTTCCATGACGCGGATGAAAATTCATATAAACTTCTTCATCTACCACTTCAAAATTCTTGAGATCGGCGCTTTTGGTAAATTGATAGGTACCGCTCATGTACATATCATACATTAGAATGTATTCATCACCATCAATTAACTTGAAAACTCCCGACCCTTCAACGGCCTCATCTGTTTGATCAACGTTACCCTCCAACGCCTTATACCCACCGGTCAAACTGTCTGAGATGGCTACTTTTATACCTTTATCCGTGGTACCCTCCGTTTTATAAAAGAGATGATATTTTCCATTATTATAAATGATATCACCATCAATATTGGCCTTTTCATTTGGACTGTAGAAAAGCTGCTCGGGGGCAGCTTCCAAGCCATTAAAATCTGCATTGGCATAGGCATAATATATTTTGTCATAACTCCCCGGTTCCAACATTGAAAAGTAAACCATATACTTGTCTTTCTCCTTGTCATATATGGTCTGGGGAGCCCAAACCCTGTTTACATTCCCAAATTTTTCCGGGTACGCTTCAGGTATATCAATTACGGTAGATGTCCATGAAATCAAATCTTTTGAAGTCAATAGAATCATAGCTGTATTGGTCCAACCATTTTTAGATAGCAAATCCGTCAAAACCATATAATAAGTACCATCCTCACCTCGTAAAATATGGGGATCCCTTACCCCACCGGTCACACTAATTTTATGACTATCCAAAATAGGCATGTTATTATTTAGCGCATAGTAATGATAACCATCTGGACTAATAGCATAATGTACCGCTTCTTCTCCCTCTCCATTACCCACAAAATAGGTAAAGAGATAGTTGGTATATGTTTCATTTGAAGAAAAGCTACAACCGTTAAAAAGAAACAATAGTAAAAGTGAGCAAAGAATTGACTTAGCAAAAGCTCCTTTTTGTGAACTTGGCAGAATGAGGTAAGGATACATAATAAATTGATTAATATAAGCAACCAAATATAAGGTGTTTATTTTACACTTAAAATAAAAAAGCTGTATTTAGCTCATATTAGATACGCCATAGAGTAAGATTTCATAAATTGAGTAAGTGACCTACGCATTTACCCTTCTTTCATCAGTTACTCTCACAGGGAGAAAGGCAGGTCGGTTTTAATATGTAAAGTTTGTCCTGTTATTGGATGCGAGAACTTTATCTGTTGTGCATGTAAACAAAGTCTCTTTTCAGGAGTTCCATATAAATTATCCCCAACAATTGGTGCATGCAATCCTAATTTGTGCGCGCAATGAACCCTTAGTTGGTGGGAACGCCCCGTTATGGGTTTCAACCTTATTAGGGTTCTTAAAGCTGATTCCTCCATTACTTCGTAATGGGTTAAAGCCGGTTTCCCATGCTTATAACTAACCATTTGCATGGGGCGATTGTTAATATCCAAAATAAGGGGAAGCTTGATTACTCCTTTGGATTTATGAATTGGCTTTTCGAGAATTGCCATATAGGTCTTTTGAATACTTCGCTCTAAAAATTGTTGCTGCAGCCGTTTATGGGAAACTTTATTGAGCGCCACAACCATTACCCCGGAAGTGTCCTGATCTAACCTGTGAACAATCATTGGCCCCGTAGCTTTTGGGTAACGCTGTTGCACACGAGTCTGGACCGAGTCTTTGATATATCTGCCGGAAACAGACAACATTCCCGAGGGCTTATTGACTACGACCAAGTGCTCGTCTTCAAATAATACCTCCAAATCTTTACCTTCCCCAAAATTCTCCAATAAGGGATTTGGTTTTACCTGCATGCCTTTTAGCATGTGATCCAAGATGGGTTGACATTTTCTTTTACAGGCCGGATAGAATTTTCCATGCTCCCTAATTTCAGAATTGGGAGATGCCCCCCACCAAAACTCCGCAAGGGCAATAGGAGTCATTGAATGCTTAAATGCATATTGAAACAATTTAGGTGCGGCGCACTCCCCTGCTCCTGCCGGTGGAACCTCAACCCCAAAATCATTGAATACTTCCATAGCGTTCTTTCGTTCCCCTAATTTATTCATGAACACAAAGGATTGGAAAATTACTTCCTGCAACTCCGCGGATTTTTCCCTTCTAAGGACCTTTAACGCGTTAATATGTTTTTCAATCTCCCGAACTACCTCTTTCGCCTTTTCCAATTTAAGGTTTTCAGACCGGATGTACCTCCTTAAATCCATTCCATGGTGTGCACCTTCTAGGTTTAGCTGGTCAAGCTGATTTCTACGCTCATTTTCAGGAAGACCAGCAGCTTCTATTCTTAATTCATCTCGTTTTTCCTTAGCAATCTTAGCCTTTTTTTTAGCCTCGAGAATATTTACCTCCGTTTCTTTGAGAATTTGTTGAAGTTCAATTTTAGCGCTAATGTATCCTTCACTTGATTCCAAGGTATGCACCTCCTTACCTATGGAATTTATTTGTGCCATTTTAGGAAAATTCTCCCCTTTTGGCAGTTGATAAACCGGAGGTACAAAAGGCATAATTTCCAATTCGGCTTGCAACTCCCCGGAATAGGCTGAAAGATATCCAAATGCTCCCTCTTTTGTTTGAACTACCAAAACACCAAGCATTCTACCTTTTGATAGGTTCTCTAGCTCAGGCAATTCCAACTTTAATCTCTTTTGAAGGTCGCGTGCCGCTTCTTGCGCCACAGGCGCGGGCCTATAGAAATGTGGGTATTCGAAACTTTCTGGAATTTGAAAGTCTCTTATTGTTTTGAGATCAACTAATTTGGGCTTTTTTGAATGTGAAAGGGCTGCCAATAACTGACTATTTTAGAATTTGATTTCGAGTCTAAGCTTGATTTTATTAGTCTTGCAAATTTACGACTCTTATTTAGGATTTTAATCGGCCTACATATTCATTACCATTAGATGGAACATTTTGTCTAGAAAAGGGTAGTAATGAAAACCAAAAAAGCCTCAACTTTCGTTGAGGCTTTTGCGGTCTGGACGGGACTCGAATTTTTTGTTGAAATATCCCATTTTTCAAGGTCTCACAGAGGGGCATTTTTGAGAGGAACCGAATTGCTCACCTTTTAACAAATTTTAACCATTTAACATTAAAAACGATAGATTTTGATACGCAATAGGGTTTTGATTTCAATATTAATTACATAAAGTGCTTTCAGTCATAAATTTACATTTTCATGACCGGATAATGGAAGTAGTTCTTTTACACCATTTTGGAAGTATGAAATTGATATATCTGTAGAAAATTCCTACATGAGGAATGTAGGATTGTTCTAGATTTTTATTAGAGATTATAGGTTATCGTAGGGATATAGAATTACAATTTCTTCATTTTCAACCCTTCTAAACTTTAAGGTTTCTTCAAGAAATTTTTCGATTTCCTTGGTTCTAGGGGTATTTTTGGCATCAACAAAGGAATAATCTGGAAATCTATCTTGATGAGCTCTTGCCCAATTTTTAGGAGTAGTTGCATTAATAACACCCGCATTATTAAATAACAAAAAATGTTTTTTATATATACGCATATTGTTCTTTTTGAATATTATTTTTCAAGTATTAATGTGTTCTTAAGAAGGATTTTTGAATCACTATTTTATATGCGCCTAAGCATCCCTATGTCATATTAATCTTGTAATTATCGATTTGGAACTATCAATTAAAGCTTGTTATTTATTGTTGAGTCTTTACTTCAAATTTACTTAATCTTCTTACAGTCAAAACAAAACTATTGGCAAACTGTATAGCTCGAAATTGGCACATGAGCATTAACCCACAGAAAATGGTGCCAAGAACCAATTTACTGCAGATTAGACAAATTATTGTAGCGAAAAGCGTTGTTGTATACAATCCCTTAAATAAATCATTTATTGTATACCAATAATTTGCTGGGCCAAAGGTTCCTTGAACTTGTAGTAGCGCACATGATTCCCAAAAGGCCTCAGGACTATTCCAAGTTTTGTTTTTCTTGTTTTCCTCAATTTCGGAATTAATAACCTTATTTTTGTACATGAAGAGATGAGTTATACTCAATATTAACTCAACAAACTTGAACTTTCTCAAACCCCATTTATCTAAATTAGAGTGAATTACTTTATATGTTTGCAATGACAGGAAACCTATACCATGTAGCAAGTGGCCTACAATATACACCAAAGGAACAGCTAGGATTATAATTAATCCAGAAAACTCTTTAATGAAATTATGTCTTGTGAAGAAATCCTCAGTTATTTTCAGAACTGTCTCAAAGAAAATCAAAGGATACTATGAAAAAAGCTCCTGAAGAAAAATAAACTAAAAAATCTCGAAGCGTAAAATTTGCTGTCATTTCTAGTAAGATTAGTTGTAAGCAGATTGGCACTCAAGGCTGTCAATGAAGATAACAAAACCATCAATTAATCTTAAATAATGTTCAGTCCACTCTTAAAATGAAGCCTTTCAATATCCTAATCTCTTGCCTTGCCGTATAATATAATATCAGATATAATATATCGAAGCTTTTCTTTCAAATCATATTCCAGATTGAGTTCTTCAGCTTTATTACACATTTCAAGGAGTTTTGTAAAGTTGCTAATTTCATTATCAATCCTACGGCTAAAAATATCTGATAGTTTTTTGATGCCATTAAAAGAACTTCGGCTATTGTTCAATTTGAAAAGAATTTTCACCCTAAGTTCATCAGGATTTTTAATTGTTTTAATACTTTTAAGCTCTTGAACAAAATCCTTTGAAGTATTCAAAATGAATCCCATATCATTAAACAAAGGAAAAACGTTTTCAGGCTTTTTACTATGCGGAATAATTAAGGGGTCATTTTCGAAAATGGTGTCACGTCTTGGTATAAGATAAATGCCTTTTTGATTCTTTTGCAAAACCTGTAAAACATTCGTGAAATTCAAAGATCCGTTTCCAAGATCATTGGTGGAAACTTTTATTGCAGTAGACACATATCCAAAAGAGCCCGCCTCATGGGTATATTTTTCTGCAATTATCATATCCAATTTGGATTCATTAAGCGCCGCACTTCTAATTTCATATTCAACACCTTTATTTTGCTTCATGTTCTCATGCAAAACTATCATGGCCACAACAAATGCAAAATCGACTCCATATTCATGATACCGTTGGGTAGAGACTATTCCACGGACAAAGACATTTTCACCATCAGAAAGTAGTCTGTAATTCCTCTCTTTATTGTATTCATCAGAAGTTAAAGCCAAACTTTTGAAAAATTGCACGTTGTAACGAGCTAATTCCGGCTGGCCAATTTTAAAAAGATTATTAGCATACTTGGTCAATACATACTCATCAAGAAAGGAGTTTTTAGCTCCATAAATTGAAATTGCATCCAGCTTGTTACCAACTACTCCATCTTCAACATATTCTTCAAAAAAGAAGACAATCTCATCATCGCCATCTATACTCTTTTCAAAAACATCAATGTGTTTTGTTTGCGCAAGAATGTTAAACCTTTATATTTAGTAAGTATTTTCTTGATTTCACTATAGATTGTATCAACATAATCTATGGTAATGTAATCATCCATGATATGTTCAATGTTCAAACTCTTTATCAGGTCGTTCTTGTATGGATGTTCATCTAATAACCCTAATAGCTTTTCAACCTTGATTCTTCCCGAAGTGTTTTCCGGATAAAGGATAGTGTTTTCTTGGATAAAGTTTTTTTTCATGTCTACTTATTTTTCTTTTCGTACTCCTTTAAAGGGTTTGTCGCTGGATGTTTTACCATCCATAAATCTCCCCGTTTCTGAATCTCGCTTCACCCAAATTCCTGTTTTTGGGTTTTGTACTTGGGAACGATTTTTTACCGCCCCGTGTCTCCTGCCGTCTCCGGACTTTCCATTTGTTGCCATGGCATCAATATTTAAATTAAACAATAGGTCACGTGGGTTTTGGGTCCACACAATCATATGATTAAAGCGTGACAGAATTTTTTTATAACACTTTTGACATATATAGGTGGGTATGGATATAGAATTTCTACTCTTGCAAATAGATGATAAAGATGAAAATCCTAAAGATGCACAATTGGCATTAGGTACCTTGTACGAAGAATTCAGAAGGTTTGTATATAATATCACTGTAAAAAACATTGATTATGTGCGTCAACGCGAAGAAATTGCTACTACCGTGGTAAGTGATGTTTTCAATTATGTTTGGAACAATCCAACTAAATGGTCTTATAACCAAAAGACCCACAAAACCCAAATAGATGGATTTAAAGTATATTTAGCTGTAGTTGCTCGATTAAAGAGACTTGAACAGTTAAGAGGTTTTGCAGAAGTCAGAAAAAATGAAAAACTTAAAGTTGATGATGAGAACAATGATTGGCTTTGGAAATTGGAGGAGGAGGAATATGAAGAATTGGAAACCCAAATGCCTTTAAAAAACAATTTAGTGGACAAGTGCCTAATGGAGTTTAAAGAACGAGACAGGGACATCATAAAAATGTTCTTTTCATACTATGAAGAAGGAAAGAATATGCCTGATTCCATAATTAACCTCATGGAATCACAGTTTGAGACTACTTGGCTTAATATTAGACAAATAATAAGTCGAGCCAAAAAAAAGATAAAAGAAAAGATGGAATTAAAAATAAAGTGAGCATTATGCCATCAAAAAAGAAGGATATAGGAAAATTGTTAAATAAGTACGGTTATTCCATCCCCCAGACTTCTGATGAAATAAAGGCATTTGAAGAGAAGTTTGAAAAGGAATATGAATCACCTGCAAAATGGCCAGACATAAAGGATATTATTGCGTATAAATCCAATAAGGTTATTGACATTAAAAAGGATTCACCGTTAGATGCATCGGGTAATCTTGCTATGGCAGCAAGGGACGGTAAGAAAATCACAAAGGAAGTCCGGGAAAGGATGAATAAAGACCGTAATGCAGCAGAGAACGAATGAATTTTTAACAAGAGATGATGTAATAAATATCAATGAGCTGGCAAGCAGTATATCTGATTATTATTTCCCTGAGAGCCATATTGATCCAAGTGTAATCGCAACAAAAAACCAAATAACTTTTAGTTATGGTAACTATGATGATTCTTATGATGGCTTACTGGAACACTTTAATGGAAAATTTCACATCTACATTAATATTGATAAACTGGGTCACGCTTATTCTAAGAGATCAAGATTTACTTTCGGACATGAACTTGGACACTATTTCATAGATAGCCATAGGGTTGCGCTTACATCAGGCAAGTCACCAAGCCATGGTTCATTTACAGGTTTCGTTAGCAAGAACCGAGCAGAAAGGCAAGCCGATTATTTTTCTTCATGTCTATTGATGCCTGAAAATCGATTTAAATCCTTTTATTACAGTAAAAAATTTCAGTTCAGAATAATAGAAGAACTTGCAAGTAAATTTGGAACAAGTTTGTCAGCTACGGCTTTAAGGTTCTGTGCGATTGGAAATCATCCAATTTTAGTAGTCTGTGGTTTCAAAGGAAAAGTAAAGTGGTATTGGAGTTCATATGATTTTAGGTACAAATGGTTAAAATATGGGAAGGATAAAATCCCAGAAGATACAGTGGCGGGAGAATACTTTGAACTAGGCAGGTCACCAAAAACTACTGAAGAAGTTTTTGCCATGGACTGGTTTAATATAAAGTCTGAGGAACAGGCAATAGAGAAGTTTTATGAGCATGCTCGATGTGTTGGAGATTATACCCTAAGCATCATATGGGAAGAATAAATGACATTGAATATTAATGGCTTAGAAATTGATCAATCTTCAAATCAAGCCATGATGACAACTCATTCAAATCATTTTATTCATTTATTTGAGCCGAATAGAAGTTTTAATCGGCTCACATTTCCTGTAAAAATAAATAAGCGAACGAAACGAAGTGAAGTGCTGCAAGCCCAAATCTTACCGAAACTAATTTACTGAGCGAGGCGGAATTATTTTTTATCGAGAAGTTTTTCTAGATAAGCAACCTTATCCTTTTCCGCTTGAACAAGACGTTCATAAAGTTTTTTGTTCTCCTCATGAGCATCCATCAATTTATCCAGTGGATTGAATGTACAGTGTGTATTAAAAGCACTGCTGTCGTGAAAGCTATTGAAATAATTGAAAATTGACTCTTCATTGAATTGTTGGATTCCCTCTTTGGTGACTCCCAAAGCCTTGGCTATCTCTCCCAACTTCGAATCCTCCACCTTTTCGCTGTTCTCGATATTGGATACCGCCTGTTGGCTGATGCCCAACTGTTCGGCCAAGGTTTCCTGCTTCATTCCCCTTAGCTCTCTGATCCTGCTGATCTTCCTTCCGATATGG
>NZ_JACSOH010000013.1 GCF_014349235.1 Cytophaga sp. FL35 | reverse complement strand
TTACTAAACTATTCATATATTTACATTTGCAAACGTTTGCTGAATTATGTCCAAAAGACGACCAACATTAAAAGACTTAGCCGAAGAACTAAATTTATCGGCCTCTACCATATCCCGAGCAATTGCAGGCCATCCTGCTATCAGCGAAGCCACGAAAAAGAAGGTTCAATCAAAAGCGGAAGAACTCGGTTTCGCCCCCAACACCATTGCTGCCAGTTTTAGAAAAAAAAGAACCAACTCCATTGGGGTAATAGTTCCTAAGATAGATGTTCACTTTCACTCTTTAGTAATTAGTGGAATCGAAGATTTGGCTTACAGTAAAGGGTATAATGTTACCATATTTCAATCAAAAGATTCCGTTGAAAGAGAAAAGGAAATCACTAAAATCCTTCAAAATAGGTTAGTTGAGGGTATTATAGTCTGTATTTCAAACGAAACCAAGACCTATTCACATTTTAAGAAGTTCTTGAAGTTCGGAGTGCCTATTATATTCTATGACCGGGTTCCATCGGATTTTAAGGCCAATAAGATTATTATTGATGATTTTGGTTCCGCATTCAAGGCAACCGAACATCTCATTGAGCAAGGCTGCCAAAGAATTGCCCATATAGCAGGTAATCAAAACACCACTATCTTTAAAGACCGTTTAGAAGGTTACAAATCTGCCCTAAAGGCAAACAAATTGCCGGTTGACCCAAAATACATCATGCCCACCAAGAACCTCACTTATGAAGAGGGAGCCGATTGCGCAAAATCACTACTGCAATTAAGCCAAAAACCTGACGGTCTGTTTTGCTCCAACGATTATACAGCAATTAGTGCCATTCAAATATTTCAAAAAAACGGTCTCCAAGTACCAAAAGAGATTGCTGTTGTCGGGTTTAGTAACTATCCCATATCACGAGTGATTGAACCCAACCTTACGACGGTAAATGATCGAGCGTTTCAAATGGGCGAAGCAGCCACAAATTTACTCATCAGACAAATTGAAGAAGAGGACAACCCCATTGAATTCGAGACTATTACCTTGAAAACCACCCTAGTCGTTAGAGATTCATCAAAAAGGTTATAGTAAAAACACAAAGCTTGTTTAAATTCAGTTTACTCTGATCACATTATTACAGAATTCCCAATTAATATCACGTCAATAAATAGGAGCAATAAAAGAATGTTATGATAATTAGTTTGAAATTAATTTTTCATTCATCTCTCTTCATCAGTTCCCATACCATAAAATCGATTTTAATTTGTAATTCGGCTATAGTTGAAGGATGGTAGGATTATCTTTTGCATTGTATTATTATGCCGTGAAACTAGAATTGGTGTACTTGCAAGGTTCTTGACTGATAAAATAACGGCTTAGTGCTATCAAAATATTTTGGGATATTTCAATGATTTAGTTGAAAGAACATGTTACATCGAAAGACCGGGCTCACGGCTTGTAAGTAAATAGGTGCCGGAAATCACCTAAAAAATACAAGAATTCATCATATCAATAGCGAAAAAACCGAATAAAAAAACACCCAACTTCATAGAAATTGGGTGTAAATTTGGGTGTAATCTTTGTAAATCATTGATTTACAGATGACATTGCGGAGAAAGAGGGATTCGAACCCCCGGAGGTGTGACCCTCAACAGTTTTCAAGACTGCCGCATTCGACCACTCTGCCATTTCTCCAATATGTTTTAGAAGTTTTGGTTTTCAAGATTGTCGCTCACGATAACTATCGGGACAACCACTCTGCCATTTCTCCTAAGCGGGTGCAAATATAAGAACCTTTTTTATTAGGTTAAAGTAAAATTGAAATTTATTTTGGCTTAAGGACTCCTCTTTTTATCCATTACACTTTACTAAGCGTTTTATGTAAATTGCATTCATGCAAAATCCGCAGGTCAGTATTCTCATTCCTTTTAAAAATACTTCGGAGTTTCTTCCAGATTGCCTAATCTCCATAATTGAACAAACTTATTCGCATTGGGAAATTTTGGCAGTGGATGATGGTTCCAGTGACTCCAGTTATCAAATAGTAGAAGAATATGCCCATAAAGATGAACGAATAAAACTCTCCAAAAACCCCGGAAGCGGTATTATACAGGCTTTGAGACATGCTTTTAATCAAAGTAAAGGCCAAATGGTAACACGAATGGACTCCGATGATATTATGACATTAAACAAACTTGAAGTTATGGTCAATTCATTACTTCATAAGGGTAATGGCCATGTAGCGGTAGGTCAGGTCACCTATTTTTCAAGTAGAGGAATCAGTAATGGGTATGCCCGATACGAAAAATGGCTAAACCATCTTACCGAAAAAGGTAGTAACTACAATGAAATCTATAAAGAGTGTGTCATTCCCTCGCCCTGTTGGATGACTTACCGCGATGATCTATTAAAAGTAGGCGCATTTGATTCCAACCGGTATCCAGAGGATTATGATCTTACTTTCAGATTCTACCGGAACAATTTAAAATGTATTCCTTGCAATCAGGTCTTACACTATTGGAGGGATTACGATCATAGAACCTCCAGAACCAGTGAACACTACGCCCAAAATTATTTTCTTGGTATTAAGTTGCATTATTTTTTAAATATCGACTACAAGAAAGATAGCGTTTTAACCATTTGGGGTGCGGGATATAAAGGCAAGGAAATTGCCAAAGGTCTACAAAAAGCAGGTCTTAAGTTTATATGGTTGTGTGACAACCCCAACAAAATAGGAAAGGACATCTATGGGGTAGAAATGCAGCATTTTTCTACCCTTAAAAATATTAAAAATCCACAGAGCATCATTACGGTTGCCAATGAGCAAGCCCAAGAATCCATTAAAAAATATCTCGCTAAACTAGGTCATCAAAATATGGAAGATTACTTCTTTTTTTGCTAGCAATCGTTCTAAAGCAATCCTTCTTTTTTATCTATATTTGCTTACTCAACTCAGGATATGCAATTTAAACATCCAGAACTTCTTTGGGCATTATTTCTTCTCCTGATTCCTATTTTTATTCATCTTTTTCAACTTAGAAAATTTCAAAAATCTCCTTTTACGAACGTAAAACTGCTCAAGAAGGTAGTTATTGAATCACGTAAGAGCAATACCCTCAAAAAGTGGTTGTTGCTGGTTACTAGACTTCTATTATTGGCAGCTTTGGTCACTGCTTTTGCCCAACCCTTTTTTGCAAAAAATCAAGCTTTAAAAGAAAAAGAGAACATTATTTACCTTGATGATTCTTTTAGCATGCAGCTAAAAAAAGACGGAATCACCCTTCTGCAAAATGCAGTTCAAGACTTTATCAAGTCAGCTCCTAAGGACCAACGCCTTACCTTATTCACCAATACAAGAACTTTTAAGGATGTTCGGGTTCAAGATATACAGAATGAACTATTATCCCTTGAACATAACTTCAAGCAACTAACTCTTAAGGAGGTAGAGTTAAAGGCGCAAACTTTGTTTTCCGCAGATGACCAGACTGACAAAAACCTAATTCTGGTATCGGATTTTCAAAATGCTTTGGGTGAAATACCAACAGATTCAAGTCAACAAATTCAAAGGCATTGGGTACAGTTAACAGGTGGTGGCGACAACAATGTATCCATCGACTCTGTTTTTTTGGAGAAAACGGAAGGAGATTATCTAAATCTTTCCGTAAAACTAACAAGTCAAAACCAGTTGGACAACATCCCGGTTTCTCTTTACAATGACAGTACATTAACCGCTAAAAGCTCAGCATCCTTTAATGAACAAAACCAAGGAGCCATTACTTTCACCATTCCAAAGGGAGAGCAATATAATGGGAAAATAGAATTGGTAGATACGGGGCTTAACTATGACAACAAGTTCTTCTTTAATCTTGAGGAAAGGGAGCAAATTAAGGTACTGACCGTTAGTGAAGAAGAAAGCGGTTTTTTGGGTCGAATATTTACCTCAGATGAGTTCCTATACGCATCCGCCCTTCTCAAAAATTTAAATTACAGTGAAATTGAAGAACAGAATCTCATCATCCTAAACGAACTTAAAGAAATCACATCAACTTTAGCCACTAGTTTAAGAGCGTTTGCTGCTTCGGGAGGTCATATTACAATTATACCTGCAGCGGAGACTGATAACTCATCCTATAATTTATTTCTATCCCAATTAAGCAACATTACAATCGGACCAAAATTGGAATCGGAAAAAAAAATTACAAGCATAAGTTTTAACCATCCATTATTTGCCAACGTCTTTGAAAAAAACATTACCAATTTTCAATATCCCAATACGCGTTTTCATTATAAGATCCAATCTTCTCTACCATCTGCCCTGGCCTACCAAGACCAAACTCCCTTTTTAGTAGGTGATGATGCCATTTATGTGTTTTCATCGCCATTGTCAAAGGATTATTCCAATTTTAAAAACTCGCCTTTGATAGTTCCTACATTCTACAAAATGGGTAGCAACAGTCTCAAAATTCCTCATCTATATTATATGTTGGGTGATGAAAATTCTTTGGATGTAACAATTGCTCTAAGAAAGGATGGTATTCTTAAACTTGCAAAAAAAGGGCTTGAGTTTATTCCTCCTCAACAATCATTATCCAACAAAGTGCGACTTACTTTTAATGACCATCTTACGGAGGATGGAGTTTTCAATATTTTGGATAATGGTAAAACTGTAGGACATGCCAGTTTTAATTTTAACAGGAATGAAAGCAGGTTGAACTATCTACAACTTGAAGAAAAAGAGAATATTAAAACTTACAGCTCCCTTGCCGAATTATTTGTCAGTTTGGAAAAAGACAATAGGGTTACGGAGCTTTGGAAATGGTTTGTTATTTTAGCGCTGTTATTTCTTATGGTTGAAATACTCATTCAAAAATTCCTTAAATGAACATCCTTTTAAAGTCGGCCACAATTGTTAACTCCAATCAAAAGGATATACATTTGAAACAACGGGACATCCTAATTGAGGATGGAATTATCGCTAAAATTGCGGATGAAATTGAAGAAGAAAAGGCTACACAGATAATCCGTTTAGAGAATTTGCATGTTTCATTGGGTTGGATGGATACCGGTGTAAGTTTTGGTGAACCTGGTCATGAGGATAGGGAAACCATTGAAAACGGACTTCTTACTGCGGCAAAAAGCGGGTTTACGGATATAATATTGAACCCCAATGTTCATCCGGTTCCCGATAGCAGCCCTGACATTGTCTTTTTAAAGAACGCTGCTAAAAACCAACTTACCAATTTACATCCATTAGGTACTTTGACCATGAATGCGGATGGTGAAGACTTGGCAGAACTTTTTGACATGAAAAACGCCGGAGCTGTTGGCTATTATGATTATAAGCTACCTATAAAAAATTCCAACCTCTTGAAAATTGCACTTCAGTATACCCAAAATTTTAATGGATTGGTTTTTTCTTTTCCGTTGGACACCCAAATCAAAGGTAAAGGAATCGTAAATGAAGGTGAAGTTTCTACTAGATTAGGATTAAAAGGTATACCCGCTTTGGCAGAAGAACTTCAGATAGCGAGAGACCTGTTCATTTTGGAATATGCGGGCGGACGACTGCACATACCCACCATTTCAGCGGCAAATTCAGTTTCCCTAATTGCGGAAGCAAAGAAAAAGGGGCTTAATGTTAGCTGTAGTGTTGCGGTACACAATCTATTTTTCACCGATGCCGAACTGGAAGGATTTGATTCGGATTTTAAGGTAATGCCTCCCTTACGTACTAAAGAAGATTCTAAAGCATTGCTAAAAGGTATTAAATCTGGTGTAATTGATTTTGTAAGCACCGATCATACCCCCTTGACCATTGAAGAAAAGCGTGTTGAGTTTGACAATGCCAATTATGGTACCATTGGGCTTGAAAGTGCCTTTAATGCACTTAATGCCCTACTGGGACCAGAAAAAACGGTGAATTTGTTGACACAAGGCCGAAGAACTTTTGGAGTAACGGAGCCGGTCCTTTTAGAAGGTCAGGCCGCCAATCTAACTTTGTTTGACCCAGATACCAAAATAAAGTTTACGGAGGAGCACATATACAGCACCTCTAAAAACAGTATGTTTCGTAATAGAACACTCAAAGGGCGCGTTTACGGCAGCATCAACAACGCCAAAATTGTACTAAATTAGTAGGAACCAAAACATAGGATTATGGACCAACATACCATTACAGAAGGAAAGACCATAGCGATCATTAGTTACATCACCTTTATTGGATTAATCATCGCGTACTTTATGAACAATAATAAAAACAATGCTTTTGCCCAATTTCATATAGAACAATCCCTACGGATTGTGATTTTGGGATTGGCCAATTCTGTTCTAAGTTGGTTCCTGCCAGGTTCTTTAAGCATAGTTTCAACAATCATTGGGTTAGGTATTCTTGTGCTGATTATCTTGGGCATTGTAAATGCGATTAACGGAAAAGCAGAACCGCTCCCCATAATAGGTACAATTGGATAAGTTGATGGAGGAGAATATAAAGGAAGGCAAAACTGCCGCAATAACCGCCTATTTTACCATTGTAGGTTCACTTATTGCCATTAGTATGAATGCCGAACCTAAAAATAGTTTTGCCAGGTTTCACATAAGACAGGCTTTTGGGATTCACCTATTGTTTATTGCCTTTGGTATTCTGTCCAGTAATTGGGGAAACGTTTATTCTTTCTTTGGGTTGATGTTATCGTATTCCATTCTATGGTTCTACGGTTTTTTTGGAGCATTAAGCGAGAAAAGGCAATCCATTCCAATTTTAGGACCCTATTTTCAAAAATGGTTTACATTTATCAGCTAAGTTTAACCGCACTCTTTTTACCCCCAACTTAAAAATGACTACCGCACCTTTATCTTTAGAACATATAATAAAGCCCTCGTCCATCACTGACGGTCAACCACCGGTTATGTTTATGTTCCATGGCTATGGAAGTAATGAGGAAGATTTATTTTCCTTTGCTCCCGAACTACCGGAAGAACTTTGTATAATTTCAGTAAGAGCCCCATATCACTTAGAACCTTTTGGACACGCCTGGTATGCCATTAATTTTGATGCTGACCAAGGTAAATGGAGCGATGATGAGCAAGCTAAGGAATCTAGGGAAAAAATTGTTTCATTTATTGACGAAGCCTGTGCAACTTATAGCTTGGATACTACGAGAGTCACTCTTCTTGGTTTTAGCCAAGGCACCATTTTAAGTTATTCCGTAGCACTTTCCTATCCCGAAAAAATCAAAAATGTGATAGCCTTAAGCGGATATATCAATGAAGGAATTCTAGCGGATGATTACCGCGAAAAGAACCATAACAAATTGCACCTGTATGCTTCCCATGGCCAAGTAGACCAGGTAATACCACCCGAATGGGCCCAAAGAGCTCCAGAATTACTTAAAAAACTTGGTGTGCATTACCTATACGAGGAATTTCCGGTGGGTCACGGCGTATCACCACAGAATTTTTACTCGTTTAAAAAATGGTTGGAAGATAAAATATAAACTAGTTGCTACGGGTATAAAGCAAATGGTCCAGAGTTGTAAAATCAACTCCCATGTCATCCTTAAGTTCATATTTAATAAGTAACTCTCCCCAGTACTTGCCATCTGAAAAATCAGTAAGAATCCATTTATGGTTCAAAACCTTGATTTTATTGATTTTAAAATCACTCTCCATACCCTCGTAAGGTACTAAAGGATTATCCCCTTCATTTTCATTGGTTTCCAATAATTTATCTGCAATATACCTTGAAGGGTCATCCATATCTAAATGATCATAATAGGCCAAGGCATCATCATTGTTCTCCAAAGAAAAATACTGCATTTCCAAGACCTTTAATTTTTCATTCTGGACCTCTTCCTCCAATTGAGCCACTTTTGATTCCAAACTGGAAACCTTGGCATCTTTGGCTTTCATCATATTTCCGTTACTTACAAAAAGGTATAAGCAAATGAGGGAAACGAATAAAAATAGGTATAGGAAAATTTTACTTTTCATCAGTAGTTAAGAAAATTTAGATAGTTAAAATTAAATTGTCGTAGGCCAAATGTACGTTTTCCGGAAGCTTCTTTTCCACTTCATCATGAAAACCTAACAGGTGGCTAATGTGCGTAAGATAGGCTTTCTCCGGCCTTACTTCTTTTACAAAGCTAAGTGCTTCTTCCAAATTGAAATGGGAATGATGGGGCTCCTCCCTAAGGGCGTTCACCACCAACACCTTAGTGCCCAGAATTTTGTTCTTTTCTTCCTCCGAAATCGTTTTTACATCTGTTAAATAGGTAAAATCATCCAATCGAAAACCAAATACCTGAACTCGGTTATGATTGGCCTCAATGGGTGTAATCACTTTGTCTCCAATTGTAAAAGAAGTTCCTTTTTCAATAGTATTTACAGCTACAGCGGGTGCGCCTGGGTACCTATTGGCATCCGTAAATATATAATCAAATCGCTTTTTTAAAGAATTTGAGACCCTTTCGTGTGCATAAATAGGGATATCTCCTTGCCTGAAAAAAAAAGGCCTTATATCATCGAGTCCCGCAGTATGATCTGAATGTTCATGAGTGAATAAAATACCGTCCAATCTAGCAACATTGTGGGTAAGCATCTGCTGCCTAAAATCAGGCCCGCAATCTACCACATAATTATAGTTGCCCCAAGATATCATGATGGATACCCTGAGCCTTTTATCTTTTGAATTTTCACTAAGGCAGACAGGATGTTTGCTCCCTATTATTGGGATACCTTGAGAAGTTCCAGTGCCTAAAAAAGTAATTTTTAACGGCTCATTCATCTAAAGCCAAATTTATAACTAAATAATTTAATAGATAGATTGAACTTTTTAACTTTGTTTACACAAAATCGACCCAATGGCATCAGTTCTAAAAAGGGACACTTCCTTTGAAAACATTCCTTCCATCAAGGCTAAAACCCTAAGAATCAACTTAAATCCTGACATCTATGGCACCTTTGCCGAAATTGGCGCAGGCCAAGAGACGGCCAGGCATTTTTTTAGGGCAGGTGGCGCGTCCGGTACTATTGCCAAGGCGATGAGCGCTTATGATAAGGATTTTAGTGATGCCGTTTATGGAATTGAAGAAGACGGTAGGTATGTTACCCAATCCCGTCTCAAAAAAATGCTATCCCATGAAATGCGCCTAATGGAAGAGCGTATTAGCAGAGACAGGCATCCTGACCGTTTGTTCTTTGCATACGCCAATACCGTGGCTACCATAGATTTTTCCAAAAGGTACAAAGGCCATGGCTGGGTGGGGATTAGATTTCAGCTGGACCCAAAGCAAAAGGAGTTTGATGAAATTATTCTTCACATTCGCTTCAAGCAGAACGAGGCCAGATTGCAACAAGAAACCCTCGGCATCCTAGGTGTAAACTTAATTTATGGTGCTTTTTATAAATACCATAAGCCAAGAAAAATGTTGAAATATTTATATGACCATATCGATAAAGATACGGTGGAGATAGATATGATCAATTTTTCAGGTCCCAATTTTAAGGATGTGGACAATAGGTTAATGAGCCTACAGCTTATTAGAAATGACATGACCGATGCCGTTATGTTTGGTCCTGATGGCAACAACTTACTACCTGCCGCAGTCCTTTACAAGAAGAATATTTTGGCGTTACGAGGAAGTTTTAGGCCTGTAACCAAAGTGAATATGGACATGTTCCATAAATCACATGATATTTTTATCCGTGATCAGGCGGTGGACCAAAACAATACCATTGTCATTTTTGAAATAACCCTATCCAATCTCAAAGCTTCTGGTGAAATTGATGAACAGGATTTCATGGATCGCGCAGAACTTTTATGTGCTTTGGGCCATACGGTTATGATATCTAAATTTCAAGAATACTACAAATTGGTTGAATATCTCAACAAATACACCAAGGCCAAAATTGGCCTTACCATGGGCGTTAACAATCTTGTGGATATTTTTGACGAGAAATATTATAGACATTTGAGTGGTGGTATTTTGGAGGCATTTGGAAAATTGTTCTTCAAGGAACTGCAAGTCTATCTGTATCCAATGAAAAATGCTGAAACCGGGCAGATTATGACCAGTAATAATGTGAAAGTCCATCCTAGGATGAAAGAACTGTACAAATTCTTTAAGTACAATGGCAAGGTGATGGACATCATAGATTACGACCCAGAAATAATGCACATATTCTCCAGAGATGTTTTAAAGAGAATCATCAATGATGAAGACGGTTGGGAAGAAATGTTACCAAAAGGCATTGCCGAAACTATTAAGAAAAACAATCTCTTTACCCGAAAATTGGTAAGAAGCGAAGAAGAGGATCAAGTAAAATAAACGTAAATCAAGAAATAAAATCCCGAAGTTATACTTCGGGATTTTTTGTTTTAGGCATCAAGTATTTGAGAGGCGTGGTCCTTTGTTTTCACTTTTTCAATAACCCTTTCCACTACTCCATTTTCATCAATTAAAAAAGTGGTCCTTAAAATTCCTTCGAATTCCCTTCCCATAAACTTCTTTGGTCCCCAAACCCCAAAAGCATTGATGACTGAATGATCTTCATCTGCCAACAAGGGAAAAGGTAATTCGTACTTACTTTTAAAATTGGATTGTTTCTTTTCTGTATCCTCACTTACGCCTAAAAGCTCGTAACCGGCTGCTTTTAAGGCATTGTAGTTGTCCCGTAAATTACACGCCTCAGCAGTACAACCCGGTGTGTTGGCTCTTGGATAGAAAAAAACAATCAATTTTTGACCTTTATAATCCGATAATTTGATGATGGTACCATCTTGATCTTTAGAAATAAAATCAGGTACGCTATCCCCTACTTTCAACATATGTCTCTTTATTTTAATTTACCTTCGCAAATAGTTATTTTTTTAACGAAACTAAGTAAAAATGACGAAAGCCGAAAAGGTTGCATTTGTTATACAGACCTTACAAGAACTTTACCCAGAAATTCCGGTTCCATTAGACCATAAAGACCCCTATACCCTGTTGATTGCGGTTCTTATGTCTGCACAAAGTACGGACGTACGGGTGAATCAAATTACTCCATTACTTTTTGAAAAAGCGGATAACCCATTTGATATGGTGAAACTATCTGTAGAGGAGATAAGGGAAATTATTAAACCAGTAGGTCTATCCCCAATGAAATCCAAAGGTATATATGGATTATCACAAATATTAATAGAAAAATATAATGGAGAAGTTCCAAAAGAGATAGAGCTATTGGAAGAGCTGCCCGCCGTTGGCCATAAAACGGCAAGTGTGGTGGTTTCCCAAGCGTTTGGCATTCCCGCTTTTCCGGTAGATACCCATATTCACCGTCTAATGTACCGATGGGGGTTTACCAACGGAAAAAATGTTGTTCAAACAGAAAAAGACGCAAAGAGATTGTTTCCCAAAGAATTGTGGAACGACCTTCATCTACAAATTATCTGGTATGGTCGCGAATATTCACCCGCCCGGGGTTGGAACTTGGATAAAGATATTATCACCAAAACCATAGGAAGAAAAACGGTACTTAATGAATATCTTAAAACAAGAAAGCCCCAATAAATTGGGGCTTTCTTGTTTTAATTTAAACTGTTTTCAAAACAGAATTCTTTATATTCCGTTACATGAAATTGTTTGGAGAAATCCAATAAAAACCGGATTGTCTCAGCACTTGTCTTTACAAACTTACCTCTTTCAAGGTTCTCAGAGTAGATTTTTTCCATATCAGTAGCATAGTTATACTAAGGATAACGCAACTACATAGGAAATATTGTTATTTTAATTGTGACCTTCTTAATTTGTTAAAACAATATTATTTTTTTCAATAATTTTTCTCAGGTTGATTAAAGCATATCTCATTCTACCTAGTGCAGTATTTATGCTTACTCCAGTATTTTCAGAAATCTCTTTAAAGCTCATATCTCTGTAGATTCGCATGATAAGAACTTCTCTTTGGTCATCTGGTAACTCCTCAACCAAGGTCCTAAGATCGCTATCGATCTGGTCTTTGATCAATTGCTTTTCTGCATTCAATTTTTCATCACCAATTACAGAGAAAATGTTAAAATCATCATTTCCCTCGAACATTGGCATTCTTTTGTTCTTCCTAAAGTGGTCTATGATCAAGTTATGAGCTATTCTCATTACCCATGGTAAAAATTTACCCTCTTCACTATAACTTCCTTTTTTAAGGGTTTTGATTACTTTAATAAAGGTATCCTGAAAGATATCCTCGGTAATATCCCTATCCAAAACCTTAGAGTAAATGAAACTCGTAATTCTTTGGTTGTGACGATTGATTAAAATCTCCAGGGCTTTTTCATCTCCTGAAATGTAATCTCTAACTAGTACTGAGTCTTCGGTCTGTAGGTTCATGCGTGCTTTTTTTTAGATTTGAGCAACCAAATAAGATTGCAATGAGGTCATTAGTTACTTTTTCTGTTAACCCTTTGAGGGATAGCTTGTTTAATTCTGATATAAAACTAGAAAGATTGAGGGTTGCGGAGAAAACAATGTTGTCAAACTGCCAGTTTCTGATGTGAAAACCTACATTTTCTGTTTTCTATAAAATAAATGGAATATAAGTGCGTTGATTTTGACTTCAACAGTAGAAATTTTTCTGGTTTCTTAATGATCCCACCCTATTTTATGAGAGGTCTGAAGATGACGGTGAACGCTTAACTAGGTTAAGAATGAAACAATTCCCATAAAAAAAGGCCTTGATTAAGCTATCAAGACCTTTTATAAATGTTTAAGTTTTTAATCTAGTTCATATTAGATTCAAACTTAATTCCTTTGGCTTCCGTTACTTTTAGTGATTTAGAATAATCCAACAAGAACTTAACTGTTCTATCACTAGCCTTTAATTCATTTTCTTTTCTTCGATTCGCAGAGTAAATTTTTTCCATATCTATATCCAGTATTGTTACTGCATAATAACGTCGTGAATATAAATATAATGAATACGTTCGACCTATGGTCCATTAAATCGTTAAAACAATATCATTTTGCTCAATGATCTTTCTAAGGTTAATAAGTGCGTAGCGCATTCTTCCCAGTGCTGTATTAATACTCACACCTGTATTTTCGGAAATTTCCTTAAAACTCATATCCTTATAGATACGCATGACCAAAACATCTCTTTGGTCTGCAGGCAATTCGTTTATCAATACCCCCAAATCCAAATCAATTTGATCTTTGATGATTTGGTGCTCAATATTGAGTTTATCATCACCTATAAATGAAAAGATATCAAATGTATTAGAACCATCGTACATGGGCATTCTGCTACTTTTTCTAAAATGATCAATAATAAGGTTATGGGCAATTCTCATGACCCACGGGAGAAATTTTCCTTCTTCATTATAAGTTCCCCTCCTTAGGGTTTTGATTACTTTGATAAAAGTATCTTGAAAAATGTCCTCAGTAATGTCCCTACTGTTTACCTTGGAATAGATAAAACTACTAAGTCGTTGATTGTGCTTGTCTATAAGTGCTTCCAAGGCTTTTTCATCACCGGAAACATATCTTTTAATTAGAACGGAATCTTCTAGTTGTACATCCATAGCTATTACTTTTTAGATTAAAACACAACACCTATTAATGAAGAAAAGGTGTGGTGATAAAACTGTCTTAAATTTTAAAAAAGTAATAGTATGCTATAGGCGTCTTAACGTTTTGTTAGATTCAAATATAGAAAAAATTAAGTATTACCTACAAAATTCTTTCCAACTTCATTTTTAGAGCACTCCTATAGCACATACGAGTCAGTAATTATAAAGGTTCATTGTATCTTTGCAAAAGATATATGAAAATGACAGTGAATCTAGACGTCAATCCCAAGGAAAACATCATCATTAAAGGTGCTAATCTTCACAACCTAAAGAATATAGATGTTGTCATTCCCAGAAACAAATTAGTGGTCATAACGGGACTTTCAGGGTCGGGTAAATCCAGTTTAGCTTTTGATACCCTCTACGCCGAAGGCCAGCGAAGATATGTAGAGAGCTTATCTTCCTACGCCAGGCAGTTTCTTGGCAAACTTGACAAACCTAAAGTAGAATATATAAAAGGTATTGCCCCGGCCATTGCCATAGAGCAAAAGGTAAACTCTACCAATCCTCGTTCTACAGTGGGAACCACTACTGAAATTTACGACTATCTTAAATTATTGTACGCGAGGATCGGTAAGACGTATTCCCCAATTTCTGGTAGACAAGTAAAAAAGGATTCGGTTACAGATGTAATAGAGCATATAAAAACTTTTGATGATGGTACCAAATTACTTCTTTTGGCCCCTATTCATATTCCCGAAAACCGCGAAGTTGGCAAATCCCTTCAATTGTTAAGTAAACAAGGATATGCCCGTATTCAATATAAAGGAGAGGTTTTTCGGATAGATAATGCACCGGAACATCTAGACCGTGATTTTCATTTAGTGGTAGACAGGGTCATCGTTAAAAATGATGAAGATTTCTATAATAGATTGGCCAATGCAGTAGATACCGCTTTCTTTGAAGGTAAGGGAGAATGTATCATAGAAGAATTACAGGATGGAAATAAAACACCTTTTAGCAATAAATTTGAGCTAGACGGACTCACCTTTCTTGAGCCTAATGTACATCTTTTCAGCTTTAACAATCCTTATGGGGCATGTCCTAAATGTGAAGGATACGGAGACGTAATTGGAATAGATGAAGATTTGGTTATCCCTAATACGGGCATTTCAGTTTATGACAATGCCGTTTCTCCTTGGAGAGGGGAAACCATGGGTTGGTACCGAGATCAACTTGTAAACTCGGCCTATAAATTTGACTTCCCAATACACAAACCCTGGTTTGAACTCTCGGAAGAACAAAAACAATTGGTTTGGGAAGGTAATGCCCATTTTATTGGTATCCATAAATTTTTTGAATCCCTAGAGGAAAAGAGTTATAAAATTCAGAATAGGGTAATGCTTTCCCGTTATAGGGGTAAAACAAAGTGCGATCTCTGTAAAGGAAAACGGATTAGAAAAGAAACGGATTATGTAAAAATTGATGGTAAGAGTATATCGGATTTGGTTGAACTTCCCATAAAACGACTCATTCCGTTTTTTGAAGAGCTGAACCTTAGCCCTAATGACGAAAAAATTGCATCTAGATTACTTAAAGAAATCAACACTAGGTTAGGCTTCCTGTTCAAGGTAGGCCTAAGTTATCTTACCTTAAATAGAAAGAGCAATTCCCTTTCCGGTGGAGAAAGCCAACGGATCAATTTGGCGACTTCCTTGGGTAGCAGCCTCGTGGGAAGTATGTATATCTTGGATGAACCCAGTATTGGTCTACACCCCAAGGATACAGAAAACCTTATTGAGGTACTGCTCTCCTTACGGGATTTAGGAAATACCGTCATTGTAGTAGAGCATGATGAGGACATCATGAAAGCTGCGGACGAAGTAATAGATATTGGCCCGGAAGCGGGAAGCCATGGAGGTGAAGTTGTGGCATATGGTCCGCTAACCAAGGTTTTAAAATCAAATTCCCTTACCGCCGGGTACCTCAATGGGTCTAAAGAGATAGAAGTTCCAAAGAAAAGAAGAACATCCAAGGAATTTATCAAAATACTGGGCGCAAGGGAGAACAACCTTAAAAATATAGAGGTAACCTTTCCTTTAAATATGCTAACAGTTGTTACCGGAGTGTCCGGTAGCGGTAAAAGTACACTGGTTAAAAAATTACTTTATCCCATCATACTCAAGGAAACCGGTGGTTATGGGGAAAAAACAGGGCAGTACAGTAGTTTTGAAGGACAGTTTAAAAATATCAAACATGTAGAATTTGTTGACCAAAACCCTATTGGGAGGTCTTCCAGGTCCAATCCGGTAACTTACATTAAGGCTTATGACGATATAAGAAATCTTTTTGCTTCACAGAAATTATCCAAAATAAGGGCCTATCAAGCAAAACATTTTTCCTTTAATGTAGATGGAGGCCGATGCGAAAAATGTAATGGTGAGGGAGAAATCACTGTGGAGATGCAATTTATGGCAGATGTTCATCTTGAGTGCGATACCTGCCACGGAAAACGATTCAAGAAAGAAGTACTTGAGGTAAAATTTAACGATGCCAATATTGACGATGTTCTAAACATGACCATTGATGATGCCATCGCTTTTTTTGAACTGTACAAGGAAAAACGTATAGTAACTAAACTTAGGCCCCTACAGGATGTAGGTTTGGGCTACGTAACTTTGGGTCAATCTTCCTCCACCCTTTCCGGGGGCGAAGCGCAAAGAATTAAACTAGCTTCCTTTTTGGTGAAAGGAACCACTAAGGACAAAGCACTTTTCATTTTTGATGAACCCACTACGGGTCTACATTTTCATGATATTAAAAAACTACTTAAATCTTTTGATGCTCTTATAGCTAAAGGACATTCTGTTGTGGTGATCGAACATAATATCGAACTCATTAAATGTGCGGATTTTATTATTGATTTGGGTCCCGAGGGAGGAGAAAATGGAGGCAATTTATTGGTTGCGGGAACGCCGGAAGAGGTAGTTAAGAACAACAAATCCTTTACTGCAAAATACCTGGCCGAAAAACTATAATTTCTCTGAATTATGGTTTTACTTTTAATCTGAATCTAAAAAATTTCGGTATAAAACCTACCCATAAACATTTTAAAACATTGTAAAACAAACACTTAAAAACATTTTCTGTTTTTTGGCACGCTGTTTGTTTATTTCATGATGAATGTAAATAATTGCATTCAGGAACTTAAAACCTTATATCATGAAAAAATTAGTACTACTATTTTCGGCCTTGATTATGAGCAGTTCTGCTGCTTTGGCTATCAGTACAGAAGATAAGGTTGCAGAACGCAATGCTTATAGGTACAACGACGCTTTTATCTTTGTTGAAGAGGGCATTACGTTTTCGGTATATCCAGATGGAGAATTTGATTTTTACATCGATAGATATGTAAATGGAAGAAGAAACGGGATTACGTTCAATTCCGGATTTGACTACAATCCATACGTACAATATGATGACTACGGTGCCGTAATCCAAGTAGAGAACATTCCTATATTCTATGATTATTACGGTCGTGTTACTCAAGTAGGAGATGTTGATATCACCTATAGAAACGGACGATTACGTAGACTTGGCGGCATGAACGTATATTACAATGCCAGAGGGTTTTATGATTACCACACCGGCTTTATCAACGTTTACAACAGACGCTATGTTTTTAGACCTTTCCACTCCTTATTTATAAGACCTGCGGTTGGATTCTGCCTGGTATTCAATAGACCTTATAGAAGGTATTATACCCCGGTTAGATATACATATTATAAACCCTATAGATTTAATAAAAGAAGGGCGTATGCCAAAATTGGAAGAGATTATAGGAGGAACCAGATTAGAAAAGAACGAGCTAAAATTTATAGAAACGACCGTAGAGTGGCGGTTAGAAATACCTCGGTAAGGAGCAATAGCCGATCTGTTGCCAACAGAAACAATAATACCGTAAGAAGCAACAATGTGCGTACGGACAGAAACAGTAGAGCCATTGCCCAAAATAGAGCTACTCGCACTGCTACGCCCCGTAAAGGCGAAAGTAAGAGAGTAAATTCTACAGCCAATAGAACGGTAAAAAGAAGTACTTATACGAACAGAAATGGAAATACGGTAACCAGAAGAAGTACCACTTCAACTTCTCCAAGAGGAAATACGGTAACCAAAAGAACGGTTACGAGAACTCCGGCAAAGAGAACCGTTACCAGGACTACAAAAAGTTATAATACACCAAGAAAGAGAACTACGGTAAAGCAACCTACCGCTAGAAGTAGGGGTAGTAACGCCGTAACCAAAAGTTCCAGTCAAAGAAAAATTAGAAAAACACCTACTCGTACACAAAGAAGTGCCACCGCTAGGTCAAGCTCTTCAAGAAGTACCAGAAGATATTAAAAGTAGTTTTTAGGTTGGTTAGTTGTTTGCCCCCGCAGTAGATAGGATTTGCTGCGGGGGTTTTTATTTAATTCTACGTGTTTTTTGTCAAAGTAACCTTTACCGATTTACTAATGGGGGTCTTACTTCTATCCGCAAACTGGTTATAAGGAACCAAAACATTGGTTTCTGGAAAATAAGCTGCCAAATTACCTTTGGGGATATTATAGGGAACTACCAGAAATTTATAGGCCGTTCTCAAAGTGTCATCATAGTGGCTACTAATATTTACAACATCCCTCTTTTTAAAACCTCTGGTTTCCATATCCTTCGGGTTCATGAACAACACTCTTCTTTCATTATATACCCCACGATACCTATCGTCCAAACCGTAAATAGTTGTGTTAAATTGATCATGGGATCGTATGGTCATCAGAAGGTACTCCTCTTCCTTTAAATTATCTTCAGGAAGTTTATTCAGAGTGATTTGTGCTTTTCCATTGGGCAGCATACTAAAATCCAAATTACGTACATTATTGGGCAAATAATAGCCCACACCCTTAGACCGCTTGGTAGTATCTTCAAATCCTTTGGCCACTTTATCAATATAGTTTCTTACCAAATCAAAATCCTTGGACAGCGCCAACCAATCTACACTATGTTGACTATTGAAATACGTATGCGCCAATTCCGCTATAAGTTCAGGTTCACTCTTTATATGTTCCGATGCCGGTTTGAGCAAACCGCGCGACTGTCTTACCCTACCCATGCTGTCCTCCATAGTTTGAAATCTTAGGTTTCCATCCTTTAAATCTTTCTCCGAACGACCAAAAGTGGGGAGAATTAAAGCTGTTTTACCGGTCACCAAGTGAGTTCTGTTCAATTTCGTACTTATCTGTACCGATAATGAACAATTAGAAATGGCTTGGGCCGTATATTCCGTATCATTGGCAGCCATTAAAAAATTACCTCCCAAGCAAATAAAAACCTTACCCTTACCTTCATTCATGGATTTTATGGCCCCTACAGTGTCTACCCCTTCTTTGTCCGGAGCAGTAAAGCCGAGATGTTCCTTTATCCGTTCATTTAATTTTTCATCCATATAATGCATAATTCCCACACTGCGGTCTCCTTGTACATTACTGTGCCCGCGGACCGGGCAAGTACCGGCATTGGGCTTTCCTAAAGCTCCTTTCAGCAATAAAAGGTTGACAAACTCCCTAATATTCTCCACTCCATTTTTATGCTGGGTAAGCCCCATGGCCCAGCAAACTACAATGTCATTCTTTACGGATAACCAATCTACCAACTGGTCTATTTTTTCTTCCTCTACACCACATCTCTTCAAGAGATCCTGCTCATCATACTGGGCCAAATCTTCCATTAGAGCCTCATAGCCTTGTACGTATGTACCTATAAATTGATGGTCAAAAACCTTTTCGTCTACAGCGTCTTTCTTGGCCAATTTTTTTAAAATGAGTTTAACCAAAGGAATATCTTGATTAATTCTAACAGGCAAATGCAAATCTGCCATAGCTTCACCGCTTCCTACCCATCCTTTAAGGTTTTGTGGATTTTTAAAGCTTACCAAACCTGCCTCCTGTAAAGGATTTATACTAATGACCTTTCCTCCATTCTCCTTACATTTTTCCAATGCGCTCAACATCCTAGGATGATTGGTTCCCGGATTTTGACCTGCAATGATTACTACTTCGGCCTTATATAGGTCCTCTAACTTAGTAGACCCCTTCCCTATCCCCAAAGTTTCGGAAAGAGCAACCCCACTTGATTCGTGGCACATATTGGAACAGTCAGGCATGTTATTGGTACCAAAGGCTCTTGCGAACATCCCATAAAGGAAGGCAGCCTCATTACTGGACCTTCCACTGGTGTAAAATATGGCTTCATCTGGGTGACTTAATCGACGTAGTTCTTCTGATATAAGATTATAAGCTTCCTGCCAGGAAATAGGCTCGTAATGAACATTTCCAGGTCTTAAAACCATTGGTTCTGTTAGTCTTCCAAATTTATTGAGTTGGTAATCGCTTAATTGCGAAAGTTCCTCCACTGAATACTTTTTGAAAAACGAGGCTCCAATTTTCTCGGTGGTCGCTTCGTCCGCAAGGGCTTTGGCCCCATTCTCGCAATACTCCGCTATAGGCGAAGGGTTTTCTGGATTGGGCCATGCACAGCTCGGACAATCAAAACCATCTTCTTGGTTCATTTCCAGTAAGGCCCTCATAGAACGCACTATTCCCATTTCTTTAAACCCATGTTTCAATGCTTCTTTTACGCCGAGTTTTCCTGCAGCGTAATCCATGGGTTCTCCTAATTTTAAATCTGTAAATTGCAATGACCCGGTTAGGGACACTTTTCTTGTCAAGTCTTCAGTTGCCATAAAATTTTAAAGCTTAAAATGGTAAGTGCAGCCCTAACTTAACCCTATTTTTTTATATGAAGAATTAAAAAACCGAAGTTGACCTAATATGACTACATTTTTCTCGGATTGGATGCAAAAAGTGGGTTTAATTCCAATTTTACAAAATAGCTTCTGTGTATATTTTTCCTGGTATCTGAGTGTCCCATTTTCCTATCCTCTACGTAGACCTCTGTATCGTTCTCATCCAACACTTTGAAATAGACACCGGGTCCTGGAATGGCCCTGATAGGAGTTTCTATATTGATTAAGGGAGACAAAAAAGTAACCTTAAAATCTGAACTGTCATAGTCAATTCTAAAATTTCCTTTTAAATCGGTCATTGCCTCTCCCAAAAAATCATCCTTTATCCAATCTACATCCATGGCTATCACCTTATAACCCGAAAGTCTTTTATTGATTGGATTAGTGGTAAGGTTGATTCTTCCGTAAATGGTCCAAGCATCAAAAAGTGTTCGAATTCTATACCAAAATTCAAACGGAAAAGAATAATTGTATTTATACACCTTACCATAGTCCTTTGTGCGCCATATGGGTTTTAGAGTTCTTACATTAACCTGTATTGGCTTGTGTTTGGTGGACTTCTGTCGCGGTGCTTTTAAGAGTTTGAAATCAACGGATATAGCTTTATCAATATATTCATATGGAACTTTTACCGAATAATTCCCTTCACCATCTGTAAATCCCGATCCAATTAGACAGTCTTTTTTTTGACGCACCTCCTTTTCTGTAAGTATGGACAATTCTTTACTGGACTTGCTCCCCTTTGGATAACAATTGGGTTCTAGTGCATAAAGAAGTACTTCAACTTCACTCGCTGCCTCAAGAATATCCGGAAAAAGGGAAGCACTTAAATTGCCTTCAATATAACAGTCCATTACTTACGATTTCAACAAAAAGGTATTACAAAAAACACCATTAAATTTAGCAATTATTTCTTAAAACCTGCTAAATCGTTAAAACATCACATTAAATATCAAAAACGCTACAAACCAATTTTTTTTAATATTCCTCGGACCACCAGATAAATATCCTCTGACAGCCTAAATCTATAGAGTATACCAATAAAAAAAACAGAAATCAATACTCCTTTCACCAGTATATTAAGGATGGGATGAAAGGGTAAACTGAAGAAATAAAATACAGCAACGGTACCTATGGATAACAAAAAAACCCAACAAGTTTGGAGGGTAAACGGGAGCATTTGAAATTTCCACTTAACAAAAAGGAGCTTGAGGCTATTGTAAATAAACAAGGCTGAAAAACTTGCAATAGCCGCACCATCCAAACCAAAAGTGGGTATAAGCCATAAATTTAGGAGAATGGTAAGAATGGCCAAGAGTAAACCAAATAGTAATACGGAACGGTAGTAATCCGAATTGTATAAAATAGAATTATTGTTCCCCAAAAGACTATCGTACACCTTTGCCAAACCCAACCATATAAATATGACAAACCCATTTCTATACTCCTCTGGCAATAGGGTGTACATATCATTCAAATTCAAAAGAATAAGTAAAAAAATAAGTGAGGCTACTGCAAACAGCGTAAGCGAACTTTTTTGATACAATCTGCTTAAAGATTCCCAATCGCTTTCGTTTAGCAATTGCGCGGTCAAGGGGTATGTAATTTGATGCATGGACCTGGAAGGGACTGCTATCACCATGGCAATAAAACCGGCTACACTGTAATATGCCACATTTTCCAGAGGAATGAATTGATTGATCATTACTTTATCGACCTCTAATAAAACTATGGCTACCGATCCCCCTAATATAATAAAGGCACTATAAGCAAGGATATCTTTGGTATTGTTAGGAAATCCAAAAATCAGCTTGGGCATATAAAGGTTAAAGGCATATAACTTCATTACAAGTACGCGAAGTAAATAAACCCCAACTATCAAATTAATGAATAGTTCCACCGTAATTACTTCATAATATAAAAGAAAGAGCAAAAGGGTTACAGCAACCCTTGAAAATACTTCCTTCATAAAGTTGCCGAATACCGATTTCATATGAACTCTTGCCCAGCTATAAAAAACCTCAAAATAGGCCATGCCCATTCCTATAACGAAGATATGCCAAACATAATCCTTAACTACGGGGTTTTCCCTACTTAACAAATTGCCTATTATTTCATTTCCAAAAAATGTTAAAAGGGCTATAGGAAGCATAAACAGTAAAGGAAGCAAAAGCATTAATGTCAAAAAGCCATTTTTTTCATGCCAATCCTTAAAAGTGCTATAAAATTTTACCAAGGTATTAGGAACACCAAAAGCCAGAATAGGGTTTAAAACAGCGGCCGCAGAAAGAATTACCTGTATGAGTCCATAATACTTGGGCGTCATAAAATTTAAATACAGCACCAAGGTATTAAGGGCTCCTATACCAAAGCCAACGTAGGTAATAACGGAATTATTTAATGACTGTCTAAAGACAATTCCCATGAAAAATCTAGTTTACGAAGTCTTTTAGTAAGATTAAAGACCCATACAAAGAAAGCTATAAAAGTTGAGCTAAGTGAGCTGTTAAGTTCTGCCTACTATATTGCTCAATATTTTTAGAAGGGCACACCAACCTATTTTTTTTAAATTCCGCATACCACTTCAAAATTTGATTTCTAAGAACGTCTTTATCCTGGTAATCAAAAACGACTCCAGAATTGGTCTCCTCAATCAGTTGCCCTACTTCCCAATCTTTAGGACCTATTGCCAAGATAGGTCTTTTGGCAGCCATGTATTCAAACAGTTTGCCGGGAATTATCCCTTTGGTCTCTTGGGAATCTATTTCTACCAATAGCAATACTTGTGACTGCCTTTGCCTACGCTGGGCATCCGTATGGGTACCATAGCCTCGCATTTTAATGTACGGCCCCAGCTCATTTTTGTACATGCTATCCATGACGTCCTTACTTACCACCCCCATAAATTCCAGTTGCAAATCCGCCCTAAATACAGGGTCTTCAGATGCCAACCTGGAAAGGGTTTTCCAAAGATTGATGGGATTTCTCCCTGTCAATAAGGATCCAATATGACTTATGGTAAAATTTCTATCCAAAGAATATTCTACAGCAGGACCTACATCATAGCCGTTGGTGATTACCTCAATGGGTTTTGAAGTTAAAGTTTCAAATTCCTTTTTTGTAGTGGCGCTCGTAACAACAATTTGGTCGGCCCCATTTAAAACTTCCCGCTCCAAGTTCTTATGCTTTTTTTGTGACGCCTTAGTGAGTTTCAACTTCTTGTGATATCCAATAGAGGTCCATGGGTCTCTAAAATCCGCAACCCACTTAACAGACTTGGCATTTTTTAATTGATGACCAATCAAATGCACACTATGGGGCGGGCCCGTTGTTATAACTGTCTGTATTTGCTCTTCCTCAATTACTCTGCTAAGGTATGCTACCGATGGTTTTACCCAGAATTTTCGAGCATCCGGAATAAAAAAATTGCCCCTTACCCATAGCATGAATTTTTCTGCTATTGACTGATTTTTAGTCTGTATAATACCAGAGCTTATTCTTTTGGTCTTTTTGGATGAAAATAACTTGGCCAATCCATAAGGCTCAAAAAGAGGTTGTTTAAGTATTTTAATATCCTTTGGCACTTCTCTTTCCAAGGTGGAATCCTCGATTGGATAATGCGGATTTTCCGGAACATAAACAATTGGTTCCATACCAAAATCCCTAAGGTACTTTACAAATTTTAACCAACGTTGTACGCCCGGGCCGCCTGCTGGGGGCCAATAATAAGTTACAATAAGCACTTTTTTCATAGGCTGATGTGTCTCTGGTAGGGCTTTGGGGATGCCCGTGAACTATTTACCCTCCTTTTTCTTTTTAGGTGAGAAAAAAGTAAAACCAACCCCCGCAAAAACAGCAATACCCAACAATATGGATGATGCCAAGGTAATTTGGCTTCCTATCTTTACTACTTCGGGTTCAAATTTAAATTCAATGGTATGTTCGCCTTCCGGTAAACGTAAGGCCCTTAGGCTATAATTCACCTTAAAATGTTCTTTTAGATTGCCATCTACATACGCATTCCAACCATGGGGGTAATACATTTCAGAAAATACCGCCACGCCAGCATTTTCATTTCGGGACTTATAGACCAAATGGTTAGGCTCATAATCCGTTAAAGTTATTTTTGCAAGGGAGTCTACTTGAAATTCAAAACGATTCAATTGTCCCGCATTATTTTCCGAAACTACCGCTTCTTGGGAAGTATCCAAATCTGCCAGGGCCATTATTTCCTCATCCGCATTTGCAACCTTCTTAATAGAGCTCACGAACCAAGCGTTTCCGTTTGCATCCGGGTTCACGGCAGGATAGCTCCTACCCTCCTCGTCTTGCTGAACTACGTATTTCACGTTCAACATATTAAGCACCCCCATGTTTCCTTGGTAAATATGGAAACTGAACAAATCTTCCAACGCTGCTGGCTTTGCCGCATGGTACCCACCTATGGATTGATGGTAATAGGATGTTCTTGCCCCGTTGATTCCTTCGGACGGGTCAAATACCCTAAAGATACTTTCATCCTTAGCTATTTCCTTGTCCACGGCACTTTCTTGAAATGGCTCGTTCATACTTCTTTTGGACACAAAATCATCGGCATCTACATATCTACGCCCTACCCCTACCAAATCTAACAATATAAGTATACCCAAGGCGGCAATGGTCATATTAGCGTTCAGCTTTTCCTTTATGAACAACCAAAGGGCAACTGCGCTAAGCAAAATGAAGAGCATAGACCTAAAAAGGTCGTTGTTGTAAACAGCTCTCCTATCTGCCTGAATAAGTGAAACCAATTCATCTCCATAGTTCCTGATTAGAAATTGATCACTGGGACCTACAAAATCAAAGGTTCCCTTGACTAAAAAGATAAGTACCCCTAATCCAAACACAATAAAAAATGAGAATTTTAGGGCTTTCAACTTTTCGGATAAAACTACGGAAGAATCAAATAATTTTTTGAGACCTAGAATCCCTAAAACAGGCGCACATAACTCAAGGACAACCTGTATGGATGAGACCGCTCTAAACTTATCGTACAAGGGAAAGTAATCGATCATGAAATTTGTAAGAACAGGGAAATTTTTTCCCCAAGAAAGCAAAAGAGACATAATAACCCCTCCTAACAACCACCACCTGGCCTTACTTTTTACCAAGAAAAGACCAAGCACAAAAAGAAAAAATATAATGGCTCCAATATATGCAGGCCCCGCCACTATTGGTTGGTCTCCCCAATACAAAGGCAATGCCGAAGAAAAATTCAAGGCCTGCCTCCGGGGAATACCCTGATCAATCAAAAAATCATAACTCTTGGAATTCTCTCCTAAATTTTCACCGTTTGAACCTCCAAAAAGTCTTGGTACAAAAATGTTTAAGGACTCTGCAATCCCATAACTATACTGGGTAATATAGGCCTTGTCCAAACCATTGGTATTTTCTTTAGTCGCACCATCCGGTTCAATGGTCAATTGTGATTTACCTCTTGTACTCCAGTCTGCATATTCCTTGGTAGCCATAAGACCAGTGGCGTTGGCAGCAATTCCTAAAACAACGGCCACTAACAAAATACCAACAGAGGAAAAAAAGTGTTTTAATTCCTTCTTTTTAATTGCATCAACCAAATACACCACACCCAAAATGAGCACCAAAAGCATGAAATAATAGGTCATTTGGTAATGGTTGGCACCAATTTCCAAAGCCATGGCAATTGCCGTTAAAATAAAGCCCCAGAGGTATTTTTTTCTAAAAACAAGAACAATTCCCCCTATTAGCATTGGTACATACCCCAAAGCATGGGCCTTGGCATTATGCCCCACACCCAATATAATTATCAAATAGGTGGAAAACCCAAAAGCGAGCGCGCCTACCACAGCGAGCCTAAAATCGACCTTTAGACAGGAAAGTAAAATGTAAAAACCAATAAAGTACAGAAACAAGTAATCTGCCGGTCTAGGCAAGAACCTAATTATCCGGTCCAGTTTTTTTACATAATCATGTGGATAGTAAGCACCTAGCTGATAGGTGGGCATTCCACCAAAAGCACTGTTGGTCCAATAGGGTTCTTCCCCTGATTTTTTCCTAAAGTCGTTCTGTTCTTTGGCCATGCCGGTATATTGAACAATATCCGATTGTTGAATTACCTTTCCCTGTAAAACAGGATGAAAATAGGCCAAGGCTGCAATGACAAAAAAAACGGTAACGAAAAAATGGACGAAGAAGGCTTTTAATCCTTTTTGCATAACTAGGAAATGGAGTTTTAGTTGGGGCTAAAATAGGGAACTTATCTTTACCTTCTTACCCCTACTATAATCATGCATGAAATATCTGGTAAAAATAAGTAGGCTTACTTTGGAAATTTATGACAAAAGCACCTTAATCTACTTCCTCAAAATCGATATAATCTCCTACTTGATTAGAAGATGACTTTTTATGTGAAGGCTTTTTATCAATGATTACTTCGCCTACCCGTTCTTCCTGCTGATTTTGCCGTTGTGCGAACTCACCGAATTTTTCCTTAAAATGCTGTTCTGTTTTTCTAGCTGCATACCCGAATATTTTGGGCGCAAACATCTTGGCTAAAATCTTTATGAGATAGTAAATCAATAAGATAACCAGGATTGTTTTTAAAAAAGCCATATTTCGTACAATAATTATATCAAAAATACGATTCTCACGTTGTAATAGCAGGATACAACTGCTAAAATTAAGCTAAATAGCTTTGGTCCATAATCGCGAAAAATCAATCAAAACCCCATACCCAATGGGATTTGAATGGATTGGAGCCATACCCATTATGACTATTATCTTTTAACCAAGCAGGGGCAAAACAACTGAAATGAAGCACTTATTCAAAATTCTAACCCTTTTACTTCCCTTCTGGGGATTTTCTCAATATACAGATGTAATCAACAGCAACAGGCCAGGGCTTTCCGTAAGTGCTTATGCAGTAGGTAGAAATGTACTTCAATTAGAGACAGGGGTTTTCTTTGAACAAAATGACCATTCGCTTTTAAATACCCAAAGTAATATTTGGGGGGTGGATTTTGCCTTGAGATATGGCTTACTTTTTGAAAGTTTGGAAATAACCTACGAAGGAACCTATCAAGGCCAGAACATCACTTTTACAGAGTTGGACACCTCCAATAAGCTAAGTGATTTCTCAAGAAACCGAGTGGGGTTGAAATACTTACTTTACGACCGTTATAAATCCGAAGAAAGAAACAAACCCAATCTATATAGTTGGAGGGCGAACAATGTTTTCCAATTAAAAAACTTAATTCCGTCCGTGGCCTTATACGGTGGAGCCACATTTAATTTGGGGGGAAATCCATTTTACGTTGGTGACCCAACGGTCAGTTATAGAGGTATGATTGCCACCCAAAGTAGATTAACGCCCCGTTTTGTGCTCATTACCAATTTTGCATACGACAGGATTACCACAGATTTTCCTGAAATGAGCTATTTAATTTCACTCTCCCATGCGTTTCGAAATCCAAAATGGAGCGCCTTTGTGGAACATCAAGGGATCGATAGCGATAGATATGCTGACTTATTAATCCGAGGTGGAATCGCACATTTATTAACGGACAATCTTCAGGTGGATTTTAATTTGGGCGCGAGTTTTAAGGATACGCCCTCAAGAATATTCGTTACCGCCGGTGGTTCCTATAGATTTGACTTCCATAAAGATAAGCTCAAAGCCATCGATGACCAAAAGGCCAATGAAAATGGCGGCGCCATTAAGAAGAACAGTATGAAGAAAAAGCGCAAAGAGCGCAAAAAAAATAAGGGCAACGGCGCAGAAGACATAGATTTAGGTCCTAGCAAAAAGCAATTGAGACAGCAGCGAAAAAAAGAAAAAAAGAGTGGTAACGGAGCCATCGATTTTTAACATCTTCTTCACTATTTAAGGCTTATAAATAGACTTTAGAATTTTATTCTCGTTTCAATTATGCCTAATATTGATGCTTCAAACAATTAGGTATGGTTTCCATAAAGGAGGTGGTTTCAAAAGACGAACTTAAAACATTCGTAAAGTTCCCCTTTGCCCTATACAAAGACTCTCCGTATTGGGTTCCCCCCATCATATCCGATGAACTGGAAACCTTTGACGAGAAAAAAAACCCGGCCTTTAAGAATGCCCAGGCGCAATTTTTTTTAGCTTACAAAAATAATGTGTTGGTAGGTAGGGTTGCCGCTATTATCAATCACCTTGAAGTAGGAGAGCAAAACGTAAAAAAAATGCGATTTGGCTGGTTGGATTTTATCGATGATCTTGAGGTAAGCCAGGCATTGTTTGAGAAGGTTTTGGAAATTGGTAAAAACAACGGGCTCGAATTTATGGAAGGTCCCGTTGGATTCAATAATTTGGACAAGGTTGGCGTGCTAACGGAAGGCTTTGATCATCTAGGCAGCATGGTCACTTGGTATAATTTCCCTTATTATCCGGAGCACTATGAAAAGTGGGGATTGACGAAAGAGAAAGGGTACGTGGAAAATAAATTCCCTACCAGCAATGCAGATCCCTCCCTATTTACCAAACTGAACAATATCGTCAAAAGACGCTTTGGCCTAAGGGAAATCAATTTTAACAAGACAGAGGAAGTGTTGCCTTTGGCTGATAAAATGTTCGATCTCTTTAATGAAACCTATTCGAAGCTCTCTTCTTTTGTACCTATAACCGAAGAGCAAAAAGCATATTTTAAAAAGAAATATATTTCCTTTATCAACCCTGAGTACATTAAGTTCATTGTTGATAAAAATGATGACCTAGTTGCTTTTGCCATTGTGATGCCTTCCTTTTCTAGAGCACTTCAAAAGGCGAAAGGCAAGCTATTTCCATTCGGTCTTTTACACCTATTGAAAGCAAAAAGAACCAGTAAGGATGTTTTTTTCTATTTAATAGGCATCCATCCGGAGTACCAAAATAAAGGTGTCACGGCCATAATTTTTAACGAATACTACAAGACCTTTCAAAAAAAAGGGATTGATATGTGTTATAGAACCCCAGAACTTGAGGACAATATCGCCATAAGACAAATGTGGAAACATTTTGACCCCGTAATTTACAAGCGTAGATGCACCTATAAGAAGTTTCTATAGAATTTATTTATGAATCTAACCATTGAGAATATTGTCCTAGTTGGTTCATTATTACTTCTTATAAGTATTATTGCCGGTAAGACATCCTATAAATTTGGGGTGCCTATTTTGTTATTCTTCTTGGGTATTGGTATGTTGGCAGGGTCAGAGGGAATTGGGGGAATACAATTCAATGACCCAAAAACTGCCCAGTTTATAGGATTGGTATCCTTGAACTTTATTCTATTTTCAGGGGGATTGGATACCAACTGGAACTCCATAAAACCAGTACTTAAGGAAGGAATAGCCCTTTCAACCTTGGGAGTTCTTTTAACGGCTTTATCGTTAGGAGCTTTTGTATATTTTATTACGGATTTTACCATTTACGAGAGTTTGCTCTTAGGCTCCATTGTTTCTTCCACTGATGCTGCCGCTGTATTCTCAATTTTACGATCTCGCAGTTTGGCCCTCAAAACCAATTTACGCCCTACATTGGAGTTAGAAAGTGGAAGTAATGACCCAATGGCCTATGTCCTTACTTTGGCCTTTTTAACATTGGTTGTTAATCAAGATCAAAGTGCTTGGAGCATCCTGCCCATGTTTTTACAGCAAATGATTCTGGGCGGTGCCGCAGGTTTTCTTTTTGGTAAAATCAGTAAATACATTATCAACAAAATAAAGCTCGATTTTGAAGGGTTATACCCCGTTTTGGTCATTTCCTTAATGTTCATTACGTTTTCGGCAACCGACACCATTGGAGGTAATGGCTTTTTGGCAATTTATATTTGTGCCGTTTACTTAGGAAACCAAGACATTATACATAAGAAGACCATCTTAAAGGTTTTTGACGGACTTGCATGGCTCATGCAAATAGTCCTCTTTTTAACACTTGGTCTGCTCGTGTTCCCTTCAGAAATAATTCCGATTGTGGGTATTGGACTGCTTACTGCCCTCTTCCTTATTTTAATAGCCAGGCCGGTAGGAGTATTTATTAGTCTTATCTTCTTTAAAATGAAGATGCGAAGAAGGTTATATATTTCGTGGGTTGGTTTGCGCGGTGCAGTACCTATAGTTTTTGCCACCTATCCCCTATTGGCAGGTGTGGAGAAAGCCAATATGATATTCAACATTGTATTTTTTATTTCCGTTACCTCTGTTTTGGTTCAAGGAACCACCCTCTCTTTATTTGCTAAATGGCTACATGTAGCGCTACCTGAAAAAGCAAAAAAATTAACCGCCACAGATCTTTTACTAACGGAAAACCCTAAGGCGCTCATGAAAGAAATTGGTGTTACGCAGAATTGCTTTGCAGTAGATAAAGAAATTGTGGAGTTGGGTTTCCCTAAAAATGCCATAATCGCCATGATCATAAGGGATAACAATTATATAACGCCCAATGGTTCTACCAAAATAATGGCAGAAGATACCTTGGTCGTTTTAGCGGACAAGGCCGAAGTTTTTGACGAGGTAAATGAAACCTTGAAAATCTAACGCTTTAAAATTTTATTAAAAAAGTACAAATTGAGCTTATAAATCGGTGAACGTGTATACCTTTGAGCATGGAGAAGAACAAACCTAACTTTTCGGTTTTCTTACTGGCGCTCATTTATAGTTTAGGCTGTTATTGGGGGATTCCTTCATGGAATACCAATGAATCCAACCTTACCGAATCCCCAGATAAAGTATACAATTTTACTAAGGCGGAAAAGCAACTTTCGGAAGCCATTGAATTCCCAAAGTTAACACAAAACAGTAGCGTTTCTTTTCTATCCGCTCACAGCGATTCTTTTTTTACTAAGGGCGTAGGCATATCTATTTCAAAAGAAGTTTGGTATAGGGCCTTAGCGACCCATTATTTCCTTTTTTCCAAGAATTTAGTGCTAAGGTTGAGCTCGTTTGATATTGCCTTTCCATTTCATCATTTTTTATAATTAGGTAGATTTTTTTATAAATCAAATATTGGCTACTCGGTCCATTTCGGGAAGCAAATTACTAATACCCAAAATTTAAAATAATGAAATTAGATGTTGGCACCTTATACGTAGGTGCGATATTAATAAGCTTATGTATTATGCCTTTCGTATTTATTTACATGAGCAAAAATAAAAAACAACAAGCTTTTAAAAATAGCTTGACAAAAATGGCTACGGATACTCATACCTCTTTAGGAAAGCACGAATTTTTCGTAGACTTTGCACTTGGTACAGACCTTCATTACAACTACCTGTACGTTGTTAAAGAAAAAGACCGTTCATTGGTTGAAAATACAGTTTTCCTTAATGAATATTCTTCTTCTAAAGTGGTTCAAACAGACCACATCATCAGAAAGAATAAATCAAGAGATGTGGTCATAGAGAAATTGGAACTCAACTTAACAGATAATCACACTCATAAAGAGACCTTGATCGAGTTCTATAACAATCGAGATGGATTGCCCTTGGACGGTCAACTACAATCCATTAAAACTTGGAATGACCTCATAAACGCTAGTAGAGTATAACAAAAAAGCGCCCCGCAAATAGCGGGGCGCTTTTTTAGCTTATATAAACTTCCAAAACTATTCGCCCATTGCTGCGGCAACAGCTGCTGAAAGTTTTTTATACGTACCATTGGTCAACCTTTCACGGATGGCAGAAAACGCCTCTAAAGTGGCTTCAATATCTTCCATAGTATGGGTAGCCGTTGGAATCATTCTTAGTAGAATCAATCCTTTTGGTATTACCGGATATACTACAATGGAACAGAAAATTCCATGATTTTCCCTTAAATCCTTAACCAAGGCCATTGCTTCAGGAATACTACCGTTTAAGTAAACAGGGGTAACACAACTATTGGTATCACCAATATTGAACCCTCTGCTTGTTAATCCGTTTTGCAAGGCATTTACGTTCTCCCATAACTTGGCTTTAAGTTCTGGCATAGTCCTAAGCATATCCAATCGCTTAAGCGCACCTTTCACATAAATCATTGGAAGGGACTTTGCGAACATCTGAGAGCGCAAATTGTACTTTAAATAATCAATGATTTCTTTATCCGCAGCAATAAAGGCACCTATGCTGGCCATGGACTTGGCAAATGTAGCAAAGTAAACATCGATTTCATCTTGGACCCCTTGTTCTTCACCTGCTCCAGCTCCTGTTTTACCCAAGGTACCAAAACCATGGGCGTCATCCACAAATAAACGGAACTTGAATTTTTTCTTAAGTTCGACTATTTCCTTAAGCTTACCCTGCTCCCCTCTCATTCCAAAAACACCTTCGGATATTACTAGGATACCCCCTCCCGTTTGCTCAGCCATTTTAGTGGCGCGCTCAAGGTTTTTTTCAAGGCTTTGAATATCATTATGCTTAAACGTAAAACGTTTTCCCATATGAAGACGAACTCCATCTATAATACACGCATGGGAATCTACGTCATATACGATAATATCATCTTTGGAAACTAAGGCATCAATGGTGGAAACCATTCCTTGATAACCAAAATTTAAAAGATAGGCAGATTCTTTTTGAACAAATGCAGCCAATTCATCTTGCAACTGCTCGTGATAGTCTGTATGGCCACTCATCATACGGGCACCCATAGGGTATGCCGCACCGTATTCCGCAGCTGCTTCACCATCTATTTTCTTAACTTCCGGTAAATTGGCAAGACCCAGATAATCATTTATACTCCAGGTAATTACGTCCTTTCCCTGAAATTTCATTCTATTGGAAATAGGACCTTCTAGTTTAGGAAAAACGAAATAGCCTTCCGCCTGTGAGGCCCATTTTCCCAAAGGACCTTTGTTCTCTAAAATTCTGTCAAATAAATCTCGCATTCGTTTCGATTAAATTCTGCCTGCAAAAGTATGGTTTTCAGCACGAAAATCATAAATATTAAGGCTACAAAAAAGCAACTACCAATTGGTGTTGCTATGATTATGAATTAAAACGTTTAGTTTATTCCTTAACGTACTGTATTTTCTGTCCTTCAGGAACGGACTCCGTATCAAAAAAACCTTGGTCTTCCATCCACTGGTCACTGTAAACTTTGCTCATATAGCGCGAGCCGTGATCCGGAAAAATTACAACTACATTATCCGATTCCTTAAACCTTCCCTCCTCATTTAACTGCTTAATGGCCTGCATGACCGCACCGCTGGTATAACCAGCAAAAATCCCTTCAGTTCTTGCAATCTCCCTTGCAGTATGGGCGCTCTCGGAATCAGTAACTTTTATGAACTCATCAATTATATCAAAGTCCGTAGCCGCCGGGATTAAATTTTTACCCAACCCTTCTATTCTATAAGGGTAGATTTCATTTCTATCAAACTCCCTAGTTTCATGATATTTCTTCAAAACAGAACCGTAGGCGTCTACACCAATAATCTTAATATTCGGGTTTTGTTCTTTTAAATACCTGGAAGTTCCGGAAATAGTACCACCAGTTCCACTGCAAGCCACCAAGTGGGTGATTTGCCCACCGGTCTGTTCCCAAATTTCAGGTCCAGTAGAAGCGTAATGGGCATCCATATTCAATTCATTAAAATATTGATTGATATAGATGGAGCCCTTTGTTTCTTGGTGCAACCTCTTTGCCACTTCGTAATAAGACCTAGGGTCATCTGCACTTACGTGGGCGGGACAAACGTAAACCGTAGCTCCCATAGAGCGCAGCATATCAATTTTGTCCTTACTGGATTTAGAACTTACAGCTAAAATGCACTTATACCCCTTTATAATGCTCACCATGGCAATACTAAAGCCTGTATTACCTGAGGTAGTCTCGATTATTGTGCTGCCTGGCGTTAAAATACCTTTCTCCTCCGCTTGCTCAATAATATGCATGGCAATACGATCTTTGGAGGAGTGCCCAGGATTAAAGGACTCTACCTTAGCAAAATAATTACCATTAAAGTTTTGAGTGATTTTATTAAGCTTTACCAGGGGGGTATTGCCTACGAGTTCTAAAAGATTGTTGTAAGCCTTGATCTTTTGTTCCATAAAGGATTGTCTAGTTTTGGTGTACGCGAAAGTTTTGAAATTTACGCATATTCCTCACGGCAAAATTACTATTTTTTTTCAATTAGTCGATTTTCCCTTCTAAATCCAATAAAAATGCATATTCTTTAGCTACTTCTTTTAATGCCTCAAACCTACCTGAAGCACCTCCGTGGCCTGCATCCATATTAATATCAAAGTACAGTAGCTTATCATTGGTTTTTAATTCCCTTAGTCTAGCTACCCACTTGGCAGGTTCAAAGTATTGTACTTGTGAATCATGAAAGCCCGTGGTGACTAACATATTTGGATAATCTTGAGCGGTTACTTGATCATACGGTGAATAGGACAACATATAATCGTAATACTCTTTTTCATTAGGATTGCCCCATTCATCATATTCTCCTGTTGTTAGGGGAATTGAATCATCTAACATCGTGGTAACCACGTCAACAAAAGGAACGGAAGCAATAACTCCATTGTAAAGTTCAGGCGCCATGTTTATGACTGCCCCCATTAATAATCCGCCTGCAGACCCTCCCATGGCGTAAAGATGTTCCGGGCTGGTATACCCCTCATCAATCAAATATTGGGAACAATCAACGAAATCTGTAAATGTATTTTTCTTTTTAAGGAGCTTCCCATCCTCGTACCACTGTCTTCCTAAATATTGACCTCCCCTTATATGGGCAATGACGTAAACAAAGCCCCTATCCAATAAGCTAAGTCTTATGGTAGAAAAATAAGGATCAATGGTGTACCCATAAGATCCGTAGGCATACTGCAATATAGGCGTTTCTGGAGTTAGCTGTGTTTCTTTGTGGTATACCATGGACATTGGTACCTTTACCCCATCCCTTGCTGTAGCCCATATTCGTTTTTCGATATAATTGTCCTTATCAAATGTACCACCTAAAACCTCCTGTTCCTTCTTAATATCTTTTGCCTTGGTATGCATATTAAAATCGATGACAGAACTAGGCGTAGCCATGGAATTGTATGAATATCTTAAGATTTCAGAATCAAAATCCGGATTTCTACCAACGGATGCAGTATAGGTTTCGTTTTCAAAAGGTAAATAATAACTATCAGAACCATCCCATCGCACCACTTTAATGGTATTAAGGCCATTTTCCCTTTCGGACAATACATAGTAGTCCTTAAAAATATCCAAGTCCTCCAATAGAACATCATTCCTATGGGGAATGAACTCCTTCCAATTTTCGGAAGATGTATTGTCTTCTCCAACTTTCATCATTTTAAAGTTGGTAGCCCCATCCTTATTGGTGTGTACGAAGAAACTATCACCATAATGTGCTATTCCGTATTCTACCCCCCTTTCCCTGGGAGAAAACATCTTTAATTCCCCTTCCGGTTCGTCCGCCAATAAAGTTTGATATTCGGAGGTTAGCGTACTGTAGGAACCTACAATGATGTATTTTTTAGATTTGGATTTGTAGACATAAGTACCAAAAGTTTCATCCTTTTCATGAAAAACTTCCTGATCTAAGTCTGCATTGGTGGCCAGCTTATGTTTTAGGATTTTATCCGACCTAAGGGTAACCGGATCCTTTTTAGTATAAAACAAGGTTTTGTTATCGTTCGCCCAAACAGCACCACCCGTTGTATTGGCAATTTTGTCTGAATAAATCTCGCCGGTTTCAAGATTTTTTATCTGAATATCATATTGCCTTCTTGAAACGGTATCCACTCCAAAGGCAGCCAATTTATTGTCAGGGCTAATGGCTATTCCGCCAATATTAAAAAAATCATGTCCTTCTGCCATTATATTGGCATCGAACATTATTTCTTCCTCCGCATCGAGGCTTTCTTTCTTTCGACTGTAAATTGGATATTCCTTTCCTTTTTCATATCTGGTTATGTACCAATAACCGTTCTTTTTATAAGGTACCGACTCGTCATCCTCCTTTATTCTTGCGCGCATTTCCGTGAATAAGTCTTCTTGGAATTTCTTGGTATGGGCCGTCAAGGTATTATAGTAATCGTTCTCCGAATTTAGATAGGACACCACTTCAGGATTTTCACGTTCATTCATCCAATAATAAGGGTCCACCCTAATATCGCCATGTTTTTCTAATTGATGTGGTATTTTCTTTGCTACTGGAACGGTAGTTGGGTTCATTTTTTTTAGTTGACTTTGAATTGGGAGGGCAAATGTAAGACATACAATTACAAAACATAGATTTTTCATTTGCATAGCATCCGTTTATTATTGACAATGAGCACAATTTAGTAATTTTGAAATCGTAAACTCTTAAAATAAAAATTATGTTCGGAGATATGATGGGAATGATGGGTAAACTTAAAGAGACCCAAGAAAAGGTAGAGGCTACCAAGAAAAGACTGGACACTGTTTATCTTCAAGAAAGCAGTTCAGACAACCTTTTGCAAGTAACTATTACTGCCAATAGACAAGTAAAAGAAGTTAAAATAGATGACAGCTTACTTGAAGATAAGGAACAACTGGAAGATTACCTGGTATTGACCCTTAACAAGGCCATTGAAAAAGCCACTCAGGTAAATGAAACCGAATTGGGAGCTGTAGCCAAGGAAGGAATGCCCAATATTCCCGGCATGGACTCCCTATTTGGAAAATAACACTTTAGGGTGTTGATAAATGACGCCAGAGTAAAATCAAGGAGTAAAAAGGCCGAAATATTCATTAATACTTTCGGCCTTTATTTTGTATCTTTTACGAAAAACTGCAGGTGATAGAAATAGTAAATAAAACTCAAAATCAATATACCTTTACGATTCGGGCAAAAAGTGGGCAAGCACTATTGCACGGCTCTCAATTTGATGACGAAAAGTCTGTGAAACAGGTTTTTCAAAATATAGCTTCCCTTCAATTTTCCAGAAATAATTTTGAAAGAAAGACCAATCACTCCGGACAGTTTCTATTCCTCCTTAAGAACAATAACGGAAGCGTGATTGGGGAAAGTCAGTTGTACGATTCTGAAATGGGTATGGAAAACGGTATTAAAAACCTCATCAATAGAATTGGCGAGCTTAAAAAAGATGGCAGCTTATAGTTTGTTTAAAGTATCCAATAATTTTTCGTGCATTTCTTGAGTGTAATCCATGTGGGTAACCATTCGCAACTTTCCTTGCCCCATGCTGATAAAATGAACATCATGACTCTTTAGTTTTTGAACTAAGCTTAGTTCTGAAATTAAATTTTCGTTCACTTGAAAAATAACAATGTTGGTCTCAATGGGTTCCACCCGTTTTACAAAGGCTAGATTTTGAAGTGTTTCACCAATTTCTTTCGCCCTAGAATGATCTTTTGCTAGCCTGCTTATGTGATGGTCCAAGGCATATATTCCGGCTGCGGCCAAATAACCCGCTTGCCTCATTCCCCCTCCAAATATTTTGCGGACTCTGAGTGCCTTTTCCATCAAATCTGCGCTACCCACCAACACAGAACCAACCGGGCAGCCAAGACCCTTGCTCAAACAAACGCTTATGGTATCAAATAGTTCGCCGTATTGTTGGGGATTCTCTCCCCTTTTAACCATGGCGTTCCAAAGACGGGCGCCATCCAAATGATATGCTAACTTGTTTTTAGAACACACCTGTTTGATTCTTTTCAACTCTTCAAAATCCCAACAAGCCCCGCCACCTTTATTAGTAGTATTTTCAATACATACCAAGGACGTTAAAGGGCTGTGATAAAAATCTGGTGGGTTAATAGCATCCTCAACTTGTTGGGCGGTCATCATACCTCTATCGCCATCAACCAACCTACAGGAAACCCCGCTATTAAAACTGACTCCCCCACCCTCATAATTAAACACATGGGCATATTTATCGCAAATCAATTGTTCCCCAGGTTGGGTATGTAATTTAATGGCCGTTTGGTTGGCCATGGTACCGGAAGGAAAAAAAAGAGCACGTTCCTTTTTAAACATCTCCGCTACTTTCTTTTCCAATTCATTTACAGTTGGGTCCTGCTTAAAAACATCATCACCCACCGGTGCCCGCATCATAGCATCCAACATACCGGAAGATGGTTTTGTGACCGTATCACTTATTAGATTAATCGTCATAAATAGGATTAAAATTGAAGGTAGACAAAGAAAGCAAATTACCCATTCAAAAGAAAAAGTATCGATTTTTCTTATGTAGCGAAAGTGTTAAAAATAGACATGAAATTTTACGATAAGATGATTTTGAGCTAATATTATTATCGAATTGATTCCTTTTTTTAATCTGAAAACCAGTATCTTAAATGAAAAGATTTTAACATGGGGAAAATTCAAAATCAAATATTTTCATCGTATCAAAGAGACCCGGTTCTTTACGATGAAATTTTCAACAATAAAGGGGAAATCAAGGATATCTACTCTAGACTTTTTGAGTTGTATGGCGGGCATACTATAAAGGAATATGTCCACTTAAATGATAAAGCCAAGTCGTCTTTTTTCAATCAAGGCATAACTTTTCAAGTCTACGGAGAAAAAGAATCAACCGAAAAGATTTTCCCATTTGATCTGTTCCCAAGGATCATTGACCCAAAGGAATGGGAAATTATAGAACGTGGGGCCATTCAACGCTCCAAAGCACTTAATTTATTCCTATGGGATATATATCATGACCAGAAAATTATCAAACAAGGTGTGGTCCCTCTGGACCTTATCAGTTCTTCTGCCAATTACTTGGACCAAATGATCGGTTTGGATCCACCAGGTAAAATTTACAATCACATTTCCGGAACAGACATCATTAAACATAATGACGGTAATTATTACGTGCTAGAAGACAACATTAGATGCCCCTCTGGTGTAAGCTATGTAATTTGTAACAGAACAGCATTAAAAAGAGCTCTCTTTGGTGTTTTCAACCATTATAAAACACACACGGTCACCAATTATGCCGAAAACCTTTTAGACCTTCTTGAAACTGTAAAGCCTAATGGAATAGATATTCCCAATGTAGTGGTTCTCACCCCGGGGATGTACAACTCCGCATTTTATGAACATTCATACCTTGCCAAAACAATGGGGGTTGAACTGGTAGAAGGTAGAGATCTATTTGTGGAGAATGATTTTGTTTATATGAAAACCACAAGGGGACCTGAGCGGGTAGATGTAATTTATAGAAGGGTAGACGACGCATTTATTGATCCGCTGGAATTTAGAGCAGATTCTGCCTTGGGTGTTCCAGGTCTATTTGCTGCTTACAAAAAAGGCAACGTCACCTTGGCCAATGCCCCAGGTACCGGGGTGGCAGATGACAAGGCCATCTATACCTACATGCCTGATATCATTAAATATTACTTGGATGAGGAACCCATCTTAAATAATGTGCACACCTATCATTGTAGCAAGCCGGATGAACTCAAGTATGTTCTGGAACATATTAATGAATTGGTCATAAAGCCAGTTGATGAGGCAGGTGGTTATGGTATTTCCATTGGAAACAGATTAACCAAAGAACAGATAGAAAAAGTAAAAGCGGAGGTTAAGGCAGAGCCCAGAAAATATGTGGCCCAACCCATTATGTCTCTTTCGGTGCATCCCACCTATATAGATGATACGGAATCATTTGAGCAACGTCATGTAGACCTAAGAACCTTTACCATCCTAGGTAAGGACAAAGAATTTGTGCTTAAAGGTGGACTAACCAGGGTGGCCCTTAAAAGAGGCAATTTAATTGTTAACTCTTCTCAAGGTGGAGGTTCAAAGGATACTTGGGTATTAAAAGAGTGAAAAAAATCATTTGACCCCATCAACAAAGTAAATTTAAATTAGAACTTAATACATATTTATGCTAGCACGTGTAGCAAATAACCTTTTTTGGATGGGACGTTATATAGAACGTTCTGAACATATTGCGAGATACTTGAATGTCAATTACTTTTCTTCCCTTGATGCTCCTCATCAATTGTCACAGTCAAGACAATTTGTTTTAAGAAGTATGCTCTTTATGGTGGGTAGTCCGGAAAAGGACGATACCAAGGAATTGGTAGAGAGCGAGGTCTTGTACAAAATAGGAATGGACCCCAATGATCCATTTTCTATTTTAAGTAATGTGCGCTATGCACGTGAAAATGCCAATAGTGCCCGGGATTTAATATCTACCGAACTGTACGAAGCCATCAACAAATTTTATCACTATGTAAACAATTATGATGCCGACCTATTTATCCGCAATAGTCTGCATGACTTTACGGTAAATGTCACGGAAATGACAGCGGTCCTTCGAGGAAAAATGAGAGGGACTCTCTTACATGATGAAATTTACGCCATTATTATGTTGGGAATCAATATTGAGCGTGCTACCCAGATAATACGTATGATCAATGCCAAGCACCAAGATGCGTTAATGGCTCAAGGCAGTTACGGAGACAAGTTCAGCAATAGCTATGAATGGACCACCCTCCTTAAATGTGCAGAGTCCTACGATATGATGCGGCGTTTTTATAAGAAGTCGCCAAATAGTATATCTACTTTGGAGTTCCTGATTTTAAATCCTAACTGTCCCAGATCGGTAATGAACAGCCTCAACCAAGTATGTAAGCATGTGAAGGTTTTGGACCCTAGTAAAAAATATGACAAGACATCCACCTCCTTTTTGGTTGGACGGGTACGGGCAGAATATCAATACAAGTATATTAAGGAAATAGAAGAAGACATACAAGGCTTTATAGAAGATATACTTGCCAACCTAGTTGCCATTAGTGAAGAAATGGAAAAAGAATTTTTTAACTATTAAATTACTGGTATTCCCTATCTTACGACACTTTTTCAGTTAAAACGAGGTCGTTGGAATATATCATTACTTATCACTGCGAAAATAGCTACAAGAATCCGGTTTCTGGTGCACATTGGCAGTTTTTAGTCATTCCTTTGGAAGATGACACCCAAAAAATTGAATCAATTAATTTTGAAAATTCCTTATTGGAAAAAGGGGAATATTCCATCAATGGCTTTGGGTTTAAAACATTAAGGTTCAAAACTTCCAAAACATTTTCTAAAGTCACCTTTACCGTTCAGCTAAAATTATGGAAAGAGAATATCAATCCATTTAATTTTACTCCGGAGACCGATCCAACGGGCAGCTTTGACATACTTGATAGACTGGACTTTAAAACAAACCACCAAACTTTTTTAAAATCGAGCAAGCTTACTACCCTTGTCAATCAAGAAAAGTTCTCCTATACCTTCAGCAAAGACCTATCTATCTTTCAAAATCTGCAAAACTTAAATAATTTTCTTTTTGAGCATCTAACATTTGAAACAAACCAGACAGCAGTTAATACCACTTTGGAAGAAGTAATTACCAAACAAAAAGGAGTTTGCCAAGACTTTGCCCATTTATTCTGTGCCATGGGCAGGGAAAATGGTGTACCCACTAGGTATGTATCCGGTTATCTGCATCAAGGAAATGGCTATTTTAGAGATTCACAAATGCATGCATGGGTAGAAAGCTTTATTCCAACCATAGGCTGGATAGGATTTGACCCTTGTAATGGGATATTGGCGGCCACAGACTATATTAAGGTGGCCCATGGACGGGATTATAATGACTGCCCGCCTATTAAGGGTGTACTTTTTACTTCTGGAGAAAATGTAACCAGTTATAAGGTACAGGTAGAGAGTGCTCAACAATAGCCCCCCTATTTTTGAAATTTCAAACTTTTTGATAAATATCCTGCATGCTAAAAAAGTATGCTATTTTTGCTGAAAATTTTAATTGATGATAGTAACTACAGACCTTTTTAAAGGGCTTCAAGATCGCCTTGGTGCGTTAAGGAGGTATCTTTGACGTTGATGCCAAACTTATAGAAATAGAAAATGAGCAAGAAAAGACCCTTGCTCCAGACTTTTGGGACAATCCGCAGGAGGCTCAGGCACACATGAAATTTATCCAATCCAAAAAACAATGGGTAGATGATTTTAATGTGGCTAAAACCCTGGTGGGGGATTTAGAGGTTTTATTGGACTTTTTTCAAGAGGGTGATGTGTCTGAGGAGGAAGTACAGGCACAGTATGAAAAAGCGGTAGACCACCTTGAGACTTTAGAGTTCAAGAACATGTTGTCCGAAGAAGGCGATGAACTACCGGCGGTCCTACAAATTACTGCCGGAGCCGGTGGTACGGAAAGCTGTGATTGGGCTTCAATGCTTATGCGCATGTACATGATGTGGGCAGAAAAAAGCGGTTTCAAGGTAAAAGAACTGAACTATCAAGAGGGTGATGTAGCCGGCATTAAAACGGTTACCTTACAGATAGATGGTGACTTTGCATTCGGATGGCTTAAAGGGGAAAATGGGGTTCACCGTTTGGTGCGGATTTCACCATTTGATAGTAACGCAAAGAGACATACCTCCTTTGCCTCCGTTTATGTCTATCCCTTGGTTGATGATACCATTGAAATTGAAGTTAACCCTGCAGACATTACTATTACTACCGCTAGGTCTAGTGGAGCGGGAGGCCAAAATGTAAACAAGGTAGAGACCAAGGTACAATTGGTTCACCATCCTACCGGTATACAAATTTCATGTTCAGATAGTAGAAGTCAGCATGACAATAGAGCTACCGCCATGAAAATGCTCAAGTCTCAATTATATGAAATTGAGTTGAGAAAGAAAATGGAGGCTAGAAATGAAATTGAGTCCTCAAAAATGAAAATTGAATGGGGGTCTCAGATTCGGAATTACGTGATGCACCCCTATAAATTGGTAAAGGACGTTAGAACCGCACAAGAAACCGGAAATGTAGATGCGGTAATGGATGGCGATATAGATGCATTTTTAAAGGCTTATTTAATGATGATGGGCCAAAAAGAGGAAGAATAAAAAAATTAAATAATGATAAAAATTTATCATAATCCCCGATGTAAAAAATCAAGGGATGGTCTAGGAGTTGTTGAAAACTCAGGAGAAGAATTTGAAGTGGTTAAATATTTGGAAAATGTACCTACCAAAGAAGAACTACGGCAAATTTTGGGGTGCTTGGCCATCACTCCGGAAATGTTGGTTCGTAAAAACGAATCTGTCTGGAAAGAGAAGTATAAGGGCAAATTACTTTCAGATGAAGATATCCTTGATGCCATGATCGAGCATCCCAAGCTTATTGAAAGACCTATAATTATAAAAGGTGACCAAGCGGTTATTGGCAGACCTACGGAGAGGATCCAAGAAATTCTAAAAAAATAAGCAGCTTATTTAGAGTCAATTTTTAAGAAAAACGGAAGCATTCTTAAAAATTTTGCACCTTAAATTATTGGTACATTTGTTGTTATGTTCCTTTAACAAAGGTTTAACCAAATTAGATTAAACCTTATTTTAGTTATTTAATCCTATAAACCGATATAGTCATGAAGAACTTTATCAAAATTACCCTTACGTTCATTTTTTTAGTAGTGTTTGGATTGGAAATTCAGGCCCAGTATGGTTACGGTTATGGAAGCGGATATGGCTATGGATATGGTAGGCAACGCAATGCTATTCCTCAAGTAGAGCATACCCCAAAAGAACCGGAACCCAAAACGGCAGAACAAATTGTTGATGGCGAAATGCCCAATATTACAGAAGCCTTGGATTTAAATGAGTTCGAGTCTGCGGTATTGAGTTCCATTTTGAAGAAATACGTTCAAAAACGTATAGAAATGCAAATTTTGGAGCTAACACCGGAGCAAATGCGTGAAGGTATGGAAAAAATTACCAAAGCGCAAGATGAAGAACTTAAGGCCGGTCTTCCATTGGAGAAGTACGAAGCTTTTGTAGAGATGCAGAAGAAAGGAATTCAAAAAACACGAAAAGAAAAGAAACGGGAGAAAAAACGAAAAGACAAAAAAACCAAAACCTAAAAATCAAAAATGAAAAAACTGTTCCTGATCGTCTTTGTATTACTCTCTTTTAAAAATTACGCTCAACGCCCCCAAAGACCTCCAGGACAAGGCAGAGAGCCCATCACAATCTCAGGAACGGTTTTGGACCAAGAAACGGGTCAACCTTTGGAATATGCCACCTTGGTACTCCAGAGCATACAGGATCCCACAAAAGTTAGTGGCGGTATTACGGATATGGAAGGTAAGTTCTCCGTAGAAACCCCTCCTGGCAGGTATAATGCATCCATAGAATACATAGGTTACAAAACCTACAAAATTAATCAAACCACCTTCAACGAATCCGTTAATCTTGGAACGCTATCACTGTCCATAGCGGCTTCGGAATTAGAAGGTGTAGAGGTCGTAGGCGAAAAAACTACCGTTGAAGTTAGGCTAGATAAGAGAATTTACAATATTGGTAAAGACATTACCACTAGCGGCGCTACCATTAGCGATGCTTTGAATAATGTTCCGTCCGTAAATGTTGATGTAGAAGGAGCTATTAGTTTGAGAGGTAACGAAAACGTTAGAATTCTTATTAATGGTAAACCATCAGCTTTAGCAGGTTTTGGATCAACGGATGCTCTGCAACAATTACCTGCTGATGCTATTGAAAAAGTGGAAGTAATCACGAGTCCTTCCGCGCGATATGATGCCGAGGGAACGGCCGGTATTTTAAACATCGTCCTTAAAAAGGAAAAAACACTGGGGTTTAACGGTTCTATAAATTCCTACGTTGGCCACCCTACAAGTGCGGGCGTTACGGGCAATGTTAATTTGAGAACGGACAAATTCAATATTTTTAATACTACTGGTTATCGTTACAGGGATTCGCCCGGAACTGCCTTTTTTGACAATACCTATACTTCAGGTAGTTTTGACCGGGTAATAGAAGATAGAGAGTATAATAGACTTGGTAAGTCATTTAACACCAATCTTGGTTTTGAATATTTTCTAAACGAACAATCATCAGTTACTGCCAGTATTTTTTATCGCAACTCTCAGGATGAAGACGAAACCGAAAATACCAACGAACGCTTCACTTCCGGTAGTCTAAGCAGCAACACATTTAGGGAAGAGTTGGAGGATGAAGATGACGAGAGTTATCAGGTATCGCTTAATTATGTAAATAATTTTGATGATGACGGTCATAAGCTGACAGCAGATTTTCAGTATTCCAATTCAGATGAAATAAAAAACACCAATATTGAAGAACGTGAAACCATCCCTTCTACAAACTTATTGGCGTTAGAAGAAGTCCTTGAAAATGAAATTGAAAACGAATATCTTTTTCAGGCAGATTATGTCTTACCATTGGGCGATTCGCAATTTGAAGCCGGTTATCGTGGAACCTTGGAAGAAAGTATAACCGATTATAGGTTGGATACTTTGAATCAATCCACTGGCCAAATGGTCATCAATGAAGCCTTGACCAACAAATTTACTTATGATGAAAATGTACATGCACTTTATACCCAATATGGGAATAAGTTTGGCGACTTTTCCTTTTTATTAGGACTTCGCCTAGAAAGTACACAGCTAAAAGGCCAAATTGAATCAGATTATGACACAAGTCAATTAGAAGAAGACCTTGGAGAAGAGGTAGAGTTAAATTTTGACAAAAAATATTTAGGACTATTCCCTACGGTTAATCTTATTTATGAATTGGACGAGGAAGGCATGCAAAGTATATCGTTGGGTTATAATAGACGGATAAATAGACCAAGAGGATTTTTTATCAACCCCTTCCCATCTCGTTCTAGTAGAACGAATATCTTTCAAGGTAACCCAGATTTAAATCCCGCTTTCTCAAATACTTTCGACTTAGGTTATTTAAAAAGATGGGACAAGTTAACGCTAACGTCATCAATCTACTATCAAAGGGAAACCGATAGTTTTGAACGCGTGCAACAAGAAACGGGTCAGACTACAACGGACGGAATAGATATCATTAGAACCATACCCATAAACCTTTCTACAGAAAACAGGTATGGAGCAGAGGCTGGAATTCTGTATAACCCAGCTAAATGGTTACGCCTAAACAGCAGCTTCAACATATTTAAATTTGACAAGCAGGGAATATATGATGGAATCGATTATAGCGCTGACAACACCAGTTGGTTTGCTCGGTTCAGCTCAAAAGTAACCTTACCAAAGAAAATAGAATGGCAAACAAATGCCTTTTATAGGGGGCCAAGTGAAAATTCCCAAACTGAAAGCGAAGGTCTTTTTAGAATTGACCTAGCCTTTAGCAAGGACATTCTTAAGGACAATGGAACTATTTCTCTTAATGTTAACGACTTGCTGAATTCCTTTAAACGCCAATCCTATACAGAAACAGAATTTTTCACCTCTCGTAGTGAGTTTCAATGGAGGCAACGCTCTGTAAGGCTATCCTTTATTTATAGGTTCAATCAGCCAAAAGAACGTAATGGACGTGGAAGAGGTAATGGTAATGATGGTGGGGATGATGACGAAATGGAGGGTTAAGAAAATAGTAGAACTAAAAAAGGGGGAAGTTTTAAACTTCCCCCTTTCTTATTTATCGTTATAAACACAAACCTTATTTTGCGCTTCTTTGTGCCTTTTTCTTTTCCCTTCTTTCTTTAAGCAATTCCATTATATTACCACCTAACCAATAAGGTACAACAAACGTTAATAAAAATATCATTAACCAAAATCCTATGGTCAAGATGGTTAAAAAAGCTATAAATCCGAGGTACTGATCAAATTCCATTTAATTCATTTTGATGCACAAAGATACTTGAGAATGGATGAAAATTGCAAACGGAAAAGAAAAAAAATATCAAAACTTGGAAAAAACAAAATTTTACCTGTCTAAAATGGAAATGATAAGCCTATATCCTACCTTTGTTAATGACCCATTTACAATTAAATAGCACATTATAATGAGTTTTAGAATAGAAAAGGATACCATGGGCGAGGTAAAAGTACCTGCCGACAAATATTGGGGCGCACAAACAGAGCGCTCCAGAAACAACTTTAAAATAGGAGCTCCTGCCTCCATGCCGTTAGAAGTGGTCTACGGCTTTGCATATCTAAAAAAGGCTGCCGCTTATACCAATAACGAGCTTAACGTACTTTCAAAGGAAAAAAGGGATTTGATCGCTCAAGTTTGTGATGAAATTTTAGAGGGTAAGCATGATGACCAATTTCCATTGGTTATTTGGCAAACGGGTTCAGGTACCCAAAGTAACATGAATGTAAATGAAGTCATTGCCAATAGGGCCCATGAAATTGCCGGAAAAAAAATTGGTGAAGGTGAAAAGACCATTCAGCCAAATGATGATGTAAACAAATCTCAATCTTCCAATGACACCTTCCCTACCGGAATGCATATTGCCGCCTACAAAAAAATTGTAGAGACAACGATTCCCGGGGTAGAACAACTAAAAAATACTTTGGCACAAAAAGCCAAGGATTTTAAGGATGTGGTAAAAATTGGACGTACCCACTTAATGGATGCCACTCCCTTAACCCTTGGACAAGAATTTTCAGGGTATGTTTCCCAATTGGAGCACGGACTTAAGGCCCTAAAGAACACACTGCCCCATCTAAGTGAATTAGCATTGGGAGGGACAGCTGTAGGTACGGGATTGAACACTCCTCAAGGTTACGATGTTCTCGTAGCTAAATACATTGCAGAATTTACCGGTTTACCATTTATTACCGCGGAGAATAAATTTGAAGCCTTAGCTGCACATGATGCCATTGTAGAAAGTCATGGAGCGCTAAAACAACTAGCCGTTTCCTTGAACAAAATTGCCAATGACATTCGAATGATGGCTTCCGGACCTCGCTCGGGTATTGGGGAAATTATAATTCCTGCCAACGAACCAGGTAGTTCCATTATGCCGGGAAAAGTGAACCCGACCCAATGTGAGGCCATAACCATGGTATGCGCCCAAGTACTTGGAAATGATGTTGCCATTTCTGTTGGTGGTACCCAGGGCCACTATGAACTAAACGTTTTTAAGCCCGTAATGGCCGCCAACATTTTACAGTCCGCACAGCTCATAGGGGATGCTTGTGTGAGTTTTGATGAAAACTGCGCCTCCGGCATTGAGCCCAACCACCAAGTAATCAAACAATTGCTAAACAATTCCCTTATGCTGGTAACAGCATTGAACACCAAAATTGGTTACTATAAGGCTGCCGAAATTGCGAATACCGCTCATGCCAACGGCACCACTTTAAAAGAAGAGGCCATTAATCTTGGTTATGTAACGGCAGAAGAATATGATGAATGGGTAAAACCCGAAGATATGGTGGGTAGCTTGAAATAGAAAATAACATCCATCTTTGTAAAAAGAAAAAGGGACAATCCGCAATGGTTGTCCCTTTTTATTATGTAATGGATAGTGTTTCTTATTTAAGGGTAAACTTAGAAGTACCCAATAATTTTAATCTGTCATCATACACATTCACCATATAATTTCCTTCTTGGAAATCTCCTGCTGGCTTATTGATATAATCACATACATCCAAAGCCTTATTCTCGTAATAGAAGCTAGTTCCTTTGCTATAGGTTATAGAAGCACCCTCATCATTGGATTTAGAATAGCTTTCACCTAAAGTATTGCCCTGTGGGTCCAGTACTTCAATAAAGAATTCCCTGTCACCGGCTTCGGCAATAACATTGTCCGCAACGGTAAAGCAGATTTTGAACTGATCGGTCCTTTTGGCCCTGGAGGTGGAAACCAGTTTTCCACTGTTTCGCTCCCTGACCGCATCCACATTAAACTTTGAAAGATTTAAAGCAGAACCCTTTTCAACAACATCTGCCAATTGCGTATTTTGTACAACCAATGAATCATTGAACATGGTCTGTTTTTCCAATTCAGTGTACGTACTATCCCTTTGCATAGCTATTAAAGTATTGCTTTTGGTAAGGGAGTCCACTTGTTTTAAAAGCTGCTCTCTTTCCTGCTTAAGAACACCCACCTGTCTTCTGTAGCGGGACAAAGTAGAGATATCCGCTTTCATACTTTTAACGGAATCAATGTACTTTGCAATATTGTCCCTTGCAGTTACCAATTCCTCATTGGTGGCATTGCTTTCCAAAATTGCTTTGTCATACTCAGATTTAAGACTGTTAAGGTCCTCAACTACCAATTGTTTTTCTTGCATCAAGGAAGCTTCATTCTTCTTCTTCTCTTGGTAAAGACTAACCGTATAGATGATAACGCCTAACAAGACCACACCTAAAAGGCCTGCCAGCACTTTCAATCCGTTGTTACTTTTTGTTTCAGTCATAACGTTTAAATTAATTTCTTTTTGATTCTGATTTGTTTGTATCGATGTTATATACGTTAAGATTTAATATTTAGATTTTTTAGTTGAAAAAAATGAAAGTTTAATCGTATAGATATCTCAGCAAAACAATCGGTCTGGTGCAGATACACAAAACAGCACCCTCTTAAGTATCTGGCGGTTCAATTATCTCGCCTACCTCCCCCAAAAAAAACGGTAAATTACTAGTTATGAATGTAATGCATCAAATTTTATGCTTTTATGATCCATTACCTTTAAACAAGTATGTACTTTTGAAATTCAGACAGATTAGAGATATCTTAAACCTATACTTTATACGTCACTTAAAATATGAAATTATGAAAGCAAACTACATTTCTCTTTTACTATTAAGTATCATTCTATTTAGTTGTAAAGAAGCGAAAAAAACTGAAAACCTTAAGGCTGATACATCTCAGGAACTGGCTGTGAGCTCAAAGGAGGAAACACTTGAAAAGGAATTGAATATCATTCCCATAGAACATGCTACAGCAGTTTTGGAATGGGGCAATACAACCATTTATATAGACCCGGTTGGTGGTGCAAAGGCATTTGAAGGTCAAAAAAAACCTGATCTTATCCTTGTAACCGATATACATGGAGACCATTTGAATGTTGAAACATTGGAAGCACTGGATACTGAAAACGCAAAAATTATAATGCCCAAGGCCGCGGCGGATAAAATGCCGGAAATATTTACCCCACAAATAGACGTACTCAATAATGGAGATACCAAAGACAGGTTTGGAATTAGTATAAAGGCTATACCTATGTACAATCTGCGGGAAGAAGCCAAAAAGTTTCATGAAAAAGGACGTGGGAACGGATATGTTCTTAGCATGGGTGAAAAGCGGGTATATATCTCCGGAGATACAGAAGATATTCCTGAAATGCGAACACTACAAGATATTGATATTGCCTTTGTGTGTATGAATCTGCCTTACACCATGACCCCAGAAAGTGCCGCTGATGGTGTACTTGCATTTGCTCCAAAAAAGGTGTACCCCTACCACTATAGAGGAAATCCAGATGTAAGCGATGTTTCCAAATTTAAGGCCTTAGTGAACAAAGGAAATTCTGAAATTGAAGTGGTACAATTAGATTGGTACCCTAACGAAGCGTATTAAAAATAAAAAGCCGGGCATGCCCGGCTTTTAGTTATCTGATAAGTTTCTTGTACTTGATTCGTTTTGGCATAATGTCACCGCCCAATCTCTTCTTTTTGTTCTCTTCATAATCGGAAAAAGAACCTTCAAAGAAATATACTTGGGAGTCACCTTCAAATGCCAAAATATGGGTACATATTCTATCTAGGAACCATCTGTCGTGAGATATTACTACGGCACAGCCCGCAAAGTTTTCCAAACCTTCTTCAAGCGCCCTCAAGGTATTTACGTCCAAATCATTAGTGGGCTCATCCAAAAGCAACACATTTCCCTCTTCCTTTAGAGTCATGGCCAAGTGCAGTCTGTTTCTTTCCCCTCCGGAAAGCATGTTTACCTTCTTGTTCTGCTCACTACCTGAAAAGTTAAACCTACTTAAATAAGCCCTAGAATTAACCTGTCTACCCCCCATCATAACCAACTCCTGTTCATCACTGAAGTTCTGCCAAATGGTTTTTTCCGGATCAATATTACTATGGCTTTGATCTACGTAAGCTATTTTAGCAGTGTCACCTACCGTAAAACTACCTTTGTCCGGTTGCTCCTCACCCATAATCATTCTAAAAATAGTAGTCTTTCCGGCACCATTAGGACCAATTACCCCAACTATTCCTGCTTGAGGAAGCTTAAAGTTTAAATCTTCATATAGCAACTTATCACCATAAGCCTTGCTTACTCCTTCCGCTTCCAAAACATTGGTTCCTAAACGGGGTCCATTGGGAATATAGATTTCAAGTTTTTCATCCAGTTGTTTTTGGTCCTGGCTCATCAACTTGTCATAATTTTTTAGACGTGCCTTTTGCTTGGTCTGTCTACCTTTAGGTCCTTGACGTACCCATTCAAGCTCACGCTCCAAAGTTTTTTGTCTTTTTGAAGCACTCTTGCTTTCCTGCTCCAGTCTTTTGGCCTTTTGATCCAACCAGCTGGAATAGTTTCCTTTCCACGGAATACCTTCACCTCGGTCCAATTCTAGAATCCAACCAGCTACATTATCCAAGAAATAACGGTCGTGCGTTACTGCGATAACAGTTCCCTTGTACTGGGCCAAATGATGCTCTAACCAGTGTACAGACTCTGCATCCAAATGGTTGGTAGGTTCGTCCAACAACAAAATTTCAGGTTCTTGTAATAGCAAACGGCACAACGCCACCCTTCTTCTTTCCCCTCCGGACAGAACACCTATTTTTTTGTCCGCCTCTGGAGTACGCAATGCATCCATTGCTATTTCTAACTTGGTATCAAGCTCCCAAGCGTTGGAAGCATCAATTTTATCCTGAAGTTCCGCTTGCTTGTCCATGAGTTTCTGCATCTTGTCCGCATCCTCATAGACTTCGGGCAAACCGAACATGTCATTGATTTTATTATACTCGTCCAAAACAGCCACCGTTTCGGCCACACCCTCCTTTACCACCTCAAGAACAGTCTTTTCCTCGTCCAATTGCGGCTCCTGCTCCAAATAACCTACTTTGTAACCCGGAGAGAAAACCACATCGCCCTGGTAATTTTTATCTACCCCGGCTATAATTTTCAATAATGTAGATTTACCCGATCCGTTAAGACCTAGAATACCAATTTTAGCTCCATAAAAAAAACTTAAATAGATATTCTTAAGCACCGGGGTATTGGCGTTCTTATAGGTTTTGGTAACCCCGGACATTGAAAAGATTACTTTCTTATCGTCTGACATTGAAGCGATTATTATTTATTAAATTATGATTGATTTTATATTCAGCAAGGCTATACTCTACCCTTAAGTGCGTTAAACACCCAAGCAATAGCAAAAAAACCGATCCCGACCGAGGCAAAGCCCCAACCGGCCACTTCATCATATCTAAAAGCGCCAAGAGCGATCAAAGCCACTCCTACAACAATCATAATAAAGGTGGCCCAAGCCAGAACGGTGTTCTTATTCATTCCCATAAATTTTTGGTTTCGATTAAAGGTAACTGCAAATATCGTAATTTTTACAGTAAAACCTCATTCCCAAAGGATTTTGAGGGTCTTTCTATTCCCCAGGAAAACTGATGCCCGTTATTTTACGAACTTCATTTAGAAGATTGGCCAAGTCCAGACTATTATCTAGACTCCAATTTGAACTTTCTAATTTTCCTGAGTTTAGACAATGGTGTACTTCTTCAATTTCGTGGGAATACCCAATTCCCTTTGTTGGAAAGTCTATTTCTTCCAGCTCTCCATTCAATTCTACCGAATACCCTTGTGTCTCATGCCATCTTTCATGCAAATAGGCAGACCCTTTACTGCCAGCAATTTCGGCTCTCATTGATATTTTAGACCGTAGTCCGCTACTCAAAACGGCCTGTGCATAAGGGTAGTCGAATATCATGGCCGTCTGCGCCTCTACCCCAGTACTATGAAATTTGGACGTAGCCATAATCGTTTCAGGCTTGCCCAGGATGAGATATGCTAAAAAAATAGGATAAATACCTATGTCCAGTAAGGAGCCTCCCGCTAAATCCGGGTTTAACAATCTGTGCTTTGGATCCCTGTCCAAGGCATAAAAACCAAAATCGGCATTCAAATAGGCAATTTTACCCAAATCACCCTTTTCAATCATTTCCTTTACTTTGAGAATAGACGGATTAAAGCGGCTCCAAAGCGCCTCCATGAGAAAAACCTTGTTTTTCCTTGCCGCTTCAATCATTTGCTCCACTTCCCGTAAGTTGATACCCATTGGCTTCTCACATAGAACATGCTTTCCCTTCTCCATTGCGGCAATTGAAAGCTCGCAGTGCGAGGTATGCGGTGTTGCCACGTAAAGTACATCTACCTCATCACTTTCAAACATTTCTTCGTACGAACCAAAACTGTGTTCTGCGCCATACTCCTTTGCAAATTCTTGGGCACGCTCCAAACTTCTAGAAGCCACTGCTGTAAGTTTTCCTCCTTCAACTAATTTTAGGTCCTTGGCAAAACTATGTGCAATTCTACCGGGACCAACAATACCCCATCTGATCATTTATTCCTTTTTAACGTTTATGGATTGGACCAAATGTAATGAATTTTACTCCGTATATTTAACCTGTAAAAAAGAATACACACCTATATGGACTTAAAATTCAATAAAAACGAGGACCATAATAAATTACTTCTTTCGACCTTAAAACGGAAAATATCCGCAGTAAAATTGGGCGGGGGAAAATCACGAATTGAAAAGCAGCATGCCCAAGGCAAAATGACTGCTAGGGAACGCATCGATTATTTATTGGATGATAAGAGTCATAGCATAGAAATAGGAGCTCTCGTGGGAGATGGCATGTACGAAGAGCACGGTGGATGCCCTTCGGGCGGAGTGGTTATTAAAATGGGATATGTTTCCGGCAAACAATGCCTGGTAGTGGCCAATGACGCTACCGTAAAAGCGGGTGCCTGGTTTCCCATTACCGGAAAGAAAAATCTTAGGGCCCAAGAAATTGCCATTGAAAACAGGTTGCCCATTATATATCTAGTAGACAGTGCCGGGGTTTATCTTCCTTTACAGGACGAAATATTTCCGGATAAAGAGCATTTTGGGCGAATTTTTAGAAATAATGCGATCATGAGCAGCATGGGAATTACCCAAATTGCTGCAGTAATGGGCAGCTGTGTTGCCGGGGGGGCATATTTACCCATTATGAGCGATGAAGCTCTCATTGTAGACCAGACCGGAAGTATTTTCTTGGCCGGAAGTTATTTGGTCAAAGCCGCCATTGGGGAAAATATAGACAATGAAACCCTTGGAGGGGCCACCACTCATTGCGAAATTAGCGGAGTTACCGATTATAAAGCAAAAAACGATGCCGATGCTCTTGATAAAATTAAGAGCATCATGGACAAAATGGGAGATTTTGATTCGGCAGGATACAACAGGAAAAAGCCCTTGAAACCAAAAGCAGATGAAAATGAACTATTTGGTCTTTTACCCGCCTCAAGAACGGACCAATATGATATGACAGAGATCATCAAAAGGTTGGTAGATGACTCGGAATTTGAAGAATACAAGGAAGGATACGGAAAAACTATTTTAACCGGTTATGCCCGTATAGACGGGTGGGCTGTAGGAATTGTGGCCAATCAACGCAAGGTTGTAAAGACCAAAAAGGGCGAAATGCAATTTGGGGGCGTTATTTATTCCGATTCTGCCGATAAAGCTACGCGTTTTATAGCCAATTGCAACCAGAAGAAAATACCTTTGGTTTTTCTACAAGACGTTACGGGGTTTATGGTCGGTAGCAAAAGTGAACACGGAGGCATCATAAAGGATGGTGCTAAAATGGTAAATGCGGTGAGCAATTCAGTTGTCCCAAAGTTTACCGTTGTAATTGGAAATAGTTACGGCGCAGGAAATTATGCCATGTGCGGTAAAGCTTATGACCCCAGACTTATTGTGGCGTGGCCTAGTGCAGAGCTTGCAGTTATGGGCGGAAATTCTGCCGCAAAGGTTTTGCTTCAGATTGAAAAGGCTTCTTTAAAAAAGAAGGGGGAAACCATAACCCCAGAAAAAGAAACCAAGCTTTTTAACAAAATAAAGGGTAGGTATGACAACCAAGTATCTCCCTACTACGCTGCTGCCAGATTATGGACTGATGCTATCATAAATCCACTGGAAACGAGAAAATGGATTTCTATGGGGATTGAAGCTGCCAACCATGCTCCCATTGAAAAGGACTTTAATTTAGGGGTGATACAAACTTAAAATCTATATTGGAAGCAACTTCAGGGTGTTGTTTCTTTGAATTTTACCCGATGTTGTTTCCTTGAATTTTTTCACTAAGTAGATTTCTTTGGGTCTCTCATAGGTATCCAATTCTGAAGAATGTGCAATTTTATCGCGAACAGCCAATATTTGCCCCTCTCCCTCTAAAATTAAGACAAGTTTCTGTCCCAGTTTTTGATCGGGAATACCTGCAACAAAAAATCTTTGGGATAAAAATTTCCCCATCTTAGCCTCAATTTGCTCTGGAAATAATTTTACCCCCGCGGAATTGATTACATTATCATATCGGCCTAACCAAGTAAACTCTTTTTCCGAGACCAAGTTCACCACATCATTTGTCAAGACTGGCCCATCTGTTACCAGTGGGGCATCAATAATGAGGCAAGACCTCTCATCCTGCTTAAACGTTACACCTTTTAGGGCTTCAAAGTTTACTTGGATATTACTCTTTGGATGAATTTTTTTAACCGCAACATGGGTTATCGTTTCGGTCATTCCGTACGTTTCATAAATTTGGGTCTGACTCCCAGAAAGACCGATTTTAACTTTCAATTCCTCCGAAACCGCTGCACCACCAACAATTAAATGTTTTATTTTTTGTATTTCAGAAAGTGAGTTTTCCACTTGAAGGGGTACCATGGCCGCAAAATCATAGGCAGAATCATCTTTTATTGATATTACTGTAGTTGGACTTATATAATCTAAATGAAGCCCTAAAACCATGGACCGCACCAACATCATTTTTCCTGCAATGTAACTGGCGGGTAAACAAAGTAAGGCTGTATCCTTGGGCTTTAGACCGAAAAATTCACCTGTAACCATAGCTGAATTCTTCATATAATCTTTCTGAAGTTGAATTTTCTTAGGTTTCCCAGTTGACCCGGAAGTTTGTACCATTAGGTTATCGGCATCGTTCAACCAGTCAATTAAAAAATCCCCAATGGATTTCTCAAAATCTTCACCTTCCTTAATCAAAGAATAAGCAACTTCCTTTAGTTGCTCTTTCGTATAGTGTTCTCCTTGAAGCCTAAATCCTGGGTGAATTTCCTTAAAACTATTGCTCATTTTCCGGAAGGGATTTAAATTCCTCTTCGGTCAAAACCCTTCCGAATAATTTCTCGGTCCAATCCGTCCATTTATATTTAACGGAAAAAACATATAGTAAAAGGGGAAAGATTACAAAGACAGGAATCAATCCGTCCCAGCTTAAGGATGGCTCCGAAATATCCCTGTAAATAGATTCCGTTTGGAAAGCCGTCCAATCCGCAGTTACCAAAAGTGCGGTTATCAAATTATTGGCCGCATGAAAACCCAGAGCAAGCTCCAACCCTTCATCCATTAAAGTTAGAATTCCCAAAAAGAATCCCGTGCCAATATAATATACCATAATACCGTACCCTAATTTGCTCACTTCCGGATTTCCCAAGTGCATCACGCCAAACAAAACGGAGGTCACCACTAAAGGAAACCATCTATTTTTAGTAAGAATACCCAATCCCTGCATTAAATGACCACGGAATAAATACTCTTCAAAACTGGTCTGTAAAGGAATCAACAGAAGACTAATAATTGCCAAAGTCAAAAAGGGTTTCATTTGAAAGTTGAAAACATAGTTTTCAGGGGCAAACAAAATATAGGCGTAGGTCATACCTGCCGTAATTAGTCCCCAAACCGTAAATGCATAAAATATACGTCTCCAATCTATTGCTTTCCTGCTGGTGGTAAGGGAAGTGATGGATTGTTCATGTACCAATTTAGTCCAACCCAACACCAAAAAAAGGCCAACAACCAAAGGAGCCAATAATATGACCAATACGGTATTGCTACCTAACTTATCTATTAATTGTTGCATATAGTCCTCCACAGGTACTGGGGACATAATTGTGGATATATAATTAAATACCATTAACGCCAAAAAGCCCAATGGTATGAAAGCGTATTTCCAAAGCCCTAAATTGCCCTTATACCCTTGTTCTATATACATAAATCATTTATTTGCTGATAATTCCAAGTCTTATCCTGTTCATAATAAAGTCCGCCATCAGAAACCTTAAGCGGACTTTCCATATTGTTGGTAAACAAGGCCCCGGTACCAAGACCTTGAGGCATCGAATTATTTAAAGTTGCGGTCCATTGGGCAATCGCGTTAAGTCCTATATTGCTTTCCAATGCACTGGTTACCCACCAACCTATATTCAAACTATTTGCCAATTCAATCCATTCTTGCGAACCTTTAAACCCGCCAATCAGGCTTGGTTTTAGAATGATATATTGAGGCTTTACCATTTGTAATAATTCTTTCTTTTTTGTTACACCAAATACCCCTATTAATTCTTCATCCAGAGCTATGGACAGAGGCGTTTTTTCACAAAGCTCCCTCATTTTCTCTTTCTGCCCTGCTTTAATGGGCTGCTCAATGGAATGTACTTGATATTGGGCGAGAATATGAAGTTTTTCCAAAGCATCCTTTGGCGAGAACGCCCCATTGGCATCTACCCTAAGTTCTATCCTTTCTTTTGAATATTCTTTACGGATGGCTTCTAGTATTGCAACCTCTTCCTTAAAATTGATGGCCCCAATTTTCATTTTAATACAACGAAAGCCTTCATCAATTTTCTGAGCAATTTGATCATTCATAAATGCCACATCTCCCATCCAAATCAAACCATTGATTGAAATAGGTTGTTCCCTATTTAAAAAATCCGATTCAAATAGATGAAATGGGTTATTTGAGTAAAGCGACCTAAAAGCTTGTTCTACGCCAAATTGAATACTAGGAAACTGCACTAAATTGTCAATTAAATATGACTCGCCTTTTTCGATGTTTTGACAAACCCACTCTAACTTCCCCATGTACTCAGGTACATCATCTATACTCAGGCCTCTAAAAATGCCGCACTCACCAACACCCCATTTTTGTTGGTTTTTTATGATAAGGAGAAATGTTTCTTTCTGTTTTAAAACCCCACGTGAAGTACCACTGGGTCGTTTAAAATCTAAGGTATACTTTTTAAAATAGGCATCCATTAAGGGCAAAGGTAGCCATAATTTGAACGAAGATGAGACGCAAAATGAATTTAAAAATGCTTGGATTCTTACTTAAAATTGAACCAATAGCGAACTCCATCATCCAAGTTTCTGTCAATATTAAGAGTGGTCTGTAATTGATTGGCAAGACGGTTCATAAGGCGTATTCCCATGGAGGTACTAGCTCTTTCCTCCGTGTCTTCAGGAAGTCCTACCCCATTATCGGAATATTCAAAAAATCCTTCCTGTTCACCGGTTTTTCTAATGTGAATGTAGATTTTTCCATTTTCATCCCCATGAGGAAAAGCATACTTAAAGGAATTGGAAACCAATTCGTTTAGCATAAGTCCAAACGGTATAGCTCGGTCAATATCCAGCTCTACACCTTCTGCATCTACGGTGATATTGATATTATGACCACCTTTTTTATAAACCGATTGTACGCTATTGATCAAACTTTCAATATAGCTTTGCATCTCAATTACGGAAAGGTCTTCGTTTTGATACAGTTTTTGATGTATCAGTGCCATTGCCTTCACCCTACTTTTTCCTTCTTCCAATGCCTCTATAGCAGCTTTACTTCGCGTATTTTTGGTTTGTAGGCTCAACAAGCTTGAAACCATTTGCAAATTGTTCTTTACCCGATGGTGAATTTCCTTTAGCAAGGAATCCTTTTCCACTAGGGAATTTTCTATGATGTACTTTTGTTCCGCTATCAGTCTTTGGTTTTTGATACTCTTGAGGTACGCATAAACCAGCCCGGCAAAGCCCAACAGGGTGAATAGCAAGGAAATTAAAACCAAACTATTTCTCTTGTCCATAGCCAAGTTTTCGTTCTTCTGCTTCTCCAAGGCCAATTTCTGTTCTGCCAATAAGTCTTGGGAAAGTTTTAGATCTTGGATCATTACGGTTGAAAGCTGTTGCTGTCTTAGTTGCGATTCATTTTCACTGATGGAATCCCTAACCCTTATATTCTTTCTTAAGTAATAATTGGAATTTTTAAAATCCTCGGTCATTTCATAGTACATGGCCAACAACCTGTTCTTTTGTAGAAGGTTGTCCGTCGTGTAAGTTCTTAAATCATCACTCAAGTAATCCGTGGCTTTTGAATAGTTTCTTAATTGAAGAAAGCATTCGGAAATTGCCAAGCTGTTTTCTGTTATCTCTGAGGAATAACCCCTTGTGGTATTCTCTTTTATTCTTTTGATGGATTTTTCCAAATAAGGTATGGCATCCTCATATTGTTTTAAATCTACATGACACTTACCAATATTGCCCTCTATAACCCCTTTTAGCAACTCTGCTTCTTCAAATACCTTTTTTGATTTTTTCCGGGTTACGTTGTCCAGAAAAACATCTATAAAGCCTTTTGCTTTCTTATACCTGCCCAATGCAGTTGGAGTGGAACCGTCCAAACGAAGAAAATTTCCAAGATTGTTATAATATTTTGCTTGGCCAAAATAGTCATCCTCCTCAATATTCTTTTTCTCGTAGGCAATATAATCGTCCATAGCTCTACGGTACATACCTAGGTTAGAATAAATATCATAAAAAGGCACACTTTCCATGATGCCAAGTTCCCTTTGTTTTTTTCTAATATCTATTTGCTCAGGATACATTCCTAATTGACCATAATTATCGTCCATTAAATCCAATAGCTTACTGGATAGGTATATATCAAGGTCGTCTATCTGCTCGAACAGTTCCTTATTTATGGCAAGACTTTTATCATAATCCCCAAGGTCATAGAATATTCTGGCTTGCATAAGCTGAAAGCGCTTAAGGTCTTCCTGATCATCATTCTTAATGGCCGCATTTAAATTAATGGTTATTAGTTCTAACCAGTCATAAGTAGAATTTTCCCTATAAAGATCTTCAGTATTAAAAAAGAAATTGAGCTTATCGTCTGTATTGCTTAATTCTTGAAATTGATTGAACAAACTTTCATCTGAAGAGGGGGCGTCTTGAGCTGAGCAAAAAAAGGAAAGTAGCATACCTAATACCACAAAATATTTTTTTTTGCCCTTTAAATTCATAGTATAGTAAAGATTGTTTTGGCTCAACATTAATTGTTCACTACTAATTTCCTCATTTCTTATTGAATACTCAACAAAAATAAAAAGATGAAATACATAATTTATCCGCAAGATAAATTTCTTTTAGACAGTAAGACTACTAAAGCCTAATCATCTTATTTCCGGAGAAGAAAATACTTGATAATGTCCTATGCTAATATAATGTACAATAAATGACCTTTAAATAAGATCTGCCCCAGAAATCCAAATGTATCATTTGTTCTTTGAGTAATACTTTACATTGTTGTGTAATGACCATTTTCTGTTGTCAACCTAAGAAATATAGCTATTTACCCCAGCATCTAAAATAGATTACAAGGACACAACGGAATAATAACAATCCAAATAAAAAAGAGCCTTGTTCGTAGAACAGGCTCTTTTAAGAGAACACTATATGAAAATGAAAAATTATTTAAGAGATTGACAACTTTTGTTGTTTAAATATGGTACTAAAGTATACAGACATCGCTTAAACCAAAAAAGTATGTTGTGAAAGTGACAAAAACTGTTGTGAAAATTGTTAAACAAAAAAAGGAGCCTTGAAGGCTCCTTTTGCATTTTTTAAAGAAATACTTATTACGAATTCATCGCAGATATGATAAATTCCTTAAAATCCTTTGAAATAGGGATCAGCGTATCTTTAATCATTATATCCTTAGAGTTGATGGCATCTATATGGTCCACATTTACAATGTAAGATTTGTGGGCTCTGTAAAATTGATTTTGAGGCAATTTTTCTAGATAGTCCTTTAAGGGCGACCTTACCAAAAATTTCTTATCTATCGTATTGACTTCTAAATAAACGTTATCTGCCTTAATGAACATGATATCACTAAATTGAATACGGTAGTATAGATGTTGTTTCTTGACGAAAATAGAATCTTTTAAGACCGTATTGGACATTGGCACATCTTCGTTGGTTTCCGGAGCGGGTGCCGACGTTTTTCCTGATCGTGTGAAATTGGATAAGGCAATTTCAATGGAAGTATATAAATCTTGCTGCTCAAATGGCTTTACCAAATATCCATTTGGTTTTACCGTTTTAGCATTTTCTACCGTAGCACGGTCTGAGTTGGAGGTAACAAAGATGAAGGGGATGTCGTAATTCTCCCTAATATGCTTTCCTAAATCGATTCCCGTTTTGTCCGAAGCCAAGATAATATCAATCAGCACCAAATCTACATGCTGATTTTTAAGAACTTCTTCCGCTTGTTCGTAAACTATTACATTATCTACAATCTCATACCCGATTTCTTCGAGCATGGATTGCATATCATCTGCAATAATTACATTGTCCTCAACGATTAATATTTTAATTGGTTGTTCCAAAATGGGTAGTATTTAGTAGGTTTATAATCTAAATTTACAAAAAAATATTACAATTTACGTAAAGCAATACCGCTAAAAAAAAGGTACTCAAAGCAAGTTTCTTCAATTCAGGGTCAAATAGTTCCGGTCTTTTCGTTTTATATACCTTCATTAAATGGATGAACACCGGTATAAAAGCGATTAAAGGCAATAAGATATAAAATCCTTTGAAAGCATAAAAGTTAAAAAGCGCCACACAAATAAAGGCTATTATCAATAAAAAATAATGGTACCGTTTTCCTTTGTCAAGCCCCATTTTAACCACTATTGTTCTCTTATTCGCTTTGCTATCGGAATTAAAGTCTCTTAGGTTATTAAGATTCAATACCCCCGTGCTCAACGCTCCTATTGCAATCGCTGGTAATATTGAAAGTAATGTAATTTCTTTTGTATAAAGAAACATTGACCCCAAAACGGCCAGTATACCAAAAAAAAGGAAAACAAAAAGGTCTCCCAAACCTCTGTAACCGTAGGCAGAATTGCCTACCGTATATTTTATGGCCGCCCAAATACTAAGTCCCCCAAGAAAGACAAAAAGCAAAGGGTAGAAAATATTTTCCAGTCCAAAAGCCTGATAAACCAATATCAACACCAACAAAATATCAATTAGAACTGAAATTATAATACCCTTTTTCAATTCTTTACGCCCCAAAAGTCCACTTTGTAAAGCTCTCTTAGGCCCTATTCTATCCTCATTATCCGTCCCCTTTACCCCGTCTCCATAATCATTTGCGAAATTGGAGGTAATCTGAAAGGCTATGGTTGTCAAAATTGACCAAAAAAGAATACTTCCGTCATAACTCCCGTAATATCCTGCCAATGCTGTCCCAACTAATACTCCTGATACTGAAAGTGGCAACGTTCTCAGCCTTGCGGCATTGACCCACGCCTTGAATTTTGTCAAACCTAATTTGGATCTTCTATTTGTATTCTTTTACCGTCTTTATAAGAAGCTACAAATGCATCATTAAAACCCAAATCAACCAATTGCTGCCTAAAATTTTGAGCTTCTTTCAATGTTTCAAAATTTCCTAAGGAATACGAATAGAAAGGATTGGTCTTAACAAACAATGTATTGGTCAAAGCCTCTGATGCCAAGGTCATATTATTATCAACAAAGGATTTTACCTGAACTGAATATATTTTTTCCTTTTCCAAAAACTTCTTGGCCAGATAAAATTCCCTAACCAGGCTCAGCTCCTCATTTTGTTGCTTTAAATTATCTATTCTTGACTTAATGGCATCTAAGCTATCTATGGAAACCAAAAGGTTGCTAGGGCTTTCGTAATTGTTGGACACGCTTCTTCCAGCACTAAAAGAAAAAATTATCAAGGCCCCTATCAAAAAAATACCTGTAACCCCGGCTAAAAGGTTTCTCTGAAGTTTACTCCTTTTAATTTCCTTGTTTTTAAACTTGATTTGATCAAGAAGACGTTCATTGATTATTTGCGCTTTATCTATATCCTTGTGCAATTCTAGGAGATCGCTTTCTTCAATAAATGGCATATACCAATAATTTTACGGGGTTCATGTGTTAAAGTTAACCAAAATAGCTAAAGATCGACGAAATACACGTTTTGAATGTTGCAAAAATATTTCATTTTGTTGCCAATAATGCAATAAGTGTTGAGAAACGTAAATATTCAACTGATTTACAGACACCTACAGACCAATTTGAAAGTGGAAATTTAAAGTCAGATAATTTGAATCCCATCAACTTTTAGTTCAATCTTTCGAGCCTTATATAAAGTACCTACTCCCTTTTTAAAAGTTTTCTTACTCATTTGAAGTTCTCTTTTTATCTCTTCGGGAGCGGATTTGTCATGAAGCGGTAAATACCCTCCATTATCCTTTAATTTTTTATAAATGGCTTCTGCCGCGGGTTCTAGTATATTTTCACCTAATGGCTGAATAGATACATCTATCTTATTATCTGTTCTAATTTTTTTGATGAAACCGGGCATTCGATCTCCAACTCCTACGCTCTTGAAGATTTCATTGGAATATACGAGTCCTTTATGTTGGTCATTGATGATGACCTCCCAGCCCAACTCCGTCAATCTGGTAAATAAGAGTTCTACTTTATCTTCCTCTTGAACGGTTAGCGTATCATTATTCAGAAATTTATTGAGCTTATTGGAACCTACGAGTCTAAATGAAACCTCATCCATGTAGCAATGCACTATATACCATTGTCCTTCCTTCATCTTATCCCGTTGTTCACTAAATGGCACCAATAAATGTTTCTCCAGGCCCCAATCTAAAAATGCACCAATTTTGTTTACCTCCACAACCTTTAGCAATGCAAATTTATTTCTTAAAACCGTGGGAGTCAAGGTAGTTGCTATGGGCCTTTCCTCATGGTCCAAATAGCAAAAAACGTTAAGGGTATCTCCAATATCCGTACCCTTGGGCACATATTTATTGGGCAGTAATATTTCCGTACCCGTTTTGCTACCCAAAAACAGCCCTACACTTGTGTCTCTCAAGACCTCAAGCTCATTATAATTTCCCAATTCTATCATTTTGCAAAAGTAGTCTAAATATTGGGGTATAAAAAAACCGCCCAAAACTATGTCCCGGGCGGTTTCCATCTAATGTCTTTCTATTAATTATAAATAGAAGCCTTATCAAAATGTTTGCAAAGTTGATAGTATACAACGGCCCTATGCTTATTTCTATTAGAAGAACCGTACTTATCCATCACCGATTTTATAGCATCCATTAATTTTGGGTCATCTGCCAATCCCAACTTTTTAATCAAATAATTCTTCTTAACGGTTTCCAGTTCTTTTTCATCACCACCAGAAACTTTAGAAGCATCAATGTTGTAAATAGCAGGACCAAGACCAACGGTTACTTTGGTTAAAAGATCCATATCTGGAGTTTCTCCAAATTTGTCTTTAATGTCCTCTGCATACTTAGCGATTAAGTCGTCTCTTTTACTCATAATAGTTAGTGTCTAAATGATTATAGGTTAATATTTAGCCTAAGATATAAAATCAAAATAACCGAGCAAAATTTTGTTATTCAATAATCTAGGTGTCACCACCTCCAAAATTTTAGGTGAATCGGATTTTTCATAGAATTTTTCTAAGCTTTTCTGTAAATCCTCTTCGTTGTTAACCGTGATATGTTGAAAACCGAATTGCGCACTTAAATGGGCAGCGTTCATGTGATGGGAAGTTTCAAAAAATGTCTCAAAATTATCGGTATCTTCCTTGCCGGGTAAAATCCTGAAAATCCCCCCTCCACTATTGTTGATCAATATTATCCTAAAATCCGGTTTAATATAATTGTTCCAAAGTCCATTACTGTCATAGAAAAAACTTAAGTCCCCTGTAATCAACAATGTAGGGTCTTGTTCATAAATAGACCCTCCTACTGCGGTAGAAGTACTTCCATCTATACCACTTGTTCCCCTATTACAATACACTTTCAAGGAAGGGTGCAATGGAAAAAGTTGGGCATATCTTACGGTAGAGCTATTAGAGAGGTGTACTTGACTTCCCTTTGGAACGGTATCAATAATCTGCTTAAAGGCCGAAAAATCAGAAAAAGCTATTTGATTCAAATACTCCGCTCTTTTTACTTCATATCCTACTTTTCTAGCATTCCAGAACCCAAAATAATCACTATCTACATTTTTTGTTTTCGGAATAAAATTGGAAAGAAAATTATTGGCAGATGTTCTAATGTGCTTTGTTAAGGCAAAAAAAGTATCAAAAGCCTTTACCTCATCCACATGCCAATGGCGTTTTGGTTTGTAGTCCCTAAGAAATGCCTTTATTTTCTTGGAAACAACCAAACCTCCAAATGTTAGCAAAATATCAGGTTGAAATTTTTGAAATAACTCCTCTTTACTGGCCGATTTCTCAATGGGTGCCATAATACTATCGATACTTGAAAAAAACCTTGGGTGATGCAAATTACTGGTAGTTTCTGTCATCACAATAACCGATGGGTCCTCAGCAAGTTTGTCCAATAGTTGCTGTTCGACCGAGTTGGGCGTATTAACGCCCACCAAAACCATTTTTCTCGAAGCTGCGTTCCAAGTATCCAACATATCACCTGAAAGGAAATTTTCATCCTCTTTTGCCTCCGGTAACACTATTAGTGCGGTAGTTGAAGGACCCTCCAAACGGTCATACAGCGGTTCCTCAAAGGGTACGTTAACATGCACGGGAACCTTTACTTGAAGTGCTACATTTAGAGCCTTGTTCAATTCGGAATCGTTATACGCCTTTACCTTATCCTGATTTTCTTCAACAGTGCCATTCTCCAACCACTGAGGGGCATATTTCTCAACCCGAGAAACACAATGCGAAACATCTTGTTTCAGATTGGCAGAATAACCAATGTGCCTATGAAAAACATGATCTTGGCGTATGGTCTGTCCGTCGCCTACATCTATTTTATATGGTGGCCTATCCGCAGAAATTATCACTAAAGGTATTCCACTATAATATGCTTCGGCAATAGCAGGATAATAATTAAGAAGGGCGCTACCGGAAGAACACAAAGTAGCTACCGGCTCCTGTAGTTGTAATGCCATGCCCAACGCAAAAAAGGCAGCACTTCGCTCATCAACTATACTAAAGCAATTGAAATAGGGGTCTTCGGTAAAACTAATAATTAAAGGAGCATTTCTAGAACCGGGAGAAATGACAATATTCTTGATTTTTTTGGCCTTAAAGTGTTGTACCACCAATTGGGCCGAAGGTATGCTGGAGTGTATCATCTTGTACAAAAATACAACACGTCTATCTCCCTTGCCAACGTAGTTATAAAATACTTAAGATGGTTTTGCTTTTAGCTACGGTTTCTTCCCATTCCTTTTCTGGATCGGAATCTTTGGTAATACCTCCACCTACATAAATCAACGCTGTTGAATCTTTAAGTTGCATACACCTTAAATTAACAAAAAGATTGTTTTTTTTGATGATGGACCGGTATGCCTGGTTCTCCTGGTTAGACGTTCTAGAACTACGCTGCCTTGAGGCCCTAAGGTTAAGCTCGCCCAAATAACCGGTGTAAAATTCCCTGTCATAATCCTCCTGTTCCTGGATAAACCCAATGGCCGGTTCTTTTGGCAATCCCCCTACCGCAGGTGTGGGGTGCAATGCCTTCAAAACCTCTTGAAGATTATCGTTCAATTTTCCTGTTATCTTGGTACGCAAATGCATTAAATTACCCGCCTTAACAGTCTCCAAGGCTCCTACTTCCATGTCTCCAACCTTTTTACTTAGAGCTCCTAGTATAAACTTTGTGACAAGTTCTTGCTCATCAACCTCTTTATGGCCCCATTGGGGATTTAAATCACCATTAAAGGTTTGTGTACCCGCCAAGGATATTGTGGTGAACCTATCGTTAACTGTAGAGAGCAAGATTTCCGGAGTGGCGCCCAACCATAAACCCACCCTAGGATGATACCACAGATAACAAAAAGCATTGGTGTAGGTTTTCAACAACCGTTTGAACCATTCTACGGGAGATGCACCAATTTCAATTTCTATGCTTCTGGAAAGTACTACTTTATGAAAACCATCATTCTTAATTTCCTTAATTGCCTTTCTAACCGAACGGAGGTAATTTTCCTTTTCAAAAGGAGTTTTAGGTGGAGCCGAAATAATTTTTCCTTCAGACTCTACTTGGTCCAAATCAAAATCAGGTAGATGAAAAATGTTATCCGAAGGAATCAAAACTACCTCTTCTTTGCTGGAAAAGGGAGCAAATACAAAACCACTTTCCGAAAAATCACGAACCAAATACAATTGATCATCATTCTGAATTACGCAATTTACAATCGTCTCCTCTGGCTTACGATATGCAACCAAAGGCAATTTACTTTCTAGGTGCTCTTCAATTTTAGAAAAAAAATCGGTATTCGTCATTACTTCTTTTCCAAAGCTATGGTAGTCAATTTACAAATGGAGACAAGACTATCGTCAGCATTGGTTATTCTGATGTCCCAAACTTGCGTGGTCCTACCTTTATGAAGTATGGTAGCTTTTGCAAATACCTCCCCGTCCCTCACACTTTTTACATGATTAGCGGATATTTCTATCCCTCTTATTGCAAATTTTTGGGCATCCAAGAAAATATAAGAGGCCATGCTACCAACACTTTCGGCAAGTGCTACCATAGCTCCGCCGTGCAAAACACCATCTGGTTGATGCACCTCTGGAGTTACCGGCATTTTCGCAACGAGAAAATCTGCCCCTACATCCGTATACTCAATTTTCAAGGTCTCCATCAAGGTGTTTTTTGAAGAGTTATTGCAAACTTTGAGGATTTTTTCTTTGTAGCCTTCCATAAATCATATTTTTGGTAAAATTAAGCAATAGGCTAGTTTTAGCCCCCACCTAATCACACAGATTTCAACTATGTCCCAAAAAGAACGTTTGGTTTCCTATACTAGCACCAATTCATACCTAACGCTTAACGAACTTACTTCTGAAACCCAAAATATTTGGATCGTATTCCACGGATTGGGTTTTTTAAGCCGGTATTTCATCACGTATTTTAATGGATTGCCCCCGGAGAAAAATTACATCATAGCGCCGCAGGCACCGTCAAAATATTATTTGAACAATCAGTATAGGCATGTAGGCGCTAGTTGGCTTACTAAGGAGGAAACAGTAAGGGAAACCCAAAATGTGTTGAGTTATATAGATGCCGTTATGGGAGAGGAACGTTTGCCCAGTAACAAAAATCTTATTGTTTTAGGGTTTTCCCAGGGAGTTTCCATTGCTACTAGATGGGTAGCAAGTAGAAAAATTAAATGCGAACAATTAATCTTATATGCTGGCGGAATACCTAATGAACTCACACCCAATAGTTTTGATTTTCTTAAAAAACATAAGACAAAAATTACGGCCCTCATAGGCAATGAGGATGAGTATCTAGATGAAAACCGAATTCAAAAGGAAAATGAAAAACTTAAAATGCTTTTTGGAGAACAGGCACAGCAAATTATCTTTGATGGTAAGCATGAAGTAAAAAATGAACTCATAAACAATCTGGTACTATGATAACACCTTTTACGTTAGAGGACAGTCGTGTACGACTTTCCCCCCTCACCTTGGAAAATTACCAAAAGCTCATTCCCATAGCCTCGCAGGAAAAATTGGTACAATATTCGCCTTCAGATATTGAACAACCAAGTTCTCTTAAAAAGTATGTAGAAATAGCACTGGAACAACAAAAGAACAAAACCAGTATCCCATTTATCGTTTTCGATAAAGAAACCAAAAAATTCGCAGGTGCAACAAGGTTTATGAACATAGACTGGAGAAATAAGGTACTACATATTGGCTCTACTTGGATTGGCAGGGAGTATCAGGGAAAGGGCTTAAACTCCCATATGAAATTCTTGATGATGAACCATGCGTATGATGAGATGGGCTTTGAAAAAGTGGAATACCGCATAGATGAACGAAATATGCGTTCTCGCAAAGCGGTTGAAAAATTAGGAGGTGTGCTTGAAGGTATCTTACGTGAAAATGTATATCTATTAGATGGATTTAAGCGAAATACTTGCTGTTATGGTATTTTGAAAGCCGAATGGGAGGAAGTAAAAAACACACGCTTTAAAGACTTTTAAATGTCCCTTTTTCAAGTAACATTTCTGGTTAGGGAGTACGAAGAAGCAATTCATTTCTTTGTTGAAAAGCTAGGTTTCAAGCTGATGGAAAACATTCAATTAGATGAGGAAAAACGATGGATTACCGTTGCTCCGGAAATACATAACGGTCTTCAACTTGTTTTGGCCAAGGCCGAAGGTGAAGAGCAATTAAAAACCATAGGAAAACAAGCCGGAAACAGGGTTTTTCTGTTTTTACAGAGCAAGGATTTTTGGGCGGACTATAACAGAATGAAAAACCAAGGCATAGAATTTACGGAAACCCCACGAACGGAAGAATATAGAACTGTCGTAGTTTTCAAAGATCTCTACGGTAACCTTTGGGATTTGATACAACCGGCCTAAAATTGTCGGTCTGGCGCAAATGCCTCTATTTTCATAGACGTTTTTTTCCCATCAATGATTTCTGAAACCAATTTACCCGTAGCTGGCCCTAAACTCCAACCCATCATAGCATGACCGGTAGCAAATACTACATTATCAACCTTTGAAGAACGACCAATATAAGGTAATCCGTCAGGAGTTACCGGTCGCAATCCCGTGGTAGCTGAGGCAATTTCCTCTTGCGATATTTTCAAATCAGGATAAAATTTTTGGGCCCCATTGGCTATTGCTCTTACCCTTTCTTTTCTTACCAAACTATTATTCCCGGAAAACTCCATAGTGCCTGCAAACCTTGTAAAGCCAACCATTGGGGTTACCGCCATTTTTGCTTCCATGAGAATTGCGGGCATACCAATTCCCGTAGACCGCTCCACATTTATTCGGTACCCTTTACCGCCTTGCATGAGCAATTTAATCCCCATTTTTTTTGCAACCAAACCGCTCCAAGCTCCTGCCGCCATTACTACTTCATCTGGATGATAGCTGGACTTATTTGTGCGAACTTGGGTGATTTTAGTTCCTGAAATTTCTATGTCCTGAACGGTTTCTTTGGTCCGAATTTCAACTCCAACACTCGTTAAAAAAGCGACGAGCTTAGGCATAATTTGAGTAGGGGTCGTATGTCCGTCACATTCGTAATTAATGGCTCCTTTTGCATCGATTTGTACGTTGGGTTCTATTTTGGAAAGTCCGTTTTTATCCAATTCAGATACCTCAAGCCCTAAATCTGCCGCTCTCTTGGCCACTTTGCGCTCTTTCTCATAAGCCTCTGCACTTTGGTACAACATTAAGAGCCCTTTTCGCTCCAATTGAAATTCCCCTAAATCACCCGAGGATTTTATATCCTGAAATAGTTCCCTACTGATGATATTTATTTCTTTAATTACGGGAATTGCTTTTTCGACCTTTTCAGCGGAAGAAGATTTATGAAACCCCCATGCCCATTTAAAAAAGTCTATATCCCACCTAGGTTTCATATAAAAGGGACTAGCGGAATTAAACATCATTTTAATACCATTGGCAATCATACCGGGGCTTGCCAAGGGAATTATGTGGCTTGGCGTTATGAAACCGGCATTAACAAAAGAAGCTCCTGAAGTAATATCGTATGCATCTACAACCGTAACTTGATGTCCTTCCTTTTGTAAAAAATAAGCAGAACACAACCCGGATATTCCGCCACCTATTATTAAAACATTCTTACTCAAACGCTATTCTTTCTAAATTACCTGAAACCCAAATGCGTAAGGGTCATCATCATCAATACTAATTTCATTATAGCCATACACTCTCGCCCACCCCTGTATACTCGGGATGATGGCAGGTTGGCCTGCTATGGTGGTCTCCTCTTCTACCCTACCCACAAATTGAGAGCCAATAAAACTCTCATGAACAAATTCTTCCCCCATTTTTAGAAGCCCTTTGGCATGCCATTGGGCCATTCTTGCGGAAGTTCCGGTACCACAGGGCGATCTATCAATGGCTTTATCTCCGTAAAAAACGGCATTACGGGCCGTGGCGTCAGGGGAAAGGGTTGTCCCCGTCCACAGCATATGACTCACCCCGTTAATGGTCTTGTCTTCTGGATGAATGAACATATCGGGGTATTTTCGATTGATTTTTTCACGTATTTCTTGACTAAACCGTATCAATTCACTGGCGGAATATTGCTGAATACCTTTAAAATTATCCTGTGGATCTACAATGGCGTAAAAATTACCACCATAGGATACATCAAATATTAAGCTTCCCAAGGCATCGCAATCAATTTCCAGATTGGTAGCAGCCAAAAAGGATTTTACGTTCTTCAATCGAACCCAGTCCACTTTATTTTCGGTCTGTTGGTATTCAATTTCCACCAATCCCGCCGGGGCTTCCATTTTAATAACCCCTGGAATTTTGGGTTTTATAAGGCCCTCTTCCAAACCAATGGTTATGGAACCTATGGTCCCGTGCCCACACATGGGCAAGCAGCCACTTGTTTCTACAAATAAGATGGCCAAATCATTTTTGGGATCGCTCGGTGGATAGAAAATACTACCGCTCATCATGTCATGACCTCTAGGCTCGAACATTAGCCCTTTACGAATCCAATCAAATTCACGCAAAAAGTGCTGCCTTTTTTCGCTCATGTTACGCCCTATAAGCTCAGGGCCACCCTTTGCAATTACCCTCACTGGGTTACCGCAAGTATGGGCATCTATACATGAAAAAACAGATTTGGCCATAGGCGTAACCTGATATTAAAATTTAGGATACTTCAGCATTGGTATGTTCTCCATTCAAAATTCTCATGATTTTTAGCGGATTATCGTCTTTTAAAGCTTCCGGCAAATAATCTTGCGGCCAATTTTGGAAGGATACGGGCCGCACCCATCTTTTAATGGCAGAAGTACCTACAGAGGTAAACCTACTGTCACTGGTTGCCGGGAAGGGTCCTCCATGATGCATTGACGGACAGACCTCCACTCCTGTTGGCACCCCGTTAAAAATGAGTCGGCCAACTTTAGATTGTAACGTTGCTATCGTTCTGGAAAAGGTTTCGAATTCCGAAGCACTACCCAAAATTGTACCGGTCAACTGTCCTTTCAGACGACCGATTACCGCAGTAAGTTCCTTTTCATCCGTACATCTTACCACAATACTGAACGGCCCAAAAACTTCTTCATGTAGCTTGGGATTATCCAAAAAATTGGAACCGGCAATAGTTAAGACCTTTTGCTTCCCAAAATTAGGATTGGTTTCCTTAGAATACTCTGCTACCACATCTACACCGCCTTGGTTGGAAAGTTCTTCCTTACCTTTTTCGTAATTTCTGTGAATGTTGGGATGGAGCATGCACGTGGGGTCCAATATTTCAATAGAATTACCCAGCTCCTTGATAAAATGATTTAACTCTTCGCCCTCTATCCCTAAAATTAGCCCTGGATTGGTACAAAATTGACCAGCACCCAAAGTAATGGAACCGGCATACTTTTGGGCCCAATCACTACCATTTTCTTTCAAAGCGGACGGAAGTACTACCACAGGGTTAACACTCCCCATTTCCGCAAAAACAGGAATAGGCTCATCTCGTTGCTGGGCCAGATTGTAAAGTGCCATTCCCCCTTTGATACTACCGGTAAAACCTACACCCTTAATTGCGGGATGCAATACCAGTTTTTTACCAACCTCTATACCACTACTGTTCAAATTTGAAAAAACACCGTCAGGCATTCCTGTCGCCTGAGCTGCCTTAATTATAGCGCTCGCTACCAATTCCCCTGTCGCTGCATGCATAGGGTGGCTTTTAACGATTACAGGACAACCTGCGGCCAATGCGCTTGCCGTATCACCTCCTGCTGTAGAAAATGCCAACGGAAAATTACTGGAACCAAAAACCGCTATAGGACCTAAAGGAACCAGCATTTTACGAATATCTACCTTTGGAAGGGGCTCCCTATCCGGTTGGGCCGTATCTACCGTTGCCTCAACCCATGAACCTTCTTCCAAAAGTGTAGCGAATGCCCTTAATTGCCCCATGGTCCTACCTCGTTCCCCTTTGGCCCTTCCCGCAGGTAAACCGGACTCCTTGCAATAGGTTTCAATAAGCTCATCGCCCAATGCTTCTATTTCATTGGCAATTGCCTTTAAAAACTCCGATTTTTTGGTTCCTGAGAAATTTTTGTATTCCAAAAAAGCATCGCTTGCTTTTTTGGCCGCATTATCAATCTCTTCTCCCGTGGCCTCCAGTAGCTCCCACTCCGTATCTATATTTTCCGCAGGATTAAAGGTCTTATAAGTAGATGTTCCTTGGCCCGAAAGCTCATTTCCCACATAGTTTTTTCCGGTGATCATGTTCTTTGTTTTGTAGTTCTAAGTAAAAGATTGAAAGCTACCATTAAAACATTAAGTTGTCAAGACCTGGCTCTATTAATATTTTGTCAAATAACACTTTACTGTCGCTTTATGCCATAGTGGTTAAGTTTTTATAATCCGGTAATTCAGGACGTGTTTTTAAACTATCGTCAATCACCTTTAAGACACGTTGTCTTTCATTTCCCTGCAATGGCAATCTGGGCTTTCTAACGTACTCCGTACCTATACCCGTAGCAACTTCGGCCAATTTTATATTCTGAACCAATTGCGGGCTAATATCCAATTCCAACAAAGGAAGGAACCATCGGTAAATTTCCAAGGCCTCTTGCGCTCTTCCTGCTTTGGCCAATTCATAAATGGCGACCGTTTCCCTTGGGAAAGCGCATACCAAGCCTGCAACCCATCCATCGGCTCCTGCCAAAAGACTTTCCAAAGCCAAGGGATCTACACCGGTTAAAATTTTCAAATCATTACCAAATTGGTTTCGCAACCTTCCAATATTAATTATATCCCTTGTAGACTCCTTCACCGCACCAATATTCTCCATTTCCATGAGCTCTTGGAACATTTTTACCGTAACTTCAATTTTATAATCCACAGGGTTATTGTAAATCATTATGGGCAAATCTGTTTGGGAAGCAATATCCTTAAAATAAGTGACCGTTTCCAAATCGGTTGATTTGTACCTCATTGGTGGCAACACCATCAAACCATTTGCGCCGGCCTCTTGTGATTCCCTCGCAACGTCAATAGCAGTAGCGGTTGTTTGTTCTGCAATGGTCATCACTACAGGAATCTTACCATCGGCTGCTCCTAAGGTTTCCCTGATCAACACCTTTTTTTCTTCTCTGGTAAGCGTACTGGCCTCTCCCAACGAACCTCCCAACACAATACCGCTAACGCCCGCTTCTATCTGAGCCTCGATATTTTTTAGGAACATGGGCATATCCAACGTATCCTTCTCAGTAAATTTGGTGGTAATTGCAGGCATTACGCCTTTCCATTCGAATTTCATACAGCTAATTTTTATTTATTACTCCACAAAATTAGACCATCCAAAAGAGGATAATTCTACTAAAGTTAGCCTAAATTGATACTATATTACCAACTTAGTAGAAAATTATCTTGTTTTCGAATAATTTAAAACACTTAAAAAGCTGCTTTACTAGATATATTCTACCCCAAATTTATACACGCAGGTAGAAGTATAGGTTCTACCCGGGTCTAGCCTAGTACTTGGAAAATTGGGTTGATTAGGTGAATCAGGAAAATGTTGGGTCTCCAAACAAAAAGAACCTCTAAAAACGTAGGGCTTTCCACTTTTACCAATATCGGCACCGGTTAAAAAGTTTCCTCCATAAAACTGAACCCCGGGTTCATCTGTATAAACCTCCATGGTACGCCCACTTTCCGGCTCCACTACTTTTGCAGCCAAAACCAATCCTTCTGAATTTTTTGGTTCCTCGTTCAACACAAAATTATGATCATAGCCGTTGGCAAATTTCAACTGTTCATGTTCCTCTTCAATATCCTTACCAATGGGCTTCGGCTGTGTAAAGTCAAAAGGGGTTCCTTCAACTTTTACAACTTCCCCGTTGGGAATAAGTCCGCTATTCACAGGCGTAAATCCATCAGCATTGATCATCATTATATGGTCTGTAACATCTCCATTACCCTCTCCCTTTAAATTAAAAAATGAATGATGGGTAAGATTTATAAAGGTTGGTTTATCTGTCTCGGCCTTATAAAAGATTTTTAATTCGTTATCATTGGTAAGATCGTACCGTACGCTTACTTTCAAGTTACCGGGATATCCCTCTTCCATATCAGGCGATGTTCTGGAAAAAACAATATAATCGTCCTTTGCCTCATCTACATTCCAAACTACACTTTCAAAACCTTTGATTCCTCCATGTAGGTGATTTTCATTATTGTTGATGGCCAAGTCGTAGGTAGTACCGTCAATAGTAAATTTACCTTTGGCAATCCGGTTACCGTACCGCCCTATGGTTGCACCGTAGTAATTTTTTTTCGCCCTGTAGTTATCCAAATGCGGAAAGCCCAATACCACATCTTCAAAATTTCCATTCTTGTCGGGTGCATGGAGTGATATAAGTCTTTGACCATAGTTGGTAATGGTCACTTCCATTCCGTTATTATTTTTTAACGTGTACAACTTGACGGAATCCCCCTCTATGACCGTTTCAAAATTTTTGACGTTTAATTCATGCGATAATTTACTTTCTTCCATTTCTTCTTTTAGGGTTTCAATTGATTGTTCCTTTTTGGTTTCCTTACAGCTTAAAAGACAGATTCCCGAGATAAAAGTGGCGATTAATAACTTAGTAGCTTTCATGAAAATTTAAGGATTAGGTTGAATTTTTTGAACGAGGCTGAAGTTACCAAAAATTGTTAAAGAGCCCACATTTAAATTGAACGATATACCGATGAAATCTAAAGGATTTCCCTATTTTTGTGAAATTTTAGTTTGCTCTTATTTTATAGATAAACTAAGAAACAGGTAGGCTATCTAATGGAATTATTACCCAATCCTGCCCTATTTAACGGTAAATATTACACCATGAAAAAATTGATTACGCTGGCCTTCGGACTCGTTTTGGCCTGCAACTCTTCTCAAACGACAATTTCAAGTACCACGGAAAACAAGACGGCAAATGCTGCCAAAGATGTTGAAGCATACGCTACAACCATTACCGAGGCAGAACTAAAGGAAGATTTGTATATCTATGCCTCCGATGAGTTTGAAGGGCGCGAAACTGGAAAGGAAGGGCAAAAAAAGGCCATTGAATTTCTTAAGGAGAGATATGAAAAGTTAGGGATTCCAGCAGCTAAAGGTGGTGGCGATTATTTTCAAAAAGTACCTTTAGAAGTTAGTCAATTACCAGTGGGTACCATTACTGCTAACGGAAAGGAATTTCCCTTAGGCGAAGAATTCCTGACTTTTTCCAAAGCCCAAGGGGAGTTCAATAATGTGGTTTATGCAGGTTTTGGTATTGAAACCGAGAATTATTCAGATTATAAAAATCTAGATGTCAAGGGAAAGATTGTGCTCATCAAATCTGGGGAACCAATTGATTCCCAAGGAAATTATTTGGTAACAGGTACTTCTCAAAAATCTATATGGAGCAATATGTCAGAATCCATGGGGAAACGTATGGAACTGGCCACAAGTAAGGGAGCTAAAGGAGTTCTTTATTATGATCCGTTGAATTACCCTCGCTTTAAAAGTAGGTATGAATGGATGAAAGGCAATGAAAGTGGGCGGATGGATTTGGTAAGCAATGAGGCCGAACCTTTCTTCACTATCCTTATAAATACGGGTCTAGCCAAAGCGCTATTGCCCAAGATTGGTTCGGACAACAAACAGAGACAACTATCCATTCCCTTAGTACTAGACGTTGCCAGCAACAATGATTTAGTGGATTCTGAAAATGTAGTAGCAGTTTTAAAAGGTTCTGAAAAACCTAATGAATATGTAGTTATTTCATCTCATTTGGACCATATAGGGGTCACACCGGATGGGGAGATTAATAATGGAGCAGATGATGACGGCTCGGGCACTGTATCATTACTTGAAATAGCCCAGGCTTTTAAAACTGCTGCGGATGAGGGTAATGGTCCAAAACGTTCCATTGTTTTCCTACATGTTACCGGTGAAGAAAAAGGATTGTTGGGATCAAGGTTTTATACGGATGAAGAACCTTTATTTCCCTTGGAACAAACCGTGGCCAACCTTAATATCGATATGATTGGAAGAATAGATCCCAAAAGGGTGGGTGAAAGAAATTATATCTATCTAATTGGTTCCGATAAATTGAGTACAGAACTTCACGAACTTTCCGAAGAAGTAAACCAAAAATACACCCAGATAGAATTGGATTATACTTTTAATGATGAGAACGACCCCAATCGTTTTTACTATAGAAGCGACCATTACAATTTTGCCAAAAACAATATCCCAATCATCTTCTATTTTAATGGCACCCATGATGATTACCATAGGCCAAGCGACACACCGGACAAAATCAATTATGATTTATTGGAAAATAGAACAAGGTTAATATTTCACACAGCTTGGGAAGTAGCCAATAGGGAACAAAGAGTAGTTGTGGATAAAGCAACCAAGTAAAAGTAAGTACTTCAATCAAAAGCCCTCCCAAAATTTGGGAGGGCTTTTTTAACATATAAAAACAAAAAAGTCCTGTTGAATAACAGGACTTTTATTCTGGGTGGAAGACCGGGTTCGAACCGGCGACCTCTTGAACCACAATCAAGCGCTCTAACCAGCTGAGCTACAACCACCATGTAATCTCAAGTGCTCCAAATATATCTTAAAGACATGTGATAAAAAATCAGAAGTCATGGATTATTTGCAAGCGGTGGCAAAGGTAATTTTTTTTAAACAATCTTTCAAAATAAAATCTATGTTATTTTAAGGTAATCGCCATTATTCCCTTTATAACATCTAACATGTTCATTTGGATTACATTAGTCTTACAGGACAATCAATTTTATCGATGAAATACACTTCTCACTCGACCAAACACACATTTTTTGGCATTTCACAACATAAATTTAAAATCAGGTGCTTTCTAATACTACTTTAGTGATGAAATTAAGGCCAAATCATGTATCGTCAAAAGACGCAAAAAGAAAACAATTTAGATATGCACAGATTAAAGGGATTTATTTGTGCGGTATTCTTGCTTTTTGGTGTATTGGTTACGGCACAGAATAATTCCATAGATAGTTTAGAAGACAAATTAAGCGAACTTAAACTCAAGCCTAATTTTTCCAAAACGGATACTATTTATATCAATTTGCTAAACAATTTGGCCAATGCTCAACGTTTCTACAAATCAGATAGCTTACTTCTATTAGCTAATCAAGCCTTAAAATTAAGTAAAGAAAGTAATTATAAGTCCGGGGAAAGTAACGCACTCCTAGGTTTAGGGGACTACCACTCGGACAAGGGCCAACATAATAAGGCTATTGAGTATTTTCAAAAAGCTTTAGAAACCAGCCAACTTTCGCTCAATAGTGCATTACTATTGGAGGCTCAAAATAGTTTAGCCGTTGAATACTCCTATAAGGGGGATTATACCAATTCCTTGAAATTTTACCTTGCGGGAATAGATTTAGCCAAAGAAACCAATTCAGATATTCAGCTATCCGCCATGAGCGAAAATGTTGCCCATCTTTATATTAGCCAAAAAGATTACGATCAAGCTTTGGAATTTTACGAAGAGGTATTAAAAATCAATGAACGCATTGGTGATGATGTAGTATCGGCAGAAAGTATGAGCAATATTGCTTCTTTGTATGCGGATATTAACAATTTAGACCATGCCATGTTTAATGTCAACAGCAGCATTAAGGCATTTGAGGAACATAAGGTTATGGATTGGTTGGCCTATGCCTATGAAATCAAAGGCAAAATATATTTAAAGGAAAATAAATATAAATGGGCACTTCACTGGTACAATCAAAGTGAAATGCTACATCAAAACCTTGATGATGAAAGAGGAAAAATAGATCTCTACAATGGAATGGCAGAGGCTTATCTTGGGCTTGAAAATGACTCCCTAAGTGAAAAGTATGCCTTGAAGGCAAATGCCATATCGCATCAGATAAAATTTATGGAGGGAAAGAAAAAGTGTGCTCTTACCTTATATAAGCTCCATAAAAAGAAAAACAATTTTGAAGAGGCCTTAAAATATCATGAAATTTACCAAACCCTTCTAGACACACTTTCAAGAAACGAGAATAAGGCCAGCTTAAACATGCTAAAGACTAAAATGGAGCATGAAAGGCAAAAAATAGAATTAATTGAAAAAAACAAAAAAGAGTTAGCCTCACAACAAACGTACGTTTATCTATCTTTGGCCATTTTGGTCATCTTTTTAGCGGTTACTCTACTAATGCGTAGAGGTGAACGAATTCAAAGAAGTCTGTACCAAGAATTACAGAACAAAACCAAGGACTTGGAAAAAAGGGAGCTGGAACTTAGGAAAATAAATGAAACCAAAGACCGGCTATTTTCTATCATTGGACATGATTTAAGAGGCCCAATCGGTGCATTTCAAAGTCTATTGAAATATCTTAAGGATGGAGATATTGGCCAAGCAGAGTTCATGGGATTCATACCAAAACTCAGACATGATATTGACCATATTTCCTTTACATTGAACAACCTCTTATCTTGGGGCCAGAGCCAAATGAACGGACTAATTACAAAACCCACTTCTGTGGACCTGCAGACCATAGTAAACGAAAATCTTCATTTATTATCGGAGACGGCAGACAATAAATCCATACGATTAATTAGCCATTTGAACCCCAATACAACTGCTTGGACAGATGCCAATCAAATAGACATTGTTATAAGAAACTTAATAAGTAACGCTCTCAAGTTTACTCCAGAAAACGGAATGGTTACTATCTCTAGCATGGAAAAAAACGACCAATGGCAAATATCCATCAGGGACACAGGTGTAGGAATGAGTCAAGAAGTGATTAATAAGCTGTTCAGTAAAAATAGCAATGTAACTACCTACGGTACCAATAATGAAAAAGGTACTGGACTAGGACTAAGTCTTTGCAAGGAAATGGTAGAGGAGAACAATGGAAAAATTTGGGTGAACAGTAAGGAAAGAAAAGGAAGTACCTTTCATTTCACAGTACCCAAATCCAAAACCACTTACAAGAAAACCGCCTAGATAAGGTCGTTAAGCTTATCAATTGCCACTACACGTTCTACTGTAAACCCTTCTGCGTGTTCGGTATTTATCAACCTACCTAAATCACGAGCGCGATAGTCAACACTATCTATAAAGTTTTTACTACTGATGGGTGTTTCCGGCTCCTTGCTATTGGGGTCGTGAAATTGTGAACTATAAGCCAAAATAGCCTTCATTTTCACATCGATAAAGCCAGAAACATTCACTACAAAATCGGGTTCAATGTTTTGCCATTGTATAAAATGATATACAACTTTAGGTCTCCAAGGTTTTTGTAGTTCGTTTTCACCCTCAAGCTGGGTCTCAATTTTTATCAATCCACTTAAAAAACAGGCATCGCTCACCAAATTGCTTCCTCGGCCATGATCTATATGGCGGTCTCTGACGGAATTACAAAGTACTATATCAGGTCGGTACTGTCTTATTTTTTTGATAATTTCCAGTTGATGCTCCTTGTCATTTTTAAAGAATCCATCGGCAAAGGCCAAGTTATCCCTCACAGAAACACCTAAAATTTCGGCACTTTTCTTGGCCTCTATATCTCTAATTTCTGCACTGCCCCTTGTACCTAATTCCCCTCTGGTCAAATCTACAATACCAACTTTTTTACCGTTGGCAATTTCTTTTGCAATGGTAGCACCCGCACCCAGTTCTACATCATCAGGATGCGCGCCAAAGGCCAAAATATCTAATTTCATTAATTTCTTGCTATTTATCTTGAGTAAGATATCAAGATTGGTTCAAAATCACACTCCTTAAAAGAGCCTCCAAAAGATTAAATTTTCAGAAGTACAAATTTATTAAAATTATACCTGAACTTTTTTCCAATTGCCTTTTCGGAACCAGATGATAGATATTATGGCCAAAAGCACCTCGGCCGTTGTTATGGCTATAAAAACGCCCAACGCTCCTATTTCAAACGTAATTGCAGTGAGATAAGCCAATGGCAACTGAAACAGCCAGAATGCTACCAGATTGATTTTTGTAGGTGTTCGGGTGTCACCAGAACCGTTAAATGCTTGGGTAACCACCATTCCGTAGGCATAAAAAATATAGCCTGCCGCCATTATCTGCAGGCACAGACCGCCATTTTCTACCACAACAGGATTCTCATTGAACCATGCGGTGATGTCGTAAGCGAATAAAATATAAACAAGGGACACCGCCCCCATAAAATAGGCATTGTACTTACCCGTAATCCAAACGGAGCGTTCTGCTCTCTCAGGTTGGTCCGCCCCTAAATTCTGTCCTACCAAGGTAGCAGCGGCGTTGCTCATACCCCAAGAAGGCATTAAAGTAAACAGCATCACCCTAATAGCTATGGTATAGCCTGCTAGTACTTCACTACCAAATTCTGACATAATCCGCATTAGAAACACCCAACTGGAAGTCCCGATTAGAAATTGGGCTATTCCTCCTAGGGAGACTTTTATTAAATTAAACATAACCCCTAAACGAAGCGAAATATCCCTTAGACCGATTTTAATACGGCTCCAACCCCAAAAAAGAACCGACAATTGAAAGAGAACGGCACTGCCCCTACCAATGTTGGTTGCAATTGCCGCGCCTGTAACTCCATACTCCGGAATCGGCCCCCATCCAAAAATAAAAATAGGATCTAAAATAATATTGAGTCCGTTTGACAGAACCAAGGCCCACATGGCAATCGAAGCATCACCAGCACCTCTAAAAATGGCATTGATTAAAAAAAGCAACAGTATCGTTAGGTTTCCTCCCAATAACCATTGGGTATATCCGTACCCCTCTTCTATCAAATCTGCCTCCGCCCCCATTAAGGCAAGTGTTTCTTTGGAATAAAAGATTCCCAAAACGCCAACAATAATGGAAACTAAAACACCTAAAAGTATGGCCTGTACAGCCGATTCTCGAGCTCCATGTACATTTTTTTCTCCAATTCTACGCGCCACTATCGCGGTTGCAGCCATACTCAGGCCAATTGCAACGGCATAAACCAAAGTAACGACACTCTCTGTCAAACCAATGGTTGCAACGGCATTGACACTAACTTTACTTACGTAGGCGATATCTACAATGGCAAAGATAGACTCCATCATCATCTCCAATATCATGGGAATGGAGAGCATAAAAATTGCTTTTCGGATACTGCCTGTCGTAAAATCCAAATCTTTACCAGTAATGGAAAGAATGAAATATTGATATAACTTTTTTAATGAAATGTTCTGATTTCTCATGATGTTGAATTATGATTGGGTATGAAGAATATGCCAAGAAGCCGGTAAAGGTTACCAACTAAAATCCGAGTACTTCCCGGTGACATTTATGGATTTCATAATTCTTATAACTTCATGATGCCACAAAGATGGTAAAAATTTACATTCAAGTGAACATAAATTCTTCAAATTCACACTAAAAAGACCAAAAAGTACGTTGCAACTAATACCAAATCTTCATATATGAAAAAGTTTATTGGACTAAAAGCACGTGTTTTTTTAGTAGCATTCGCTTTTGGCTTTTGGTTAGGATGCTCCAAGGAAGACAGTAGAAACGAAGAGCTGAAAGAAATTGTCAACGAAGAAGGCGAAACGGAAACAGTTGACACCTCAGCTAATAAAAAATCGGTGGGAGATTCTGCCAATGATTTATTGAGTGATACCAAGTATACTGAATTAAAGCTGGAACTTTTTTATGTGGAAGGGTTCAAACCCGAAAACGCAACCATCGAAAACTTCGAAAATTTCTTGAACAGTCGTCTGCACAAAAGCCAAGGCATATCCATTGAAATGAAACCAATGGCGTCCCAAGAAAAGGAAACCTACACTACCCAAGAAATACGGGCGCTGGAAGATTCCATTAGAACACTATATAATAAAGATAAATCATTGGCCGTATTCGGTATTTTTTTAGATGGGGAATATGCCGAAAACACAGAAAATGGTTCCGTTTTAGGAATTGCTTATAGAAACACTTCTTTCGTAATTTTTGAAGAAACCGTACAAAGTTTTAGTGGTCAAACTTTTGGCCCTAGCCTTGAGGTTTTGGAAAGCACAGTGTTGAATCACGAATTCGGACATTTATTGGGAATGGTCAATGCAGGTACCCCTATGCAAAACCCTCACCAAGACGAAGAACACGGCAGACATTGTACAAATGATAACTGTTTGATGTACTGGACGGCAGAAACAGGTGAAGGGCTCATCAACATGCTAAGTGGCGGAAGTATTCCTGAATTTGACAGTCAGTGTCTGGCCGACTTGCAGGCCAACGGTGGGAAATAAAAAAACGCCCTAAACAAATATTGTTCAGGGCGTCGCTCTTTCAACTACTATTTTACTTTAGCTCAAGCTCTTGCACATCGGTAACACCTTTGCCCCTAATTGCTTCAAAATCCTTAATCATTTGTTGCAATTTTTCAGGTTGGGTAGCAGCTAAATTGTTCTGTTGTGCCAAATCATCTTTCAGGTTGTACAGTTGGTATTCACTATTGTTACCCAATTCAATATTAACCTGTTTATTGATAGCGGCACCTTTGTAAGGGGGAATCATGGCCCAGTCCCCTTGCCTAAAGGCGGTTCTTGAAGTAGCTTCGATTACCAGTTCATTTCTGCCTTGTTTGCTTTCGCCCATAAATGCAGAAAGAATGTCTTTACTGTCTTCACCCTTCTGATCACTACCCACTAACTTGGCCAATGAAGTCAATAAGTCTACTTGACAAACCATGGCATCGGAAACACCTGGCTGGATTTTTCCTTTCCAATAGGTCATAAAAGGTACCCGTGTGCCGGCTTCAAAAAGGCTGTACTTGCCACCTCGTAAAACCCCTGCTGGGGTATGGTCGCCTAATTTTTCTTCGGCATCATCGTAATAACCATCGTTGACTACAGGCCCGTTATCACTGGAAAATACAATTAAGGTATTTTCTAGAATACCCTCTTTTTCAAGAGTTTTCATAAACTCACCAATCACCCAATCGGCTTCCAAAATGACATCTCCTCTTGGCCCCATGCCCGATTTACCTTCAAAACGAGGATGCGGGGTTCTGGGTACATGTGGTTGCTGTAAAGCATAATAAAGGAAGAAAGGTTCCTTCTTATGTGTACTAACATACTCTTGGGCCTTGGTCAAGAAATGATCTGCCATATCAATATCGCTCCACTTGGCAGCCTCGCCACCTTTCATAAAACCAATTCTAGGAATGCCGTTAACGATACTGTTATTATGGCCGTGATGCCATTTCATAGTGGTCAACTCAGGATTGTCCAAACCAGTGGGTTCCCCTTCAAAATTATTTTTATAATCTACCGAAATAGGATCATTAGGATCCAAGCCATCTACATGGCCGTCTTTAATATACACTGTAGGCACACGGTCTTGCGTTGCAGCCAGAATGTAAGAATAATCAAAGCCGACTTCATTGGGTCCCGGAGAAACCCTTTGGTTCCAATCAACATTCCCATTACCAAGCCCCAAATGCCATTTTCCCACAATACCCGTGGCGTAGCCTTCGGCTTTAAGCATTTTAGGTACCGTCAATTGTTCTGTATCAATTATTAATGGTGCCGTACCCGGTAATATTTTGGCATCTTCATTGCGCCAAGGATACCTCCCCGTAAGAATAGCATAACGGCTCGGTGTACAGGTAGCAGAAGTAGCATAGCCCTTGGTAAACTTGATTCCTCCTTCTGCCAAGGCATCCATATTGGGGGTAGAAATTTCGGTTGCCCCATAGGCACTCATGTCTCCGTAGCCTAAATCGTCCATATAAATAAAGACGATGTTGGGTTTTGGTTGGCTTTCCGCTTCGGCAACCGGTTTCTTTTCTTCAGATTTACATCCCGTTAGCACTAAAGCCAATAGGACAGCTTTTAAAAAATGATTCTTTAAGTTAGTCATTTATGGTTTGCTGTTAATTAATTACAATTTTAAGTTCATACATCCGTACTAAATAGTAATTTCCACACCGGGATCAATGGTTATTTCAATCCCTTTCAATTGCATTTCCTCTTTGCCCTCACCAAGAATTAAGGTATATTTTCCTAAAGCATACACTTTAGGTTGATGACTTTTGCCTTTGATACGCATGGCAGAAACCAACTCTTGGTTGTCCTCCCGTACAATTTTAAGCAATTGATTGCTTTTAGAAGTTTTTATCCTGGGCAAATACCCAAAAGCCCGCCGACCGTCATTATCAAATTGTTGAATGGTCAATGGCCAACCGGGATACATGTTTTCTTCGGAATCGGAATTCAAATCGGCCAAAAACCGAATAGCTTCCATCTTTATGGTGCGTTCATGGGTATCGAAAGTTACCAAACCGTAGCCGGATGCCTTTTTCTGCGCCCTTTTGTAGCGGTCGAACTCCTCATCAAAATCATCGGTCGGGTTGCCCACAGCGTAGATATAATTATTGTTACCAAAACCATCTCTATAGCAACCCGTATTGGGTAGTCCGTGTTTTGGTCTATCCGTAAATGGTACGTTTACAGAATCTGGTTGCCCCCATCTCGGGTAACCGGTAGAAATGGCCGGTGTACAGAACGTCCATCCTCCATCACGAGGTTCGTTTACACTGTATTGCACTATAAATGGCAGGTGTTGATCTCCATTTATGTGTAAGGCGCACGCCTTTCTTATTATTTCTATGACCTTATCTCTTTTAGACTTGGGCCATCCACCGGAATCCAAGTCCCCGAAGAGAAATTGCTTATTAGGTCCGTGGTGGGTTCCTACGTTTGAAAATAAGGTCTGGCTGAGCAGCACTTTCATATGGGCCCCCTCCCAATTGCCGACCCAATTATTTAAAAAATCAAGCTGTCGTTGACCTAAAAAACTTAGTTGATCATTCTCTAACTCCTCTTGGTTGGCAGGTGACGTTAAATGGTCTACTCGTCCCAAACCCGGACGTACCGCCTCGGGGCCCGATTTAAATAAACGATCACTGACAATAGCAAAACTGACCCTGCCATAAACCAATTCGGTATACCACGTACTCATACCTGATGAAAGCGGTTTTGAATCATAGGCCTTTGGCATGTGGCCGCATTGGGTTTTGTTTACGACGTTGACGAAATTGGTGGTTTGTACCAAACCACTTTGTGCGTCCCTACTGCTGTTCCATTGTTCTATAGACACCCTTTTTCCACCATCTCCCCAAAGGTTACCTTGGTATACATCATGATCATCTGGGGTACAGATGCTAGGCCGATTTTTTAATACATCGCCAAAAGCCCACCCGAACATATACCATTTACCAAGATAATTTAGAATGGCCTTATCTTCAGGTTCTCTTTTTATGGGATAACCTCCATTTCCTTCATATAATTGGTCTCCAGAGAAATACAACATATCAGGGTTTGACTTCGCTAGATTTTCTACCAGAGGCCTATATGGGAAGCCCATGGCATGCTGACAGGTAAGTCCGCCAAAAATAAGCTGCCTATCTTTGGGCTCTTCTCGAATAACACCCTCATACAGATGTTTTTCTTTATCGAGATCATATTTTATACGATAGTTCACATTTTGATTAAGACTCCAGTCTTTGATGGTAAAAATCGCTGTAAATGCTACGGGGTCCATTGCGACGGTATCTACCTTGGCCCAACGCCCATTCTTAAGAAATTGGAGCTCCACTTTATCGGAGTCTTTTTCCCCCACGGGCGGAAGCTGTGCGGTCAATTTCAAAGTACTTTTTGACAAGGTGTACATGGACCAAAGAATAGGGCCGAAACTATTTTCTGGATGATGTTCGAGTTTACTTCCCGAAGTCTGCATATCACGCCACCAAATGGTACTTTCACTTTTCTCAGTACCTCTGTTCTCTAAGGCCATCAAACCTTCTAAAGTAGCCTGTAAGGTATGTTTCAACACTTCTGTGCGACCCTCTTTGTCTTCAGCTGTTAGTGTTAAAGTTGACTCCTTCCCTTTGGTTTCCGTAGTTAATTGTAGAGCGAATTCCTCCCATATAAAATCAGAAGGAAGTTCTTTAAACTCCGTATCGATATAGAGTCCTTTTTCCAAATCGACTCCCATTGAAATGCCCTTGCCAAAATAGCAAGCCGCTTTCACACTATCGGGGTCGGTAAAATCTTTTATTCCAACAGCAAAACCAACAGCACCCTTACCTTTATTGTTTTTTAAAAATCCAAGGTTTCCCGAAATCTGAAAACTTCCTGAATTACCGTTCAGGGTGTAGGTCAAAAGGTGTAATCTGGATTTTTTTTCTACTCCGGAATATTCAAGACGCTTGTTTTTGATTTCCCAATCTTCCATAGGAACGGCCCAAAACGACTTGCCAATCCATACCCTTTCATTCAATTTACTGAAATCCATTTCAAAATGGTTCTCCTTTAAGGATTGAGCGGGGTACAATACAGGCCTATTAGCGAAAATGCAATTTAAAGGACTTGCCAGTACGGGTACGGCAAGTCCTAAGTTTTGAACAAATTTTCTCCTTTTAATCGTCATTTGTTAATTGCCCAATTTAGGATTCACATTTACTTCCGATTCTGGAATTGGCCAAACATCATCGACTCCTTGTCTAAAATTTTTCGTGGTTACGTACCAACGTGCCTGTGGATCAATTTTCTTGGAAGTGGTTGGATATAACTCTGAATCTGGAAATGGTGCGCCCCAAAAGTCGCCTACCAATACCTCTTCACCAATACCCCATCTGAAAATATCCCAGAGCCTTTGGCCTTCAAGTGCCAGTTCAATACGTCTTTCGTTTCGTAAAATAGGTCGTAAAAGCGCTGGATCGGTTTCCGTAATTGGAGGGAGCCCTACAGACTCACGGCCTCTGACCTGGTTGATAGTCTCATCCAACAAAGCCTGTGTTATTGGATTACCAGCTTCTAGTTCAGCCTCTAAATAGCTTAAAAGAACTTCAGCATATCTGATAATTGGAATGTTACCCCCGTAGTCGCTTCTTAAATTGCCACTGAACGACTCATCAAAAAACTTTCTTAGTCCGTACCCCGTTCTAGTGGCTTGTTTGGAATACGTCAGTTGGTCAACAGATTCGGTATTATCAGGGTGGCAGTCATAAATACGGCCACTGAATTCCGAACCATCCCAAATGAAATTATATCTGAATCGTGGATCTCTGTTGGCTCCCATATCATCATAGTCAAAACGTGGGTCATCATAAGACAATGGAGTGCCATCATCAAAACCGTAGGCATCTGCCAAACTACCCAAAGGGTTCACAATGTGCCAGCCAGAAGCCACAGCCGGATAAGCATGCTGTGGAAGAGCGTTGCCTGCTTGCCCCCCAAAATACTGACTACTGAAAATATTCTCAGCACTATTTTCGTTGACCGGAGTAAACAAATTGGCATAGTCAGGGTCGATAATATTCTCCCCTAAATCAATAATCTGCTTGTAAACACCGGAAGCATCAGCAAAGCGTTGTTCACCCAAGTAAAGGCGCCCTAAAAAAGCGAGCGCTGCTTGTTTGCTTGCCCTTCCGGCCTCGGCACCCGAAAGCTGCCCATAAGAAGGTAGATCTTCAACAGCTGCCAATAATTCACTTTCAACAAAACTTACCAATTCTTGTTTTGAAGCTTTATCTACGTTGTTTGCTTCATCGGGGGTTAGCGTTGATGTTATAAGAGGCGCACTTCCCCAGAATTGAGAAATGTAAAAATATTGGGTGGCCCTTAAGAAAGAAACCTCAGCGGCCATTCTGTCTATTTTGCCCTGAGCCATGGGTACTTCAACAACATTCTCCAAAAAATCGTTACAAATCGCAATTCGCTGGTAAGAACCTTCCCAATATCCTTTGACCACATTGTTATTCGGTAAAAGCGTACCATTGGTCAACCGGTTCTGGGTGGAATTGTCTCCCCGGCGATCGTAGGCATTATCGGTCGCAAATTCCATAAAAACAATACCACAATAGGTCCACCAATCAGATGGCACCACCTGAGTACCATATTCAACTGCCCCTCGGTAAGCACCGGTTAGTGCTATATTGGCATTGGATTCTGATGTCCAAAAATTATCCTTTGCAAAAGCGTTACTCGGAAATTGCTCCAATTCCTTTTCACAGGATATTACCAAAACAGATAATATCAACAAGAGAAATAAACCTCTCTTAAAATTAATTTTATGGATGTATTTTATATATGTAGCGTTCATTTTCTTAGAATTTTAAATTCATACCTAAGGTATACGTTGTTAAAATGGGATAGTAAGCTCCACCCGAGTTTATCTCGGGATCCCATCCCTCTCTATAAGAATTAAATGAATGCAGGTTTTCTGCTCCCACATAAAACCTTAAGTTATCTATCCCGATGGCGTCGGCGGCACTTTTAGGCACCTTATAACCAAATTGCGCATTTTTAATTCGTAGGTATCCGGCATCTATCACCCAAAAATCAGAAGTTTCGGTGTTGGCCGTTCCGCTATTGGTAATTACTTCCAATCTAGGATAATCAGGGTAGCGTGTTGGATTATTGGCGTCAAAACGACCCTCCATTTGCCATCTTTGAATATTACCTAAGTTAAAGAAAGCATACCCGGCGTAATTGTCTAAACGACCTTTTACGCCACCAACTCCTTGAAGAAAGATTGAAAAATCGAAATTTTTATAATTGAGATTGATGTTCGCCCCGTAGGTGTATTTAGGAATTCTACTGCCCAAATACGTACGATCGTAGGTAGGATCTACCTGACCATCAGGCACCCCGTCCGGACCACTGATATCTTTATAGCGAATGTCCCCTGCTTGAGCAGTCGGGTTCACGGCAGCCATATCGGGCCAATCAGCTACTTCAGCGTCATTCAAAAAAACACCATCAGTTTTGTAACCATAATACATTTGCATTGGATAACCGATAAATAAATCGGACCCATTGCCTACAAAACCATTGGGCTGTTCCACATTACCAAGACCTAGGGTTACCACTTCATTTTGAATAATGGAAAAATTAGCATTTACGGAATAACCGAAATCCCCTAAATCATTTTGATGTCCCAAATCAAACTCCCAACCCGTATTCTGTACTGCGCCGGTATTCGTTTCACTGATGCCAACTCCCAATACAGTTGAAACACTTGAAGATGGTTTAAACAGTACATCGGTGGTATTTCTCTTAAAGTAAGTGGCATTAAAAGTAAGCTTGTTACCGAAAAATCCAGATTCAATACCAACGTCAGTGGTTTCAGTAGATTCCCACTTGATATTTTCATCTCGATAGGTAGCATAAGCCGCACCGGTGGCAAGACCTCCTCCAAGAGAGTAATCGCGACCTGAGGCCAAAACTGTCTGATAAGGATAGTTACCAATATTTTGGTTACCTAAAATACCCCATGAAGCCTTTACTTTTAAATTATTCAACCAAGAAACCTCGTTCAAGAAAGATTCCTGCGAAACTCTCCACCCAACGGCTGCTGCCGGAAAGACCGCATATTTATTGCTTTTGGGGAAACGTGATGAACCATCGTATCTTAAGGTTGCTTCAAATAAGTACTTTTGATTCAAACTATATTTCAACCTTGAGAAAAAAGATTGTAAGGCCCATTCAGCGTCATAGCCTCCCGATTGTTGGTTTTCGGCACTTCCTAAGTCAAGAACCGTATAATCGTTACTAGGGTAATCTTGTCGATAACCATTAAAAAATGATAATTCTTGGTTTTCAAAAGAATATCCCGCTAAGAGACTTACGTCATGAATACCAAATTGCTTTGCATATTCACCTGTAAACTGAAGTGTTTTAAATATTTCTTTATTGCTAAATTGGTTCAACTGAGACTGAGCCAATAACACATCTTCGTTCAAACGTTGAGATGCCAAATAAGAACGCTGTTCTAAAAGTGAGAAATTATACCCTCCGATTAAGGCAAAAGTAAGGTCATCATTAGGCCTATAGTTTAATTTAACGTTCACGCCCGCTCTGGTTCTTGGATTGACCAAATACGATTCGGATGCCAACCAAGATGTTGGGGTTCCCCCGCTCTCAGGACCAATGCCAAAATCACCATTGGAGGCCTGCCCCAAATATACCGCAGGATACCTCACCGCATTCTGAATCAATTGTTCTTCAAAGCTATTATTGGCACTACCCTTATTAGCAGTAGCCTGAGGCTCGTTTCTTTCTTCTATTGCACCAAACATTCTTGTGTTCAGCTCGAATTTTTCACCCAACTTGTTTTGTAGGTTCATCCTAAAGTTATACCTACTGAAATCGTTGCCTGGTACAATACCCTCTTGGTCCAATACACCTGCGGAGACATAGTATTTATTTCTATCGTTTCCTCCGTTGAGCGTTAATGTGTGTGATGTTTGCATACCTGTTTTAGAAAATAAATCTTCCAAAAATCTAGTGTTCGGATAGTTATCAAGGTCAGACTGAGAGCGATAGTTCTCAATATCTTCGGCAGAAAAACTATTGCTTCCAGAAGCTATATTATACATTTCAGCGTATTCCCAAGAGTCCACAAAATCTGGCAATTCGGTGGCTCTATTGAAACCAACATAACTGTTGTAATTGACAGAAAACTTACCGTCACTACCATTTTTGGTGGTAATTAAAATAACCCCATTTGCGGACCGTGCCCCATAAATGGCTGCAGATGAAGCATCCTTTAAAACTGAAATCGATTTGATGTCATCAGGATTGATGTCGTTCATGCTACCGGCAATACCATCAATGAGTACCAAGGCATCTGGCGTAGCACCAAAAGACCCTACCCCACGAACGCTAATATTTCCTCCGCTTTGACCAGGCCTACCGGAACGTTGTATAACAGTAACCCCTGGCATTTGACCTGTAATGGCCTGCGACACTTGAGTTACAGGTCTGTTTTCAATATCTTCATTGGAAACCTGTGATACAGAACCGATAACGTTTATCTTTTTCTGGGTACCGAAACCAACCACTACCACTTCATCTAAACCAGCAGCGCTTTCTTCCAACACAATATTGAGCGAAGAATTTCCTTCTGTAGGTACTTCCTTTGTTGCAAAACCAATATAAGAAACTACTAGTATGGCATTATCGGAATCTAACTGAATACTAAAATTACCATCAAAGTCAGTGGTAACCCCATTGGTGGTACCTTTTTCAACCACATTGGCACCGGCCAGCGGCAACCCATCGGCATCGGTAACAATTCCGGTAATTGCATTTTGATTCATTCGAACTCGATTATCTATTTTGTCTATGGGTGTGTCAGGTAAAATTTTTGGCTTAAGTACAATCTGATTTTTAAGCAATGAGTAGCTGACACCATCATTGAACAACAAGCCCAAAACGTCTTTTATCGTTTTCTTTTCAACGTTGAGTGTCACTTTTCGGTCCACATTTAGCTGCCCCATCTTATAAAAAAATCTAAACTTACTTTGAGCTTCGATTTTTTTCAGCACATTTTCAATGGACTCGTTATTTGCTGTAAATGATACCTTTTTGTTCTGTGAATACGTATTTGCATGCATATTGAACAGCGCAAACGCAAACAGCAGTATTGAAATTTTCACGGTACGGTTTTTGTTAAGAATGTTTTCCAGCAGAATGAAAAACAATTGTTTTTTTTCCATAATTTTAAAATGGTTTTGATTGTTTAAGTAGAATTGAAATCGATTTTTAAATGGGGAACGTGGCCGCGTTTCCCATTTTGTTTTTTGGTCACTTCATAAATTTTATTTAGGGTTTTTTAATTATTATTTGGTTGTTTTCTATTTGATAATCGAATTCAGCACTCTCTTTGAAAGTATCCAAAAGATCAGCAATGGTCTCACTTTTGAAAATTCCCCTGAAACGTTGATTGTCCAATTCGGTATATTCGTTTCGTACATCAACGTTATAATGCCGCTCTATTTTCTTGACAATGGAAGTAAAACTCTCATTATGAAATGAAAGGTCTCCGTTTCGCCAATTGAGATAGTCCTCAACACTAACATTTTTCAATTCAAGCCCATCCTCTAACAATGAAGCCATCTGCCCTGGCACTAGAATTCGTGAAGTTTCCGAATCGTTTTCAGTTGTTTTGGTGACTTGCACAGAACCTTCTACCAAAACTGCATAGGTAGTCTCATCATCATAACTGCTTACGTTAAAATGAGTACCTAAAACATTTACATCCATTTGATTAGCAACTACTGTAAATGGATGATCGGAATCCTTGGTTACTTCAAAATAAGCTTCTCCTTTTAGAAATACCCTTCGTTCTTTTCCTATTACGAAACTGACCGGATATTTTAAACTAGAGCCTGCATTAAGATGTACGAAGGTTCCGTCAGATAGTTTGAGCTTAAAGTTTCTCCCATTGGGAATCATTATCTCATTGTAAACCAATTCTTTTGCAGAATTCGTCTCATAGACTAGTAGGTCTTTCGATTGCCTACCCAGAATTTTACCGTTGGTACCCCTAATTAATCGATTTTCATCTTGATCGATAATCAACTGTCGATTACCAGAAGTTTTGACGATGATGGCATCTTCGTTAATTTCAATTTGATTTTTGCTTTCATTCGTGTACAGGCCCATGGCGAACACTAAGCCAAAAAGCCCAATAAATACTGCTGCATAGCGTAATATTTGTCTAAAAGGAAATTTATTTCTGCCTGTATCGGGCAATACTTTTTGCTCAATATTGTTCCAAATTCGGTTTTTCTGAAACTCGTTATCATCTAAATGGTTATCATTTTGATACGACTCTAAAAACTTATGCAACAACTGAATTTCTTCCGAAGTACATTCGTTTTTTAAGTATTTACTAAAGAGGTTTTTGGCTTCCTTTTTATTCATTCCCGTTTGAATTAAAATAGGGGGTCTACAATTAAGTACCCAAATTAATACGATGGTACACGTTGAAATCCTATTTTTTTATCAAAAGGTCAAAATTTTATGTTTTTCAGTATGTACCTCTTCATTGAAAATAGGATCCGAAAAACAAAAGATTGTTGATTGCAGAGTGTAGAAAGCGCCGTTTATTTATAGAATAGCATTACCAAGACCATAATTTCTTCATATTGTAGATTAGCCCTTAAAAAAGAAAGCGCCTTCGAAATTTGGTTTTTTACCGCCTGTACCGAAATCTCAAGTTCTTCGGCAATCTCTTTGTTCGATTTGTGTTGGTAACGGCTGAGGATAAAAATATGTCTGCATCGTTTCGGTAGACGAACGACCGTACTGCGTACTAGTTTTTCAAGTTCATCGAATTCGATGTCTCTAGATATATTCATAGAGAGGTCAACAATATTCAAACGGGTCAAATCTTCTAGGGTAAATTTTTTGTTTCTGAAGTGATTGAATATCTGATATTTTATGGCTTGAAACAGATAAGATTTTAATTGTGTAATAGTTGCTTCACCTCTTTTGGTCCAAAGAGAAATAAAAATTTCTTGCACCATGTCTTCGCAGACGGTTCTGTTCTTAAGAATATTAAAAGCATACCGGTAAAGCGCATCAAAATACTTGTCATAAATAGCCTTGAAAGAAGAAACGTCTTCATTTTGAAGCCCTTTTATTAGTTCTGAATCACTTTTAATCTTCATAAGTTGCGTTGGAAAGTGATAAATCTATAAAATTTAGACTTAAAACCAACTATCTTCTAATATGAAGGCCGATAAATTTATTTAATTGTCAATAACAAATGGTTTATTTGAGATAGTTCACCTTGTATCGCCAAAAGCTTAAGGCTCCAATCAACAGGGCTCCCAAGGCAATATACCACACATAATCAGGGGTTATGGCGGCTGATCCACTTTGCCCATAACTGTGAAGACCCACCAAATAATAATTAACCCCAAAATAGGTCATCATGATACTACCGATAGAAATGAGACTTAAAAAATTGAAGGTCCATTTACCTCTTAAACCAGGCACTAGCCTCATATGTATAACAAAGGCGTATACCATTATTGAAATCAGGGCCCAAGTTTCCTTGGGATCCCAGCCCCAATAACGCCCCCAACTCTCATTGGCCCACTGTCCACCCAAAAAGTTACCAATAGTGAGCATTACCAAACCAACGGTCAATGCCAACTCATTTATAATTGTCAACTCCTTAATACTATGATCCATTCGTTTTTTGTTCTTTTTGGTAGTAAGAATCATTAACAATAAACTCACAAATCCCAGAATAGCTCCTACAAAGAGTGGTCCGTAACTGGCAACAATCACGGCTACATGAATCATCAACCAATAGCTGTCTAAAACGGGTACCAAATTGCCAATTGCCGGATCCACCCAGTTCTGATGGGCAATCCATAATAGCATACCCGTTACAAAGGCGGAAGCCGCCAAGGTCATATCACTTTTTCGAGCGAACAATAAACCCATACCCATTGTAGCCCATGAAACATAGAGAATACTTTCATAAGCATTGGTCCAAGGGGCGTGACCGGAAATATACCAACGCAAAATCAAACCGGCGGTATGCCATAAAAACAGAATGAAAATAGTTCCTTTAAAAAAATACACGGCGGCTCGCCATATGGACCTATCCTTAAAAATTTGAAATATCAGTACAAAAAAGAACAGCAGACCAATTAAGGGATATAATCTCCACAACTGGTTAAAAATACCGAGTTTATTGTAGACTACTTCCGTTTCAATCTTAGTATCCGAGGGCAATACCTCGCTTCCATGATTTTTTTGATTTTGCTTAAATGCCTCCAGTAACTTATCGGCACCCGAATAATCTTCCGTATCAATCGCCTTTCGTAGGGTCATTAAATAGTAGGGAAGGGAATTTTTGATGAAATTACCGTAAAGACTATCTCCCACTTGGTATTGACCTCCTCGGTATTCCACTGCTGAAATCCATTTGTTGTTTTCATCGTTCAGCAAAGGAAATATTTTTACAATTCTTCCGCTCAATGCCTGGTCTAACAAACTTAACCTGATATTGGCATCCTTAAAATCCTGCTCAAATTTATCCGGAATATTCGTTGCCGTGGCATCCCTTAAATAAGGTTCCAATTTGTAGTTCCCTCTTTGATCAAAAAAATCGGTAGCCTTCGCATATTTCTGTCCTTCTGGCACCCCAATTACGTGGCGAATACTATCATTTTTTCCCTTTTTGTCAATGGCTAAAAATTCAGCATTATACCAAGCCGGTGGATTTAACATCATCGATAAGAATACTTGATCGGCATTCATATCTTTGAACTTATCTTTAAGGCTTAGCTTTCTCAACAATTCTGAAGAAAATGTATGAATGGGCTTCATACGGCCCGCATCATCCTGAACCACTAGCTTGCCAAACTTTTCCGCATGTTCTTTTGAAACAATGGTAGTATTGATCAATGAGTCTATTTGCAACTGTGTAGGAGTTACTTGGTTATGATCATGACCATCATCTACAGTATGCTCCTGCGCTCCCAGACCTAGTGAAAATGCAATAAATAAAGCCGTAACCACTTTCTTTTTCTTGGATTCCAATTTTACCAAAGACCTTCCTAAATCCTTGAATCGGGTCTTTCCAAAAAACATAATTCCCATAAGTCCGGCATACAATAAAAAATAACCCAGATACGTAATCCACGTACCCCATTGATCATGGTTTACAGATAAAATGGTTCCTTTTTCATCTGGGTGAAAACTGGATTGAAAAAAACGATAGCCATGATGATCTAATATATTGTTCATAAAGATATCGTAGTCGAAAGGTCTTTCGTCTTGTACCGTAACTTTACTCATAAAACTAGAATACCCTTTTTCCGTACCGGGATATTTTTCAGCAATGAAATCATTGAGCTTAATACTAAAAGGAAGTTCATACACTTTAGAACCATAGCTCAACATAAAGTCCAATCCGCCTACCGTAATCTTTTGTGAAAAATCTGCCGTTCCCTTACCTCCCAATAATTTCTTTTGCACTGTTTCACCTTTGGAGGAAATTTCCACGACCAAAGCATCTAATGTTGCCTCGGTCATTTTTTCTTTGGGAACCTTCACTACACCGTATTCACCCTTAACAATAGGTTCAGGTATTACAAATTGCATACCTGCCATGTTGTACAAAGAGCGTAATTGTAAGGTCTGAAGGCTATCTTGAGCCACTGCGCCCTGAAACTGGTCGGCCATGCGCATAAAGTTACCTTCAAAGGGTGATTTAATACCGTATTCTCCGTCTTTATAGAAAATATTGATAGCTCCCTCCGTCTCCTTATTCAATGAAAAAAGTACGTTGTGGATATTGGACACTTCCCCATTTTCAAGAAAGTGCTCATGACGTTGCCCATCGCCAGCTTCCACAATTTTCAGGTATTCATTTCCTGATTCATTGGGAATCAAGCCCTCTTCTGCCCCATCGATAAAATCTACATAGGATATGGTAAACGGCTGACCATTAAAATCTGAGTCCCACGGAAGATTGGACTTAATATCCTCTGCTGTAACAATTAAATCCTCTTGAAGCGTTTTTCTTCTAGGTTGCCCATCAATCTGTCCGTCAACCAAAGCAGTCAAATACGTTTTATCCGAATAAAAAACCTTTTCTGACTGGCCTTCCCGAATAGGCATCATTCCTTCAAAACTTATATATCTTGTTACGAATGCGCCAACTATAATCAAAATCCAACTCAGGTGCAGCAGTAAGACAGGCCATTTCTCAAGACGAAGCAATCGGTACCTTTTTATGTTACCAACGAAATTGATCACAAAGAAAACCATGATCACTTCAAACCACCATGCATTATATATCCAAATCCGTGCTGTTTCCGTGCTGTATTTGCTTTCAATAAAAGTACCAAAGGCCATTGCCACCGCAAAAACCAGAAACAATATGGACATTAAGCGTGTAGAAAACAGTAAACTTTTGAGCTTTTGCATTGTAAAAGAGGCTAAAATTGGTTTTTAGCATGCAAAAATACGCCCTTTTTATCATTTCAATGCGTTGAGATGGTCTTTATAAGGTCCAGTATTTGTTAATTGTTTTTTAAAAGCAATTTCTAAATCTTAATGAAATATAGATATAAGATTCAGAATCAATGATTGCATCTATATAAACACCTATTTGAAGCAATTGCCCTCAAAGCCCAATCATCCTTTTGTTGAAACCGGAAATATCTGCGTATTTTCGCCCTATGATGACCGTGAATATCATTGGCGCTGGAAATGTAGCATATCACCTGTATAGAGCTTTATCGCTATCCCCTAAAGTAAAGGTACTACAGGTAACTGCCAGAGATTATAAACAACTGGAAGATTTCGTTACCCCGAAACTAATTAATACCGATTTTTCAAAAATCAAGGATTGCGATGTTCACATTATTTGCGTGTCCGATTCCGCTATTGCTGAAATCGCAAACTTCCTCTGCGGCCTAAAAGGGTTAGTGGTACATACTTCGGGCGCTACCTCTATAAATGTTCTACATCAGCTTTCACGTTACGGTGTTTTTTATCCCCTTCAAACATTTAGTAAGCATCGAAATATTAGTTTTAGAGAAATTCCCATTTGTATAGAAGCCAAACATAAGAATGATGTTGAGTTCTTAAAAACGCTCGCATTTGAAATTTCCAAGGATGTCAGGGAAATAACATCCGCCCAAAGAAAGACATTGCACTTAAGCGCTATTTTTGTAAATAATTTCACCAATCACCTTTTGCATCTGGGACATGAAATCGTAAAACAAAACAACCTGGATTTCAACATTTTAAAACCCCTACTTAAAGAAACGATGATGAAGCTGGAAGATATGACCCCTTTTGAGGCGCAAACGGGACCAGCAAGGAGAGGAGACCAAACTACCATACAAGAACATCTGGCCCAGTTGTCAGAAGAAAATCAGAAAAAAATATATACTGAACTTAGCGAATCGATTCAAAAAACCTATGGAAAAGAGCTATAAAGAGTACCTTAAGAATATTGACACTTTTGTTTTTGATGTAGACGGAGTTTTTACAGATAGTACCCTCATTATTACAACTGATGGCGAAATGCTCCGTAAAATGAGCGTAAAAGATGGTTATGCCCTTAAAACCGCGCTACAAAAGGGGTATCGTATCTGTATAATATCTGGAGGTACCAATGAAGGGGTACGTAGCAGACTAAGGGAGCTTGGAGTAACCGATATTTATTTAGGTGCACACCACAAAATGGACGCTCTTGAGGAATACATGGATATATACGAAGTACAGCCCGAAACTATGCTCTATATGGGAGACGATATACCGGATATTCCTCCCATGCAAACCGTGGCCCTTGCTACCTGCCCTCAAAATGCGGTCCCTGAAGTTAAAGCTATTAGCCATTATGTTTCGCATAAAAACGGTGGCGAAGGGTGTGTTAGGGATGTTATAGAACAGGTACTTAAAGTTAGAGGTGACTGGATGTCTAACTATAGTGCAGCAAACGACTAATAAATGCTACTTAATAAATTAAAGGACTACAAAATTGTATTAGGTTCCGGTTCTCCAAGAAGACAGCAATTTTTAAAGGACCTAGGGCTTCATTTTGAAATTAGACTTAAAAGTGTTGAAGAGGTTTATCCTTTGGAATTAGAGGCCGAGGAAATCTCTGCTTATCTAGCGGAATTAAAAGCTACAGCACTTATTGACACTTTAAACCCTAACGAAATTCTGATTACTTCCGATACTGTTGTCTGGCACCAAAATACCTCTTTGGCCAAGGCTAAAGATGCGTCCGAAGCCACCAAAATGCTTGAAGCGTTATCCAATGATTGGCATGAAGTAATTACCTCTGTCTGTTTTAGTACAACGGAAGACCAAAAAACGGTAAGCCAGACAACGCGGGTTAAGTTTAAAAAGCTGTCCAAAAAGGAAATTGCGTATTATATAGATAACTTTAAGCCCTATGATAAGGCAGGTGCTTACGGCATTCAAGAGTGGATTGGCCTCATTGGAATAGAAGAAATAAATGGCTCCTATCCTAATGTAGTTGGGTTGCCAACCCAACTGGTTTATAGTACCCTTTTGGCAATGGTAAAATAAAGTTTTTCGCTATTTTTGAGTGTAAGGTCCATTAAAGGGTTTTATTAAAAAGAAAAGAACTTACCCATGAAAACTTGGCTAAAACTAGAACTATCCACCTTGTTATTATGTTCGCTAATCTGTATTCTTGAAAGCTGTAACGAAAAGCCAAAAGAAACAGAAGATCAAGTACCGAAAACGCAAAAAGAGAAACCTGCCAAGAAGAATTTAAGTTCCGAGTTCAAAGAATATTGGTACGCTGGTGATGCTGAAATAACTTCCTACAGTCTTCAACAAGCGCGATACGGAGAAACAAGGGATGGGAAAGCCGTTCTTATTTATGTTACTGAACCCTTTTTATATGATAAACAAGTAAAGGCAGACCAACAAAACTCTACCAATATACCTGTCCTCAAATTAAACACTACCAAGAACTATTTAACGGGTATTTACCCCTACTCCATTATGAGTAGCTCATTTTACCCCGTTTACAATAACGACCATGCAATTAAGGTATCCTTTTCTTCACAAGAATGGTGCGGACAGGTCTACGCCCAAATAAATAATAGGGATGCCTTTGAGGTAATGTCCCACTCCTATTTTGAGAAAGAAGCCGACCAAAATTTCAACTTGGAAAAGACCATCCTAGAAAATGAAATATGGAACAAAATAAGAATAGCTCCAGAAGATTTACCGCAAGGAGAATTACAAATAATTCCCTCCTTGGAATACATTAGGTTATCCCATAAAGAATTAAAAGCCTACGCTGCAACGGCCAGTTTTAATGAAGATACGGAAACCAGGACCTATTCCATCAGTTATCCGGAATTGGAGAGAACCCTTGAAATAACATTTGAAAAGAACTTCCCTTATAGCATTCAAGGGTGGACAGAAACCTCCAAAAGTGGGTTTGGCCCCAATGCAAAACAGATGACTTCCACAGCCACCAAAATGGAAACTTTAAAAACCCCTTATTGGCAACAAAACGGAAATAAGGATTTATCTTTGCGCGATAGTTTAGGACTGTAGTTTATGGAGGAATTTTTTGGGAGTTACAAAAATCAGATATTGGCAACCGTCATTACCTTGGCGGTCATTTTTTTCTTAAAATATTTATTGGATAAGACCATAAGAAAGATTGGCTCTATCAGTAACATTGTAGAAGCACGTACCATACTGATAACCAAATACGTTTCCTTTCTTTTCTTTTTAATTAGTGTAGGAATTATTGCATTCATTTGGGGAATTAACTTTCAGGAGGTAGGATTGGTATTCTCCTCCATCTTTGCGGTAATTGGCGTAGCCCTATTTGCCAGTTGGTCCATTTTAAGCAACGTAACGGCGGGCGTTATTCTATTCTTTTCATTTCCTTTTAAGATTGGTGATCGGGTGAAAATTTTAGATAAGGATATTGAAGCGGAAGAACCCTATCTTATCGAGGATATTAAGGCCTTTCATATAAGTCTAAGAAAAGAAAATGGTGAATTATTGGTATATCCCAACAATTTATTGATGCAAAAAGCGGTAACCCTAGTTTATGAATCTGAGGAAACCCCGGATGGCAGCGAGGAAACTTAATACTTTAGGAGATTGGTAATTTGTGCCGATTCGTTTATGTTAAAGAAGTTCTAAAAAGCCTGCCCAGCCCTTTAAACTTTCTATCTTTGAAAGAGTGGCTTCTTTGCCCAAGAGTCCAAATAGACCCTCAAAAACCAACATTATGCGTCATCTTTTGGTGTTTCTTGTCGGATTGTTATTTATCCGAAATATCGCCACAGCACAAGCACCTGTACAATATTCCTCAGCAGAAATATACCATTCATTACAAAAGTTGAATTTTTTGGGTTCCGCTTTATATGTGGCCGCCCATCCAGATGACGAGAATACCCGTTTAATTTCCTACCTCTCCAACGAAATAAAAGCGCGTACGGCCTATCTTTCCTTGACTAGGGGTGATGGCGGACAAAACCTAATTGGTCCTGAGCTACGTGAATTATTAGGAGTTTTAAGAACTCAAGAATTACTAGCCGCAAGGCGTGTGGATGGCGGGGAGCAATTATTTTCCAGAGCCAATGATTTTGGTTTTTCCAAACACCCAGATGAAACCTTGGAAATATGGAACAAAGAGGAAGTTTTGGGAGATATGGTTTGGGCCATTAGGAAATTTAAACCGGACGTTATTATCAATAGATTTGACCATAGAAGTCCAGGTACTACGCACGGGCACCATACGGCTTCTGCAATGTTAAGCTTTGAGGCTTTTGACCTTACCAATGATCCAAATTTCTACCCCAACCAGTTGAAAAATACGGAGGTATGGCAACCGAAAAGACTTTTTTTTAATACCTCATGGTGGTTTTATGGTAGCCAAGAAAAATTTGAAAAAGCGGATAAAACCAATTTGCTACACTTGGATATTGGAGCATATTACCCTGTTTTAGGTAAATCCAACAACGAAATTGCAGCCTTGTCCCGAAGTCAGCACCTATGCCAAGGCTTTGGCACCCTCACCAATAGAGGGAGTGAAGGAGACTTTATTGAGCTTTTAAAGGGAGACCTCCCAAAAAACAATGATGTTTTTGATGGTATAGACACATCATGGTCAAGGATTGAAGGTGGCGCAGCAATCGGGGATATTCTCTACGCCGTTGAATCAAATTTTAATTTTAAGAATCCAGCCGCACATATTTCAGATTTGGTAAAGGCCTATAGTTTACTTCAAAATGTGAAGGACGAACATTGGAAAGGAGTAAAATCAAAAGAACTAAGAGACCTTATAATACAAGTTAGCGGACTTTATATGGAGGCGACAGCAAACGCCACCTCCAGTAATCCTGGTTCCACCGTCGAAATTGGAATGGAAATAGTGAACCGTAGCGAATCAAACTTCTTATTAAAAAATATAAGAATACAACCCACCAATACTACTTTAAAACCTATGGAAAAACTAGGTTTCAATGATAAGAAAACCTATGAAACTTCCTTAATCCTTCCTCAAAATACTGCGTACACAAGCCCTTATTGGTTAAAAGAAAAGGGAAGCCTAGGCATGTATCGTGTAGATGATCCTTTGTTAATAGGATTACCGGAGACTCCGGCTGCATTACATGTTCAATTTGAAATGGATATAAATGGTACCTCAGTAACTTTTGAAAAACCAGTTAAATTCAGATATGCCCAACCGGACAAAGGTGAGATTTTTGAACCTTTTGATATTCTGCCAAAAGCTACCGCAAGCATTAATGATAAGGTGATCATTTTTGCCGATGGGAATACAAAGGAAATTCCGTTGACCGTAACGGCGCATGAGAACAACGTTAGCGGACAGTTAAATTTAAATGCTTCCTCGGGTTGGGAAATTAAAACAAAGGAGGTAGATTTTAAAATTTTGAAAAAGGGGGATTCTCAAACCGTATTTTTTGAAGTTACTCCGCCAAATGACGAGAACGAAGGTATACTCACTCCCAGCCTCCGTATTAATGGAGAAACGATTTCAAAGGAATTGGTGACCATTGATTATGACCACATTCCAAAGCAATCCATTTTACTGCCCTCAGACGTTAAGGTGGTACGGTTAAATATTCACAAAAGTGGTCAACACATTGGATATATTGTAGGTGCCGGGGATAAGGTTCCTGAGAGTCTAAAACAAATAGGATACATTGTGCATACAATCACTCCTAGCATGATTTCCGCAGGCTCACTGGATAAATATGATGCCGTGGTAGTGGGAATTAGGGCCTATAATGTGGTAAATGAACTCAACTTTAAACAAAAACACCTTTTTGATTATGTGGAGAATGGCGGTAACTTAATTGTCCAGTATAATACTGCAGGTAGATGGAGCAAACAATTTGATAACATTTCCCCCTACCCTCTTTCCATTTCCAGGGATAGAGTTACGGATGAAAATTCGGAAGTAACCATTCTTGAGAAGAACCATCCGGTAATTAATTCCCCCAATAAAATTTCTTCTTCTGATTTTGACGGTTGGGTTCAAGAAAGGGGCTTATATTTTCCTAATGAATGGTCCAAGGAGTTTACACCCATCCTTTCAATGAATGATAAAGGGGAAACTTCTAAGAAAGGAAGTCTCCTTATAGCACCATACGGTAAAGGAAATTATATTTATACCGGATTAAGCTTTTTTAGGGAATTACCTGCCGGGGTACCAGGGGCATATAAATTGTTCGCCAATTTAATTTCACTTGGCAAAAATGCTCCCAATCATCAAAAAGTAAAAGGATAAGAATGTTAGACAATTCTAATTGGAAGAAGGAATACTCCATTGTACTCATACTCAATGTTATTTACGTATTGGTATTCTGTTTCATAATGATATCCTTTAAGTAACATGGGAATACTTGATTGGATCATATTATCTGGGACACTTCTTTTTATTGTTGCGTATGGAGTATGGAAAACAAGAGGAAGCAACAATGTTAGTGATTATGTAGGAGGAGGCAAAGATGCCAAATGGTGGACTATAGGCTTATCGGTCATGGCAACCCAGGCTAGCGCCATTACTTTTTTATCAACACCCGGCCAAGCATTTCATTCGGGCATGGGGTTTGTTCAGTTCTATTTAGGGCTACCCTTGGCAATGATTATTATTTGCCTGGTCTTTGTTCCTATATATCACAATCTAAAGGTGTATACCGCCTATGAATTTTTAGAAAATAGGTTCGATTTAAAAACACGGTCCCTTGCTGCTATTCTCTTTTTAATTCAAAGGGGGCTGGCCGCGGGTATTACTATTTACGCTCCGGCCATTATACTAAGCGCAGTATTAGGTTGGGATTTAAGAACGCTCAATATAATTATTGGAATACTTGTCATTATTTACACCGTTTCCGGAGGAACAAAAGCTGTAAGTGTAACACAGAAACAGCAAATGTTCATCATCATGACCGGAATGTTCATCACCTTCTTTTTTATTTTAGGGCATCTACCTGCAGATATCAATTTAACCAAGGCAATGAAAATTGCCGGTGCAACAGATAAATTGGATATTATAGATTTCAGTTTTGATCCTAAAAGTAGATATACCTTTTGGAGCGGGATTACGGGAGGATTATTTTTAGCTTTGGCCTACTTTGGTACGGATCAGAGCCAAGTTCAGCGTTACCTATCGGGAAAGTCCATTAGGGAAAGTCAATTAGGATTGGTTTTTAACGGTATTTTTAAGATACCAATGCAATTTTTTATTCTTCTAGTAGGGGTCATGGTTTTTGTTTTTTATCAATACAACCCTTCTCCTCTAAATTTTAACCCTGCTGCAACTGCTGCGGTCATGCAATCCGGTCAATCAAAAGATTACGAGATACTTCAAGAAGGTCAGTTAGAATTGGAAGAAGCCAAAAAAATTGCTTTGAACAAATTTTCCACAGCCTTGGAACTTAAAGAGTATGCCGCTGTTGAAGATGCCAAACAACAGATTATTAACCTGAATGTAAAGGATAGTACCAATAGAGCTGCCGCAAAAGCTCTAATTTCAGAGGCTGATAAAACTATAGAAACCAATGACAAAGACTACGTCTTTATACATTTTATACTAAATAATTTACCAAAGGGCCTTATAGGTTTGCTACTCGCAGTAATTCTTTCTGCGGCCATGTCTTCTACAGCTTCCGAATTAAATGCATTGGGAACCATTACTGCACTTGACCTCTATAAGCGAAACAACAAAAAGGAACTAAGCGAGCAGGAGTACGTAAAGTCTACCAAAATATTTACGTTAATATGGGGAATATTGGCCATTGTGATAGCGAGTTTCGCCAATCTTTTTGATAACCTGATTCAATTGGTAAATATAATAGGATCCATATTTTATGGGAATGTACTAGGTATTTTTCTACTAGCATTCTTCTTTAAGTTTGTAAAAGGAAATGCCGTGTTTTTCGCTGCCATACTAACTCAATTGATAGTATTCGTTCTCTTTTACAGCTTAATTTTCATCTATCCTTCTGGGGAGGAAAAACTAGGATATTTATGGCTTAATTTCATTGGCTCCGCCTTGGTAATTGCCATTGCTATGGCTTTTGAGCTTTTTGATAGATTTCTAAAAAAACCACCTATCAACAATTAAAATCAATTCTAGTCTTCCTATAATTTTGACGATTTGTTAAATAAGTTTTGTTACAATAGCAATAATTAGCATTTATTAACAAAAAAATTATCTTTGAGAAGACAATTGCTAAAACGTTTTAGCAAAAATTAGCTAACCACTTCCTTCCTCAATGTCCAAAAAACAACACACCATTAAAGACATCGCTCGCCTAGCCGGTGTCTCCAAAGGAACCGTAGACCGGGTTCTTCACAAAAGAGGCAAAGTATCTCAAAAGGCCCATGATAAGGTAAAAAAAGTTTTAAGTGAAATAGATTATCAACCCAACCCTATTGCACGTAATCTCAAAAGAAACAAACTCTACAGAATTTGCGTTCTAATGCCAGATTGGAAAATTGACCCTTATTGGAAACCGGCGGAGTTGGGAATTAAGGAAGCAATTAAGGAATTTAAACCGTTTGGGGTTATAGTAGACCAATTTTTGTACCATCCTCATTATGTAGAATCCTTTATAACCAAATCAAAGGAAATACTAGCGTCCAAGCCAGATGTAATTCTTATGGCCCCTCTTTTTCAAGAAGAATCCATCAGTATTTTAAGGGAATGTAGAGAAGTTAAAATATGGGCGGCCCTTTTTAATAACTATATCAATACCCTTAATGGTGAAATTTTTGTAGGACAGGACTTGGTTCAAAGTGGTAAGGTAGCAGCCGGCCTGGTAGAAAAGGTTGTAAAAAAAGACAGTAAAATTGCCGTAGTCCATATCAATAAGGAAGCCCATATGGAATTGAAGGAGGATGGTTTCAAATCCTTTTTTAAGGAGAAAAGTAATTCTTCCCATCAAATACTATGTGAAACCTTTAATACAGAAGAGGAAGAAGAGTTTGAGGAACAAGTTTCAATTTTCTTAAGGAAGAATGAAGATCTAAAAGCCATTTTCGTGACCAATTCTAAAGGGCATAGAATTGCGGATGTAACAGCGAAAATCAAAGGTTTTGAACAAATAGTGATTATAGGCTATGATTTACTTGATGAAAATATCTCTTATCTAAAGCAGGGTAAAATTGAATTTTTGATTCATCAAAAGCCTAAAAGACAAGCGTATTTGAGCATCAATTATTTTGCCGAACACTTTTTGTTTGGCAAAGATGTTCCGTCTAGAATGCTTTTACCTATTGACATAATCACCTCAGAGAACGTGGGATACTATTTAGAATAATATATTAATAAGAAAACTTCCTTAGCAATCTGCCAGATAATCAAGTAGTTTTTTGCAAATTATTGTGTTCGAACACATTTTCCTCGAAATACGCTTGTAACCTAAAAAAATTAATCTAAATTGTCCCAACCTTAATAAATTGTTAAACTAACTTCATGCTAAAACAAACATTATGATTAAAAGACTCATTATTTGTTTTGTGCTCTTTTTAGGTAGCCTCCCAGCAATAGCACAAAGTAAAACAGTTAGCGGTACAGTCACCGCTACCAGTGATGGTTTTCCGTTGCCAGGCGTAAATGTTTTGGTACAGGGAACCACAACTGGAACACAAACAGATTTTGATGGAAATTACACCATTGAAGCTTCTGAAGGAGATATCTTAGTTTTCTCCTACTTAGGAATGAAAAGTAAAAATGTAACTGTTGGTGCAAATTCATCCATAGATATTTCAATGGAAGAAGATGCCAGCCAATTGGACGAGGTAGTCGTTACGGCTCTTGGTATTACCAAGCAAAAGAAATCTCTTTCGTATGCCACACAGGATGTATCAACAGAAGAATTGACGCAAGCAAGGTCAACAAACGTTCTTGATGGTTTAAGCGGTAAAGTTGCTGGTATTTCCATTACCAGAGGTAGCTCTGGTGTTGGATCATCCTCAAGAGTGTTGTTAAGGGGTAACCGTTCAATAACAGGGAACAGCGCTCCGATTTATGTAGTTGACGGCGCCATTCTAAACGGAGATATTTCCAATATTAGTCCTGACGATATTGAAGATATTTCAGTATTGAAAGGTGCGAATGCTGCAGCTCTTTACGGTAGCCGAGCAGCCAATGGGGCAATTATCGTAACTACGAAATCCGGTAAGGGCCTTGATGAAGGGGTTACCGCTAGCTTAAACTTTACAACCACGGTTGAAGACGCAATTTTACTTACTGATTATCAAAATGAATATGGCCAGGGGTCCGGTGGAGTATATTCTCCAAACGCTACTACTTCATGGGGGCCTCGTTTTGATGGTAGTCAAGTTGCCCATTGGTCTAATGACCCTAATTACTCTCTAAACGGGCAAACATATGCCTACGAAGCGCAACCCAATAACGTAAAGGATTTTTTTAGAACAGGGACCACATTAAACACCAATATGTCAATTAATGTATCTAAAGAAAACTCGAACACTTTTATTTCCTATACTTATACGGATGCTAGTGGAATTATTAAATCCAATGATTTAGAATCCCATAATCTTAGTCTAAGAAACACCTCAACTATTGGTAAATTAACCGTTGATTCAAAAATCAACTACATTCGAAGAGATTTCAGAAACGTTCTATTTTCTGGAGAGGGCTTTGACAACCCCTTACGGTATTCCTATATTATGCCAAGAAATATTCGTACCGAAGATTTAAAAAGTTTTGAATTTATAAATGATGAAGGTGCCCTACGACAACACTTCTATGCACCCAACTTTAACGGTGCCGGTAACCCCTATTGGACGGTAAACCGAGTTCTTAGACCTAGACTTGAACAACGTATTTTAGGACTTTTATCTTTGAAATATCAAATTACGCCAGATTTATATATTATGGGTCGTTCAGCGCTAGATCAAACAGGTTTCAAGGAAGAAACTATGCGTTATTACGACACTTACACTGTTGCCCCACAAGGAAGTTATAGAAAATATAACGAAAGTACTTTTGAGTGGAACAGTGATGTCTTGATTAATTTTAACAAAGACTTATCAGAGAAATTCGGATTAGATTTAAACGCTGGTGCCAACATGCGGGTAAATCAATTCGACGCCCTTGGTGCTTCTGGGTCTTCATTCAAGAAAGAGAATTTGTTTGCTCTCTCTAATCTTAACACTTTAGATGCTGTTTCAGGAGAGAATGACTATGATGGCTTCAATAGAAAACTAGTAAATTCTGTTTACGGATTTGGAGAATTGTCCTATGACAACGCTGTTTTCTTAAATTTCTCTGCCAGAAATGATTGGAGTTCAACTTTACCTTCAGATAACTGGTCTTACTTTTATCCTTCCGTTGGTTTATCTGCCGTTGTCAGCGATTTAGTTAGCTTACCTGAATGGTTTGATTTCTTAAAGCTTAGAGCTTCTTGGGCTGAAGTAGGTACTGATACAGACCCATACCGATTATTTAGTTTAGCAAGTCTAGTAGGTTCTAGTATAGATATTTCAGAGACCTTAGCAAATTCAAACCTGCAACCAGAAACTACACAATCTACTGATTTAGGACTGGACGCACGTTTCTTTAATAGTCGTTTGAATATTGGTTTTACTTGGTATAAATCAAATACTTTCGACCAATTATTCCAAACACCTGTTGAAATTGGAAGAGGAAGAACCAATGTATTTAGAAATGGCGGTGATATTCAGAATACAGGGGTCGAAATTACTGCAGGAATAGATATCGTAAGAAGTGAAGATTTCAGCTGGGATCTAAACTTGAACTTTACTAAAAATGATAGTGAAGTAATGAAGATTATTGACGGTTTCGACGAACTACAAGTTGGTAACGCCGATTTCGTTAGGGCTTATAAATTAGTTGAAGGTAGACCTTTTGGCGATATATATTCCCGTGGGTTTTTAAGAGATGATGCTGGCAATGTAATCGTAGATGCCAATGGAGCACCCATGATAACCCCCGGTCTAGATGTACAGGTAGCAAACTTTAATCCTGATTGGTTGGGTGGTATTTCGAATAGCTTCACTTATAAAAATTTTAATTTAAGCTTCTTGATAGATATAAGACAAGGAGGTTCGGTAATTGATTATACAGGAGCTATTTTAGCCGATAGTGGTCTTTTGGAATCTACTGTACAAGGAAGAGACGGTTCTTTAGTATTCGGCGAAAACATTTTCTCCCACGAAACAGCCGTTACAGAAACTGGAAGCGCAAACAACATTCAAATAGGGGCAGAAGAATTCTGGGGCACCATTGGGGGCCGTAATACACCGGTAGGCGAAGCTTTCGTTAAAGATGCTTCCAATATCCGCCTTCGTGAGCTTATTTTGGGCTACTCATTATCGCAAGATGTTCTTGACAAAACCTTTTTCAAATCTGCTAGAGTTTCTCTTGTTGGCAGAAATCTATTTTTTATCAGCAATAAGGCAGAGAGTTTTGATCCAGAATCTGTAATTAGTACAGATAAAAGCCAAGAAGGTAGTCAAGCTTTTGCCATTCCGACTAGCAGATCACTTGGATTATCATTGAATTTCGGATTTTAAAAAAATGAACATGAAAATTATATATAGAATAACCTCAGTTGCGTTTTTAGTCTGTTTACTTATAGGGTGTACCGACGATTTTATAGAAACCAATACAGACCCCAAAAACCTTTCTGAAGATCAACTAGATGAGTCAGAAGTTGCCCTAGTAGCTCGAAGAGCTATGTTTGGTACGGTATATTACGGCAATGACTTTTTAGGCCCCTTTCAGTTAGGCCATTCATTGTTTACCGATGTTTATGCAAATTATTTTGCCACCACGGCGGCCAACTTTGATAGTGATCAATTTACTCTCGTTGGAAGGTGGTTGAACGGAGCATATGTTTCTCAAATGAGTGATGTAGCCCCAGAACTAAAATTTGTATTAGACTTTACTGAAGAAAACGGGTTAGAAGTAGAAAACGCCATTTTCAAAATTTGGAAGGTATATTTTTACCACAGAGTCACCGACCTTTGGGGTCCAATAAACTACAGCAATTTTGGTGATTTAGAGACTACTCCCCTTTTATTCGACTCGCAACAAGACATATATTCAGACTTTTTTGAAGTATTGGACGAAGCAACAAGTGTACTTGCGTCAAACGCTGGACAGACTAAGTTCTTTTTAAATTCTAACCAAGACATGGTTTTTCAAGGCGATCTAGATAAATGGAGGACTTTTGCAAACTCCTTACGTTTACGGTTGGCAATGAGGGTAAAATATGTCGACCCGTCATTAGCGCAGGCGGAGGCTGAAAAAGCAGTTGCGCAAGGTGTAATGACAGATATTAGCCAAAATGCATTTATAGTTTCTGATGATGTAGCAAACTATAGAAATAGCTATAATACTATTACACAATGGGGCGAGTTTAGAATGAGTGGTGACATGGAAAGTATACTTAAGGGGTATAGAGACCCAAGAGTTTCATCATTCTTTGCGGAAGCTGTTCAACCTGATGCTTCAGACGACCCCGCAGGGTTAACTTTCAATTATGAAGGATTGCAGAATGGTCAATTAAAAGCAACAAAGCAAGATCCCAATCTAAACCTAAATAATTCGGATATGGCCCCTGCTTACACAGAGGCAAATGCTGTTGGACCCAATTACCCTTTAATCAGGTTGGCCGAAGTAAACTTTTTACTAGCAGAAGGTGCCTTAGAAGGATGGAACATGGGCGGAAGTGCCGAAGAATTCTACAACCAAGGTGTAATGGCCTCACATATGGAATATGGTTTGGACGGTACCGACCTCATGGGTAATGATTATGTTACCAGCACGAATGTACCTTTGGGTATTAGTTCAGATATTTCAGCCGTTTCGTCAGTACCCGTCGCTTACGATGCAACTGCCGACGTCGAATACCAATTGGAGCAAATAATTACTCAAAAATGGATTGCCCTATACCCTGATAGTGAAGAAGCCTACGCAGAAAGAAGAAGAACGGGTTATCCTACTTTATACAATAGGGTAAATTCTTTAAATACAAACATTGGCGTTGATGAAATACCTAGAAGAATGCCGTATACAGATGTTGAAAGAAATAATAACACAGCAGCTGTTGAAGATGCCATTAATGACCCCAATAAACTAGGGGGGCCTGATAACGGAACAACCAAACTATGGTGGGACGCTAAAAACTAGATTGAAATAAACAAAAAAGGCCGCATTAAGCGGTCTTTTTTATTTTTACCAAATTTTATGATTTAAGTTCTTAAGCAGTATGAAAAAGGTATTGGTTTTCTTTCTAGTATTCACAGCATTCTTTTCTTGTTCTTCAGATCCAAATAACAAGCTTTTCTCTTTACTTAGTTCAAGTCAGACTGGGATAAATTTTAAAAACACGACACAAGAAACTGAGGAATTCAATGTATTAACCTATGGCTATTTTTATAATGGCGGGGGTATTTCTGTAGGTGACCTAAATAATGACGGACTAGCTGATTTATATTTTACTGGCAACATGGTAGGAAGCCATCTTTATATCAACAAAGGTAATTTCGAATTTGAAGAAATATCAAAGGAGGCCGGAGTATTTGCTGAAGGTCTATGGAACACTGGTACTACAATGGCAGATGTGAATTCAGATGGACTACTGGACATTTATGTCTGTCGCTCAGCTGCACAATCCCCCAAAAAAAGAAAAAACCTGTTGTTTATCAATAATGGGGACTTAACCTTTTCAGAGAAAGCAAAAGAATATGGTATTGACGACAGCGGATATTCCACACAAGCTGCGTTTTTCGATTATGATAAAGATGGGGATCTTGATTTATTCATTCTTAACCACTCCACACAAGAATATGCCGGTTTTAGCCAAATAACCGCTCGCTTAAAAAGTAAGAAAAATGATGCGTCCTCGGATAAGTTGTACAGAAACGACAATGGCGCTTATGTAGATGTAAGCCTAGAAGCAGGTCTAATAACTAATGTCTTAGGTTTTGGACTAGGTGTTGCCATTTCTGATATCAATAATGATAATTGGCCAGATATTTATGTTTCCAATGATTACAATGAGCAAGATTATCTGTACATAAATAATCAAGATGGAACTTTTACAGAAGATTTAGAGCGTTATATAGGTCACTCGTCATTATTCTCCATGGGTTCTGACATCGCCGATATTAATAATGATGGCTTTCCTGAAATTATGACTTTGGATATGCTTCCTGAGAGCAATCAAAGAATAAAAATGGTTTCCGGCCCTGACAATTATGATAAATATCAACTATTGGTCAATTCTGGTTTCTACAATCAGACCATGCGCAACATGTTACAATTAAATAATAACGGAGAGTCTTTTTCTGAAATAGGACAACTGTCAGGAGTCTCCAGCACAGATTGGAGTTGGGCTTCTCTTTTTGCGGATTTAAACAATGATGGTTATAAAGATATTTACGTTACCAACGGCTATAAAAGAGACTACACCAACATGGATTTTATGAACTTTGCCGTACAAGAAAAATTGAAAGAAAATCGAACTGGTGAACAAACGGCTATACTAGACCTCATAAAAAATATACCATCGACAATCGAAGAAAATTACACCTTTCAAAACAATGGTAATTTAACCTTCACCAAGGTGAACAAAGATTGGGGACTTGATCAAAAAACCCTGTCCAACGGTGCTGCATACGCTGATTTAGACAACGACGGAGACCTAGACCTTATCGTTAACAATACGGATGAAAGAGCCTTTATTTACAGAAACAATGGTGAACTTTTAGCAAAGAATAACTTCCTTAAGGTCTCTTTAAAAGGTATAGGGAATAATTCCTATGGAATCGGGGCCAAGGTAACTGTCCAAACGAAGAATAAAACTCTTACCCAAGAATTGATGCCTACAAGAGGATTTCAGTCTTCTGTAGATTATAATTTATTGTTTGGTTTGGGAAAAGAAACACAGATAAAAAGTGTTACCGTGCTTTGGCCTAACAACCAAAACCAAAAAATTCAAAACGTAGACATCAATCAAAAGATTTTAATTGATCAAAAGGAAGCAAATGATTCCTTCACAGCCGAAAAGCGCGAGAGCAAAACCCTATTCACCAATATTGATGCCGATAGCATAATTACTTTTCTGCATTCTGAAAACAACTACATCGATTTTAAAAGAGAGCAATTACTTCCCCATAAATTATCTACCGAGGGGCCGGCTTTAACCGTAGCTGATGTCAATTCAGACGGGCTGGAGGACTTTTATATCGGTGGAGCAAAGGGGCAACTAGGTAAACTCTTCCTGCAAAATAAGAATGGGTCTTTTTCAGGAGTTTCCATTGAAAGCGATGATGGATTTGAAGATATAGATGCGCTTTTTTTTGACGCCGATAATGACGGGGATAAAGATTTATATGTGGTAAGTGGTGGGCATGAAAACGAAATAGAATCAGTTCACTTACAAGACCGGTTATTCCTTAATAATGGTCAGGGAAGGTTTAGAATTAGTGATAATGGCCTGCCCAAAATTTTTGCTAATGGATCTTGCGTAAAAGCCTCCGATTATGATGGTGATGGAGATATTGATTTGTTCATAGGCAGCCGTTCCGTACCAGGAAAGTATCCTACGACCCCAAATAGTTTTCTACTTGAAAATAACGGAAAAGGTCAGTTTACTGATGTTACCACAAAATTTGCAATAGGTTTACAATCAATTGGTATGGTTACCGATGCCAAATGGTCAGATTTAAATAAAGATGGTACGCAAGATTTAATCATTGTTGGAGAATTTATGCCCATAAAAGTACTGATGAATGTCAATGGTGAATTTGTCGATGAAACTGAGCACTCTGGTTTAGAGAATACAGAAGGCTGGTACAATACTATAGAAAGAGGAGATTTTGATAATGATGGGGATGAGGATTTTATAGTAGGTAACTTTGGTCTAAACTCTCAATTAAAGGCCTCTTTGGAGAAGCCTGTTCAACTTTATTCAAAAGATTTTGACTCCAATGGATCTCTTGACCCTATTCTTACCTCATATAATATGGGAGAGAGTTATCCGATATTTTCAAAAGATGATTTGGTAGGCCAGCTAAGCGGCCTCAAAAACAGATATGTGAATTATTCAGATTATGCGGACCAGAAAATAACGGATATTTTCTCTAGTGAAGAGCTATCTGATGCTACGATTCTAAATGCCTACAATTTTGCTAGCTCTTACATTGAGAATCTAGGCAATGGTAAATTTAAAATTGTTCCACTCCCCTTACCTGCTCAATTTGCTCCTGTATATGCCGTTCAAATAGAAGATTTTAACAATGATGGCCATCTAGATGCCCTTTTGGCCGGTAACTTTTTTGGAACTCGCGTTAAGTACGGTAGGTACGATGCCAATAAAGGAGCGCTGTTCTATGGCGACGGCAAGGGTAATTTTGAATCTGTTACCAATGATATTAGCGGTCTCAACATAAATGGGGAGGTCAGGGCACTAAACTCCATAAAGAGCACTAACAACCAAAATTTTCTATTAATAGCTAGAAACAATAATAATGTATCAACCTACCATTACCATTCTAACTAAAAATAATTATGCATCTTACCACCAAACAACTATTATTTTTTCTAGGCCTAAATTTATTATTCTTAAAAACCGGAGCTCAAAATGTTACCATTAGGGAAGAAACCATCCCATTGGAAACCTATGATTACGGTAAACCTAATCCGGTACCAATTTTAAGTGAGAACCCCAAGATATATCCCTACTTTAAATTTGAAGAATACGAGCATCAATCATCAAAGAAAGACTGGAAGGTTGTTACCTTAGAAAACGATTATATAAAAGTGTTGGTACTACCTGAAATTGGTGGTAAAGTCTGGGGAGCCATTGAAAAAAGTACTGGAGAAGAATTTCTTTATCAAAATGACGTGGTGAAGTTCCGAAATATAGCTATGCGAGGCCCTTGGACCTCTGGTGGAATTGAATTTAACTTTGGAATTATTGGTCATCATCCCGGTACGGCAACCCCTGTCAATTATCTCACCAGAAGAAATGACGACGGTAGTGTAAGTTGTTTTGTAGGTACGACAGATTTACCTTCCAATACAATTTGGCAAGTTGAAATACGATTGGAAGAAGACAAAGCTTATTTTGAGACCAATGTAAACTGGTACAATGCTTCCCCTTTATCCCAATCTTACTATAATTGGATGACGGGCGCAGCAAAAGCTTCCGATGACCTTCAATTTTTTATTCCCGGTACCGCCCATTTAGAGCACGGAGGAAAAGCACATTCATGGCCGATTGACGACAAAGGAAGAGATTTGTCTTTTTACAAAAACAATAATTTTGGATCTTCTAAATCCTATCATATTGTTGGGACCTATCAAAATTTTTTCGGCGGATATTATCACGATACGGATTTTGGCTTTGGACAATGGGCACCCTATGAAGAAATGCCAGGACAAAAATTATGGTTATGGGCGCTTTCAAGATCCGGGGGCATTTGGGAAGACCTTTTAACTGACAAGAAAGGCCAATACATTGAATTTCAAGCAGGCAGGTTGTTCAATCAATATTCGCCTGGCGAGACCAATCCCATAAGTCAAGTTGGCTTTGATCCCTATTCAATGGATAGCTGGAGTGAAATTTGGTTTCCGTTTAAAAAAATTAAAGGTATGGTAGATGCCTCACCCTATGGTGTTTTAAATGTAACCAAAGAAAACGGACAAATAGTAATAGGACTTAATGCCCTTCAACCATTGAATCATAAGCTAAAAGTTTTTAAAAACGGAACTCAGCTTTATAGTGAGATGTTGGTATTAAAGCCTATGGAAATTTACCAAAAACCCCTTGATTTGGATGAAAACGATGAGATTGAAATAATTGTTGAAGGAGCTGACCTCAATTACAGTTTAGATTCTAAAAAATTAGAGCTAAAAAGACCTTTTGCTCCTAAAGAAGATGTTGTTCTTACCGGAAACGACCTAGTGCTGTTTGAAGGAGAAGAAGCCCTTGAATTTCGGGATTTTGCTCTGGCCGAACAAAAATTTAATGAAGTCTTGGCAATGAATCCTTCTCATATGAGAGCTTTGACAAATCTCGCCGATATTGAAATAAGAAAGGCCAACTACGATAAATCATTGAAACTTTTAAACAAGGTCTTGTCACTTGACACCTATCATACAAAGGCGAATTACCTAGCTGGTCTTGCTTACAGGAAGAAGAACAATTTAGTAAACGCCCTAGAATCTTTCGGTTGGGCGGCGCGGGATATGAAATTTAGGTCCGTTGCTTTTGCCCAAATGGCAGAACTATACCTATTAAATCAAAACTTAAAAAAAGCAGCATTGTATTCCAAAAAGGCATTGGATTTTAACACCTATAATCTGAATGCAAGAAAAGTGCAGATAATGGTGTCTCGATTAAGTGAGGATTCAGAAACATATCAAGATAAGCTTTCAAAATATAAAGAATTGTTTCCTCTGGATCCTTTTGTACAAGCCGAAAGCCATTTTCAAAAAGATTCTAGTCTAGAACTTAATTTCGATGCGGAATTAGGGGATGATATTATACTTGGCCTCGCACTAGATTACCTAGGTGTTGGATTGACCAAGGAAGCTACCAAGCTTTTAAGCTACAGTTCTGTAGCCGTAAAAAACAAATTATGGCTTGCCTTTATCAACGCCGATAAGGAACTAGAAAAATCATCTAACACTTTGGATGAAATCAGTAAAGAACCTGTTGACTTCGTACACCCCTTTCGTCCAGAAACACTTGACGTATTAAATTGGGCAACTACCGAGAATGACCATTGGAAATACCAATATTACCTAACACAAAACCTATACGCGGTAGGAAGACAAAAGGAAGCTGATAGCATACTTGAAAATCTAAAAATGCTACCAACTTCTGATGTTTTTTACCGATTTAGAGCTAAAATGCTTTCTGAAAGAAATGTAGATTTAATCAATCAAGATTTTGAAAAAGCCTTAAGCTTAAATAAGTCCGACTGGAAAATTTGGGAAGAGTACATCTTTTTTTGCTTGAACAACAAATCGTACGATCAAGCCTATTCCCTTTCAAAAAAAGCCTATAAAAGCTTTAAAAATAATTACAACATTGGCTTGGCTTATGCAAAAAGCTTATTGGTAAAGGAAAAGTATAATGAAGTGCTTAAGTTACTGAATGTAATAAAGGTATTACCATATGAACATGCTAGCGAAAGCAGAACGATTTATGAGCGTGCCCATTTATCCTTGGCCGTGAACCTGTTAGAAAAGAAAAAAATTAATGAAGCTATCGGCATATTGAGAAAAGCGAAAGAGTGGCCTGAAAACATCGGAGTGGGTAAACCATTCCAACCAGATGAAAGAGCTCAAAATTTTTTATTAGCGAAAGCTTATCAGAAAACAGGTGATTCCGTTCAGGCAAAGGAACTTTATAATTCCATTTCAACCTACTCGGTAGGACATGCTGACCGAAACACCATTAATCACATATTTGGTCTATTGGCTTTTAAAGAGTTAAATGAACATCAACAGTTAGAAGAATTTAAAAATATAATAGCCAATTATTCAGAAAAACAAGTTCAAACCAGGGTAGGGTTAGAAATATTTGGTAATCCTAATGCGATTGTTAGTCCTGATAATATCCCATCCGATATTTTAGATGTAATCAAATACGCTTTTGAACAATAAAAAATGCCCCTATTATGGGGCATTTTTATTTTTCAAGTATTTAAGTTACTTAGCTCCCCATTCTTTTAGAGAATCGGTATTCATTTTGATATAATCATCATTACCCGCTTCCTTCGCTTTTGCCAAAGACGCTTTCGCGGCTTTAATTGCTGCTTTTTTATCTCCGGCCTTTGCTTTGATCAAGGATTGCTGGCGTAATTGCCAAAAGGCAGGCTCATCAGTCATTTCCATGGCCTTGTCCATCCATTTATCGGCTTGGGCTATGTCCTTGTCTTCTGAAGAATAATAAACTGCCGCACCAAAATAGTCATTGGCGGTAGGGCTTCCGGACATAACACTTTCTATGCTTTTAGATACCTTTTCGTCTGTTGGAAACTCCAAGGGTATACCTACATAAGTACGCTCCCACATTAATCCCAATAAGGCAGAACTATTCGTTAAATCATCTAAAGTGATGGTAAAAGTTTCAATATCTACAGGTAATTGGTAAGCATCTACGGTTGTTTTAGCCGCTACTTTGGAATCATCCCATTCCTGTGGGTATCCTCCGCCATCGGCTTCGGTGTAGAAATAAATTTCCCAAGACTGTTGACCGGGTTTGGTATATAAGGCATAGGAACCTGCGGCTAAGGTTTGCCCCGCAACCTTAATGTCATCACTAAATGTTATCTTGGTTCTGGCATTCGCACCTGTGCGCCATATTTCCCCATAAGATTCTAATTCACCAAAGATTTTTCTACCACGCATAGAAGGTCTTGAATACTCAACTGTAACATCTGTTAAACCTACTTTTTGCTCCAATTTGGAGAAAGGACTTGGGGCAGGTGTGGCTATTTGCGCTTCCGCTACCATTGAAAGTAAAAAAGCAAAGGTTAAAAGGAATAATTTTTTCATTTGAATTGATTTTATAGTTTCTCAAAACTAGTTATAAACTAAAATTGAGTTTGTTAATAAATACTTAAATTAAAGGTGCTCAATCAACCACAAATGATTTGGAAATCAACTTCTTACCGCCTTTAATCGTCATAAAGTATACCCCAACTGGAAAATCAGAAACGTCTACGTAGTAAGGGTTGGCATCCGGTAAAAGAATTTCTTTTATACTTCTGCCTGTAACATCAAAAATATGTAGGTACTCTATTGTTCCAAACTCAATGTCCGACTCAATGGTAAGAACAGAGTCCGTTGGACTATTCTTTATTCTAATGTGCTCCTGCAATGGAATATTTGTAGAATCCTTGGGAGTTTCCTGAGGAGGGTTTTCAACATCCGGAGAATCATCTGAACTATTGTCAACAAACCTTACCTTATATAGCCGAGATTTGAAGTTGAGCGATAAATTACTATTCTCATAATTCTCACTACTAATGAATAATTCAGTTTCCCGAGCAAAAGTGACAGCTTCTACTTGAGATATTCCAATTTGCAACCGTTCCTGTTCTATTTGACCTCCAAAAATGCTTCCTTTTTCAAGTCCAGTAATTTTGGCAATAAATGGATTTAACAAATTGGAGTATCCTACTAAAATTAAAATTTCATTTTGAAGAGTGGCCCCGGTAACCAATCCGTTTATTTGATAACCATCCAGTTTTTGGGCTGTATGGGTCCCGCTAGTTTTAGGCAACGAATAGGCTACAGTTCCATTTGTCTTCCATTGTTTAGTGAGGATAATAATTTCATTTTGGTAAACAAACAAGGCTTCTGCATCCCAGTCAGAGTTTCCGCTATCTTCAAAATCCAATTGGTCCTCATACGTAAATTGTATCCTTTCAGCCTCTATTTTATCCAACGAAAAAAAATCCTTCTTTAAAATTTTTAGAATACTTAAATCTCTTCGTACCCCTCTATTATTACCAATATCACCTATGTAAAAGTAATCGTCATCTTGAGCTACGTCTTCCCAATCAACATTTTCTGCATTGGTAATTTCCACTCGTCTTTTTACAGTCAAGTTTACCGTATCCAATTCATATAATATAGGTTCGTTGCTGGAATCATTGTGCGTTACTAACCTACCGAAATCATAAACAAGCCCAGATGTTTCCCATATCTCCTCAGGGAGGTCTCCTATAACCTCTATATTCACTTGAGCGTAGGATGCAAAATGTACCAATGGTACTATAAAAAAGTGGAAAAAGTGTTTCATAGCATTTCGGGTGATGAATGTACAAATTCGACAGAAATAGAACTCAATCCATGAAAAAACTAGTTGTTTAACTATTTTAATTTATTATTAAACAAAATGAATATATCTTTGAACAAAAGTAGTAATGAAACTATATCAACTATATTCTAAACAAGACCTACCTATTTCAAAAGATCAAGCATGGGAATTTCTATCAGACCCCAAAAATTTAAAGGTAATTACCCCTGATCATATGGGATTTCACATACTATCTGGAGCAGACAGGCCTATGTTCCCGGGTCAAATTATTCAGTACAAAGTTTCACCTTTTCCTGTGGTCAATACACGTTGGGTAACAGAAATTACCCATGTCAAGGAGGGTGAATATTTCGTAGATGAACAACGTTTTGGCCCCTATGCATTATGGCACCATAAGCACTTCATAAAAGAGATAGAAGGGGGAGTTGAAATGGAGGATATTATTGATTATAAGCTTCCAATGGGCATTTTAGGGCAGTTAGCCCATCCTTTATTGGTCAAGAAGCAATTGAGACAAATATTTTCCTTTAGAGAACAAAAACTTATTGAGCTTTTTGGTACTATGCCCAACGGTAATCGAGAATTTTACATGAAAGCGATTTAAATCAATAAACACATGAAAAAAAATATTGTATTGATAGGAGGTTCTCATGGAATTGGATTTTCATTGGCAAAAATACTTTCGGAACATCACAACGTTTATGTCGCTTCGCGTACTATTGATAAGCTGGAATCATTAAATGTAACCCACATTCCTTTTGACGTTACCAAAGACACCTTGGATACTACGTCCTTACCAAATGAAATTAACGGATTTGTCTACTGTCCTGGTAGTATAAATCTAAAACCTTTTAAAATGTTAGGAGTCAACGCATTTGAGGAAGAGTTAAACTTAAATTTTATTGGTCTTGTAAAAGTTCTTAAAGAACTTATGGCCCTATTTACCCAGAACAGTTCCCTAGTTTTCTTTAGTACCGTCGCTGTAGGAACGGGTATGCCATACCACACGAGTATTGCTGCCGCAAAAGGAGCAATAGAAGGCTTTGCAAAATCATTGGCGGCGGAATATGCTCCAAAACTAAGGGTAAACGTAATCGCTCCTTCATTGGTAGATACCCCATTGGCAAGTAAACTATTGAGCAACGAGAAAAAACAAGAGCAAATGGCGGAGCGGCATCCACTGAAAAAGGTAGGCAACCCAGATGAAATAGCAAAAATGGCTAAATTCCTTTTACTGGATGATAGCAGTTGGATAACGGGACAGGTTTTACATTTAGATGGTGGCCTATCTACATTGAATATTAATTAAAGAAAGGAAATATTAAATTTTATGTCTGATAAGATTTCAGTTTTTTGGTTTCGAAGGGATTTACGCTTAGATGATAACGTAGGCTTTTTGGCGGCATTAAAAGGAGATTATCCAGTAATGCCTATTTTTATTTTCGATTCTGAAATACTGGACAAATTACCAGAAGACGATGCTCGGGTAACGTTTATTCATGAAACGCTTCAGAATATGAGGAAAGAACTTCAAGAAGCATACGGAAGTTCAATCGCAATGTATCATGGTACTCCAAAGCAAATTTTCAAAGAACTCGTTTCTGACTACCAAATTGATTGCGTGTATACCAACCACGATTATGAACCTTATGCGAGTGAACGGGATGATGAAATCAAGAAGCTACTGAATGATAGCGATATTGAGTTTAAAACCTTTAAAGACCAAGTTATCTTTGAAAAAGACGAGGTGGTAAAAGATGATGGTGACCCCTATATAGTTTACACTCCTTATAAAAATAAGTGGAAGGAGCATTTTAAAGCTGATGAACACTTGAACATTCATTACACAAGTCAATATTTAGATAACCTTGTTAAAAATAGCCGACTACCCAACTTATCTTTAAGCGATATCGGTTTTAAAACCTCATCCGTTAAAGTTCCCGATTTTACGGTGACCCCTACCCTCATCCAGAATTACGAGAAAACAAGAAACTTTCCTGCCAAAGACCAAGGTACTTCACGTTTAGGTCCTCATTTGCGCTTTGGTACCGTTTCCGTTCGTAAAATGGTCAAAAAAGCTATTGCCGAAAAGAACGAAGTTTTTTGGAGCGAACTTATTTGGAGGGAATTTTTTATGCAAATCCTTTACCATTATCCGAAAACGGTCAACGAGGCTTTTAAGAAAAAGTACGACCGAATAGATTGGAGGAACAATGAAGAGGAATTTGAAAAATGGAAAAAGGGTGAAACGGGATTTAAATTGGTGGATGCCGGAATGCGCGAACTTAATGAAACCGGATACATGCATAATCGCGTTCGTATGTTGGTCGCCAGTTTTCTATGTAAACATTTGCTTATTGACTGGCGCTGGGGCGAAGCTTATTTTGCTGAAAAATTACTGGATTATGAAATGAGCAGTAACGTAGGTAATTGGCAATGGGCCGCGGGTAGCGGTGTGGATGCTGCCCCTTATTTCAGAATTTTTAATCCTATGACCCAGGTCGATAAATTTGATAAGGATAAAAAATATATTTCAGAGTGGGTTCCAGAGCATGATTCGGATTCTTATCCCGATAAAATGGTCGATCATAAAGAGGCTCGGGAACGCTGCTTGAAAGTCTATAAGGAAGCCGTGAGCTAAATTTATCTTGCCAATTGCTTGTCGAGTATTCGCTGCTCTGACATTCGATGTTTTAAGATATTCACATACCTAAGAGCGTTGCTAATTTCATAATCAGCATACGACCTTGAGGCCCACTCCATGGCCTTGTTCAGGTCTCCATTAATTTCGTTGATAATGGCCATATTGTAACAAGCCCGCCCAGCTATTTTCATATCAGGATTTTGAACTTCACGCTCCCATAAGTCTGCTGCACCATCCCAATCGCCAGTTTGTGCTCTTCTTTGGGCGATTTTAAAATTATCGGTTCCCTTAACAAAATACTCCCTGGTCACCCTTCTGCTCAAAGGCCTTAAATCTGAGGCGTACGCGCTACCTAAATTTGTACTTGTCTGTAATACTGCTTCCTTTCTTCCTATTATAGCTTCCACGGCCTTCATGGGATTGATTCCCTCGCCATGACTGACCACTTGGTGATTTTCGACAATTTCATCCAAGACAATTTTGTGGTTGGGATTGTAAACACGCCATCCGTTTTTTATCGTAGTAAACAAGGTCACCTTGTGTCCGGGTACATTCGCCTTTATTCCCAGATTATTGGGAATGTTTATCATTTTGGTTTCAAAATTCACCTTAGTATCGGTATCGTACATTTCCAGGGATAAAAGCGCATCCACCCCATTTTCTTCGCAAATCTTCTCAACATCTTGCCAACTTAACGCTGCAGGAAAAACCCCTAATCCTTTCTTTTGAACCTCAATATCATTTAAAACCTTAACGGATTCGAATCTATTAATGGCCGTTAGTTCATCATACAACCCTGAAACTGCTGCCTCCGCTCCCTCTTTGTCAAGGTTGAGTCCTTCCAGAGAGAGGATTTTATCAATTTTATCAACGGTCTTGTTACTCTCAGAAGGTAAACTCCTGTTGATTAGACCCACTTTAACAACATCATTGGGTACGTTAATTCGTGCAGGTTCTAAAACCCCCATGGTCAGCGTACTGGTAGAACTACAGCTGGTAAAAATCATGGTCAGAAAAGCAGTCGTGAGTAAAATACGGAAAGCGCTCATATCGGTTAAGTTTGGTTTAGGTCTTGTTTTGAAACAAAGACTTACTTAATAACTGTTAACCACCTAAATATATTGCCTAAACAGACCTAATGCCCTATGTACATGATTGGATTCTAATACTTTCTTTCTTAATTTGAACTGCTGTTCCTATTAGCGAAAAAAATCTTTTGAATTCAAAATCTACTATTTTAGTTTGGAAATTAAACTTGTTTCCTTTTAGACATAGTCCTCCAACAAATCTATTATTCTACAAGCTGAACCAATTCATTAAACACTTGACCTTTTAAATTAAACTGTGATGACCTTAAAGATTTGTCAACTGCTTTTTGACTTTGGGTTGGTGGTTCTTATATGGATGGTGCAACTTATCATTTATCCAAGTTTTAAAAATTACGCTAAGCCGGATTTGAATCAATGGCATCCCATTTATGTGCATCGAATTGCATTAGTGGTCATTCCCCTAATGTTCGGACAATTAGGTTTAATACTTGTTGAAATTACAAAAGGATTTTCTTGGTATTCTTTGGTTAACCTATTGTTGATCCTTTTCGTATGGGCATTTACTTTTAGTTTTTTTGCTCCCGCACATAAAAGAATTTCAGAAGACAATTATACCCCTAAACTCATTCAAAGGCTAATACAAAAAAATTGGGTCCGCACCGTGGTGTGGACCCTTGTATTCATATGGAACCTTCTGTGGTTTCCTTGGTAAACTTAAACCCTGGTAATTTTGGCGCCAATGGCCTGTAAACGGGTGTCTATGTCTTCATACCCTCTATCTATTTGCTCTATATTGTGAATGGTTGAAGTACCTTTCGCAGATAATGCGGCAATAAGCAATGAAACCCCTGCCCTAATATCGGGCGATGTCATGGTTGTAGCCTTCAAGGTGGATTTGAAATTGTGACCAATGACGGTAGCCCTATGCGGATCACAAAGGATGATTTTAGCACCCATATCCAATAACTTATCCACAAAGAAAAGACGGCTTTCAAACATTTTCTGATGAATTAGCACTTCCCCTTTTGCCTGAGTGGCCACAACCAATATGATACTTAATAAATCTGGAGTTAAACCAGGCCAAGGAGCATCTGCAATGGTCAAAATGGAACCATCTATATAATTCTGTATTTCATACCCGTCCTTATGTTCAGGAATGTAAATATCATCTCCTTTTCGCTCAAGTTGAATACCCAGTTTTCTAAATACGGTAGGAATTTGTCCTAAGTCGTCCCAACTTACATTTTTGATAGTCAACTCGCTTCGGGTCATGGCAGCCAAACCTATCCAGCTACCAATTTCAATCATATCCGGAAGCATGGTGTGATCCGTACCTCCCAGTTCTTTTACTCCTTCAATCTCCAATAAGTTTGAACCAACTCCTGAAATCTTGGCGCCCATACGGTTCAACATTTTGCAAAGTTGCTGTAAGTAAGGCTCACAAGCGGCATTGTAAATTGTTGTCTTTCCTTCTGCCAAAACAGCTGCCATAAGAATATTGGCTGTACCAGTTACGGATGCCTCGTCTAAAAGCATATAGGTTCCCTGAAGTTTATCGGCCTCTACCCCGTAAAAATACTCCTCCTTATTGTATCTGAATTTGGCCCCTAGATTGATAAAACCTTCAAAGTGGGTATCCAATCTTCTGCGACCGATCTTATCGCCACCGGGTTTGGGAATGTAACCCTTACCGAACCTTGCCAATAACGGTCCAACCAACATAATGGATCCACGAAGTCCGCGCCCATCTTGTTTAAATTGTTCGGATTGTAAATAATCTAGATTAACATCATCCGCTTTAAAGGTGTAGGAACCTTTGCTTTTCTTCTGGATTTTTACGCCCAAATCCTCTAATATAGAAATGAGCTTGTTAACGTCTACAATGTTGGGTATGTTATGGATGGTAACTTCTTCTGCTGTTAAAAGTACAGCACAAAGTATTTGCAGAGCCTCATTTTTAGCCCCTTGCGGCGTAATTTCACCAGATAACCGGTGGCCGCCTTCAATTTTAAAGGTGCCCATGTAAGATGTTGGATATTAGTATCGCTTTTTACCGCGATTATTGTTTCTTGAATTTTTTTTACTGGAACTACGATTGGATTTGGACACTTTATTTTTCAAAAATTGCCCGCTATCCGTAAGGTTCTCCCCAGAAAGGTCTATTTGTCCATCGCTCAATTCATATAGGTGATCAAAAATTGCCTTATCATCCACTGTATCCTTGTTCCAGTTGAGATAGCATTTTTTCATATGATTGGCAATGGTATATTCCAAGCCATCTCTCATATCCCCTTTTTCCCATTTTACGGCCACATCGATCATCCTTTTGATATTATTACCGTAAAACCGGTACTTTGGATGATTTTGAGGATACTCCAAAGGATCAGGACGTTTTTGTAATGTTTCCTGACTGGTAATGGGAAAGGGAGATTTTACATCCAGTTTAAAATCGGACATAATAAAAAGCTGGTCCCAAAGTTTATGCTGAAAATCGGGCACATCGCGCAAATGGGGTTGGATATTGCCCATAACGCTAATAATTGCCTGTGCAATTCTATTGCGCTCCTCTTCGTCTTCTATAGATACGGCATAGTCTACCATTTTTTGAAAATGACGACCGTATTCCGGTATTATGAGCTTTGAACGCTCCGTATTATATTCTAGGGTCTCTACTGGTGGATTCAAACTAAAACTATTTTGCTTAAAAATAAGTGGAAGTAAACTAATAACGCCTGCAAATTAAGAAAATTATAGGTCAAAAGCTATTTACAGCGAAATAACACCCTCTACTTGGCCTACTTCCTTATATTTTGCGATTACCTCCTCCGGACTTTTGAGATTCACAGTTACGGAAACGCTCGTATACTTCCCCTTTTTAGATTTTTTAGATTCGATAACAGCTCCCGTATTATCAAAAATTTTTTGGATTTGGTCAATTTTCTCCGGATCGCTCAGCACAATGAATTTATAAAGGTAATTAGAGGGCCATGTGGTACTTTCCTTTAATTGGTCTAATAACCTAGCGTAAAACTCTTCAGATTTATTCTGGTCCATACAAATGTTTTTACAAAGGTAGTCCTTCCCCCTAGCATTTTAAAATAGTTGGGGATTGATTACTTTTGCGGTACTAACGCTTTTCTATTGAATCCATTAAAAGTAGTAATTACAGGCGGCCCTAGCACCGGAAAGACTTCCGTCATAGACCTTTTGGAAAAAAAAGGTTATTTCTGCGTTCATGAGTTGATACGAAGTATGACATCGGCAGAAAAAAAAGAGGGCAATGAAGATGAATTTATAACCAACCCTATAGTCTCTGTCAAAGACCCGGAAAAATTTAATAAGGCCTTGTTAGATGGGCGCGTGGGCCAATACCAAAATGCACTCAAAAAAAATACGAATGTAGTTTTTTTTGATAGGGGCATACCAGATGTTCACGCCTACATGCATTGTTTCGATCAAAGTTATGATCAGGATTTTGCCCAACCCAATTATGATTATAGGTATGATCACATTTTAATTATGCCCCCGTGGGAAGAAATTTACGCCGTTGACAATGAACGGTTTGAGACCTATGAGGAGTCCTTAAGGATATTTGAAAGCCTGCAGAGTACTTATATAAAATTTGGATATGATGTTACTTTGATTCCCAAGGATTCTGTAGAAAAGCGCACAGATTTTATCCTAGACCACCTTAACTTGATTTGATGATAACAGACCCCAGAGATACATTACAACGGTATTGGGGCTTTTCAGGTTTTAGAGGCTCCCAGAAAAAGATAATTCAGGCCGCCCTTAACGGTGAGGATGTCTTGGCCCTCCTTCCTACCGGAGGAGGAAAATCTATTTGTTTTCAAGTTCCTGCCATGTCCCAAGAAGGAATTTGTATTGTTGTCTCCCCTTTGGTAGCCTTGATACATGACCAAGTTACCAATTTAAAAAACCGTGGAATTAAAGCTATTGCCCTAACAGGGGGAATATCTTTTGAAGAACTTGTACAACAATTGGACAACTGCCTCTATGGCGGCTATAAGTTTCTTTACCTATCTCCGGAAAGATTGCAACAAGATTTGGTAATAGAGCGCATCCAACAGATGAACGTGAATCTCATTGCCATTGATGAAGCGCATTGCATATCTCAATGGGGACATGATTTTAGACCGGCTTATTTGGATTGTGGACAATTAAGGGTCCTTCTTCCAACAACACCTATAATGGCCTTGACGGCGACGGCCACTAGGGAGGTTGCCAAAGACATAATTACCCATCTAAACTTAAAAGAGCCTTTAAATGTAAAGGATTCCTTTTTAAGGGAGAACATTGCATTTAAAGTAAAAATTACGGAAGATAAACTTTACCAACTAAAACAACTTTGCGGTCGCAACAAGAGCAGTGGCATTGTGTATACCAGCTCCAGGAAGATGACGGTAAAACTTGCACATTATTTGAATTCCAATCAAATAAGCGCCACTTTTTTTCATGGGGGATTGACCAAAAAGGATAAACAGGACAAACTTCAACAATGGCTCAATAATGATGTTTTGATTATGGTAGCCACTAACGCCTTTGGTATGGGGGTAGATAAACCAGATGTTGGCCTAGTAGTGCATTATCAAATTCCGGATAGTCTTGAAAATTATTTTCAAGAAGCAGGTAGGGCCGGTAGAAACGGCCGATCTGCCCAAGCAATTCTACTTACAAATGAAGAGGATGAAAGTTTATTGAAGAAGCAGTTTTTAGGTTCACTACCAGATACCTCATTCTTAAAAAAATTGTATAACAAACTCAATAATTATTTTCAGATTTCCTTTGGGGAAGGACATAATGAAAGTTTTCAATTTAACTTTAATGAGTTTGTGTCCATTTATAAACTAAATCCGTATTTGGCCTATAACTCACTAAAAGTATTGGATCAGTATTCGGTCATTTCCTTATCGGAATCATTTTCGAAACTTACTAGCGTACAATTTATAGCGCGCAAAGAGAAAATATTCGATTATTTAGAGGTCTATCCGAGAGCTGAATTAGCCGTTAAAACAATTCTTAGGACTTACGGAGGTATATTTGATTTTGAAACAAAGATTAACACCCATCTAGTTGCCCAGAAAACCGGACTTCCAGAAGCACAGATTCTTTCTATTTTAGAGCAACTGGAAAGGGATGAAATCATTGCTTACGTAAGTAAGCACAATGATTTAGACCTTACATTTTTGGTACCAAGGGAAGATGACCGCACCATCAATGTTTTTGCGTATAAGGTAAAAGAACTCAATCATAAAAAAGCTGAAAAGCTAAGAGCAATGATGAAATACGTTCATACGACCAGCATATGCCGTAGTAAACAATTACTGACCTATTTTGGAGAAAGACTATCGGATGATTGTAAAAGATGTGATGTTTGCCTAGAAAAGTATGGGAGCAACGTTTCAATTATAAAGGTCCAAGAATCTATTACACACTTGCTAGATGCCGGTGCTAAGAGTTCACGTATTCTGAGTGAACACTTAAACATAGAAGAACCTATTTTACTAAAAGCTTTAAGGAGCCTTCTCGAGCAGGAAAAAATAAAAATCAACACAAAAAATGAATATGAGCTACGGTAAGCGTAGCCAAAATTAAGAGTATGAAAGACGTACGAATAGTTTTTATGGGCACTCCAGAATTTGCTGCAACCACACTCAAAACTTTGGTTAAAGCCAAGTATAATGTTGTGGGTGTTATAACAGCACCGGACAGACCAGCAGGCAGAGGCAGAAAAGTACAGATGAGCGATGTTAAAAAATATGCGTTGGAAGCTGGGTTACAAGTGCTGCAACCAACCAATCTTAAAAATGAAGATTTTTTAACCGAGTTAAAAAGTCTCAATGCAAACCTACAAATAGTGGTAGCCTTTAGAATGCTACCAAAAGCTGTATGGTCCATGCCTGAGTTTGGCACTTTCAACCTACATGCATCCCTATTGCCGGACTATAGAGGTGCAGCTCCTATAAACTGGGCTATAATGAATGGGGAAACGGAAACAGGCGTAACTACATTCTTTATTGATGAAAAGATAGACACCGGTGAAATAATCCTTCAAGAAAAGACCGCCATCGAACCCAATGACAACGCCGGTGTTTTACATGACAAATTGATGAACCTTGGAGCCGACCTTGTACTTAAGACAGTAAAAGAAATAGAAAAGGGCCCCATTATCACCACTCAACAACCGCAAAAAACAAAGTTTAAAGAGGCATTTAAAATTCATAAGGACACTTGTAAAATTGATTGGAACAATTCCCTTGAAGATATTCATAACCATATTAGGGGTTTGAGCCCCTACCCTGCTGCTTGGACAAAAATGACGAATGGAGCGGAAGATTTAATTGTAAAAATCTATGTTTCCGAACGTGAAAAAGAAGATCATCAACTAGATGTGGGGACTATTGTGAGCTCAAAAAAGGAAATAAAGGTGGCTGTAAAAGATGGTTTTCTTAATATATTGGAGATGCAATTACCTGGCAAAAGAAGAATGAGTACCAAAGACATCCTAAACGGCCTTCAATTGGAGAAAAATGCACGAATGTTGTAAAGCCCCGTGGTTATTGGCCTGCGAGAGAAGGTAAAAAAAGCCCTACTTTATTAACAAACCCCCTGAGTTATCAACAAAAACCCCGATTTACCCCCATTTTACTTGCGTTGCAGGCAAATCCGTATAAATTTGTTAGACGATTTAAATTATTATAACAACAATTAATTTAATTACATTATGAACAAAACAGAATTGATTGATGCTATGGCAGCAGATGCCGGCATCACAAAAGCGGCAGCTAAAAAAGCATTGGAATCTTTCTTGGGTAACGTTGAGGGTTCTCTTAAAAAAGGTGATCGTGTATCATTGGTAGGATTCGGTTCTTGGTCAGTTTCTAAAAGAAACGCTAGAGAAGGTAGAAACCCATCTACAGGTAAAACTATTAAAATCGCGGCTAAGAATGTTGTTAAGTTCAAAGCTGGATCTGACTTGGCAAACTCTGTAAACTAATTAGTCTTACAAGTTATAATATAAAAGCGCTTCGATTGAAGCGCTTTTTTTATGCCCATATGTGGATTTTTATAAGAAATATCTTATTTTAGATAATATATGACCTAGAATGCCAGCTTATGACCGAATTTAAACCACATAAAGGCAAGCTACTTATTGCAGAACCGGCCCTTACAGGTGATGTCTCCTTTAACCGGTCTGTTGTTTTATTGGCTGAACATAATGAAGAAGGCTCCGTTGGCTTCATTCTAAACAAACCTTTGGAGTATTTTATCAATGATTTGATAAATGAGATTTCCATTCCTTTTCAAGTCTATAATGGCGGTCCCGTAGAGCAAGACAACCTCTATTTTATACATAGGGTGCCCCATTTAATTGAAAATAGTATTGAAATTTCCGATGGAATCTATTGGGGAGGTGATTTTGAAAAAATCATCGATTTGATCAACAAACAGGTCATTTCAGAAAATGACATTCGGTTTTTTCTAGGATATTCTGGTTGGTCTTCTCTTCAATTAGATAGAGAGCTCACTTCCAAATCATGGATTGTGGTCCAGAACGACTATGAAAGCGATATTATCAATAAGGCTGCGGATGCTTTTTGGAAAGAAAAAATGCTAGAGCTGGGAGGAAATTATCTGCTGTGGTCCAACTCCCCGGAAAACCCAAGTCTAAATTAATATCCTAACTTAGACGGGCCAAGGCATTTAATTTTCCTAAAAGGCTTTTCGCCACTTTATTTTCATAGGTTTTTTTTCTGTATTTGGTCACCGGTTGAATCCCTATTATACTATTGGTAATCCACAATTCATCTGCCTTTTGCAGTTCAAAAGGTGACACGGCCTCTTCTACCAAGTTGATATCGACATCCTTTTTCAATATTTCTATCAACTTTTTTCTCAAAATTCCGTTTAAGCATCCGTTTTCTAGAGGTGGTGTCTTTATTTCATTCCCTTTTACAACGAATAGATTACCATTTAAAGCTTCTACTACCTGCTTTTGATTATTGACCAATAGACAGTTGTCATATCCGTTCTCCTCTGCATAAATGCTTCCAACCACATGAAGAACCTTGTTATTGGTTTTTAAATTGGAAAGCATATCTGGATTCACATAAAAGTCTTTGTACAATTCCACCTCATAGGCTTCCTCATTTAATACAAAAAAGGGTTGATTCCAAGCCTTTGCTTCTATGATGTATGAAATATCATTGGTTGTTGGAAGGTAGAGTCCACCGTTATTTCTGTAGACCGTAAACCGCACACGGGCAGGCACGTTCTTTAAATCCTTCCCCTTGATGGTTTCAAGAACCTTTTCTTCCAAAAACTCCATGGTAAAATCCATAGGAATTTCCATACGTAGAATTCGCATGGAAGCCATGAGTCTTAGATAGTGGTCTTCCCAAAAAATAAGTTTACCGTTTATGCACCTAAAACTTTCAAAAAGGGAATCTCCATAGCGAAGGCCTCTGTTTTCATGATTCAAAAAAAGTTCTCCCTGCAGTAATCTTCCGTTAAAATTGACCATAAAAAAAGCCTTAAAAAAATTTAAGGCCCAAATATAAGGTTAATGTAGTAAAGGAGCCTACTTAGACCCTAATACCTGTTTAAGGTCACCTACTTGATTTCTCCACAACATTTTAGCTTCCTCTACCTCATCTTCTTCTGCAAAATCTGTAATAAAAAGTGAAACATCTTTGGTAATCTCGTCCACTATTATTTTCATTTCAAAAAAGGAATCATCTTCGTTGTCTACCCAGGTAAACTTTACAAATTCCTCACTTTTACGTTTAAGTAATTTGGCTTCTTCTTCGGCACCATCCCAAATAAAATTGAAAATCTCTCCTCTAGAATTTACATTGTCCGCGAACCACTCAGACAAACCTGAGGGCGTTGATATATATTGATACAGTAATTGTGGGGAAGCCTGTATTACAAATTCAAGTTCAAATTTTAACTTATCCTCCATTCTTTATTTTTAAGTATGGGCAATATATATATTTCCTTATGATAAAAAAATAAAACTCTAAGAATATTTTTTATGCATTGAATGTTGAAGAACCCGAATATTACCATTATATTTGCAGCCGTTTTAGAAAATGATAGAGCGATAAAATTCTATTTGTTTCTCAGGAATAGTGAGTTTTTTAAGCTTTATTTTATTAGTTATGGCGAGGTAGCTCAGCTGGTTAGAGCGTCGGATTCATAACCCGGAGGCCGAGGGTTCAAGTCCCTCTCTCGCTACTAGTATTTAAAGAAAGACCCGAGATTTACTCTTGGGTCTTTTTGTTGGGTACAACATAGGTACAACATCCTGTAGTGGACTTTCACCAAAAAGGTAGACATTTAGATAAAAGTCATGCGGTTAATTTTCGGTTATACTTCTCGTTTTCAAATTTCTCTATGGTTTTATAATGCAATGAGAGTATATCCTTTTTTCAGTTGTACCAAGTCTCCATCCACCTAAATTTCGATAATTTCGCTTGGGACCTAAAGCTATAGTTTCGATTTTACACCCATTCAACCTTCAAGCTTTTGAAGAAAGATTCTGCTACGGCATTGTCCCAGCAATTCACTTTACTGCTCATTAAATGTACCACTGTACCATTATATTCTTTTTGGATATTAGGTAAACTTGTAACTGGCATATTTTGATTCCCTATCTAAAAGGATAATAAGCTTGTTCCTAATATCGTTCATCCTTATCGCCTTCTTTCAAGCTGGTGATTTCCTCCCGTCAACTGGACAGTATACTACTGGAGAATACCGGGCGAATAAATGCTTAACTTTATACAACTTTTTGCTTATTAGACGATCAAAATATTCGGAGTCGCAGATTGTATTTGCAATCAAATGGGTATAGACGGGAACCCATTTCGAAAAAGTCTGCCGGAAGATGGGGATGCTCAATATATGCGCTTTTTTTTGAAATTACAGATATAGAAATCGTACCAGATAATTAATAGGCTGTATAAGTTGTCTTAGCAATCCTCTTATTAAATTACACCACTCTTTTGGCCATCAATTTTTACAACACTGTAATTCTAATATGACATTTCCTTTATGTGGACGATTGTGCTATTGGTTCAAAAATAATGTTTTTGAGAACATACAGGCCAAGTTCAATTTTATACATTCTAACGGATTTTTAACTTAAATAAAGTAGTATGAGAAATGAAAAATTGATACATGCATTGGGAAGTTGTATCAACCATTGCAATTATTGTGCGGACGCTTGCCTAG
>NZ_JACSOH010000012.1 GCF_014349235.1 Cytophaga sp. FL35 | reverse complement strand
ATATCATTCTTTTTCTTTTTTAAAATTTAAAATAAAATGATGGTTATGATGGGTTGTTAATAATGGTTAAAAAAAAATGGTGGGAAACTTGCTGTAAACAGATTCAAGAAGTTATTGACAATCTTTAAACGATTAAGAATACAGTAAATCAGCTAATTAAATTTCTTATGAAAAGAGGTTGATAACAACTTTAAACATGAATTTTTTGAAAACTCAAGGTAAAATTAGTGTTAATTAAGTGTGTTTATTGTTTGAAAGTTGAATGTAAAATTGAAATAAAATAATTTGTTGTCTTTCGCCAGAGTTTATAAGGGGATATTAGGACGAGAAAACAAAATTTAAGATCCAGAATTTTTTGGTAGGTTATTAACAATTAATAAACCTTGTGGATAGTACAAATAAACAATGAGGGTTTCAAGGATTCAAACTATTGTTGTGAACTGTAGCTATTGTGTTGTGAAGCTGTTCTATTTTGTACATTTGTAGAGGTTTTATTAGAAATACTAAAAACCTTTTATCTTATAACATAACACCTTAGAAAAGATGAAAATTTCCATTGGTAATGACCACGCAGGAACGGAGTATAAACTGGCCATAGTAGGAATGTTAAAGGCTATGGACATTGATGTTCAAAACTATGGTACGGATGGTACGGATAGTGTTGATTACCCAGATTTTGTCCATCCTGTGGCAGATGATGTTGAAAACGGAAAAGTGGATTTTGGTATTATCGTGTGTGGTAGTGGCAATGGTGCTTCTATGACCGCCAATAAACATCAAAAAGTAAGGTGTGCCCTTTGTTGGAACAAAGAAATTGTTGAATTGGGTAGGGAACATAATGACGCCAATATTCTAAGCCTACCAGCTAGATACATTTCCCTTCCGCAAGCATTGGATATGGTAAAGACTTTTCTAAATACAGAATTTGCGGGCGGGAGACACGAACGTAGAATTGAAAAGATACCTTGTGTATAGTTGACCATTTCCGCAAATAATTTTACTAAAATTTGATGCCCTAGTTTTGGGGTTTATTTAACCGTAGTCTCTAACACAACAGGTTATCTTTGTTTATGGGGCATTCACATCATAACCATGTACATAGTCATACGGAGTTAAGTGGAAAAAATTTACTCATTTCCATTTTTCTAAATACACTAATTACGGTTTTTCAAGTAATTGGAGGTCTAATTTCCGGGAGTCTTTCACTGTTATCGGATGCCTTACACAATTTTAGTGATGTTCTCTCCCTTATCGTCAGCTACATCGCCAATTTATTATCTAAAAGAAAGGCATCAGCCAATAAAACCTTTGGATATAAAAGGGCGGAAATTATAGCTGCTTTTGTAAATGCCGCCACCTTGCTGATTGTTTCTGTCATTTTGATAATTGAAGCGGTAGAGCGTTTTCTGGATCCACAGCAAATAGAATCCAACCTGGTTATTTGGTTGGCATTTTTGGGTATACTAGCCAATGGGTTTAGCGTATTCCTTCTTAAAAAGGATGCTGCAAGCAATATGAACATGAAATCTGCTTACCTACATTTACTTACGGATATGTTGGCATCCGTGGCTGTTTTGATAGGTGGTTTACTTATGAAGTTCTACAAAATCTATTGGATAGACCCTTTGCTTACTCTAGGTATAGCAATGTATCTTATTTATGTAGGATGGGATTTGTTAAAGGAATCTACGCGGGTTTTAATGCTATTTACACCAAACACCATTCAGGTACAGGATATTGTGGATAGCATAGGAAAAATGGACAGCATAAAAAATGTGCATCATGTGCATATTTGGCAATTGAATGAGAACGAGGTGCATTTAGAAGCACATTTAGATTTTAATGAAGACATTAGTTTATCTCAATTCGAATCTATCTTAGAGGAAATAGAAGAGGAGGTTTTTCATAAGTACGGCATTAACCATGTAACCATACAGCCGGAATATGGCAAACCTGATAGCAAACATATAATTGTTCAAGATTAAATGGTAATAGAGGCGAAACCTTTTGATGAATTATCGGTTGAAGAAATACACGATATTTTTAAACTACGAAGTGAAATTTTTGTGGTTGAGCAGGATTGTGTTTACCAAGATATTGACGGCAAAGATGCAAAAGCGGTACATGTAATAGGTAAAAAACAAGGTGAAATAATTGCTTATACCAGAGTTTTTAAAGGAGGCGACTATTTTAAGGAAGCCTCCATTGGAAGAGTTGCGGTTAAAAAGTCGGAACGTAAATATGGTTACGGAAAAGATATCGTACAGGCTTCCATTCTGGCTATTGAGAGTCATTTTTTAGAAACTACCATTAGAATATCCGCACAGCTTTATTTAGAGCGGTTTTATCATGATTTTGGATTTCATCAAGTGGGAGAAGGGTATCTGGAAGATGGAATTCCTCATATAGCAATGCTACTAAACAAGTAAAGGCCGCAAATGCAGCCTGTTGTAGGAAAGAAAATTAGAGAAATTCCTATTTAAATTTTAATAGGTTCCTTATTGCTAAGGTTGATATCCTGAAGCATATTATCCGTAAACTTATAATGACCACGAGTGGTGATTATACGGAAACGATTGGAATTCATCCTGCTTAGGGTATCCAAAAACAACCACTTGGTCTTCAATAACCGTGGTTTTTCAGATTTAAGGCTGATTTCAAAATAGTACTTACGGCCATTTTTAACCGCTACTATATCTGGGGTAATGGTAGTTTCTGCGCCCCTGCCTTTTCTCACGTAGGATTTAGGGGTATCATACCCGTCCATATCGGCTTTGATATTCTCAAAACCTGTGGCCTCCAAATGATTGATTGACTTCTCTAAAAATTCCTGATTTTCTGACTTTTCTACTTTTACCATACCTCATAAAATAATATTTCTGGGCAAATAAGCAAAAACGAGGAGCTGATTAACAGTAGTTTAAGATTCTTCGGAAGATAAAAAAGAGGTAGTTCTATTTTTAAATAACCGACTAGAGGGTCGGTTTTTGGAGTATTCTTTTTCTGCTGTATATCCGTCAACATAGGGGATTGGAGACTTTCATTAGATGAAATGCACGAGTATCAATGTGAACTTAATTGATACATTGTTTCTCCGACCAACTAGTCGGTGAAACTTTTAGGTCAATCTCTTAGCGATACCCATTTCTATTAGGAAATCAAGTTTTAAAATAAGATTCAAAGGCTTTTCAACCTTGTTATTAGAAGAAAGATAGAGATATCCTTGTTTTCTATGATGAAGTTGAGGTATATTTTTTTTACCGTGTACTAAATCTGAATGATGAAAGGTATTCTCTTCAATTCCTTTTTCAGATAAAAATTGAAGTAGTTTTTTTCGATTAACAAATGTTATTTTACAGGAAGTGAATTTGTTGGGTTCGTCTTCATAAATGGCAGTAACCAAAGAATAAAAATGGGTTTCTTTTTTTGTATCAAATAACCAACCCATTCTTATTTTATCACTTTTAAAGTAGCTTATCTCAAAGGCGAACGTGGGTAGGTCATCATTAATATAGTCCAGTTGCGCCTTTTCATCAACATTATAGGAAATATTGGTTTTTCTTTGGGTCAACACCAAATCAATACCCTTTAGCTGTTTTTTTAAATCACTCTCTCTATGGAACGTATAATTATGTAAATGTGTCTTATAATAGCAATCAAGTAAGATTTGTAACCTTTGTTCCTTTTCCAAATCTTTCTTAAAATTACTTTTTAGGTTCAAAACTTACATTTTAATTTTTTGATAGAGTATTTGGGCAATTTTTTCAACAACACCAACTACTAGGGCATTACCCATAAAAAAAGCTCTTTTGGTATCGGTAATTCCTTCTAGCTTGGTGTGATTATCAGGAAACATATTTAATCTTTCCAATTCTATAGGGGTCAATCGCCTGAGACCTTTTTTGGTCTGTACTACATGCTTGAACCTGGAAGGAGATTTACCGCCCTCGCCGGTAATAATGGTTCTTGAGGCATTATCCAGAGCATCTGGGAATATCATTCCCCCTTCACTATAATTATAGGTATATCCGTTTTTAGCAGTTCTTATTTCCTTTTTGGCACCTTTGAGGTATTCCCATTTGGGATAGTCTTCCTCTGGTATATAAAATTCCGCCGGTACATCTCCATTTTGAAGTATCTTCCCTAAGCTCATATAATTGCCATGATAATCTGCCTCGGTTTTCATGGTATAGGCCTTTCCGTTGATAAAGACTCCGGTATTTTGAAATGGTGATAGCTTTTTTCCTTTATTGAAATTATCTGATAGGTTCACCAAATCATCTTCAATGGGCACTTCAGTAGGCCTCTTCGTCGAGTTTTTCAGAGGGAAAGCTTTTGCTATGGTACCATGGCTTTCTATCCATTCCTTTTTATCGCAAGTATTTATTGCTTGATAGACTTCGGTAGATTTGTGATAACCTAGAAAAAAAATGCGCCTTCGGCGCTGTGGCATCCCATATTCTGCTGCATTTATTACCCGCCATTCCACGGCATAGCCCAAGTCATCCAAACTTTTGAGCATGATGGCAAAATCCCGTCCCCTTTGGGAAGAAGGAGATTTTAAAAGTCGGTCTACATTTTCCAAAAACAAATAGGGTACCGGTTTTTGTTGTTCACTTAAAATACGATGGATGCTCCACCACAGTACCCCTTTTTTACCAATAAGACCTTTTGAATTCTGTAGGGTAGTGGCCACGGAATAATCTTGGCAGGGAAATCCGCCTACCAATAAATCGGCCTCGGGAATGTCGTCGATGGGCACTTCAGCAATATCTTGGTTGGAATGATTTTGTTTACCAAAACGCGCTTCATATACCATAGAGGCATGTTGGGTTTTGGTGCTGGGTTCCCATTGATTGCTCCAAACAACCTCAAACTTCCCGTTTTTTTCAAGTCCTAGCCGGAAACCGCCCACACCAGCAAAAAGTTCTATAACTTTGAATTTCTCCATGGAGACCAAAGTTAATTAATTTGATTTCGGAAAAGGAATGATGGATATAGCAAAAAGTGGTAGGGTATTATTGAAAATGTTGATGTGTATTGGTTTTATAGCTATAATAGCTTGCGAGGGCATCACTTCTCAAGAGCAGATTTTCCTAAATAAAATAAAGGAGGTGCGAAAAGAATTTGCGCCCGATAAACGAACGGTTCTTTTTGACGTTCATGTTTATACAGACCGTAAAAAATACTTGATTACCGGTGAAAGCAACAGTGCCGAGGCCTTAAATGCCTTAAGGGAAGAACTTAAGGAATCCGATTTTGATTTTACCGACGAGCTACGATTGTTGCCCGCTGAAACCTTGGGAGATACCGTACAGGCGGTGGTTAACATATCTGTTGCCAATTTACGGAGTAACCCTAAACATTCTGCAGAACTTGCCACACAGGCTACCTTGGGAACTCCGGTAAAGGTACTTAAAAAAGAGGGGGGATGGTTCTATATTCAGACTCCTGATAAATATTTATCCTGGGTAGATGACGGTGGAATTCAATTAATGACTTCAGATGATATGAAGGCCTGGCAAGCATCATCTAAAATAATTTATACCAAAACCTACGGTCATTCCTATGCCAATGAGGCCAAAGACGGTATTATTTCTGATTTGGTGGCAGGAAATGTGCTCGAGGTGGCGTCCGCTACCGATGAATTTTTTGAAGTGTCCTATCCCGATGGAAGAAAGGCTTTTGTAGTAAAGTCCGAGGCGGAAGACTATAACCAATGGATCGATCAAATGAATCCAACAGTTGAAGATTTGGTTAGCACTTCAAAGGAATTAATGGGTGTTCCCTACCTATGGGGAGGAACTTCAACAAAGGGAATGGATTGTAGCGGTTTTACCAAAACCATTTATTTTTTAAACGGTATGGTAATTCCAAGGGATGCCTCACAGCAAGTACATACGGGTAAATCTATTGATTCCATTCAGAATTTTGAAGATTTGGAAAAGGGAGATTTATTGTTTTTTGGACGAAAAGCTACCGACTCCACTGCTGAAAAAGTGGTGCATGTGGGTATGTGGATCGGTAATAATGAATTTATTCATGCCTCCAATATGGTTCGAATTAGTAGTATGGATCCCGAGGCCTATAATTTTGATGAATGGAACCGAAACAGGTATTTGAGAACTAAACGGATCTTAAAGGAAAAGGACCCGGATTTAATCGACCTTACCCAAATACCTTTATTTAAAGAATAACGGTTTGTCCCGTCCTAAAGGATTTGTCTGCTGCCAATACAATGCGCAAGCTATTGATGGCATCCCTTAGGTGGTCGCTTAAATCAATATCCTCGGTTATCGCTTTTAGAAAATACTCCTGTTCCAGAAGGCATAGGGCATCATGGTCAGGTTCATCAGAAGTATCCAATAGTTTATCGGGTTCCGTAAAATTTCCCTCCCTATCTGTAGCGCTGTAGTGTAATTTTAGGGAGCCAGTTTTAGAATGGCTGTCCACATCGTCAGAATCGCCTTTGGCTTCATCAATAATGGAAACACAACCTTTGGGCCCAATTACATCCTTTACAAAGAAGGCCGTTTCACTCATCATAGGACCCCATCCTGCTTCATACCAACCAACGGAACCATCTTTAAAACGAACCTGCAACTGTCCGTAGTTGTACATGCTCTTGTCTATTTCTTCCGTAAGACGGGCCCCAATGGCGCTTACACTGACCGGAACGGATTGGGTCATCAAACACATCATATCCACATAGTGTACCCCACAATCTACAATGGGAGACATAGATTTCATCAATTGTTTATGTGTGTGCCAATGGCCACCTGAACTTTGTTGGTTAAGATTCATTCGCATGACCAAAGGTTTCCCAAGGTTACGGGCAATTTCTACGAATTTTTCCCAAGCTGGATGAACTCTTAGAATATAGCCAACCACCATCTTTTTTCCCCTTTCAGCCGCAAGTGTAACCAGTGACTGGGCATCTTCTACCGTTAACGCCAAAGGCTTTTCAACAAAGACATGGGCGTTGGCGTTGAGTGCCATTTGTATATAAGTAGAATGTGTATCAGGATAAGTATTTATGGATACTGCATCTGGCCGGGTGGTACGTAAGGCTTCTTGATAGGAACTAAAAGTGGGGTAACCCCCTAATTCTTCAGATAGTCTTTCCCTACTTTCTGGAGAACGACTTACCAACCCAACAATTTCAAACCCATTTAATTGATGATAGGCCCTGGCATGTGAGGTTCCCATATTACCACAACCTACTACTAAAATTTTAATGGTCATTGGGTATTTGTTATAAATGATAATGCATTAACAAATTTCATAAGGACATTGAGAAAGAGTTAGAATACCTTACTTAATCAAAGTTGAAATTTGATTGTCTTGTTAACAAAAATAGTACAGGTCCTACCTTCTCTTCAAATTTGGCCCTTAATATTTTAAATGCCTTCGTAATGTGCCCCTCTACCGTTTTAACCGAAAGATTTAAGTGTTCTGAGATTTCAGAGTGGGTTAAACCATCTCTTTTATTCAAAAGAAATATTTCTTTGCACTTTTTTGGCAGTTTTTCTATTTCCGTGTTTACTATTTGCATCAACCGCTGCATTTCTTCATAATCGTTTTCAATAATTAAGTCAACGGCTTCAAAGTGCTTTTTTTCTAAATAAATTACGGGCTTCTTCTTTCTATAATGTGAAATAAAGGCATTGTAAACACATTTGTACAAGTAGTTCTTTAGTGAGAGTTCCGGCTTAATTTTTTTCCTTTTAGACCACAGATCAACCATTACACCTTGGACGATATCTTCCGCACTGTCATGGCACTTAGTGAAAGTATACGCATAACCGCATAGCAAAATATAGTACCTCTCCATTAGTAGATCGTAGGCTCGTTCATCTCCGATTTTCAGCCTCTCCGCCAAAAGTCCGTCTTGGTCCAAGATTTTCATGATTTTAAATATTTGCCAAAAAATTATAAAAAAAACAAAGGGGTTCGCAAATATTGTGCGTACTAATTATATATAAACATAACAATCAGTCTTGAAAACCGAAAAAATAATTGTCAAATTTCTTAATCATGAGGCAAACATTCATGAACTGGAAGTTCTGGACGACTGGTTAAGGACCGGTAAAAACCAGAAGCAATTTAATGCTCTTGTTCGCGCTGATTATTTTGCCCAATTTTCTATGGACTACTACGATTTGAATGCAGCAAAGAAAAAGGTCAAGGCCGATATAAAAAGACGAAAACAAGCTAAGGCAAGAAGACTTGTTTGGTCAACAAGTGTTGCTGCATCTATAGGGTTTATACTTTTTTTTGCTTTCCACTTCAAAACCCAGAATCAACCGATAGATTTAGAGGTTACATCTGTTAAAAATGAACCGGCGATAATTCCTGGAGCAGATAAAGCAATACTCACCTTAGGTAACGGAAATCAGGTTATTCTTGAAAAAGGCAGCACCTATGAGGACAGTCAAGTGAGCAGTAGTGGAGACAAAATAACCTATAAAAAGGAAGATAACAAAGCTCAAAATATACAGGTCAATCAATTAAGTGTGCCGCGAGGGGGTCAATTTTACTTGGTGTTGGCAGATGGAACGGAAGTATGGCTGAATTCCGAATCAAAAATTAAATATCCTACTAAGTTCATTAAGGGAGCCAAGAGAGAAGTTGAACTTTTGTATGGTGAAGCGTTTTTTAAGGTAACTTCTAGTGAGGTCAACTACGGATCCTCTTTTAATGTGGTCAATAGATTTCAAAAAATACAGGTGTTGGGAACGGAGTTTAATGTAAAGGCATACAGTGATGATGATACGATCAGGACCACCCTGCTGGAAGGAAGTGTAGAAATATCCAAAGACGGTATCTCCAAAAAATTATCTCCAAATCAGCAATCTGAAATAACCCGGGAATCAATGGCTATAAATATAAAGGATGTTGATGCACAACAGGAAATCGCTTGGATGCGTGGTCTGTTTTCCTTTAATGATGAACCATTGGAGAGCATCATGGAATCATTGTCTCGATGGTATAACGTTGATATTGTTTTTGAGGAAGCTGCCAAAAAGAACCACACTTTTACCGGAATTGTTGAAAGGTCCGAATCTATTTATGACCTACTTAAATTGATTGAAAGCACCAGTAATAATCAACTAAAATTTACAACCGATGAAGAAACCATAGTTATCAAATAAAAAAAAGGAAAAGACCTGCACCTTCCACAGCTAAGGCCTTTTCCCGTAAAATGAACGATTAAAACAATTTTTAACCAATCACTCAACTAATTTATGCAAACTTATTTTAACACTAGAGCTCCTATAATTAGGATAGGGGTCCTTTTTAGACTACTTGTGAAGCTATATCTCATTTTATTCTGTGTCTTCTCCTTTGCCATGGGTACCAAGGATGCCTTGTCCCAAGACGCTAAAATTTCCATTGCTACCGAGAAATCTGTAAGCGTAAAACAGGTGTTTCGCCTAATCCATAAGCAAACGGGGTATAAATTCATTTTTAGTAACGAATATTTTAAAAACGCCCCCAATGTAACCTTGGCTCCTGGAGAGATTAAAACGAAAGATTTACTACATAATTGTCTGTCTCCACTAAACCTCGGTTTTGAGTTCACCGACTCCGAGACAATTGTTGTACAACGAAAACCTCAGGAAACCGAAGGGGAAAACATCACAAGAAAGACACTGCAATTTTCCATATCTGGAACAGTGGTAGATGCGGATGGCACCCCACTACCGGGTGCCAACATCATAGAAAAAGGCACCACAAATGGAACCCAAACTGATTTTGATGGAAATTTTACACTTAATATAAGCGATGACCAAGGCACTATTATTGTCTCCTATATAGGTTTTGCAACAAAGGAAATACCGGTTAATGGGTCTTCCGCCTTTAACATATCCTTGGAAGAAAACGCTGCAGGATTGGAAGAGGTAGTGGTTGTGGCTTATGGAACGGTAAAAAAGTCAGACCTTACAGGATCTGTTGCATCCATAAAAACCGATGAAATTAACTCTACCCCTTCTGCAAGACTTGATGACGCCCTTAGGGGCAAAGTTTCCGGAGTCCAAATTACCCCAACCTCGTCACAACCGGGCGCAGCAGCATCAATCAGAATTAGGGGAACTAACTCTATTACGGGTAACAGCTCCCCGCTTTTTGTAATTGATGGTCTAATTGGAGCCGGAAATTCTGCAGATATTAATGTGCAAGACATAGAATCGGTCGAGGTTCTAAAGGACGCGTCTGCAACAGCCCTGTATGGGTCGAGAGGCTCGGCAGGAGTTGTTCTCATTACAACGAAAAGAGGAAAAGCAGGGCAGTCTAAATTTACTTATGATGGCTATACTACTTTTCAATCGCCTACAAGGTTTATCGATGTCCTAAACGCTTCTCAATTTGCCGATTGGCAAAATGAAGTACAGGGAACTGAAGCCTACCCAAATCCTCTTTCTTATGGGGAGGGCACTAACTGGCAAGAAGAAATTTATAGAAACGGAGCCCCAATGACCAGCCATACCCTTTCCGCATCCGGCGGCAATGAGAAGGCTCAGTATTTTGTTTCGGGCAACTATTTCAATCAAGAGGGAGTTTTTACCGGCGGAAACTTAAAAAGGTATCAATTCCGTGCAAATGGCGATTATAAAATCAATGAAATATTGAAAGTAGGAAACTCGGTAACCATTTCCAGAAGCACAGCCGTTCCCAGAAGCAGCAATATAATAAATATAGCCGGGTGGTTCCCGACCTTGCCGGTCAAGGATGAAAACGGAGAGTATACCATACAGACGGCAAGTGCCGAACTTTCGGCCGAGAACCCCGTTGGTGCCGCCGCCAAGAATGTCAATCTAGACACCAGAACAAGAATTTTAGGCACAGTATTCGCTGAACTGGAACCAATTGAAAACTTGCGTTATAAAATTAATTATGGTACTGATCTTGCATTAACAAAAAATGAGGATTATGCACCTTCCACACTTTTTAGCCAAGCCAATGATAGAGGAACTGCAACCATTGGCAATTCAGAGTACCTAAGCGTTCTTCTAGAACAAACTCTAACATATAATAAAGATATTGGTAATCATAGTCTTGATGGGCTTTTAGGTTACACCAGACAAAGAATATTTAATTCCGGAAGCACTGTACAAACTAGAGGTTTTACTACGGATTACTTCACATATAATAATATTGATTCGGGCTCTGAGAGAACAGGTGCTGGTTCATTCGCAAATGAATTTGGAGTTGAATCTTTCTTATTTCGCTTAAACTATTCGTACAAAGGTAAATACCGCCTTACACTAAACGGAAGGGTGGATGGCTCGTCTAACTTTGCCAAGGACAGCAAATGGGGGACCTTTCCTTCCGTGGCCGTGGCATGGAACGCCGGTAGGGAAAAATTTATTGAAAATTTATCGCTTTTCGATAATTTAAAGTTAAGGGCAAGTTACGGTAGACTTGGCAACCCTGCTTCCGGCGGAACTTCCCTAGCTCGTCTAGGTGCCGGCTTTACCTATCTTTTTGGGAATAGTGGGGATATTACAAATGGTATTGGCCTTAACCGATTGGGCAATGACCAATTAAAATTCGAAACTACGGACCAGTTGGATCTAGGTTTGGATACTTCCTTTTTTAACGACCGCCTGCAAGTAACCCTCGATTACTATCATAAAAAAACCAAGGACCTATTTACCGACCAGGAAATCCTATGGATAGCCGGTGTGCCTACGGCAATTATCCCCACAAACTTCGGAACCATTGAAAACTCCGGGCTTGAGCTTTTTATCAACTCCATAAATATTGACAAGGGAGACTTTAGATGGGATACCAGCTTTAATATTTCGACAAACAAAAACCAGGTCGTTTCCATCCCTGACGAAGACGGGGAGCTGTTGATAAACAGGATAGGTGGGGTCGTAAACATTCCTTCAGCCGTAATCAAAGAAGGCGAGCCCCTGGGTGCATTTTATGGTTATATCCGTGATGGCATTTGGAATTCACAGGAAGAAATTAATGCCGCGGGTCTTGAAGGTCGGGGAGTTTTCCCGGGCGGAAAAAGATTTAGGGATATCAGCGGACCCGAAGGAGTTCCCGATGGGATAATTGACAACAACGACCAAACCGTAATCGGAAGCCCTCACCCCGATCTATTTGGGGGAATGGACAATACCATTACCTATAAAAACTTTGAGTTTTCAATGTATTGGTCTTTTGTATTGGGCAACGACATATTCAATGAAACGGATGCGTGGTTGAACACAGCTTTCGACAACAATGTGAGTGCCAGGTTCTCCGACCGGTGGACCCCGACCAACACAGAAACCTCGGTGCCTTCCGTAAGAGGCGTCTTTAGAACCGAATTGGTACCTGAAACGGGAATCATTGAAGACGGGTCTTTTCTAAGGTTGCGAAACTTAAGCTTGGGTTACAATATCCCTTCGGATAAACTGCCCATTTTTCAAAGTGCCAAGGTATATGTAAGAGGAACTAACCTTTTGCTTTTCGACAATTATAGTGGGTATGACCCCGAAATTAATAGAGGGGACGAAAATGCAAGAAGAGGATATGATCAAGCCCAAGATCCTGCAGTTAGATCATACACACTAGGTTTAAGTTTGACTTTTTAAATAGCACACCATGAAAAAAATACTCTATATATTGATACTATTCCTCGGCCTTACCTCCTGTGAGGACATCATTACCGAGAAGCCTATTGATTTTTTGGTTCCCGGAACCTTTCCTGCAACCGAGCAAGACGCGATTGCGGCAACGACCGCTGCCTATACCCGTTTGCACAGCAGCATAATCTCGTTCTATTTTGGTTTTACTCCTAGCGATATAGCCTTTCAGGGGCAGCACAACATGCGCCCGGTTTCTTGGTTTTTAGACCTCAATGCCAATAATGGTGATGCAACCGTAATGTGGCAACAGAATTTCCAAGGTATTGCATTGGCCAATACGGTAATACAATATGTTCCTGATATTGAAATGAACAATGAGGCTTTAAAACGAAGATTGATTGGCGAAGCTAAATTTTTACGGGCCTTCTATTACTTCGAATTGGTGCGTGTTTACGGTGAAGTCCCTATATTAAACAGTGTAGTTATAGATACCGAAACGTTACAAGGAGTTACACGGAACACCGTACAGGAAGTATACGACCTGATAGAATTGGACTTGATGGAGGCCATTCCGGTCTTACCTGATACGTATGTCGGGGAAGAAAAAGGGCGTGCTACCAAATGGTCGGCTGCCGGACTCTTGGCAAAGGTACATTTGACACAGGGCGAATGGCAACTGGCCAGTCAGCGGGCACAGGAGGTCATAGATTCGGGAATGTTCGGCTTAGTGGCCGATTACAATAGTTTGTGGGGCCAAAATGCCGAATACGTCGACATGCCCGACAAGAATGGCAATCTGGTCAATGAAAATGTCTTTGATATTCAATTCGAGCAAAATGAAAGACCTGATTTCAAACAAAGCTGGGTAGGGTCGAGAGATACTGAAATCGTTGGGGCCACGAACGCCGTAGGCGGCGGTTGGGAGAATATGTTACCCACAACCGACTATCTAAATATGTTTGAAGAAGGTGATTTAAGAAAGGATATCAGCTATATAACCGAACTTGACGGCAATGTTCTCGAATCTCCCAGAACACCTGGTGCAGGTCCGATTACCGGTAAATATTTAAACGCCGATGGCGACCCTCCAAAAAGTAACAACGGAAGCCAAAACACCCATGTACTGCGCTATGCTGATATTTTGCTAATGCGTGCCGAGTCTGAAAACGAACTGAATGGTCCGGCGAACGCTTACTTTTTCATCAATCAAGTCCGCGAAAGAGCAGGATTACCAGAGCTTGCAGGTCTGGACCAATCTACATTTAGGGAGGCCCTAAAAAAAGAACGAGCCACCGAATTGGGCTTTGAAGGTCATCGTAAGTTCGATTTGCTTAGATGGGGCCAATTTGTCGAGACCATCCGCAATGTGGAAGACCCCCATATGGATGTTCCGGGAGCCAATATCCAAGAACACCATGTTTTAATGCCCGTTCCGGCCCGGGAAATCGAAATTTCCGAAAACAGTATCAGTCAAAACCCAGGATATTGATACGCTTGTATGTAAACCGACCAATTGTCAGCCATGGGTTTTGAACCCATGGTTTTCCATAAACTTCAGATAACTTTATGAAAAAAAGACTCTTAGTACTTGCCATTCTAGGTTTATCGGTTTTTGCCTGCAAGCAGCCACAGAAAGAATTGGTTGACAAAAAACCCAACATCCTGTTCATTCTAGTTGATGACTTAGGCCTCAACGACCTCAGCGCAACGGGAAGCACCTACTACGAAACCCCAAACGTCGACCGCATCGCCGATGAGGGGGTGGTATTCACTCAAGGCTATGCGGCCAGTAGGGTATGCAGCCCTTCCCGCGCCAGTATAATGACCGGTAAATTTACCGCCAGGCACGGGATAACCGATTGGATTGGGGCCAAATCTGGAACAGATTGGAGAGAACATGGTCGGCATGATAAATTGTTGCCCGCTGAATATAAGCATGCCTTGCCCAAATCAGATATATCCATTGCAGAAGCATTCAAGGCCAATGGATACATCACCTTTTTTTCGGGCAAATGGCATTTAGGGGACGAAGGAAATTATCCCGAAGATCATGGTTTTGATATCAATATAGGGGGCTGGGACAAGGGAAGTCCGATAGGTGGTTATTTTTCACCTTGGAACAACCCTAAACTGTCAAACAGGGAAAAAGGGGAGAACTTGACCGTGCGTTTGGCACAGGAAACCGCAGATTTTATAGCGCAACACAAGGATACCACCTTCTTTGCCTTTTTGTCGTTTTACGCCGTGCACGGCCCTATTCAGACATCAAAAGAGAAGTGGGCAAAATACCGTGAAAAAGCCGCAAATCAGGGTATAACCCAAAGCGGATTTAAGATGGAACGCGTACTTCCCAGTCGACAGGTGCAGGACAATCCTATCTATGCCGGACTTGTGGAATGTATGGATGATGCCGTTGGTGTAGTTCTGGATGCGTTAAAAGCCAATGGCCTTGAAGAGAACACTATTGTCGTCTTCACTTCCGATAATGGAGGTGTGGCCTCGGGAGATTCTTTTTCAACTTCCAATTTGCCCTTAAGGGGTGGGAAGGGATATCAATGGGAAGGAGGCATTCGTGAACCTTATTTTATCAAAGTGCCTTGGTTAAAACAGTCAAAAGAAATTGATTTCCCAGTTACAGGTGCCGATTTTTTTCCTACCCTCCTTGACTTAGCGAATATTGATTTACTGCCCGAGCAACATATGGATGGGCTGAGTCTAAGACCTCTACTAGAAGGAAAGAAGATTAATGTACCGCGTCCACTCTTTTGGCACTACCCCCATTACGGTAATCAGGGCGGTAATCCGTCATCTATTATTCGTGAAGGTAAATGGAAACTAATACATTATTGGGAGGACGATAGTGAAGAGCTTTACAATCTGATTAACGATCCTGGTGAACGGAACAATGTTTATAATCAAAATCAAGAGTTGGCTAAAAGTCTTAGCAATACACTATTAAACTGGCTGGAAGAAGTTGGAGCGAATTATCCTAATCCTGATAATAAATATAATGATGAATTAGCAATTCAAAGATTTAAAAATACAGTCGAAAAAAGACTGCCGGAACTAGAAAAGGAACGGCTTGATTTTTTAGATCCAAACTTCAGCCCAAATAATGACTGGTGGGGAAGCAAGGTTACTGAAGATTAAAAATATACATAGTATCTCAAGTTATAGCCAATAGATATAGTCTGTTCGTACCCCTCAAAACAAGAAAGCCTCTCGATTTCTCGAAAGGCTTGTCGTTGCGACTGTGGTCCCACCTGGGCTCGAACCAGGGACCACCTGATTATGAGTCAGGTGCTCTAACCAACTGAGCTATAGGACCGGTCTTTTTCAAAATGTCATCGCCATAGATGGACTATGGCAGAAAATGAGCGCAAATTTAAGTATAAACGGCAACTACGCAAAATTTTGTTCTTCGTTTCTATAAAAAAGAGAGATTTATTCGTCATTTTTAATTTCTTGACAAAGCTCTATCAGTACCCCGTTGCAGGATTTTGGGTGAACAAAGGCTACCAATTTATTATCTGCTCCTTTTTTGGGGGAGTCATCGATGATATCAAACCCTTCCTTTTTTAATCGGATAATTTCCTTGTGGATATCGGTTACCAAAAAAGCAATATGGTGAATTCCTTCACCCCTTTGTTCTACGAATTTGGATATAGGGCCCTGGTTATGGGTAGCTTGCAACAGCTCAACTTTACTATCCCCCGTTTTAAAAAAGGAGGTAAGGACTCCCTCTGAGTATACTTCTTCTATTTTATAATGGGAAACCCCCAATATCTTACGGTAAACCTCATTGGCCTTCTCCAAGTCATTGACAGCAATACCTACATGCTCTATTTTTTTCACATTTGCCATTATATTTTATGCTGTAAGGTCATATCTTCCTAATTTACATTTAATTCTGCGTATTTTTGCCCAATGGAAACACAAAGACAGAAAAAAATAGCGGGTGTTATACAAGAGGATATTGTTGATATTCTTCAGCGTGCCGCAAAAGATGGAGGATTGCAGGGTACATTGATTTCCGTAACCAAAGTAAAAGTAACTACGGACTTATCAATTGCAAAGGTCTATATAAGTATATTTCCCAACAAACAGGTTACAGAGCTAATGGAAGGGATAAAATCCAACCAACCTCTAATCAAGCATGAGCTTGCCCAAAGAACCCGAAACCAATTGCGCCGGGTACCCGAACTGCTCTTTTACTTGGATGATTCTATAGAGTATATGGACAATATTGAAAAATCCCTAAAGGGAAAGGATGATCCCATACAGAACAGGGAATTATTGGAGAAAAGAAAAAAAATATAGGATTGAACTTTCCGCTGTACATCGCTAAGCGCTACGTACGCTCCAAGAGTAGTCAGAATGCCATCAATATCATCAACTTAATTACCTTTTTGGTAATCGTTATTGGCTCTGCTGCATTATTTATAGTACTGTCGGGTTTTGCAGGTTTAAAGGGTTTTAGTCTTCAGTTTAGCAATACTTTTGATCCGGATTTAAAGGCACAACCAGTTCAGGGTAAAGTTTTTACTTTAAGTGAGGATCAGGAGGCCAAATTAAATCAATTGGATGATGTGGCAAGTTACACCAAAGAGCTAGAGGAAAAAGTATATTTAAAATTTCAAGGAAAAAGTCACATTGCATTTATAAAGGGTGTAGATACCAATTATACCCGTGTAACAGAAATGGACAGTACCGTTCTCTACGGTAATTGGCGAATAAACGAAGAGGAAGCTGTTGCCGGTATTGGGGTGATTAATATTCTTGGCCTGTCCGTTAACCAAAGTGCCTTAGTAGTAATGGCCCTTAAACCGGGAAAGGGTTCACTCTCCCTAAATGACTTAAAGACCAAACCCTATTTTATAAGCGGCGTATTTGGTGTTGAGGAAAATCTGGATAAAAAATACGTGTTTGCCGATTTACCCTCGGTGCAAAACCTGTTGGAAAGAACGGACCGTGAGGTGTCTGGGGTCGGCTTTAAATTACGTGAGGGTGCGGATGTAATTTCTGTAAAAAAGAACATTTCCGATATTTTAGGAAATGAGGTGCGGGTTTTGGACAGGCAGGAACTCAATAGCACCTTGCACCGAATGTTAAATACCGAAAACTTGGCCACCTATCTCATTTTTACCCTGGTACTTATCATTGCCCTTTTCAATGTGGTGGGAGCCATTATTATGATGGTATTGGACAAACAACAGAACCTGAAAACTTTATATAATTTAGGAACAACCGTTAAAAAATTGCGGTCCATCTTTTTTGTTCAAGGTCTGCTTGTTACCGGAGTTGGAGGATTTATTGGAGTAGTTATAGGCTCTTTACTTATTTGGTCCCAATTAGCATTTGAGTGGCTAAAAATAACTCCCAGTTTGCCCTATCCTGTGGAGTATCAATGGATCAATGTGGTTATTGTATTGGCGACCATATTAATATTAGGGGTAATTGCATCTAAAATTGCAAGTAGTAGGATCACTAAAAAATTGATAGCGTCTACTTAGTGGCTAAATTCATAATCGCCAAATTTTTCAAGCGCTTCGTCAAAAGCTGCAAAAACATCTGCAGCATCATCGCTGGTAACCATTTTCATACGATATTCCTTAAAATTGGGAATCCCCTTAAAATAGTTGGTATAATGCCTGCGGGTTTCAAAGACGCCTAATTTTTCCCCTTTCCAATCAATCGACATTTGTAAATGCCTTCTAGCGGCATCTACCCGTTCTTCCATGGTGGGAGGTGCCAGATGTTCCCCAGTCTTAAAATAATGTTTTACCTCATTAAAAAACCAAGGATAACCAATACTTGCGCGACCTATCATGGCTCCGTCCAAACCAAAATCATCTCGCATTTTAACGGCAGCTTCCGGGGTGTCTACATCACCATTTCCAAAAACGGGAATATGCATTCTAGGATTGTTTTTCACTGCGGCAATGGGTTCCCAATTTGCACTACCCTTGTACATTTGTGCACGGGTGCGGCCATGTATGGCAATCGCTTTACACCCCACATCCTGTAACTTTTCGGCTACCTCTACTATTTTAATGGAGTTTTCATCCCAACCCAAGCGGGTCTTAACAGTAATGGGCAATTTGGTACGTTCTACCATGGCCTTGGTCAAAGATACCATAAGGTCAATATCCTTTAATATTCCGGCGCCAGCACCTTTACTCACTACCTTTTTAACAGGGCAGCCAAAATTGATGTCAATAATATCAGGATTGGACTTTTCAACAATATCAACAGATTGAAGCATGGAATCTAAATTAGCTCCAAAAATCTGGATTCCTACAGGGCGCTCCTTTTCGTATATATCCAGTTTCATGACACTTTTTGCCGCATCACGAATAAGTCCTTCAGAAGAAATGAATTCCGTATACACAACATCAGCACCATTTTCCTTGCACAATGCGCGAAACGGAGGGTCGCTTACATCTTCCATAGGCGCCAATAATAGCGGAAAATCAGGCAATTGTATATCACCAATCTTGGGCATAGCTTTCTTCTTTTTTTGGGATGGCAAAATTACATAATTTCCGCGGATAGCAGGTAATCAAGTAATTGTCTTAGCTAAATTTATGAAATGAGAAGTAGTTTACAACCTATTCCTTTCTTCTACCCGTTTGTATTTTTTATTACTTCTGATTTTGGAATTACCAAATTTATATCTGAACCCAACGGTAAATAACCTATTTTCCGTTCGCTGGAAAGAGCTTCCATTTTGGTCCAGATAGTTACGGGAGCTAAAAACATTTCCTTGGTTAAAGATATCATCCAGACCAAGGCTAAGACTTGCCTTGTTATCAAAAAGGGATTTTCTAAGCGAAAAATCCAAGGCGCCATACCCTTCATACGAGGAGTTTTTTCTTATTGCGGGTGCAAACCAACGATAGCTAAGGTTGGCCGTAAGTGATTTATCCGCCAGGAACGTAAAGTTATTGTTTGCCCTCATAAACCAGCTAAACTGGTCATTTTTTACTAGTAGGCCAGACTCCAGATCTGTAAATTGAATAGTGCGCTGGTAAAAACTGGATAATAGGTAGAAATCCCAAAATTTGGTAAAATCCCGGTTGACTATAAAATCCATTCCATATGCAAAATCCCTATCTATGTTGGTATTCACAAATCGAAGCCAATTTAATTCGTTGTTCTGAAAAACAAGTTGCCCCAAACTATTGTTGGCGTTTTTATAAAAAAGTTCAATGGTATATTTCTTTTTTAATGTATAACCTGAGGCAATATAACTGTTGGTAGAGGGCAATAAATTAGGATTGCCCTCAACGGTAGAGAAATTGCTCTGGAATATTTGAAACGGATTAATGTTGGCATATCTGGGCCTGGTAATCCGTCTAAAATAGTAAATGTTAAAACTATGATTGTTATTGGGAGTATATTTTAGGGAGGCAGAAGGGAAGAGTTTAAAATAGCTGTTTTTTGTAGCGCTTGCGCCCAAATTCCAGCTTCCTTGTGTTTCGGTATGTTCTGCTCTAAGCCCCATTTTTATGCTTAATGCATCCCACTTGCCATTTGCGGAAAGGTAGCCTGCATAAATAGACTCGTTATAAGAAAAGTTTCCTGCTTCCTGTGGGTCTATTCCAGGTGTTTCCAGATCAAAACCTCTTTGTAAGACTAAATTCTTAGACTCAATATTGGCATACTTTAAACCGGTTTCCCACTTCATTTTTTGGCCCCAAGGCGATGAGTAATCTGTCTGTAAGCTGTAGATGTTGATATACTGTTCCGTGTTAATGGTAAAATCGTTGGCTTGGGCAACTTTGTTTTCCAAATCAAAGAAATTAGAGGTCAATGCTTGAGCAGCATTTTTATCGTAGAAAGTATAGTGGCCATTAACAGATAATTGTGCCCCTTTTTCATTCAATTTTTGCTCATAGTCGATGTAATAGGAAGTGTTGATTAGATCTGAACTTCCCAAAATATCCGTATCAAATCCTGAAAATAGGCTATCGCCCACAATTTCTGTCTTCGTATCATAGGTTCTTCGCGCTTTGGGAATATATAAGGACATGACGGACAGACTAATTTTACTGTTCCCATTAAGTTCATAGTCCAAGAAAGCCGAAAGATTATGCTGTTTTTGCTTTCTAATAAATTCTTGATTCGCTGTCCATGTTTCTGATTCTTCGGCAGTACCCAAGAAATTGGTGATGTCTTGATAGCGCTTTATATTTCTATCATGTCTAAAGCTATAATTGAAAGAGAAATCAATTTTTTTCCCTTTAAAATAATGCTCCATTCCCACCGTATGTTTGGGCAATACTGCCTGTGCATACCTATTGTAGATGGCTCCGTTATACCCTGCTATGAGATTCTTTTTCATTTTTAGATTAATAAGTGCGTGGTCTTCTGCACTGTATTTGGCAGGGGGCACGGTTATTACCTCAATAGATTCAACATTACTGGCAGAGGTGCCGGATAAAAGGTTAATGAGGTCCCTGGCTGGGATATGAACTTTTCTGCCGTTGATAAGCACACCAACCTGTCTACTTCCGTTAACGCTCAGTTGGTTGTTTATAATTAAAACACCGGGCGTGTTCTTTAAAACCTCCCAAATCTGCTGATCTTGAACGGCCGTATTCTCAATGGAATATACCAGACGGTCTACTTTTCTGTCGATTCTTGGTTTGTTCCCTGTTACAACCACTTCATCCAGTTTGGACTCCAATGAAATTTGAAGTACGCCAATATTGAGGTCCGACGATACGGAAATCGATTGCGCAACCGACTCATTTTCAAGGTAAGAAGCTTTTAAGATATAATTTCCCGCTAAGATGTTTTTGAGCACAAACTCACCATTTTCATTTGTAAGTCCACCATCAACCAAGGAAGAGTCCTTCACACTTAGCAGCATGATATTGGCATAGGAAACAGGCTCATGGTCTTCATTCTCTACTGTACCCGAGATGGAGACATCTTGGGCAAAAGCTGCAATAACAAAGAACAAGCAAAACAAAAAGGGGCAAAGCGTATGTCTCACTTAGTGGTATAGGTTCATTCCCAAAGCTATAGAAATACGTAAAAACCTACAAAGAAAAACTCTTAATATTACAACTTTTTTAGATAATGCAACGTAAACAGTGGGCTTGGACGGGTGATTCATTTGCTCGAATTTGTCAAAAAATTAGGCCTAAGTGGTTTAAAACATTCTATTTGGAATGTATTCCTTAAAAGATATATGCAAGTAATTGTTCTTTAGTCAAATCGATATAAAATAATGTATCTTTGCCCTCTTAAACGCCGTTCGTATTGCTATGAAGAACATTCGAAACTTTTGCATTATTGCCCATATAGACCATGGTAAAAGTACCTTGGCAGACCGCTTGTTGGATTTTACAGGATCGGTTACCGAAAGGGAAAAGCAAGACCAGCTTTTGGACAGTATGGATTTGGAAAGGGAACGTGGAATCACGATCAAAAGCCACGCCATTCAAATGGAGTATGTGTACGAAGGTGAAACCTATGTGCTCAACTTAATTGACACTCCTGGACATGTTGACTTTTCCTATGAGGTTTCAAGGTCCATTGCCGCCTGTGAAGGGGCCCTGTTGGTAGTTGATGCGGCTCAAAGCATTCAGGCTCAGACCATCTCAAATTTATATTTGGCGTTGGAGAACGACTTGGAAATAATTCCGGTTCTAAACAAAGTAGACCTGCCTAGTGCCAATCCAGAGGAAGTAACGGATGATATTGTAGATCTTTTAGGTTGTGACCCAGAAGAAGTAATTCCCGCAAGTGCAAAAACAGGTATTGGAATTGGGGAAATATTGGAAGCAATCATTAAACGTATTCCCGCACCCAAAGGGGAACCGGAGGCTCCCTTGCAAGCCTTGGTTTTTGATTCGGTCTATAACCCTTTTCGCGGTGTAGAAACCTATTTTAGAATTATAAACGGGGAATTGAAAAAAGGCCAGAAAATTAAGTTCATGGCCACGGGCAAGAGCTATTATGCAGACGAAATAGGTACCCTTAAGCTTGTACAGCATCCAAAACCTAGAATCTCCACCGGAGATGTTGGTTACTTGATTACCGGAATTAAGGATGCAAGAGAGGTGAAGGTTGGGGATACCATCACCTTGACCGAAAACCCGTCCGAAAAAGCCATTGCCGGTTTTGAAGATGTAAAACCCATGGTTTTTGCAGGTATATATCCCGTAGATACGGAAGATTTTGAGGAGCTACGTTCCTCTATGGAAAAATTACAATTGAATGATGCCTCCTTGGTATTTACGGCCGAAAGTAGTGCAGCACTTGGTTTTGGATTTCGATGTGGTTTCTTGGGAATGCTCCATATGGAGATTATTCAAGAGCGTCTGGAGCGCGAATTTGATATGACGGTAATTACTACCGTTCCCAACGTAAGCTACCATGCCTATACCAATAAGAATCCTGATGATATAATAATAGTTAACAATCCTTCCGATTTACCGGATCCATCTACTTTGAACAGGGTAGAGGAGCCATACATTAAGGCAACGATTATTACGAAGTCCGATTTTGTGGGGAACGTTATGTCCCTTTGTATCGATAAGCGAGGTGAAATTACCAATCAGACCTACTTAACAACGGAAAGGGTAGAACTTACTTTTGACATGCCATTGGCCGAGATTGTTTTTGATTTCTATGACAGGTTAAAAACTGTTTCCAAAGGGTACGCCTCTTTTGACTATGCCCCAATTGGAATGCGCACTTCTAAATTGGTAAGGGTAGATATTCTTTTAAATGCCCAAAACGTGGATGCGCTGAGCGCCTTGGTTCACTTTGACAATGCCTATCACATTGGAAAAAAAATGTGTGAAAAATTAAAGGAACTCATTCCTAGGCAACAGTTTGATATTCCTATTCAGGCGGCCATTGGCGCTAAAATTATTTCTAGGGAAACTATTAAAGCCTTACGGAAGGATGTAACTGCCAAGTGCTATGGGGGTGATATTTCGCGTAAACGAAAGCTTTTGGAGAAGCAGAAAAAGGGTAAAAAGCGTATGCGCCAAGTGGGTAACGTAGAGATTCCGCAACAGGCATTTATGGCCGTTCTTAAGCTAAACGACTAATAATACCGTTTATCGGTTATTAAGAAGAATTCCAAATTTAAAACAATGGTAGCCCTTCATATTTAGGGTCTACTTCTGCTATCCCTGTATTTTTCACTGACTAAGAACAGCTTAGGAATTTCGTAAGTTTTTTCTTTCCTTTTGAATATGTTTTGAAAAGATTGGAACTTATCAACAACGGGCAATTTTTGTAGCCAAGGGTAGTTTTAGCTTTGTTCAAATTTATTTTGCTCGACCATGACAACCTATATTGCTCAGTTTATTGCAAAGCATATCAAAATCCCCACAAGGCAGCATTCCATTTTTATATGGCATCAAGAAAGCGGGGAAATAGATGCAGAACTTCTCGAGAACAAAATTAAAAGGGAAGCGGCTATCCACTTTTATCGCTTGGAGTCCAAAGATTCAATGGATATTGGCTTGGCCGATATTTCCGTGGAAGTTTTGAAAGCGATGCCGTTTGGAGGTTAATCCTCTTCAGGGTCGTCTTCCGTGTCATCTGCTTCCAGTACTTTTCCTAAATATACCAACCGGCATCCCTCGGTAATGTCGTTGAAATCCGTACTAAAGGAAGGTATTATTTTTAAATCCCCATCCGGAGTTTTTAGGAAAATGGGAACAATATTCTCGTCGGCTTTTGTTATTTCAATAAGCCCCTCATATTGTTCTTTGTCCTTTAATTCAATTTCATGAATAACGGGAAATTTCCTGGCCGTTTCGGTAAGCTTGATAAAATCGTCCGTATGGGAGAAAAGACCTTCCTTAGGATTGTTTTCGGGATTGTTCATTTCATCGGCATCAATGAGTCTAAAAGAACCGTTTTCCCCAAATTGCTTCCCGAATTTATTCACGGCGTATTTGTTAATATCCGAGTTTCCGGTTAGTGCCATTAGATACCCTACATCGTTCAATTCAATATTGTCCGTTAAATTATCGGAATAGATATTGGCGGTAATGGCTTCAATCCCCAGTTTCTTGGCTTTATCTATGTTGCTCTGGTTATTGTCAATAAGAACAACATGACGTTTGTTTTTCCTCAGATAATCGGCAATAATTCTGGAAACCTTGCTCGCTCCAATGATGACGATACCTTCGGACTTTGTCAAAAAGACTCCTATGGCCTTTGCGAACATACGGGCAGTGGTAGCATTCAACAAAACCGTACCCAAAACAATAACGAAAACCAAGGGAGTGATATATTCTGCGCCCTCTTCGCCCTTGGCCAATAATTTTGACCCAAATAGCGAGGCAATACCTGCGGCAACAATACCTCGTGGCCCAACCCAACCTATGAACAGCTTTTCATTAAATTTTAAATTGGAGCCTGTTGAACTCAAAAAAACACCAATGGGCCTGATTACAAAGACAATAATCAAGAAAAGTATAGCGGTATTCCAATTATAAATCAATTGTAGATCGGCCATATTAATATTGGCCGCCAACAAAATAAAAAGAATGGAAATTAAAAGTACACTTAAGGACTCTTTGAAATAGAGCAGTTCTTTAATATTGGGCAAATCTGTATTTCCCATTACCATTCCCATAATTACTACTGCCAAAAGGCCCGATTCGTGTGCAAAAACATCGCTCATTACAAATACTAGAAGCACTACGGATAAGGACACTACATTTAATAAATAATGTGGAATAAAGTTTCTTTTAATAACAAATGTAAGGGCATGGGCAAAGGTGAAGCCAAACGTAAAACCGAAAAGTAGTATTTTCCCGAATTCAATGAGGGCGGTCAAGGTGTAAGCTTGCCCCTCTCCAACACTTATAAATTCAAAGACCAAAACCGCGGCCAATGCCCCAATAGGATCAATAAGGATACCTTCCCATTTCAATACGGCAGAAAGATCTTTTTTCAAGGGAATGTTTCTTAAGATGGGAGTAATAACGGTGGGGCCTGTTACAATGATCAAGGATGAAAACAGAAAACAAATTTGCCAACTCAATCCAAAAATAAAATGGGCCGTGATTGCGGCACCAAAGAAAGTTACCAAACTACCCAATGTTATTAGTTTGGTAATTACGGGGCCCACGTTTCTAATTTCAGCACGTTTTAGGGTAAGTCCGCCTTCAAAAAGAATGATACTGATTGCTAGGGAAACAAAATAATAAAGTCCCTCCCCAGGAAAAAGTCCTTTTTGGCCGTTCCAGATAGGTTCAATTAATTTACTGCCGTCCTCTGTATAGAGCGTTGCAAAGGGCCCAACCAGCAACCCAATTAAAATTAAGGGTAAAATTGCAGGCAGTTTAAATCTCCATGCGACCCACTGCGCTATAATGCCCAAAATTATAATTCCTGCTAATTCAACCATGCCTTGCAATTTATCCAAAAATAGTAATTTTTGTTTCAGAAGGGAGGTGGTGGAATTATCTTATTAAAATTTTGTTTCGTACGTGTCAAAATGCATTTGTTGCTGGCTGAATCGGTATTTATTTGAACCCAATAACTGCAATGGTAGGAGTTGTTTGTTTGTGCTATGGCCTTTTCTTAATTTGCAATGCACGTTAATAACTAAATATGACGATATATCCCATAGAAACAGGAAATTTTAAGTTGGATGGAGGGGCCATGTTCGGTGTGGTACCCAAGACTATTTGGCAAAGAACCAACCCTGCTGATAACAAAAATCTAATAGATATTGCGGCAAGAAGTTTGTTAATTGAAGATGGTGATCGCTTAATCTTAGTAGATACAGGTTTAGGTAATAAACAATCGGATAAATTTTTTGGCTATTACTATCGATGGGGAGATTTTTCCTTGGATAGCTCTTTGGCCAGCCACGGCTTTCATAGAGATGATATTACCGATGTTTTTATGACACATCTCCATTTTGATCATTGCGGCGGTAGTATACAATGGAACAGGGATAGGACTGGCTATGAACCTGCGTTTAAAAATGCAAAATTTTGGACCAATAAGGAGCACTGGAAATGGGCCACCGAGCCCAATGCGCGCGAAAAGGCATCTTTTCTCAAGGAAAACTTACTGCCAATGCAAGAAAGTGGCCAGTTACACTTTATTGACAGACAGGATGAAAAGTTTATAAAAAACAGTGAATTAGGTTTTGATATACTTTTTGTAGATGGCCATACAGATAAGCAAATGCTTCCTTTTATTAAATATCAAGGAAAGACTTTAGTGTTTATGGCAGACCTGATACCTACGGTAGGGCATATTCCACTTCCTTACGTAATAGGTTATGATACAAGACCTTTGCTAACATTAGAAGAAAAGAAACTATTTTTGGACCAGGCCCTTGAAAATGAGTTTTACCTATTTTTTGAGCATGATGCACATAACGAAATTTGTACCTTGCAACAGACCGAAAAAGGGGCCAGATTAGACCAAATTTATTCATTTCATGAGCTTTTCAATTCATAGGATTCGTTTAGTACCGTGTGGTATTTTATTTATTGCCTTATTTTCCTGCAAAAACCAACAACTGAAGAGCACGGACTATACAAAAGAAGGGTCTTTTACCAAAGGAGTGGAAGGTCCTGCCGTTGATGCCGGTGGTGCAGTTTATGCAGTCAACTTTCAAAAAGAGGGAACTATTGGTGTTATAAATGACGTAGGCCAAGGGAAAATATTCTGCGAGCTTCCCGGAAACAGCGTAGGAAATGGCATTCGGTTTGATGTTCAAGGAAATATGTACGTGGCAGATTACGTAAACCATAATGTTCTAATCATAAAAAAAGGAAGCAGAACGTCTCAAGTACATGCGCACAATGCGAAAATGAATCAGCCCAATGATTTGGCTATTTCGCCTAGTGGAACCATTTTTTTAAGTGACCCAAATTGGGCAGAAAGTACGGGTAGCATTTGGAAAGTAAATTCAAACCGTGATATTGAATTGTTGGAAGATGGGATGGGTACCACAAATGGTATAGAAGTGAGTCCTGATGGCGCTTACCTGTATGTAAACGAGTCTGTGCAGAGAACGGTTTGGAGGTATAATCTGGACAAGGAAGGTAATATCAGCAACAAGACCATGTTCGCATCTTTTGATGATTATGGAATGGATGGCATGCGTTGTGATGAAAAAGGCAACCTCTACATTACCAGATACGATAAAGGCACTGTCGTCATCCTAAACCCCGATAAAAAAATCATAAAAGAGGTGCAATTGAAGGGAAAAAAGCCCTCAAACATTACCTTTGGGGGCAAAAATGGCAAAACCTGCTATGTAACTATGGCAGACCGTGGTAATTTAGAGACATTTCCGGCCTTGCATGCAGGTGCTTTTTATAAGCGAATACACTAATCTCAATTTATCTATATGACTAGAGTTTTATCAAAATCCGTACTAGGATTTACCATGGCATCCTTACTAGTAGGATGCGGAGCTACCAATTTGGTTTCCACCCCTATTGAAAATATAGACACTACTCCCCTTAAAATTTCGGATTTATCCGATGCGGAAAAAAGGAATTGGGGGCATCTGGATTTGGTTTCAGATACCATTCCCGGTATGAGTGTTGATAAGGCCTACGCCGAAATCATAAAAAACAAAAAAGGAGAAACTGTCATTGTTGCCGTGTTAGATTCAGGAATGGATTTGGAACATGAGGACCTTGACGGTGTACTTTGGACCAATAAAGATGAAAAGCCAGGTGATGGTATTGACAACGATAAAAATGGTTATATAGATGACATTCACGGCTACAACTTCCTAGGAGATTCTTACAATGAACAACTGGAGGTAGCTAGAATTGTTCGATTAAAATTGGGAGATGCTGCTTTGCAGTCTAAGGCAAAGGCCGAAGTAGAAGGGGAATATAACAAGGCACTACAGCAGAAACAGCAGTATGAGCAAATATTCCAAGCTGTAAAAAATGCCGATGCAGCGGTGAAAAAGGAATTGGGCAAAGAATCGTACAATGCAAAGGATTTGGCAAGTATAAAATCCACGGATCCAAATATGCAGCAAAATGTTGGTATCCTTACCCAAATGCTGACCTATGAAGATTCCATTCCAGAGGTAATGGAGCAAATTGAGGAAGGCATCAACTATTTTTCAGATCAGGCCAATTATAACTACAACGTTGATTTTAACGGTAGGGAAATTGTAGGTGATGACCCATATGATATCAATGATACGGATTATGGTGATGGCAACCCTCAAAGTCGTTCCAAGGACGAAAGTCACGGTACACATGTTGCAGGAATCATTGCTGCGGAAAGAAACAATGGATTAGGAGCCAATGGTGTGGCGAACAATGTACAGATTATGAGCATTCGTGCGGTACCTAACGGTGACGAATATGATAAGGATATTGCTTTGGGTATCAGATATGCGGTTGATAACGGAGCAAAGATTATCAATGGTAGTTTTGGTAAAAGCTACTCCCCAAACGCACAATGGGTGTATGACGCTATTAAATACGCCGCAGACAAGGACGTGCTTTTCGTGCATGCAGCGGGTAACTCTGGCGAGGATTTGGATGACCCTGCCAACCCTAACTTTCCTAATGACCAGGTCAACAATGGCCCAGAAATGTCAGATAATGTGATTACGGTGGGAGCCTTGGCCCCAAAATACGGTTCCGAGATGGTAGCAACCTTTTCCAACTATGGAAAAGTAAATGTAGATGTCTTTGCCCCTGGCGACGAGATTTATTCTACCATGCCCGGTGATGAATACGACTTTCAAGGAGGAACCTCAATGGCTGCACCAGCAGTTGCCGGTGTTGCGGCTTTGATTCGTTCACAATACCCTAAACTAACGGCCCCTCAGGTAAAGAAAATTATCTTGGAATCTGGATTGACCCCCAGAGCAAAAGTTATTCTTGCGGGAGACAGCGCAAAGACGGGTAACTTGGAGGAAATCTCAAAGGCCGGTACCATGGTTAATGCCTATAATGCATTGATTATGGCAGACAAGGTGGCTTCCGGAAAATTAAAACTTTAATAACAAGGCCCCAGGATGTGCTGGGGCAATTTTATACTTTTTATATGCATTCGATTTTAAAAATTCTTAGTGCCTTCTGTTTGCTAGTTACCTCCATTGTTGCCGCGCAAAGTTCTTCCTATTGGCAACAACATGTAGACTATACCATGGAGGTCACCATGAATGTAGATAACTATCAATACACCGGTACACAGAAACTGGTTTACACCAATAACTCACCGGAGGAACTTTCTAGAGTATATTACCACCTTTATTTTAATGCTTTTCAGCCAGGAAGCGAGATGGATATTAGACTACAAAATATTCAAGATCCAGACGGCAGGATGATGACGCAAGAAAAGAAGAGTAGGATAGCATCGCTTTCCGATGAGGAAATGGGTTACTTGCACGCTACTTCCTTGCTTCAGGACGGCGAGAAAGTAGATTTTCAAGAAGAAGGTACGGTTTTGGTAGTTGAGTTGGCCAAGCCTATACCTCCTGGAGGAAAGACCACTTTTGATATGGTATTTAGGGGGCAGGTTCCCTTACAGGTGCGTAGGTCCGGTAGAAATAGTGAAGAAGGGGTTGCACTCTCTATGAGCCAATGGTATCCAAAATTGGCGGAGTATGATTTTGAAGGCTGGCATGCAGACCCCTATATTGCTAGGGAGTTTCATGGAGTTTGGGGAGATTTTGATGTTAAATTGACCATAGACAAAAATTATACTGTAGGCGGTAGCGGTTATTTACAAAACCCACAAGAGGTAGGTCATGGGTATGAGACTCCGGGGACCAAAGTGAAAAAGCAAAAAGGAAAAACCTTGACATGGCATTTTAAGGCCCCCAAGGTTCATGATTTTATGTGGGCGGCAGATCCGGATTATTTACATGATACCCTACAAGTGGAGAACGGACCTATGCTCCACTTTTTATATAAGGACAATAAGGATATTATTGACAATTGGAAGAAGCTTCAGCCAAAAACGGCCGAGTTGATGAAATTTTTCAGTAAGAATATTGGAGAATATCCCTATGATCAATACTCCGTAATTCAAGGAGGAGACGGAGGTATGGAATATGCCATGTCTACATTGATTACCGGTGAGCGAAAATTTGGAAGTTTAGTAGGCGTAACCGCCCATGAAATGGCCCACTCGTGGTTTCAGCATGTTTTGGCAACCAACGAATCTAAACATGAATGGATGGATGAAGGCTTTACTACCTTTATTTCAAGTTTGGCAATGAACGAGGTTATGAAGGAAAACAAGCAAAACCCGTTTGAAGGCTCCTATAGAGGTTATTACAACTTAGTAGGTTCTGGAAAAGAGCAACCACAAACAACCCATGCCGATCGTTATCATTTAAATTTCGCATATGGAATTGCCGCCTATAGTAAAGGTTCTATTTTCCTTTCTCAATTGGGTTATATTATTGGGCAGGATAAATTGATGGAGACGGTGCGAAAATACTATGAAGAATTTAAGTTCAAGCATCCTACTCCCAACGATGTTAAGCGTATTGCAGAGAAGGTATCTGGTATGGAACTGGATTGGTATTTAACGGATTGGACCCAAACAACCAATACCATCGATTATGCCATTACCGGATTGGAGGGCGTAGACGGCAAAACAGAGGTAAACTTGGAAAGAAAAGGTTTAATGCCAATGCCATTGGATATTTTGGTAGTTTTTGAAGACGGTTCCCAAGAAACTTTTTATGCGCCCCTTCGTATGATGAGGGGAGAAAAGGAAAACCCCTACCCTCAATTTACCAGAACGATACTGGAGGACTGGCCTTGGGCATACCCAACCTATAGTTTTACCATTAACAAGCCTATGGAAAACATAAAAGCGGTTATGATAGACCCATCACAGTTAATGGCAGATATTGACCAAGAAAACAACGTTTGGCAAAAAGGGGAGTAAGCGCTGCTTTTTTACCATCGAACCATAATTAAAAAGCCATTGTTTCCTTTACAGGTGAACAGTGGCTTTACTGAATAAGATAACCATTGAGCCAAAAGGATTTTAAATATCCCAGAACCGAAAAGCTTAAAAGCAAAAAGTTAATTGAAGAGCTTTTTGCCAATGGCAGGTCTATCACCAATTTTCCCATTAAACTTTTCTATTACAAGACAGCACTGCCAAAAAACGTCAAATTTCAGGCGACCGTGGCGGTTTCAAAAAGGAATATAAAATCGGCCGTCGAACGCAATAGGGTAAAAAGGTTAATGCGGGAAGGCTACCGTTTAAACAAACACCAAGTTTTTAACAATAGTGAAGGGTCTTTTGCGTTTCTATTTTTATACCTTGGGAAAAAGATGCCTAACTTTAAGGAAACTGAGCATGCCATGAAAAAGATATTGGTCAAATTTCTGGATGCAGAAGGTAGAATCAAAGGTTAATTAATAGGTGTAAAAAAGTGGCATTTCAAGGGCAGTAAGGAACCAAACATAATTTCTTCAAAATACCATTTTAAGAATGAAGGCTTCAACAAAAAAAAGAATACTCATTCCCCTATTCGCTTTATCCGTATTTGTAGTGGGAACAGGATTTGTAAAAAGCGATTTTTTTGAAATTGCCAAGCAGATTGAGATTTTCACCACCTTGTTCAAGGAGTTGAACATGAATTATGTAGATGAGACCAATCCCGCAGAATTAATGGATACAGCCATTAAGAACATGTTGGATGATTTGGATCCCTACACCAAGTTTTTGAACGAACAGGATGTGGAGACCTACAGAATCAACAATGCCGGTGAGTACTCTGGTATTGGGGCATTGGTGCGTTCTTTTGACGACAAATTGCTGATAGTTGAGCCTTATAAGGGCTACCCCGCAGATAAGGCCGGTCTAAAGGCCGGAGATGAGATTTTAAAAATTGGCGACATAGATGTTGCCAAATTTCACGATAACGCCAGTGAGTTGCTTAAAGGAGCCAATGATACATCTGTTGAGGTAACGTTCAATAGACAGGGCGAAACAAAAACTGCGGTGATCACACGTGGTGCCGTTGAGGTGGATGCTGTTCCCTATTACAAGATGATAAACGATAAAACGGGATACATAGTCTTGGCTAAGTTCAATGCTAAGGCATCTAGCCAAACAGAATCCGCTTTGGAAGACTTAAAAGCGAAAGGGGCGGAGAAAATCATTCTAGATTTACGCAGCAATCCAGGTGGCTTACTCTCTGAAGCTATCAATGTTACCAATCTATTTGTGGAAAAAGGGGAGTTGATCGTAACGACAAAATCCAAGGTTAAAAAATTCAATAGGGAATACCGCACAAAAAATCAGCCTGTAGATACAGAAATACCGTTGGTAGTTCTTGTAAATGGCAGCAGTGCATCGGCCAGTGAAATTGTATCCGGGGGATTACAAGACTTAGATCGGGCGGTAATCATGGGTGCCAGAAGTTTTGGTAAAGGGTTGGTGCAAAGGCCCTTAAAACTTACTTATGGTACACAGTTAAAGGTGACCATTAGCCGTTATTACACACCTTCCGGTAGGTGTATACAATCCTTGGACTATTGGAATAGGGATGAAGACGGCAATGCGGTGAAGAAAACTAAATTCAACGATTTTACCACGCGCAACGGCCGCAAAGTTCAAGATGGTGGAGGTGTTCTACCAGATGTGGAGATTACATCGGCGAAAGCAAATGAATTGACCATTGCCCTTTTGAACAACCATATTATTTTCGATTATGCAACGGATTATTATTACAATCATTCGGTAGCAAATATGGAGGATTTTACTTTTTCCGAGGCGGACTATCAAGATTTTAAAAACTATGTTTCCAAAAGTGATTTTTCCTTTGAGACTAAAACGGAAAAAACGCTAAAGGCTGCTATGACCGATCGTGAGGAGGTAATCTTTAATCCCACCATAGAAAGCGATTTTGTAGCCCTTCTCCAAGATATAGAGCAAAGCAAAATCGCTGCTTTGGAGGACTATAAAAAGGAAATAAAAAGTAAGTTGGAAGATGAAATCGTCAAGCGTTATTTCTACAGGGAAGGATTGTATGATTACTATCTAAACAATGACGAAGCCATTACTTCTGCCACAGAATTATTGGCCAATGAAAATGATTATTTCAATATTTTGAAATAAACTTCGCTATTTGGATTATTGGTAACAAACGCAATTGTAAAGCAGGTTCATGGTTCAAACCATCAACTGATACGCTACTCGTTTTCTTCCATTTCCATGATTAAATTGGCAATCAGGGCCGTCCATCCCGTTTGATGGGAAGCCCCTAAACCTTTGCCGGAATCCCCATCAAAAAACTCATAAAAGAGATGTTCATCTTTAAAATGGGGGTCTTTGGTATAAAGGTGAAGTGGGTCACTTGAATGGTATTGGTATTTACCTTCTTCATTTCGTTCAAAAAGACGTACCAAGCGCTGGGTAATCTCATTGGCAATTTGGTTCAGGTTCAGTTTTTTACCGGATCCTGTTGGAAATTCGTAAACATAGGTAGGCCCGTAGAAGGTGTAGTATTTTCTAAGGGACTGTACGATCATATAATTGAGGGGCATCCAAATAGGTCCTCTCCAGTTACTATTGCCTCCAAACATATTGGAGCGGCTTTCACCAGATTCATAGGAGATGGTATGATGGCCATGATGGTCAAAAACATAGGGGTTTTCTTTATGGTATTTGGATAGGGATCTAATACCATAATCGGAGAGGAATTCATTCTCGTCCAAAAGGCGCTTGAGTAAATGCTCCAACCTAAAACCTCGCATAATGGCAAAAAGGTAATTGCCGTTTTCGTTCATTTCTTCAATCCTTGATATGAGCGAAGCCAGATCGGGCCTGGTGAGCACAATTTTTGCCACTCTGGCATTAAATTCCTTAAGGTTTTTAAAAAGATCCTTATGTATTACTTCTACAGCGAACATAGGAATGATTCCCACTAGGGACCTAACTTTTAAGCGATGCGAGGTTCCGCTGGACATTTCTACCACATCGTAATAAAAATTATCCTTATCGTCCCAAAGGGAAATATCCTTTTGCCCAATGTGGTGCATGGCCCAGGCAATGTTTAGGAAATGCCTGAAAAATTTTGCAGCAGCCTCTTCATAAGCATCGTTTTCTTCCGCTAGTTCCAAAGACATGCGCAACATATTGATGGTAAACATGGCCATCCAGCTAGTGGCATCTGCCTGTTGCATTCTGGTAATCCCTGGGGGCATATGGTTTCGGTCAAAAACCCCAATGTTGTCCAAACCTAAAAAACCGCCCTCAAACAAATCGGTTCCGTGCTTGTCCTTTTGGTTTACCCACCAAGTGAAATTCACCATTAACTTCTGAAAGGCCTTTTCCAAAAATTTAAAGTCGCCCTTCCCCTTTAGTTTTTTTTCTTTTTCATAGACCGTCCAAACTGCCCAAGAGTGAACAGGAGGGTTTACATCACTAAAATTCCATTCATATGCGGGAATTTGTCCATTAGGGTGCATATAGCTTTCCCTAAGTACCAATAATAGCTGTTCCTTGGCAAAATAGGGGTCTATTTCCGCAAAGGCCGCAGTGTGAAAAGCAAGGTCCCATGCGGCGTACCAAGGATATTCCCACTTGTCTGGCATAGAGATAACGTGCCTGTTGGTCAAGTGCTGCCAGCTGAAATTTCTGGGGTTTGAGCGATAGGGTTTTAATTCTCCCGGCCCGCCAAATAGCCATTTATAAACATCATAGTAGTAAAACTGTTTGGTCCACAGAAGCCCGGAAAAAGCTCTTTGGGCAATGTGCTTGTGTGCTACAGGGAGGTGAGACTGCAAGGTTTCATTATAGAATTCTTGGCACTCCCGCTGTCTTTGATTTACAATGTCGTCAAAATCTTCCCAAGGCTTTAGCACCTTCTTTTTTGAAAGTCTCACCTTAATGGATTTTTCTTGTCCCGGCCGCAGCCTTAGTTTATGCCAAACGGCGAATTTAGAACCGGTTTTATCCTGGTTCACCGTTTTTCTCTTTCTATTGACTACGCGGTCATTAATACCATCCTTTACAAAGGGCGTTTCGTTTTCTGAATCATAGATCTTTTTATTGTTGGTTTCGTTTTCACAAAAAAGCTGCTTCCCTCCTTGATGATACAAATAATACCTACCATTTCTGGTGCTTCTGGATTCAACGCTATTGGAACCAGAAGAGGTAATAGCTGGCCTAGAAAATCTATTGTTGTGTTTCCAAAAATTACGGAACCAGAGGTGTGGCAATACATGAATATTTGCAGGTTTCTTTCCGCGATTTATCACGGTTATTTTCATGAGGATGTCGTTTACATCTGCCTTCGCATATTCTATATAGCAATCAAAATAAGCATTGTCCTTAAATATGGCTGAATCTAATAGTTCATATTCAGGTTCTTCCCTACTTCGCTGGTTCTTTTTTATTAGTTCTTCATAGGGAAATTCATTTTGCGGATACTTATACAAAAACTTACAATAAGAATGGGTGGGAGTGGATTCTTGGTGATAATAGAGTTCCTTTACATCCTCTCCGTGGTTTCCCTGATTGTTGGTGAGGCCGTACAAACGTTCCTTTAAAATTGGGTCCTTGCCATTCCAAAAAGCGGGCGCCAAACACAGAATTTCGCGAGAATCACAAAATCCAGCTATTCCTTCCTCTCCCCAGCGGTATGCATTACTACGCGCTTTTTCATGGTTAATAAAATCCCAGGCATGCCCGTATTCACTATAATCTTCACGTACGGTTCCCCACTGCCTGTCCGCCAAATAGGGTCCCCATTTTTTCCAATTTCGATAGTTGTCAGGTACGGCTAATCTTTGTGCCTCAATGCCCTTTTGAACCATGTAGTGCGCTTAATTTAAATTAATATACCTAGGAGCGGTATGATAAATAGTGAATAAGTTACGGTAAAATTAGTTCATAAATTAAAGGACCCTAAAATAGTAGACCTTAAGTTTTTATTAATTATCAAATCCCAAAAACTCTATTTTAAAATTTAAATAATAAGGATTTATAAATAGGGCTTTTTGTAATTTTTACAATCAACTCTTTAGTTAGCAAGCAAATACTTCTTGATTCGCCCTGTTTTTCACAGTTCAAAGGTCAAATCCCCCAATTGATAAATTTCTTTACAATAAAATCAATATTCCATAACCCCTTGCTTTGCGAACTTTGTAGTTTTACCAAATGTCAAGATACTAAACCAAAAGACAACAGCTGTTTACCAAAACCTATAAAATAGAAATGAAAAATTTTGTTTTCCTCTTTTTCGCATTATTGGCGCAACTAACTATACATTCTCAAGAACACGACCACGGAATGGGAGTTCATAGTCATTACGGACAGACAGATACCATTTTGGACCATAAATTACTTTTTCCCTCAAGAACACCAGATCGTATCATTACCAATTTATCTGTAGACCCTTCAAGTAGCTTTGGGGTCAATTGGAGAACCAATCAGGAAATATCAAAAGGACTGGTTGAAATTGCGAAAGCTACCGATGGCCCTGAGTTTCTTTTAGGCGACATCAAGACCATTACGGCCAACACTCAAATTTTTGAAAACCAAAATAGGAGGGAGCCGCTTGTTAAAGCCAATTTTCACTCTGCTTTGGTGACAGGTCTGGAGCCCGAAACCGTTTATATATATCGAGTGGGAAGCGGAGATCAAGAAAACGGCTATTGGAGCGAGTGGTTCCAGTTTAGCACTGCCAGTGCGAAAGGAGACAGACCTTTTAGTTTTATCTATTTTGGGGATGCACAGAACAATGTGAAATCACTATGGTCAAGGGTAATCCGTAATTCATACAAACAATATCCAAATGTGGATTTTATGCTCCATGCCGGGGACCTCATTAATGACCGCGATGCGAACATGGAATGGGGGGAGTGGTTTTATGCGGGAGGATTTATTCATGCGACCGTACCTAGTATCATGACTCCCGGTAACCATGAATATAGGGATGGAGAGCTTTCTTCGCTGTGGAGGCCACAATTTACACTGCCGGAAAACGGACCAACAGAAGCCTTGAAGGAAACATGTTATGCAGTAGAGTATGAAAACATGAAACTTATTTCCATTGATGCCGAAGGTTTTGACGAACATGAAGAAGCTAGATTGTCTCAAGTAAAATGGTTGGACTCTGTTTTAAAAAACAACAAAAAGAAATGGACGGCCATTACCATGCACTACCCTATATTTTCAACTGCTAAAGGCCGCGATAACAAAGAGTTAAGGGAAGCTCTAAAACCTTTGATTGACAAATATGGAGTGGATTTGGTGCTACAAGGCCATGACCACACCTATGCTCGGGGTTATGAAAAAAATGAGGGACAGGGCCTAACGGTGGTTAAAGACGCCGGAACGGTTTATGCCGTATCAGTAAGTGGGCCAAAAATGTATGAATCCCAAGATCAAGGTTGGATGGTTCGCCGTGGCGAGTTCACGCAGTTGTTTCAGATAATTTCCGTTTCCCAAGATACGATCACTTATGGCGCCTATACTCCTATGGGCTCTTTGTACGATGCTTTTGACCTTATTAAAAAAGATGGTAAAAAAACTTTAATCAATAAGGTGCCCGATAGTAATATCAGATTGCGAAAGGATTTCGTAAAGGAAAAGTAGTTTGGTCTAAATTTCCGTAACTTTCTCAAGGAATACATCGGAATGAAAACTACTAAAACCAACAAAGCCCAGCTCCTATTGGATTCGCAGTGTACCCTGGGCGAAGGTCCTATTTGGGATGCCGAATGCCAAACTTTGTATTGGGTGGATATTGAAGGAAAAAAACTTCATAACTATAACCCTAAAAGGAAGAATCATCAGATGTGGGAACTAGCGTCCATGGCCGGAGCTGCCGTACTTAAAGCGGATGGTAACCTTTTATTGGCTTTGGAGGAGGGACTGTCAACCTTTGACATTCAATCGGGAAACATCACTTCTCATAAAGTGTTGAAGAATACCAATCCAAAAATGCGTTATAATGATGGTAAAGTGGGGCCCAATGGACATTTTTACATCGGGAGTATGCACAAAGAGTTCGAGCCGGGAAGCGGAAATTTGTATCGGATATCTAGTAACTGGGAAACTGACACCCAGGTGCCAAACACCACTATTTCCAACGGAATGGCATGGACCAAGGACCAAAAAACCTTCTATTTCAGCGATACGGAGGAATATCGTATTTATCGCTTCGATTTTGATATGGCATCCGGCAATTTGCTTAACCGTACTATCGCCTTTGAAGTCCCGAAGGAAATGGGCGGTGCCGATGGAATGTGTATAGACGAAGAAGACATGCTGTGGATTGCCCATTGGGGAGGAAATTGTATTAGACGTTGGAATCCAAAAGATGGAGAGGTTTTGGAAGAAATAGAAGTGGATGCCCCTCAAGTGACTTCCTGTTGTTTTGGAGGAGAAAACTTGGATACCCTTTTTATCACCACGGCCCGAAGTGGCATGACTGTAGAGGAGCTCGATAAATACCCTAAAAGTGGCGGGCTATTTACATTTAGGACTAAAGTAAAAGGAACATCCATTAACCTATTTAAAACAGAATAATGGCCTACACGGGAATTAAAGGTAAGACAGCAATTGTGACCGGTGCAGGAGAAGGTATAGGTTTTGCCATTTCTAAAGCTTTGGTCAAACAAGGGGCGAATGTTGTTCTCAATGATTTGGATACGGAGACAAGTAAAAAAGCAGCTGCGGAGATAAACAACATCGGGCCTGGAAAATGTAGTCCCTTTGCTGGGGATGCGGGAGATGTAAACTTTTTGGATCAACTCATCGATTATACCGTTTCCGAATTCGGGAGCATTCACTTTGTGGTGCCCAATGCCGGAATTACGCTTTTTGGTGATTTTTTGGAGTTTTCTCCAGAGTCTTTCAATAAAGTGGTTCAACTGAATTTACAGGGCGCCTTTTTCTTGGTTCAAAAAGCTGTCAAAAAAATGATTGCCCATAAACATACGGGAAAGGTAGTGCTTATTTCCTCTCAAGTAGGAATTAGGGCTTATCGAAATTTGACGACCTATGCCATGACCAAAGCGGCATTGCGAATGATGGCCGTTAACTTGGCTTATGAATTGGATACGTATAGAGTGAATATAAATGTGGTAGCTCCCGGTGCTACCCTCACGGAGCGCACCCAACAGGAACAACCGGATTATGAAGGTATTTGGGGGCAACTGAATCCAAATGGGCGTGTGGGGAAACCTGAAGATATTGCCAATACCTGCCTCTTTCTACTATCTGAGGAAGCGGATCACATTAACGGGCAAACCATTCCTGTGGATGGTGGGTGGACTACGGCTGGAAAATATCCCGAAGATTTAAAATAAAAGGATGGGACTGAAAAAAGTACACCACATCGCTATTATTTGTTCCGATTATGAGAAATCAAAGGCTTTCTATACTGAGGTGCTAGGTTTAGATATCATTCGGGAAGTCTATCGTGAGGAACGCCAATCTTTCAAGTTGGATTTAGCGCTTAACGGGGAATACATCATAGAACTGTTTTCTTTTCCAAATCCACCAAAAAGACCTTCAAGGCCTGAAGCAATGGGCTTGCGGCATTTGGCTTTTGGAGTGGAAGATGTTGAGAAAGAAAAGTCGCGCTTGGAAAAACTAGAGGTGGAAGTTGAGGACATTCGTACGGATGAATTTACGGGCAAGCGATTTACCTTTTTTGCAGACCCCGATGATTTGCCTATTGAGCTGTATGAGGAGTAGTCGTTTATCCTTCATTCCAAATAATGTACAAAGTGGTTTGAACTTTCCTAAATCGGTTAAAAAATGGCCGTTTTGCATCCCTATTTTTAATCTTTCAATTGCTTTAATATTTGCTTTCCGTTTTCATTATTGGGGTTCAGTTCAATAGATTTCTCATACATCTCTATGGCCTCCGATTTTCGATTTGATTTCATTAGGGCTTCGCCGTAGCTATCATATGTATTGAAGCTTTCTGGAAATAGAATGGTAGCTATTTTAAAAACTTCTAAAGCCTTATCCAATTCTTCATTTCCCAGAAGCGTATACCCTAAATTGTTCAAATCCTGCTCTGAACGATTTTTTGTCCTAGTTTCAATAGATGATACGATGGCGTTATCCAGAACGTTTTGTAACAGGGCATTTTGTTTCTCTTTGCTCAGTGTTTTTGAATACGCTTTTGCAATTGCGTTAACCACTAAATCCAGATTATCTTGAAATACGGCATGACCGCTTCCGCGAGCCACTATATTGGTTACATAATCCTTTTGAGTGCCAAGCTCATCGTGAAGTTTTCTCCATCTATTTGAAAGCATCTCGGGAAAGCCCGGGAAGGAATTTTCTGGAAAAATGTTTAAAATAGGGATGTCTTCTGGGAAATTCATGCCCCTTACATAGCGCATGGTTTCGTTGTAATTGGTATTCAAGTAATAATCACCTGAAGGTTTTGGTATGGAACTTATGTCTACGTTTTGATTCCTTATAGCAAGCAATTCTTCGTTCCAAAAATCGCTAGGCGTGGCATCTATTAAAATAATTGATTTTACTTTTTGGGGATATTTGCGGGCGTATAGCAAATTATATAATCCTCCATAAGAATGTGAAACCAGAATTATTTCCTTATCGAACCCTAATTTTGAAAGGCCTACTTCCAATTCCTTTATTCCATTTTGTATACCAAAATCCGCATCTTTACTTAGGTTGGGGTTTAATTCACTTTGCCCAAAACCAGACCTGTCATAAGAAAGTAATGTGGTTCCGGTAACTTTATAGGTTTTTTCCAAAACTTCGTTCCAAACGGAAGCATCATTGCCGGCCCCAGCCTCAAAAAGAATAGGGGTTCCCTCCCCCAGCATTATTTTAAAGTGCATTTTATATCCTCCAATGTCTACCAAAGTGTCCAGTTTTTGAGAATACATGGAGATAGTTGAAAATAAAAAAACTGAAAATCTTAAGATGTGTCGCATTTGAATTTGGAATATAGTTTAAAAAAGAAGCTGGCCTAAAAATTTATGGGATACTGTAAATTCTAACTGTTTTCGGACCGCGTGTTAAGAAAAGTAAAGTCAGGGATTACAAAACGTAATATAAATGTATTGAAAACCAATCAAATATTGTTCCACAAAATACAAATAGCTTGGTTTGCAAATTCAAATTTATCCATCAAGGTAAATTTTAAATCCACCATTTATGGCCTAAATAAGCGCTTATCAAAAGAAAACAGTTCGGAGGAAAGCACTTTGATTTTATGGATGTCTGAATGTAACGGATTGATCAAAAAATTATAATCCCCTTGTACAATGGCCGAGGGTACTTTCATGGCCAGTATGTTACCAGTCCTTATAAATTTATCCCCTTCTAGTTGTGTAAATGAAGATGGTGGGTGGGTTTTCCAGTTTTTACCTTGAAGTTTTTTTTCTGGATAGTCATGTATAAGCTCATCAGGAATTTCTATGGAAGTCAAATAATAATCCTTGGGAACCAGTTTTAAAGTTAAATGTACCGCGACCTCCAAATTGGCCAAGGCCCTTGATTGCGAAGTATAAACCATTCGTACCCCTTTGCTGTTCCAACGGCCGCCAAATTTTTCGGCGCCAATGCCAGAAAGGTCATTTTTGTACTTCTCCTTGCCCAGCCTATAGACTATCATGCCAATACTCCATGTTCAAGACGGCCCAGTTCATCTTTTACCATGTGAATACCAATACTGGTATCTAAAAGTTCTTTGGGTTTGATACCGCCGAGCGCAATACTTTCAGAGCCCAGCCATTCAAAAAAGTTTTCTTGGTGACCAAAGACCGCCTTGCCATAATTAAGTAATTGATATATGGAAAGTATTCTTTCGCTTTGTTCTTGACGGAAAATCTTGTTTTCTTCTCGGTGTCTTTCCAAGGTCCTAACGGATATATTCAGGAAATTGGCCCACTCTTGCGAACCAAAAGGAGCCATATTTAAAACCTTGTTGAAATCACTGTAAGGAATGCCCTCCCTAACCAATTTGATAAGCAAATAAGACCGCTTATCATCATTCCAGTCATAAGAAAAATCCCCGTTTTTAGATTCAAATAATTTAAACGCCGTTGCCATAAGGAACTTTTAAATAAAATTACAACATTTGTCGTAAACGTAACGACAAAATTACGTTAAAATTATTTCTCTTCTTTTTTACTTTTTAAGGTTCTTGATCTTAATATTTCTGAAATCTATAGGCTGTCCTTCACTCTGTAGGGCAATCATACCTTGTGTAAGAGGCGTACCGTCAATTTTATATTTTGGGTCGTAACGGTTGGCTACATCGCCACCCACCCTAGGTTTGGTGTATTCCAACACTTTTTTTCCGTTGATGATATGTTGAACTAGGGAGTCGCCATAAACTATTAATTCCGCTTTCACCCATTGGTCCCCATACAAAGTCTCCGAAGTAGAATTTAAACAGTGGCCTGGATATTGTTCCCCTTGAAAATCTATGTCCGTTCCTGGGCTGCACATATTTCCTGTTGGTCGGTCCACTCCTTCCTCTATACCTGCTAAAAATTGCATTTCTACGGATATTGGCCAGTCCTGTTCTTTCAGCATGGTTCGGGGATCTTGTGAATGGTACATAACCCCGCTATTTAATAGTGTATAGGAGGGCGCTCCTGGATGTAATTCGCCCACAAATCGGTATTCCATCGAAAGATGAAAATGGGAGTAGGGCGTATCAAAATATAAATGCCCAAAACGGTCGTTAAAATCCCCTTCGTATTGATCATAACGAACTTTAATGATTCCGTCTTCCGCTCGAAAAGTATCGCCATGATTGTCCCCGGTTTCGTAATGGTGGATTTTAGTGGTCCAACCATCCAGATTTTTCCCATTAAAAAGATGAACCCATCCATCTTCAGTGGTATTGGATTTTTGAACGCCACAGGCAATCAAGATTAAAGTAAAAAACGATAAAAGAATAAGACCGGATTTGATTTTCATGAATTTGATATTGATTGGGTTGCAGGTGCTACACCTTAAAATAGATTTTGTGTTGGTCTAAAAAGTAGGTAATGTACCAAAAGATAAAGAGTACCGCAAGTGAACTCCAAACCATTATGGCAGGTTCAGGCACTCCCAAAGGAGATAAAAGCCCGCTGACCCAAATCTTGCCGAAACCCCTGAACCATTGTGCACCTACAGTTTCGGCGAACAAATAGATAAAAATGGAGTTGGTACCTACCACCGAAAATATTCTGAGCCATTTCGGGTGATGGTTACGAACATCAATGGCCCAGTAAAAAAAGGCCAACGTAAGAATGGCAATACCACCAGAAGCCAATGTGAAAGAAGTGGTAGCAATTCGCTTTACGATGGGAGTAATTCCTAATAAATCCAAAGCAAATCCTAACACTAAAACAATACTTCCCCAAATAACGAATTGTCTTATTTTTTCTTTTTCAGGAAGATGTTCCAACAACAATTTTCCACAGACCACCCCCCAAATGGTATGTGCAGCTGTAGGAATAAAATTGACGAACACCCAGTACCCGCCGTTTACTTGGCCCATAACCAATTGATCCACAAAAGACCCAAAACTGTCATGACCTTGGGCATAGGGCGCCTCAGGATTGTAAGCCCGGTAAAGCACTTCCGTCAGTAATAAAAGCCCAACAGAAATCCCTATTTGGGTTTTATTGGGCAGATGCATGATAGCGTAGGCAATTAAAATGGTAAAGGCCAATTGCACTAGTACGTTCCAAAGCTCCCACACCAGTTCATAGCTGTACACACAATGTAGGAGCGCCCCAAAAGCGAACAACAGAAAACAGCGTCTAAGGATGTGTTTGTTTACACTTTTACGGTCTCCTTTAGCCAATCGTTTTCTTAGGGAAAATGGCATGGCAACACCCACTATAAACATAAAAAAGGGCTGTATCAGGTCCCAAAACCGGAGCCCGTTCCATGGGTGATGGTGCAATTGATGGGCAATTCCTTCGAAAATGCCACCCTCTGCCCATTCCGAAAAATAATGGTGAAAACCGGCCGCTTCTGCGATGAGCAAAAACATGGTGAGTCCGCGAAATACATCAAGGGAAAATAAGCGTTTGGAGACGTTATCTGCTAGTTGAGACATGGTTGGTAGTTATGGGTTGATTCTTCTAAAATAGCGAAAAAACACGTATAATTTTTTCCTATGAAGACCGATGCCTATCTTTCTTTTCGTATGGATAATGCCCTAAAAGAACAAATTGAATACCTCCTCTGTATTAAGATTTTAACTACTCGAGCTATTTCGGGTGGAGATATTTCACAAGCTTACCTTATTGAAACCGAAAGCGAACGCTTTTTTTGCAAAGTACAACGGTCCAAGAACGCTTTTGATATGTTCCAGGCAGAAATAGAAGGGTTGAAGGCCCTCAAAGCAAGCAACACTATTGGCGTTCCTCAAGTTTTGACCTGCAACAGAACCGATAACGGAGCCCTTTTGATCCTGGAATATATTGACCGAAAAACGCCCAATATCGTTGACTTTGAAAATTTAGGATTTCAATTGGCCGCACTGCATAAGATGGGTGACAACAAGACCTTTGGTTTTGAACGGGATAATTTTATTGGTAGTTTACCACAATTCAACAAAAAGTCTGATAATTGGGTGGATTTTTATGTGCAGGAAAGGTTACAACCACAATTAAAAATGGCCATGGATTCTGGTAGATTGAATGCGGCTGAAATTCCGGCAGAATCGAAGCTTTTTAGCAGGTGTACTAATTTATTTCCCAATATCAAACCTTCCCTATTACATGGGGATTTGTGGAGCGGCAATTTTTTAATTGCTTCCAATGGGCAACCGTATCTCATTGACCCGGCCGTCTATGCAGGTCACAATGAGGTGGATTTGGCCATGACCAGATTGTTTGGCGGATTTGAAGAACGGTTCTATGATGCTTATCATGAAATAATTCCGAAAGAAACAGGCGAAAAAGAGCGTTGCGAAATATATCAACTGTATTATCTCTTGGTGCACCTTAATTTGTTCGGTACTTCTTATAAATCATCCGTTAACCACATACTTCAGCGGTACTTTCATTAGTTTTAAAATGTATTTGTTAATAAGAAAAGCAACAAAACTTAGCGAAAAAAAGAAGCCTTTTTAATTTTGTGGGTCTTTAGCCTATGAGACCTTTAGAAGTTGGAGATAAAGTTTACAATGTAACCCAAGACGGGTTTGATGACTTTAAACGTTACACTTTTTCCGTGGTGGTAAAATTGACCAAAACCTTGGCCATTTTAAAAAATGATGTGCGCCTGGTAAACGACCCCAAACCATCTTATATTATGGAAGATGTGGGCTATTCGGTCTATAGACAGCGCGGAATCCATTGGCACTTGGTTTCTCTGGACGCCATTCGGCAAGCGCAAATTGAGAACAAAAAGATTGAAGCTCACGATTGGTTTCAGCATAAGAAATTCACGCTTAAGGAAAAGCAATACATCTACGAGCTTTTTACCAAGAATTAAAATAGACTAATTCAATTTTTAATTTTTTAGTTACTTTTAAGAATACTACAACTCAACCATGTATTCTAGAAAAATAAGTATTCCATTGGCTTTAGGCTCGTGCTTTTTGCTGCTGTTCACCTCATGTAAAAAACCAGCTTCAAAGGAAGTTTCAAAAGAACACTACCAAACATGGTCTTCTTATCTTGGGGATCCCGGAAGGAACCATTTTACCACCCTATCCCAGATTACCCCAAAAAATGTTCATGAATTGAAAGTGGCCTGGACCTACGAGGCACAGGATTGGGGGCAAATGCAAATGAATCCGTTGGTCGTAGATAGTATGGTCTATGGGGTAACCGCTGCCTTGCGCGTCGTAGCCTTACATGCGGGAACCGGAAAAGAAATTTGGCAATATGGAGATTCAGTAAAAGTCTGGCATTCTACCAGTCGGGGCCTTTCCTATTGGAAAAAGGACACTGATCAACGCATTCTTTGTACGAGAGGTTCTGACCTCATCGCCCTCAACGCCTTGACAGGTGAACCGATTTTAACCTTTGGCAATAACGGCAAAGTTGACATGCGTAAGGGACTTCCGGAGAGTGAACAAAGCAAGTTTTTGATATCCAATACCCCGGGAACGATCTACAAAGACCTTATTATAATGTCTTTAAGGGTTTCTGAGGGAGCCGGTGCCGCTTTGGGAGACGTAATGGCTTTTAATGTTGTGACGGGAAAGCATGAGTGGAGTTTTAAAACCATACCAGATGTAGGTGAAGAGGGTTCGGAAACATGGGGAAATACCCGAATAAGAGAAAGCGAAATCGTAGGTGCCGCCAACAATTGGTCAGGAATGGCGGTTGATGAAGAATTGGAGATCATATATGTGCCTACCGGTTCCGCTGCACCAGATTTTTACGGCGGTGTAAGGCCGGGAAACAATCTTTTTGCAAATTCTCTAGTGGCATTAAATGCCAATACAGGTGAAAAATTATGGCACTTTCAGTTTACCCATCACGATATTTGGGATCGTGACCCACCAGCGCCCCCCAATCTAATTACGGTAGAAAGGGATGGTGAAAAAATTCCGGCGGTGGCGCAAGTGACCAAACAGGGTTATGTGTTTGTTTTTGACCGAAGAACTGGCGATTCACTTTTTGAGATTGAAGAGCGACCCGTTCCCGCTTCCACCCTGGAGGGTGAAAAAACGTCGCCCACCCAACCCTTTCCTGTAAAACCGAAGCCTTTCGCGCGACGATCAAATTCGCTCACGGAGGACGATATGAGTCCGTTTTCGGAAAATAAGGAAGAGTTATTAGAGGTTTTTAAAGAGGCGAACACCCAAGTGTATGCCCCTCCCAGTTTGGATCCCGTACTTTTATTGCCCGGTTATGATGGTGCTGCGGAGTGGGGCGGAGCCGGTGCCGACCCTGAAAATGGCATTATCTATGTAAATTCCAATGAAATGCCCTGGATTCTTAGAATGGGAGAGTCAGATAACAATACTTCCGGATTGCCCAAAGGGCAGGCAATCTACCAGCAAAATTGTGCAACCTGCCACCAAACCGATCGTAGCGGCGCTGCCGCAAGTGGTTTTCCTTCCCTCATCGACCTACAGTTTAGAAAGGACAAAGATGAGGTAACTTCCATTATTACCCAGGGAAAAGGAATGATGACGGGCTTTCCACAAATAAAAGGTGATGATATGGAGGCGCTATTACGTTTTTTATACGACCAAGAAGTTCAGCACTCCGTGGAGGAGGAAATTGTTAAAAAGGACAGCCTCCCCCCAGTTCCCTATAAGCATTTGGGATATAATAAGTTTTTGGATTCAAAGGGATTGCCGGCAATTGCTCCTCCATGGGGTACATTACATGCCATTGATTTAAATTCGGGCGATTTTCTCTGGAGCGTTCCTTTCGGGAATACCCCGGAATTCGGGGAAGATGGAATTGGTACGGGGACCGAAAGTTATGGCGGACCCATTGTAACCGAAAACGGACTCCTGCTCATTGCCGGTACCAGAGATGGGTTTTTTAGGGCCTTTGATCGTTATACCGGGAAGATACTTTGGGAATACCAGTTGCCTGCTCCAGCTTTTGCCACTCCGGCAACCTATGAATTTGAAGGAAAACAGTATATAGTTTTGGCCTGTGGGGGTGAAAAGCTGGGAACTCCAAAGGGAAATAAGATAATGGCATTTGCCTTGGAATAGCAGAAATTAATAATCTATCTCCATTTCGGCATAGTCCACTCGATCAACGATATTTTCCCGATTGGAATCCACTTTTGGACTGTAAAGGTCCTTGCTAATGGGGTAGGCGTTAAAATGATAATCCTGTAGGTCGTTTTGAATAACATCCAAAATATCTTCTTGCTCCAAGTTGTTATCCAGCCAATACGCCACTTCCTCCTCGGCTAAAATTACCGGTCTTCTGTTTTTGGTGTTATGAATTTCAGAAAACATTGGAGTTGCTTCTTGGGTCAATACCGTAAATGTTACAAAGCCGTCTTTGCTAATATTATATAGACCGGCCAAGTTCATGATTTCATGGTCTTTCAATTCAAAATAAAAGGGAATCTTAAATTTTTTAGGCGCTGTATGAGGTTCGTAAAATCCGTTTACGGGAATGATACAACGCCGGGTGTACACCTGATGCTTGTAAATAAAATGGTCAAAAAGTTTCTCGCTTTTGGCATTAAGTCCCGCGCCAAAACGAACCGCCTCTTTGTAGTATTCCTTACGGTCCGCACCTAATTTATTACTGGGCATAATGCCCCACATGGCCGGGGTAAAAGTCTCGGGTTCTTCTTGGGGTATGATCCACATGAGCGGGTGTGCGAAACCATTGGCATGATGGTGAATGAGTTCCCCAGGGTCTCTTGGCCCAACATTCTTGGTTTTTTGGTAATGTTCTTGAAGCTTATCCGCTTTTTCCTTCATTCTGGCACTAAAACACATGGCAGTCACTTATTTAGGTGAACATACACAAGGTACTAACAAATTTTTATACCTATTTTCATAGGAAATATAAAGAGCCATGAAATCAATGCTTCCGGTATTAATTGTGTTGTTTATTGCTTGCACAAAACCTGAAACTCCAAGAACAATAGTGCATACAGATAAGGGAATGGTTGAAGGATATAAAAATGCCGATGGAAATATCAGGATTTTCAAGGGGATTCCTTTTGCAGCGCCTCCGGTAGGCGATCTACGATGGAAAGCTCCGCAGCCAGCATCTTCATGGGAAGGAGTAAAAAAAGCGACGGAATTTGGCCCAAGCCCTATTCAGAACCCTCCGAAACCTTTTTACTGCTGGACGGAAGAATTTATAGCCCAACCCGATCCTCTAAGTGAAGATTGCCTTTATTTGAACGTATGGTCCGGTGTGCAAGAGGCGGAAGAAAAGCAACCGGTTTTTGTTTGGATATATGGGGGCGGACTCTCAAGCGGTTCTGCCAATTGTGCCATTTACGATGGTGAGGAAATGGCCAAAAAAGGTGTTGTATTCGTTAGTCTCAATTACAGGGTGGGCGCACTTGGCTTTATGGCACACGAGGAATTAAGCTCTGAAGCCGATAGTGGTACTTCCGGCAATTACGGTTTTTTAGACCAGATTGCCGCTTTAGAGTGGGTACAAAAAAACATTGATCGGTTTGGGGGTGACCCAAAAAACATAACCATTGCCGGTCAATCTGCAGGAGCCTATAGCGTGAACACCTTGATCTCATCGCCATTGGCAAAGGGGTTGTTCCATAAGGCTATATTACAAAGTGGCGGATTGTTCAACGGGTCTTTGCAAAAAGGTTTGGAAGAGGCAGAGCAGCAAGGAAAGTCATTTATGGATTTGGCCGGAGTGACTTCGCTTACTGAACTAAGGGCGCTTCCAACGGAAAAAATTCTGGAATTGAGTAAGCAAGAAAGTATAGGAAGGTTTGAAGTGACCAGAGATGGATATGTACTTCCAAGAGATATACATAAGGCCACTGCCAGCGGAAAATTTAACCAAGTGCCCATAATGGCCGGTTGGGTAACCGGAGACGGCTCCTTTATGGGAGAGTTTAATCAAACAGTGAAAGAATACAAGAAGGAGGCTGATTCTCTTTATGGAAAGGAGGCACCCACGTTTTTAGAGCTTTTTCCTGTAGCAGCAGAGGAAGATGTAAAAAAACAAAAGGCCAAATTGACCATGTTACGATTTGCCGGAATGACACCCCACATGTTAGCTGGGTACAATGCTAAGCCCACCTATGTTTACGAATTTGCCCATGTACCACCGGATAAACCCAATTTCCCCAACTACGGTGCTTTTCATACTTCGGAAGTTCCTTTTGTCCTGCATACCCTGCATACCTGGGAGCGTCCATGGAGACCTGAGGATAGGGATATAGAAAAAATGATGGCCACCTATTGGACCAATTTTGCAAAAACAGGGGACCCCAATGGTTTGGGTGTACCGCTTTGGGAACCCTATAAAAAGACAGCCGGAAATGTGCTGCGTATTTCAGACGCTACCCAAATGCAAAAGGAATACGTAAAGGCAGAACTGGATTTTTTGGAAAACCATATTACCTTTTAATAAGGCCAAAGAAAAAAATAGCCCAGAGCTAAAAGTATGGCAATGGTAACTCCAAAACAGCCCACAAAAAAACAACTTTTAAAAACATCCTTGGAACGGACAACTTCTTCTTTCATAGGTGGAAGATAATGCAACCGAATCAATTATAGATTGGGAGAATAAACAATTTAGGGATGTTTTTTTGGAAGCTTTCGGAATTTTTTTCCAAAGAATTCTCCAGGAAGCAAACCTTCCCGGAAAACCTTTGGTGACTAAAAAGAAATACTAACAAATTATGGTAAGATCATTTAAATTATAGGTTGCCTGAATTTGGGGGAAAGGCACCTTTTGATGATCTGTATGTTTCTTTTTTTGACTAAAAGATAATTGCGTAGCTGATTTCAACATCAACGTTTCAATTTCTTCTTGTAATATCCATTACGAACATTGCAAATTTACCAATAGTAAATCTTAGGAAGTTAAGCGAAGGTTATACTAACTTTATCAAATCTAATACAGCAGGCTTGAAGACAAAATAATAGTAGTAAATGCCCATATAATAGGGGTTATTTTCAATTGGGACAGTGAAAATTTACAAACCAAAAGGTTTTTACTATTTGTAAAAGGAAGATACGCTCCGGTTACCTTACTTATCTTTAAAAAATCACCTTTTTATTTGATGATAGTTAAGCGCTTGCCATTGATTAAGTCCTCATGTGAGATAAATGGTGTTTTCATCTTTTTTCCGTTTAGGAAAACCTCCCTTTCTAGGTTCACAGCTTTTGAAGATTCCTTTGTAATTACCAATTCTCCACCTCCATAATAGGATGGGTCCAGTTTTATGGTAACGGTATCAAAGGTTGGTATGGTAATGGTGTAAATGGGTGTGGCCGGACTCACAGGATAAATTCCCATCATACTAAAAACCGCCCATGCACTCATAGTTCCCGTATCGTCATTTCCGGGCAGACCTGCTGGTTCATTTTTAAAATACGTTTCTAAAAGCTTACTGACCAATTGGTCCGTTCGCTGGGTTTCTCCTTTTACATAATTGAACAAATAGGGATAAGCGATATCTGGCTCATTGGCCATATCGAACTGATTTTTGTCAAAAACCTGCTGTAATTTATTCGTGAACGATTTTGAACCTCCCATTAAATTCATAAGACCTTTTACATCATGGGCCACCATAAAGGAGTATTGCCAAGCATTTCCTTCTATGAACCCAAGGTTTTTTACAAAATTAGCTCCGGTCTCCGGGTTGTATGGGGTAAGCCAACTACCATCATCGTTTTTAGGGCGAAGTAAATTAAACTCCTTGTCAAACAACTTTCTATAGGAAATGGAACGCTTGGAAAAACGTTTGTAATCTTCTTTTTTACCTAAGGCTTTGGCCAATTGCGCAATGGCATGATCAGAAATATTATATTCCTGCGTGGTTGACACGGAACCACTTTTGGTAGTTTTAGTAGTGAGGTAGCCTTTTTCAATATAATCCTTAAGACCTGGCCGTAACGGATTCCCTTCTAACTGTTCCGCACTTTTTAACATGGCCTCGTAGGCAAGTTCTATATCAAAATCCTGAATTCCCTTAAGGTAGGTATCTGCCAGAACAATACCCGCCGGATCACCTACCATGGTGGTTGTTTCCGTAGCATTGAGTTCCCATTTGGGCAGCCAACCAGACTCATCATACACTTGTAACATACTTTTTACCATATCTGATTGCTGTTTTGGATACACCAAACTCATTAATTGATGGTAATTCCGGTAAGTATCCCAAAGTGAAAAGGCAGTATACCGCGTGTCTTTGGTCTTTAGGGTTTCCCTGGTTTGCATTTTAGGATATTCCCCATTGGCATCGTTCAGCGTACTTGGGTGGATCTGGGTATGGTATAATGCCGTGTAGAAAATGGTTTTATCCTCTTCTGTTCCGCCCTCAACTGTTATCGTAGACAACTGTTTGTTCCATTTATCATGGGCTTCTGCCAATAGGGTTTCAAAATCTTTATCCTGCGTTTCTACCTTTAAATTTTCACGTGCATTTTCAATGCTTACATAGGACACCCCCACTTTAACGGATACCGTTTTGGGTTGTTTAAAATTATATCGCATATACGCACCTATACTGTCTCCTACTACAGCCTGCCTAAAACCTTTTTTGACACGGGTTTCGCCATTGGTTACCATCCATTGTGACTCCAGACCGTTATATTTACGGGGCTTTTTCCAAACACCGTATTCTTCTGCAGGCTCTGAGAATTGTGCCACAAAATAGATGGGGTAGCTTTCTTCTGATTTGTAATAACAAAAAGAACCAACCATGCGCATACCTTCTATTTCGGTTGGGGAAACAACCTTTACTTGGGCGCCTTCTTCATTGGTCAATCCAAGGCCTAAATTCAACAGAACATTAGCCTCCCCTGCGGGGAAATGGTATTTACTTACCCCCGTTCTTGTAGTTGCCGTAGCCTCTACCTTTACCCCGTACTTATCTAAGGTATTGGTATAATAACCTGGTTTTGCAGCCTCATTACTATAAGTAGATCCGTATTGCTCGTGATCGGTAACCAAAGCTCCAGTTGTTGGCATGGTAATGATTACTCCCAATTCCGGACAACCAACCCCACTAAGGTTTACATGACTAAACCCCGTTAAATAGGGATTCTCATTTACGTAGGGTGTAGAAAACCATCGGCTATCCTTCTCCATAGGTAAATTTTGTGGCCCGGCCACATTAAAGGGAGAGACGTTGGCCATTCCCCTAACAGCAATAGGCCCCGGGTTAGTGGTGCCAAAATTAGAGGTGCCAATAAACGGATTTACATAGTCTACTGGTTTTTTTTGTGCTATGGAAACGGTTGTTATAAGACAGGATATGACAAGAAAAAATCTAATTTTCATTAACTAAGATATAAGGGTGTTCAACTATACGTGAATTGGCAAATATAGTAGATTGAAGGAGAATTCATTTTTGTCCAAAGTATATGAAACCCTTTAAAACCCTTATAACCTTTGTTGATTTATGGTTTACGAATAAATCAGCACCACATTAAGTAGCAATGAAAAAATAGTTAGCTAATAAATGCTAAATTTTTAATTGACTAGGTACTCAAAACCGTATGTAATAACTCTCTATTAGTTAGTAAAATTGATTAAAATCGCTTTTGCCCTGAAAACTCCATTGCCTCCCCTTTTCCAAACCCAAAGCTGATTCCAAAAGTGATAAAACGCCCTTGCTGGCTAAAATCACGACGGTAAAAAGCATCATTAAAGGTTTGTGACTCCCTAATTCTCGAAGCGAAGACATCGCGCACGCTTAAATTTAAAATAGCCTTACCCTTGAAAATCTTTTTTCGTGCACCAAAGTCCATAAAAAGGTTTTCGGTAACTTCTTGCTGTAGGGTTCTATAGTCCGATTGATAATTACCAACTAATTCAATATCCACATCGGCAGGTAACTTTATTTTGGTCATTAGCCTATTGGTCCATTGATTGCCCGAAAAGTCGAAAGAACTTCCATCAAATTCACCTTCCCTAGAAAAGTGGCTGTAGTTAAAGTCATTGGTAAAAGAAAGCCAGCGCACTGGAATATACTTGGCGTTGAACTCCACCCCTGTTGTGTTGTTGGTGCCAATGTTCTCCGGTCTTGAAAGGGTTGCATCCTTTCCATCTTCCAAGACTATGTTTTCTACAATGGTCTCTACTACATCTTCCGTTACCCTATAAAAAGCTCCTATATTCATGTTTAAGTTGCCAATTTTATAGATACTGGTTACCTCAAAACTGTCTGTATATTCCGGTAAAAGATCAGGGTTACCAGACCGTCTGTTAATATTGTTCCTAATATTGATAAATGGATTTAAATCCCACAATCTGGGTCTAAATATCCGCTTGGAATACCCTGCTTGCAACGAAAGGTTGTCACTGAATTTGTAGGATGTATGACCGCTTGGGAAAAAGTTGTTGTAATTCTGGTCATTGCGCTCATTGGTATTCTCGAGTAAGGTGTTTACTTGAGTGTCCTCAAAACGCATTCCCATTTTTAGGCCCCATTTTTCACCTTCGTAGGCCGCGGTTCCATATAGGCCCAGAACTTTTTGTGTCCATTCAAAAACATTGGTCAGATCCGGGTCTTCAGTATAGGAGGAACCATTAAAATTACTGATGGCAAAATCATTCTCCACGTCATTGATTTGATATTGAGAACCTGTTTCAATGGTATACTTTTCTGCCCAAGGGTGCGTATAATCTATTTTAAAAATATAGTCCGCCTGCCCAAAATCGGTTCTACTACGCTGTAATTCATCCGCTAGGCCATCGGTAACATACAGGTTTTCAAAATCAGAAGTCTGGTCTTTTGCAAAGAGGTTTCCTGTGGCGCTCACCAATAACATTTGATCTTCATTACCTTCAAAATCTTTTTTGTACTGTAGCTCATAGGCATACTTAGGATTGGTAGCCTCCGTTTTCTCGTTACGATCATAGGCTTGGGTAAGGCTGTTACTGGAGTCAAAAGTGCTAAAGAGGGCAGCTGCGTTCTCCGTTTCCCATTCATAGGCGAAATTTCCGGAAAGTGTGAGCACATTGTATTCGTTTATGTGGTAATCCGTACCCAATATTAGATTAAAAAAGGTTTCGTTTTTGTCGCTTTCCCCAAAACTATTGGTGTAATTTCCGGTTTCCAAATTGCGGTTTTCGCTTTCGTTATCGCTGGGAAAAGTTCGGTGTCCAAAACCAATCTGACTAAAAAGATTGAATTTTTCGGTACGGCTATTTAGGCTAAAACCAACACTATGGTTATTTGGGGTTCCGGTATTAAGGGTAACAGCGCCGTTCAATCCCCGCTTTTCCTCCTTTTTTAAAACGATGTTGATAATCCCCGACGTTCCCTCTGCATCATATTTGGCAGATGGATTGGTAATGACCTCTATTCGTTCGATCATATCCGCAGTTAAGGTTCCCAAGGCGTTTCCCTGCTCATTAGCAATGACCGAAGGTTTTCCGTTCACCAACATTTGAACTCCTTGGCTCCCCCTAAGACTTACTTGTCCCTCAATATTCACGGTTACGGATGGTACATTGTTCAATACTTCCAAAGCACTGGCGCCTGTGCTGCTTAAATCTGCTCCCACATTAAAAACCCTTTTATCGAGCTTAAATTGGGTTTGGGAAATTTCGCCTTCAACCACCACTTCGCTCAATTGTTGCGCATCTTCCTTTAAGGTAATTGTGCCCAATTCTATTTGTTTTTGGCCTAAGGGAATATCATCTAAGCGCTTGGTGGTAAATCCCATAAAACTTACCTCTACATAAAAATCATTGGAATCGACTTCTAGTTGAAAACTTCCATCTTCAACAGTTGTGGTGCCGCTAATTGGTTTGTTATCCGATGGATTTCCCGCTAAAACCGTAGCAAATTCAATAGGTACTCCAGAAGCATCTACAATTTTACCAGAGATTAATTTAGGGTTGGTTTGTGACAATGCACCGTTTGAAATAAATAAAAAAGCAAGAATTAGAGTGTAAAAAGCGTATTTGGTCATGTTTTTAATAGAAAAGTTGAAGTCTCAAATATAAAGACCCACGGGTAGAAAGCCACTTTATTTTATCTGAACGACCATCTAAGCCAAGTAAACGACCAAAACTACACTCTTTAGTGTTCTTTAATTTTGTCAACAATCTCCTTGAATTCCATTAAATGGTTTTCCAAAGCTGTCAAATCATCTCGTTCTATTAATTCTTTTGGAAAGAGATGTCCGCCCATTCCGGCACCAATGGCACCAGCCTTAAAGAAGTCCTTAATATTTTCCTTGTTTACGCCTCCTGTAGGAAGTAGTTTTATTTGGTCAAGTGGTGCAAGAACATCCTTAATATACTTTGGGCCCAAGGTTGCGGGAAAAACTTTAACTGCCGAAGCCCCTAAAACCCATGCCTTATAAATTTCAGTAGGGGTATAGGCCCCAGGGAATATTGGAATATTGTTCTGTTTACAATGAATGATAACCTCTTCATTAATGATGGGCGTTACAATAAATTGCGACCCGGAAGAAATAGCTATATTTAAATCGTCCATAGAGCATACCGTACCAACACCAACGTTTAATTCAGGAAATTCCTTGAGTAGGGATTGTACGGTCTCCGGTACCTGGGGAGAATTCATGGTTACTTCAATAGTGGTAAACCCGCATTTTAGATAGCTGCCCGCTAACCTTAGTACTTCCGTAGTGTTCAAACCGCGAAGAATGGCCACAATAGGGGTTTGGTAAAAACGCTCCCAAGAGAAAACGGGGTTATCCATGATTTTGTAAAAGTTTTAATTGACCAACCAAGAGGGCTTTTTGCATATCTTCCCCACTAATACAGGTCAGATAATCCTTTGGTAAGATATAAGTTAGGGCTCGTTTGTAAAGTTCTGCGCTAATTCCTGAAGCTCCTAAATACACGGGCTCATACTTATCCGCTATTAATTTAAGTTCACTTCCTATCAATAGACCGGAAAGAAAAAACGAATTTTCAATAGGGTTGGCCTCATTAAGAAGGGTATTGGCCCTAATGGAAAAAAAATAGGACATGGCATCTGCGCTCAATGCCCTTTTTACTCCATCTAAAAAGACACCCTCAAATTGTGGCTTCCATTCACTTTGCTCCAAGGAGGTGGCTAGAATACTGTTTTGGGATATGATTTCAAATAGCTCTCCTGTCATATAGGTTTTAAAATGACGGAATTCACTATTGAAGAAAGAGATGTGTTTAGAATGTGTCCCCGGCAATATTAAAAGCCCTTTTTCTGTCTTTGGGAGAAGGTCGGCAAGACCAAGGGCTTGTGTTTCCTCTCCCCTGATAACATCGTTGTCCGTCTTAACCCCGGATACCAAAATTAAGGGCTGTCCTCCGGTACACTCAAGATATTCGCTGGACAAAGTACTCCCGTTAAAGTTCATGGGCATTTGGGCATACGGTAGCTCTTTCATTCCAATGGAAGAGGATAGCATACCGGAAGCTACCACGGGAATGGTTTCAGGGTTTTTCCCATTTAGGGAAGTTATCTCCTTGATTAAATACGAACAATAAAAGTCTGTTCGTGATTGGGCCTGTTGATGGGTGAAGTCCCTAAAATGCTTTTTTATTCCTTGATTGCTGGTGTGTTGGGAAATTATCTTAAGCGTATCGGTAGCTACCAACCGAAGTCTAAAATTACTGGTTCCCCAATCGCAGCTAATAAATTGTTTTGGCAATCCCATTTTTAAGTTGGTATGCGCTAAAGATAACAATTAGCCCTAAATACGCATGGGTGATTATCGTTCAAATATGGATATATATGCGTCTCACACATTTATGAACTATTCTTGTTAGCCGCATGAATTAATGTGTATTTTTAATTGATGAATTTTAAAATTAAACAGGTATGTTCCACTTTAGAACAATGCTTCTTATAATGTTTGTGATGGCCAGTTGCAAAGAAGTTAAGAAAGACGAAAGCGTAGAAACCGAATCAAATAACACTCCTGAGGAATATGTTTGGAAAGTGGTTGAACCTGAAAAAGGAAGTCTTCCTGTAGCTCGTCATGAAGCCGCCTTTGTTCAAGTAGGAGACAAATTCTACCTTTTAGGAGGAAGGGATATAAGGCCCGTAAGCATCTATGATACAAAAACTAAAATTTGGACAAAAGGTGAACAACCTCCCATTGAACTGCATCATTTTCAACCAGTGGTTTATAAGGATAAAATCTTTGTAATTTCTGCCCTAACGGGCGGATGGCCAGACGAAACTCCTACGGAGTATGTGTATATTTATGACCCTGATACCGATAAATGGAGCCAAGGTCATGAAATTCCGGAAGAAAGAAGAAGGGGTTCTACCGGAAATGTACTGCATGGAGATAAAATTTACGTAGCATGCGGAATTAAGAACGGGCATATAGGGGACCATAAAAATTGGTTGGATGTCTACCATCCAGAAACTGGGGAATGGGAAGTTTTGGCAGATGCCCCGCGACCAAGGGACCATTTTCAAGCGGTTTTGGCCAATGGAAAAATTTATGCTCCCGCAGGAAGGAATACGGGTATTGAACCGGAAAACCCATTTGGAGGTACGTTGGCAGAAGTAGATGTCTATGACATTGAAAGCAATACGTGGGAAACCCTTAACAACCCTTTGCCAACCATGCGTGCCGGTAATGCCGCCCTATTGGTAAATGATGAGGTGTGGGTAGTTGGCGGTGAATCTTCCACCCAAGAGAAGGCACATGAACATGTGGAGGCCCTTAACCTTAATTCCAATGAGTGGCATGCGCTACCTCCCTTAAATCAAGGAAGACATGGCACCGGACTTATCTTGTTCAAAGATGAGGTTTATATAGCCTCGGGGTGTGGAAACAGAGGGGGAAATCCCGAACTGGACACTATGGAAAAATATGGTCCCAAAATCTAATTTTCAGCCATTAAATTTACTGTTAATTTGGATGGGCATATCTAAAAAGAAATTACTTTTGGTACGTTTATCCTACAAAATCATCACCATGAAATGGACCTAAGGGACGGGGTCAAAACATCACAGAACAAAGTATCTTCCGAGGCGCAAAAGCTTAGTGTTTTTGTGAAGGACGGAAGCAAATCATTGGTAGATCGACTGGAATCCTACGAAGATATTATCAACTTGGAAGTTGGTGATACCGGATTGCATAGGGCAAAGGGTTTTGAGCGCGAATTTGATATTCGCCAACTGTACATTAAATATGAAGGTGACAATCCTACGGGAACCCAAAAGGACCGTATTGCGTTTGCTCAGGTTTATGATGCCCTTCGTAGGGAGTTTGGTACCGTTTCCTTGGCAACCTGTGGCAATTATGGTGTGGCGGTGGCCCTTGCAGCTAATTTAGCGGGTGTTGATTGCCGCATATATATCCCCGAAAGCTACCATACAGATCGTGTTGAGGAAATGTCACATTTAGGGGCAACCATAATAAGGCTTCCCGGTAATTACGAGGATGTTGTTAAAGCAAGCAGCTTATTGGCAGTAGAACATGGTTGGTATGATGCCAATCCCGGAGGGTCAAACACACCTTTGCAGATTTCGGCCTATTCCCAGATTGCAACGGAGATTTTTGAAGATTTAGGAGACGCTCCAAAATATTGCGCCGTTCCCGTATCCAACGGTACGCTGTTCGCGGGCATTTATAGAGGCTTCGTCAATTTGTATAAAAGAGGAAAAACATCGCGCATTCCAAAAATGATCGCTGCTTCTTCGGCAAAAAAAAATCCTATAATCCAGTCCTATCTCCAGGGGCTTGACTATTGCAAGGATTTAGACCCCAAAAGTATTAAAGAGACCAAATACAACGAACCTTTGATCAATTGGCATAGCTTTGATGGGGAGGAGGCCCTATACGCGTTGAGGGAATCAGCGGGAGAAGCGTTTAATATAAGTGATAAAAAATTACGGGACATGACGGCCTTATTGGCCAAAAAAGAGGGTTTTCGTATACTTCCGGCATCTACGGCCGGGTTGATAGCTCTTTTGGAACTGGATGAAAAACTAAACTTTGAACCGGATAGGTTCGTGGCGGTGTTGACCGCTAAACATTAAAAAGGAATCAATGAAAAATTCGATAGATGGAAAGGCCCTAGTGTATTGCGAGGGTGCATTTAATACTCCCAATGGAAAAACCGCCCATGGCTTGGTTCGCTTTACGGAGCGCTATGATATTGTGGGTGTATTGGATAAAAAATATGAGGGTAGGGATGCTGGTGAAGTCCTTGACGGAAAACCAAATGGAATACCTGTGTTTAAAAACTTTGAGGATGCAGTTGAGAAATTGACCGCTTGGGACAAACTTCCTAAATCCCTGGTAATAGGTTTGGCTCCGGACGGAGGCAGACTTCCCGTGGAGGCAAAGGATACTATTAAGAAGGCCTTGCAAATGGGGTGGAACGTTGATAGTGGTTTGCACGACTTTTTGACCAATGATGCCGTACTCACCCAAATTGCGGCAGAAAATAAGTGCCGTATTAGAGATGTGAGAAAAACGCCAGATAGAGATCAACTTCACTTTTTTACCGGTGACATTGAACAGGTAGATTGTTTAAAGCTGGCGGTATTAGGAACAGACTCCGCATTGGGAAAGCGTACGACGGCTTGGCTATTGGTACATGGTTTTAGAAATGCCGGACTTAAAGCCGAAATGATCGGAACAGGACAGACCGCATGGATGCAAGGTGCCAAATACAGTATGGTCATGGATAGTTGCATTAACGATTTTGTCTCCGGTGAAATTGAACATGCTGTAGTGAGCGCCTATAAAAACGAACAACCGGATGTCATCGTAATTGAAGGTCAGGGAAGTTTGATGAATCCGGCATACCCCGGTGGTTTTGAGATTTTGGCGGCAGGCAGACCGGATTTTGTGGTGCTGCAACACGCTCCCAAAAGATTGGAGTATGATGGTTTTCCAGGTTATAAATTACATTCCTTGTCGGAACAAATAAACGCCATTGAGGTGATTTCCGGAAAGCAGGTTATAGCTATTACCGTGAACCATGAGGATATGGAAGAAGATGAAATTTTGGAGGTGTGCAAACAGATTACCTTGGAAACCAAATTACCGGCATTTGATGTATTAAAATATGGTGCCGAAGGTCTTGTTGAGGTATTAAGGGAAAAACTGAAATGAAAATAGTTCATATAAGTTATGAGCGTTGGGACTTAAAATTGTCCCAACCTTACACCATAGCATATGAAACCATTGACAGTACTGTCAATTTTATCCTAAAACTTGAAACGGATGGTAAAATAGTGGGTTATGGCTGTTCCGCACCGGATGTTATCGTTACGGGGGAATCTGCACACGATGTGGATCAAGCAATTAACCAAACCATCATCCCATATCTCAAGAACAAAGACCCATTTAATTATGCCTTTATCTTGGCAGAATTAAAAGTGCTTTTGGGTAAAAAATCCTCCTCTTTGACCATGGTTGATATGGCCTTGCATGATTTAATTTCCCGAAAGGCAGATGTACCGTTGTACAAGTTCTTGGGCGGATTTCAAAATAATATTGCCACAAGTATTACTATAGGTATTTTACCGCTTCAAGAAACATTGAAACAGGCCGATGAATTTGTAAAAATGGGTTTTTCCATCCTCAAGATAAAAGGGGGACATAGTTTGGAAGAGGATATTGAGAAGATGATGCGTTTACATGAACTACATCCTAATATCACCCTGCGTTTTGATGGCAATCAGGGTTATTCCGTAGTAGATTCGGTCGCATTCGTTAAGGCTACAGGGCATATTGGTATTGAAATCTTTGAACAGCCTACCAAGGAAGAAAAAGAGGAGCGACTTGGAGAGGTGATGAACCAAGTAGAAATACCTGTTATGGCAGATGAAAGCCTCAAAACCTTGACGGACGCCTTTCGTTTGGCCCAGAACGAACGTGTGGATATGGTAAATATTAAACTCATGAAAGTGGGTGGAATTATAGAAGGTATGCACATAAATTCTGTTGCAAAATCTGCCGGAATTGAAAGCATGATCGGTTGTAATGATGAATGTTCCTTGGGTATCTCTGCAGGACTGCACTTTGCCCTTTCGAGACCCAATATCAGGTACGCAGATCTAGATGGACATCTAGATGTTTTGGACGATCCATTTCAAGGATTATTCCAGCTTAAAGACGGTATTTTATATCCTACGGCAGCTCCAGGTCTGGGAGAAATAAAACTTTAGCTTACTCCTCGCCCTGTTGTTCCTTTATGGAAATATCCCTTCTAAACGGAATGAATAACGGGTCTACTTCCCGTGTTTGACCAATAACCGATTCAATTTCCCGCTTTAAGTAATTAAGGTGGGCAATGGTTAACCGATCTGTCATTACAGGAATGGTTCGTTTAATCTTGCCCTGTAAGGTGAGTAAATTATCCAAAGCCAAGGAGCGTACATCTGTATTGGACGTATATCCTTCGGATAGTTTTGCTAAAATTCCCTCGACCAATCCTTCGGCCTCGTCTGGTTTATATAACGTAATCAAGTTATTCACGTATGCCTTTTGTAGCTTTCTACGATAGGCGTCGGTTTGGTAAAAAACGTTCATATCACCCCACACCAACTGGCTAAGGTCATCCATATACTCTTCTGGAAGGTAAGGGTCTTCATTTTCATATCGCTCCGAAATAAAGGTCATTCGGCTCAATCGGCTACCCCCCAGTAAGTTCATCATAACGCTCTCCATGGTCTTGGTGACCGATTCTTTGGATTGGGGCGATTGAATGGCATTAAGAATATCATTTCGTAACAACCATTTGGGTTCCTTAAAAATATAGTTGTTCAAGAACAACAAAGCTTGTTTTTGTTTTTCCTTTTCTACGGGTCTGTATACTTCGCCCTCTTCTCCCATAGTTTTTGGAGTTACATAAATTCCCCCAATATTTTTGGCAACATGAAAAATGTAATCACTGTATTGGCCTACCATATCCTTATAGACTTGGTCTAGGTTGGCAAAATCATCACTGGTACTGGTCTGTGTCCATTTTTTCAAATAAGGGGCAATCCGCTGTAAGTTCAAAATGCCATACATGCTGGCTTGCATAGCGTCATCACCTAAATCCTCCGTTTGAGAACGGGGGTCAAAATCGCGGCCCTCCCCACCAAACCAAAGCCTTGGATTGGCACTAACACTATCCGTCACCATTTGGCTCAAGAGTTCTTTTTCGTCTTTTACGGACATGTCCTCTGGAAATCTGGAATAGCCCCATTGTATGGCCCATTTGTCATAATCCCCAATTCTGGGCATTAGGTCTTTGTGCGGAATACTATCCTGTGGTTGGGCCACATAGTTAAAACGAGCGTAGTCCATGATGGAACTGGTATGCCCGTTTTTCTCCAACCATTGGGCATCCCTTAATTTTTCTACCGGAGTTGCATGGCTGGCACCCATATTGTGACGTAAACCCAAGGTATGGCCCACCTCGTGACTTGCAACAAACCGAATGAGTTCTCCCATCAATTTGGTGTCATATTGCATTTTACGGGCCCTTTCATCAACAGCACCTGCCTGTACCATGTACCAACTATGCAGTAAGCTCATAAGGTTGTGGTACCACCCAATATGACTTTCTAAAATCTCACCACTTCTGGGGTCTACCACATTGGGTCCGTAGGCATTTTTAAAAGGGGAGGCAAAATACCTAAGCACGGAAAACCTAGAGTCTTCCAAGCTCATGTTAGGATCGTTTTCAGGCCACTCCTTGCCTATAATGGCATTTTTAAAACCGGCCTGTTCAAAGGCCACTTGCCAATCATTAATTCCTTGTATTAGGTACGGCCGCCATTTTTTGGGAGTAGCTGGGTCTATGTAATAAACAATAGGCTTTTTAGGTTCCACTAGTTCGCCCCGTTTCCATTTTAGGGAATCTTCCGGCTTAGGCTCCAAACGCCACCTGTGAATATAGGTGTTACGGTCAACCTTTTGTTGGTCATCACCGTACTCCAAATAGGAGCTGGCAAAATAACCTACCCGTGCATCATAGAGCCTTTTTTGCATGGGTTTCTTGGGTAAAAGGATAAAGGAATTGTTGATTTCCAAGGTAACAACGCCCGCAAGAATGGCGGCAGGCAATTCCTTGCGTTTATCGGACCCGGACTTGGCTCTATAGGTTTTTACCGATTTAATTTCAGTATTTACGGGAAAGGAGTTGATTTCTTGAATATAGGATTTGTCCTTTTCCAAGGAAAGTAGCTTGTAATCGTCCTTGGCATCTGAACTCAAGGCCAGTAGAGGGTTTTCACTATTTACAAAACTGGTCACATCAAAAAGGTAGGTCTGCTGGTCTTCATTTTCGGCCTTAATTTCAAAGGTTTCCAAAATGGGCGTGATATTGGAGTTGTTAACTGCTTTTGAAATGGCATCATCCTCACTTGCGGAACTAACGAGGGTAGAAATCCTAAGAAATAGATTGTTAGAAGGACCTTTTTCAAAAATTATGGTATTTTCAGAAATCTTTTCGCCTCCATAATTACTGGCCCCCGATGGTGTTTTAATAAATCTGGTAACTACTAGGAATTCTCTGTTGAGCAGGCTGTCCGGAAGTTCAAAATAATATTTGTCACCTACTTTGTGAACATCAAAAAGGCCTTTTTTAGTAATGGCTTCGCTGGTAATGATCTTGTCATAGGCCTTGGCACTATTAACGGAAACATCCTTTGAAGCAGCTTTTTTTGATTTCCCTCCTAATCCCACGCTGGCACAGGAAGCGAACAATAACAATACAAATATATATGATAGGCAATGTCTCATTGTCAATTTTTTAAATGTATTTGGTCTGTTGTTGATGGTCTGGCGAGGGTACTTAGCAAGGTACAAATGAGAACCTTACATAAGTAGCCAACGTCTCAATCAAAACTTTAGTATGAAACTGGCTGGGTCGGGGTTTCTTTTAACAGAAATAGTACTGTTCAAGCGGATTGGAACTTCGGTCTGTTATATATACGAAGTTTTACGCAAGAAAGACTAGATGACAATATACAACACAGGAGATTTGGAACCAATCTTAAAAAGTGAAAAATAAGATAATCGTCTATTAAAAATCTCCTAAAAATCAATGCGCGGTAAGTTGAAATTCTCCCTTTATCATATGGATGACATTGATTAATGACCTGATATTGTGATAGTTTACTTTCCAAATATGAGCTTTTGCCTTTGTTTTAGCATTAGGGTCCGTATCCAAACCCTCCACATACCAACCTCCATATTCCGTATCAATAAGATAATTGGAAATGTATTCCCATTGTTTTGTAAAAAGAGTATAATAACTTTTTTCTTCAGGAAATAACCCTGCCATAAGCAATAAGGAATTGAGGGCTTCTGCTTCTGCCCACCATACCTTGGCCTCATTTTCTATTTTTCTGGTACCATCCTTATGGTAATACCCCCCATCAAAAAAACCTCCTTTTTCATGGTCCCAACCCCATTCCAAGGCATGGTCCACCATTTTTTTTGCCTTTCGCCGGGTGATGGAATCATTTTTAATCCTTAATCGATGTGAAGCTTCCAACATTAGAAAAGCCGTTTCAACATCGTGACCAAATGACACGTGGTCCAAGTAAAAGTTGTCTTGCCGATATGTTTCTGAGGAGTCCCTAAAGCTTACTGGCGTCCAGTCCCTTTCTTGATGTAAATAAAGATATCCCTTGTTCGAAGTAATTGTGTCGCGCACGAGTACCAATAATTCTTGTAATCGTTCCTTAAGCAGTTGGTTGGGCCAGACCTCATATAGAGCCGTAAAACTTTCCAAAAGATGGATAGAAGAATTTTGGTCTTTCCAGTTTTTGCGAATAAAATTGTCATAACCAAGGTCTTCTCCCTGTTCCAGAAGCCAGTCACCATTTTGGGCCATTACATCAAAATATCCCCCATAAATGGAATCATGAGAGTGATTTTCCAACCAGCGAAAGGTTTCCTTTGCCAATTCTAGTGCTGCAGTATCTTTGGAGGCCTTGTAGTAAGTGGCCAAACCATATATCGCAAATGAATTTCCATAGGCGCTTTTTCCTTTGGAAACCAATTTTAAGCTGTTGGTGTCAATTTCAAAAAGCGTGTGAAAGCCACCATATGCCTTATCCCACATAACATCCCTAAGAAACTCAAAACCATGTTGGGCCATTTGTTCGTAAACATGATCTTTATAGTACATACTTAAGGTTGCTGTTGTCCAAATATGCCGGGCTTGGCTTACCAACATTTTATGCTGTTTGCCTTCTTTTTCCCATTTATAATTAAAATCGGACCAAAATCCGCCATGTACACTGTCCATACTTTTTGGGTACCAGACTTGTACCAATTCCTCCAATGATTTTTCAAGTTCAGGTAAAAGTGTTGTGGTAGACTTTTGATATTTTGGTCGGTCTCCGTTTTTGCAGGAGAAAATCGTCATCAGCAATACTAAAGCAACTGAAGACCTAATGAAAGTTTTCACAAATAGTAGTTTTAAGGCTTGCTCTAAAGCTACTTATAAAAATTTTAGGTTGATAGGCTTATTTGATTAGAATCATAAATGCGCCCAAAGCGGTCAATACCAAGATCATTTTTCTGTAGAAGTCCTCTTTGATGATCTTTACCAAACGAATGCCCAAAAATACCCCAAGAAAAATGCCGGGAACAAGCTTAAGGTCAAACATCAGTGTTTCCATGGTAACCGTTTCCCAAACAAAAATGTGAAAGGGAAGTTTAATGACATTAATAATAAGAAAAAGCCATGCTGCGGTACCTATAAACTCATTTTTTTGAACTCGCATTGCCAAGAAGTAAATATTACTGAACGCTCCTCCTAGGTTTCCGATCATAGTTGTAATACCCGCAATGGTTCCTACAAAACCCGCAAAAGCCCAATGGGTGGGTACTCTTTTAGATTTGCGTCTATCCCACCAATACATCATAATGACGCTCATTAAAATAATAATGGCCATGGCTATCTTAAAAAGCGTTTCATTTAAATCGTTTCCTATAAAAACCCCGATTAAAATACCGAACAGTATCCACGGTAAGAACTTGGCAATGTGTAACCAATTGGCATGTCTGTTATAGTAAATAACCGCAAAAATATCGCCAACTACCAATAATGGAACTACAATGCCCGTAGAAGCTTTGGCGTCAAAAGCGAGTGCCATAAGTGTTACGTTGATGATTGCTATACCTTTTATTCCGGCTTTAGAGAGTCCTATTACAATGGCGGCGGTAAATGCAAGGGCCCAAGCGGTAAGGGAAATATCAAAAGAAGGTGCTAAGAGCATGTCTCGTGTTTCGTTGGCAAATGGCAAAAGTATCTCAAAAAAACAATATCTTTATCGGCTAACCAAAATACCAACTACCATTCTATGCAGTTATCTACCCTTGACTACAGTTTTATTATCGTCTTTTTCTCCATTGTATTGGGGATAGGGATCTATGTTTCAAAAAAATCCGGAAAAGATTCTTCGGAGTTTTTTCTTTCAGGAAGAACCATGCCATGGTGGCTTTTAGGGCTATCCATGGTTGCTACCACTTTCTCGACCGATACCCCCAATTTAGTAACCGATATTGTAAGGACCAATGGGGTCTCCGGAAACTGGGTTTGGTGGGCGTTTTTAATTACCGGACTTTTGACCGTGTTCGTTTACGCAAAATTATGGCGTAGGTCTAATGTGAATACGGATTTGGAATTTTATGAGATGCGTTATGGAGGTAAGGCAGCTAGTTTTCTTAGAAAATTTAGGGCCATTTACTTAGGCGCGTTGTTCAATATTATTACTATGGCCTCCGTTACCTTGGCCGCAATTAAAATTGGCGGAATTATGTTAGGGCTGGAACCATGGGAAACTGTGGTGGGTGCCGGATTGATTACCGTTACATTTTCCGCTCTTGGTGGATTTAAAGGTGTAGTTTACACGGATTTCTTACTATTTTTTGTAGCTATGGCAGGAGCGATCGGCGCGGCTTATTATTTGGTAAACATCCCAGAAGTGGGGGGGATTGATGCTTTGATGGCCAATGAGGTTGTAAAATCTAAATTGGACATTCTGCCTGATTTTAGTGATCAGAATGCATTGATTATGTTATTTATAATACCACTGGCTGTACAGTGGTGGAGTTCTTGGTACCCTGGGGCAGAGCCCGGGGGTGGAGGCTATATTGCCCAGCGAATGTTAGCAGCTAAAGATGAAAACCATGCCATTGGTGCCACGTTCTTTTTTAATATCATGCATTACGCCTTGAGACCTTGGCCGTGGATTTTGGTAGCCTTGTCTTCCTTAGTTGTTTTTCCTGATGTAGCCAGTATTCAAGAGGCTTTTCCAAATATTGCAGAAAGCAAGTTGGGACATGATTTGGCCTACTCGGCCATGTTGACCAAATTGCCTAGCGGATTGTTGGGGGTGGTATTGGCTTCTTTGATAGCAGCATATATGAGTACCATTTCTACCCAATTGAACTGGGGTTCCTCCTATATTGTTTTTGACTTTTATAAGCAACAAATAAATCCGGACGCCACAGAAAAGCAGATGGTTGCTATTGGAAGGATATCTACTGTAGTACTAATGGTGTTTAGTGCCATCTTGGCCTTGGCTTTGGAAAACGCATTGCAAATTTTTGACATACTTCTAACTTTTGGAGCGGGGACAGGTCTAATCTTTATTCTGAGATGGTTCTGGTGGAGAATCAATGCGTGGAGCGAAATTGCTGCCATGTTCGCTTCCGGTATCATTTCAATTTTGTTAAAAACAACCGCTCTAGGCGCAATGCTTTTTAATGCTGAAGACGGAGTGTTCCCAAGTTGGTTTGAATATCCATTTGTGGTTATTGTAACGTCTGCTATTTGGTTGACCGCTACTTTTATGACCCAGCCGGAATCCAAAGAAACCTTACGTTCATTTTATAGAAGAATTCAGCCGGGTGGCCCTGGTTGGAGTAAAGTGGTTAACGAAGCTGAAGCGGAGGGAGAGGAAATTAAGAAGGACAATGAAAAGTGGAGTGTGCCACAAGGCATAACGGCCATGCTTTTAGGCTGTATCCTAATATATACCATTATGTTCTCAACCGGCTATTGGATTTATGGAAGAACCATGCCCGCATTAATTCTCACGGGTGTTGCATTGGTGTCTGCCTTCTTGCTTATTAAAGCCTGGGGCAGGATGAAGGATAACATTCTTTAAAAGTTATTGCTCATCCAAGAGAATCCTAAGGATTTCTTCGTTAGTGATTTTAATGATGGAGGTGGATGATACTTCGGTAGATTCACCTCCTTCCTCATTTATAAAGGCCTTAAACGGTATTTGTTCCCCATCTTTATAAACTTCAATTTGGTAGATGGTTTTACTTCCTTCCTGCATTTCATTGTAATTATAGCCCAATAAACTTTGTCCGTACTCTTTTTCTATTCCGGTCCCTATACGCAGCTTATAGGAAACATAATCGGCAGAAAAGCCGGATGAATTAATGAACGATAATCCGGTATCATTGGCAATTTGGGCTTCGCCGCTTACGACGGTTAGTGTTTCCTCATCTTTGGAACAACTAACCAAAAAGGTAATGCCTACTGCCAACAGTAGGTTTCGTAGGTTTTTTGTCATGATAGTTTTTTATGGAGTTTTTTAACCTCCTGATTTGGGTACAGACCAAAAAGGTCTTATTTATAAACGATTTATTTAGAAGGGTATTGTATGAAAGTTATTGCCATCAAATGTTGTTACTTGATTTTTTGGAGCATTAGCTTATCTTTAAACAGATTTTAACCAACCGCCAGATTAATTTTCATGAAGGACCGAATTCTATCCGTTGACATTTTTAGGGGAATGACCATTGTTTTAATGATATTGGTAAATACCCCGGGAACGTGGAGGGCCGTATATGGGCCCTTAAAACATGCGCAATGGCATGGTTACACTCCCACAGACCTCGTTTTTCCTTTTTTCCTTTTTATTGTAGGAACTTCTATCGTGTTTGCCTATAAAAACAAAAAGGCCACTGCTGAAACGTATAAAAAAATTAGCATTAGAGCTTTGAAACTAATAGCGCTCGGCCTGTTTTTAGGGGCATTCACCCTTAATTTTCCTTTCATAAAGGATTTTGCGGATATTAGATTTCCTGGTGTACTTCAAAGGATTGGAGTGGTTTTCTTTTTTGCTTCCATTCTATTTTTAAATCTTAACTGGAAATCATTGATTGGCGTAGCAATCATTCTTTTGGTAGGCTATTGGTTGCTTATGGGTTATGTTCCGGTAAACGGTGTGGAATCTACTTTCGAAAGGGCTCCCAATAATTTGGCCAATTACGTAGATGTACAAGTATTCGGGACCCATAACTACAAAGAAGATTATGATCCTGAAGGGCTTTTGAGCACTTTGCCCTCTATTGTAAGTTCCTTATTGGGAATTTTTACCGGACTTATTTTGACGTCCAAACAAGAAAAGAAAGCTACCATTCTTTTTGGACTTGGTGGTGCCTTCCTCATCATTGGATATTTATGGGATTTGGTTTTCCCTATCAACAAGGCCTTGTGGACAAGTAGTTTTGTGATGGTCACCGCAGGTTGGGCCAATCTTATTCTTGCTTTGATCTATTACTTGACCGATGTAAAAAAGATTCAATTTGGCACTATTTTTAGATATGCCGGTGCCAATGCCATTGTACTATACTTTCTTTCCAGTTTTATCAGTAAGCTTTTGGGAATGATCAAAATGGGTGAAACATCGTTACATGGTTGGTTGTTTCAAACCATTTATGTTCACGATTTTATGTCATTGCAAATGTCTTCGTTGCTATATGGGCTTACTGTAGTGGCTTTCTATTGTCTTTTGGCGTATGTTCTGTATCAGAAAAAGATATTTATAAAGGTGTAATATTAAACCCTAAGGGATAAAAGCTTTGCCACGTATTTGCCTATAACATCAAACTCAAGATTAACCGTTGTGCCTACTTGATATGTATTAAAACGGGTATGGTCATATGTGTAGGGAATAATGGCCACACTAAAGGTATTGGAACCGGAATCAACTACGGTCAAACTCGTACCGTCTATAGTAATGGAACCTTTCTCTATGGTTGTGTTTCCAATAGCGGCATCGTATTCAAAGGTAAAAAACCAACTACCGTCTTTTTCGTTTATATGGGTACAAGTTGCCGTTTGGTCTACGTGACCCTGAACAATATGACCATCTAATCTAGACCCCATAATCATTGCACGTTCTAAATTTACCATATCTCCCTCCTTTAATTCGTCTAAATTGGTTTTTTGGAGGGTTTCTTCAATGGCGGTAACCGTATACGAATCTTCTTCTAAGGAAACCACGGTAAGGCACACACCGTTATGCGCTACGCTCTGGTCTATTTTTAGCTCGCTGGCAAGGTTGGTCTGTACGGTGATGTGAAGGTTTCCGCCCTCATTTTTAAGTTGCTTTACCTTACCCAAGGTTTCAATAATACCGGTGAACATAATCCGTAGAAATTAAGTAGTTTTGTGCTTACAATTTATGCTGTAAAGGTAAAGAATAACATGGAGGAAGAGGAAAAAATTAAATTGGGAATCTCTATTGGGGATTTAAACGGAATAGGTTGTGAAGTAGTTCTTAAAACCTTTGAAGATAGCCGTATGTTGGATTTTTGCACGCCGGTTATCTTTGCCTCCAACAAGACAGTTTCTTTCCAAAAAAAGGAACTGGGGATTGAAGTGAACTATCACGGAATTCAGGAAGCCTCCAAAGCTCTGGATGGAAAAATAAATGTGGTAAACGTTTGGAAGGAGGTCCCCACCGTAACCTTTGGAGAATCTAACAATGAGGGGGGCAAATACGCTATCAAGTCCTTGAGAACCGCTGTTAATGCTCTTAAAAATGATGAAATAGATGCTTTAGTGACGGCACCTATCAATAAGAACAATATTCAGGCGGATGATTTTAAATTTCCTGGACATACGGATTTTCTTGCCCAACAATTGGAAGGTGAAAGTTTGATGTTCATGGTTACCGATGAGCTCAAAGTAGGGTTATTAACGGATCACGTGGCCGTAAAGGACGCGCCAGCGGCCATAAATGCCATACTAATTAGGAATAAGGTTCGTACTATTGAGAAGTCCCTTCGGATGGATTTTAAAATACGGGCTCCTAAAATTGCCTTATTGGGTATTAACCCACATAGTGGGGATAATGGGGTAATTGGCAAAGAGGATGACGAGGTTTTGAAACCAGTAATCAAGGAGATGTCAGATGCCGGGCACTTGGTTTTTGGTCCTTATTCTGCGGATAGTTTTTTTGGGTCTGATTCCTATAAGAATTTTGATGCCGTTCTTGCGGCATATCACGATCAGGGACTTATTCCTTTCAAGACGTTATCCTTTGGTAAAGGGGTGAATTTCACAGCTGGATTATCAAAGGTTAGAACCTCACCAGATCATGGTACGGCATACGAAATAGCAGGTAAAGGAAAGGCGGATCACAGTTCCTTTAAAGAAGCTGTTTTTATGGCTTTACAAATTTTTAGAAATAGAAAGGAATATCAGGAACTTACGGAAAATCCATTGCAAAAACAGCGTGTAAGAAGGTGATGTTGTTGATATTTTCTTGAAAAGTTATACAGTCCCTTGAAATACAATTAAAAAGGGTTGTTGGTTTATTAAAAAAGAGTATCTTTGCACCCGCCTTTGAATGGGCGGGTATATTAATTATAGTGTTGAAATGATGAAGCAAAAGGAGTTTAGTATTCCTTTCTCAGGGTTGAAGCAAGGAAAACACGATTTTGAGTATACCATCAACAACCAGTTCTTTGAGTCTTTTGGGTATGAGGAGTTCAATGGTGCAAATATTCACCTTAACGTAGAGCTAAGAAAATTGAGCAATATGCTCGAGTTCTTTTTAAATGCAGACGGTACGGTAAATGTAAATTGCGATTTGACCAATGAGCCCTACGAGCAACCAATTTCTTCAGAATTGAAATTGGTGGTAAAGTTTGGTGAGGAATACAATGATGAGGATGATGAAATTTTGATTATCCCACATGGTGAACACCAAGTGAATATTGCCCAATATGTATATGAAATGCTGGTGTTGGCTGTTCCGCAAAAAAGGGTTCACCCAGGTGTTATAGATGGTTCCTTACAATCTGAAGCGCTTAAAAAATTGCAGGAACTTCAACCTAAGGAGAAGAAAGAAGAAATTAAAGAAAACGATCCCCGTTGGGACGAATTAAAGAAACTGTTAACGGATAAATAAGTTAAAATGGCACATCCTAAGAGAAAAATTTCGAAAACCAGAAGGGATAAAAGACGTACGCACTACAAAGCGGTTGCTCCTACTTTAGCTACCGATCCTACTACTGGAGAAATGCACCTTTTCCACAGAGCCCACTGGCATGAAGGAAAACTTTATTACAAAGGTCAAGTCTTAATTGACAAAACAGAAGAAGTAGAAGCATAATTGTGCCTTCTTACACCGTATATAACTCCCGTATGTTCAAATCAACGGGAGTTTTTTTATGGATTAAACCTGTGATTAGGTAATTTTGTACCCTAATATTAGGGTTCTTTCTTAAGTTCCTATGTTACGGGTTTTTAACCCTTCAGGGTTTTTAAAGGGTAATCAGGCCTAGAATTAAAATTTCAAAAACGAGAGTGTTTCAGGAAATTTTTGCTGAAAAATGTTTAATTTTCACCAATTTTCAAGCATTTTTGATGGTTTTTTGGATATCAAAGCAACTTTATAATGACTAAAATAACAGCAGCCATTACCGCTGTAGGAGGTTACGTTCCCAAATTTGTACTTACCAACAAAATGCTGGAAGGTATGGTGGAAACCAATGATGAGTGGATCGTTTCCAGAACTGGAATTAAAGAGAGACGTATATTAAAACCGGAAGAAGGAGAGGGAACTTCCTATATGGCCATTAAGGCGGCTAATGAGCTTATTGAAAAAAGAGATCTTGACCCCGCAGAAATTGATTTGGTTATTGTGGCAACGGCCACACCGGATAATATGGTAGCCTCTACTGCAGCTTTTGTTGCTGCTAAAATTGGTGCTAAAAATGCCTTCGCTTATGATTTACTGGCCGCTTGTTCCAGTTTTCTTTTTGGCATGTCTACGGCAGCTAGTTACATTCAATCAGGAAGGTATAAAAAGGTGTTGTTGATCGGTGCCGATAAAATGTCCTCTATTATTGATTATACGGATAGAACCACCTGTATAATATTTGGGGATGGTGCTGGTGCCGCTTTGTTCGAACCTAATGAAGAAGGCTTGGGCCTTCAAGATGAATATCTTCGTTCAGATGGCAACGGAAGACAGTTTTTGGGGATGGATGCAGGAGGATCAATAATGCCTGCAACAGAGGAAACCGTAAAGAACAGAAAACACTATATTTATCAAGATGGTAGAACGGTATTTAAATTTGCCGTTTCCAACATGGCAGATGTGGCCGAAAAAATTATGCAACGTAACAATTTACAAGAGTCCGATGTTGCATGGTTGGTTCCACATCAAGCCAATAAGAGAATTATAGACGCCACGGCAAACAGAATGGGCTTGGACAGTTCTAAGGTTCTTATGAACATACACAGGTACGGAAATACAACCTCTGCCACCTTGCCATTGCTATTGGCAGATTTTGAAGGGCAGCTTAAAAAGGGAGACAACTTAGTATTTGCCGCGTTTGGAGGCGGATTTACCTGGGGTTCTATTTACTTGAAGTGGGCCTATAATTAATTTATAAGATTTCAAAACAAACTTAAATTCATGGATATAAAAGAGATTCAAAGCCTTATTAGATTCGTAGCAAAATCTGGTGCTAGTGAGGTGAAGTTGGAGATGGAAGACATTAAAATCACCATCAAAACAGGTTCTTCAGATGCTGGTCCGGAGACAACCTTTGTTCAACAGATACCCATGGCCCAGGCACCAATGCAACAGGCGCCTGTGCAAGCTGCACAACCAGCTGCTGAAGCGGCCTCCTCAGGAGCTGGTTCAGATGCTAAGAAAGAGGACGATTCTAAGTACATTACCATCAAGTCCCCAATTATTGGTACGTTCTACAGAAAACCATCTCCGGATAAGGACGCATTTGTCGAAGTGGGAAGTAGTATTGGTAAGGGCGATGTTCTTTGTGTTATTGAAGCAATGAAGCTTTTCAATGATATAGAATCTGAAGTCTCTGGAAAAATAGTGAAGATTTTGGTAGACGATTCTTCTCCGGTAGAATTTGATCAACCATTGTTTTTGGTAGACCCTTCCTAGTTAAGAATTTCCAAATAAATGTTTCGGAAGCTGCTTGTTGATTTAGGCTCCGGGACCTAAAATTTGGCTTTTAATTTTAAAAGTTATGTTCAAAAAAATACTCATTGCCAATAGGGGAGAGATTGCGCTGCGTGTTATTCGTACGTGTAAGGAAATGGGCATCAAAACGGTGGCCGTCTATTCCAAGGCAGATGAAGAAAGTTTACATGTTCGTTTTGCGGATGAGGCCGTATGTATAGGTCCAGCACCTAGTAGCGAATCATACTTAAAGATACCCAATATCATTGCTGCAGCCGAGATCACCAATGCAGATGCCATTCACCCTGGTTACGGATTCCTTTCCGAAAATTCTAAGTTCTCCAAAATTTGTGCAGAGCACGATATTAAATTTATTGGAGCTTCTGGGGAGCAGATAGATCGTATGGGCGACAAGGCCACCGCCAAAGAAACTATGAAGCAGGCGGGTGTTCCTGTTGTACCGGGATCGGAAGGATTGCTTAAGGATGTTGCCCATGCCAAAAAGGAGGCAAAGAAGATGGGATATCCTGTTATGATAAAAGCTACTGCCGGTGGTGGTGGTAAAGGAATGCGTGCCATTTGGTCCGAAGATGAGATGCAAAGCAATTTTGAAAGTGCAGTTCAAGAAGCCAAGGCCGCTTTTGGAAATGGTGGTATGTACATGGAGAAATTGATTGAAGAGCCAAGGCATATTGAAATTCAAGTTGTAGGTGATCAGTATGGAAAGGCTTGTCACTTATCCGAAAGGGACTGTTCCGTTCAACGCAGACATCAAAAGCTCACGGAGGAAACACCTTCTCCCTTCATGACGGATAAACTACGTGAAGATATGGGGAAAGCTGCAATCAAGGCAGCGGAGTTTATTAAATATGAAGGAGCGGGAACTATTGAGTTTTTAGTGGATAAACACCGTAATTTCTACTTTATGGAGATGAACACCCGTATTCAAGTAGAGCATCCAATTACGGAGCAAGTTATAGACTATGACCTTATTAGGGAGCAGATTTTGGTTGCAGGTGGCGTTCCAATTTCGGGAAAAAATTACCTTCCAAAACTACATTCAATTGAGTGTCGTATCAATGCCGAAGACCCATACAACAATTTTAGGCCATCCCCAGGTAGAATTACCACATTGCACACGCCGGGTGGGCACGGGGTACGGATGGACACCCATGTTTATAGTGGATATAGTATTCCACCAAACTACGACTCCATGATTGCAAAGTTGATTACCACTGCGCAAACGCGTGAAGAGGCAATTAACAAAATGAAAAGAGCATTGGATGAGTTTGTAATTGAAGGAATAAAAACAACCATCCCTTTTCATAGGCAATTGATGGATCACCCAGATTATTTGGCTGGAAATTATACCACCAAGTTCATGGAAACCTTTAAAATGGCTCCAGAAAAAGAAGATTAGAAATACAGCCTCGATTTTTCGGGGCTTTTTTGTGCGCTGTATTTTTTACCTTCATCCAATGGAAATGTAAAGGTTATGAATCTCAGCTATTGGGAATATAAAACATGGTTGGCCCACATAGACTTTACCGTGGTGGGTAGCGGCATTACAGGCCTTAATTGCGTCCTTCAGTTACGGGAACGATTTCCCAATGCCAAAATTTTGGTGCTGGAGAAGGGTGTATTGCCTCAAGGGGCGAGTACTAAAAATGCCGGTTTTGCCTGTTTTGGAAGTATCTCCGAAATACTGGATGACTTAAAAGACCATACCGAAGATGAGGTGGTAAATCTTGTGAATAAAAGATGGCAGGGGATTCAATTTCTGCGGAAAACTTTGGGTGACACCGCTATGGATTTTCAACAACTTGGGGGATTTGAAATTTTCTCTAAAAACGACAAGGAACTTTTTGAAAGTTCCATGGCCCAGATAGATTATATCAATGGACTGCTCTTATCCGTCTTTGGACAGAAGGCTTTTGAACTTCATTCCAACACTTTTGGTTTTGGAAATTGTCTGGATCAATGCTTGGTAAACTCTTTGGAAGGTCAATTAGATCCGGGAAAAATGATGGTTGCATTGCTCAAAAAAGTCAGGGCGGCCAATATCGGCATTTTAAATGGGGTTGAAGTACAGCACCTAGAAGATAAAAGCAATTCGGTAGTAGTAACTACACCTGAATTTGAATTTTCCTCCAACTATGTTTTCATTGCTACCAACGGCTTTGCGGCTCAGCTCACGGGAGAAAAAATAAAGCCAGGAAGGGCTCAAGTGCTTTTGACTAAACCATTGGAGAATTTAAAAGTCTTGGGTACCTTTCATCTAGATAGAGGTTATAGTTATTTTAGAAATTTGGATAACCGTATTTTATTAGGTGGAGGTAGAAATCTAGATTTTTCAGGGGAAGAAACTACTCATTTTGGCAACACGGAGTTAATTCAGCTTCATTTGGAAAAAGTACTTACTGAAATAATCCTACCCAAACAGCCAATAGAAATTGATCGTAGATGGAGCGGGATAATGGGAGTGGGAAATTCCAAAAAGCCCATTGTCAAACAACTTAGCGATCATATGTTCTGTGGAATTAGGTTAGGAGGTATGGGCGTGGCCATAGGCAGTTTGGTGGGGAAGGAAATGGCAAACTTGGTTTAGCTTTTTTAGATTGCTTCTGTTGTTGAGAATCGCTATTTTAATCGTTTGTAACACCAACTAAAACTACATGTCCAAAAAGAAAAAGCTTCGCAGTTCAGAATGGTTCAATAGTGATAATAAAAAAATGAATTTTGTACACCGTTCGTGGTTGCGAAATCAAGGGTATCCTGATGATTATTTTGAGGGAAAGCCTGTCATTGGCATCTGTAATACATGGTCCGATTTAACGCCTTGTAATGGTCACTTAAGGCAATTTGCCGAAGTCGTAAAAAGGGGCATTTTGGAGGCAGGAGGTTTTCCTATGGAATTCCCTGTGATGAGTTTGGGCGAGACCATTATGAAGCCCACCACCATGTTATTTAGAAATTTGGCCAGTATGGATACTGAGGAATCCATTAGGGCCAATCCCTTGGATGGGATAGTTCTTTTAACCGGATGCGATAAAACTACTCCATCTACTTTAATGGGGGCCTGTAGTGTAGATTTACCCACCATCGTAGTTCCAGGAGGCCCTATGTTGAGTGGGCGTTTTAGAGGCGAGCAAATAGGTTCTGGATCCATGAATTGGATGGTGAAGGAAAAGCAGAACAATGAAGCCTTTACGGATGCGGACTTTAGGGAAGCGGAAGTCTGCTTGGCCAGAAGTATCGGTCATTGCAATACGATGGGAACAGCTTCAACTATGGCAACTATGGTAGAAGCCTTGGGCTTAACACTGCCCGGATTTTCTTCTATTCCGGCTGCTGACGCCAGAAAGAAAATGTTCGCGCAGCTTTCCGGCAGACGTATTGTAGAAATGGTCAAGGAAGATTTAACTCTATCAAAAATACTTACTAGAGAGGCATTTGAAAATGCTATTGTAACCAACTCCGGGGTTGGCGGCTCTACCAACCTTATTATTCATTTAACGGCCATAGCGGGCCGTATTGGCGTTGATTTAAGGTTGGAGGACTTTGATATATATGGAAGCAAGATACCTTTGCTGGTCAATTTAAAACCGTCCGGGAAATACCTAATGGAAGATTTCTACTATGCAGGTGGTCTTCCTGTGGTTTTGAAGAACTTGATGCCCTTGCTGCATAAGGAGGTTATTACTGTAAATGGGGCCACAATGGCGGAGAATTATAAGGATGCCGTTTGTTATGAAGAAGACGTGATACGTACCTTGGAAAGTCCCTTAAAAAAAGAAGCTGGAATTGCGGTTTTGAAAGGAAATCTGTGCGAAAACGGCTCCGTTATCAAGCCCTCCGCGGCTTCATTACATCTAATGAGGCATACGGGTAAGGCAGTAGTTTTTGAAACAATGGAAGACTACCATGAACGCATAGATGATCCTCATCTTGAAATTGATGAAAATAGCGTCATTGTTTTAAAAGGAGTGGGTCCTAAAGGATATCCGGGAATGCCGGAGGTAGGTAATGTAGACCTGCCTGCTAAATTGATCAAGAAAGGGGTGAGGGATATGGTTCGCATCTCAGATGGTAGGATGAGCGGTACCGCTGGAGGCACCGTAATACTTCATGTTTCCCCAGAATCATCAGTAGGTGGCACTTTGGCATTGGTTGAAAATGGGGATATGATTTCTTTGGATGTGGAAAAAAGAAGTTTGGAGTTATTGGTTTCAGAGGAGGAATTACATAAAAGAAAACAGTCTTGGAAAGCACCTGAACCCAGAGCGGATAGAGGCTATGTAAAGTTGTACATAGACCATGTGGAACAAGCGGATAAGGGTGCGGATTTAAATTTTCTAGTTGGAGGTTCCGGCTCTAAAGTGGAACGTGATTCACACTAATTGATGAATACGTTAAAAGAAGAGCTTTTTAGGTTTTGTACAGAATTTGTAAAGAGTAGAATTTCTCGTATTACAAGCTCAATAGATGAAATTGAGGAATCATTACAAAGTGAAACCAAAAGCTCTGCTGGTGACAAACACGAGACCGGTAGGGCCATGATTCAGCTAGAGAGGGAAAAGTTGGGTGCTCAATTGGCAGAGGCAGAGCGAATGCTCCAGATTGTATCACGCATAGTAAAGACCGGTGACTCTAATAAAGTGGTATTGGGGAGTTTGGTTTTTACCAACGCGGGTAATTATTATTTGTCCGTTTCTGCGGGGGAATTTAAAAATTCAGAATTAAGTGTATTCTGTATATCCGCTGCCACACCTATAGGAAAATTATTATTGGGGAAGGAGATAGGAAATCAAATATCCTTCAGGGATAAAAATATCACTGTTTTAGAAATAAAATAGGCGGCTTACACTTGTCCCGTTCCTTTCATGGACAAATAAGTAGCCGTCCAAACGATTACAGATGATAAGAATATGCCTATGGTATTGGCCCAAAAAGCTTTGCTTTTTTCAATTCTAAAAAGATAGGTTGCAATGCTCCCAGCATAAACGCCTGTACCCGGCAATGGAATCATTACAAAAAGAATAAGACCCCAAAAGCCATATTTTTGGATTTTACCCCCTGATCCCGTTTTGGCACGTCTAGCAACGTAAATGGCCGATTTCTTATAAAAAAACCAACGTAAGAAATACTTGTTAATCTTTTCCAAGAAGAATATCATAATAGGAAAAACAAGTACATTGGCCGCAAAGCAGGCAATGAAAACAAGGTAGATATTGTGTCCGTTGAGCATTCCATATGGGATTCCCACCTTGGCTTCACCAAAGGGCGATAAACTCCACAAAACAGCTATTATAAAATCTATGATAACAGTAAAATTAAATTCAGCAAAGCTAGCATTATCACAGTTTTGTACCAATTTCAACTCTTAAAAATTGATTAAAGTTTAGCTAAAGCCGATAAATGGTCTTTAGGTCATGGCTTTTAAACCGTTGAACGAATTTTTACAATAAATAGTAAGCTCCTAAGTTTTCTTGAAAACGTTTTGTACCCCCAAATCATTAGAATATGAAACAATTTTTTATCAAGCTTGCCCTTTTGGCATTTTTTTCCCTAACAACGTTTTCATGTAGTGTAGAATCTGAATTAGAAGATCTTACAGATGAAATTGAAAGAGTAAACCATTTGGAAACCAATAGCTTAGAAACAGCCAACTAACATTTTATTTGTAAAGAGTATGAGAGCCCCAATGGGGCTTTTTTTTGTAGCTACATCTTACTGTCACAATAAATCGTTTAAAAATTATTAACTTAGTTTAAACAAAGTTCACGGTATGAGAGAGATATCCCACTATGATAAAGCTATAATGGCTTTCTTTAAGAATAGAAAAATAACGGCGGCACCATTGTCATCTTGGGATATGTCCAGTGTACATTTTCAATTGTTCAGGGATTATTTTAAGAACGAGGAAGAACTCAAGCAACTGGCAAAAGAAGTCAAATGGAAAAATTATAAAGCTATTAGGCCCTCTAATATTGATTTGGATCGTGTAATAGTGGTTACCAATACTGAGTTGGAAATTGTGTATGCCACGGACAACATTAAGCGGATGTCCGGTTTTGAAAGAGATGAAGTTATTGGTAAAAAACCGAGTATGTTTCAGGGTGCACTAACAAGTGAATCGGTCAAAGCTAGAATTAGAAATTCCATTATAAATGAAGTGACTTTTGAAGAGACCATTACCAACTACAAAAAAAATGGCTCCCCCTATTCTTGTTGGATCAAGGGAGAGCCTATATTTAATAAAAAAGGAAAGCTGGTCAACTTTATAGCCTTTGAAAAGGAAGTTGCCTAGCTGCCTTTATAGGGAGCAACTATCAATTTCCGTTACCCTTAAGGTGTTTACCATACCTTTTTCCTTGATTGGCATGGCGGCGAGGCTAATGAGCATATCACCTTCTTCTAAATAGCCCTTCTGGCAGGCAATTTTATTCACATCCTCAATGGTCTCATCCGTTGTTACGTACCTATCGTAATAAAATGCCCTAACACCCCACAGTAGATTCAGTTGGGTAAGAATCCTTTTGTTTGAGGTAAACACTAAAATATGGGCACTTGGTCTCCAAGCCGAAATTTGGAATGCCGTGTAACCACTATTGGTCAATGTTGAAATGGCTTTTGCCTTGATTTCATTGGCCATAAGTGCTGCATGGTAACAAATAGATTTGGTAATGTATCTTTTTGTCTTAATGTGTGGTGGATCATGTGGAACTTTGATTAATTCCGAACCTTCCACACTTTGTAAAATACTCGCCATTTTATTGATTACCTGAACTGGATAATTTCCAACGGAAGTTTCTCCGGAAAGCATAACGGCATCGGCGCCATCCATAACAGAGTTGGCAACATCATTTACTTCCGCCCTTGTTGGGGTCAGAGAAGTAATCATGGTTTCCATCATCTGAGTAGCGATAATTACTGGAATTCGGGCTTTTTTCGCCCTCAGAACCAATTGTTTTTGGATCAACGGAACTTCTTGAGCAGGAACCTCAACTCCTAAATCCCCACGAGCAACCATTAAACCATCACAATAGGCAACAATTTTATCAATATTTTCAACCGCCTCTGGCTTTTCAATTTTAGCTATAATTGGAATTTTTTCGTCTGAATGCTCCTTGATCAAGTTTTGAAGATCGATCAAATCTTGGCTAAAACGCACAAAGGATAGCGCGATCCAGTCTACATTTTTAGAAATAGCGAAAATGGCATCGTTGATGTCCTTCTCCGTTAACGCCGGCAAGGAAATATTAGTGTTAGGTAGATTAACACCCTTCTTGGATTTTAAGGGTCCACCCTGTACTACCTTTGCCTTTACTTCATCTTCCCCGTTTGTAGAAAGAACTTCAAAAATTAACTTACCATCATCCAACAAAATGCGCTCACCGGGCTTTACATCCCTTGGAAAAGTGGCGTAGTTCATATACACTTTTTCACTGGTACCCTCAAAAGGATCTCCGGTCATGAAGGTAATCTCATCTCCTGGATCAACAACCACCTCGCCGGCCATAACCCCAACACGTAGCTTGGGTCCTTGTAAATCTGCCAAAATAGAAGAATATGTGCCCAATTCTTCATTGAGCTCACGAATCATATTTATTCTCTCGGAAACATCATCATAGTTTGCATGTGAAAAGTTGATACGAAAGACATCTACACCAGCCTCTATCATATCTCGTAATACCTCTTTTTTGCTTGTCGCCGGGCCTAGCGTAGCTACTATTTTAGTCTTTTTTTTGTTAGGCATTGGTTCAAAAAATTAAGTTGTTTTTAGATTTTAGTTTGTTTATATCAATTTTGTAGGCCGTTATAATTTGGGGTACGGCCAACAATGATTTTAATAGTTCATCCGTGTCATTAAATTCATCTTGCTCTAGCTTAAGAAAATAGTCTACATCCTTATGTTCCGGAACCATTGTAAAATTGGAATACACAGGCTCATTGCTAAAAAGATCCGTTCTAGCGGTCTGGTCTTCTTTTAAGCAATTGTTTGGAAAAAATGTCCAGTACCTGTCGTTAATATCATCCTTCCATTCAAAAATTGGAACCGTAGTATGGGTTGAAATATCAAGATCCTTGCGCCTTCTTCTAAAGGAAGCTTTAAGCGTAAGGTTTAAGGCGTAAGCTATGGCATAATCCTCAAGACTACTGTGCAATGCAATTAAATCGAAAGAATCTTCGTAAAAGTCCGCCGAAATTTTATGTACTGCCACCATAAGCACGGAAAGGAGCAAATATACTATTAATACGACACAACGCCTAGGTATGAACAGTCTAAAGCTAAAAATAGATAATCTATAACGTTTTAGTTACTTTGGCCGGTATTTTTAAGACTTTTCCATCTTATCTTGAAGTGCATAATAAGCCCTTTTTGAGGCTCTTTCCTCCGCTTTTTTCTTGGAGGTAGCTCTGGCCTTTGCCATTACCCTGCCACCAATACTTAATTTTACGGCAAAATGTTTAAGAGTGTCATTTCCGGTGTCTTCATAAACGTTGTAATCAAACGTTTTTTTCTGTTTTTGGCACCATTCAATAATAAGGCTTTTGTAACTAATGACCTTACCCTCTAATTGCTCAATATCCACATACGGTTCAATAACCCGTTGGGCAATGAATTTTTCACAATATTTATAACCGCGGTCAAGGTAAATGGCTCCTACCAAGGCTTCAAAAACATTACCATGGATATTTTCTCCAAAGTGGGATTTTGGGATGCGACTTTGAACAAAAGAAATAAGTCCCAAGTCTTTTCCAAGTTCGTTCAAATGCTTTCTACTTACAATTTTAGAGCGCATTTTGGTTAGGTAACCCTCATCACCTTCGGGAACTTGGTCATACAGATGTCTGGAGATAATGGTCCCAAGCATAGAGTCTCCCAAAAACTCAAGTCTTTCGTAGTTCATGGGCGCACCATTTTTATCTTTTTTGTTAGCCGACCTGTGTAGAAAAGCCCGTTTATAGATCTCAAGGTTTTTGGGTTTGAACCCCAAAATTTTGGTCATCCCCAAAAAAAAATCCCCATCCTTTTTGGAATGGGAATTGAATATATTGGAAGGAAAACCCATGGGAATTACTCGCTTATTTTTTTGAAGATAACGCAAGCATTGTGTCCGCCAAAACCAAATGTATTGCTCAGTGCTACATTGACCTCCCTTTCTTGTGCCTTGTTCAATGTAAGGTTGAGGCTAGGGTCTATATTTTCGTCTACCACCTCATGGTTAATGGTAGGCGGGACCAAACTATGTTTCATCGCCAAAATGGAGGCAATGGCTTCAATGGCACCTGCCGCACCCAATAAGTGACCTGTCATGGATTTGGTAGAGTTGATGTTGATGTTTGGCGCGTGGTCACCAAATACCTCACTTATGGCCTTGAGTTCCGCAACGTCACCTAAGGGTGTAGAAGTGCCGTGGGTATTGATGGCATCTACATCTTCGGGTTTTAAACCTGCGTCTCTCAAGCAATTTTCCATAACACGTACAACCCCAATACCATCAGGATGTGGAGCCGTCATATGGTATGCATCACTGGAAAGTCCACCACCGGCTACTTCCGCATAAATTTTTGCCCCTCTTGCCTTGGCATGCTCGTATTCCTCAAGGATAAGAGCTCCGGCCCCTTCGCCTAAAACAAATCCGTCTCTAGTAGCATCAAAAGGCCTTGATGCTGTTTCAGGGCTTTCATTTCTGGTTGAGAGTGCATGCATGGCTCCAAAACCGCCCATACCCGCAATAGTAACGGCAGCTTCACTACCACCTGTTACTACTACATCACAATGGCCTAAACGTATATAGTTCAAGGCATCTATAATGGCATTGGCAGAAGAAGCACAGGCCGATACCGTAGTATAGTTAGGCCCCATAAATCCATGCTTGATAGAAATATGTCCGGGAGCAATGTCGGCAATCATTTTAGGAATGAAAAATGGGTTAAATCGTGGTGTACCGTTTCCTTCGGCAAAATTCATTACCTCATTTTGAAAAGTTTCTAGACCACCAATTCCGGCTCCCCAGATTACACCTACCCTAAATTTATCCAAATTTTCTAGCTCCAGGCCAGAATCTGCAATGGCCTCATCAGAAGAAACAAGGGCATACTGTGCAAACCTGTCCAATTTGCGAGCTTCCTTGCGATCAAAGTGATCCTCGGCATTAAAGTTTTTAAGTTCACAGGCAAATTTTACCTTGAATTTTTCAGTATCGTAATAAGTTACGGGCGCCGAACCACTTTTACCGGTTTTCAGACCTTCCCAATACTCCTCAATATTGTTACCAATAGGCGTTAATGCTCCTAGACCGGTAACCACTACTCGCTTTAATTGCATTGAACTTAATTTTTCGTTTTGATTTAAGCCAACCGTAAATTAAAAAAAATTATCCATGCGATAAGGTTACCGCATGGATAATTTTGAATTCTCTATTTAAAGAATCATTAAAGATTACTTCGCTTCTTCTATATAACTAATGGCTTGGCCAACTGTTGCGATATTCTCAGCTTGATCGTCTGGGATTTGGATATCAAATTCTTTTTCGAACTCCATAATCAATTCCACTGTATCCAAAGAATCTGCCCCTAGGTCGTTTGTAAAGCTAGCTTCCGTTACAACTTCGTTTTCATCTACACCTAATTTATCAACGATGATAGCCTTTACTCTTGATGCAATGTCTGACATAATAAAATTGGTTTTAAATTTAAATTGTTGGCAAAAATAAAAAACTTTAGTTGAATTACACCATTTGCCGATAAAATGTCTTCTAAATTACTAAAATTAAAAATACAGGTATTACTTTACTTGCAATTATTTTTAACGATTATAGCATTAGCCTCATCTCCAATCTTAAGTGTTTTAACATGCCCAGATACCATAAAAAATATGGTAATTTGCATTGTAAATAGATAAACTTCTTAAGTAAGGTATTTGTGGAGACCAAGAAAATTGTACTATTCGCATCTGGTTCCGGTTCAAACGTCGAGAACATTTTCAATTATTTTCAAAATAATCCAAGGGTAGAGATTAGCTGCGTTTTTACCAATAAACGGGATGCTCAGGTCATTGACAGGTGCAACCGTTTAAAGATCAATGCTCTTTATTTTAACAGGCATTCATTTTACAATACAGGTCTTGTTTGCTCGATTCTAAAAAACTTGCAACCTGATTTAGTTGTTCTGGCTGGCTTTCTTTGGAAAATACCTCAGGACCTTATTGATGCCTTTCCTCAGAAAATAATCAATATTCATCCGGCATTGCTACCTAAGTATGGGGGGAAGGGCATGTACGGAGCCCATGTTCATAAGGCCGTGAAGGAAAATGCCGAAACGGAAACCGGTATTACTATACATTACGTAAATGAACATTATGATGAGGGCGCCATTATTCAACAGGCAAAAACAACTCTTACCGGTGAAGACACACCTGAAAGCATTGCAACTAAAGTACATGACCTGGAGTATGAATTTTTCCCAAAGGTAATAGAGCAATTGTTGAAAGAAGGTTAAATGGCAAAAAAGGAAAAATTCTATACTGTTTGGAAGGGTAAACACCCCGGCATATACGATACTTGGAAAGACTGTAAGGCCGCCATAGATGGTTTTAAGGGTGCGCAGTACAAGTCTTTTGGCAGTTTTGCCGAAGCAAAAAAGGCATATAATGGCAATTATTCCGATTATAAGGGAAAGAAAAAGCAGCCCGCTAAACTTTCCGCAGCCGATGCCCTAAAATGCGGAACTCCCAATTACAATTCCATTTCCGTTGATGCCGCCTCTAGTGGAAATCCTGGGGTTATGGAATACCAAGGGGTAGATACCAAAACAGGTAAAAAGCTCTTTAAACAAGGTCCGTTTCAACAAGGAACCAACAACATTGGTGAGTTTTTGGCCATTGTACATGGGTTGGCCTATTTAAAAAAGAATAATAGTGACCGTATCATTTATACTGATAGCCGAACCGCAATGAGTTGGGTACGCAAGAAAAATTGCAATACCAAATTGGAAGAAAACGCCAAGAATAAAGAACTTTTTGTGATGATTAGAAGGGCCGTGGAATGGCTTAAGACTAATTCTTATGGTACCCCGGTGGTTAAATGGGAAACCAAGGTTTGGGGTGAAATTCCGGCTGATTTTGGAAGAAAGTAAAATTTAACTCTTTTTTAAACCCCTAATTCACCACAAGGGAGGAGTAACGGGGGACATGAAGTAATACGATCTTTTTTGCATTGCCCAAAAAATGAACCAAAAAACGCTAAGCGGATTTAATCTTTTTTCAAATTTACCCGCATCGCCCAGAACGCTTTTGTGTGGGCAAAATGCTCTTAGTACACCTTCCTTTGTAGGCAGGCGCCTGCTCCCTTCTATGAAAACAGCTTGATTTCCTAGAAAAGCCTAAATAGGTCATGGTCTTTTACGTGGATTCCATATGTTATGCAGGCTCTAGTAACTTTTAACTACAAACTATCTATTTGAAACCATCAACCACCAAAAAGCTTTGCTTAAACATGGAGTAGATACAAGATAAATTTTACTATTTCTTACCGATAACATCCCGTTTACCGAATTTTATTATTTGATATCCGCCAGAGGGTATATTCGCTTTGCAAAAGCTTATATTTGCAGCAAAATTGCAAAACCTTATGGGTAAACTTTTAATTGTAGGAACCGTTGCCATTGACGAGATTGAGACCCCTTTTGGAAAAACAGGGAGGGTATTGGGCGGTGCCGCAACTTTTATTGGGCTGGCAGCCTCACAATTTCAGGTAGAATCCGGTATAGTGTCCGTTGTTGGTGATGACCTGCCAGATGCGTACCTAGATTCATTAAGGGCCAAGAATATAGATCTTGAAGGTGTGGAAATAGTAAAAGGAGGCAAGACCTTTTATTGGAAAGGAAAATACCATAACGACTTAAACAGTAGGGATACCCTAATTACCGAATTAAATACGTTGGCCGATTTTCAACCAAAGGTTCCCGATCATTTTAAGGATGCAGAAGTGGTCATGTTGGGTAATTTGCACCCATCCGTTCAGTTAAGTGTAATTAATCAGATGGAAAAGCCACCAAAACTTATTGTTTTGGATACCATGAATTTTTGGATGGATAATACTCTTCAAGAACTGAAAGAGGTCATTAAGCACATAGACGTTATAACCATCAACGATGAAGAGGCACGACAGTTGACCGAAGAATATTCATTGGTAAAGGCTGCAGCGGCAATCCAAGAAATGGGTCCTAAATATGTGGTCATTAAAAAAGGGGAGCATGGGGCACTGTTATTTCATGATGAAAATGTATTCTTTGCGCCCGCCCTGCCTTTGGAAGAAGTATTTGACCCTACTGGGGCCGGTGACACATTTGCCGGCGGCTTTACCGGATATTTGGCCGCGACGGACAACCTATCTTTCAAGAATATGAAAAATGCTGTTATCCATGGGTCCAATTTAGCCTCTTTTTGTGTAGAGCGATTTGGAACCGAACGAATGAAGGATTTAAAAAAAGAAGAGGTGAGCAGAAGGTTGCTTGAGTTCAAGGCCCTCACCCAATTTGATATAGAATTAAAGTAACACATGCCCCTATCTAAACAGGGGCTTTTTTAATAGAGAAAGGATAGTGTAATGAGTGATGCTATAAAACACGAATGTGGTATTTCGGTAATTCGTCTACTTAAACCATTAGAGTATTATAAGGAGAAATACGGGACCGCATTTTATGGGGTGAACAAAATGTATTTGATGATGGAAAAGCAGCACAACCGTGGGCAGGATGGCGCCGGCTTTGCCAGTATTAAGTTGGATGTAGACCCAGGAGAGCGGTATATGAGCAGGGTGCGTTCTTGTGCCCAACAACCCATTCAAGATATTTTTGCCCAAATAAACGACCGAATAAATAATACGCTAACGGAATTCCCAGAATACCAAGATGATGTTGCCTTACAGAAAAAGCACATACCTTATATTGGGGAAGTTTTGCTTGGCCACGTTAGATATGGAACTTTTGGAAAGAACAGTATTGAAAGTGTGCACCCTTTCCTGCGCCAAAATAACTGGATGCACCGTAATCTAATCGTTGCCGGTAACTTTAACATGACCAATGTGCACGAACTCTTTGATAATTTGGTGCAGCTGGGCCAACATCCTAAGGAGATGGCAGATACGGTGACGGTAATGGAAAAGATAGGTCATTTTTTAGATGATGCCGTTGCCAAATTATACAAGCAGATAAAAAAGGAAGGGTATACGAAACAGGAAGCTTCTCCCTTGATTGCAGAAAGATTAAAACTTAATAAAATACTTAAGCGGGCCTCTAAAAATTGGGACGGTGGCTATGCCATGGCAGGATTATTAGGTCATGGAGACGCCTTTGTACTCAGGGATCCGGCAGGCATTAGGCCAGCGTATTATTATCAAGATGATGAAGTGGTGGTAGTTGCTTCGGAAAGACCGGCCATACAAACAGTTTTTAATGTAAAATATGAAGACGTAGTGGAGCTGGATCCCGGTAACGCTATCATCATCAAGAAAAACGGAAGCGTATCCATCAAAGAAATCATTACTCCCGTAGAGCGCAAAGCTTGTTCTTTTGAACGGATCTATTTTTCTAGGGGAAGTGATAAGGAAATTTACCAAGAGCGTAAAGAATTAGGTAGATTGTTGTTTCCTCAAATCTTGAAGTCCATTGACCATGATATGAAAAACACCGTGTTTTCGTATATACCAAATACGGCTGAAACTTCCTTTTTTGGTATGGTCAAAGAAGCTCAAAACTATCTTAACAAGAAAAAGGAAGAGCAGATTCTAGAATTAGGACCAAAAATCACCAGCGAAGAATTACATAATATTTTATCCATTAGACCTAGGATTGAAAAGGTGGCAATCAAGGATGCCAAGTTGAGGACTTTTATTGCTCAGGACAGTGGAAGGGATGATTTGGTAACCCACGTATATGATATTTCTTACGGGTCTGTAAAAAAGGGTGATAATCTGGTAATTATAGATGATAGTATCGTTCGCGGCACAACTTTAAAAAGAAGTATCCTTCGAATTTTGGATCGACTTTCTCCTAAGAAAATTGTGGTGGTGTCTTCCGCTCCGCAAATTAGATATCCTGATTGCTATGGGATCGATATGGCCAAGCTGGAAGATTTCGTGGCTTTTAAAGCTGCCTTGGCACTTCATAAAGAAAGGTTGACCATGAACGTAGTGGATGACATATATGATAAATGTATTCAGCAAGTTTCTTCAAAGGATACAGAGGTGGTTAATTACGTTAAGGAGTTTTATGCCCCTTTTACAGATGAGGAAATCTCGCAGAAAATAGGAGAGTTGTTGAGTCCCGAAGGTATTAATGCTGAAGTACAGATTATTTACCAAAATATAGATAATTTACATCAGGCTTGTCCTAAGAACTTGGGCGATTGGTATTTTACGGGAGATTACCCTACACCTGGTGGTAATAGAGTGGTCAATAAGGCCTTTATCAATTTTTATGAAGGTAAAAACGAAAGGGCGTACTAACCCTTTTTATCGATAAAAAGCATGAACGAGGGTAGTTTGTCGATCATCTAAGTCGTTTAACGGCTTTTTGATTGTAGGAGAACTACCACCCTATAATTTTAAACTTGCCATAGCATAAGTAGGTTAAGTTCATGGTAAGATTTGGGGCAAAAAAGGTGGAGTCTTCTCCACCTTTTTTATTTTCAAGGACTTAGAACCTTGCTATAATTTTTCTGAAGCACATTTTTGACTTTAGAGTAGTTCATCTTATTTATAGGTCATTTGACAAAGAACTTTTAGCCCCAACGCATGTCGCTCTATATTTGGAGGACCATAGCATAAGTAGGTTAAGTTCATGGTAAGATTTGGGGAAAAGGCGGAGCAATGCTCCGCCTTTTTATTTTTTACTTTTCAGTCGATCGAAGCATTTTTCTCAACCATCTGTTATATTCGTATATTTTTTTGCTAACGTCCGTCAATTGCTAAAAATGGTATTTTGACCATGTATTTGTACGTTTATCCAATACCTTTTTCGCCGCTACTTATTCGCTTTATATTTGGAGGACCATAGCATAAGTAGGTTAAGTTCATGGTAAGATTTGGGGAAAAGGCGGAGCATTGCTCCGCCTTTTTATTTTATAGAATTATCACTATTTCACCATGTTATGGGTAAAAGCGACCCAATATGTTAACAAAATGCATTAAAATTTCTTAAAATTCTTTTTTTATTTCCCACAATACCAGTATTTTAGTCTTGCCATAGCATAAGTAGGTTAAGTTTATGGTAAGATTTGGGACGAAAAGGGTGGAGATTTCTCCGCCCTTTTCTATTTTTAATATTCGCTGTTTTAGAAACAAATAGCTGCTTTACATTAGCAAAAAAAAAAGCCGGTAGAAATTAATCTAACGGCATTCTTTTCAAGAAGATTTATTTATTTACCTGAAGCATACAGTTCAGAAACTTTATCCCAATTAATTACATTGAAAAATGCACTGACGTATTCGGGTCTTTTGTTCTGGTAATTGAGATAGTAAGCGTGTTCCCAGACATCCAAACCTAAAATAGGTAATCCTTCGCAACCAACTCCTGGCATTAAGGGATTATCTTGGTTGGGGGTACTGCAAACCTCTACTTTTCCACCTTTGTGAACACATAACCATGCCCAACCAGAACCAAATTGTCCGCCCGCGGCACTACTAAACTTTTCTTTAAAAGCATCGAAAGAACCAAAGGCATCGTTGATGGCATCTGCCAATTCGCCAGTTGGTTCTCCACCTCCATTAGGAGACATTACTTCCCAAAAAAGTCTATGGTTATAGAAACCTCCACCGTTGTTTCTTACGGCACTATTGCTTAAGTCAAGGTTCTCTAGAATTTCTTCTATGGACTTGCCAGCCAAATCTGTTCCTTCTATGGCACCGTTAAGTTTTGTAGTATATCCGTTATGGTGCTTCGTATGATGTATCTCCATGGTACGAGCGTCAATATGTGGTTCTAGCGCGTCGTAAGCATAGGGTAATTTTGGTAATTCAAAAGCCATTTTACTTATGTTTTTAGATTATTATTTAGTAAACTGAAAAGTACGGTTTTTAACAGTCAAAATACCTTAATTATTTGTTAAGAACTCTTTTAGAATCCTTATTTTGCGTAAAAAAGCACTTGGAAGATATTCCGTATAAAATATACAATGCATCGGCCGGTTCGGGAAAGACCTATACACTTACAAAAGAGTACCTTAAAATTGTTTTAGGATCCAAAGGTGGCTATAGGAAAATATTGGCAATTACCTTCACCAATAAGGCCGTAAATGAAATGAAATCCCGGATTTTACGGAGTTTGGAGGATTTTGCCACAAATGGTAGCCAAGGTTCATCTGCTAACTTGTTCAAAGAGGTGCAAGCGGAGCTTTCAACAACAGAAGAAGAACTTAAAAATAGGTCGGCCGTAACCCTTAAGGAGATACTTCATAATTACGCTTTTTTTGATATCTCAACCATAGACAAGTTTACCCATAGAATAATAAGAACTTTTGCAAAGGATTTGGGCATTCCACAGAATTTTGAAGTGGTTCTAGAAACGGATTTATTGCTAGATGAAGCTGTTGGCAAATTGTTGCAAAGGGCTGGAACGGATGAAAAGATTACAAAGGTATTGTTGGATTTTGCTCTAGAGAAAATAGATGATGATAAGAGCTGGGACATTTCCCAAGACTTATTTAATATTGGAAAGCTCATTTTTAATGAAAACCATTCCGGACATCTTGAAAAACTTAAAAACAAGAGCATCGATGATTTTCTTGAGTTAAAATCGGAGTTACGCAGAAATCAAAAGCTACTAGAGGAGAAATTAATTTCCACGGCCAAAAATATTTTAAGCTTAATTGATAAAACCGGCTTGGAGTTTTCAGATTTCACTAGAGGCTACTTTCCAAAATTTATTGAAGGGATAGCAAACGGCAATTTAAATCTAAATTTTGATGCGGGTTGGAAACAGAATTTTGAATCCACCGCGTTGTACAATAAATCTGCGCCTGAAAATATTAAAGCCACTTTAGATGATTTGCATCCAACTTTCAGCAAGGGATTTTTAGGTGTCAAAAAGTATTATTATCAACTTCAATTTTCCAAAAATATATATGGTAATGTGGTTCCACTTACCGTATTGAATTCTATAAGAAAGGAAGTGAAGGCCTTGCAAAAGGACCGTGATCTACTTTTAATTTCCGAGTTTAACGAGCTTATATCCAAAGAAATTAAAAATCAACCAGCTCCTTTTATTTATGAACGCTTGGGAGAAAAATACCGGCATTATTTTATAGATGAATTTCAAGATACCTCTTTGTCCCAATGGGGCAACCTTATACCATTGATGGGCAATGCCATGGAAAGTATGGATGCACAAGGTAAAAGCGGCTCCATCTTTTTGGTGGGGGATGCCAAACAGGCCATCTATCGCTGGAGAGGTGGTAGGGCAGAGCAGTTTTTAAATTTAGTGGGGCTAAGGACTAATCCTTTTGTAATTGAACCATCAACCTACAACCTTCCCGTAAACTATCGTAGCCATGAGGAGGTTATCAACTTTAATAATGACTTTTTCACCATCACGAGCCCGTTTTTGAATAATCAATTATATCGTGCTCTTTTTGAAGAGGGCAATAAACAGAAGACCAATTTTAAAAAGGGAGGACATGTAAATATTAGTTTTATTGAGGAAGAGGAAGGTTTTTTAAAGGAAGAAGTTTTCGGAAAAGAGGTTATAAACAGAATAGGGGAAATTACGGATAAGGGCTATAGCCTCCATGATATTTGTATATTGGTACGAAGCAATAGACATGGGGTTTTCCTTGCAGATTTCTTGACCCAAAATGACATTCCTACTATATCCTCGGAAAGTTTATTATTAGTGAGTAGCGATAAGGTGCGTTTTCTAGTAAATCTTTTACGTTTTGCGATTGACCCACAAAATAGTGAGGTGGCTTATGAACTAGTGAAGTTTCTCGGTAGTAGAGAAGATAAGGGCCATTCTTATTTATATGCTAACTTGGATAAAGTTGAGGGCTTATTTGTTGATGGCTATGATTTTGATATTAAAAAATTGTCCCGTATTTCTGTTTATGACGGGGTGGAATGGGCCATTAAACAATTCAAGCTCGCGGAATCATCCGATGCATATTTGTCGTTTTTCCTTGATGAAGTTTTTGATATTGAAAAAAAGGAAGGCACTGGCATCTATTCTTTTTTGGATAATTGGGAAAAAAGAAAGGAAAGATTAAGCGTAACTGCTCCCGAAAATTTGGATGCAGTTAGGATTATGACCGTTCATAAGTCCAAAGGACTGGAATTTCCTTTTGTTATTTTTCCCTTTGCCAATGAGCATATTTATAAACGGATAGGAGGTAAGAAAATGTGGCTTCCGGTGGCGTCTGATTTTGTTAAAGGTTTTGAGGAGGTGTTGGTCAATGAAAAGAAGGAACTTACGGAATATGGTCAAGATGCAGAGGACCTATACCATCAAGAAGAACATTTAATGGAACTCGATTCCTTCAATGTACTCTATGTGGCTTTGACCAGAGCTGAGAAGGGGCTGTATATTATAAGTGAGTTGGACCTTGATAAATCAGGTCAGGAAAAACCTGAGTATTATTCCGGACTTTTCATTCATTTTCTTAAAAGTAAGAATCTATGGAGTGAGTCAAAGAGACATTATGATCTTGGCTTTTTGGATATGAATACAAGGGAGCCTACAATATCCAGGGAGAACCATGTAGATTTCGCCTACACCTTTAAAGAACGCGATGCTTTTAAAATATTAACGCAATCTGGGTCACTTTGGGATACAGAAGTGGAAGAGGCTAGAGCCAAGGGAAATCAGATTCATCATGTTCTGGGGCTCATAGAAACGAAGGATGATATAGAGAGTGCGCTAAAAAAATCCATTGCAACCGGAGTTGTAAATCAAGATGAGGTCTCAAGAATTGAACAGGAACTACTGGCAGTTATGCAACATCCCAGTCTACAACCTTATTATAGTAAAGGGAAGGTTTATATGAACGAAAAAGATGTGATTACCTCAACCGGAACTATTTTGAGACCGGATCGTGTTGTTATAGAAGGTAAAAAAGCTGTTCTCATCGATTATAAGACTGGTAAAAGAAATCCAAAATATACAGAACAGATTTATTCCTATGCCGATGCCCTTCAAGAAATGGGGCTTGAGGTAACCCATAAAATCTTGGTTTACATCAATGATACCGTAAAACCGGAATTTGTTTAACCCTTGGATTTATTTTTCTTTTTATCCTTGATGTATTTATAACCTAAGTATGCAAATTGTGCCCCTACCAAGGCTAGTGTGTATTTTCTGCTGCGTACCAATGTAGACGCTAATCCTAATAGTTTTGACTTCATAAGTTCTGTTTTTATTTACATGATAGATATTTTTTACATTTGAAAAGAACCCAATCAGTTCAAAAAATATCTTATTCATTACAACAAATTAGTTGAAAAACACCTATATAATATGTACGGGAAGATTAAAGACCATCTACAGGAAGAATTATCACAAATAAAGGAAGACGGGCTTTTCAAAGAGGAGCGTATCATAACCTCTATGCAGGGTGCGGATATCCAATTAGCCGATGGGACGGAAGTAATAAACTTTTGTGCCAACAATTATTTAGGGCTTTCCTCCCATCCGGAAGTTATAAAAGCTGCCAAAGATACTTTGGATACCCACGGATTTGGAATGTCATCGGTCAGGTTTATTTGCGGTACCCAAGACATCCATAAAAAACTTGAGAAAACCATTGCTGATTTTTATGGCACTGATGACACCATATTATATGCAGCCGCATTTGATGCCAATGGCGGGGTCTTTGAACCTTTGCTTACCTCGGAAGATGCTATAATTTCAGATTCTTTGAACCACGCGTCCATAATTGATGGGGTGCGCTTATGTAAGGCTAAACGTTACCGCTATGCAAATAGTGATATGGCAGATTTGGAAAAGCAACTGAAGCAGGCCAACGAAGATGATGCAAGGTTCAAAATAATTGTTACGGACGGTGTTTTTTCTATGGATGGGTTGGTCGCTCCATTAGATAAGATTTGTGATTTGGCAGATGCTTACGATGCTATGGTCATGATAGATGAGTGTCATGCTACTGGCTTTATTGGTGCTACTGGTAAAGGTACATTGGAAGAAAAGGGGGTCATGGACCGTATAGACATTATTACCGGAACTTTAGGAAAGGCCCTGGGTGGTGCAATGGGCGGTTACACCACTGGGAAAAAGGAAATTATTGAAATGTTGAGGCAGCGTTCTAGGCCCTATTTATTCAGCAATTCCTTAGCGCCTGCTATTGTTGGCGCTTCCATAAAAGTTTTCGACCTGTTGCGTAATGATACTTCGCTAAGGGATAAGCTCCATGAAAACACTAATTATTTTAAGGAAGGTGTCAAAAAAGCCGGTTTTGATATCATTGATGGGGAATCTGCTATTGTACCAATCATGCTTTATGATGCCAAGCTCGCACAGGAGATGGCCAATCAACTTTTAAAAAGGGGAATTTACGTTATCGGTTTCTTTTATCCGGTAGTTCCTAAAGGTAAAGCAAGAATTCGCGTACAACTCTCTGCTGCTCATGAAACTAGACATTTAGACCGCGCAATCGCAGCATTTACGGAGGTGGGCAAGGCTTTAAAAATCGTTTAAATGCATTATTTTTCCCATAAAAAGCGTTAAAAAAAATAGGAAATTGATTTTGTTAATAATATTTAACAACTTACATTTGCAGCTAATAAACACTTAAACTTAAAAATTTGAACATGAAACATCTTAGCAAATTATTGGTTGTTGTCCTACTAGTTGTAGGGGCTAACAGCATACAAGCGCAAGACGAGAATAACCCTTGGCAGGTTAGCTTTGGGGTTAATGCCATAGACACCTACCCAACTGGTGACGATGGCGGTTTCGGTAGTCAGCTTTTCAATGCTACTGACCACTGGAACATTCTTCCTTCTATCTCTTACGTTGGTGTATCAAAGTACGTTGGTAACGGTTTCTCCGTAGGAGCCAGAGGTTCTTTGAACAAACTTGACAAGCTTGGAGATACAAGTGTAGACGATCTTTCTCACTACGCTATAGATGGTACTGTAAAATATAACTTTATTGAAGGAACTGTAATCGACCCATTCGTAGAAGTAGGTGGGGGTTATACTTGGGTAGACGAGATTGGCGCCGGTACTGTTAATGGTGGTGTTGGTATCAACTTCTGGTTTACTGATAACATCGGTTTAACTGTTCAAACTACTTACAAGCACGCTTTCGAAGATTATTTGGCTAAGCACTGGCAGCACCTTGCTGGTATCGCTGTTAAATTTGGTGGTACTGATACTGATGGTGACGGTGTGTATGACAAAGATGATGCATGTCCAGAGGTTGCTGGTCTTGAGGCCTTCAACGGTTGTCCAGATGCAGACGGCGATGGTATCGAAGACAGCAAAGATGCTTGTCCTAACGAAGCTGGTTCTGCTGAAATGAACGGTTGTCCTGATTCAGATGGGGACGGTGTTGCTGACAAGGATGATAAGTGTCCAGATGTTGCTGGTCTAGCTAACTTGGCTGGATGTCCTGATGCTGACGGTGACGGTGTTGCCGATGGTGACGATGAGTGTCCTAAAGAAGCTGGTCCTGCCGAGAACAAAGGTTGCCCATGGCCAGATAGCGATGGTGACGGTGTTCTTGACAAAGATGACAAGTGTCCAGACGTTGCTGGTACTGTAGCTAACCAAGGTTGTCCTGAAGTTACTGAAGAGGTACAGAAGCAATTGAACGACTATGCTAGAACTATCTTGTTCGATACTGGTAAGTCTTCTATCAAAGCTGAGTCTACTTCTGTAATGGTAGATATCATCACTATCTTGAAAGAGTACCCAACAGCTAAGTTTACAGTTGAAGGTCACACTGATAGCGTAGGTAGCCAGAAATTGAACCAAAGTCTTTCTGAGTCTAGAGCTCTTTCTGTGAAAGAATTCTTGGTAGACAAAGGAATTGAGGAGTTCAGATTATCTGCTATCGGTTACGGTGAGGATAAGCCAATCGCTTCTAATGCTACAAGAAGCGGTAGAAAAGAAAACAGAAGAGTTGAAATTAACTTGGTGAAGTAATTCAACCCTACTAAATAATTTAAAAAGCCCCGACATAAATGTCGGGGCTTTTTTATTTTTGGACTATGCAGAGTTTTTTAGAACAGGTAGCCCAAGAAGTAAGGAGCAGTAAACTTCCTTTAGATAAAACCGTTTTTGTACTGCCCAGCAAAAGGGCCGGAACCTTTCTCAAGACCATATTGGCTAAAACGGCTAATGCTACCTTTTTCTCTCCTGATATCTATAGTATTGAGGGCTTTGTAGAAGAAATTTCAGAGCTTTCATTTGCGTCACATACAAAACAGTTATTTACCCTTTATGAGGCTTACCTAGAACAAACTTGGGAACGAAAGGATGACTTTTTTGCTTTTTCCAAATGGGCATCTACTCTTTTGCAGGATTTTAATGAGATTGATAGGTATCTAATAGAATCCAATAGCCTATTTGGTAATTTAGCAGCAATTCAGGAGTTGAATCATTGGTCTCTTCAAGCCGAAAAAACCGAAATGATGAAAGATTATCTAAGTTTTTGGAATAATCTGGATAAGCTATATAATCGGTTCAATGATAAGTTACTCAGTAGCGATTTAGGCCATCAGGGACTAGTGTATAGAATAGCTTGTCAAAAATTAAGTTGGTACTTGGAGTCCAACGCAGATAGCCATTTTGTTTTTATAGGTTTCAATGCTCTTAATACTGCGGAAAGCACCATTATACAAGAGGTACTTAAGAAAGCCCAAGCAAGAATCTATTGGGATTTGGATGTATATTTTCTTAATGACGAGATACACGATGCAGGTTTGTTCATACGCCAACATAAAAAAGAGTGGTCTTATTTTGAGCACAATGAATTGAAGGGAATTAGTTCTAATTATCTTCAGAATAAAGCGATAAAAGTCATTGGCGTGCCAAAAAATATATCCCAGGCTAAATATGTAGGGCAGTTGTTAAATGAAATTCAAAGTGGTACTTCCATCGATTTAAAGAAAACGGCAGTTGTATTGGGTGATGAGAGTTTAATGAACCCCCTATTGAATTCAATTCCCGAAGAAATTTCAAGGGTTAACATCACTATGGGCTATCCTTTGGTTCAAACCCCTATGGCTTCCCTTTTTGATCAATATTTAAATCTTTATTTAAACAGAACTGACCAAGGTTGGTTTCATAGATTGTTGGAGTCGTTTTTATCCCATCCCTATATTCAACTGACTTTGGATTTTGAAGAGGAAAATAAGGTAAACAGCTTGTTGTCCTATCTTAAAACCAATAATTACGCCTACATAGGTTCTCAAAAACTTAGATATCTCGTTAACAGTGATTTGAGTGAAATTTTGTTTTTGGATAATACTCCAACACCAATTCAATGGATAGAAAATTGCCAAGCACTCATCTTACAAATGAAAGGAGTACTTCAACAAAAGAACGATTCCTTAGGTATGGAATACCTCTATAGATTTCACAAGGTCTTTAATCAATTACGGGACGTTATCAAGGACCATCAGTTTGTAAACGATTTGAAATCTTTACAATCGCTTTTTAGGGAAGTAGTGGGAGCTGAATCTTTGGATTTTCAAGGTGAACCTTTGGAAGGTTTGCAGATTATGGGAATGTTGGAGAGTAGAAATTTGGATTATGAAACGGTCATTATCACTTCAGTGAACGAAGGCATCCTTCCTTCAGGGAAATCCAATAATTCATTCATACCATTTGACTTAAAAGTAAGGTTGGGTCTACCTACTTACAAAGAGAAGGATGCTGTTTATACCTACCACTTCTACAGGCTTCTTCAAAGGGCGAAGAATATCTTCATATTATATAATACGGAGCCCGATGTGCTTGAAGGGGGGGAGCGAAGTAGGTTGATACATCAACTTTTAACGGATGTCAATATGAAACCGTTTATGACGGAGTCTATTGCAGCACCGATCATTCAGCCTCAGGTTAAAAAAGAGGAAAAGGTGATTAAAGACCAACACTTGCTAAAATTAATTAAAGAACATGCAACCAAAGGCTTTTCCCCCACTTCCCTAACCAATTACATAAGGAATCCCATAGATTTTTATAAACGTAATCTTTTGGGTATCGATGATGTTCTGGAAGTGGAAGAAACCATTGCCGCAAATACCTTTGGCACGGTGGTACATGATACCTTAGAAGAACTTTATACGCCTTTTATAGGTTCGAATCTGTCTATAGATAAGCTTAACGGGCTAAAGAATTCCATTTACGGGACCGTTCAAAAGCACTTCTCCAATTCTTATTTGGGAGGCGATATTTCAACAGGGCGAAACTTAATCGCTTTTAACGTAGTGGTGCGGTATGTTGAGAACTTTATTGCGATGGAAATTGCTGAACTTGAACACCATAAAATCAAGATTTTAGGACTGGAAAAAAGTATGAAGACCATCCTGGAAATTCCAGGAATTGATTTTCCAGTTGCTTTAAAAGGAAAGTTAGACCGTATTGATGAAATGGATGGAGTTATTCGCATTATTGATTATAAAACAGGTAAAGTGGTTCCTTCACAGGTAGAGATTGTGGAATGGGAAGAAATTATTCTGGATTATAAGTACAGTAAAGCTTTTCAACTTCTCTGTTATGCCTTGATGTTTCATAAAACGGAAGGTATCAACAATTTGGAATCCGGTATTGTTTCCTTTAAAAACTTGGTGGCAGGTCTTATGAGTTTTGCTACCAAGGAAAGTAGCAGGAGTAGGACAAAAAACAGGGAAATAAATCTTGAAACATTGGGAATTTTTCAGGAGCATTTGGCCATTTTAATTCGAGAAATTTGCCATCCGGAAATTCCGCTCCTCGAAAAGGAAGTATAAAAAAAGGCAGCAAAGCTGCCTTTTTTGTTTTATTCTATTTTTTATCCGGTCTGCTAGGCCGCACTTCCACTTTACTAGGAAGCGTTCTTGGGTGAATTTCTAATAGGTCCACCACCATCTGTCCAATATCTTCCGGTTGAATCTTCCAAGCATCCTTATCATCCGGTTGGTTACCCGCAAAATGAGTAGCTACGGAACCTGGCATAATAGTAGTTACCTTAATGTCAAACTTTCGCAGGTCTAACATCGCCGCTTGTGTAAAGCCTACTACTCCAAATTTAGTTGCATTATATCCTGCGCCATTTGCAAAAAAGTTCGTGCCGGCCAAGCTTGCCAAGGTCATATAGTATCCCTTCGACTTTTTAAGTGCTTCAACAGACGCTTTTAAGGTATGAAACACCCCATTAAGGTTGGTGTTGATCATCTGGTGCCATTCCGTTTCCGTCATTTCATCGACTGGAGCAAAATTACCGACTCCCGCATTTGCTATGACCACATCTATCTGCCCCCATTTTCCAATGATTTTTTTAACGGCTTCCTCCTCATCCCTGAGTTTGGATACGTCTGAAGATATGGCAAGTACCCTACTATCATCACCAAGTTGTGCAGCCGCTTTTTGTACCGTTTGAAGGGTTCTTCCGCTAATGGCCACTTTCATTCCTGCTTCCAACAATTTTTGCGCAACCCCAAAACCTATTCCTTTGGAGCCACCAGTTATATAAGCAACTTTTTCTTTCAAATTTTCCATGGTTATATTTTTTTCTGAATGTAAAACGACCAAGGGAAACCCAAAAAAAAGCGACGTTATAGTTTTCTTAAAAAGATTTTAGTTAAGCGACGAACGCTACGAAGCCTCTTTGTATTCTTTTTCTTTTTTCTTGTTTAAAAGGTAATAGAGTTCTATTTTTAAATCCTTGCAGATTTAAGAATGACAAGGATAAAAATCTGCTAATCCTAAATCAAATTAGTACATTAATTGAAATATGGTAAAACAACCTAGTTTAATAAACGATAATTTTTTGTTGCAAAGCAAGTATGCTGAAGAGCTCTATCATGACTTCGCCGTACACATGCCTGTAATCGATTACCATAATCATTTATCGCCTAAGGCCTTAGCGGAGAATACAGTTTTTGATTCTATAACGGCCGCTTGGATAGATGGGGACCATTACAAGTGGAGGGCCATGCGTACCTTGGGGGTAGATGAGAAATTCATTACCGGTAATGGTACCGCAAAAGAAAAATTTTCTCAATGGGCCTATACCGTACCCTATACCATGCGCAACCCTCTTTATCATTGGACTCACATGGAACTTACCCGCTATTTTGGTATTACGGATTTGCTTTCCGAAAAGAATGCGGACTCAATCTTTGATGCTACATCAGAAAAATTACGATCTCCGGAATATAGTTGTAGAGGACTTATATCTAAAATGAACGTTGACGTACTTTGTACAACGGAGGACCCAACTGATACGTTGGAATATCATCAGCAATTGGCAAAAAGTTCTTTTGGTACCAAAGTGAGTACCGCCTTTAGACCAGATAAGGCCATTGTTATTTCAGATAGTGGTTATAATGCATACATAGAAAAGCTTGAAAAGGTGACGGATATGAACATCTCCAGTTACCAAGACCTGTGTGATGCCCTGCGTAACCGAATTGAACATTTTCACGAAAACGGATGCCGTGTTTGTGATCATGGACTAAACCATTTGTTTGCAGAAGATTATACGGATTCTGAAATCAAGTCCATTTTTGAGAAGAGACGTGGTGGGGCCGATGTTACAGCAGAAGAAAATGCTAAGTTTCAAAGTGCTCTTTTATGGTATTTGTGTGAAACCTATCATGAATTCGGTTGGGTACAGCAATTCCATTTGGGCGCCCTTAGAAATAACAATAAGAGAATGTTGGCCCAGTTAGGCCCCGATACCGGATGGGATTCTATTGGAGATTATCCACAAGCGCAGAGTATTTCTAAATTCTTGAATACTTTGGATGGTAAGGACAAGCTTACCAAAACCATTCTTTATAACCTGAATCCTAGTGACAATGCCATGATGGCAACCATGATTGGTAATTTTAACGATGGTAGCGTACGTGGAAAAGTACAATGGGGTTCTGGATGGTGGTTCTTAGACCAGAAAGACGGTATGGAAGAGCAAATGAACACCCTTTCCAATATGGGGCTTATCAGTTGTTTTATTGGTATGTTGACCGATTCCCGTAGCTTCCTTTCCTTTCCAAGGCACGAATATTTTCGAAGGATTCTTTGTAATCTTTTTGGGGAAGATATTAAAAATGGCGAATTGCCCAATGATATGGAATGGATCGGTAAAATGGTACAGGATATTTGCTATAACAACGCCAAAGCCTATTTTGACCTTTAAACCATAGGTACTCTCAGACCAATTTCCCTAATTAGGGTAAACCTACTTGAAACTACAAACGGATGAAACACTTTTTTAAATTGATGTCTTTTCGGAAAATCTTAAGCATCATCTTCGTAGGGACATGGTTACTTTTCAACCTTTCCTGCGCCTCCAACAGTGATGAAAAAATACTGTTTTTCGCTCATTCCTTGCCTACATCCCACCCGGTTCACAAAGGTATTGTGGCTATGCAGGAATCATTGAACGAGAAATCGGGAGGCAAGTTGCAAATTAAGATTTTTCCTGATGGACAATTGGGCTCAGAGAGGGAAACCATTGAGTTGTTGCAAATTGGGAGTATTGCCATGACCAAGGTAAGTGCTTCAGCACTTTCGAATTTTGCACCCGAATACAAAATAACGGTAATTCCCTATTTGTTCCGTGATAGCGACCATTTGTTCAAGAATCTGGAAGGTGAAGTGGGCGAGCAACTTTTAGCTAGTGGAACCGAATACTTGCTCAGAGGGGTTTGCTTTTATGATGCGGGGGCTAGAAGTTTTTATACGAAAGATGCTCCAGTAAATTCTCCCGATGATTTAGACGGACTAAAACTTAGGGTGCAGAACGACCAGATGTCCGTGGATATGGCCAATACCTTAGGTGCCTCCGCAACGCCTATGGCGTTTGGAGAGTTGTATACAGCATTGCAACAAAATGTGGTAGATGGTGCGGAGAACAACATTCCTTCTTTTGTGAGCTCCAACCATTTTGAAGTCTGTAAATATTACATTTTTGATGAGCATACCATGGTACCCGATGTAGTAATAATTGGTACCAAGTTTTGGGATTCATTAAACGAAGAAGAAAAAGTTTGGCTAGAGGAAGCGGCAGACGAAAGTGTTGCCAAACAAAAACAGTATTGGAAGGAGACTGTAGATGAAAACATGAAAATGCTGAAAGAAAAGGGGATTGAATTCATATACCCCGATAAGACGCCTTTTGTTGAAAAATCCAGACCGGTAATGGAAAGGCTACTCGAGGACCCACAGTTAAGACCTATCATTGAAAAGATAAATGCTAACTAATGGATAAGATATATACTACTTTAAATAAAGTTATTGAGGCCCTATTGGCCGTCATCTTTGGGTTATTGGTAATTGATGTAGTGTGGCAGGTAGTTTCGCGCTATGTAGTGGGGCAGTCAAGTTCCTTTACGGAAGAGTTCGCTAGATTTTCCCTTATTTGGTTGACCGTTTTAGGGGCGGCACACATAAATGGAAGCAAAGATGGTCACTTGTCCATGGATTTTTTATTGACCAAGCTTCCCGAAGAGAAGAAGATCAAAAGACAGAAGATTATTCAGATTATGATGGCGGTCTTTGCCCTGGTGATCATGGTGATTGGCGGTGGTAATTTGGTTTATATCACTTTATCCTTAGGTCAGACCTCCTCAGCTTTGCAGGTCCCACTAGGATTTGTCTACGCCATCGTTCCCGTATCCGGATTGATCATTATATTTTTCTCTTATTATAATATTAAGAAACTAAACTTTTAAAATGAGCATAGAGACTATTAGTATTATCGTTCTTTTTGTAAGTTTCATTGGTTTGTTGGCCTACGGAGTTCCTGTAGCCTATTCCATTGGTATTTCTACCACACTTACCTTAATTCTGAATATTGCCTATTTACCGGCTACCACTACCGCTGCCCAAAGAATGACAACGGGTATTGATAATTTTGCGCTTCTGGCCATACCCTTCTTTATTTTGGCCGGTGAAATCATGAATACCGGAGGCATCGCGAAACGGCTTATCGATTTTGCCAAATCACTGATTGGTAGTTTGCCCGGTGGTCTGGCCTTTGTAAACATTATCGCCGCCATGCTTTTTGGTGCTATTTCCGGATCGGCGGTGGCAGCGGCATCCGCGATAGGTAGTACATTAACGGAGAAAATGGAAAGCGAAGGTTACCCAAGGGAATTCAGTGCGGCCGTCAATATTAGTTCTTCTACAACAGGTCTCTTGATTCCACCAAGTAACGTATTGATCATTTTTGCATTGGCCAGTGGTGGTACCGCTTCAGTAGCAGCTTTGTTCATCGCAGGCTATATTCCTGGTATTCTGGTAGGTCTAGCCCTTATGATAATGGTATTTATCTACGCCAAAAGAAAAGGCTTGCCAAGGGCGCCCAGAGTAGGCTTTAAGCAGTTGTTTACTGATTTTAGAAAAGCATTTTTAAGCCTTACCCTATTGATTATTGTTGTTGGGGGAATCGTAGTAGGCGTATTTACTGCAACGGAAGCCGCTGCAATTGCCGTAGTCTACGCCATGTTGTTAGGCTTTATCAATAAGGAATTAAAGGTGAGCCATTTTAAACCTTTGTTGTTAAGAAGTGCACGAACTACGGCCATCGTAATGTTTTTGATTGCTACTTCTATGGCCATGTCGTGGTTATTTTCTTTTGAAGGAATTCCGCAAATGCTAACATCGGCATTATTGGATAATGTGAGCAATCCTATCTTTATTTTCTTAATGATCAACCTGATATTGTTGATTGTGGGAACCTTTATGGATATGACTCCTGCTGTGTTGATTTTCACACCAATTTTCTTGCCAGTGGCCATGGCTTTGGGCATGCATCCTGTGCAATTTGGAATGATTATCGTGCTCAACCTTTGTATCGGTGTTTGTACGCCACCTGTAGGAACATTGCTCTTTGTTGGTAGTGGCGTTGCCAAGGTGCCGGTTACCAAAGTAATCAAGCCGCTAATGCCATTGCTTTTGGTAATGGTAGGAGTACTGATGGCTATTACCTATTTCCCGGAATTATCATTGTGGTTGCCAAGAGCATTCGGACTTATAGATTGATCGTTTACAACTTGATGTGGAATAAGCATTTTCTTTTGCAGGTCTATGGTAAAATTACCGGACGGTTCCGAATGAAGTTGATATTCAAATATTTGCCCGAAATTTTTTAGCTGTTTTAAGCTATCTGCCTTGTTTAGAGCAAGATTTTGAATAATGAGTCGATAAGCTTTAATACGGCTATCGGATATGGTATTTTGGGCTAATTCATCTCCGCTTCTAAGTCGGTAAAAATCGGTTATCCAGTCAAGACCTGTCCAATTGGTAAAATCACTTTCAGACAAGTTGGAAGAAGACAATTGTTCTTGTGCTTCTTTACTGGCAGTTTGCCAAGCCTCGGTTGTCTTGAAAGCTTCTGTGGCGATTTCTGATTTTAAATGGGAAAGTACAAGCAAGTCCATACCCGAGTTCTCTAAAAGCAGCGATTTTAGGTTTTCTGGCCAATCCGAAGGTAAAAACCGCAGCCTTACCAGTTCTTGAAGGTGAAAGTCTGTAAAATCGAGATAATCTTCAGCATTTAAAACTTCCTTGTTCCAAATGTTTTGAGATTTTGAGTGGGTGAGATAATCATGTTCCCGGTCGTAAAGTTCAAAAAACTCGTCATAGTTCTTCACTTTGTCAAGAACAACAGTTTTCACATCCCAATAGGGACCCGTTTTCTTCTCCAGAATTTTGTAGGCCGGTTGGTAGGCCGCCAGGGAGGGTACTTGAATATTTGCAAGGGTATTTCCTTTGTTTGTGGTAATTATTCCGGAATCGTTAATGTGCATATGTCCCCCAAAATGTATTTGTAGTCCGGCATCGGCGAATATTTGGGCCACTTCATTTTTTGGAATTCTATGGGCCTGCAAAGCCTTATCTCCAAACAGTTTTTTCATGGTAGAAGAAGCGCCATCGTTAAAATCAATCATGGGATAATGACTGAAAGCTACCACTTCTTTATCATGCTTTTTGGCTTTCTGAACAATGCGTGCCACCCAATCTATCAAATGTTTTTTATACTCAATGACCTGATTATAGCCAATGCTGGCACCGTGAAAATGCAGTCCGTCTTCTTTGGGAACATATACATTGGCATCAATGGCCACCAGCCACAAGCCTTCAACGGGCTCTACCAAATAACTTACATCGGGTTGTGGGGTAGAACCTTCGGTAATTTCATAGGTTCTGTTTTCAAGTGAGGCATTCTTTTTGGCTTCAGAGAATGAATAGGTATCATAGGAATAGTTGGAAAACGGTGTTTCCCAATAGGTATAGCTTTCCAAAGGGAAAAAACCATGTTGGGATAGTTCGTTTACGATTTCCTCGTATCCCATTGCTTTAATGTCTTTACTTATAAGTACAGGAAGCTCTCCAGATATGGAATGATAAAGGTCCTGCGCACTCATAATGGGTTGCCGCTGACCTTGGGGGCCCATAAAGTCTTTTTTGCCGGCCTCTTCCCCAAACGGACTGGTAGGATCATGGTTTCCTGTAGTAATGAAGAAGGAAATTCCATGTTTTTGGGAGTACTCGTTCAAAATCTTATTGAGCCCTTTTACATTGATCGGTTGGCCATCATCACTAAAATCACCGGGAAGCGCCACCAATTTAATTCCCCTTTTAACCACATCATCAAGGGCTTCTTTGAATGCAAAATAATTTTCATTGAAAAGTCTGGTGGAATGTAATTGGGCCTCCATGGTTCTAATCAAGACCTTCTCACCCGTTTTGGGGTTGTCTATGCCGCTGTATGCAATATCTTCTAATGTACCCTTGACGTCGAGCAGATGAACATCGGAAATAAAGGCAATCCTAAAATTTTCCTGATTGGGATGGTTTTCTTTTTTACAGGAAAGTATTAGAAAGAAAATTAGAATGTAGAGCCCGTTTTTCAACATAGTTTATGGTTTGATTCTCTCGAAAGTACCGTCTTTAAAACGAACTTGAAAATCTGATTTGAATAAGTTGCTCGGCAAATAATAATCCGTTGTAATGATATTAGCTCCAGAGGCCTTTGCTTTTTGAAAACGTGTATATTCATTGTTCCTAGCTTCAATGGTATTAGCATCTGACCTTGTGCGCACCATATAGCCTTTGGTCACCAATTCTTTGATTTTTTCAAAATTCTGAATTGGGTCGTTCACTATTCGAAAAGCAGCATTGGGCTTACCCTCTTCCTCATTCAAAAAAAGCACCGCTCCTTTTAAAAGGGGGAAATTGGATAAGTAGGCGTCAGCCTTTTCGTTACCTTCATCCAGCACAAACAAAAAGCGGTTTTTAACTTCATTTAGATAGGGCCATCCCTTTTCCAAGATTGCATTTTCTAGACTAGCATAATTTCCACGTACCAAATCTGGAGTGATTAAACGGTCGTTTTCGAAAACAGATTTAATTTCCTTATCAATGGTTTTAAGTGCTTCCGCATCAAATGGCATGGGTTTTCGGGTTTGTGGAATTTCGGCATCTTTAGCATTTATGGTAATAATAATTGGTGTATGCCTTTCATGAGCTAGCGACCACTTCTTTAATTCTTGTAATGCTTCGGTGAAAATTAGCTGATGACTTCTAAAATCAAACTCTTGAACATGAAAAACTTTGAGACCCGGTTTTTTAAGTTTTTCTTCCTCATCAAAAGGCATAGGATTGACACCTTGCTGCTTCACAAGTTCAAGACCTTTTGGATTTGAATAATAACCGCCCTCCGGATCATAAAAAATATCAAGTTCAAGACTTCGTAGACCTAAGTTTAACTGATCGGTCAAGGGAATATGCTCATATTGCAAACTACTAAGTTTTGAGTCTTTTTGCACCAATAGATTTAAAAGAGGAGATCCAATACCTATTTTATAACTGTTATGACTGCCAATAACTTGAATATCGTTTAGCCTTGGTTCTTTTTGTATTTGTTCGTAATCTGGAATTAAAATGCAAATTGAAATAAATGCCAATACACATAGAGAATAAAGAACTTTCATAGAATTAGGATATTTAGAATTATACGTTAAAAAACAAGGCAAGAAAAACACTTTTCTTGCCTTGTTTAAAATTCTTAAGTTTTAGGGGGTTAATATCCTGCGTTTTGAACTAGAAAGCCTTGCTCACTAGAGGCTCCGTCAATAGCTTGCTGTGGTATTGGGAATAACCTTTTGTTCACATCGTTGTTGTCTTTTTCTGTCCAACTGTCCTCATACTTTCCGAAACGAATCTGATAATTTCTTCGGAAACCTTCCCAGTATAATTCAAAACCAGACTCACGGAATAAGATGTCAAGGTCAATTTCTGTCAACGCCTCTGGAGTCTGTTCAGGTCTTGCCGACCTTGAGGTTCTCAAAGTATTGATATCTTCCAAAGCTCCGGCAGTATCGCCGTTTCTTAATTTGGCTTCAGCTCTCATCAAATAAATTTCACCTAATCTAATTAATACCAAATCTACACTGCTATAGTGGCAACAGTTGGTGGCGGTACTACTAAACTGGTACTTTGAAAAACGATGCCCCGTATTGTGTAAGCTACCTTCGGCCGTAAAGTCTACTTGTAGGTTGTGGTCTACATATCGAATATCGGCACCACTGGTTCTTCTGTTAATGACTGGATAAATTCTTACCGCTCCATCTTCACACGTCATAATGTTGCCACTTTCATCTTTTCTAGGCCCCCAAATAATACCACGAAGAATACCTCTGTCTACTTGAAACTGTTCCGCTTCAACACAGTAAAAATGGTTCTCATCATTGGTAGGGTTAACTCCAGTTAAGTCTTTTAACTCTTCCGGTATAACTGTATTTTCTTGGAAGAACCTGGCATCGGCCTCTGCAGGATCTACGCTTCCGTAGGCGTCAACCCATGTTTGATAAAAATCAGGGGTGGCAGCAACGGCATCGGTACCTCTAGAACTTGGTTCTTCTGGTCTTGGAACTTGATCACCGGACATAGACCAATAGGCCCAACGACTGTGCTCCGTTTGAAGAACTCCCCTTTGGTCAAGCGCAAAAATAAGTTCGGGATTGCTGTGGTTGTCATCACTGAATAGGTCAAAATACTCTTCTGAAAGGGCATACGGACCTGAGATTATATCACTTGTATATTGAATGACCTTGTCCATATCCGCCTGTTGAAAATCGGGTGAACCATAAGGGTCTCTGTAAACTGCAGCGTTCAAGTACAATCTGGCTAAAAGCGCCTTGACCGAATTTTTGTTCAATCTTCCTGGGTCGGTATCATCCGAAACAAGCTCTGCAACTGAAAGCAGTTCACTTTCAATATAATCTATAGCTTCTTGTGCCCTTAGAATTTCTGAAATCTCTTCAGAGCTCTCTTTTTTAAATACGAGCCCCCAGTTATCAAGGGCAAGCAAATTCAAATACGCTTTCATGGCTACCATTTCGTAGATAGCATCTTGCGCCTTATTATCTCCGGCATCAGCCTCTGGTCGTAATCTTTCAATAGCGATTACAGCCCGGGAAATGGTTGCGGTAATATAATTCCAAGTGTCACCTACGAGGCTGTTACTAGGGGTCATTAAGTGCTGGTGAACAGCTATGAACTTACCTCCATCGAACCAATCGGTCCCACCGCGATAGGGAAGAATACCCTCATCTGAAGCTACCTCTTGCAGGCCAAAGTTTTTGGTATGTTGCCAAACGTAGCGTAGGTTACCGTATACCGGTGCTAAGGAACCACTGACAACTTCTGCTTGTCCTGTACCCGTTAATGACTCATCTAATACTTCCTCTTCTAAATCGGTACATCCGAAGAAGGCCAATATGAAGATGACCAATGAAAGGTTTTTATTGAATAATTTATTTTTCATTTTATATTTTTTTGAGACTGTTTTTATTTGAATCTTCACTAATTAGAAAGTTAGGTTTAGACCCACCATGAAGGTTCTTGCCTTAGGATAAGTGAAATAATCTACCCCGAAGGTCTGTATTCCACCTGAGGTAGAACCTGTGTTTACTTCAGGGTCAAATCCTGAATAATCTGTGATGGTAAATAAATTCTGGCCGGTAATTGAAAACCTGATATTTTGAAAAGCATCATCAAGCCCTAGTTGCTCAGGTTTAAGATTATAGGCTAAAGTGGCGTTATTTAACCTCATAAAAGAACCGTCTTCTAGGTAACGGGTGGAAACAGTATTGCTATTACTGGTCGATTCATTTGGGAATTGAACGGCAAAGTCAGTGGTATTGACCGATCTGGACAACTGTGCTTTGGTGAAAAGAGACATTTTAGTGTGGTTGTACACTTTGTTACCCGAAACACCATTGAAGTTCAAGCCAAAATCGAAGTTTTTATATTTAAAATTGAGGTAATACGCATATATGAAATTCGGAATTGCGCTTCCGACAACAGTACGGTCATCATCTAAAATGGCACCATCTCCAGTGGTATCCTTGAATAGATTTAGACCATCTGCACCAATACCTTCAAATTCGAACATATAGAAAGAGCCTATGGATTCACCGTTAATGTATCCGTTGATGGTGGCTCCTGTTTGACCTGAGCCTTGAGCGGCTCCCGTGGTCAGTACAGAGTAAGGAGAATCTTTTACTTCGTTTTGAATGTATGTGATGTTACCTCCGATATTATAGGAAAAATCACGGCTGGCATCACTGTTGTAATCTAGCGCCAACTCGATACCGTTGTTCAAGATTTTCATATCATCAATATTGTCCCAATAGGTGGCTGTGGGTTCTACAGGATCGGCAGGTACAACTTCCAATAAGATATTAGAAGACGTTTTGCTGAAATAATCCAAGGTACCGGAAAGTCTATAATCGAACATGGCGAAATCTAGTCCTACTCCTAATTGGGTAGAAACTTCCCACTGAAGATCAGGGTTGGCCAATCTTGTAAATACAATTCCATAGGGATAACCGTCAATGGATGTGGCATCTGTGTCTATAGGATACGTGTTTAAACTTTGTCCGCCCGAAATAAGACGGTCTTCAGAGTAGCTTGCCTGAGTAATTTTGGAAGGAATTTCTTGATTACCCGTTTGACCCCAGCTAGCACGTAATTTCAAATTATCGAAGAATGAATCTTGCATGAAGTTTTCATTGCTGATATTCCATCCCAAAGCAAAAGAAGGAAAGTAACCATACTTTCTGTTATCACCGAACTTAGAGGAGCCATCCGCACGAAAAGTAGCGGTCAATAAATACTTGTCATTGTAGGAATAATTAACTCTGCCAAAATAGGATTGAAGCTCATTTTTAACCGCAGAAGAGCTTACCGAAGTAGGATATTCATCAGAACTTGATTGGTCTTGATAAATCGGCTCAATGTTATTATCCGCAAATCCACGGTAGCTGAATTGTCGCGTCTCATCCATGAACTTTTGGTAAGAGTGACCTGCCAAAACAGTTAGATTATGAACATCTTGACTCCAATTGTAAGTTAGGGTGTTTTCGGTCAATTGATTTGAATTTTCATTGATTGTAGCGATAACTTCCCCATTTGAAATATCTGATTCGTTTACTACGGAAGTATAGGGTTTGTACTGTCTATCTCTATTGGTAGCCGAATAATCCACACCAAAGTTCAACTTATAGGTAAGGCCTTTCACAATCTCTATGGAGGGTGAAATACTGGCCAAAATTCGATTGTTTACAGCTTCATCACTGTAAATGTTATACCTCGTAATCGGGTTAAGAGCGTTTGTATTCAATAGTGTAGGCTCTCCATTGGTATAGGTAGGAACAGTAGGATTTAAACCCAGCATATCACTAATAGTAGAGTTGATGCTAGGGCGAAGGTTTTCCGTATGTGTAGCGGTCAGATTATAATCGATACTAACTCTACCGTTAAATGCCTTTTGGGTCATATTCAATTTACCCGAGTAGCGCTCTAAATCACTATTTTTAAGAATACCTTCTTGGTCTTGATAACCAACTGAAGCGAAGTATGAAAATTTTTCGCTATTGGCACCGCTCATTGAAAAATTAAGGTTTTTTGAGATACCGGTTTGTGATAGCTCATCTTGCCAATCTGTATTGCCTCCAAAATCTTCTAAAGCACCTCCAGTTGCTGCAACTTGAGTACGGAACTCATCCGCTGAAAAAACATCAATGGTATTCGACATCGACGAAGCAGCAGTAGATAATGAAAGATTCATCTCCGTTTTTCCGGCCTTTCCTCTTTTTGTGGTAATAACAACTACACCATTTGATGCTCTAGACCCGTAAACGGCCGTAGCAGAGGCATCTTTTAATACGTCGATACTTGCAATGTCGTTCGGATTCAAAAAATTCAATGGATTGGTGGCAAAACCGGAAGAGGAATTATCCAATAGAAATCCATCGACCACATAAAGAGGTTGTGTACCGGATCTTAAACTTCCTATACCTCTAATGATTACATTTTGGGAAGCACCGGGCTCACCACTATTCGATGTAATGTTAACACCTGCCATTTTACCTTGTAAAAGTTCACCTGGGTTCGTTACGACCCCTTGATTAAAATCTTCACTTTTTACCGATGATATTGCGCCGGTAATATCAGATCTTTTCTGTGTACCGTAACCCACGACTACCACATCTTCTAACTGAGTGGCATCTGGTAACAGTTGTACTGAAATAGATGACTGGCCGTTAATAGTGACCTCTTGAGGGGCATAGCCCAAATAAGAAATGATTAAAGTAGCATCATCTGCCACCTCAATACTAAAATTTCCGTCAAAATCTGTAGTTACTCCATTGGTCGTTCCTTTTTCCACTACAGAAGAACCAGGTAGGGGAATATTTTGATCGTCAGTTACCGTACCGGTAACGACAGTCTGCGCCCAACTCGCCGAGACGAAAAGTAGGCCGCACATTAACAATAATAACTTTGCGTTTTTCATATAAGTGTGGATTAATTGGTTATTAATTTGTTTTGGTTTCAGTTGAGAAGTGAGTTTGTTTTTAAAAGGCCTAATTCTATCGAAATAGCTTATTTTGAAAGGGGCAAAAGTAGTAGAAGGGGGAAGGGATAAGGTTAGGGAATGTTCATACTTATTTTACCAAAAAGTATGATTTTGAGACCTAATGTTATCTAAATGTTAGACAAGTTTTTTTAGAAGTCTGATACTCAATTTACTAAAGGAAATGTGGGTAAAAATGGACAGAAAACAGTTTTGAAATCTCAGAATTTTGATTCTATACAGGAGGAAATAATTAGTAAGAAAAAGGCTTATTGTTTTACATTCAATGCTTCCAAAATCTTATGGAAAACCTCATTGTTCTCGTAGACTCCTTGAAATAATTGAGATTGCGGACCATAGGCAAAGATAGGAACCATTACTCCCGTATGGTCATGGGTGGTAAAATCCCCCTCAATTTCATGCGCATCCATTTTTCCTTGTGGAATGGTGAGTCCACCAGTTTCGTGGTCGGCCGTAATGACGACCAAAGTATTCTTGTTCTGATCCGCGAATTTTAGTGTTTCGGCAATGGCTTGATCAAAACCAATTCCTTCATTGATAACCCCGTCAATTTCATTGGTATGTCCATGGGAATCTATTTTCGCTCCTTCCACCATCAAGAAAAAGGGGTTTTTGGTATTCTCAAGATACTTTAAAATGTTTTTCGTTGTAATTGCGAGTTCCTTCTCTTCCTTATCATCAACCTTCCCCATAAGAAAACCTATGTAAGTATTAGTTAAAGAAGCCAGTTCTTCGGGTGTTTTAACAAAAGTATACTTCGAATCTTTAAAACTTTCGCTTCGATCTGTGCTGGCAATAACGGCTATATGGCTTTTTTCTAAATCTTTTCGAATGCCATCTGATAGGGAACGATCTATTTGATGGGCGTAAAACGATGATGGTGTGGCACCCGATATTTCATCAGTGGTAATAAGGCCGGATACAAATCCTTCTTTGTTAAGTATCTCTGTAATATTTTCCACTTTTCCATTGGCCGTCATTCCTATGGCCCTATTTGGAGCTTTGTGGCCCGTAGCCAAGGCCGTGCCTGCCCCGGCGGAATCTGTGGTAAAGTCGTCAGCAGATTGTGTTTTTAAAAAACCGATGCTTTTCAATTGGGTCAAGGTGGTTTCCCCATTGTTAGCTAAGGCGGTTGCCGAGATTTGGGTCAATCCGTTACCATCCCCTATCAGTAGAATTACATTTTTGACCTTCGATTTTTTCTGATCGGAGGCAAAAGTTGGTTTGTAAACTTCGGAAAAAACCTGATTTTGATATTCCCTTTCTGGTAAAGTTGATATGTAGGCCACACATTCAAATGGCATATCTGTATTAATGTAGTCAACTCCTAAATGAGCCAAGGCTTTCCAAGCTGTTTTGGAATCGGGAGTGGCCCAAAAACGAAAAGGTTTCCCTAGTTTATGAGCTTTTTCAATGACCGAAGTTACTTTTTCCAAATCCCCTTTGGTCAATCGGCCTTTTCCGTTCCAAGCGGTTACTCGTTTAAAGCTTAGGCTTACCAATGCGATTTTGTCCATTATCTTTTGGTTCTCCAAGGGCTGTACACTTTGATAATCGAACCAAATAAAATCTGGATAGTTCACATAGTCCTTTGGCTCGGGCCTATTTCCGGAAATAACGATGGATATGTTTTTGTTGCTGGTTATTTTGGGATAGTTATTCAATACGGTAATCAACTTTTCTAAAGTCGGCTTGGCTTCGGATTTAATATCGACCAAAAGTTGAAAAGGAGTGTCGAATCCTTTACCGTATTCTAAATTCCTTTGAATTGGTTGCAGGTAGAGACGCTCAAAATCACGGTGTTCTTCAATTTCCGAAGCGGTATGAGCTACAAATAGGGAGTCGTTTACCAAAAACAAATCAGCTTCAACGGAATTGGCCCCTGCCGAAAAGGCCTTCCAAAAAGGTACATCTTGAAGATAATCATTATGGGAGTGTACTTTAAAGGATGTCGAATTTTGAGCAAATGATAATTGAATGCCAAAAAACAGGCCGGTAATTAGTAGTAGCTTTTTCATTTTTGGTTCGGTTGGTTTTCAAAGGTAGTCAAAAGTTAAAATGCAAGAAACCGGCGACGAGAGCGACACCGGTTTCATAAACTAACTCAAACTTTGCTAACTCAAATTATGATGCCGCAAAAATCGGTACTAAAAGCGGATTGAATATTAAGTAAAAGTAATCTGATTATTATTAAAAAATCACCAGCCCTAAATTTCTTCAAAACAGCAATATTTGAAGATTTGGTTTTTAAGGATAGCCGGAATTTGGATTGCCTTAGTTTGAGAGGATATTTTTTTCTTGATTCGCAAGAACTTTGGACTCCTTTAAAAATGAACGGTACCATTTTCCGGAGGCCTTTACCGTTCTTTTTTGTGTTTTAAAATCAATACGAACGAGTCCAAATCTTGGGTAGTAACCTTCTGCCCATTCAAAATTATCGGTGAATGTCCACACAAAATAACCCGCTACTTTTTTGTTCTCTTTGGTGGCTCTATGTACTTGACCGATATAATCTTGTAAATACTTCGTACGCTGTAGGTCGTTCACCTCACCTTCATGGTTCAATCGGTCTTCAAAAGCGGCGCCGTTTTCGGTCACAATAACTTTTTTAATTTTTTCGTAGGCACTGAATTTGGTAATCATTTCGTAAATACTCGGCGGGTATACTTCCCAATCCATCAAAGTGGTCTGCACCTTGCGTTTGGTAGCTTTTACAATTTTTGCCCTCAAGTAGGGTACGGTATAACTATGCCTCACCACCTCGCGAGTATAATTCTGAATGCCTATAAAATCAAAATCGAACACACAGCTTTCCATATCACCTGGCTGTATGTATTTCTTAATTTTCTCAAGTATAGGAACACTTTCAACCGGGTAACTTAAGCCAAGTGTAGGTTCAACAAATAAGCGATTCAATAAGGCATCGGCTTTTTCGGCGGCCCTCAAATCTTTCTTCTCGTTGGAATTCGGAGTTATTTGTGAACAGGAAAAGGTAGTGCCAATATGGGCATTGGGCACATTTTTTCGAATGATCCTTCCGCCAAGAGCTTGGCTTAAAGTAGCATAATGTACGGCAGGTAAGAAATTCTGTAGGCCTTTTTTTCCAGGAGCGTGCACCCCTAAAAAGTAGCCTGCACCAGTAAAAACCATAGGTTCATTTAACACCATCCAATTTTTTACTCGGTCGCCAAATGCTTTAGTGCATACCTCCACATAATTTTCAAACCATTGGAGTATTTCTCGGTTGCTCCATCCGCCCTTATTTTCTAAGGCTTGGGGCAAATCCCAATGATAAAGAGTAACCCAAGGAACAATATCCTGCTCCAGACAAAAATTAATTATTCTGTTATAGAAATCGATGCCTGCCTGACTTACAATTCCTTCCCCATCGGGAATGATTCTCGTCCATGCCAAGGAAAACCGGAAGTTTTTAATGTTCATTGATTTCATCAACAAGATGTCTTCTTGATAACGATGATAAAAGTCACAAGCTACCTGGGCGGTTTGGCCACCGTAGATTGCACCTTTTTTTGTCACAAATTTATCCCAGATGGAAGATCCCTTATCGTCGGTATTATAAGCCCCTTCAATTTGATAGGCAGCAGTAGAAACGCCCCAAACGAAGTCTTTAGGAAATGCGTTTTTATCGATGGGAGCACCGTCTTTTTTACTTTTGGAATGCAGCATTAAATAGCTTGACTTGTTTTTCCTGCATAGTTTTCTTGAAGCACACGATTAATTATTTGTTCCGTAATATCCGGATAATGAATGTCTAGTTTATACTCACCGTCTATCCAATCACGAATTTTATCTAGATGTTTGAGCTTTAGGGATTTTATAACCGGTACGCCCAACTCCTTTAAGGCGGCAGCATTGCATTGCTGTTCGTATTGACTTTTCATAGGAATGACCATTAACTTTTTTTGCATGTGTAGGGCTTCCGCTGGAGTTTCAAACCCTGCGCCACAAAGAACTCCTTTGCTGCTGGCCATACTTTTAATAAAAGCCTCATTATTTATAGGGCTAATGGTCATGTTTTTCCAGAAAAACTTAGTGTCGTTATGCTTGGAAAAGACTTCCCAATAAGTGTTTTTAATATTGGAAAGGACATGAAGTATTTTCTCATCACTATAGGAAGGTAGGTATACCGTATAGTGATTGCCCATAGTACGGGTAGTATTTCTTATCTCTTGCCTAATGATGGGGGTGTAGGTTTGATCATCATATTTTCTAAAGTGAAAACCGTACTGTTTTGTTGTAGGCGCGTATTTAGCCAAAATTAGCTTACCTAAGGGGTCGTTCTTTTTGGGTTTTGGCGCGTTTGGAGCTATCACTGCCGCCTGATGACTTAGGGAAATGCAGGGCTTGTTCTTTAATTTGCAGGCCCAGGCAGAAACAGGTTCAAAATCATTGATGACCAAATCATAATCTTGAACGGGAATGGTTCTTATTTCTTTCTGCAACCTGTGGGAGTTGGTCCTTACATAGGTGCGCCACATATCTACGCCACCCTTTTTTCCAAAGATAAAGCTCCATCCGCCCAATTGGTATTTTACGGGATAGGGTAATGGAATATCCGCTTGGGTGCCACTAACCAATAGGTCTAATTCAATATTCTGTTTTTGAAGGGCAGGAATAACGTCTCTTGCTCGACTTAAATGTCCATTGCCCGTTCCTTGTATTGCATAAAGCACTTTCATTTCAAAGCAATATTTGGTAATGGAATTATTTGGTTGTTTTTGATGCGGACATGCTATTGAATTCAGCCAAAAGACTCTCGAAAAGCGCTTTTTTTTCAAGCATTTCCGAGGGGTCATTAACTTCAGGATCGGAACTCATAAGCTGCGCATCTTCTTCAAACTGGTAAAGGCTCCATTTTCCCTTGGCATACTCCAGAGAAGTCAGGTTTTCTATCCAATCGCCAGAATTTAAATACTTCACGGAGCCGTTATCAGTCTTAATTGTTTTTATTTCAGGCTGATGAATGTGTCCGCAAATAACATAGTCAAACTCATTTTCTATGGCAATATCGGCTGCTGTTTGTTCAAAGTTATTGATGAACTTAACGGCAGACTTCACTCCATTTTTAATTTTTTTACTCATGGAAACAGGACCTCGACCTAATTTCTTATAACAAAAATTCACTCCCCTATTTAAAAGGATAAGTGTATCATAACCAATGGCACCTAATTTGGCCAGCCATTTGGAATGTTGCATGGTTACATCAAAAACATCACCATGAAAAATCCAAGCTTTTTTGCCGTGAACGTTCAATACCAATTTGTTTACAATACTAAAGGAGCCCAATTGAAAACCCACGAATTTTCGTAGCATTTCATCATGATTGCCCGTAATGTAATGTACTTTCACTCCTTTGGCAATCCACTCCATAAGAAGTTTGACCACTTTCATATGTGATTTAGGCCAATACCTTTTGCTGAACTGCCATATATCGATGATATCTCCATTGAGTACCACCTGTTTGGGTTTGATCGATTTAAGATATTTGATGAGTTCCTTGGCATGGCAACCGTATGTGCCCAAATGCACATCGGAAATGACCACAATGTCAACGGGTCTTTTTTTCATGTAACGGATTGGAAAGGGGGTTTCTTGATTTTCTTGAACTTAAGAGGCGAAAAGTAGCTTCTTAGTCGCGAGATAAAGAAGTTGACCAAAAGGGTGGACAAGTAGACTACTATTAGCTTCATAAGCATGAAAATAGGGTACTCCAAATTTTGCAAAATTAACTTAACCAAGTTGTAAACGCTTGATTAATTAATTGTTAGATAAAGGTCATGTTTACTTTTCTTATATGTCATTAACATTAATGGACCTTGCTTAAAAAGACAAAACCGGTGTATGAGACACACCGGTTTTTTTCTAACTAACTCAAACTAGACTAACTCATATAATCCGTGACAAAAGTCGCTTATAACAGCTTGATCAAGGTTAATTGAATATCAAGCAATGATTATAAAACTATCTTTTTAATTGTTTGACATTAAAGGTTTACCTTGAATATTTTCTTTGTCGTAGCTAATTTTTAAAGTTTCAAGAATAGTGGGAGCAATTTGGGTAGTGTACAATTGTTCTTTTTGAGCAACCTCCCCTTTTCCAGAAACTCCTTTTCCAAATAAAATCATCCAGACATCCCCCGCGTTTTTTACTTTACTGCCGTGGTCTTTCCAAGATTTTAAGGGGTCAGTCCCACGGCCATGGTCGGTTGTTATAATGAACAAGGTTTGGTCTTTGTAAAAAGGGTCATTTTGGGTAAAGTCCCAAAGTTCCTTGATCATGGCATCGGTCTGCTGGGCAGATTTTAAATAGGCATCGTATTCCCCGTCATGGGCAAAATCGTCCGTTTCACCATAAGCCACGTACACCAAGCGAGGGTGTTCCTTTTGCATGTTCTCCAAGGCATAGTAATGCGTAAAGGCATCTAACCGTACCGAACCCCATGGACTGGGAACTTTAGGCTGCATTTGATTGAGAAAAACTTCCTTATCGGTCAGCTTATCACCCTTGGCTATTTCAAAACCGGCATTGACCGGTACACCGGAGCGTTCTTCGTTTATGATAAAGGGAAAAACATCCCAGCTAGCAAAAGCAATAACCTTCCCTTTGTACCGCGAATCGTTATTGGCAAGTTCCAGTATTGTAGCATTGGGATTGTTCATTTTGGCATTGCTGGTAATACGTTCGTCATCTGCAAAACCACTGAGAATTTCATGATATCCCGGATACGAAAACCACATGCTATTTGTGAGGTTCACCTTGCTCCCTAAAGCTCTGTTTCCGTGAATTTCACCCATTTGGGAAACTTCGTTCCAAATAAAAGGTAAAAGCGTTTTTCTTCTTTTTTCTGCATTTTCGCTCCAAAACCGAGTTTTTAAGTCTGTGGTGTCATGAACATATTCGTTGTTGGCCACCAAAAGCGGATCTGCTCCTGTAAATAGCTCTTGCCAACGAAAACCATCCAGTGTGATTAAAACTACTTTGGTATCTTCCTGTGCAAAAAGGTTTAGCGAGCTAATAATTAGCAGGGTAAGGGTGATGGTCAACTTTTTCATTGGGCTTCGGTTTTAAAGGTTTCGGTTGCAGACCAATCACTCCAGTTGAGGTTTTGGTCTCGGTAACGTACGCGCCAATAATAGACGGTATTTGCTGAAAGCCTTTTGGTAGGCTCATCTGTCAAATCATCATCTTTTTGACGATTCTCAAGATAATACCAGTTTTCCGACTGCTTCCAACTGTCCAAAACCAATTTTTTGAATTCCTTGTCTGTGGCTACTTGCCAGTGAGATGCATCGTGATATGCCCCTTCAAAATTGGAAGTAAATGGTTTTGCTTTCAACATGGCTCCAGTAATAGCCACGCCGGAATTTATTTTCACCGCCTCTGGGGTGTTGGGTTTACGCTGTTTGGCATAGATGGTAATTTCATCGGTCTTTTCGTTGTTCCTAAAAATATTTTCATTGCCCCTGCTTATTCTTTTCAAAGTGAATTTAGGTTGTGAAGGGTTGGCGTCTACCTCAACCATCACAAAACCGTATTCGTCTTGGGTAACGGTAAATTCATCGTAGTCGCGGCCCTCAAATTCACCCCAATTGTCAATGGCCCCACCAGCACTGGCTACATTTACCCACAGGTGTTTATGGTCTTTAGACTGCCCCCTTGAATAGCCGTGGGTGTGGCCAAAAAAGTGAAGACTGGGTTTTCCGGTTTTGTCCGTGAACGTTTCCAACATCTTTACCACCTTACCGGTGGACTCTTCTTCTCCGGGAATCCATAATTCCGATTTATGCGGATGGTGTAATTGGGCGAAGACAAAATCGATATCCTCATTTTTTTCAGCATCGTTCAATACCTCCTGAAGCCAATCGTATTGTTTTTGAATATTACGGAAACCATCATTGGAATCAAGTCCAATAATTCGAACGTTGCCATAATCTTTATACCACCAGTGCTCTGCATAGGCAGGGGTCCCGTTTTCCGGAAGACTAAAATACTTGAAATAGTAGGTGGTGTTCTTCTCGTGATTTCCTAAAACCGGATACACGGGTACTTCAGCAAAGAGATTTTTGGATGGTTCAAAAAAATGGTCGGTCCAGTGGCTATAGTTAGTACCGTCAGAAACCAAGTCACCGGGAATCATCACCAAGGCCAGGTTTTGAGGTACTTCATCACCATATTCATTTTTGAGGAACGGGAGTATACCTTCATTAACGATTTCAGAAAACTTGTCAGGAAATTGCCCGTCAATCTGCATATCGCTCATGGCCAACATGTTGAATGATTGATTGTCACTGCCAAAAGGAGGGGTTTTAAACTGAAAGATATCGGAAACCAATTTGCCCGTACGAACCCGGTAAAAGTAGGTAGTGAACCTTTTTAAACCTCCTATTTTCACTTCATGAATGCGGGAAGAACTAAAGTTGATATCGTAGGAAATGCCGTTTGCTTTCTTTCCTAGTTTGGAACTGGTGCCCCATTCTACGATGCTTTCTTCGCCATGCGAAGTTTCCCATTTAATAATAATAGAATTGGGGGTAGCATCTTGTAAAAAGGGGTGTATCACAAATTCTGGGGTGGGTTTTTGTGCTTGTAGTGCACACACTAAGAGTAGCAGTACTAAGGTAATCTTGTTTTTCATTTTAGGTAGTTTGGTTTATAGTTGTTCTAATGCATTGCCAATAATGCCAATGGCTTTTTTTAGTTCTTCTCTTGATATGGTGAGGGCGGGTGCTAATTGTAACACATTGCCTGCAGATACTTTAAAGCTAAGTCCGTTTTTAAGGCAGTAATACATCACTTTTTCTGCTTCTAGAATAGCTTTTTCCTTGGTATTTCTATCTTTTACTAATTCTACGCCCCAAAGTAGTCCGGCACCCCGGATATCCCCAATTAGGGAATGTTTTGCTTGCAGTTTCCTTAATTCTTCTTTCATGAAAACGGCATCTTTTTGGCTCTTTTCAAGTAACCGTTCTTCTTCGATTATTTCTATGGTAGTCAGGGCGGCCAAGGCTCCCAACGGACTTTTTTCATGGGTGTAGTGACCCAATGAAATGTCTCCGAATTTATTATAGGAATCTCTGGTGACCATCGCCGCTTGCGGAAAAATACCACCGCCTAGACCCTTGCCAAGGCAAAGAATATCAGGTTCTATGTCAAAATGCTCAAAAGCGAACATTTTACCGGTTCTTCCCAAAGCAATAGGTATTTCATCAAGAATTAATAGTACACCGTATGTATCACAAAGCTTTCGGGCTTCTTGCCAAAAAGATTTCGAAGGTATTTGCACATCGGTATTTCGAACGGTTTCAGCCAGAAAAGCACCAATATCTCCTTCTTTGGCAAAAACGTACTCCATGTACTCCAAGCACTTTTGCTCATTGTTTTCGTAAATGCCGCGATAGGTCACAGGAGGCGGAATGCGCTCAACGCCGGGCATTAGTGGGCCCATATATTCCCTAAAAACAGCTTCGCCTCCTACGCCAATGGCATCGAGCGAGGCCCCATGAAAAGAATCCCAAAAGGAAACCACTTTAAACCTACCTGTTACCGCTCTTGCCAGCTTAAGGGCAATTCCAATGGCGCTGCTGCCGTTGGGAGTCATTAAGGTGCGGTTTAAATCCGAAGGTAATAAAGAGGCCAATTTTTCTGCAAAGTTAATGGCAGTTTCGTTGGTATATCTTCGTGTAGAAAAGGTGAGCGAGTTTAACTGCTCGTTCAGTTTTTTAACCAATTTCGGGTGCGAAAAGCCCAGTTGGTGTACATTGTTTCCATGAAAATCAAGGTATTTTTTACCGTCAATATTTTCGATATGTGGCCCTTCACAATGATGTAGAATATCTAAACACGGACTAGAAAGTGACTGATGCAGAAAGTATCGAGCGTCTTTTTCTAAAAGGGCTTTGGCTCTTTCACTTACTTCTTCCGCCATCCATTTAGCTCTCTCAGGGGTAAAGTTGATATCACCCTCAGTTCGCTTGTTCAGGCCAATTTTATTTTCGTCATCTTGATTCATAAGGTCCGTGCTGTGCTATTATTTCTCGTTTCTCGGAGCGGTCGTTTAAAATAAAAATTTCGTATTTATTTCCCTTTTCATAAACCCTTAAGACTACGTGGCCGTTTTGGCTTTTGTATTGATCCAATCGGCCTCCGATAACATCTTTGAGGGGCTGTAGCATGACCGTAGAAAAAATATCCCTTTCGCCAGGGTATAGTTCTTTTGAGGTAATACGTCTTAAAACTTCTTCTCCGGGATGGTCAGAAGACCAGTTCTGTTGTATCCATACCCGAGGTCTCACGGTTCGCACATATTCGGTGCTTTGAGAATCTCTATTGCCGTGATGGTTGAGAGTAGCTACATCTACCGGGCCGACTACTGGCGCAATGTGAGATTCCATGGAACTGAAGTCCGTTGCACCAAAAGGCCCTATTCCGCTCACATCACCGCCTGTAAAGTAGTCAAAGGGACCGTAGGAAATTTTGATACAGGTGCTTAACGGATTTTCCCCAGGGTAATTACCTTCTTGAAATACGGAAAAGGTAGTGTTCTTTTCCCCTGTCCAGACCTTTCCGTTTACGGCGATATTTCGAATACTAAAATCAGGAAATGAACCATGCTTTTTACGAAGCGCTATTTGATTTTGAGCTCCAGCCTTAAGCGTCTCATGGGTCATCCCATTCTTTTGGGAATGAAAGTCGATAAAATTCCAGAGATTATTCAGGGTCGCTATCATGCCAAATTCATCATTTCTACTCAATTTGGCCTGTATTTCGGGTTTTTTCAGGTCGATGGGAAAATCACTTCCCCGGTCAATTATTGTGTGAATAGGCAAGTGGTGCCCCACTTCTACTAAACCCGTTAAAAAGTAACCTTCCTTAACCTTTTTCCTTTCGGAATCCATTTCCCCAAAATGGTCATCGTGATAATGTGTAATCAGGGCGTAGTCTAAAACGCCTTTCTCCCTAAGTGGATGAAATTGTTGGATATAGTCCACAATCCATTCCATGGCATTTTTAGAACGATTTGGAACCAATTCTGCATTTCTGACCGAAAGAGTTCTAGGCCTTGTCTCGGACATATCTCCGGCGTCTATCAAAAGAGTGGTTCCATCAGGAAGAATAGCAAAGGCTGCATCGCCACGCCCCGTATTGATATGGTGGATATCCATCATACCTTCTTGCCATGCCGGAAGTTGTTCTTGGGCAATTGAATACAAACAGGTAGTCAGAAGGAAAATCAAAAGGAGCTTTGTTGGTCTCATTCCGTTGTTTTTTGAAGTTGCTTTGTTGACAGTATTTGTTTGCTCATTTTTCCGTTTTCAATAAAAACATCCAACCAACCATCACCGCCGCCGTTGAACCAAAGCACTTCAATTTGGTGGGTGCCGGCCTTTAAAAGAATTTGTCCGCTTTTTTCCTTTACCCCGTGGTCTCCGTCGTTATCTACCACAAGCTTACCGTCGATCAAAAGTTTGCTACCATCATCAGAACGAATGTAAAATCGGTAACTGTCAATATCAGGCACTTGAAATTCTGAGGTAAATCGTACTGCCGTGTTCGATTTTATTTTATCGCCCAACTCATCAGACGTAATTTCAAAAAGGTGTCCGGTAAGGTCAGGCTTTTTGTTTTTCAATTCTGGTATAAAAGTTAAGTCTTTCAAATAGAAAAGCTCATATTTTACCGGTTTTTCAGTTGCTTCCTTTTTAATTCTGAAATAGGCCTCCGCTACCAAACTTCTTATTTTTCCATTTTCAAAAACTGCACTTTTTATGATTGAGTTGTTACTTAAGATAAATGGACCTTCATAAATTTGAGAGGAAGCTGTTGGAAAACCACCATCCGTTGTAAACCTGATTTCACCTCCTTGGTTGGGGTTTTCAATTTTAACTTCGGCCTTATCCGTGAAGAGAGCACCCGCTTTTTTATACCCTTCGGCTTTAGGGTGAATCACAGGTTCTTTCAGCTGCACCAATATCGGGTAGGAATCCGTTTCTTCAAAGCCTTCAAAGGCCGACTGAATAGGTTTGCCGATCCATGCACGAGGGGTTTCTATTCCCATGGCATAGGCTACCGTAGCTGCATTGTCATATTGGTACACAGGGTGTTGTATGGTATACCCTTTTTTTACCGATGGTCCCCAAGCGATAAAAGGAATCTCAACTTCTTGAAGCGACTCCCCACCGTGGCCGGTGCCTAAACCGCCGTGGTCCGAACTGACAATGACTAAGGTGTTTGCCGCCATTTCACTTGTTTCTATGGCTTGCAGAACTTCTTTTAAAAGTACATCGGCTTTTTCAACGGACTTATAATAATGCAGGGTACCGTGACCAAAAGCATGCCCGGCATGGTCTACATGATCAAAGTGAATAAAAGTAAATTTAGGCTGCTGGGTTTTGATATATTCAGATGCGACTTGGGCCGTTTTTTCTTCCGACTCCGGGTTTATATCATAATCCACCGCACTTTTTTCAAATAGTCGACCGAAACCTCCCCAGTGGTAAATAGCACCCACTTCGGCATGGTTTAATTGGTCTTTTATCAACTTAAAAATAGTGGGGAAAAGAAAATCTTCATTTTGGGTGACCGCAGGCAAGGTAAAATTATCCCGCTCCCATGCGTTGGAGGTAATGCCGTGCTGTTCGGGTCCTGCCCCCATGATCATCGAGGCCCAATTACTGCTAGAGCTGGTGGGTAAAACGGCTCTTGCGTGCATGGTGGAAGCACCTTCAGCGATGAGACGGTCAAAAGTGGGAGTTTTGGCCGTTTGTAATCCATCGGGACTCAAACCATCAAAACCTATGACAACTACATGCTCAATTCCTTTTATGGCTTGTGTTTGGGCATTTATGCAAGTTGACCATAGTACACAAAGTACTATGGTCGCCTTGATTGTTTTTTGAACAGTTGGTTTAATCAACATCCCACCAAAGTCTAGTGTTAATGTCATCTGCTCCTTGTCTGGAAACGGCCGCTTCATAATTGGTGTTATTTGTTGACTTTACCGAGTTTGGATATTGAAAACGTACAGGAACCCTCATATCATTGGCAGAATCTGGGCCAGGCGTAACTTCTGGCATACCGGTTCTCCTCCAATCGGACCATCCTTCAAAACCGGTGTAGAATAGAGCAATCCACTTTTGAAGTGCTATTTTTTCCAGTTTTTCCTCAGTTGCCCCCGAATAGACTACCTTCTCTTGTGCAATGTAAGCATCCAAATCGGTCGCTTGCATGGCAGTCGCAATTTCAGACCACCCACCAGCGGTAACCCGTTGGGTATAATAGTCAAAAGAAGCACGAATACCGTTTTCGTAATACGCTGCCGCATCACCCACGGAAATCCATCCATTTTCCCTGGCTTCGGCTAGAATAAACTGTAATTCTGAATAGCTCATAATAATGGTTTGAGAAGCGGTAGCAGAGGCTTGCTCCGGATTACAGGCTCTACAAGCCAACAGAATTCCTAATCTAGAAATATAATTGGACCCTGATTCTTCAGGATTGCCGCTTGGGCTGTAACCCAATGCAGCTTCATCATCCAACCCGTTAGGCATCCCTACATAATCGTCAAAATTATCGGAATAGATGCCTTTCTCAGAAGCAGTTGTGGGTTGGGCAAAAACAACCAAACGATTGTCGTTCAACTCTTTTAGCCTTGTTTCCAATGTTTGGCTTAATCGAACTTCATCAAAACTACCCGACCTTGTTTCATATTTTGGTTGTGGGTTGAGAGCGTTCCATTGTACTAGGGCCATATCTTCATTACCTTCAAAAATTGGATAAGTAGTTGGATCACCCACTATTTGTTGCATTCCTGACACCGCTTTGGCGTTGGCTACATCACTAATTCGTAGCAGTAAACGAAGACGCAAGGAGTTGGCGAATTTTTGCCACTTGGCTATATCTCCATCATAGAAAATATCTCCTGAAATATTACTTTGACCCGCCAAAACGGTGTTTGCTGTCTCCAAATCTGACAAAATACCATCGTAAATCGTTTCTTGGTCATCAAAGACAGGCGTAATATTACCTTCGCTAATACCTTGGGTTGCCTCCGTATAGGGTACTTCGCCATAAGCATCCGTAAGGTAGGAGTAAATCCAAGATTTCATCACTAGGGCAACACCATAATAGTTTTGGGCTTCTTCTACATCTTTAGTATCCCTAAGAATGTTTTCCACATCCCTCAAAGAGGCATAAGCATTGTCATAAGGGTCACCGGATGGAGACCAGTTGTAGGTATCCCCACTTGTAAATTGAAGCCTAGCGGCATATTGTACAACGGTGAAGCCTTCTTCCCAACCTTGGTCTCCCCAGTTGTATGCCATTTCTCGTTGTATGCCGGGTAAAAGGAGTTCAGGTTGTGCAGATGCCGGGTAATTGGGGTTTATATTCAGTTCCTCAAAATCTTCCGTACAACTTACGGCTGATAGAACTAAGGATAGGACTGCTATTATTTTTTTCATGATCTTTAATTTTTTGCAATGAAACGTTAGAAACTTAACTGTAGGTTGAAGGTGAAAGAACGTGTGCTGGGGTAGGACATGTTCTCGATACCTGGCTGAAGTGTTCCGCCGGAAACACCTACCGTTTCTGGGTCAAAATGCGGGTTGTCCGTCCATAACAGTAAATTTCTGCCTGTGAGCGATAAACGTAAGTTGGTAAGCGATAGACGGTCTGTTATTTTCTTCGGGAAAGAGTAACCTATGGAAGCCTCTCTTAATTTGGTGTAAGAAGCATCGTATTTGGCCGCTTCCACGTTATCTCTTTCGTAATATCTATTGTTGTAGGTTCTCGCATCTACATTAATGGTGTTTTCAACATAATTGGGGTTCTCGTCCGTACCCGTATTGATAACACCTTCCGCAACGATACCCGTTTCCCGGCCCTCTAATGTTTCCATTAGCTGGCCAGAAGTACTACCAATGGTCTTGGTTCTTGAGACAACAATCCCACCTTGTCTGGTATCGATCAAGAAACCTAAATCAACATTCTTGTATTTAAAACTGTTTTGAACCCCCAAGGTAAAATCCGGAGCATAATCACCTTGGTAAACCAAATCATCGGTACGAACCGGAATTCCTTGGTTGTTGATGATTTTTTGACCGAAGAACGGACTTGTTTCATCTTCTACCCTTTGGAATCCTCTACCGTAAATAGCACTGATGGAACCACCTTCCCTAGCTTGAATATAGGCGCCATTGGCACTGGTAAGGGTAAAATCTACCCCACCAAGGTCTTTAACCTCACTTTGGTTGGTTGCAAAATTGAAAATGGCATTCCATTTAAAATTATCGTTGACTACCGGTACAAAATTGGCGATGGCCTCAAAACCATAATTACGAACCTCTCCGGCGTTAATAAGTTGACTGGAATATCCGCTGGCAATATCGGTACTGATATTGATAATCTGGTTTCTGGTAGAACTGTCGTAATAGGTCAAATCAAAATTTGCCCTGCTCTGAAAGAGACGTAGATCCAATCCAAATTCGTAAGAACCCGTGATTTCTGGTTTCAAATTGGCATTAGGAATCAAGGCCGATTCCGTTAAGATAGGAGTTGAATCATCAAATGAAGATTCATTTTGATAAAAACTTCTCAATCGATAAGGGTCGGTATCATTACCAACTTCGGCATAAGCGGCCCTCAGCTTTAAGAAGGATAACCAATCGAGTTTCTCCATCATATCACTAACCACAGCACTTAGTGTAGCGGACGGATAGAAGTAAGAATTGTTATCGGTTGGCAAGGTGCTAGACCAGTCATTTCTTCCCGTAATATCCAAAAAGATGGCATTGTCATAGGCAAAACGCGCATATCCGTAGAGACTGTTAATGCGTTTGGCGTAATTGTCAGACGATACTTGAACCGCTTGTCTGCTATTGTTAAACGAGTAAACACCTGGATTGATCAATTGTGGGGCAACTGTTTTCTTGAAGTCTTGGTTTTGACGCAAATGGTTGCCACCTACGGACAGGTTTACGTTCCATTTCTTGTTGAAGGTATTGTCATAGGTCAATAAGAAATCCGTATTGCTTTCTTCAAAGAAAACATCATCCTCTTGATACGTTCCAAAAGGGAAACGTTGTGTACTGAAAGCTCTTTTTCGTTCTCTAAAATCGCGATAAAAATCACGACCACTTCTAAAAAGGAGGCTCCAGTTTTTATGAATGTCGTAGGTTAAGCTTACATTTCCAAATACCCTGTCTTTATCCTGGGCATTGGTGTTTTCGTACATGGTGAAATAAGGGTTGTCATGGTAATTATAATTGTAATTAAACTGTTGAACGCCTTCCAGTCCGGGTTGCCAGTAATCCTTTAAGTTGTTCGTATTTAGCTGTCTACCGTACCAGATGAAGAGATACATAATACTTTCGGTACCGTAACCCACAGCTGGCCTATTGTCACTATCGGTCTTGACATAATTTAAATTGGCATTCACTTTAATCTTATCGCTGAGATTTAGGCTTCCCGTAAAGCTTAAACTATTTCTCTCTAGGTCCGTATTGGGAAGGGTGCCTTCTTGATCCAAGTTTTGATAAGAAACGCGCATATTACCCATTTCTCCCGATTTTGAAACGGCAATACTGTTGGTTTTGGTGATACCCGTTTCAAAAAAGTCTTCAGTATTGTCAGGGTTAGAAACCCATGGAGTGGCCGTTATTGGAGCGTCGCTTACAAAGGTGTCTCCACCACGGGTACCATCCGCTCTAGGCGAGTCGAATTGGGGAATTAACAGCCCGGTATCTAAACGTGGTCCCCAGCTTTCATCAACACCATCCGCAATACCGGAACCACTACCATCAACAAATTCAAATTGTTGGTTGTTTCCTTGACCGTATTCATTTTGCCAATCAGGTACCATAAGTATATTTTCGATCGTTACCCCGGAATTTACCGTCACCCCCAGTTTGGAACCTTGGGATTTGCCCTTTTTTGTGGTTATAATGATAGCTCCGTTTGCGGCCCTTGATCCGTAAAGAGCCGCCGCAGCGGGACCTTTTAACACGTTCATGGACTCAATGTCTTGAGGATTTATTTCAGAAGCACCGTTACCATAATCTACACTTTGGGTACCTGAACCACTGGACCCTACAATTTCATTACTAATGGGCGTACCGTCAATAATAAATAGGGGAGAGTTACCATTGATGTTCAAGGAAGCATCCCCGCGAATGGAAACTCTTGCGGAGCCTCCTAATCCAGTGGGGCTATTGGTTACCTGAAGACCGGCCACTTTACCGGAAATACTGTTCAATAGATTAGGTTCCCTCGCTTGGGTAACTTCTTCGGTGCCTAGTTCTTGGGAGGCGTAACCTAAAGATTTTTTCTCCCTTTTAATACCAAGGGCCGTAACTACCACCTCATCAAGTTTCTGGGAATCTGGTTGTAGTGTAATAGTAGCGGAAGATTTTCCGGCGGTATTAAGTTCGGTGGATACATAGCCAATGTATGAAACTACAAGAACCTCATCTCCATTAGGAAGTTGAATCTGAAAATTACCGTCAAAGTCAGTCGCAACACCGGTAGAACTTCCTTTTATTACTACGGAAGCACCGGGCAAGGGCACATTGTTTTCATCGAATACGGTACCCGTGAAATTGTTCTGGGCACTTGCTGCAATGGTTACCAAAAAGGTAAAAATCGCTAATAGTAAGGTTTTTTTCATTTTGCGTATTTGTAAACTATTGGTTGTTCAATAGCCGCAAATATCAAATGTCTTCGTTTGATTTAAGATACGTTAATATTAATAAAAGTTAACGTTTTTAATATTAAATGTAAGGTTAGTGTTATCTTAATGTAATTTACTAATATTCAATTATAATGAGCTGCTAATAGGTGACCTGTAACTATTGTAAACTAAGGAATAAAAAATAAATTAAAGGCAATAGCGATGGATGTTAGAAATTAGAAATGGGTTATTCAAAGAGTTCTAATTGACCAGTGCCTCTGTTATAACTTTCCCTCTCCAGTGTTCTGGAATACTTAAACCTAAAATTTTTGCGATAGTTGCACCTGTATCATAGGTAACCACTGTGGATTTTAACTTCCCTTTCTTAGGAATGTTTTTGCCATATATAATCCAAGGAATTTCTACTTCCAATAGTGTTTTGCCACCATGACCTTTGTCTATCCCTCCATGATCGGAACTAAAAATAATAATTGTGTCCTCAAGCATATTTTTGCTTTTCAGATTTTCAATAATAGTACCTATAAGAGTGTCAATTTTTTCAACAGCGGTATAGTACTGTGGAGTGTCATGACCAATTTCATGACCTTCGTTATCTGGGTGTGAAAGATGAATAAAAGTAAAAATAGGATTTTCATTATTTATAAATTCTAAAGCCCTTTCTACTGTTTCCTCATCTTCAGGTCCATTATAATCCAAATCGACCATATTTTTTTCAAAAAGGTAACCTATTCCCCCCCAAGTATAGGATACTCCTTTTTTGGCATTGGGTAGTTGTTTATCGATTAAACTAAAGATTGATGGATACAGTCCACTTTCTTCACCTAATACAGCAGAAGGTAATTCCGGGGTTTTACTACCCCATTCTGTAAAACCATGTAGTTCTGGGCCGGAGCCCATGATCATAGAAGCCCAATTTACTGCGCTGGAAGAGGGTAATACTGATCGTGCGTTAAGGGAGAATGCTCCTTCTTCCATCATCTTTCTAAGATTGGGTACTTTCGCCTTTTCAAACGCATAGGCCCCAAAACCATCAGATCCTATTAGTATTACGTGTTTGGCAAGAGGCTCTTGATTTACAACTTTTTGGGTTTTACAAGAAGTAATTAAAATAGCGGTTAATATACCAAAGGCTGCTTTTTTTAAGAAGGATGACATCATAGTTTCAAAGTTTATTGGTGTTGAATTGTATTGATTTATTATTGATGGATGCTGAAAGGCGTGCCGCATCGGGGTGATTAAGTTCAAGAGGGGTAGGTGATCGAAATTGACCTGATCGGCCCTCTATTTCTATTTTTCCGGAAGGATCAATTGTTAAAAAGGCAAAAATAGGCTCGTCATAAATAGCCATGTTACCGGAGGATCCGTAACCTTTACCTGCCCAATAGTAGGAAGCACTGTTCATTTGAAAATAATGAACATCATTTATGATACTATGGGCATCTAAGTGATGGTGACCGCAGAAACATGCAATGACCTTTTGAAATTCATTATTGTTGGCATCATCAATAACCTTTCTTACTGAAAAACGGCTAGGGGATGACCAACCGTCCCATATTTCATCAAATGCCTGATGCGAAATGATAATCGTTGGTTTATCGGTTTTATCTAGATCCTCTCGTAACCAATCGATTTGGTCTGGGTGGACCAGACTCCTGTTTTCTTGTTCTATATAAAAGTTGGCATGACCATAATCATGGTAGGAACCATCTTTTTTTATGTAGTTTCCATCCATGACAATGAAATGAAAATCTTCCTTGTCAAATGAGTAATAGCTATTTGCCATTCCATAGAATGCCATCGTTTCTGCTTTTGTGGCTTTATCCATGTCATGGTTTCCGAGAACGTGGTACTTATCTCCACTAAAGGAATTCCACAAGTCTATACATTCTTTTCCTTGCTCATTCGGATGACAAAAATCCCCTCCCTGAATAATAAAATCAAGCTCTCTTAAATAAGCCTCGTTTAAAAATATTTCTAGACGCAGCAGAGCATCTGGGCACAAACCATGGTGAACATCGGTTATAAATCCAATTTGAACTTTGTTACCGTTTTTTAATGGCTCACTAGCTTTAAATACAAAGGATTCTGGGGTAACTAGTGTTGCAGTGCTTCCAAGGCCAACCTTTTTTAAAAAATTCCTACGGTTATTTTTACTCATATTAGTAGGTATGATAGGTGTTAATTAAAGTTCCATCCTCCATAAGTTCAAGAATGGCATACCCAGGAGGTGTTTCCCTATACCAATATTTTTGGGCAGAGTTTGCATCTCCCTTTTCCCACCAAAATCCACTTACCGCTCCATTGCAATAATAATGGGCATTGTTATAAACAGCTGAGTCCAAGAGATGAACATGCCCGCTTAAACAATGAAATTTTTTGTCACTATGCTTATAAAATAAATCGGTTATGTACTTGCTATCCGTATGGTTCCCACCATCAATGATTGTACAGACGCCTAATATAGGATAGTGCGATAATACTACCACCGGAGTATCTTTATTTAAGGAGTCAAGGTCTTTTTCTAACCATTTTCTTTGTTCCTCGTCCAAAGAACCAGCATTTTCATTATTGCTATCCAATACCACAAAATGCCACCCTTTTCTAGAAAAACTGTAAAACCTGTTTTTAATTCCCAATTGTTCAACTGCATAACCTTTTCCATACATAGAATCATTTTTGTTGGGAGCTGCCCACCACATATCATGATTTCCCAAGCAGCTGAAAACCTCAAATTCTTTAAAACGAGACCGTAACTCGTTCCATATGCCCCATTGCTCGTTGACTCTTTCTCTTGAAATGTTATCGTAATCTGCTGCGTAAATGGTATCTCCTCCATTTAAGAAGAAATCTATATTATGATTTTTGACCTCTTTTATGCACTTTAAAAACCTTTCCGGGGCATTCTCTTCCGGTCTTATATGAATGTCCGTGATATGTGCAATTTTTAGGATGCTTTTTTTACTGCGTGTGGATTTTACTGCAAAGTTGGTTGGAGATACCATAGTAGCTCCTGCTCCTAGGCCAAAATTTTTAATAGCGTTTCTTCTGTTCATATTTCTGAGTTAAGGTTTTTTTTACTATAAAGGCTGATGGCCCGGTTACCATGAAATTCATGGAAGTCCGGGCACTAACTAACTCAACACATTTTTACTCTTGTATTAGCCACATAATTTGATCTCTATCATCTACTTCCTCTCCAAATTGACTCTGTAATGCGGCTCTATAATTCTCATTGTTATCTGTATCTTCCGAAGTGGGGTAGGCCCACCTTACAGGGAATCGTTCAACATCATTTACACCTGAAAACTTAAATTCCGGCACTCCGGTCCTTCTTTGTAAAAACCATGCTTCCCAATTTGAATTTTCTGCAAAGGCCAAGTATAATTGTTGATGAATTCTTTCTAAACCTTCTTGCCCCTCTAAGTAAGGTGAGTTGCTCTGTAAATAGATTTCAATGTCAGCATCTGTTACGTTATAGAATTGCATCGAGGCTTTAATACCATTTTCATAGTGCATTTGTGCATTTGAGGTAATCCATCCTCGGTTGGCAGCTTCTGCCAAAAGAAGCTCCTGTTCCGCATAGCCCAATAGGATTGATGGTTGACCTGTAAAGTTCAAATAGCGATCTTCGTTTGGTTTTGAAAATTCACCAGCACTTTTTTTAGCACCGTTGACTTCAAGATTCTCAGAAATATCAGACCCGGCATAGGAGTCAAAACTCATTCTTACCGCTACATCATTATCAGGATTCGCCTCCATGGCTTTTTGCGTAGGCTCCGCCACTTTGAATAATCTAGGATCCTCAAATTCTTTTAGTAGTTCTATGTAGACATCAGCATATACAACAGATTCAACCGTTATTTGTGAATTAGGGTTGTAGCTGCCCCTAAAACCATCCTCATCCCTATGCGTAATTTGCATATTGTCCTCCAGACCTGTGAATAAGGGATATCTATCCGGATTACTTACTATGGAGGCCAGCCTTTCTTGTATGTTAAGGTCCGGGTCATTAGCTTTTTTGCTTAGGGTTACCAATACGCGAACCGTAAATGCATTAATGGCCTTTTGCCATTGTTTTAGATTTCCATTGTAATAAAGATCTCCTGCTATTATCGTTGCCGGATTTCCTGCTATAAAGCCACCTAGTTCACTATTGGCTTCGTCCAACCAATTAAGACATTGGATGTATACTTGTTTCTGGGAGTCATAGGAAGGTGTTGGGTTCTCTGCTCCTAACATAGCTTGGGAAAGAGGGATGTCTCCCATTCTTCTTGTCATTTCAACGTAGTAGTACGCTTTTAGAAACTTGGCCAGTATGGCATATTCTTGGGAACCTGTAACTTGAGATTCTTCAATCATTTTGTCAATATTTCTTAATTGACCGTAACTAAAGGAGGCACTACCATACCTGTAATTTACAGGAGGCGAAACTCCAAGATCGGCCGCAATGGCGTTATGGTATTGTGAATCTCTATAATTGCCGGAAAATGCAGATGCAGGCAATGGCGTAACGTTTGTAAAGAGTAGACTAGGAGGAACAACAGTTGGGTCATTTGGGTTTTCCCTTAGCTCATCATATTTTAAACAGCTACTTACTGTTGCGATTAGAAGACAAACTCCTATAATTTTTGATATTGTTGCTTTCATTGGGATGCTGTTAGAATTGAAGATTAAAATTGAAACCATAGGTTCTTTGAGCGGGAGACTGTAAATTGGTATCGCCCGTTGTAAGGGTGTAGGTGTCCAAGTCTGCATAAGTGTCCTTGTCCTTGGTCCAGTAGGCCAAGTTTCTACCTACTAATGAAACGGAGGCATTTTTAACAAAGCTATTTTCCAACCAGCTTTTAGGAAGATTATAGGTTATGGTTACCTCCCTAAGTTTTATAAAGGTTTTTTCAATTTTGTTATTCTGCCAGGCAGCTTTATATCTAGAAGCCCAGGTTTGATATTCTGCTTTGATATCATTAGGTTCAAAAACCCTTGTATCCGAGACTATATTTCCTTCAGGGTCATAGGAAAGCTCACCACTTACAATTTTTACACCTTCAATAAGCATGGTGCGTGCGTCTGTACCTTCTGCATATGCTATGTTTGAAAGTTCCCTCTCTGGATGAATGGCATCTGGGTGTGAACCTGACCTCCATAAATCCCTTTCATAACGATCGTAGGTTACCCCGCCAAAGCGGCCATCGACCAAAAATGACAGGGATAAATTTTTATAAGCAAGGTTATTAAGTACACTAGAGGTGAAATCTGGTTGCGTGTTTCCTTGGTTAAGGTATACATCGGTTACTTTAGGCACTCCGTTTTCCTGAATGACCAATTCGCCCTCTGGTGATCTTTCCCATTCGCTATAGAAATAGTCATTTAAACGCCCCCCCACATGAACACGTCCATCTTGAAGTTGAGGTGTTCCATCCGGTAGTGCAGGTAAGGAAGTAAGATAGTCCCTATAAGCACTAAAATTGATGGTAGAATTCCAATTGAAATTATCGTTTCTTACTGGTGTAAGGTTAATTGTAAAGTCAACCCCTTTTCTCTGGGTGGTTCTACCGTTTAATCGAATACCGTTGTACCCGGACGTTTCGGAAAACTGTTGAACAAATATTTCTGGGCCGTAATTATTTTCAAAATAAGAGAAATCAAAACCTATCCTATTATTGAAGAATTTCCCCTCAATCCCGTACTCGTAGGAGGTATTGTACGAAGGGGAGAGATTAGGATTGTCAAGAACATCAGGATAACTGGCTATTGGCAGGTTTCTTGTCCTACTTCCGGTTTGGTAGGTGTTAATGGCCGAATAAATACCGTTACTTCCGCCAGCCAAATCATTACCAAGGTCACCACCTACCTTGGCATAAGCTGTTCTAAGTTTTAGAAAATTAATAAAACTTGGTAGTTTAAAGACATCAGTCAATACTGTGCTGAAATATACTGAGGGATAAAAGAATGAATTGTTATTCTTTGGTAGTGTTGAGGTGTTGTCCATTCTACCGGTCACGCCAAAGTAAAACTGATTTTTATATGCAAGGTCCATTGTGGCATAAGCACTATAAACCCCTTTTTTCTCTTTATAACTCGTAGGTGTAACACGATCAACGGAGTTGCTTAACTTAAATACGTTGGGTACAATTAGTTGTGTAGTACTGGCAAAGAAATTGTTATATCTAAAATAGCGTTGGTTGCCTCCTAAAGTGGCATCTACTGAAAAGTCATTATTGAAAAATCTGTTACTATAGGTAAGTAAGAAATCGGTATTCGATTCAAAAAGGTTGTCCTCTGTGTGCCGGTATCTGCCACCTCGATCTGGTATGTCATAATCATATAAGTCTACAGCAATTTCTTCATCTCTTGTTCTGGACCAAGAATTAGCGCTAGTTCTTATAAAAGCACTTAAATTTTCATTAAAATTGTAGTTGAGTTTCAAGAAACCTAATACATCATTTTTGGTGTAAGGACGTTTCCAAGCATGTGCTAGAGCGTAAAGGTTATTGTATCTCCAGTTTTCTACCCATTTCTGTTTTACGTTTTCTTGCCCTTCAACCCAGTAATCTTTGAAGTTTTCAATATTGAAATGTGTTCCCCCCCAAATGTTCAAAAGGTAAATGGGAGACTCTGGTCCGTAGGTCGAACGAGGAAGGTTACTAGCGTATTGATAGTTGTATTGTAGGGAACCATCCAATGAAAGTCTATCAGTAATATTTAACAGCCCTCTTAGACGTGTCGTATTTACATCTAATTTAGCGCCAGGTACTGGGGCTTTTGAATATTTGTAAGTGTTGGATATGGTAAAATTTCCTCTTTCCCCATTAGTTTGAACAGTAATATTATTATTGCTAACTATACCAGTCTCCATAAAACTACCCAAGTTGTCAGTTGCCCTGGATACCCATGGAGTAGGAATGCGCTCACCGGTTTCTGGGTCTATGGGAGAATCAAATTGTTTTATCAATCTTCCATCAAATTTTGGTCCCCAAATGGAGTAATCAAAATCGTTTGTCCCACCTCCTCCGGCAGCCCCCGTACCGAATTCATAGATTCCGGCATTACCAGGTCCGTATTGATTTTGTGGAATGGGATATCTTATGAAGTCTGTTTGAAAAGTTGTGGAGGAGTTTACTGAAACGGAGGTGCCTTTTGGGGCTTGGGCCCCAGATTTCAGTGTAATTTGTACAGCGCCATTAAGACCTAAAGACCCATATAAGGCGGAAGCTGAGGCGGCCTTAAGCACAGAAATGCTTTGTATATCATCTGAGCTTATGTTCCACATGTCCGTACTTGGGCTTGGTACACCGTCAATGACTATTAATGGTTTACTGCCTCTTAAGAATATTCCAGGATCCGTAAAGAAGTCATTATTATTGGTTATGGTCAATCCGGCAACTTTTCCCGTCAGGGATTCTACCACATTTGGAGCTATTGCCTTTTGAACAGATTCTCCATCTACTTCTTGTACGGCATAACCAATTCTTCTCTTTTCTTTTTTAATTCCAAGGGCCGTGACTACCACTTCTTCCAGGGCTTGGGAGTCCGGTTTTAAAGCGATAGTGATATTTGATTGCCCATTGATATCAATTTCTTTGGATATATAGCCTATATATGATACGTTCAAGACTGCATTACCATTGGGTAAATCCATCTTGAAATAGCCGTCAAAATCGGTGGCAACACCAGTGGAACTGCCTTTGATTACTACAGATGCTCCGGGTAGTGGCGCATTGTTCTCATCTAAAACTTGCCCCCTGATAGAAGACTGGGAGTAAGCCGTCAGAATTGTAAAAACAATTAAGACTAAGGTTAAAATTGGTTTTTTCATTTTTTCGTATTTGTAAACTTTGGTTTATTATTACGAAACAAATATCACTGGGAGAAGTTAGTTTTACTTCTCATT
>NZ_JACSOH010000011.1 GCF_014349235.1 Cytophaga sp. FL35 | reverse complement strand
GAATTGCACAAAACAAAAAAGAGCCTTGTTCTATAACAAAGCTCTTTTACGAGAACACTATATGAAAATGAAAAAATTACTTCTTGATTAACTACACGTCAAACTTACGCCAGTGTTGGAGGTTTGCCAACAAAATGATGTGTGTGCCTGTAAATCTGTTGTGAGATGGCTTTTTGGTGTTATGTAATTTTTCTGACCGATACATATTGCAATAATGCTGTTGAAGTAGGATACATAAATACCAGAATTGCACAAAACAAAAAAGAGCCTTGTTTTAAAACAAAGCTCTTTTACGAGAACACTATATGAAAATGAAAAAATTACTTCTTGATTAACTACACGTCAAACTTACCATGGATTCAGGGTAGTACCAAGAAATTGATGTGAACATGGCAATTAGTGTGGTGTACATTCATTTTTAAGAATTATCCCATTATAAATTGATATTCAAATACACCGAAAGCCTATTTTTCAGTTCTACCTTTTCATTATTTAGGTTTTGACTGATGGGAATCATCCCCGCCAGACCAAAAGCAAACCTGTCGTAACTAGCTTCAAGGCTTACCCTGCCCAAAAAAACCTGACCTTTGGTGTTGGCCACTGTTTGCCCATACTCTTTATTGGCTTCATAATGTTCTCCTGCCACTCCAATGATAGGGGTCATTGCAAGGTCTGATAGATAATAGGTTTTAAAGGCGTTGATGCCATAATTCAATTGGTTTCCGAACTGATATTCTTTGGGGTTTTCGGTTTTAAAAGTGTAATTGGCAATGGTACTTATACCCCAATTACGGTAGGTAAAACCGTAATTGAAGGCAGCAATGTAATCCCAACTACCGTTCCCCACTTGAAAACTAGGATTCACGCTGCCTGTATTATTTGCCTTGTCATACTTGCCCGTGGGGGCTTTGATGCCGCCACCTATTTGAAGGTAATGTTCTGGTGTGATAGAAACGATACTGTCAGGTTTTGCTTTTAATAGGTTATAAAATGCCAGTACACTAATATCGCCCATACCGTTGATGTTTTGTTCTGTTTGGTCAGGGAGTATCCTGTTATGAAATTGGTAGGGAACTATAACATTTAAAATTGTTCTTTTGCTGACGGGAATATTTCCCCAGGCTTGTAGGGTATTGAAATTTTCGGTAATCCAAGGAGAGTCATTGAAAATTCCGTCCCGCGAACGGTATTGTTGTCCAATATACCTCAGACCTACAAAGTAATTGTTCAGGCCGGTTCCGTAACCCATGCTTCCACCGCTACTACCACATCCGCAGGTATCACAAAAATCAAAACCATCATCAAAAAAATGTAAATGTGCAGCGCAGGTTGTGGGGTTTGTTTCATTCCCGATAGGAAGGTCGTTTCCCCAAGATACTCCTGCACACAAAAGGGCAAGAATTATACTGTATTTAATATTCTGCAAAACGTGGGTCATTTAAATAAGTTTCGTCTGTTAGAGTGGTCAAAAAAGCGACCAGTGCATTTTTTTCTTCTAGAGATAGACCAATGCCAAGCCTGTTATCGTTCTTAAGCAAGGGGTCTAAAGTTTCGGAATCGCTGACTCCCGCGTCGTAAAAATTGAGTACCGACATTAATGTGCCCAATCTGCCATCGTGCATATAAGGAGCTGTTTTTTCAATATTTCTTAGGCTAGGCACTTTAAATTTGTACCTATCGGTAGATGCCCCGCTGACTTCCTCTCTTCCCAAATCGTTTAATTGGGGGTTAGGCGGTAGTCCGTTATTCCTGAAGCTATTATCGGTAAAGAGCTCCGTACTATGGCAACTGTTACATTTTTGTTGAAAAATAGCGAGGCCTTGTTTTTCTAATTCCGAGAAATTACCTCCCTCTTCATTTCTTATATATTTATCATATTTTGAATTGGAAGATATCATCATGGCCATAAATTGGCCCAAGGCCTTCAAAAAATTCTCTGAATTTACTTCGCCGTCTTCAAAAGCAGCTTGAAATTCATTCGGGTAATCGGGGTCCGACTGTAATTTTGAAATAACGTTGGTCATTGTTTCGCCCATTTCTACCTCATTGGTTATGGGTATAATGGGAAAAAGGTCTAAATGGTTCGTTGCGCCGTCCCATGCAAATTCGTTCAAAAACGCCATATTCTGAATAGGTGGAGTATTTCTTGTTCCCTCCAAATCATCGATACCGTGGCTAAATTGGTGTCCGTGATGGGTAAAAGCAAAGGCTTGTTCGTGACAAAATCCGCAAGAGATAAAACCATTGGAAGACAACTTGCCATCATAGAAAAGTTTCTTGCCCAATTCAAAGCCAAGTTTTGTTGGCGGATTGGCCTCAAAATTATAGGTAGCCTGAGGAAAATTGGTAGGGTTTACAAATTCCAGAGGTTCGTTTATAGGTGCGTATTCCGTATCATCATTGGAGCAAGAGACCAATAAAATGGCAATGAATACAAATTTAATGTAGTTTGAAATGTTCATTTCTTTATAGGAAGCGACCTGCCCGTGGCAGACAGGCCGCATCTGAAGCTAATGGTTAGGATTAATCGTGAGCATCACCGTTGTGAAGGTGGTCAACAACGAACATTTCGGTAGTGTTAACCGCTATTTGTGGCGATTTAACCTCGTCTACCATAATGACCGACTTTTCAGTCAACTGGATATTATTGGTTGCCACTAAAATTTTAGAAGCATCAATTTTTAGGTGAATGCTTGAGTCTATCTCATCGCCAACCCTTAATTTATTTGGTAGTGCTAAAGAAACCTCTTTGTAATTATCTAAGCTAGATCCATGGCTGCCCATATGAATTTTGAATTCGGTAGCTTCCGTAACCGTTTCCGAAGTGAAATTCCCTTCAAAATTTAAAAACTTGTAACCAGCTTGCCAAGACCACATCATATTACTGGCTTCGGCCTTCTCAAGAAAATCACCTTGGCCTTCGGCTCCTTGTAAATATTTTTCTTGATCTACACCTACACCAAACTTAAGAGTTGTGTATTCCCCAGCAGGAATTTCAGGTAAGACTATATTGTCATCCTCCAGTTCTTGATTAATAATGAAATAGCTGTCATCCTTCGGAAAAACATACTCTTCGCCCATGTCGTTTACCAAACTGAAATTACTCACGATGTAACTAAATCGGGTGATAGTCAATACCTCGCCATTGGTATTGGCCGTATTAGTTGCCCCGAGCACCAAATCGTTACCCGCAAAGCCGTTATCGAATTTGATGGAGACCTCACCGGAACCGGTAAGTTCTTCTGAGTCATTATCGTCGTCGGAACAGCTAGAAAATAAAAGGAAAGAAAATACAACTGTGAATACTATTTTTGAATTCATCTGAATCTATAAAATTGCTAGGATGGCACGTATTTGTTTTAGTGCATCCTAATAGTTAAAAAAGTTTAATTTGAAAATTGGATAACCATATTTTGCCGCAAAGCGGTTATGTCTGAGGTTATCGAAAAAGAATGTAATTAAACCGATTCAGGTGGTTGTGCAAGGTCTTCGGTAAGAAGCGTTGGAATAATGTTTTGTACTAAAGTAGTAATCTTGACCTGGGTTTGGTTAAGGACGTTTTTCAAATTTAATTGAGGTAAGACCTGCATGAAAACCAAATGGGTAATTTGCGAACTTGCCTGTTTCTCGCTAAAAGGATTCTTCTGGCTTTGCTCGTTTTCTTCGGCGAGCAGTTTGGAGAGGTAACATTTACCGTCACAATTCAACATAGGACGGTCTTTGTTTTCACAAAGTACGTTCTTGATATAATCATAATTGGAGATATACTCGGCAACAGGCCACAAAGGCTTGAGGAGCATTATTCCCGCTACGAATATGATTACGAACGCTTTCATTTAACGGCAAAGATACTTCGTAGTTCAATACTTATAAAGTTTGCAAGGGTTAAAATTGCAATTTTAAAGATGAACGGCTTTTTTCATTGTGTTTTAACACCTTGCCTATCAAGAAAATGCGGGGAAACCTGTAATATCGGCACCTGTAATCAATAAATGAATATCGTGGGTGCCCTCGTAAGTTACAACGCTTTCTAAATTCATCATATGGCGCATAATGCTGTATTCGCCAGTGATGCCCATACCGCCCAATATCTGTCTCGCCTCACGGGCAATTTTCAATGCCATTTCTACATTGTTCCTTTTAGCCATTGATATTTGAGCCGAGGTTGCTTTTCCTTCATTTTTTAATTGTCCCAGACGTAATGATAATAGTTGTGCTTTGGTGATTTCAGTAATCATTTCGGCCAATTTCTTTTGCTGCAATTGAAAAGCTCCAATGGGTTTGCCAAACTGCACCCTTTCTTTGGCGTATCTCAAGGCGGTGTCATAGCAATCCATGGCTGCGCCGATGGCACCCCAAGAAATGCCATACCGAGCGGAATCCAGACAGCCTAAGGGTGCGCCGAGTCCTGATTTGTTGGGCAATAGATTTTCTTTAGGAACTTTTACGTTATCAAAAATAAGCTCTCCGGTTGCCGAAGCCCTTAAAGACCACTTATTGTGGGTTTCGGGAGTTGAGAAACCCTCCATGCCGCGTTCAACGATTAGTCCGTGAATTCTTCCTTCTTCATTTTTGGCCCAAACCACCGCAATGTCGGCAAAAGGGGCGTTGGAAATCCACAATTTTGCGCCGTTGAGCAGGTAGTGGTCTCCAGCATCCTTGAACTTGGTTTCCATGCCACCTGGGTTGGAACCGTGGTTGGGTTCGGTAAGCCCGAAACACCCCATGAACTCTCCGGTGGCCAATTTGGGTAAGTATTTCTTTTTCTGCTGCTCGGTTCCATAGGCAAAGATGGGATACATGACCAACGAAGACTGTACCGAAGCGGTGGAGCGAACCCCACTATCGCCACGTTCAATTTCTTGCATGATGAGCCCATAACTTATTTGGTCCAGACCGGCGCCTCCATATTCTTCGGGAATGTAAGGTCCAAAAGCACCGATTTCCGCTAGGCCCGAAAGAATCTGTGTTGGGAATTCCGCCTTTTGGGCAAAGTCTTCAATGATGGGTGAGACTTCTTTTTTTACCCATTGCCTAGCCGCATCGCGCACTAATTTATGCTCTTCGGATAGTAAATCGTCTAGGTTGTAATAGTCGGGAGCTTGGAATAAATCGGGCTTCATAGGTGATGCTTTTTATCAAATGTACTAATGAAATATAACATTTCATACAGGCATTGTTACATTTTAAGATAAAAATCCTTTGTAAGCTCAATGTATTCTTTTGTGTATTGGTGACGTTCTATTTCAATGGTCAATTCACTTATCTTACAGTCGTTTTCAGCCTTTGTTAACTCTAACAAAGTTCGTTTGAATTCTGAACCTTCCCGGCCCTTTACCCGAGTCACTTTTTTAGGAAAAAGATTTAGTTCTTTCGCCATTTCAAGGAATGTTGTCTCTTCTTTATGGGGAATGATGCAGTAAAAACTTCCGTTGGCAGAAAGTAGTTTGGCGACACCTTCTAGTAATTCTTCAAATGGTAAAGAATTGTTTTGTCTGGCAATATCCCGGGAGGTATCACCACTGGTAACATTTTCGGAGTAGAAGGGCGGATTGGAAACGATGAGGTCATAGGGCTCCTCCATTTCATCAACAAACTCGTCAAAACCGGCATGGTAGCAGAAGATACGGTCCCCCCAAGGGGAATTTTCGAAATTTTCTACGCACTGTTCATAAGCATCTTCATCTAGCTCAATGGCTTCTATATCAGCGAAAATTGACATATCCGCGGTTCGTTGGGCCAACATCAGGGAGATGATTCCCGTACCGGCTCCAATGTCTAAAATAGTTTCTGGTTGATGCTCCAAGGAAGTCCATGCTCCCAATAAAACGCCGTCCGTACCAATTTTCATGGCACATCGGTCCTGTTCAACGGAGAATTGTTTAAATCTAAAGGTTTCGGCCATACATTTAGCTTTTGGTCACTCTACCTGGTTCACGGGTCTCAGAGCCCTCCATATCACGGAGGGAATCTCCCAATCGGCTCCGCATTTGGTCGGCCAAGGTTTTTATTTTTTCAACAATTTCAGGGTGTTCATTCGCCACATTGATGATCTCACTCTCGTCCGCTTCCAAATCATAGAGTTCAATTTCCTTTAAATCCACCATTGTATAATTTCCAGGTAAGCCATCTCCTCCAGGGGTACCTCCAACCATGGTTCTGTATCGATGCGGAAAATAGAGTTTCCACTTGCCATAACGTACCCCGAAAAGTTCATTAACACGGTAGTAAAAGAAGTAGGCCTCTTGAGGGCTTTCACTGGAAACACCGCTAATAAGTGGCCAGACATTTTTACCGTCAATAATATTTTCAGGCAGTTTGGCGCCTGTAAGTTCAGCAATGGTGGGTAATATATCGATGGCCATTACAGGTGCGTCAACCGTTTCTCCACCTTCCAGCTGGTTAGGGTATTTGATGAGAAAGGGTTCCCGTTGGCCTCCTTCCCAAGCGGTCCCTTTTCCTTCTCGGTAAGGTTTGGCGCTTCCGGCGTGGTTGCCATAGGCTAGCCACGGTCCGTTATCGGAGGTGAAAATGACGATGGTATTATCGGTAAGATCATTCTTTTCCAAGGTTTGCATGATCTGGCCAACGGACCAGTCGATTTCCATAATAACATCTCCATAAAGTCCCCTGTTAGATTTCCCCTTGAACTTATCGGAAACATACAACGGAACATGTGGTTGGGGATGCGGCACATAAAGAAAGAAAGGTTTTTCTTTGTTTCTGTTGATAAAATCGACACTGTGTTCGGTTATTTGTGTAGTCAGCTGAGACTGATCGGTCAAGGTATCAATTACCGTTTCATTTTGATATAGGGGTAAGGGTCCAAAATCAAAAATGGGCCCCTGTTGCGGGTGAAGTGGCCACATATCATTGGAGTAGGGTATGCCGAACCATTCGTCAAATCCGTTTTTGGTCGGGAGAAAATCGGGATGGTCGCCCAAGTGCCATTTGCCGTAAATGGCGGTAGCATAGCCTTTATCTTTTAGCATTTCGGCTATGGTGGTTTCACTCGGGTGTAATCCCACATTGCTATTGGGCATCATGGCGTTGTGAATACCAATCCTATTAGGATAGCAACCAGTTAAAATTCCTGCCCTAGAAGCAGAACATACCGCCTGAGCGGAATAAAAACTAGTGAGTTTCACTCCGTCTTTCGCCATTTGGTCTAGATTGGGAGTGGCAATATCTTCGGCGCCAAAAACACCCACATCTTGATAGCCTTGGTCATCCGTAAAGATGAGAACAACATTGGGTTGTGTGGGTTTCTGGGCTTTAGCTTCTTGTTTACTTGCATCTTTACAAGCGATAAATAGATAGCAGAACGATAGAAGGCTAATCCATTTTTTCATGGTTGATCGGTATTTGGTGGTTTGGATTCCAAAAATAAGCAAAAGCTCTTAGCAATTAGTTTAGATATAGGTGAATATCAGAGAATACGGAAGCACTTGGGGATGGGAAAAAATAAGTAACTTCATCGAACTCAAAAATCAGCTTAAAATGAAACCAAAAAACATTAATAGAAGAAATTTTTTAGGAAGCACCGCCTTAGCTTCCGCAGGATTACTTTTACCGACCCATTCGCTTTTTGCGGGTCCGGCGATTATCAAAAACTGGAAGAAACCCAATTCAAAAATCAATGGAGTTCAAATTGGCGTTATTACCTATTCATTTAGAAGTATGCCCGATCAAAGTGCCGAAGCTACCCTAAAGTATGTTGTGGATTCGGGAGTTAGCGCCATCGAATTAATGGGGGATCCTGCCGAATCCTTTGCCGGTAGACCTGAAAACCCTGTGGACCGCCGCGCTTATTATGGCCTGCGACGCGCCAAAAGAGACGGACAATTGACCGAAGATCAAGAAAGGGAACTAGCAGATTTGGAGGCTCAATCAAAATCATATGCAAAGCAAGTAGCGGAATGGAGAAAAAATATGTCTCTTGAAGATTTTAAAAAGGTACGTAAAATGTACAATGATGCCGGTGTTTCCATCTATGCTTTTAAGCCAAGTGCTTTTGGGAAGAACAATTCCGATGCTGAGATAGATTGGGGTATGAAGGCGGCCAAAATGTTAGGTGCAAATCATGTTACCGTTGAGCATCCAAGTGATGACGCACATACGGCTAGGTTAGGGAAATTTGCCATGCAAAATAAAGTTTTTATGGCCTATCATGGCCATGAGCAGCAAACGCCTACGTTTTGGGATACAGCCCTGCAACAATCAGATTACAATGCCCTTAATTTGGATATTGGCCATTACGTTGCTGCCGGAAACGATCAGCCATTACAAATAATCAAGGATAAGCATGCCCATATAAAAAGTATGCATATGAAAGACCGTCAGGTACCGGCCAATAACAAAGGAAATCTAGTTTGGGGCAATGGCGATACACCGTTAAAAGAGGCCTTGCTTTTAATGAAAAAGGAGAAATATAAGTTTCCGGGCACTATAGAGTTGGAGTATGAAATTCCCGAAGGTTCCAATGCGGTAACGGAAGTACAGAAATGTCTCGCTTTTTGTGAAAAAGCCCTTGGTTAGGAACGATTTTTCCAATCCGCGACCAAAAACAATATAGACTGGCTAATGGTTTGTAGCCACTGAATCTGTTCGAGAATGAGGTGGGCCTCTTGATACAGGCCTTCTTCTGCAATATTTGACTGAGATTCAGAAAGGGTTTGGTGCTTTAGGCGACCTATTTTTTCCTCAAAGGCGTCATTAGTTTTTGAGGGATTTTCAATATGCTTGTTCCCGAGTACAGCAATTGCCTGCAAAAGATTGGTCTCCACATGATGGGCGATGGCAAGAAAATCCGGTGAGGCTTCCGTGGTGGAATGTGACCTTATAAATCCGTTTAAAGTGGATAGCGAAGAGAGCAACCTGAAATTTAGGACAACCATCTCATAGGTTTTTGTAAAATCACCTTGTTTTGAAACAGGTTCTTGAACTATTTCTTGAAACGAGTTGCTGAGGTTGGAATTTTTGTCGAATGCCTGTTTGCGGGCAATTTGATAATCAGCCGGCATAGCACCTTTCTTAGTGTAATAGTCTACGATTTGTTTAAAATAATTTCGGTTGGCATCCAAGCTATCCGATATTTTTTGCTCTATTTGGGAATAACTCCAGTTGGGCCAAATCCACTTAATGGCAATAAACGATAAGGCGCCACCAAGTAACGTGTCATAAATTCGGTAACTGATCACTTCAAAAATATCCGGTTGCAGAATTCCGTAAATAAAAATGATACTTAGGGTCACAAAAATGGCACCTGCCATATAGTTCTTTTGAATGACGGAAAACGCCAATACCAAGGTCACCACACCTAAAACACCATAGAGGTAAAAGTTGGACCAAAAAGTTACAATGACCATTGCTATTGCGGCTCCAATTAATGTTCCTGTGATACGTTCCTTGGTCCTGCTTTTGGTAAGTCCGTAACTAGGCCTCATAATGACCATAATGGTAAGTAAAATCCAATACTGGTTTTGAAACTCAAGCACCGATCCCAACAGAAAACCGAGTATCATGGCAATACTTAATCGTAGCGAGTGCTTGAAAATAGGGGACTTAAAATTAAAGTTGTCCTTCAATACCGAAATACTATAATTCTGCTGAGGGGCAAATTTTAGGGCGAATTCGTTGTCCAGAAACTTTTGTCTATTGACCTGTTTTTTGGTAAGTAGGTCTTTAATGTTGTTCAGCCTTTTAAAAAGTTCCTCTTGATATTCATAAAAGTTTTTAAGCATTAGATAATCCTCATCAATACGTTTGTCGGTATGGACCTTCATTTCGTAAATGAGGTTTTTTGTTTGTTCAAGTATGGCTTCCGTTGTTTCTGTATGGGAGGTAAGGATTGGTATGTTCCCTATTTTCCGAAGCTCGTTCGCCATCTGTAGTATCAACTGACTGAAAGACTTGCCGTGTTTTGGATTGTTCTCAAAAAATAGAACTATTCTATCATAACCGATGGGGTTGGCCAAAGCGGTTTCAAGAATTTCTACCAATTGCGCAAATACCAGCAACCGAACTCCATGGTAATGGGACTGGTTGATGTTCTTCTGGTCCAGTAAAATCTCACGTAAGGATTGATGAAGTTCAACAATGCGGTCTTGTTTTCGTATCAGCAAAGAACGAAAGTGATGGTGCTTTTCCTTAGGGTCTATCAGTTGACTTCTAACCTCAAGGAATTCGGCGGTAGCTTCAATAATGTTTTGAAGCACTTCTTCTACTTGGGATTTAGGCCTAAGTAATTGCCAAGTAATTGCCAAAAGCAAGTACCATATTCCCCCTAAACCTATTAGTAATGAGTATTCGTAAACTTCCAGTTTCTGGGGACTAAAGGCAAAACTTAAGACCAAGGCCATCAATCCTGAAAAGCCAACTAGGGCCGCCCGCGGACCGTAAACGGCCAAAAAGGAAACCGAGAAGCTGATAAAACCTAAAACAGGTAACAAAAACCAAAGGGTTAGATCTAAATAACCACCTATTAAACTGATACAGGTGATTAGTGCCGTGGCTGCTAAAATTGAAATGGTATTTTTTCTGATGCTGCCATTGGTGTTGCTTGGGGAGGTCCATAAGGCTCCTAGAGCAATAGATAGGCCTATTTCAAGGTAATCATAATAAATTCCAGTTACAACGGGAATGACAATGGCAATGCCAAGTATAAGAGCTCTGGTAAAATCGCTGCTCCTTAGATAGCTGCGCAGCTTAAACCAAAATTTTGAAAATTGAACGTTGTTCAAACCATTTTAAAATTTACGATTTCAATGGTTGCAAAAAATAAAGGATGGTGGTTTACTCTAAATATAGGTCTATTAAACCTTCTGGCGCATCAATATGCACTGTTTTGTTTTTCCGATCTACTTTGGTCAATATCGCATCGGTAATGGGAATAAGGATTTCTTTATCTCCTTGGGCTATCAATAGAATAGCTTGCGAAGTACTGTCATTCACCCCGGTGACCTTCCCTATTTGTCCCTTTGAGGCATCCATTACCTCAAAATCGATTATTTCATGAAAGTAGAATTGATCTTCGTCAAGTTTGGGCAACATGGTGAGGGGTAAATAAAGCTCATGGCCCATAATACGGTCTGCGGCAGCTTCATCCTTTACCTCCTCAAAATCCAATCGTAGCAAATCGGATTTGTGCAAACGACATCGATCAATAAAAAATGGAACCAGATTATTGCCTTTCATCAAGACAAAAACTGATTCCATGTTTTCGTATGCATCGGGTTCATCAGTATCGAGCTTTGCCAATACCTCGCCCTTATAGCTATATTTTGAAACGATTTTACCTAGGTAGAAACAATCTTCCTTGCGCATATCGCTTCTTAATCAATGCTTATTCAGCAGCTTTTTCCTCGGCAGCAGGAGCTTCTCCTTCAGCTTCAGCTGTAGCTTCACCTTCAGCGGCTGGAGCTTCTTCCTCTACAACCTCTGCTTCGGCAGCAGCTTTCGCACGTGCTTCGTTTACTTCTTTTTCAGCTTTTAAGGCTTCTGCTTTAGCTTTTGCTTTCTCTTCATCAAGACCGCTCACTTTAGCTGAAATCTTACCCTCTTTTTCCTCCAACCAAGCGTTGAACTTTTCTTCTACTTGCTCTTCGGTCAAAGCGCCTTTACGCAAACCTACCAACAAATGCTTTTTAAGCATCACACCTTTGTAAGAAAGAATGGCTCTTGCGGTATCAGTTGGCTGAGCACCGTTTTGTAACCATTTTACAGAACCATCAATATCCAAATCGATAGTTGCAGGGTTGGTGTTAGGGTTGTAAGTACCTAATTTCTCTAAGAACTTACCGTCTCTTTTTGCGCGGCTATCGGCAGCTACTACCCAATAGAAAGGTTTACCTTTTTTACCGTGTCTTTGAAGTCTAATTTTTACTGGCATATCACATTAATTTGTAGGGTGCCCGACCCAGGTTATTAATTCTTGTTTTCCCTAAAAAGGGCTGCAAATATACTTCATTTACTTTAACCTGCAATATATTTTGGCCAAATCTATTCGCGTTCAGCCAATTGGTCTTTCACTTTAATCACTTTTGAACTGTGTTCTTCTTTCAAAAGCTTTATTTCAGCTATTATTTCGGGATGTTGTTCTGCTATATTGTACTGTTCCGATGGGTCAACATTGAGGTTGTAAAGAACAGGTGTGGGATGATTTTCGCGCTCACCAAACTGGCCATAGGCACCTTGTGTACTAAAATGGGCCTTGTATTTACCTTTTCGCACGGCATAAACCTCTTGTCCCCTGTAATAAATCATGTGGTCCCTAGGGCTTTTTTCTTTGCTTATAAGAGTGGGGGATAGGTCGAAACCATCCAGTTGCCGGTCGGTTGGCAGATCCACACCTGCCATTTTTGAAAAAGTGGTAAACAGATCCATAGTCGAGCCCATATCGGAAATAGAACCCGGAGCTACTTGGCCAGGACCCCAGAATATGGTAGGAACCCGCATGCCGCCTTCCCAAGTAGTGCCTTTACCTGCTCTTAATTGGCCGGCGCTGCCTCCATTTAATTTAAAGGGAAGCCACGGGCCATTATCCGAAGTGAAAATAACTATGGTGTTTTCTGCCAACCCTTCTTTTTTTAGGGTGTTAAGAATATTGCCCACGCCATTGTCTATTTCTTGCAAAACATCTCCATACAGGCCTCTTTCGCTCTTCCCTAAAAAAGCTTTGGAGGCAAAAAGCGGTACATGTGGCAAGTTATGCGCCAAATAAATAAAGAAGGGCTTGTTTTTATGCTCTTTTATGTACTTCACCGCTTCATTGGAGTATCTGGTGGTGATGGAGTTTTGGTCTGCAGGTCGCTCTATGATTTCGGTATTTCTCAAAAGCGGAACGTTAAAGTGTTCCGTCTTAATGTCTTCATTGTTGCGAGACCAATAGTTTTTGTACTCATCACCTTGAAGGATGTCCATGTCATTTGAATAGGGTATTCCAAAATAATAGTCAAATCCGTGGTTGGTGGGCAAATATTCTTTTTTATGTCCTAAATGCCATTTTCCGATACACGCGGTAGTATAGCCTGCTTTTTTCATCTGCTCGGCAAGAGTTATTTCGGAGGAAGGAAGACCGTTTACGGAATTCGGAAAAAGCACGCGGTGCTTGCTACTGGCCATGCCACTTCTTATGGGCAACCTTCCTGTCAAAAGCGCGGCCCTACTTGGTGTGCATACACTGGCGCCAACATAAAAGTTGGTCCATTTTTGGCCCTCAAATGCCATTTGGTCCAAATGAGGTGTTTTAATGGTGGGGTGTCCGTAAACGCCCAAATCGCCATAACCAAGGTCATCTGCAAAAATGATGATAAAGTTGGGAGGGGCATCAGAACTTTGGGCAACGGTTTTTTTGGTTAGACAGAAGACCAAAATGGCGCTTAAAAGTAGTTTTGGTGTAATTGAGTTTGGCATAAGTTGATTTTTAGAGGTTTGGAAGATACTAAAAATATGTCCGTCTAATTCCATTGATCGATGCGTTTGATCCGTTAATAACTACTAAAAACTACATTTTAAAAATCTATGTTGTTTGCCTAATTTTATGGGCTCTTGACCTGAATAATATTTTTCTGTTCGGGTGGCTTCAATTGTGTTGAAAATCAGAATTTTATAAGATATGTATTTAGTCTTTGATACTGAAACTACCGGTCTTCCCAAACGTTGGGATGCCCCCATAACAGATACCGATAACTGGCCGCGGTGTATTCAAATAGCTTGGCAGTTGCACGATGAGATGGGTAATTGTATTGAGCATCAAGACTACTTGGTAAGGCCTGATGGTTTTAATATTCCTTTTGATGCAGAGCAGATCCACGGTATTTCTACCGAATTGGCGGAGCGAGATGGGGTGCCTTTACAAGAGGTTTTGGAAAAGTTCAATGCAGCTATGTCCAGAACCAAATTTATTGTTGGCCAGAACGTAGGGTTCGATGTGAATATTATGGGAGCGGAATACCATCGCATGGATGTAGCTAATCCACTGCAGGAACTTCCGGTTTTGGATACTTGTACTGAAGATACGGCGGCCTTGTGCCAAATTCCTGGTGGTAGGGGTGGTAAATTTAAATTACCTACACTAACAGAACTTCATGAATTTCTGTTCAATCAACCTTTTGCAGAAGCCCATAATGCCACGGCAGATGTGGAAGCTACGGCTAGATGTTTCTTTGAACTCATTAGAAAAAGACAATATCCTCTAGAAAAATTGGATGTTGCTCCTGGATATTTTGAGAATTTTTCTGAGGCGAATCCGCAGGAGATTCAATTAATTGGGCTGAAGCACATCAACCTTAAAAAGGCATCCAAAAAAATTGCCGATGCCCTTTGGGAAAAGGATACGGGCGGTATTACCCAACAGGAAATCAAGGAAAACATCAAAACCCTTGAGAATGCCAGTTTTGCCCATCTGCATAATCATACACAGTTTTCTATTCTCCAGTCCACTACCAGTATTCCTGATTTGATCGCCAATACGGCCAAAGCCAAAATGCCGGCGGTTGCCATGACAGATCATGCCAATATGATGGGCGCCTTTCATTTTGTAAATGGTGTGCTGAACCATAACAAAGGGGTGGTGGCAAGAAACGAGGCAAACTTGCAACGGTATGAAGCCACTCAAAACGGAACATTGGAAGAAGGGCAAGAACCTTTAAATGAATTGCCGGAACCTGAGTTAGAGATTACACCAATTATCGGATGCGAATTTCAGGTTTGTGAAGACCATACCAATAAGTCCCAAAAAGACAACGGGTATCAAATTGTGATGTTGGCCAAAAGCAAAAAGGGCTATTTGAACCTGTCAAAAATGTCCTCCATTGCCTTTGTAGACGGAAAGTACTACGTACCCCGAATAGACAAAAAAATTATTGAGCAGTACAAAGAGGATGTAATTGTACTGACCGGAAACCTGTACGGTGAGGTACCGAGTAAAATTCTCAATGTAGGTGAGAATCAAGCAGAAGAGGCACTGGTTTGGTGGAAGGAAACCTTTGGAGATGATTTGTACATTGAAATTATGCGCCACGGCCAAGAAGATGAAGACAGGGTTAACCAAGTACTGATTCAGTTCGCCAAAAAGCACGATATAAAACTGGTTGCCACCAATAATACCTATTATGCCAAAAAGGAAAATGCGCATGCGCACGATATTCTTTTGTGTGTAAAAGATGGAGAAAAACAATCTACACCTATAGGACGGGGTAGAGGGTATCGTTACGGATTACCCAATCAAGAATATTATTTCAAGTCTTCGGAGGAGATGAAGGAACTCTTCAAGGATATTCCCGAGGCGATTATCAACATCCAAGAAATCATAGATAAGGTAGAGACCTTTACTTTGGCTCGGGATGTATTGTTGCCTGCATTTGATATTCCTGAGGAGTTCCAGTTTGAAGAAGATAAGATAGATGGCGGAAAAAGAGGGGAAAATGCCTATTTACGCCATATTACTTACGAGGGCGCCAAAAAAAGATATGGGGAAATCACTCCTGAAATTGATGAACGGCTTGATTTTGAGCTTCAGGTAATCGAGAAAACAGGGTATCCGGGATATTTCTTGATTGTTGAGGATTTTATAAGGGCGGCACGGGAAATGGACGTATCTGTTGGCCCTGGAAGGGGGTCTGCAGCAGGTTCCGCCGTTGCTTACTGTCTATGGATTACCAATCTAGACCCTATTCAGTACGACCTACTTTTTGAGCGTTTCTTAAATCCGGACCGTGTGAGTATGCCCGATATTGATATCGACTTTGATGACGAGGGCCGTGGTAGGGTAATGGAGTATGTAATTGATAAATATGGTTCCAATCAGGTGGCACAGATCATCACCTATGGTACCATGGCCGCTAAATCCTCTATTCGCGATACGGCGAGAGCTTTGGATTTGCCCTTGGGTGATGCTGACCGTATGGCAAAGCTCATTCCCAACATGTCTAAGCTAAAAAAGATAATTGGGGTAGATGAAAAGGTTTTAAGAAGCAAATTCAATAGTGAAGAGATTGAAAAAATCAATGAGCTTCTAAACATTTCGGAAGGAGAGGGGCTTGAATCCGAGACTTTGAACCAGGCCTATGTATTGGAAGGTTCCGTGCGAAATACAGGTATTCATGCCTGTGGGGTCATCATTACTCCTGATGATATTACCAAGTTTGTGCCTGTGGCCTTGGCCAAGGATTCGGACATGTACTGTACCCAGTTCGATAACTCGGTTGTGGAAAGCGCGGGATTATTGAAAATGGACTTCTTGGGACTGAAAACCTTGACACTGATCAAGGATACCGTCAAAATTGTAAAAGCAAAACACGGTATAGAGCTGGACCCCGAGAATTTTCCCTTGGATGATGAAAAAACGTACGAGCTGTTCCAACGGGGTGAAACGGTTGGGGTATTCCAATATGAATCTCCCGGAATGCAAAAGCACATGCGTTCGTTAAAACCTACGGTTTTTGCAGATCTTATCGCAATGAACGCCCTGTACCGTCCAGGCCCCATGGAATACATACCAAGTTTTGTTGCCCGTAAGCACGGTACCGAAGAAATTGTGTATGATCTTGATGCCTGTGAAGAGTACTTGGCCGAGACCTACGGAATTACCGTGTATCAAGAGCAGGTGATGCTTCTTTCGCAGAAGCTCGCCGATTTTACCAAAGGTGAGGCCGACGTTCTTCGTAAGGCGATGGGTAAAAAGCAAAAGCACGTGCTTGATAAAATGAAGCCTAAGTTTATAGAACAGGCTTCTGCAAAAGGTCATCCGGTTGACAAATTGGAGAAAATCTGGAAAGACTGGGAAGCATTTGCTGCCTATGCCTTCAATAAATCCCATTCTACCTGTTACGCATGGATTGCTTACCAAACGGCTTATTGCAAGGCTCATTATCCAGCAGAATACATGGCAGCGGTTTTGAGTAATAATATGAACGACATCAAACAGGTGACCTTCTTTATGGAAGAATGTAAGCGAATGGGCTTACAGGTGCTGGGTCCGGATGTTAATGAATCGTACTATAAGTTTGCCGTTAACCAAGAAGGTGCCGTTCGTTTTGGTATGGGAGCCATCAAAGGAGTAGGTCGTGGTGCCGTGGAAACGATTGTAGAGAACAGGAAGAAGGAGGGACCGTTTAAATCGGTTTTTGATATGGCCAAGCGAATCGATTTAAGAGCCGCCAATAAAAAGGCATTTGAGAATTTGGCCGTTGCGGGAGGTTTCGATTCCTTTGGAGATACCCACAGGGCCCAATATTTTCATGATGAAGGCGATGGAATTACTTTTTTGGAAAAAGTAATCAAGTACGGAGCAAAATTCCAAGAAAATGAAAATTCTTCGCAAGTAAGCCTTTTTGGGGATGCTAGTGAGGTTCAAATTCCGGAACCTATTGTGCCGCCTTGTGAAGATTGGGGAACCATGGAGAAGTTAAGAAGGGAGAAAGAAGTGGTAGGAATTTACATTTCGGGCCACCCCTTAGATGATTTTAAAACCGAAATAAAGTCTTTTTGCAATGCCGATGTGTCTTGTGCCAGTAAATTGGAAGATTACGTGAATAGGGAGCTTTCATTTGCCGGTGTAATTACGGATGTACAACATAGAACCTCAAAAAATGGCAAGGGTTGGGCGGCTTTTACCATGGAAGATTATTCGGATTCCTTTGAATTTCGCATTTTTGGGGAAGAGTATCTAAAATTCCGGCATTTCTTAATGCTTAATTCCTTTGCCTATGTTAAGGTTTTTGTTCGTGAAGGGTGGACCAATAGGGAAACCGGTAAAAAAGGAGACCCTAGGATACAGTTCAACAGTTTTATGCTGTTGCAAGATGTGATGGAAGCCTATGCAAGGAAACTTACAATCAAATTAAATATTGATGATTTAAAGGAGGAGGACATAGTTCAACTAAAGGATACTTTGGTAACACATTCTGGCAGTCACCCCTTAAATTTTGTCGTATATGAAATGGAACAGGAAATAAAGGTAAACCTGTCAAGTAGAAAACAAAAGGTTCAGATTTCTAGTGAGTTATTAGCTTTGTTGGAGGCACAACAAGTTCATTATAAGCTCAATTAAGTAGGTCTAGGTAAAATTCTGGGGTATAATAAATGATGTTAATAGCGTTATAGCTAAAATGAATTCTTATTGCGTAAGTAATGCGTGCTTTATTTGACTAAATTTGCATAATTCTATAAAAACAAACAAAATGGCATTAGAAATAACAGACGCAACTTTTGATGAAGTTGTATTGAAAAGTGATAAACCAGTAGTTGTAGACTTTTGGGCGGCTTGGTGCGGTCCTTGTAGAATGGTTGGTCCCATCATAGAAGAAGTTAGTGATGAATATGACGGCAAAGCTGTTGTTGGTAAAGTTGATGTAGATGCTAACCAAGAGTTTGCCGCTAAATATGGTGTTAGAAACATTCCTACCGTATTGGTGTTTAAAGATGGTGAAATTGTAAACAGACAAGTAGGTGTATCTCCTAAAAAAGTATACACAGACGCAATTGACGCGCTATTGTAGTCTGTTTGACTTTCTTGATATAAAAAAATCCCGCTTCTGGCGGGATTTTTTATTGTTCTTTACTAAAATTTTAGGTTGGAAGTTCTATGATTCTTTCGGGACCATAGAATTTAAGGGCCACAAAGAAGGCTATGGTTGATAAAATCATCCCCACCATAAAAATGGTATAGGTCCATCTGAGTAGCTTGTATTTTTTGTCAAGAACAACTCCCAAGAAGTATAAATCTTTGGTAAGCGTGTTATACACATAGGTTTGATCTTTTATTAACTCTTGCATGGCCCATTCATAATCCTGAAGTTTCATTTTGTGAAAGTTGCCAAAGAACAACAGATTCACATCCTTATTCTCCACATCCTTTTTGTCAAATTCACCACTGGTCACATTTGGGCGGGTGGCCAATACGGACATTACCATGGAAGCTATACTAAAAAGAACGAATATGCCCGTTGGATAAATTAAATAGTCGTTACTAGGATTATCAAGTTTGGGAATTAAATTGGTTAAAAGAAGTGAAATGATAATGGCGTTAACTGATAAAAGAATATTTGCTTTCGTATCAGCAATATCACTCAACTTCAAATGGTTGCGCATAGAGACCCGGTACATGGTCTGTATGCCTCTTTCTGGGCTTTTATTCTTTAACTGAACTTTTAGTTCTTCCTTTTTTCTGGTTTTATTGGCCTTTTTAATCTTTTTGACCAATTTTTTAAGATTACCATCTTTCCCTTCTTGCCAATTGGACTTCGCATAGTCCGTATAGAATCTATGTTCCGTTTGAAACATTTTAATATTTGTTTTTCGCCATTCCTTAGGCGAATAATCGGCAATGCCCAATAGAGATAATTCTTCACGAAGCATTTCGGAAGTGTCCGCATAACTGGTCTGACCAAGGTGGGATGAATCTGCATCTCGCATAATTTCCTCTAAAAGGTTTTGCGGTTCATGATTTCTTACCGTAGCCATAATAAGGTCGCACACTTCTTGAGTAAATTCTTCCGAGCATTCCTGTTCCCTCAAAAAGACCTTTGCAATTTCACAACTGCTACGTTCGTGGTTTTCGGTACCCTTGGTATAACCTGTGTCATGCAGCCATGCCGCTACTACAACAGCGTCACTTTCCTTTTCGTTCAGATTATAGAATTGCAGTAATTCTTTACTACTTTTGACAACCCTTTGGGTGTGTCTAAGATTGTGATATAAAAAGTTGCTGTCCAATTTATTGACCAAAATATCGGTCGCAAAATCTTCGGTCTTAGACAGTAAATCTGACATAAAATTAGGTTTTGCGTCCAAAATACGAAATATTAAGAACCAATAGTATCCCTATGACCAAACATTTTGTGCTCATTACGTTTGTTCTTTTAGTATCTGCTTGTGCTACCTATAAGCCCAAATATAAAGACGGAAAAGGAGTGGATTTAAATTCTGAAAAGGAGGTGGCTCACACTTTTTATCTCATTGGAGATGCCGGTCTTTCGCCTATGAACGATATGAACAAGGCACTCAAAATCTTCAAGAAAAGATTGGATAGGGCGGATAAAAATAGTACGGCGATTTTTTTGGGAGATAACATTTACCCTGCCGGATTGCCGGACCCTAAGGATTCTACCGCGGCCTACTTGAAGGCAAAAAACGATTTGGATGCCCAACTAAAAACTTTGGAGAACTTTAAAGGAAGACCTCTCTTTATTCCAGGTAACCATGACTGGTATACGGAAGGATTGGTGGGGTTAAAGCGGGAACAAAAATATATTCAGAAGGCATTGGGTAGCAAGGAAGTCTATTTTCCGGAAGATGGTTGCCCCATCAAAACCATTGAGGTAAAGGAAGATGTGGCCATCATTGCCATAGACACAGAATGGTATTTGACCAATTGGGACAAGCGCCCAGATATCAATGATAAGTGTGAAATAAAAAGTAGGGCCAGATTTTGGTTGGAGTTGGAGGATGCCATCAAGGATAATAGGCAAAAAACAACCATTATTGCCATGCACCATCCTGTTTATAGTCATGGTGCGCATGGAGGTGAATTTGACCTTAGAAGACATTTTTACCCTAAACCGCATGTTGGGCCATTACCGGTAATAGGCTCCGTTATCAATTTGTTAAGGAAAACAACGGGAGCATCCATTGAAGATTTAAGCAATAAAAGGTACAGGGAGTTGCGAAAGAGGATAGTTACCTTGGCCCAATACTCACAAAAGGTGATATTGACCTCTGGGCATGAGCATACGTTGCAATATATCGTGCAAGATAATACACCTCAAATTGTGAGTGGTTCAGGAGCTAAAAAGGGTGCTACCCGATTAATTAACGGGAGTAAATTTTCCACCGGACAAAGGGGATATGCAGTTTTGGAAGTCTACAAGGACGGTTCTTCACAAGTAGATTTTTATGGTACTCAGGGAGAAGAGGGAGAACAGTTTCTTTTTACCTCTCAAGTTTTGCCCCCAGACCGTAAGGTGTTAGAGAATTCCTATCCAGATTCGTTTCCTGCCACTGTGAAAGCTTCGGTTTATGATACGCCCGAAAAGGAAAAAAGCACTTTCTTTAAATTTTTGTGGGGCAATCGTTATAGAAAATACTACACAACAAAAGTCACCGCACCCACTGTAAATTTAGATACTTTAATGGGCGGGCTTGAGCCTGTACACAGAGGTGGAGGACATCAATCCAAATCATTGAGACTTCGGCATAAAAGCGGAAGGGAATATGTAATGAGGGCCTTAAAAAAAGATGCGGAACTCTATTTACAGGCCATGGCCTTTCAGGATCAATACGTAATGGGGCAATTTGAAGATACCTATACAGAAGATTTTTTATTGGATTTCTACACAGGTTCACATCCATATGCCCCCTTTACCACTGCGGTACTTTCAGACGCTGTTGGAATTTACCATACAAATCCTGTTTTGTATTACATACCCAAGCAACCGGCTTTAAAGGACTTTAACGAAAACTACGGTGATGAACTGTATATGATCGAGGAACATGCCGGAGATGGGCATGGCGATTTGTATAGTTATGGCTATGCCAATGAGCTGAAAAGTACGGACAGCATGTTGGAAGACTTACGTGATGATGAGAAGTACGCTATAGATTCAGAGCTCTATTTGCGGGCTAGGTTATTTGATATGGTCATAGGTGATTGGGACCGCCACGTAGACCAGTGGAGATGGGCAGAATTTAAGGATAAGGATAGCGGTAAGGTCATTTATAGGCCCGTGCCAAGAGATAGGGACATGGTATATTCTAAACATGGGGATGGCTTTTTTATGAACTTGGCCACCAGAATTGTACCGGCCTTAAGGTTGATGGAGGGCTTTAATGAAGAAATAAGAAGTGTAAAAGGGTTCAACGCCTCTCCTAAAACCTATGTTTTGGATGTTGCCGTATTGCCAGAGACCACTTTGGAACAGTGGCGACAACAGGCCCTGTTTTTACAGGAAAACCTAACGGATGAGGTCATTGAAAAAGCATTCCTCTCGTTTCCTGAAGAAGTGAGAGATGACACTATGGATGAGATTAAGCGTATTCTAAAGTCGAGGTTGTCTAAAATTACGGAGACCGCCGAGGAATATTATAGAATCCTTAATACCTATGCAGTGGTGGTGGGTACGGATAAGGATGATTGGTTTGAGGTGAACATACTAAATAAGCAACAGACCGAAGTAAAAGGATATAGAAATATAAAAGGCGAAAAAGATAAATTATTTTTTCATAAAGTTTTTGATGCCCAAATCTCCAAGGAAATTTGGGTGTATGGTTTGGATGATGATGATCGTTTTGAGGTACATGGAGATAGTGGTAGCGGAATTAAGGTTCGCTTGATTGGGGGACATAACAATGATATTTATGATTTGGAACAAGGTGGAAACATTGTCATTTATGATTACAAATCCAAAAAAAACAGTCTTAAGGATACCCAAAATGCCAAAGTTAAGCTTACGGATGATTATAATGTAAATACCTATTTGCCCATGCAAGTACGGAGTTCTTTGAACCAATTGGTGCCCACCATTGGTTTTAACCCGGACGATGGCTTAAAAATTGGATTGAGCGATACCTATACCTATAAAGGTTTTAGGCAAAATCCCTTTACCCAAAGGCACAAGGTGGATGCGTCTTTCTATTTTGCCACTAGCGGATTTGAATTGGGGTATTCAGGGGAGTTCGCCGAAATATTCGAGAATTGGAACTTTGATTTGAGTGCCCGTTTTACGAGTCCTAATTTTAGTGTTAACTTTTTTGGATTTGGTAATGAATCAGTCAATGAGGATGATGATTTGGGAATGGACTATAATAGGGTTCGTATTCAAAATCTAGAGGTTAGTCCGTCCCTGGTTTGGCGTGGGCAATTGGGAGGAAAGTTTAAAACAGGTGTTTCTTATGAATCCATTCAAGTAGAAGAGACAGATAATAGGTTCATTAATACCTTTTATTTGGAGAATGGAGAGGAAAATAAAATGTCTTTTATGGGTGCCGATGCGGAATATTCGTTTTCAAATTCGGACAATGCTGCATTCCCGACTATGGGAATGTCAACTTCTTTGAAAGTAGGTTATAAGAATAACCTAACAGAAAATAAGGATTTTGGGTATATTGTTCCTACATTTTCCATTGATCATAGACTAATACCCAATGGTAGATTGGTTTTGGCAACCAAGTGGAAAGCGCACTTTAACATCGGGGATGGTTACGAGTTTTTTCAAGCGGCAAGTATTGGAGGTATAGATGGTCTGCGAGGCTTCCGTAACCAACGCTTTACTGGGAAAAAATCTTTCTATCAAAATACAGATCTAAGATATAGCCTTAGAAGAATGAAAACAGAACTATTACCCGTTACTATGGGGCTGTATGGCGGTTTTGACTATGGTAGGGTATGGCTGCCCAACTTAGATTCGAATGTGTGGCATACCTCTTACGGAGGTGGTTTTTTTATAAATGGAGCTGATATGATTTCTGCCCGTTTGGCCCTTTTCAATAGTGAAGATGGTCTTCGTTTCTCTTTTGGGGTAGGCTTCGGCTTTTAAAACAGATAAATTAGTCTATCGAAAAGGAGTAGAGGTTGCCTCCTCCTTTTTTATTTTCCTCGTCTGAAAGTAAAAGTTCCTTATCGTTTAGAAAAGTGACGGATTCTAGTTGGGTACGCAATCCCAACTCATATTCTTCCATTTTTCCGCTAAGAAAATCATCCCCTGCGTAATCTGTAAACTTCCATAGTTTGCCGTAGCCAAGTAGAACAACGGTATTTCCATCATTGGAAATATCCGCGGCAGTAATGCGGCAAAAATCCCAATTGTCACAAATATTTAAAGAACTAATGAGTTTTGCATCATAGTCTCCTTCTGTGTCCGGTACTTTGTATAAGGCGGTACGACCGGTGAATGGCTTGGCCCTATCTTTTGTAAAGATGTATAAGTATCCATTGTAATGGAACATGGCCTCCGCATCATAAATTAAATCTCTTTTTTGGGGAGGAAATTCCTTTTGTTCCGGAAACCGGAATTCAATTTTTTGGGCGTCAATCTTCTTACCCGGTTCAATTTCGGGGTTAGGTAGTTTATAGATGACTAAATCATCCCTATCATTATAGTTGTTCCCGAAATTACCAATATAGAGATTGCCTTTTTTGTCTTCTGTAAGTTCTTCCCAATCTCTGTTCTTTGCATTTTTAACTTCTAACTTTTTGATCAGTTCCCCTTCAAAACTTACTTGGTAAATGTCATCCGAGTTTCCGCTGTCTGCCACAAACCAAGCCGTATCACCGGAAAAATAGGCAATTCCGGAGTTTTCCTTTAGATCCTTAGGTAATTTGGCAAGGAATTTTAGCTGCCCATGATTGGCGCAGCTATGAAGCAAAAAACTAATTAGAGAATAGAAGGTGATTTTATTCAAAGTCTAGGATGTTTTTCAAATTAGAAACATTTCCCGATGTTAATCATCGGGGAGTATCATGATTTAGCAGAGTTCTATTCTTAGTGCAGATTATCGGCTACCCTTTGGTCCGTGTTCATATGAAGCTTTTCTACCAAGAAATTTCCTAGGTCACGACCTTGTTTTAGCCCTACTTCTACAGCCGCACGGTAGTGGATGCCCCCGTACATTCTGCTAATGGCCGCTTCTTCAGCCGCTTCATGAAAAGAATTGAAGCTTCTAACTGGCAAGCCATAAGGTACTTCTGTATCATCGTCAAAACTAAACCCATCTCCAAAAATGCTAGTGAGCGCTGTGGAGGCGGCACCGGATACAACTGAATGTCCACTTGTATATTCTGGAAAAGGAGGTGTTTGCAATACAGGCTTCCATTCATCATCAATATGCTGATTGATCAATGTTTCCGGCCTTATTAGGTTACTTCTGTACTTTTCGTCCCAACAACTAATAAAGCCATCTGCTATGGCCATGGAAGTTTTGGTATAGGCAAAAAGGGTCTTGTCAAAATCACTATTGGTTTTTCTAGCGGCAATTTTAGTAATACCGATCCAATGCGCCCCAGGAGTGATTTTTTTGGTTGCAAACATGAGATGGCCTCGGGTAACACTTACATAAGGGTTACAATCCCAAAATTTGGCTATTTCTATTTCTTCGGATTCATCGCCTTCTTCCTCGATTTTTTTACCTACATCATAGACCTCTTTTAGCTCCTTATAAAAATCGGAATTTGTTTCCATTGAAAAAGAAGGGGGAGGCAATGGTTTGAACTGTGCGGCAGAATCAATTACAAACGGCCTTATTTTACTCCAATGCGGTTCAATTCCGTCCATGTAGGCAGGTGGTGTTGGTTGCCATCTAGAAGGGTTGTCCGCATCCACCGTAAACTTGGGCATCGTACGGGTCTGCGGATAGTTGTCCTTGTTCATCCATTCACCTATGTGGTCAGCTACTAGAAGACCGTAGTCTTTTGAGCTTTTAAAAACAGTAGGATTTTTACCCTCCCATACACCATATAAACTATCACGAAGGGCCTCCATTCGGTCTTCTGAGAAAATGAGCCGCTTGCTTAACTCCATATGCGCCACCAAAGCGGAAAGATCGTAATTAATGGCCTTTGCGGTATCTGGCTCTGGAATTGGGGTCAAATCTGTAATCTGCCCCACTAAGGAATGATAGTTTTCATTATCTAAGGCAACAATTTCGTAAGCTGCAATATTGGGATATGCAAAAATTCTACTGGCCACCGGTGGTGAGAAAATGTCATGAATCATAATTTCCGTAACCTTATCTACAGAGGCATGTAAATCTTCGGCGCTTATCTCAATAGGCTCAACAGGTTTTGTTTCCTCTTGGCACGAGATAAAAGTTATTGTCATTGTAAGTAGTAACAATATTTTTTTCATTTACCGTGTGAATTTTGTAGTTATCGCTCCTTAAAAATGAGCAGATTAGGCCATTTTTTAGCCTAGATTAATTGGTTGAACACTTGAATAGGCAAAAGTACATTATTTTACATTTTCAACAATGATAAGGCGCTCTCAATAAACGTCCTAAATTATTTGTTATTTAAAGCGGCTAGATGGGAAGGTGGCAAATATTTCTAGGAATGCCTGATTTAGAATTACCCTATATTATGGGGCCATAATTGAATAGTTATCAAATAATCCGATATATTTACCCCTCTTAATCAACTCTTACTACTTTAATGATTGGAATTCTTTCTTTTTTAGGTTTTACAATTCTGGTTGCCGTTATAGCTTATGTGGCAACCCGTTCTACGGATGAAAAATCATCTGATGGTTATTTTTTAGGCGGTAGAAGTTTAACGGCGGGTGTGATCGCGGGATCGTTACTTTTGACCAATCTCTCTACTGAGCAAATAGTAGGCCTAAATGGCAGTGCCTACAAGGATGGGCTTTCGGTAATGGCTTGGGAAACCTTGGCGGCAATGGCTATGGTGGTTACGGCCATTTATTTATTGCCTAGATATCTAAAAGGCGGATTGACCACGGTGCCCCAATTTTTGGCATCTAGATTTGATACGTCTACTAAAACCATTACTTCCGTACTGTTTTTAACGGGTTATGTGGTAGTGCTTTTACCGGTAATTCTTTATTCTGGGTCGGTTGCAATAAGTGGCATGTTCGATGTACCCGGACTGTTGAATGTTTCCGATGGTACTGCATTGGTCATTTGTATTTGGGGTATTGGAATCATTGGTTCCATATATGCCGTTTTTGGAGGACTAAAGGCGGTGGCGGTATCAGACAGTATCAATGCCGTAGGATTGATTATCGGGGGAATTTTAATTCCTGTATTCGGTTTGATGGCCATTGGGGATGGAAGCGTATTAAGTGGGTTGGATATTTTAATGGAGGCCAATCCTGAGCGATTTGATTCTACCGGGGAACCTGGTCAGGAGGTTCCTTTTTCTACCATTTTTACGGGAATGATGCTGGTGCAGTTGTTCTATTGGGGTACCAATCAACAGATTATTCAAAGGGCATTGGGTGCCAAGAATCTGGCAGAGGGCCAAAAAGGTCTTTTGCTTGCTGCATTTTTGAAAATTTTAGGGCCCTTAATTTTAGTCTTGCCAGGGATGATTGCCTATCATTATTTTAATGGAGGTTTGGAATCCAGTGATTTGGCATATCCGGAACTGGTTAGGGCGGTATTGCCAAAACCAATGGTAGGATTCTTTGCCGCCGTTTTGTTCGGAGCTATATTGAGTTCTTTTAATAGTGTTCTCAATAGTTCTGTAACGCTATTTGGTATTGATATATATAAACAACATATTAATCCCAGTGCGCCTGAACAAACCATTGTAAAATATGGGAAAATTTTTGGGGTCTGTTTGGCATTGGCAGCCATGTTCATAGCCCCTTTAATTGCAGATGCCGGAAGTTTATTTAATTACCTACAAAAAATCAACGGCATATACAGTATACCAATATTTACGATAATAGCCATAGGGTACTTAACTAAGAGGGTGCCTGCCATTGCCGCTAAAATTGGAATTGTTTCCGGTTCGGTTCTGTATATAATCAGTGAGTTTTTGGTAAGTCCGTCCTTAAGGGAGAAGGCGGTTGAGACCGCCAAGGCTTCCGGTGTTACCGATGCAGATGCCCTTAGGCTCGTTGAGGCAGATGCCTACCCCCATTATTTGCATATTATGGCCATTCTATTTGTTGCCAATATGATTATTATGCTGATTATTGGTAAGTTTTTCCCAAGGGAGAAACCATTTGAACTTGAATATACCAAGCAGGTATCCATTGAGCCCTTTAAATATGTGAAACAAGTAGGCTTACTAATTAGTTTGATTGTTATTGGTATCTATATCTATTTTGCGAAATAGAGGAAAAAGAAAATTATGGATATAAGAAAGCCCCGCAATTGCGGGGCTTTTCTATTTAGTTAAAGTGAAAACTAGATGTTCTGGCTTATAATGTTCTCGAACAACTCTTGTTTACCACTCTGTAATTCCAATTCGCCATTTTCAAGGGCGATATCGTACAAGTCCTTGAATGAAAGTTTACCTTCTTCAAAGTCCTTGCCTTTACCGGAATCAAAGGAGCTGTATCTTTTGGTTCTCAATTCATCGTAGGGAGAGGATGTGATTATTTTATCGGCTGTGACCAAGGCTCTAGCAAAAGTATCCATGCCGCCAATATGGGCATGGAACACGTCTTCCATATCCGTTGAGTTCCTTCTTATTTTAGCATCAAAATTGATACCGCCGCCCTGTAGACCACCAGCTTTTAAGAAAGTAAGCATAGCTTCGGTAACCTCGGTTATGTTATTCGGGAATTGGTCTGTATCCCATCCGTTTTGATAATCGCCACGGTTGGCATCCAAACTACCTAACATACCGTGGGCCGCAGCTACTTCCATTTCATGCTGCATGGTGTGATTGGCCAAGGTAGCGTGATTGAATTCCAGATTTAGTTTAAAATCATCTTGTAGGCCATGCTCGTTCAGGAACCCAACTACGGTAGCCGAATCAAAATCATACTGATGCTTCATAGGCTCCATTGGCTTGGGCTCTATGAAGAAATTACCTTTGAACCCTTGACTTCTAGCATAATCACGAGCCATACCTAAGAATTTGCCCATATGGTCCAACTCTCTTTTAATATCGGTATTCAATAAGGACATATAGCCTTCACGGCCACCCCAGAACACATAGTTTTCACCGCCAAGTTCTATGGTCGCGTCCAACGCCAATTTTATCTGTCCCCCGGCTCTTGCCAAAACGTTGAAGTCAGGGTTGGTAGACGCACCGTTCATGTATCTTGGATTGGAGAAACAGTTGGCCGTGCCCCAAAGTAGTTTTACACCGGATTCCTTTTGCTTGCCTTTGATGTAGTCAACTATGGTAGCCAATCTTTTTTCCGATTCAGCAAAAGTGTCCGCCTCCTGAATTAAATCAAAATCATGAAAACAGAAATAATCTACTCCCATTTTGGTGATAAATTCAAAAGCAGCATCCGCTTTGGCCTTTGCGGCCTCTACAGGGTCGCTAGGTGCGTCCCAAGGAAAATTTTGGGTTCCTGGTCCAAATGGGTCAGAGCCCTGTCCACAGAAGGTATGCCAATATGCTATGGCAAACTTAAAATGTTCGCTCATGGTTTTACCGGCAACCACTTGGTCTGGGTTGTACCATTTATAGGAAAGTGGATTGTCCGATTCCTTACCTTCAAATTTGATTTCACCTATTCCTTTAAAATATTCCTTATCTCCTAATAATGCCATTTTTTAATGTTTAAAAGTTGAAGTTGTTCTTCTTAGAGTTTATAATTGATTTTAGTTTTATTTTTTTTGGACGAAAGACTAACTGTTCTGCAACATAGTTTCCAGTTCTTTTTTCCATTTTTGATACGCCTGTTTATAAGGGGATGCATCGTCTGAGGGTCTAAATTTCATGACGAAATCGTTGTCGATAATGCGTTTTCCAAAAGTTTCGAAATCACCTTTATGAAGTTCACAAGCACGGGCAGCACCAATGGCCCCGGTGGTGTTGTAAATTTCTATTTCTTGCCCAATTAGGGTAGAAATAGTGTTCGAAAAAATATCGGCACGGAACAAATTATCATTACCGGCTCTTACCACCTGAGGTTCAATGCCATCAGATTTCATGATTTCCATTCCGTATACGAATGAAAAGGCAATACCTTCCAAAGCGGCCCTACACAAATGAGCCTTGGTGTGATTATTAAGATTGATATTGGCCATTTTGGTACCCAAGGTTTTGTTGTTGAGTACACGTTCCGCACCATTACCAAACGGGTGAATGGTTACCCCGTCTGAGCCAATTGGAACACGCTCCGCCAATTCGTTCATCTCTTGGTAAGATTCTACATCAAGATTGTTCATTAACCAGCGGTACATGATTCCTGCACCGTTGATACAGGCCATTTTTCCGATTCTGGTATTATCGGTCGTATAATTTACGTGGGCAAAATTGTTGACCCTGGCACTTTCCTTTACGGAAAGGCTATCCGTGATAGCGTACATGACACCTGAAGTGCCGCCAGTAGCTGCTACTTCACCTGGATTAAAAACATTTAAGGACAGGGCATTGTTGGGCTGATCTCCAGCCCTATATAAAATGGGCGTGCCTTCTGCCAATCCGGATTCTTGGGCCCCTTGGGCAGATACCTGTCCCTGATTGGAAAAGGTCCCTACCAATTCCGGTATTAAATCTTTAGCAAAGCCATAGTGTTTCATAAGCCAGTCCGCAGTTCCCTTGCTTTTGAAATCCCAAAAAATTCCCTCTGAAAGCCCGGAAATGGTGGTTCTTATATCATTACTTAATTTGTAAGCAATATAATCACCCGGAAGCATGAACTTATCAATTTGGGCATAGAGCTCAGGCTCATTTTCTTTGACCCATTTTAATTTGGAGGCCGTAAAGTTAGCTGGGGAGTTCAAAAGATATTCGGCACATTTATCATTGCCCAATTCGTCAAACGCTTTTTGACCAATAGGAACGGCCCTACTGTCACACCAAATAATTGAATTTCTAAGGGGTTCCCCTTTTTTGTCAATGACTACCAACCCATGCATCTGGTAAGAGATGCCTATTCCCGAAATATCTTTAGGGTTAATGGCATTCTCGTTAATAAGTCTTTTGGTGGCGGTGCACACATGCAGCCACCAGTCATTGGGGTGTTGTTCCGCCCACCCATTTTTTAGGGCGATCATCCCCATTTCTATGGCGGGTTCATTAATTACTGAAACAGATTTCCCCGTTGCAGTTTCAATCAAAGCAGCTTTTATGGAAGAGCTACCAATATCATATCCTATGGAATACATGGTTAAATTTTAGCAGGTGGTAAGATATTGCTTTAGCTACTTTGTTACAAGCAAGAGATGTGTTAAATGCTATAAAATATGTTGCATTTTTCACTATTTGTTTGAAGCGATACTTATATTATGAATTACATTCGAGTAGGAGTTCTTCGAAACGGGTTACTCAGCTAAAGGCATATAGATTTCGGCAATCCAGTCCAATTCAACTCCACCCATATTCGGATTGGTTAGGAACACTTCTATCGGCTTTTCCTCTATTGCTAATCCCTTAGTTTTTGCCATCTCTAAAAGCACATACCATGCCCGGTCCGAGGTGATGTAGTTTCCATTATAGGTAGCGTGTATAGCCTCTTTACCAATATATTGTTTGTATTTGATGAGATCATGTTTTGGTAGTGAGTCGGTTTTTTTGATAGGGTAACAAAAGTTAAATGAAATAGAGTCATTCTTTTGATTCCAATCTACAATCTCTATAAATGGTGAACCCGTTGTTTTGATACGTTTGTTCAACGCAAAATGATCAAGTGTGGGGTAGTATTTCATCATTTTTGAAGCCTTTTCATATTGTGTGCTAGTAATAGGTATATAGGCACAGTATGTACTTTTGGTAGTATCTACTCCCTTATATGTCACCTTGATATTTTCTAAATGTTCGACGAGGTGGTCGTAAAAATTCATCACGGTTCGTTTAGACCTCTTCTCGAAGTCGGTATCTGCAAATGGGGCCAGTACTCTTTGTTTAAAGCTATTATTTATATCGGTAATGTTTACCTGTACCTTTGTTATGGTGTCCTGTAGTTTTTCAAATTCCCAATGATAATTGAAAATAGAATCATTAAAGGCTAATTGGTGCTCGAAAAAGTCGAATGATCTTTGCGCAATAAATTGCGAACCGTCTTGAGAAGTTTGCCAAGTTTTGAGGGTTTGCACTACCGTACCTGTAGGAGTATTAATTTTGAAAGTGGCTATGTAATCTTGGGGTTTGATAAAAAAATACCAAACCAAGATTGCCATAAAAAAAATGAATATAATTATGAGAATTTTTTTGATCATGAGTATTGATCGTACTTAACGATTTAAACTATAAACTTCAGCTTTGTCATTATTGATTGTTGCCAAAAGATAAGGTAGCCCATTCAACTGAATGATGTTTAGATGTCTTACAGATTTCTGCGTCAAGTTCAGGCCTAATTCGTGAGTGAGTTGAAAACTTCCGTTTGCTTGCAAAAGTGCCCCGGAAAAACCGTCAAGCCTACCGTGAAATGGCTTCACGCCGAAATAATTGCCTGCCATCAAAACTTCCATTTCTCCATCATTGTCAAAATCGTATTTTAAAAAGGTGAGCAGGGGAGTAGTTTGTAATTCAGGGGCAAATGGTTTGAAACTGAAATTGCCATTCTCATTTTCTAAATAACCAGAACGCAATTCATCTACTTCTAAAATTTTTACTCTTTTTAGTTCTTCTTTATCGAATATTTCTTCCATCGATTTTCCGGCAAAACTTGAGTAAGTGGTAAATTTTTTTCGCAGGCTTACAATTTGTGAAGAGAGTGTTTCAAGACCGTCTAAAGGATAATATTGGCCATGTTTTTTAATTGCGATAATGGTTTCAGTTTGCCCATTGTTGTCAAAATCACCATAGTACATTCTCATGGGCGCTTTTTGTGATGCTTTGAATTTACTATTGGTTCCCCAGTTTCCTAATATATAATCAGTATCACCATCTGCATCTATGTCAAAGGGCAGGATTTTTTTCCAAAGGCCATTTAAGGAAGAACGAATAGGGGACGATACCTTTTTAAGTGATCCGTTATCATTTTTGAAAAAAGTAGGAGCCATCCATTCTCCTACTACAATAAGGTCTTTTATATGGTCTCCATCAAAGTCGTCCCAAATGGCATCGGTCACCATCCCTATGTTGTCGAGTACTTTGGTGTCGCTAATCGAAAAATGTCCCTTATTGTTGATCAACAAATACGAAGTAGGAAAGCTACCAAAATCATTGGTATTAATTTGGCTGCCAATAAAAAGGTCAAGGTCTTCATCTTTATCTACGTCATGCGGTACAACTATTGAAACATTTTCATAGTATTCAGGAAGTTCTACTGATTCGAAGGTATTTCCGGCTTGAACATAGTAAGCGTCTAATAAAGGTTTATGTTCGTCGAAAAAATCTGCACCACCAGAACCGACAAAAAGATCATTTTTTTGATCATTATTAAAATCGGCTATCAGGGCTGCCAAATCTTCTTTGATAGAGTCTTTTGCTATTGCATTGACAGGCTTTTCATTGTAGGTGGTATCCGATGCAAAGAATATTCTAGAAGGATTGTATTTAGAGCCGCCAAAATAAATATCATCTAAACCATCGTTGTTTAAATCACCAACGACGGTTGCAGGTCCACGATCTGAAAATTGGTAGGGAATTAATTTTTGTCGGTTAAAATCAGAATAATTGTCTTCAATGTGTTTAAAATTTATTCCTAAGTTAGAGTCCACTTTTTTAAACAGCTGATTTTCGAAATTTAATTCTGCGGGGGTATAAGGTTTTGTGTCCTGAGGAGAAAGGGATAAGCTTTGATTGACTTCAATATTATGTAGAACTTGATATGTATTATTAGGCCATATGATTTTAAGGGAGTCAATGTTATCGTCATCTCCATAACCAAAATGGATAATAGGTTCTGATGACGACTGAAAGCCTCTGACCGTATAAAGCTCTTTATATTGTTGTTTGCCCTTATGGTAAGAGTAGACCTTGGTGCCAATTCCGAAAGGGTTTTTGCTTAAGTATTTAAATTTCAGCTTTAAATAATTGGCTTTTTGATTTGTTTTATTGATGTATAGGGAGGCCGGGTAATCAATGTTATTCACTACTAAATCAATATCTCCATCGTTATCAAAATCTCCTAAGGCGGTCGCACCGCTAAATAGTGTGTCTTTAGCCATCCATTGCCCTGATTTGTCAATAAAATTCAAATTATCGCCACCCTGAAAAATATAATTATGTGTAATTCCCTTGGGCATAGAATCCAAGGCTTGGCGGTCCATGAGATGCGTATTGTTGATTTTTGTTCTGATCTGTTCTGAGGAAACAAAATTGATATAGTCAAGGTCGTTTGGCCTTTTCGGAATTCCTGTGGAAATGAACACATCTTGTTGGCCATCTTGGTCATAGTCTGCAAAAAGAGCACTCCAACTCCAGTCGGTTGCTGCCAAGCCCGATTGAAGGCCAATTTCGGAGAAGTGGTCGCCTCTATTTACCTGTAACATGTTTCTAGTGTACTGATAATGGTAACCGTAATCTTTTGTTTGTAATTTCATGATTTGCGGTTCTACATCACCTTGGGAAGATTTTAGTACTTTTTCATCTTCAGGCAGCATATCTAAGGTTAATATGTCAAGTAGTCCGTCTTGGTTGATATCAGCCACATCGTTACCCATTGAAAATCTTGATGTATGCCCGAAATATGCTTTAAGGCTTTCCGAAAAAGTTCCATCTCCATTGTTTACGTAATAATAGTCGTCTTCATGAAAATCGTTACCTACATAAATATCGGGCCAACCATCATTATTGAAGTCGGCTATTGAGATACCAAGGCCGTAGCCGTTGGGGCCACCATAAATGCCAGCCTCTTCACTTACATCAGTAAATGTATGGCCATCATTTCTTAAAAGCTTGTCTCCTGTTTGGTAATTACGGTTTTCTCTAAGATAGGCATGGCCATAAGATTCTTGGGTGTGTACCGCGTGATTTAACAGGTAAATATCTAAATCTCCGTCTAAATCATAATCTAAAAAAGCAGCAGACGAACTATATGAATCAAAGTCAAGGTTGTATTTAGCGGCACTTTCCGTAAATGTAATTTCACCGGAGTCTGAAACGCCGTTATTGATAAAGAGTTCGTTATGACCATTTAAACCCTGAAGGCCAACTACCGCGCAAACGTATATATCCAAAAGACCATCTCCATTAACATCTGCCATCATGGTACCCGTGTTCCAATCGCTTATACCTTCAGTGCCTGATATTTTGGTAATATCTTCAAACTTTAAATTGCCCTTATTCAAAAAAAGTTTGTTTTTTACTTGATTTCCTGAGAAGTAGATGTCAGGTAGGCCATCATTATTGATGTCTCCAACAGCTACCCCACCACCATTGTAATAGTATAAGTATTCCAGAATATTTAAGTCATCGGTTTCGGTAAGATTGTTTTCAAAAATCAGTCCTGTTTCCGTAGCTGTGGGATTCTTAAATAACTCACCCTTATTATTTTTGCAATTGGTAAGTGACAAAAAAATGACCGATAAACCATATATTATTCTTCTCATTGCAATTTGAAAATCTTTGGTTTCTCATTATTGATCGCCGCAATCACAAATTTGTTGCCATCGGCATCTTTTAATGGTAGAAGGTGTTTAATTTCACCTTTGATAAAAAAACCGCTGTTATCATAATTTATCCAATCAAAATTTGATTTACCATCATTGATCAACACATGGCCGTAACTGGCATCTAATCGAGAGTATTGGGGTTTGAACTCATAATTATTGCCACCCATTATTAAATCCAAGTGACCATCACCGTTAACATCCATACAGCTAATACCGCAAACGCATGACAGCTGCACCCTGCTGGGTAAGCTTTTGATTTTAAACTTGCCGCCTCCTTGGTTGATAGCGATTACAGACTGCATAGTGTTGGCCTCTTTAATAATTGTGTTCTCTAGAATTGCAGGTGGAAATAGCTCTGATATAGGTCTTTCTGCGTATTCAGAAGCCTTTAAGTTTTGTTTTTTGAGTGATACTATCTGGCCTGTCACTTCCTGTTGTTGGTGCAATGGGTAATCTTGCCCATTGGACTGCTTGGTTACGACCTGTTCTATGGTCCCATTATTGTCATAATCGTTGATCCATAGTTTCATAGGGCTGTCTTTTGTTGCGGTATAAGATACATTGGAACCTTGGTTGCCCAAGACGAAGTCGGTATCACCATCATTGTCGATGTCAACAGGCTCAACGGTATTCCACCATCCCCACAAGCTGTCAAGGGAAGTAGAAATTTTGCCAAGCCTTCTACCTGAATTTTTGAATATTTGAGGCGAGCCCCAATCTGCTATGGTTATTAAGTCTTTTTTTCCATCTCCATCAACATCAGCCCATTGCGCATCGGTTACCATTCCGCTATCCTTTAAGTTAAAGGCGAGTCTTTCGGTAACGTCGGTAAAGGTACCATCACCCTGATTTTCTAATAACAAATGCTCAGGGTTAATACCGTACGTACCAACAACGCTTCTTGATCCTACAAAGACGTCTATATCACCGTCGTGGTCGTAATCATACGGTGCTAAAACTGAAATATTGGTGAATTTAGAGGGGAATTTTGTGGGGGATTTGGAAAAATTGCCTTTGCCGTCATTTAAGAATAAACGAAGAGTGTACTTTTGTTTTTCTGTAATTTCATTACCACCTGCACCTATCATTAGATCAAGGTCGCCATCGGAATCAACATCGAAAAAAGCGGAAGCGGTATCTTCATAATCGATTTCTTTCTCAAATACTTTTTGGTTCGACCGTTTTAAGTTGCCATTGCCCAAATGAAAGTAGAGGCTGCCTACCTCGCCTTTGGCACCACCAATGAATACATCTTCATGTCCGTCGGAATTGATATCACCCACAGATAGGGCTGGCCCCTCTTGTGAAACAAGTTTTGAAATAAGGCCTTCGTAATCAAAATCTTGATAAGCGTTTTCTGTATGAGGTTTCAATTGCGGTTGTTTGACCTCCGTAAATAAAGTTTGATTTCTCCTTTCATTATGAGGTATGTACTTCTTATTTGCATTCGTAATTTTTAGCAACAGCTCTTGGTTCACTTCAATATTCGTAAAAACTTGTGTGAGATCGTTGGGCCAAATAATCCTTAGGGAATCTATATTTTCTGTTTTGCCTAGACCAATGGTCATAGTATAGTCCATGGAAGATTGAAAACCCCTTGAAGGAATTAATTCTTGGAGTACAATATTGTCTTTATAATATAGTTTTACGCTGGTACCAATAGCAAAGGGGTTTGTTTTATCACCCTCAAATTTTAATCTGATATAATTGTTGTCGGTTAGTTTGTCGGCGTTGTTTCTATAAATAAAGGCAGGCATATTCACATTATTGACCACAATATCAAGATCTCCATCATTATCAAGGTCACCGTAAGCTACCCCATTTGACTTACTGGGTATTTCTAAACCCCATTTTTCAGTTGCATTTTCAAAAGTGATATCACCTTTATTTCGAAAGGCATAGTTTGGCAGAGGTGAAACCGGCATTTTATTAATGATAGAATCAATAGATTGTTTTTTGCCCGTCAGTGCCATTCGCTGAATGATTTCATTTGCAAAAAAATCGACAAAATCAAGGTCTGTAAGGTCGTGGTTAATTCCATTGGTCACAAAAATATCTCGTAGACCGTCATTGTCCATGTCAAATATCAGACCGGCCCAACTCCAATCAGTTTTGGCTACACCACTGTAATAGGCTATTTCAGAGAACGAGCCATTTCCATTATTTAATTGTAAGGTGTTTTGTATATACTGCTGGTAAAAATCCTTGCCCTGCTTTAATTTGAATATATTGTAACCTTCAAATTCCATTACCGATTTTGTTCTGGTGTCTTCTTCTGGCAGCATATCTGTAATATAGATATCTGCATTGCCGTCATTGTTAATGTCGGCCATGTCGACCCCCATTGCTGATAAGGAAAGATGTGAGGTCCAATTCTTAATTTCTTCTGTGAACGTGCCATCTCTTTGGTTTATATAAAAATAGTCTCGTTCGTAAAAATCATTGGATACATATATGTCGGGATAAAAATCACCGTTTATATCGCTTACCATAACCCCAAGGCCAAATCCAATAAGACTGCCATAAATACCAGCCTCTTCGCTGACGTCAACGAATTTTCCGTTATCGTTTCTCAATAGCATATCTCCTACACCTCTAAAAATTTCAGGAACACCCTCCCAATCTTGGGCACGAACATCTCTTTGCGCGGCATAGCCTAGGCTGGTAACAGGTATATTACTGTTGTTAAGAATATAAGCATCAAGATCACCATCTTTGTCGTAATCAAAAAAGGAAGCATGGGTTGAAAACCCTGTCTTGGCCAAATTATATTCATTGGCCCTTTCAGTAAAGGTAAGGTCGCCATTGTTGATATATAAGTCGTTGTCATGGTTATTCCCTTCCATATTTCCCGCATTACTCACATAAATGTCAAGCAGACCATCTGAGTTTATATCGGCCATAACCACACCCGTTGACCAAGGTTTGTTACCAGTAACACCGGCCTTATCGGAAATATCCTCAAATTGAAAATTACCCTTGTTGAGAAACAACTTATTTGGCCCCATATTGGCGGTCATGTAAATATCTGGCAAGCCGTCATTGTTGATGTCCCCTATGGCTACTCCACCACCGTTGTAAAAATTACGATATTTGAAAATATTAAAGTTACGTTGGTTTTGTATGTCATTTGAAAAAACAATACCTGTTTCTTCTGAAGACATCATTGTGAAAAGTCTATGATTTGATTTTTTACTTTCTTCCAAAGGTTTCTCCTCATTTTCATTTTTACATGAAATGAAATTCATAGAAAAAAGCACAAATAAAAAAAAGAAGGCCTTAAGTTGCCATGTTTTCTTTGATGATAAAGACTTCAATTTTGAGTATAAATTTATAGGGTTCATTTCAATGCAAGATAACCAACTAGTTTGAAGAAAACATCAATTAAAAAGGTGTTTAACTAACGTAATTTTTAATAGTTCAATAAATAAATCAAACAGAAAAGGCCGCTCAAGGCGGCCTTTTTCAACTCTAAATTAGATTAATATCCAGAGTTTTGCACCAAATTTGGGTTGGCCAAAATATCTGAATTTGGAATCGGGAATATTTTTAAATGTGGGTCACCAGCTTCCTTCAGGTTCCAAGCTCTTAAATATTGATCAAATCTAATCAAGTCTTGTCTTCTGGTAGCTTCTTGATAGAGTTCTCTACCTCTTTCAGCCAATAATTCAGTTTCGGTAACGGTTGCTAGTTCACTTGCACCCCTGATAGTTCTAAGTTCATTGATGATTGATGTAACGTCGCTTCCCATACGATACATGGCTTCCGCTCGCATTAGATAGGCATCTGCAAAACGGTAGCGTACCAAATGGTTTCTTCTGTCGCCACCTTCTTCGTTGGGGTGGTATTTAAGCATTCTGATACCGGCTGTTTCCAACAAAGCATCATCGGCTGGAGATGTGTACTCCGCTTGTTCCACTTCACGTGTAAATACTAAGGGAACTCCACCGACATTATCTCTTGCATTCAAGGGAGTACCATCTTGCTCGTACTGCTGATTGATTAAGAAGCCTAAACCAATACCGAGATTTTCCGCATTTGCGGTACTAGCGTCATGTACCATACCACGTCTTTCCTCCTGGCCGTCACCGGGGTAGTTGGTATCCGCAGGACCTTCGAATAGGTCATAAAATTCCGCCAAAGTGGTAAATCCGTTCCAACCTCCTCCATCATTGGCACCTGGGAAGTTCTGGCTGTAGTGTAGCGTGTGCCAGATCATAGGACCCGCATCTGAGGGAGTCCACCAAATTGTTTCAACGTCATTGCTAGGTCTAAAAATATCAAAGAAATCACCTGGAGCGGCCAATGTATATCCATCTGCTTCAATGTCATTGACGGCATCTACTACCACTTGCATGTCGGCAGGTTGCGGGTCCGTTTCAAGATATACATGCTTGTTTAAGTGAACTTTGGCCAATAACAAGTTGGCAGCCGCTTTTGTGGGTGATGATTTTTTTTCAATTCCATCACCGGAGGTAACCACAGGTAGGTCCCTTATTGCGACATTTAAGTCAGCTACGATACTGTCGAGAGCCACTTGTCCAGTAAGTACCTCGGGTATGGCACTATTAGGTAAATCGACATTTCTATAAGGTACTTGTCTCCACATATCAAGAATCCAATGCATGGCCCAAGCCCTATAAAACCTTGCTTGTGCTTTAAGTTCAGTAATATCACCGCTATCGGTATTTACACTTTTGTCACTAATTGTTCTTGTGGCGTTAATAGTGACGCTATTGAGTTGTTGCCAAGAGTTTATAATGTCACCTAACTCCGCATTCCAGCTTTGTCGGTGTATGGACAGCCATGCACCATTATCTCCCCAATCGGTTCCTCTAGTAGGTACCACGTATTCATCTGATGATACTTCGTTCAAAGCGAAAAGTCCACCCTGATTTGCCAGTTGGTTGGTGGAAATTATATTACGAATGTTGGCCACTTCCCCTTCAACATTAGCAACTCCTGCAAAGCCTTCTGTAATAAGGGAGTCTGTTGGCTCAATTTCCAGGTCCGTACAGGAAAATGCCATGGGGACTAGAAGTGATAAACTTATATATTTATATATTTTCTTCATGATCAATTTTTTTAAAAAGTAACATTAATGCCGAAGCTGAAGGTCCTTGGTCTCGGATAAGCCAAGTAGTCAATAGAGGCTGATGGTAGGCCATTAGCTGGTATATTGGTGGTGCTTACTTCGGGATCAAGGCCACTGTAGTCGGTTATTAAGAATAGGTTTTGGCCATTTACACTAAGACGCATACTGTCAAATAAACCTTCATCTTCAAGAGGAACATTATAAGATAGGGAAGCGGATTGTAACCTAACAAAATCACCTTTTTCCAAAAAATAGGTGCTAGGGTTGGTGGCAGAAAGAATTATACCTTCATCCAAAACACTTTTGAGATTATTCCTGCTTCCAATTTGTGGGGAAGCGAAAAGGGCATTGGCGGTGTTATTATATACGTAAAAGCCAAACTGCCCACTAAAGAATAAAGATGCATCCCAGTTTTTGTACGAAGCACTTGTTGAAAGTCCAGAGGTAACCTTAGGTAAACCGGATTTGTCTAAAATTGTAGGATCCGTATCAACTACATAATTCTCATCAACTTCTCTTAGATAGTAGGTGAAGAGCGGCTTATCGTTCGTCAGAATTTGTGATGTAGTACCTGTAAGCCCTTGACCATATAGATTTCCGGCTTGAATGTCTGGACCGGCATAATCGGTTAGCTCATTCTGGTTGTAGGCGATATTGAAATTGGCATTCCAATTAAAGTCTTCTCCGCGGATGATATCATAATCTAAGCCTAATTCTATTCCTTGGTTAAGAATAACACCATCTACGTTTTGAAATACAAAGGGGGAAGTCGCCGGTTGCACCGCGGGTAGGTTCAAAAGAATATCGCGTGTTTCCTTTCTATATAGGTCGATATTACCTGTAAATCGGTCGGAAGCAAAGCCGAAATCGATACCAAAGGCATATTGGGTGGTTTCTTCCCATTTCAAATCTGGATTGGCAAATGCCACTTCGGAAGTTGCTGGCACCGTAATTTGTGAACCAGCATTAATGTTTAATTGACTCCATCGCGTTCTATTTAAATAATTGCCATGCCCAAGGCCATCTTGATTACCAGTAATACCCCAACTCAAACGCAATTTTAATGTAGAAAAAGTGTCTTCGTTTACAAAATCTTCTTGGTTCAATTTCCAGGCAAAAGCTGCGGATGGAAAAAGTCCGTACTTGTTGTTTTCACCAAATCTAGAAGAACCGTCAGCTCTAAACGTAGCCGTCATCAAATATTTGTCATGCAGGGTATAGTTGATCCTGCCAAAGAAAGATTGCAACTCGTCCGTAGTGTCAAAAGTATCAACGGCCAAAGCATCTATAGGAATACCTGGTACAGCTCTGGTAGTGACATTAGGTGTTGGAAATAAATTTAAAATTCTAAATAAATCACCGTCGTCAGCTGCATCTGCAAAAGTTCCTATACCATATGCTTGGTAATCTGTGGCAAAATATTTAGTATCGTCGTAGGCTTGTACGGTTCTTCTTAAAATTTCATTCAAGTCATTTGAGCCGTAGCCCTGACCGATGATATTTTCTCCTTTTCTGTTGAAATCTTGAAAAGAATAACCGGCTAACGCATCAAGTGTCGAGTTTTCAAATGACTTCTTATAGTTTACCGTAAGTTCCAATAATTTGTTTTGGGTGTCCAAATTGCTAACTGCCGCTCTTCCGTTGTTGGTGGCACCATTTTGTAAGGCTAAAATTCCAGGTCCGGCCACCTGTCCTCTGTAAGAATCAGACTTGTCAATGCCTAAATTTAATTTAGCTGAAAATTCGTCAGTAAAAGAATAGTCAAATGAAATGTTGCCTAAATATCTATTAGTGTTTGTAACATCTTCATAATAAGCCAGCAAATTTGCGGGGTTACGATCTGGGTCCGCACTGGCATTGGGGTTGGCCGAAAGGGTAGGGTTGGAATAGTAAGCCGAAGCCAATAAGTCACCTGTACTACCTGATGTTCTACTTACAAAAGGTACGTTATCGTTAATTCTTGAAATGGTACCCTGAAAACCCACCTTCAATTTGTCATTTAAAAAACGTTGGTTTAGGTTGATTCTACCTGTAATTCTTTCAAGATCGGTATCTTCAATGACGCCAAACTGTTTTGAATAACCGAATGTGGCTCTGACATTTCCACTGCCATAGTTCTGGGAATACGCTAAGTTATTATCGGTGGAAGCAGCAGTTCTAAAAACATAATCCTGCCAATCCGTTTTGCCACCTAGGTTAGCTCCTCCTCCAGCAATAAATTCGTCGGCAGTAAGTAAATCATAGCGGTCAGCAGTTTTGGCTACGTTCAGGTTGGTGGAAAAGTTCCATTGACCTTTAGCGCCTCCCTTACCTGATTTAGTGGTAATGACCACAACACCATTAGCACCCCTAGAACCATAGATAGCCGTAGCAGAAGCATCTTTTAAGATACTCATACTTTCAATGTCGTTCGGGTTTAAGAAGTTCAACGGGTTTTTAGATCCGCTTGTTCCAACACCAACATCGGCACCCGAAGCAGAGACATTTTCGTTGGAAACGGGTACTCCGTCAATAACAAATAACGGACTGTTGTTTCCTCGTACGGATCCAGTTCCACGAATTCTCAGTGAGATTCCTGCACCTGGTTCACCACTTGATTGTGAAATTTGAACACCTGCGGTTTTACCTTGAATAAGCTGTTCAGGAGAAGAGATAACCCCTTGATTGAAGTCTTCCGAGGTCACCGAGGCAACAGACCCGGTGGCATCTTTAACTGTCGTTGAGCCATATCCGATGATAACTACTTCTTCAAGTGCCTGTGCATCTTCTTGTAAGGTTACATTTATGGTGCTCTGCCCATTTACGGGTATTTCTTGAGAGGCATAGCCAATATAGCTCACCACAAGAATAGCATCGTTTTCAACATCTGCCAATGTATAATTACCATCAAAATCGGTCTGCGCACCGTTAGTCGTTCCCTTAACTATTACACTGGCTCCGGGAAGAGGACCACTGGCATCGGAAACCGTTCCCGATATTTCCTGTGCTTGTGCAAGCCCAAAACATAAAAATGCCCCGAGTAGCAATAAGCTTTTTAAAAGAGAATTTCTCATAAAGAATGATTTAAGTTGAGTTATAATTTCAGTTTAAAAGTTAAAAATATGTAAAAAGCCGGTTAAAAATGAGGGGTGGGTGAAATAGTTAGTGTCGAAAACGGTTTCGTGTTAATAACTTTTTCAAATTTAGGATGAAACCAATCAAATGCAATGTTTTTAGTGGGTTTCATGTTTTTGATAATTAAAAATAGGTAATTCGTATTATAAAACAAATATAAAAGTTTTCTTTTTTGTAGGAAAAATATGTTTAATTCTATTGGTGCCGGTTTTTTTGTTAAAAATCAAACGTTTTCGGGCATTTTGGCTTTTTAACATTATTTTCACTGACATAAAACTAGGTAATGAAACAAAAGATAACTCTCAAGCATATTGCTCGTGAATTGGAAGTTTCCATTTCTACGGTCTCAAAGGCCCTAAAGAACAGTGATGAGATTAGCGAGGATACAAAGGAAAAGATTCAGGCTTTCGCCAAGCTTTATAATTATAAACCTAACAATATTGCGGTTAGCCTCAAAAACAAGCGTACTAAAAATATTGGGGTGGTCATTCCGGATATTGTGCACCACTTCTTTACAACCGTATTTCGTGGTATAGAAAAATATGCCAATGAACAGGGATATAACGTGATTATATGTGTTTCGGATGAAACCTTTGACAAGGAGGTCATCAATATGGAAATGTTGAACAATGGTAGTATTGATGGCTTTATTATGTCACTTTCTGCTGAAACGCAGCAAAAAGATGATATTACTCACCTTAAACAAGTAGTAGATCAAGGAACGCCTTTAGTACTTTTTGATCGTGTTACGGATAATCTAGATTGCGATAAAGTTATTTTAAACGATGAGGAAATTGCTTATGAGGCTACTATAAAGCTATTGAAGGAGGGGCGTAAAAGAATTGCGCTTGCTACAACTGAAAGTTATTTTAATGTAAGTGAAAAACGTGCAGAGGGTTATAAAAGGGCCCTTAATGAATATGGAATGGAAGTGGATAATGATTTAGTTTTAGTAATACCTTATGATGATATTCAGGAAAGCATGATAGACGCTTTTTTTGACAATACGGATATTGATGCCATACTAAGCGTAAATGAAATTTTTGCTATTCAATGCATGGGTGTGGCCAAAAAACGTGGAATGAAAATACCTGAAGATATTTCATTCATTGGTTTTACAGATGGTTTGCTTTCAAGATATTCCAATCCTACCCTTACCGTTGTAGCCCAACATGGTATTCAAATGGGTGAGATGGCAGCAAAATTACTTATTGATCGTGTGGAACGAGAAGATGATAGGCAAGAGGAAGAAAGTTATACGACCGAAATCGTTAAAGCAAGTATTATCAATAGAGAATCTACCTTAAATTAACTTTCAATTTTATTACTTGTTATAACTTACGGGCCTTAATGAAAAATTCTACATATGGGAATAAAGGCCTTTATCTTTGATTTGGACGGTGTTATAGTAGATACAGCCAAATATCACTACCTCGCTTGGAAAAAGTTGGCCAATGAACTTGGTTTTGAATTTACCTTGGAACAAAATGAACTGTTCAAGGGTGTGAGCCGAAAAAGATGTCTTGAGATTTTATTGGATATTGGCAACGTGACTGCCACGCAAGATCAGTTCGATACCTGGATGGTAGAGAAAAATGAGGACTATCTTGCCTATATCGATAAAATGGATAGTTCTGAAATTTTACCTGATGTGCCTCGTGTACTTAATTACCTAAAAGGTAAAGATATTCCCATGGCTTTAGGTTCTGCGAGTAAGAATGCAAGGGCAATTCTTGAAAAAGTAGGTCTCATCTCCTACTTTGATTATTTAGTAGATGGAACCAACGTTACCAAGGCCAAACCGGACCCGGAGGTCTTTCTTATTGGTGCCAACAAGTTGGGGGTGCCCCCTAATGCATGCGTGGTATTTGAAGATGCATTGGCAGGCATACAGGCAGCGAACAATGCCGGTATGACCAGTATTGGAATTGGGGATGAAAGTATTTTATCGGAAGCCCGTTACAACTATATAGATTTTACACAAATCAGCAACGATTTTCTTGATCGACTAATTACCTAGAAGCCATATTTTTTTTGTTTTTATTCCCAACTTTACGGTTAGGGCTACTTATATATTTCTAATTTTGAATTGCAAGTAATTAAGTTGTTATGAATCAAGAATATTTAAAAGCAACTCCTTGGTCCATTATTGAGGAAGGCTTTGATAAGGAGTTGGTTAAATCCTCGGAAAGCATTTTCAGTCTAGGAAATGGTGCCATGGGGCAGCGAGCCAATTTTGAGGAAACCTATACCGGAGAAACTTTTCAAGGTAGTTACATTGCTGGGGTTTATTATCCGGATAAGACCAGAGTAGGTTGGTGGAAGAATGGATATCCTGAATATTTTGCTAAGGTGCTCAACGCTCCAAATTGGATAGGCATCAATATTTGGGTCAATGGGGAAGCTCTAGATTTGAATACCTGTAAGGAAGTTAGCGGGTACACCCGTGAACTGAATATGAAAGAAGGTTGGTATAAGCGTGCGTTTGAAGCTGTTCTGCCCAACGACAGAAAAATTCAGGTGGAAGCAATCCGTTTTCTTAGTCTACATTTAGATGAGGTAGGGGTCATTCAATATACTATAACCGCCATTGATTCCGATTTGGAGATAAAATGCCAGCCGTACTTGGATAGTGGTATCACCAATGAAGATTCTAACTGGGATGATAAATTCTGGAATACGACCAATGTGGATGGCCATGGCAATCAAGGTTTCATTGAGGCCTATACCATGAAGACACAATTCAAGACTTGTACGTTCATGCAATCACAATTGTTGATGAATGGGAAAATTTTAGAATTGGAACCCAGATCAACTACGCAAGACTTGTGTGTAGGGCATGAATATTTCAAAAAGATTAACAAGGGAGATACACTGTCACTTCAAAAATTTGGGGGATACGTAGTTGAAAGAAACCATCAAGGAAAGAATTTGGTGGATATTTCCAAAGAGGTGTTGAAAAAGGCTTTGGATTTAGGGTTTGAAACTCTTTTGGATAAACAAAAAAAGTCATGGGCGGAGATTTGGGAAATGAGCGATATAACCATTGAGGGCGATGTAAAAGCCCAACAAGGTATCCGCTTTAATATTTTTCAGTTGAACCAGACCTATTTGGGGAGGGATTCCCGATTGAATATTGGCCCAAAAGGATTTACCGGTGAGAAATACGGAGGAAGTACCTATTGGGATACCGAAGCCTATTGCATTCCTTTCTATATGGCTACCAAAAATCAACAGGTGGCCAGAAATCTATTGAAATATCGATACAATCACCTACAGAAGGCTATTGAGAACGCCCAAAAACTGGGTTTTACCAATGGCGCGGCCCTATATCCAATGGTCACCATGAACGGTGAAGAATGTCACAATGAATGGGAAATTACCTTTGAGGAAATCCATCGAAATGGCGCTATAGCTTTCGCTATCTACAATTACTGCCGTTTTACGGGTGACTATTCCTATATTCCTGAAATGGGTCTTGAAGTGCTCATTGGCATTGCCCGTTTTTGGCACCAAAGAGCCAGTTTTTCTGAACAGAAACAGAAATATGTAATTCTTGGGGTAACCGGGCCCAATGAATATGAAAACAATGTAAATAATAACTGGTACACAAACTATTTGGCCCAATGGTGCATCAATTTTGCTGTGGAGCAATTGCAAAGGGTGCACGATGGTTTTGAAGACGATTATAGAAGAATTGTAGGGAAGACCAAGTTGACCGATGGTGAAGTTACACATTGGAAAAAAGTAGCGGATAAAATGTACTTTCCGTATTCCGAGGAAAAAAAGGTATTCCTACAGCAAGATGGATTTTTGGATAAAGAATTGATTACCGTAAAAGATTTGCCATCCGCACAAAGACCGATCAACCAAAAATGGAGTTGGGACCGTATTTTGCGCTCGCCCTATATTAAACAGGCAGATGTACTTCAGGGGTTTTACTTTTTTGAAGACCATTTTTCCGAAGAGGAGCTCAAGAGACACTTTGACTTCTATGAGCCCTTTACGGTTCATGAATCGTCCCTTTCTCCCTGCGTTCACAGCATTCAGGCGGCGAAACTTAACCAAATGGAGCAGGCCTATAAATTTTACCTGAGAACCTCTCGCTTGGATTTGGATGATTACAATAAAGAGGTGGAAGAAGGTTTACACATCACTTCTATGGCAGGTACGTGGATGAGTATCGTTGAGGGTTTTGGAGGCATGCGTGTTGCCAATGATCAGTTGTCGTTCACACCGCGTATTCCCGAAAAATGGGATTCTTACTCCTTTAAAATCAATTTTAGGGGAAGTGTGGTGAAAGTTTCGGTGAAACAGAAAGAAACGGAGTTTTCAATCTCCGGTAATGACGCCATTACTATACTATGTAACCAGAAAGAAGTGGAATTGAAGCCCGGAAGGGATATTTCGGTGCCACATTAAATGGGGACTTTGAGATAGATAATTATTGTAGGTAATGGCAAAGCAAAAGGAGGTAGTTTATCAGGTTTTTACAAGGCTATTTGGTAATACAAATACCAACAACAAGCCATGGGGTACTGTAGAGGAAAACGGTGTGGGCAAGTTTTCTGATTTTACCCCCAAAGCGCTTAAGGAAATTAAAGATTTGGGCTGTACTTATATGTGGTACACAGGAGTGCCCCATCACGCCCTGATCAATGATTATTCCGACTTCGGAATTTCAAATGATTCTCCCGAAGTAGTCAAAGGAAGGGCCGGTTCACCTTATGCCGTAAAGGATTATTATAATGTGAATCCGGATTTGGCCAAAAATCCTGAAAAACGACTCCAAGAGTTTGTAAGCCTAATTAAAAGAACCCACAAAGCTGGCTTAAAGGTTATTATCGATATTGTTCCCAACCATGTGGCACGCAATTATGAAGGGACCTCCACACCTAAGGGTTCTCGGCCATTTGGTGTTGACGATGATACTTCGGTGGAATATGCTCGGGACAATGATTTTTACTACCTTCCACAACATGAATTTCAAGTACCTAATTGGCGCGATGGTTATCAGCCTTTGGGTGGAGAAGATTTAGCTCCTTACCCTGATTTTGAGGAAAATCCCGCGAAATGGACAGGCAATGGTAGCCGTTCTGCCCAACCTGATTTTAATGATTGGTACGAAACGGTAAAAATCAACTATGGGGTCAAACCCGATGGGGCGTACGATTTTGACATACTTCCTGATGAGTATGCACATAAATCATTTGAGGAGCATTTTCATTTTTGGAAGGACAAATCCGTACCCAGTGCGTGGGTGAAGTTTAAGGATATTGCCTTGTATTGGTTAAAAAAGGGAGTGGACGGTTTCCGATATGATATGGCGGAAATGGTTCCAGTAGAATTTTGGAGCTATATGAACTCGCATATAAAAATGCAGAATCCCAATGCTTTTTTAATGGCCGAAGTGTACAATCCCCATGAATACCGAAATTTCATTTTTAAGGGAAAAATGGACTATCTGTACGATAAGGTGGAAATGTACGATTCCCTAAAACATATCATGCAAGGCCATGGGTGGACGGACCATATTCCCGTGGTCAAAAAAGGAACCCAAGATATTGAACATCATTTATTACATTTTCTTGAAAATCATGACGAGCAACGAATTGCTTCCCCAGATTTTGCCGGTGACGCGTTAAGGGGAAAACCGGCCATGGTGGTATCGGCGACCATGACTACCGCTCCGGTAATGATTTACTTTGGTCAAGAAGTAGGGGAGCCTGCCGCGGAACATCCCGGTTTTGGAAGCCCTACCAGAACCTCAATTTTTGACTACATAGGGGTGCCACATCATCAAAGATGGGTGAACGATAAAAAATTCGATGGTGGCCAATTGTCAGATGAAGAAGCTGCCCTTCGCGAATTTTACAAAAGGTTACTCAATTTTACCATCAACAGCAATGCTTTGACCGGGCATTACCAAGATATCCATTTTTATAATAGAGATCATACGGAGTACTACAATCACCATGTGCTATCTTTTGTACGTTGGTCAGACGATGAAAAACTGGTTGTAGTAAGCAATTTTCACGCGAATGATTGGTTTGGTTTTCACTTGCAGCTTCCGCCTGATATCATTGAAAAATGGAATTTGAAGGATGGGGAGTACCTTTTGGAGGATATGTTGTACGGTCATAAAGAAACTTTATTTGTAAACGAGGGGAGCGCCAAGGTGCGGGTAGATGTACATCCTTTGGAATCCTTTATTTTTAAACTACATACCAAATGAAAGGTAGATGCCCATTCATAATACTTTTTTTAACTCTAACATTCTCTTCTTGTATGAGTGTAAATAAACCAATTGTCATAGGCCATAGAGGTGCCATGGGTCACGAAACGGAGAATACGTTGGCTTCAATTCAGAAGGCTATTGAACTGAAGGTTGATATGATCGAGATTGACGTTTTTAAAATCAGAACAGGGGAGATTGTAGTATTTCATGATGATGAAGTGGACCGGTTGACCAACGGAAGCGGCTTTATCGAAGACTATTCCTTTGATCAATTGCGGGCATTAGTAGTAGAGGGCGGTCATAAAGTTCCCACCTTGCAGGAGGTTTTGGATGAAATGGCTGCCAAAGTTGATTTAAATATCGAATTAAAAGGAGCGGATACGGCTGAGGAGGTGAATAGAATTGTTAAGGAGAACATTCAAAACGGGCCATGGAAATTGAATAATTTTATTATTTCCAGTTTTAAATGGGACGAGTTAAAGGATATGCGCGCCTCTAATACCGAAATCCCCATTGCTATACTAACGGGTAAGGATCCAAAAGATGCTATAGAAATAGCAAAAGAATTGAATGCCGAAGCCGTAAATCCCCATTTTGAGCAGTTAAATGCAGAGAACAATGTGGCATTAAAGGAAGCTGGGTTAAAAATTTACCCTTGGACGGTTAACGATGAGCAGGATATCATTGGAATGAAAAGATTGGGGGTAGACGGTATCATTACCAACTATCCTGAACGAGTCAAGTAATGTTTGATGTTATTATTGTAGGAGGAGGGGCTGCCGGTTTTTTTACGGCCATACAACTGGCAAAGTCGAAACCATCTCTTAAAATAGCAATTCTCGAAAGGGGCAAAGAAGTACTCGGGAAAGTGAAAATTTCCGGCGGGGGTAGGTGTAATGTTACCCATGCAGAATTTGATCCTAATATGTTGGTTAAGAATTATCCCCGAGGGGAAAAAGAACTCCTTGGGCCCTATCACACCTTCGCTAGCGGAGATACCATGGCGTTTTTTGAAGAACACGGAGTTTCCTTAAAGATAGAAGATGACGGACGTATTTTTCCGGTATCGGATTCTTCACAAACCATAATCGATTGTTTTTTGAATCTTACCCAAAAATTAGGTGTAAAGGTACTAAGACATAGTGCTGTAACCCATTTTGAAAATACGGCCAAGGGGTGGCAGATCAAAACAATCAAGCACTCCTATGAGTGTAGTAAATTGGTGCTAGCAACAGGTAGCAACCCTAAAATTTGGAATTTATTAAAGCAACTGGGCCATACTATTGAGACCGCCGTGCCATCCTTATTCACCTTTATTTGTAAGGATACACGAATAGCGGGAATTCCAGGGGTCGCTACCAATGCCATTGTTGAGATATTTGAGAACAATTTGCTTGAGAATAAGATTACCGTAAAACTTAAAAGTAAAAAGACAAGAACGCCCATTTTGTATGCTGATGGACCTGTTCTCATTACGCATTGGGGGCTAAGCGGGCCGGCCATCTTAAAATTGTCCGCATGGGGTGCTCGCATATTACACGACTATAAGTACAACTTTAAAATTATTGTCAATTGGATGCCTGATTACAATTATGAGGGGCTTTTGGGCTATTTGCGGGAAGTGAAGGAAGTGGAAGGAAGAAAAACTGTGTTGCGAACCAAAGCACTTGAGGTTCCTAGAAGGTTATGGACCAATTTGGTAAAGGCTTCCGGAATAGATAAGGCCGATAAGTGGGCGGATATCAACAAACAACAATTGGAAAATTTGGCAGCACAATTAACAGAGTGTGAACTCAAGATTGAAGGTAAATCAACTTTTAAGGAAGAATTCGTTACCGCTGGGGGTGTAGATTTAAAGGAAGTCGACTTTAGAACTTATAAAAGCAAGCTTTTGCCTGATCTATATTTTGCAGGAGAGATCTTAAATGTGGATGCTATAACAGGCGGATTCAATTTTCAGAATGCTTGGACCGGCGGTTATATGGTAGCCAAAGCAATTACTAAAACTTAATAAATGGCAGTGTATATTGCATTTTTACGGGGCATCAACGTAAGCGGAACCAAAAAGGTTCCCATGGCACAATTGCGTTCGTTGTTAGAGGAAAATGGCTTGGAGAAGGTTGCTACCTACATACAAAGTGGAAACGTGGTATTCTCTTCAATTGAAGAGAACAAAAGGATTTTGGAAAATAAAATACAGGATTCAATAGAGAAAGAGTTTGGTTTTAAGGTACCTGTTTTGGTAATGTCAAAGACCGAATTGGATACCATTCTAGCAAGTATTCCATTTGAAATAAAACTCGAGAAGGGTGACGGTAAAGTTTACTATGTTCTGTTAAAAAATACGCCGGACTCCGTATTGGTAAAGCATTTTGAAGAAGAGGTTTATGAAAATGAAGAGTTTTACGTAACCGATAATTGTGTTTATTTACTATGTAATACCGGATATGGAAAAGCCAAGCTCAACAACAACCTCATAGAACGAAAACTAAATGTGGAGGCTACGACCCGAAACCAAAGAACCATGGAAAAGTTGAGCCAGATGGTAGCCATTCTTAATTAAGCTCCCAAATTCTATAGGTGAGAACGGTAGCGAAACAAACCCAAATAAAGTAGGGTACAAGCAACCAGGCCGCGATTTTGCTCACTACCTTGAACCATCTAATAGTAAAGATTAAGAGTATCAATAGGGTTACAATGACTATCAAGGCCCAAAAAAGCTCTTTCAGCCCAAAAAACACAATGCTCCATGAAGCGTTCAACAAAAGTTGAAATACAAAATGGTAAAGAGCTGTTTTCACCCATAAATGGTAAAAACCTTTGGTCCATACAATACCGGCGGCAATTCCCATCATAATGTAAAGTACGGTCCATACAGGAGCAAAAATCCAACCGGGAGGCGTAAAACTAGGTTTGTTTAGGGTAAGGTACCAGTCATTAACTGAAGTTTGGGTTACGAAACTTCCTAATAGGCCTATAACCAGACAAATGCCCACGGCATAGCTTATATGAAGTATTTTGCTTTTCAAGTGGGTGGTTTTCAAGCCTAAGTTAACAAATTATTTCTATGGGCTTAGATAAGCGGGTTAAAAAGTATATTTGCACAAAATTGTATCTATGACCGAGTCCCGTTTTATACCCAATTCGTATGACGATTTGCCAACATCGGGCAAATCATCGTGGAGGTCTCCCAGTAACATTGCATTAGTTAAATATTGGGGCAAAAGGGAAAACCAAATTCCGGCAAATCCGTCCATCAGTTTTACATTGAATTCTTGCTTTACAACAACTTTGGTCAGTTATGAGAAACTAAAGGAAAAGCAGCATCAGTTTTCTTTTGATTTCTTGTTTGAGGGTAGCCCAAAAGAAGAATTTAAACCCAAAATCCAGACTTTTTTATCTAGGATAGAAGTTTATCTTCCTTTTTTAAAGGAATATCATTTGGTCATTGAGAGTTCCAACTCTTTTCCCCATAGTAGCGGAATTGCCTCTTCGGCAAGCGGAATGTCTGCTTTGGCTTTGTGTCTAATGGATATAGAAAAAGAACTGAACCCTACCGTTACTCCTAACTTTTTTAATCAAAAAGCTTCCTTTTTGGCGCGCTTAGGTTCTGGAAGTGCATGTAGAAGTATTCAGGGGCCCTTGGTTCAATGGGGAAGTTATAAGGGGATTGAAAACAGTAGTGATTTCTATGGAGTTACCTACCCTTTTAAAACACATGCTGTATTCCAGGATTTTTGCGATACGGTACTTTTGGTGGATAAAGGAGAAAAAACGGTAAGTAGTACCGTAGGTCATGGACTCATGCACCATCACCCTTTTGCGGAACAACGTTTTCAACAGGCACATACCAATTTAGATACGTTAAAAGCCATTTTCAGATCAGGTGATTTGGATGGTTTTATTCAAGTGGTAGAAAGTGAGGCGCTCACGTTGCATGCCATGATGATGACCAGTACACCTTATTTTATTTTGATGAAGCCCAACACCTTACAAATCATTAATAAAATATGGGCTTTTAGGCGTGAAACAAAGAGCCATGTTTGCTTTACTCTTGATGCCGGGTCCAACGTTCACGTATTATATCCGGCAGCGGAAAAAACAGTGGTACTCAAGTTTATAAAAGAGGAGCTGGCCTCACATTGCCAGAACGGACAATTTATTGAGGATCAAGTAGGAACTGGAGCCATTAAGTTGGTCTAAAATCCTTTCGGCCATTATTTACGTATACTCAAATACTAAAACCAGTTAATTTGGGTTGTGAAAAGCGGTAATGCGCTCGAACGAAGTTTTTGATAGCGTATTTAAGTTGTTTAGCACCAATTGAATAGAACGCAATAGTTTATTTCTTATTTTTGTAGTATCCTTATCGACCATACAATGAAGGGACCATTATTTTATTCTAAGATTCTTCTTTTTGGAGAGTACGGTATCATCAAAGATTCCAAAGGGTTGTCCATACCCTACAATTTCTTTAAAGGCGCTTTAAAATCAGATGATAATTTGTCTGATAACGCCAAACGTTCCAATAGGAGCTTAAGGGAATTTACCGGTTACCTGGAAATGATACACAAAAACGATCCAAAATTAGTTTCCTTTGATTTTGAATCGCTAAAGGCAGATGTTGCCAACGGAATGTATTTTGATAGTTCTATTCCACAGGGCTATGGCGTAGGGAGCAGCGGAGCGCTTGTTGCCGCCATTTATGATAAATATGCCTTGGATAAGATTACCGTACTTGAAAATCTTACCCGTGAAAAGTTACTGAAGTTAAAACAGATTTTTGGTAAGATGGAATCCTTTTTTCACGGAAAATCCTCAGGGCTCGATCCATTGAACAGTTATTTAAGTTTGCCCATCCTCATCAATTCCCAAGATAATATAGAATCCACCAGTATTCCCGCACAGAATTTGGAAGGTAAGGGAGCTGTATTTTTATTGGATAGCGGTTCTACAGGCGAAACAGCACCTATGGTCCAGATTTTTATGGAAAAAATGAAACAGGAAGGTTTTAGAAGTATGTTGAAGAACCAGTTCATAAAACATACCGATGCCTGCGTGGAAGACTTTGTAAAAGGCGATGTAAAATCGCTCTTTGGAAACCTAAAGCAACTCTCTCACGTAGTACTTGATAACTTTAAACCTATGATACCTGCCAAGTTTCATGAGCTCTGGCAAAAAGGAATAGAAACCAATGAATATTACCTCAAGCTTTGTGGTTCTGGAGGCGGAGGCTACATTTTAGGTTTTACCCAAGATATTGACAAGGCCAAAAAGTCCTTGCAGGGATACAATTTGGAGGTAGTCTATAACTTCTAAGTCTCTACTTCTCGAGCCTATTAGAAACCAATCAAAAAACACATAGATGTTCAATCGAAAAAACAGGCTCCTGCTTTTAAAGTTGTTGAGTTTGTTTTCGGTCGTAAGGGGTTACAATGTTTTTGTAATAGCCTTGGCGCAATACTTGGCATCCATTTACATTCTTGCACCTGAGCTTCCGCTTAGGGAGGTGCTTTTTGATTTTAATTTATTCGTCATTGTTCTGTCATCTACCTTGGTAATTGCTGCCGGTTATATTATCAATAACTTTTATGATGCTGAAAAGGATTTGATCAATAAGCCTAGAAAAAGTATGTTGGATAGATTGGTGAGTCAACAGTTTAAGTTGATTACTTATTTTGTACTAAACTTTTTGGCAACCTTTGCCGCAAGCTACGTCTCATTTAAAGCCGTTCTATTCTTCTCGGCATATATTTTTGGAATTTGGTTCTATTCCCACAAGCTTAAAAAAATACCCTTCATAGGTAACTTTGTTTCTGCCACGCTGGCAATCACCCCGTTTTTTGCAGTGTTCGTTTATTATAAAAACTTTGATACTGTCATCTTTGTACATGCCTTGTTCCTCTTCACCCTAATTTTAAGTAGGGAAATGATAAAGGACTTGGAGAATATTGCAGGCGATATGGCACAGAATTACAAAACGGTACCTATACTCTATGGTCAAAAATTTTCTAAAACCTGTATAAGTCTATTATTGTTGTTGGCTTTACTACCGACTTTTTTACTTACCGAATATTTTGATGTGGGCCATATGCATTTCTACTTTTTGGGCTGTATAGTCATGCTGGTAGTCGTGACGGTCATGATGTGGAAGGCCCGTACGAAGCTACATTACGTTGGGCTACATAATATGATCAAACTTATCATAGTTGCCGGGGTGTTCAGTATTTTATTGATCGATATTGATTTAGTACTCAACCGAATACTCTAAATATAACTTGCTCAATTGATTCACAGGAATTTATTAGGGTTAAAAGATTAAACTTACCTTTGCAGAAAATAAGAAGGCTATGAGCAGATCGGAATCTAATGATGGGAGAAGGGCATCCGGGAGACAGGGTGGAAAATTTAGAAAGAAAAGTTTTTCTAGGGGTAATGCGCCTATAAAAAAACAAAATGGAGGTACCCCTGCACCCAATTCCAATTTGGTAAGGCTCAATAAGTATGTTGCCAATTCCGGTGTATGCTCCAGAAGGGAAGCAGATGTGTTAATTGCGGCGGGGAATGTTACTGTAAATGGCAAACCTGTTACCGAAATGGGTTATAAGGTTAAATTGGAAGATGAGGTTCGTTTTGACGGGAAATTACTTAATCCTGTTAAGAAGGAATATGTGCTTTTGAACAAGCCTAAAGGATTTACCGCTACAGGGAGGTCTAATATTAGTCAACGTAGTGCCCAGAGTTTGGTTGCCAAGGCTTCTAAATCTGAATTAAAACCGGTAGGTAAGATAGGAAAGGAAGCAACAGGTCTGGTTCTCTTTACCAATGATGGTGAAATGAGCAAGCGACTAAACAGCCCCAAAAATGGACTTAGGAAGATATTTCACATAGAATTGGAGAAACCGCTTCGCAGTGCCGATCTAAAGCGGATTCAAGAAGGTCTGGCCGTAGATGGAAAAGTGGTTAAGGTACAAGAAGTTAGCTTTGTGGACAATGCACCCAAGAGTCAAGTGGGCATGGAAATTTATAGCAGCCGCAACAATATAGTTCAGCGAATTTTTGACACCCTGGGATATGAGGTAGTGAAAATGGACCGTGTGGTGTATGCCGGTCTTACCAAGAAAGATTTGCCCCGTGGCCACTGGCGATACCTCACGGAGCAGGAAATTGCCAACTTAAGAATGATTAATTAGGCGGCCTCATCAATCTATTTGGTACCCATCACCAAAGAGGTAACTTAGGGCTAGCCCATGGGTATTGCCAAAGGGGGATTCTTTTAGGGCAATATTGTAGTTGTAAATAAAACGAAGGTTTTTTAAAAAATAAACTCCGGCCAGGAGGTTAATGGAAGAACTGGTTCTGTAGCCAGCTCCTACCTCTATTTTATTTTTAAAACTTGCCGCGATGTTCAGGTCAGCTTGTAAAGGGGCTCCATCTTCATACTTTAGAAGGACGTTGGGCTTGATCATAATTTCTTCAAAAATGCTAGTAAAGAAACGGTAGCCAAAATAACCGTAAACGGGATTGGATAGGTTGAGGTCATCTCTTGAAGCCAATTTGTCTCCAAGTACGTTTGGTGCAGAAATGCCTGCGAAGAACTGCGCATGGTTGAAAAGAAAACTAACACCTACAGTGGGAATACTGGCATTGATGTTTTCTGAGAAATTGGGGTCGCCCGTAATTCCTAGTGACAAAAGATCTTCTTTGTATTGCTGTAATCCAGCAGTAATTCCAAAGGATAGAACGCCAGGTTGATAGAGTTGCCAATAAGGTCTTTTGGATTCAAAATCAAAAAAAATCTTATAGGAGTAAGCCGCAAAAAAAGTACTGTTTTTGCTAACGCCTACCTCATCTTGCAGAAAGCCCGCTCCCAGACCAACCTTCCCGTCCCTTAGAGGGGAATTTATTGTTAATGAAAGGGTTCTTGGACTTCCTGTTACTTCACTAATAAAACCGGAATGGGTAGCACTAAGCTCGGTGCTTGAAAGCATTCCCGCGTATGCGGAATTAATCAAAAATGGGTTGTAGTTGTATTCGGAGAAAACAGCGGTTTGTTGGGCTCTTAGGTTTCCTACTACACAAACAACAAAAGTCAAAATTAAATAGGTTAGTTTTTTGGTCATGGGTATTTATCTTTTAATAACTACAAATCCTTGGGTAGCTTTTAAATTGTGGTTTTCCGGTAAAGTGATGTTAAAGAAATAGGTGCCTGCGGGTAGTTCACCGGCCCCAATTTTCGTTTTCTGGTTGGCCTCTCCTTTAAAAACATTGACGTTATTGTCATAACCTGAAATAAAAAATACCAAATCTCCCCATCTGTTAAAAATGCTCACCGTATTTTCCGGGTAGTTTTCAATTCCGTTTATGGCCCAAACATCATTTATAAAATCCCCGTTTGGAGAAAACCCATAAAAAGTCTCCAGCTTATCCTCTTCTGGCTCTTCTTGAGTGGTAAAGCTACTTTCGGTGCACCCAATGGCACTGCCTTGAGCGTTATATGCTACAATAGAAACGAAAATATCCTGGTCATAAGGCAAGGGTTGAGCCGGGGTATAAGAGGTTAGAATACCAACATCTTCACTATCTAAAATATCATGACTTCCAGCACTAGAGCCCAAACTAAGGTAGTAGCCATCAGCGTTTGATATGGTATTCCAAACAAACTCAGTATCAACAGATACATTAACTTGGTCGTTTTCAGGAACGATAATTGAAGTGCAATTGGGGACAGTTTCACGAATTTCTGTCGTGAAGGATTCCTGAACACACCCTATAGCACTGCCCCTGCCATTAAAAGGAACGATGGAAACGAATATCTCTGTGCCTTCAGGTAGATCATTGGTAAATGCAAAGTTGTTAGTGTTAACAGATTCATTGTTCAATATATCTGCATTACCGGCAGAAGTACCCACATTAACATAATATCCATCAGCATTATTTACTGCAGACCATGTTAAATCGGTCAAAATTGAAACGCTGCTTTCCCCATTTGCGGGACTGGTTAACGTTGTACAGGAAGGTGCGGCTGCCATGACCTCGGTAGTAAACGATTCCTCTGTACAACCCGTTGCGCTACCCACTCCATTGTATGGTACGACGGTCACGAATATTTCGGTGTTCTCCGGTAAATCAACAGGAAGGTCAAAAGTGGTTCCTGTTACATCTTCGGTATTCAAAATATCATTGCCTCCTGTTGTTGTACCCATGGTAAGGTAATAACCATCTGCATTAGAGATTTCATTCCATCTTAGGACGGTTGAAATGGAAACCTCCGTTGCTCCGTTTACCGGATTGCTTAATTGGGTACATACAGGCAAGGTAGGTAATGTTTCCGTTGTAAAGGATTCTTCGGTACATCCGGTAGCGTCTCCTAAAGCATTGTACGGAACAATAGTTACGAATATCTGTGTGTTTTCCGGTAAATCGGCAGGTAAATCAAATGTAGTTCCTGTAACATCTTCGGCATCCAAGATATCGCTAGCACCAGCTGTAGTACCTACGGTCAAGTAATAGCCATCTGCATTTACAGCTGCGTTCCAACTTAAGTCGGTAGTGATTGAAACATCGGTAGCACCGTTCAAAGGCATGCTCAAATTGGTACAACTAGGTACGGTTGGTAAGGTCTCGGTAGTAAACGATTCTTCGGTACATCCAGTAGCACTTCCAAAAGAATTGTAAGGAACTAGCGTCACGAAAATTTGAGTGTTTTCTGGTAAATCGGAAGGCAAGTCAAAAGTAGTCCCCGTAACATCTTCGTTATTCAAGATATCATTACCACCAGCGGTGGTTCCCACGGTTAAATAGTACCCATCAGCATTGGCTGATGCATTCCAACTAATATTGGTTCCTATAGCTACGTCTGTTGCAGCGTTCAATGGGTCGCTCAATGATGTACAGTTTGGCGGGTCTGATAAAGTTCCGGCTCCTGTTGTAAATGATTCTTCGGTACAACCAGTTGCATCTCCTACTGCATTGTAAGGAATAATACGAACGTAATGCATTCTATTTGCTTGTAGGTCTGAACTAAAGGAATAGGTGGTGGTATTGCCAACATCTATATTATTTTCTACTTCTATCCCTCCGGCTGTGGTGCCTACACTAACTAAATATCCAGTTGCATCTGCAACGGCATTCCAGCTTAAATCTGTATCAATAGGTACATTTACAGCTCCGTTGGTTGGACTGGAAATTGTAGTACATGATGGAGGAACTGGAATAAATTCCGTTCTAAAAGATTCTTCAATACACCCTGTGGCAAGGCCTTCTTCATTGTAAGGTAGAATAGTTACATAAATTAAAGTGTCTTCTGGTAAATCCGCAGAAAAATCATATTCCGTTACATTACCTACATCTTCATTGTTAACTAAATCCGTGCCTCCAGAGGTTGTTCCTACATTGATTCTGTATCCATCTGCATTGCCTACAACAGTCCAGTTTAAATCTGTGTCAAAAGGAACATCGGTAGCGTTATTCAGCGGTAAGGTTAGGTTGGTGCAATCTGGAACGGTTGGTGGGTCATTCGTAACGGTAAAACTTTCTTCCGTACAAGGCCCAACCGCATCACCATTTTCGTTGGATGGAATAATGGTAACATAAACGGTAACACCAGGGTTAAAATCCGCAGCGAATTCAAATGAGGTGTTATTCACCACCACTTCGTTATTTAAGATATCTGTTCCTCCTGATGAGGTGCCAACAAATAATTTGTATTCTCTTGCAAATTGAACCGCTTCCCAGGTAATATTAGTATTAACGGGAACATCCGTGTCGCCATTCAAAGGTGCAACCAGTTGGGTACAATCGGGGATGGGGCAATCAAGTACATCGCCAGTAAAAGTCCATCCAAAATTGTCTATCATAAATTGGCGTTCTTCAACCGCATCACAATACGGTAGGGTATTGGCTCCTAGGTTAATACCAGGTGTTAAGGTCTGTTCTGACCATTCGATTAAGGTGTTGTCATAATTTTCTCTTGAAAGAGCTGTATCATCCAGCATGCCTTGCATGTTGGTTACATTACTTACATCCCAATCCCCTAAAAATTGATTAAACGAAGTCGCATCATGGAACATATCTCTCGTAGAAACGGTACCAATCAACCATTGATCAAAAGATTGGTCTAGAGCACTAGCACCAAAGAACATTCTCTCCATATTTGTTACCCCGTTTACGCGCCAATTGTTCAAACTTTGATTGTAACTACTAGCACCATTGAACATATCTTGCATTGTAGTTACAGCTCTAACATTCCAATCGTTTATGGAGCTATTGAAGGAAGTAGCTTCTTGGAACATGCCACGCATAGTAGTTACAGATGCCACGTTCCATGCGTTTAAGGATTGGTTGATAGCACTTGCCTCTCTAAACATTTCTTGCATGGTGGTTACAAAGGAAGTATTCCAAGTAGAAATATCTTGGTCAAAAACAATTGCTCCATAGAACATTCCGGCCATATTTTGAGCCTCCCCGGTATCCCAAGTATTAAGGGGTTGGTTAAAAGCCTCTGCTTCTTTGAACATGGAATTGAAATTGGTGACCACCCCTACGTTCCAATTGTTCAAGGGTTGGTTAAAAGCTAAAGCTGCATCGAACATGGATGGCATTAGGGTTACCGAACTTACATTCCACGTGTTGATTGGTTGATTAAATACTTCGGCATGCTCAAACATAGCGCTCATATTAGCAACCGCACTCACATCCCAATTATCTAAGGGTTGGTTAAATACTTGGGCGCCCCTAAACATACCGCTCATGTTTACAACAGAGTTCACATCCCAATTGTTCATGGGTTGGTTGTAAGAGATGGCATAGTTAAACATGTTGCTCATGTTGGTTACGTTAGTTACGTTCCAGCTATCAATATTTTGATTAAAAGCCTCTGCTCTAGAAAACATGGAGTTCATGGTGGTGACAGCACCAACATTCCAATTATTCAGTGGTTGGTCAAATGCTGTTGCGTCGTAGAACATCTGGCTCATATCTGTAACAGATGATACATCCCAACTATTGATGTTCTGGTTAAACAATTCTGCATCATAGAACATGGCAGACATGTCTATGACGTTCCCTGTATTCCAGTTATTTAGAGGTTGATTAAATACTTCTGCTCTTTGGAACATTTCTGACATATCTGTTACCTGACTTACATTCCAACTGTTAATAGGTTGGTCAAAAGCCTGTGAGCTTTGAAACATACGTCCCATATTCGTAACACTACCAGTATCCCAACTACTTAAATCTTGGTTAAAATCCTGTGTTTGGGCGAACATAAAATTCATGTTGGTAACTTGGCTAACATCCCAATTGTCCAAAGGTTGGTTAAATAATTGAGCAGCCCCAAACATTCCATACATATTGGTAACATTGCTGGTATCCCAACTGTTTAATGGCTGATTAAAAATTCGTGCAGAAATAAACATGCTCTGCATGTTGGTAATATTGCTTACATCCCAATTGTCTATTGCACCATCAAATAAGTAACAACCGGAAAACATGTTGGAGGCTATCTCTACTTGCGAAAGGTTGGGCACATCTGTAGCGTTGTATTCCATATTTTCGCAACCATAAAATGCATAATTCATAGATTGCCAAACTTGGGTGCCCCATTGATCAATAGAAATAAGTTTAATATGATCAGAATTACTTACATAATGATAAGGAGCCGGAAAATCCCCAATAATAGCTACTGTATAAACACCTGGTGTTAAGTATGTATGTGTAATTTCACCGGTAACATTATTATTATACTGTCCGTCTCCCCAATCAATAGAATAATTATAGGTTAAATAACCTGGATAACCTGTATTTGCTTTAATTTTTAACTGATTGGCAGGTGTTGAGCCAGATTCTGTGATGCTAGTATCATAGGTTAATTTGAAGGCATCAGGACTATTAACCCAACTTTCAACTACTGTAAACGAAAGTTCTTGGCAGCCGGTTGCAGGTCCTTCATTATTATAAGGAACCACAGTTACGTAAACCGTATCACCGGCTTGAAATTCATTGGAAAAACTAAGACCAACCACATTACCTACATCATAGTTGTTTAATGTGTTCCCGTTTAGAGAAGCGTAGTTTCTATTACCGCCACGTTCAATTTCTAAGGTAATACGATAACCATCGGCATTTGGAGCAGGATTCCATCTAATATCACTGTTGGCAGGTGTCATAGTGTCTCCTGCGGCCGGCATGGTAATTTCCGTACAGAGTACATAAGAACAGTTTACATTGTCTCCAGTAATGGTCCAACCGTTGGTGTCTATTAATCCTTGCCTTTGATTTAATGCATCGCAATATTGTAGTCCATTTGCTCCTAGGCTAACTCCATTCTGAACGGCTTGGCCTGCCCAACCAATTAAGGTATTATCATAATTTTCTTGTGATAGGCCACTATTAGAAAGCATGTTACTCATTTGAGTGGCGTTAGCAATATTCCAATTGGCTAGATTTTGATCAAATGAACTCGCATTCAAATACATTGCGGTAAACTGTGTTACATTGGAGACGTTCCACGTGCTAATGTCTTGATTAAAATCTGTTGCTAAGCGGAACATATCCCTAAAGCTTGTAATACCAGATACATCCCAATTATCTAAAGGTTGGTTAAAAGCCGTTGCATCAAAGAACATACCTTCAATTGCTGTAACACTACCAATATTCCATGAGTTCAAGGGTTGGTTAAAAGCTGTTGCTTCATTAAACATTTGACTCATATTTGTAACATTGCTAACGTCCCAGTTGTCTATATTTTGATTAAAAGCAGGGTTTTCTTCGAACATACCTCGCATGTTGGTTACGCCACTAACGTTCCACATACTTATGTCTTGATTAAATGCAGAATTATCCCTAAACATGTATTCCATGTCCGTTACGTTACTCACATCCCAATTATCTAAGGGTTGGTTGAAGACTGCTCCCCATATCCACCCATCAAACATCTCGGACATGTCCGTAACGTTGCTTACGTTCCAATTGTTTATGGGTTGGTCAAATGTTCGGTTTCTATGAAACATTTGAGACATATTGGTTACAGTACTCACATCCCATAGGCTTAAAGGTTGGTTGAATTGTGATTCCCTAAAAGTAGCTTCCATAGTAACCACATTACTTACGTTCCAGTTGTTTATTGGTCTATTGAATGCAGAGCCTTGAAACGTACCCGTAAGGTCGGTAATATTGCTTACGTCCCAATTGTCTAAAGGCTGATTAAAATTGCCTGTATATCTAAACGTTCCAATTAAATTGGTGAGATTTGAGATGTTCCAATTGTTGATATTTTGGTTAAAGGAAGTTGCTTCCGATAAGAAAAACTCCATATCAGTGACAGCTGCAACATTCCAATTATCCAGAGGTTCATTAAAAGCCCTTGCTCTGTGAAAGGTGTAAGACATATCGGTAATGTTAGCCGTGTTCCACAGATCCAATGGCCTATTAAAAATGGCACATTCCTGAAACATTCCTGATATATTGGTTATAGTGCTAACATCCCAATTGTTAACAATACCATTGAAGGCTTCGCAGCCATTAAACATATTTTGTAGTGTGGTAACCTGAGAGAGGTCAGGTGAATCAATGGCATCAAAATTTAAGTTTTCGCAGCCAAAAAAGGCATTTTCCATAGTTTGCCATTGTAGGGTACCCCATGCCAATATTTCTATGATTTTTAGTTTATCGCTTGCGTTTTCATCGTTAAAATAGATAGATGGAAAAGTTCCGCTAATTTCTATAGCATACGTGCCAGCAGTTGCATAGGTGTGGGTTATGTTTCCGGTAACACCCGTATCTATGTTGCCGTCTCCCCAATCAACATCATAATTATAAGTAGTGTAGGCTGGGTTGGTGGGTATGGTGACTTCGTTGTTGGCAGAAGAACCCGATTCTGTATTGTTGGTATTCCATATAGATCTAAAAGATTGGGATTGACCAACAAAGGAAATCAAAAGCGTAAGTAGTAGTATACTAAATGTAAAACTTGAAGTCAATGAGCTTTTTCTTGATAAAGGATTAATCTGCTCTTGTGAAAAAGGACGAGCTTTAGTGGGATGCGACATTTTTTCCATTTTTTTGGAAAGATTAGGTTAAAAGAAGAGGTGGTTATAAGTTTGGATGAAAGAGGAAATCTATTGCTCGTTTACAATGATATCGGCCAATACGGCTTCTGCTTCCTCTTCCGTTAGACCTTCCTGAAGTCTATGATGGTAGGCATAACGAATAATGCTTAATTCTTCTGGTAGAAAATCATTATCTGTACTTATCTGCGAACAAAGGAAACTATTTTCACTTTGGCATTTGTTTGAGTGGCCAAAGCCTAGCGCGTGACCAAGTTCGTGTTTGAACAAGACCGCAGCTGGGTTTGAGATCCAAATTCTTGAATTGCTTAATTGATGGGCATTGGAAGGTGTTATGGCATAACCACTATACCCACCATCTTTCACAATTTCAAACATATCTGGCCACACATTTTCTAGTTCTGATTCACTGCCAAAAAAAACGGAGGCATTAGACTCACTTTCATTCTCCTCGGTTACTATACTGAAACCATCATTAAAAATTTCGTTGTATTCTGCCATAACATCATCCACCGTTGCGGCAAATTCGTTTGAAATGGTCCCGTGCAAATAAATTTTCATGGTAGATGCCCACTTTTGATTTCTTTCTACCGGGGTGTTGGCGTGACCTTTCCAGTATACAAGGTGTTGAAAATAGCTTATAAGCTCTGTTTGTTCGGTTGTGAGTAGCGTTGTTTCATCAATATCCTCAATAATTAGTTCAAAATTTTCTTCGGTGATGGTTGCTCCATCAAATACTGATACCATGAACTCTATGTTGGACATGGTTTCAAAATCAAGTTGCAAATCGGGCCCAACTGTAAGCTCTCCTGTGGTTTCGTTGATCTCTATATCCACTTCTGAGGATATGCTATAGGTTAGTTCATCCCCGTCCAAATCATTCGCTTGTACAAAACCAATGGATGTCGCCGGAGAAGCATGTTCGTTAATAGGATATGATTGTAGGTTTAGAACAGGTGCCGTGTTCTGATTTTGAGATTCGGTTTCTTGATTGTCAGCCGTATCTTCAGGAGTCATCTCAGAATCGGTATTTTCAAGAACGGTGTCATTGAACGAATCGGTTGAATCTGTACTACAAGAAACAATAATGAGGAAGAGTAGGGGGTACAAAAGTTTTTTCATGCGTAGGTAGGTGAATTGTAATGAATTAGAATTACACCTTAAAAATATAGGGGTGCCCTACTTTGTTAAAATTTTTGTTGTGAACTAGTCGGTAATCATAGTGTGACAAGAGAAAAACGAGGGGAATATTAAATTAATTAACGTTCAACGGTGCAGAAAACCTGTTGAAGTGAATACTTGTCACACTTCAATCTCAACAACTACTGGAAAATGGTCTGAAGCCTTCTTTAACGCATCTTTGAGTTCTTGGCTTAAATCGGACTTATGGGGTTCGGAATATGGGTTGAGAACCGCGCCTGAATCGATTTTGATATCTTGGCTGACCAAAATATGGTCGATAAGAACCGTAAACCAATTTTTAGTAATGGTATCCGTAAAAGAACTAGAACTTGGTGACCATCCGTATTTTCCTAATTTGGGCTTTCCCAAGGCGCTTTTTAAAATGAGTTCGGGCTCATAAACACTGCCCAACAATATTTCAATAGCACTTTTACCAAATCGGTTTTCGTAGAAGTCGCTTCCCATACCGTCATTGATATCTCCGGTTACCAGAACCTTATCACCTTCGTTTATCCATTGATCAACTCGTTCGCGCATGTGCATGCACTCTGCATACAATTTTCTTCGGTTGAGGTTGGATAGATATTCGTATCTGGCGTAATCGACATGGTCAAATATACCTTTTGATTTGGCGTGGGCAATAATCATTTTAAAAAGTTTGGCTGGGCTTGCCTTATCTTTTACGGTGAGTTCTACGGGAGGTCTAAAATGTTCATATTGCTCTTTAATACTTTGTTCCAACGTATCGGCCAAAAAAGGTTCATCGAAACTATTTTTACCTTCCGGGGTATGCTCCAGAATAAGTTTATCAGCATCGTAAATAGCGCATAGTTCTTGCTGCCCGCGAGAGGTATAGCCTTGAACTACCTTATAGTTTCTTTGGGTAAGGCCAAAGGTGGTCATCCAAAGTTCAAGTTGCGCCTTAGCTGTTTTGGTTCCATTGGCAAGGGTATCTGGCCCTTCTACCACAGCTACAATATCTGCATCTAAATGGGCGAGAACGGAAATCAATCGCTGACTTTTCATAGTCAATCGTTCTTGCTCGTTCCAATCGCTTTCAGGTTTTCCTACAGGAGGAGGAACGTTGACAGGAATTCCGTTAACGAACAGATTTTTCATCCACTCCATATTATACTCTGCCACCTTTAGTTTCATATCGATTTAGATTGTAGACAATATTTCTTGTCGAAATACGCCTTTCATATTCGAAACTAAAAATAGGGAATAATTCTTACAGGAAGTTTAACCTTTTGTAAAATAGGAAGAATAAGTTGCCACAATAAATTATGGGTTTTTGTCTTCGAATAGTAACCAAGTATCAGGATCTAGAACAACGGAATCGGGTTTCGCATCGGTTTTGATGGAAAAATTCGCCTTCGAATCCGTTACTTCAACAGTGTTGATGGTCGTCTTGCCATTTATTGTTACTCCAATTTCCAGAGGGAAAGAATAGGTATGATGTTTTTGGAGCTGGTCAATAGATATATTTAATTTTTTTCCTTTGTAGCTCCACTTCCATTTGAGTTCGGGATATCCTTTGGTGAAAATCCATTGGTCGAAAAAAGCATTTAAGTCTTTGCCGGAAACCGATTCCATAACTTCCCTGAAATCTTCGGTCATGGCATTGCTGTTTCTGTATTTTTCGTAGTAGGTTCTAATCCCTTTCCAAAAAACTTCATCACCCAATTTGTGGCGTAACATGTTCAGTACCCAGCCCGCTTTCTGATACGTGTTTACGCTTAAAACGTTTAAAGGGTCTTTGATGCTAGGGTCAACAATGGGCGAAGGTTTTTTTTGATAGTAATCGATAATTTGTTTACGGTCAAGTTGCAATTCTTCTTTTCTTTTTTCATTTCCATAAACGCTTTCCTGGTATAGAATAGCGAAATAGGTAGCAAAGCCTTCACTAAGCCATACATGGTTCCAATCATTTTCTGAGGCGGAATTTCCGAACCACTGGTGGGCAATTTCATGGGCGATCAAGCCTTCCACCTCATTTTTTCCGGTGACCGAATTTTCAAAATAGGCAATAGTACCAGCATTTTCGAGTCCGCCCCACTGCGTTTTTGCCTGCATGTTGGCCAGTTTTGCGTAGGAATACGGACCAATTTGGTCGATGAAGTATTTCAAGACCTTGCTGGCCACATGGTAATCTGAAAAACCATCCAACCTATTTTCTGGATACACCCAGGCGGACACGGGAATGTCGTACACCTCACCCAAAAGTGTACTGGCGAATTTAGTTACACCAACAGTCACCACTTTCATGGCAACGGGTGCTGGTTCTTTATAAGTTGTCAATTTTAGACCGTTACCTAGATTGCTCTCTTCTATTTTTTCTCCGGTGGCCACTACATCATAATAATCTGGGGCCGTAATTCTGAATTCGATACCGGCCTTGTCATAAGGGTGATCTACAGAGGGTAGCCAATGACGGGCCAAATTAGGCCAGTTGTCACCAAAAAAAGAACGCTGACCAAATTTGGTAGTGTCGATTACAAGTCCTCTTTCAGGAATACCCTCATAAATAACTTTGTAGGTTCTGTTTTTTTCTTCGAAAGCGCCCGGGGTTATTTCAATTTTATGATTATTGTAGGTGTATTTGGCTGGGGTATCACCTTCAAGAACTTGGCTAATGGTCATACCATAATCACCATTTTTTTCAATCAAGTCCAATGAAAACGGACCAACTTCTTGGGTAAAGTTGATATTGATTTCGGTTTCTCCCTTAATAAGGTTCGATTCATCTGAAAGGGTTAACCCGAAAACATAGCGTTGAACATCGGCAGAGCTATTTCGCTGATAGGTGTCTTGGGAGAACAGCAGGCTTAATGAGAAAAACAAAAGGAAAGTGAAAAAATAGGACTTGGTAATAATGTTCATTTACGGAGGTTTTTAATCCGCTGCTAATTTAAGAAAGCTTGTCTTTTAATTTCCCTTCGTTCGTGAATAAGGTAGTGCCAACATATAGTTTAGTAAGTTTTCACTTCAATTCCGTTAGCCTCTGCATAAGGTAGCGCGACTTCCCATAATTCTTCTAGAAGAACTGAAAATTTCGTAAACGTTACACTATTCATTAGTGAAAGAGCCTCATTGATTTCATCTACCTCTTCACCATTGTCCATCATATTTGCAATGGTTAAATATTCTGTTTCATAAATGTTCTTAACATAATTGAAAAGACTTAGGCTTTTGACAATCATTTCTTCGGTTTCTTCCGTAGGCTTTAATTCTTCAATCTGTTCAATGTTTTTTTCAATATCTGGAATGATGTAGGTGGTGATATGTTCCGATATTTTATCGGTCTTTTCCATTTCACCATTGGTAAGTTTAAAAAGTTGACCTGTTTCTTGAAGCTGTGCGTATCTATCGAAGTCAGCACTGCCAAAACCCACAAGTTTATTGCTGTTTAAGGTGGTTCGGTCAAAATAGTTTTCAGCAGATGGCTGGTTGCAAGACACCAATAAAAAGAGAATACTTAAGGATGCGAAAATAGATTTCATATGGTTGATTTAATTATGACAGGACAAACATACTTCCCACAATCTATTCTTGCATCCCTGTTTCTAGGGATACTGAATTTATTAGAATAATTTCTCCATTTTTTTCTTGATCTCATCCAAACACAAATTGCCCAAACTGCCCTCGTGGGTATGGTGAATATCCCTTTTAGGGCTAAAAGTACCCTCTTGAATTTCCATTCCCATTTTTTTATAGGCATCCCTAAACGGCATTCCGTTTTGTACCAGCTCGTTCAAGGTGTCTACACTAAAGAGATAATCGTATTTAGGGTCGCTTAGAATTTCGTCGTTCACTTTCGCTTCTTTCAAACTAAAAGTCAAAATTTCCAGACAGGCCTTCATATCTTGAATCGCGGGAACAATAATTTCCTTCACCAATTGTAAATCTCGGTGATATCCGCTGGGCAGATTGTTGATTACCAAGGTCAATTGATTCGGTATGCTTTGCAGCTTATTACATTTACCACGTACCAATTCAAAAACATCGGGGTTTTTCTTGTGCGGCATAATGCTGCTGCCTGTAGTTAATTCATCCGGAAAGGAGATAAAATTAAAGTTTTGGCTCATGTAGAGGCAAACATCCATGGAAAGTTTGGATAAGGTGGCAGCTATATTGGCCATGCCGAAAGCGGTAGCCTTTTCAACTTTTCCGCGTCCCATTTGGGCGGCCACCACATTGTATTTTAGGGTTTCAAAACCCATTTCTTGGGTGGTGAAGCTTCTGTCTATTGGAAAGGAGCTTCCATAGCCGGCGGCGCTCCCTAACGGATTTTGGTCGGCAACCTTGTAAGCGGCATCAATGAAATAGAGGTCATCAATCAAACTTTCGGCATAAGCGGAAAACCACAGTCCAAAAGAGGAGGGCATGGCAATCTGCAAGTGGGTATAGCCTGGAAGAAGCACGTTTTTAAATTTCTCGGCCAATTGCAATAAGAGGTCAAAAAGCTCTTTTGTCTGACTTTTTATTTCCGATAGTTCATGCTTTAAATACAGGTGCATGGCTACCAGAACTTGATCGTTTCTAGATCTTGCCGTGTGAATCTTTTTGCCGGTATCACCCAGTTTTTCCGTGAGTACATATTCGATTTTAGAATGCATGTCCTCAAAAGAATCTTCAATGCTGAATTCGCCCTTTTCAATGGTTTGCGCAATGGCATCCAATTCCGTGACAAGGGATTGTGTTTCTTCTTGCGTCAATAGTCCTATTTTGCCCAGCATTTTAGCATGCGCCTTGGAAGCGATCACATCGTATTTGGCAAGCAATAAGTCGAGTTCACGATCATTTCCCACGGTAAAGTGGTCTATTTTTTTATCAGTACTGAATCCTTTATCCCAGAGTTTCATAAGGAGTTTAAAGTTTTTAGGTTATAGTTAGAAGTCGCTATACTTCTTAATTAGGGTGATGGTCATTTTTTGGACTTCGTTGCAAATGTCAAAGATATTTTCCAATTCATTTTCGGATATAAATCCGATTCTTTTTGAAATTTCTATCTGTGTTTTCAGCTCATTGATTGACCCATTGGAGATTTCCAAAAAGCTCCGAAAGACTTTTTTTGATTTTCGTCCGGTACCTTCCGCAATATTGCTAGGTATGGAGACGGCGCATCGCCTAATTTGACTTGTGAGGCCGAATTTTTCTTCTTGGGGAAAAGTTGAAGTTAATTGATATACCTTCTCCACTAAATCCATAGATTTTTGCCAAACAATAAGGTCTTTGTAATTATACATTTTCTATTAACTTTTTACTTTCTTCTTTAAACTAAAGAAGAAATCCCTTCAACAGTTTAATATACAAATCTACCCCGTCTTCAATTTCCTTAACGTAGATGTATTCGTCTGCCGAATGCGAACGTGTACTGTCCCCAGGGCCTAATTTTAAGGACTGACAGGTCAATGCTGCCTGATCGGATAGAGTGGGGGAGCCATAGGTCTTTCTGCCTAACGCGATACCTGATTTCACCAACGGGTGGTCTTTGTCAATGGCCGAAGAATTAAGTTTTAGCGAACGTTCTTGAAGTTCGCAAGGAGCTTCTTTCTTTAGAATTTCCGCAATTTCGGCATTGGAATATTTATCGTTGACTCGAACGTCAATTACCAACTCCACCTCTGCCGGAACCACATTGTGTTGTGAACCTCCATTGATTTGGGTAACCGTCAATTTTACCGGCCCCAAAGCTTCCGAAACTTTTGGGAAAGAGTAATTCTTGAACCACTCCAACACTTCAATGGTATTGTAAATGGAATTATTATCGTTAGGATGTGCCGCATGCGAAGGAGTACCTTTCACTATTGCGTCAAAAACTACCAATCCTTTTTCCGCTATGGCCAAATCCAATAAGGTAGGTTCGCCCACAATAGCCACATCGATATGGGGAAGTTTGGGTAAAAGTCCTCGTAGACTATTGGGTCCTGAACTTTCCTCTTCCATAGAAGCTACCATTAAAATATTATGGTTCAGGTTTTCCTCTGCATAGTAATGCGTGAACGTTGCAATTAATGAAACCAACGCTCCCCCGGCATCATTACTTCCCAAACCATATAATTTTCCATCTTCAATATGTGGATGAAAAGGGTCTTTGGTATAAGCCGAATTGGGTTTTACGGTATCGTGATGCGAGTTCAAAAGCAGGGTAGGCTTACTTTCGTCAAAATGTAGGTTCACTGCCCACACATTATTCAAATGGCGTTCAAACGGAATGTTGAACGACTTGAACCAATTTTCAATGGCATCAGCGGTCTTATCTTCTTCCGAAGAAAAAGATTGTATAGAAATAAGTTCTTTTAAGAGCTCGATAGCTTTTTCGGTCAGTTCTTTTTGTTGCATTATCAAAGAGTAAGGATGGTGAATAAATTTGCGTTGGGGTGTAGCATTTCTATATCGCCTATGCGTACCTGATGAACATTTTTTTCCAGGGCGTGAAAGCAGTTGTGCATTTTTGGTAACATGCCATCTGCAATTACTTTTTTCTCTAAAAGGGTTTGGTATGAAACGCTGTCGATATGTTTTATAACCGATTGGTCATCGTTGACATCCATCAAAACACCTTTCTTTTCGAAGCAGTAATATAAAGTGGTTTCGTAGGCCGTGCTCATGCCAATCGCTAATTCCGAAGCGATGGTATCTGCATTGGTATTGAGCAGTTGCCCCTTTCCATCATGTGTCATTGCACAAAATACAGGTGTAAGACCAGCTTCCAGAAGTTTTTTGATGGTAGTTGAACTCACGCCGTCTACATCACCTGCAAAACCATAATCAATGTCTTTAACGGGGCGTTTATGGGCTTGTATGGTATCGCCATCGGCACCGCTAAGCCCAATAGCATTGCAATTGAGCGATTGTAGCTCGGCCACAATATTTTTGTTGACGAGTCCGCCATAGACCATGGTAATCAGTTCAAGGCTTTTATCGTCGGTAATACGGCGCCCCTCGATCATTTTTGATTCGATACCCAATTTTTTGCCCAATTGGGTGGCCAACTTTCCGCCTCCATGAACTAGAATTTTAGGTCCTTTTATGAGAGAGAAGTTATTCAGAAACTTGATGAGCTCGGCTTTATTTTCAATAACATTGCCGCCAATTTTTACTATGGATAGTTTTTTCATTTTATGCGTTTAATATTCCACCATCAATGGTCATGGCCGTACCGGTAATCCAAGAAGCTTCTTGGGAAACCAAAAATAAGGCTAGGTTGGCGATATCTGTCGGTTGCCCCAGCCTTTTGAGCAAAGTCGTTTTTTCTGCATCGGCTACGGCCTCCTTCGGATTTTCGAAAGCTTCAGCTGAATTCCACAGAAGTGGGGTGTCTACTGGTCCTGGGCACATGGCGTTGATTCTAATATCCGGGGCATATTCTACTGCCAGTTGCTTCATCAATGCTACAGCCCCTGCTTTGGATGCGCAATAGGCGGGGTGGTTTGGGAAACTCTTAAAAGCCGCTATAGAGGCATTGATCAAAATAGTACCCTTTTTTGTTTTCAAATGGGGAATGGCAAATTTAGCAAGCAGATAAATACTGCTCAAATTGGTTGAAAGCGTTCTGTTCCATAAATCCTCTGAAAGTTCGATTACATTTCCCAGACCCAAAATTCCGGCATTGAGTGATACAATATCCAACCCACCGAAATTTTGAATGGCTACCTCTACCAATTCTCTATTATATTCAGCATTGCCTACATCGCCAGCCAAAAAGATTGAGCAGGGCAGGCTTTGCGCCAGGGCGTTGCCTTTGACCTCATCTCTTCCCGATAAAACCAGATAGGCTCCTTCAGAAGCAAATTTTTGCGCAATAGCTTTACCCATGCCACTTGTGGCACCGGTTACAATACATACTTTGTTTTCTAATTTGCCGATTTCAAAAATCTTAGTTGTTCTCCAATATTTTTTTTAAAACTACCTGAGCGCTGTAGGTTCGGTTGTTGGCCTGTTCTATTACCAAGCTTTGGTCACTGTCTAAAACTTCATCGGCCACTACCATATTTCTTCGCACTGGTAGGCAATGCATAAACTTTGCCTTTCCGAGTTTTTCTTTGGTCATGGTCCAATTTTTATCTTGATTCAGAACTTGACCATAGGTATTATAGCTGCTCCAGTTTTTTACATAGATAAAATCGGCATCTTCGCAAGCTTTCTTTTGATCATGTTCAATAACCGAACCGTTGGTGATTTCAGGATTCAGTTCATAACCCTCAGGGTGGGTAATGACAAAATCAGCATCCTGCAATTGTATCATCTGTACAAATGAATTTGCCACCGCATGTGGTAATGCTTTCGGGTGCGGGGCCCACGAAAGGACTACCTTAGGCCTTTTCCGCGTATTTTGTTCCGCTAAGGTTATGGCGTCCGCCAGAGCTTGCAATGGGTGACCTACAGAACTTTCCATATTCACCACCGGAACGGAAGCATATTTTTTAAACCCATTGAGAACAATTTCGGCTTCGTCTTCCTTTTTATCGGTAAGTCCGGCAAAAGCCCTAATGGCAACAATATCGCAATATTGTGAAATTACTTGTGCAGCTTCCTTTATATGTTCCGATGTGCCTTGATTCATCACCGTACCATCGGCATATTCCAAGGCCCAACCCTCACTGCCAAAGTTCATGACAATCACATCCAAGCCCAAATTCATTGCGGCTTTTTGAGTGCTCAAGCGGGTACGAAGGCTGTTGTTGAAAAAAAGGAGGCCGATGGTCTTGCCTTCTCCCAGAGATTTCAACTTTTTGGGTTCTTTTTTAAGTTCCCTTGCTTCGTTGACCCAATCGTTTAGCGAGTCGATGTCATTTACTGAAAGGTAGTGTTTCATATCTTTATTTTCGTATGATTTGTGCTGCCTGAAAAGGCGTCTGTAATAAAATTATCATTGAGGCCGTTCACAATCCAAGTTTCAATACCTGCTTTTTGGGCAATAGTGGCCGCTTGTACTTTAGAAGCCATACCGCCAGTACCGTGGGTCGATTTTGAACTGCCTATTTCTTTTTTGATACCTTCAATTCCCGAAACTTCCTTAATAGTTGCCGGTTTACCGTTTTCCATTGATTGCTTGGTATAGATTCCGTTGGTATTGGTAGCAATAATCAATAGATCAGCTTTTAATAATGCCGCAGTCAACGCTGCCAATTTATCATTGTCGCCAAATTGAATCTCATCCGCAGCAACCGTATCGTTCTCATTGATAATCGGAATGATATGGTTCTCCACCAAAATATCAATGGTGTTCTTGATGTTGGCTTTGGACTTCGGATTCTCAAAATCGGAATACGATAAAAGACACTGGGCCGCTGACAGGCCCAATTCTCTAAAACTCTCTTGGAACATGCGCATTAGATGGGGTTGGCCAATGGCCGCTAAGGCCTGCTTTACTAAAATATCCTTACCGTTGTGCTCCAGTTTTACAAACTGTTTGGCCGCAGCAATCGCCCCAGAACTTACAACCACAAATTCGTAGTCATTTTTCAATTGGGATATTTGCCTGCCAATATCTTCTAGCTTACCTCGGGAGATTTGATTGGTCTCTTTAGTAAGCGTATTGGAACCTATTTTTAGTAAAATGCGTTTTTTTCCCATTTTTGGGTACTTGTTTTCTTTTGTTTTTGGTTGCTGGCTGTTCGTTAATGGTTATCTGTTGCTCGTTTATGGTAATGGGTCAAAAGACTAATAATTTATCTTATATCTTAAGTCTTATCTCATTGTGCTAAACTTCTACAAACTTTGAACTAAGAACTGTAAACTAAAAAATAGCTCACCTCACCTGTCCACTGCCTTTTACATACCATTTATTCGTCACTAGATGTTGTAGTCCTATCGGACCACGTTGATGGAGTTTGTCCGTACTAATGGCCAATTCTCCACCCAAACCGAGCTGACCTCCATCCGTAAATCTGGTGGAAGCATTGTGATAAACTGCTGCACAGTCAATTCGGGACATAAAATAATCGGCTTTTTCCTCATTGGTGGTAATGATGGAAGCTGAATGCCCTCCGCTGTATTTGTTAATTCGTTCAATGGCATCATCTAAGTCTACGGCCAGACCGAGAACAATTTTATAATCCAAGAACTCTTCGTACCAAACTTTTGGGTCGATGATAGGAGTGGTTCCTTCAAATTCGGAAATAGCTTGATCGGCAATAATTTCGACGTTGTGTTCTTTTAATTTTTCAATCAATAAAGAAATAAACTCTTGTTTGTCGGGTAATCCGGAAGCTATTAAAACCTTATCTAAGGCATTGCAGGCTGAAATCTTGGCCGTTTTCGCATTGATGATAATATCAATTGCCATATCTACATCCGCATCAGAATCTACATATACAAAGTTGTTTCCCCTTCCGCTTACGATTACGGGGCAGGTGGCGTGTTGCTTAACGAAAGCAATTAGTTTTTCGCCACCGCGAGGCACAATCAAATCGACCTTTTCCGTTGGGTTCTCCAAAAATTCTTGGGTTTGGGTACGGTTAAATTCTAAATACCCAACCCATTCTCTAGTGGTATCATTAGCTTCCAAGGCTTTGTGCCAAAGTTGAACCAATAATAGATTGCTGTTGAGCGATTCTTTACCCCCTTTCAATAAAATTTTATTCCCTGATTTAAAAGCGATTCCAGCTGCTTCAATAGTCACATCCGGTCTTGATTCATAAATAATCAATATGGTGCCAAAGGGGGCTGTTTTGTTACTTACGCGCATGCCATTTTCATGGGTGAAGTTAAAACGCTCAATACCCAAGGGGTCCTCGGCATTTGCCAATTGATTCAACGAAAGGATCATTCCGTCAATTTTAGCTTCGTCTACCTTTAATCGGTCGTGCATTGCCAAATCGCCACCTTTATAACCTTCCATATCTTGCTTGTTGGCCAAAAGGATGGCCTCTCTTTCTTCATCAAGATATTTTGCCATACTCAAGAGTACCGCATTTCGCTGTTTTAAACTTAACAATAGGTTCATGCCAGTTCTTTTTTAAGAGCCTCAAAAAGGGTGTCTATATGACCTTCTGAAATATTTAGGGCAGGAAGTATCCTTAATACATGTTTGTCTTTTGCGCCACCTGTGAACAGGTGTTGGTTGTGAATCAGCTTTTTTCTTAACTCGGCCACTTCAAAATCAAATTCCAACCCTAGCATTAAGCCTCTTCCCTTCACTTTTTTTACCTGTGGAATTTCAGCAGCCTTCGTCCTGAAATAGTCCTCCAGTTTGGCTGCGTTAGATATAAGGTTCTCGTTTTCTAAAACTTCCAAAACTGCCAGAGTTGCGGCACAGGCCAAATGGTTGCCGCCAAAAGTGGTACCCAATAGACCGTAATAGGCCTCTATTTTTTCGTGAATGAGAATACCACCTACAGGAAAACCATTGGCCATTCCCTTCGCAATGGAAATAATATCAGGTTGAATACCGTGATGTTGAAAGGCGAAAAATTTTCCGCTTCTCCCAAAGCCGCATTGAACTTCATCGGCAATCAATACTACTTTATTGTTCTTACAGGCTTCCGCTATTTTTTGATAGAAATCAGTGGTAGGTTCATCCAATCCCCCAACCCCTTGAATGGCTTCTAAAATTACCGCACATACATCGCCTTTTGAAAGTTCAGTCTCTAAGGCATCCAAATCACCAAAATCTAAAAAGGTGACTTTCTGTTGTTGGTTAATAGGTGCATTGATTTTTGGGTTATCGGTAGCTGCTACAGCCGCAGATGTTCTTCCGTGGAAACTGTTTTTAAAGGAAACCACTCGCGATTTACCTGTGTGAAAAGAGGCAAGCTTTAGTGCATTCTCATTGGCCTCGGCCCCAGAGTTGCACATAAACAAATTGTAATCTTTACAATTGGAAAGCCTACCTAATTTACCAGCCAGTTCTTCTTGTAACGGATTTTGAACCGAGTTGCTATAAAAACCTATTTTATCTAACTGGTCTTTAATTCGCTTTACATAATGTGGGTGCGAATGACCAATAGAGATAACCGCATGGCCTCCGTAAAAATCGAGATACGATATGCCTTTGTCATCGGTAACTACTATGCCCTCGGCCTTTACCGGAGTAACATCGTAAAGTGGATATACGTCAAATAATTTCATTTTCTGTCCTAATTTGGGCTAAAGCTGATTTTCTTTAATTCTGCTGATTTTATTGTATGAGGCTACAATTCCCTGAATAAGCGAGGAGCTTAATCCTTGATGTTCCATCTCGTTCAAACCTTGAATAGTACAACCTTTTGGAGTCGTTACTTTGTCAATTTCTTCCTCAGGGTGACTACTGGACTCGATCAGTAAATTTGCGGCACCGCTACAGGTATGCATGGCCAGTTCTTGTGCCTCCTTGGCATCAAAACCCAGTTGAATCGCGCCTTGTGTGGTAGCACGTATCAAGCGCATCCAGAAAGCGATTCCGCTCGCACAGATAACCGTAGCTGCTTGCATTTGATTTTCAGGGATGACCATCGAGTGTCCCATTTGATTGAAAATAGATTTTGCCAATTCCAATTTTGCTTCTCCTTTTTTATTGCTGCAAATACAGGTCATTGACTGGCCCACGGAAATGGCGGTGTTGGGCATGCTCCTGATGATGTGGTGGTTGCTGCCTAAGATTTCTTCCATGTTCTCAATGCTATAGCCTGTAATGGTGGAAATGATCACGTGGTCTTCGGTCAGCAAATCCTTAAAACCATTCAATAGGTCTTCTAGCTGACTGGGCTGAACCGCCAAAATTAGAATGTCCGAATTTTTTACCGCTTCTCGGTTATCCGTGGTTAGACTTACAATATCATGGGCGTCATATTCCCTAATTTCATCCAAGTTGCGTTTGGTCAAATACAAACTGGTGGTTCCTTTGGAATTCAGTATTCCTTTGGCTATGGATAGCCCCAAATTACCTACCCCTATAATGGCTATTTTCATGGCTGCTCTTTCTTCGTTAATGGTTGCTCTTTCTTCGTTAATGGTTGTTCGTTGCTCGTTGATAGGGATTAGTTGAAGGTTAGCTGATTAAGTATTTTGACCTATTTCCTATGTCCTACTGCCTACGTCCTAACTCCATCCTAACAACTCCTAAAACACTCCCGCCTTTAAGTTCAATCCGGCACCTTCTTCTTGCCCAAACAATAAGTTCATATTCTGAACGGCCTGTCCTGAAGCTCCTTTTAACAAATTGTCAATGGCCGAAGTTACCAACAGCGTATCGTTGTGTTTATGTAAATGAATGTGACACTGGTTGGTGTTCACGACCTGCTTTAGGTTGATGGGTTCTTCTGCAATTTGAGTAAAAAGTGCATCGGCATAAAAATCTTCATATAGGGCAATGGCTTCCTCAAGGCTGCCATCATACTTTGTATAGGCCGTTGCCAAAATACCCCGAGTGAAATTTCCCCGATTAGGGAGGAAAAACAACTCTCCACTGTTCTTTTGTAGGGAATGTAAACTTTCGTTGATTTCACCCAAATGCTGATGGGTAAAAGGCTTGTACCAGCTTACATTGTTGTTTCTCCAGCTAAAATGGGAAGTTGACGATGGACTTACTCCGGCACCGGTACTTCCGGTTACTGCATTTACATGTACTTCGTTATGTAGTTTGCTTGCTTTTGCCAAAGGAAGCAAGGCCAATTGAATGGCCGTTGCAAAGCAACCGGGATTGGCAATGTAATTTGCCTTTTCTATTTCTGTTTTTCTTAACTCCGGAAGTCCATAAACATACTGGTTGCCTTGAAAAACCGAATCGTTTTCCAAACGGAACTCATTGCTCAAATCAACAATCTTGGTATTACCTGAAAATTGATGATCTTCTAGAAATCGCCCAGAATTACCATGTCCCAAACAAAGAAAAACTACATCCACCTCAGGATTTACTTTTCCGGTGAATTCCATATCGGTAGTTCCCAAGAGGTCTGGGTGCGCAGTGGTCAGTTTTTTACCTGCTCTGGTCGTGCTGAAAACAAAATCGATTTCCGCTTGCGGATGGTTCAAAAGTATTCTGATCAATTCACCACCCGTATACCCCGAACCACCAATTATTCCTGCCTTAATCATCACTTGGGTTTACGTGGTTATAAATTTTGCCCGAGTTGGAAAGGATTTTAATGAAGCCCTTGGCATCATCTGCAGACCAACCTTTGTTCATTTCCCCGTAGCTGCCAAAGGAGGCATTCATGAGGTCGTGTTTAGAAGAAATTCCGCTTAGTCTAAATTGAAAGGGGTACAACCCAACAAATACATCTCCTGAAACAGTTTTTTGGGTGTCCGTCAAGAAAACTTCGATGTTTCTCATAACAGCATCCAAATAATTTCCTTCATGTAAGAGCATGCCATAGAAATTGCCCTGCTGTTCTTTCTGAAACTGTTGCCATTTGGTCAAGGTGTGCTTTTCCAACAAATGGTGGGCTTTGATAATGATGAGCGATGCAGGAGCTTCAAATCCAACTCTACCTTTTATTCCTATAATGGTATCGCCAACGTGTATATCACGGCCAATGGCAAATTTACTGGCCATGGCATCTAATTTTATGATATTGTTGACGGGAGAATCTTTTTCTCCATCTATAGCCACCAATTCGCCTTTTTCAAAGGTCAATTTTACTTCTTGAGGCTCTTTTTCCTGTAATTGACTAGGATAAGCTGAGTCAGGTAAGGGCTTTTCTGAAGTTAGGGTCTCTTCGCCACCAACAGATGTGCCCCAAAGTCCCCTATTGATAGAGTATTTGGCTTTTTCCCATGAATAGTCAACACCGTTCTCTTGTAGGTACTTAATTTCTTCTTCCCTCGCCAGTTTGTTGTCCCTAATGGGAGTGATAATTTCAATTTCCGGGGCAATGATTTGGAAAATCATATCAAATCTCACCTGATCGTTTCCGGCACCCGTACTACCATGGGCAATATAATTGGCGCCTATTTTTTTAGCGTAGTGAACGATTTCAATAGCCTGTACAATCCTTTCGGCACTTACGGAAAGTGGATAAGTGTTGTTTTTAAGTACATTGCCAAAGATGAGGTATTTTACCACTTTGGTATAAAAGGTCTCCACTGCATCAATGGAAACATAGGAGCTTGCCCCTAGTTCCAATGCTTTTTTCTCAATTTCTGCAATTTCTTCTTTGGAGAATCCCCCGGTGTTTACGCTTACGGCATGTACATCAAATCCTTTTTCTTTTGACAGGTATTTGGCACAATAAGAGGTGTCTAATCCGCCGCTGTAGGCTAAAACTAATTTCTTCATTTTATAATCGCTTTCTAACTTAAATTTTTATTTTTCTGGTTGTTCAATATTTTATTGAACTGATGAATTTTCTTTTCAAAATGGGGATTTACGTAATACCTGTATTTTACTTCGTCCCTTAATTTCCCAAGTTTTTCCAACGCTTCTATCAATACAGGAGATAGTTCTGACAATGGAATCCTTTTCATGCCCAAAAGTTCATTGTTGTGGTGTACCCTTGGTTCCTGCGCAATGGAGATTACAAAGTCAGAGGTGTATTTGGCCGTAAGGTTATGCATTAGTAAGAAACCTAGATTATGGGTCCGGTAATCTGGATGCACCCATAAAGAGGACCGTTCAAAAACAGCATATTTGTCTACCACGTGCTTGTGCGCAAAAATGTGCCCCAGTATTTGCTCGTCTTTCATCAATAGAAAGCACCCGTTCTTGAGTCTGTTTTCCAAAGTTTGTAAACTGGCGTTGTACATGTTTGGATATTTCTCCGTTCTTTTTGAAATCTCTTCCATTTGTTCCGTAGACATTTCGTGGGTAAAAACGACCTCTATGCCGTTTTCCTCACAAAATGTTGAGGCACGCTCTTCTACAGTTTCTATTTTGTCTTTCAAATCGATTTCCATTTTAGAGTACTATTTGTCGCCATTGGTTTTTATTTATTGGTTAGGGTTACAGGCTTATTCCTTGGGGGAAAATAAATAGGCTTACAACCAAAATCTATATCTGGCAGTTAAATTGAAAAAAAATATTTGTTGAAGTTGCGGGAATGGACTCACCTAATCCCATGATAGAAATGCACCCTTACGGGCGACGACGGATGCGAAACGGACGTACCGGAGCACTACTGCTCATTTGAATAAATATGTCTTGTGGTACTTTCATCGTGATTCAAATGTACATGTTTACATTTAAAACACAACAATTCTGTATTAATTATTACGAAAAATTAATTTGAGCTTACCTAATTTAACAATCTCGTAAAGCATAAATCCAAATACGCAAAAATATTCAAGGGTCAATAACCACATATTTTCCTGAAAATCAGCCATGGAATACGCGAAATAACTAAGAGTTGCCGCTGCTGACCAAATTATGGGGAATCGGTATTCGGTAAATAAACATAGCAGAACGGGAAAAATGATGTACCAAGGGTGAACCGTGGGAGTTATAAAGTAATAGAAACTCAATGCCCATAGCATTGAACCGGCCAATACAGGAAGTTTTTCGTTTTTACGGAGAAACGTTAGGGCTAAAATCACTAGAACCGTAAGAACCTGGGTAATGGTGCCGTAGGTTTTAATAAGCTCCCATGGTTTGGCGTCCAATTGAACGGCCGTATACTTGACAAGATTATAAATACCGGCGTTGAATTCAAAGTTAGAAAACCATAATCCTACGGTTTCACTATAGTTGCTGATGAATTCGCTTGAATAAAACGGAATGAACAACAGAATACATATCATTACGATCAGTGTATAGAATAGGGCACTTTTCTTTATGCCGAAATATTTAAGGAAAAGTGGCAGAAAAAGTAAGGGAACCAATTTTACACATATCGAAAAGGCGTACGGTAGGGCGGCTACCATCCACTTCTTTATAGAAATCAGATACAAGGCCCATACAAAAAAGAAGAGCATAACTCCTTCAAAATGTAAATTTCCCGTGAGTTCAATAATCACCAAAGGATTTAGAAAGTACCAAAATATCAGGTGAGGTGATTGGTTAAGGTTCTTTAATAATTTTCTTCCGAAGTAGAGAATACCCAAATCCGCCAAAATAATACTTAGGCGCATGAACAAAATGGAATTGAAAATACTCTGTCCTCCAAAAAATGCGGCAAGAGCAAAAAACAACTGATTCACCGGTGGGTAGTTGCTGTAATGTTTGGCACTCAAGTCTCCCATATTTTGATGGAGTAGTTCTGCATTGGGAATAAGTTTTGAGCTCTGTTCTATTAGAACATCCGGTGATAACAGGTAAGGGTTTTGAAATTGTGAAACGAGATGGCCATCCCAAATGAAACGAAAATAGTCTTGCGAAAGATTGGGTTCTGACATTAAAAAAATCAAGCGGAAAATAACCCCACAGACGGCCAAAAACCTAAGGTTCCATTTTTCAAAGCGAACCAACCTTAGGCATATAAAGAATAAAGCTGCAAAAAGAGTAATGAGCTTTACAAAATCCGTTCGAATTAATTGATAGGCAAAAACATAATAGAAAATGCAGCTTAGCAAAGCAAGCAAGATGGGTATCTTATGTAGTTTCCAGTATCGTATTAAAGGGTTGGACATCAAAAGCTGAGTTTGGTTGCAACCGAAAAAATACTAAAAATAGATGAAATTGCTTATCAAATTTTTTAGCACCCTAAATCTTTTGCAATTAAGCTCTGGCCGTCAAAGACTTGGTAAAAACAAAACCGAAACCAAGGAATAACATGAAGTGAAATGGAAACAAACCAAAATCATTTAACGGAATGGCACTGTACATGCCAAATAGGAAATAGCACATTAACAAGGCCTCAAAAATCATGTTAGGAGAGAGCTTTTTGGTTAGGTATTTATTGCCTTTCCATGAATCCGTTAGGTTGTTCAAATTGAATTTTGGGGTACGCACAAATTCACTTCTCTTGCCAATATGGCCTTCTAAAACAGCAATGGAATTATGCAATGAAAAGCCCAATGCAACGGAGAAAAAGGTAAAGAATAGCTTGATGTAGTCTACAAAATTATCAAAGCTACTGCCCTGTATGCTTTTGTAGGTAAACCAATAACAAATAAATAAGATTATAGTACTAAGTACGAAAAAGCTCAAAAGGTTAAAAACAATATCGAATTGCGGATATAGTGCTTTAATGTACATTGCAGGGATACTCAATATAGAAACCAAGAACACACATAGGAACATTGAACTGTTTAATAAGTGCATGACACCATGAAATTTGGTCTTGAACGAAATGTTTTTGGCGCTAATGACGCTCATGACGGATTTTCTGAAATTTTCCGCACCGCCTTTGTTCCAGCGGAACTGTTGCGAACGAGCTGCACTGATAACCACAGGAAGTTCTGCAGGAGTTTCTACATCTTCCAGATACTTGAATTTCCAATTTTTCAATTGCGCGCGGTAGCTCAAATCAAGGTCTTCGGTCAAGGTATCACCTTCCCAGTTACCGGCATCAAGTATGCATTCTTTTCTCCAAATACCGGCGGTACCGTTGAAGTTGATAAAATGGCCTTTAGCATTCCTGCCTACTTGCTCCAAAGTAAAGTGGGCGTCCAAGGCAAAAGCTTGAATTCTTGTAAGGGTTGAGTACTCACGGTTAATATGCCCCCAACGAGTTTGGACCACGCCAATTTCGGGATCTTTAAAATAAATGACCGTTTTTTTAAGCCAGTCGCCAGAAGGCATAAAATCGGCATCAAAAATGGCAATGAATTCTCCTTTGGCAATTTCCAGTCCTTCTTTTAAAGCACCTGCTTTGAAGCCCTTTCTGTTGGTTCTTCTAATATGCTTTATATCAAGTCCCGATTTTTTAAGCTCCTCTACCTTGGCAGCGGTTTCTACCACCGATTCGTCTGTAGAATCATCGAGTACTTGAATTTCAAGTTTACTTTTTGGGTATTCAATTTTTGAAATATTTTCCAAAAGTCTACCCATAACATACTCTTCGTTATACACGGGAAGTTGTATGGTAACATGCGGAATTTCCTTTGCATCTAGGAGATTGAATTTTGGAGCCGTCTGGTTTTGTCTCTTGTGGCCCAAATAGTTGACCAGTAGATTCAATTGTGCCAAGCTGTAGAAAAATATCAATAAAAGCGCAACGCTATAGATGGCTAAGATGATATAAGAGATGACTAATCCCATAGACTTATTTTATGCTGTATTTGAAAATCCAACCTAATATTTTTATGCCCGCAAATATACTACCTTTTACGGTTCCTGATACTTTAGAGACACCAATTCTTTTTTTGTAACGTACTGGTACTTCGGTATATGCCAATTTCTTTTTAAGTGCCTTTAGCTGCATTTCCACTGTCCAACCATAAGTTTTGTCTTCCATGTTCAAAGACAATAACTTAGGGTAAGTTATAGCCCTAAACGGACCTAAATCGGTAAATGTTGCCCCAAAAAGCAATTTCATTAAAAATGTAGCCAGCCAATTACCAAAAATTTGCTGTGGAGTCATGCTTCCTTCTTCTCTAAGTCGTTTAACTCGTGCTCCAATTACAAAGTCTAAATTTTGTAATAATATGGGTTCCACCAATTTAGTCAATTCCTCTGGATAGTCTGAATAGTCTCCGTCGAGAAATACGATAATATCGGGTGTTTTGGATTGCGACGCCACATAATCCATTCCTTTTAAGCAAGCATAACCATACCCCTTTCTTTTTTCCGATAAAACGGTAGCGCCTGCAGCTTTAGCATTGGCTTCTGTTTTATCCGAAGAGTTGTTGTTTACCACAATAACTTCGGAAACTATTTCCGGAATTTCTTTTATCACCTCTTGGATTGATTCTGCTTCATTAAAAGCAGGTATAATTACTTTTATGTCCGGTGGATTTTGAAAATTGTGATCCATTAATTTAAATCTGCAAGATTGTTGTCCCTTTTGAAGCTGGCAAAGCTAAACCATTCCTTAATTTTTTGGCCGTTCTTGTATTTTTCCGCGGACGTTAGTTTTTGGTTCTTGTATTTTAAACAGTAGCCGTTCTTCTTACCGTTCATTAATTGGCATTTGTGATTGATATGCCCGGCTTGATCATAGAATAACCACCATTTATATTTCTTTCCTTCTGCGTAGTGACCTTCCTTTACTAATTGCCCGTCCTCATTAAAAAACTTCCAATATTTGGTTTTTTTATTGTTTTCATAATGACCTTCTGAAGCTATTTTTCCATTCTGGAAATAGTTTTTCCAATAATTGGTTTTTAAACCATTTGACGACCAGCCTTCCGATTTTATTTCTCCCGAAGCAAAAAAGGTTCTGGTGTAGATGGCGTCAGAAGAACTCTGAAATGAACAAACCAGGAAAAACGATATCCCAATAAATAAAACCTTCTTAAACATGATTATTTATTTTCATTTACCAATTGCATTAGGTCAACATCATTGCCCAAAAGAACATCTTGGCTGTTGATTCTACCTTTGGCAGGGCCATTCTCCAATTTAAGCACGCCACGAGGGCACACCGCAGAACAGATACCGCAGCCCACACAACTGGAGCGAACGATATTTTGTCCTTTTTGTGCGTAGGCTCTAACATCAATACCCATTTCACAATAGGTGGAACAATTACCGCATGATATACATTGTCCACCATTGGTGGTTATTCTAAATTTTGAAAAAAGGCGTTGTTGAAAGCCCAGGATGGCGGCCATGGGACAACCAAAGCGGCACCATACCCTATTTCCAAAAATGGGATAGAATCCGGTTCCGATCACACCCGAAAAAATACTTCCTATTAAAAAGGAATAGGTTTTTCTCAAGGCTTCAGATTTAAATAGAAACACATTGCCATCTCCACTGAAAAAATGTATACCGATTAAGGCAATTATGATTACAAAATAACCAATAGCCCCGTAGGTGGCATCTTTTTTCAGTTGCTCTCTTTTGTATATCATCACCCAAGCGAAAATGGCCGTTAAAAAAGTGGCTACACCTATTAAGAAAGTTGTTTTTGTTAACCAGTATTTGCTGGTGTCGTTACCTAGGTAGGAATAAATTACGGCCGTGGTCATAAGGGTTACGAACACTACTACACTGTGTACGACCCACCTTTCGACCCGCCAAGCAAAAAGACTTTTATCACTTAGTTGCCTAAAGGAGTCTCCTGCCGTTTCTGCTAATCCGCCGCAGCCACAAACCCATGAGCAATACCAACGTTTCCCGTACTTATAGGTGAGAATGGGTGTGATGACAAAGATGGAAAGAATTCCAAAAATCAATAGTGCCAGGCCAATATCGCCTGCATCGATAAAACTATTCACCCGATAGCGTTCAAAATTATAATAATTAAGGGGCCAAATATTCTTTAGATCGTAATAGGGTAGGGAAAAGCCTTCTCCATTTAGTCTTGCCATTAATTCAGGAATCAAAAAAGCGAAAGCGGTCTGAAAGAACATAACGCTAATGGTGCGCAGCCTTTCATAGGCGTTATGGCGGTACTTGTACAAAAACTTGATTCCGAATGCAAGAATGGCCACCGTGTAAAGCGTGCCATAAACAAACCATTGGCTGGCAGGGTTGCCACTCAATAATTTGCTCAAGGGGTCAAAAAGAGCAATAAGGCCGGTGTTATCTCCCTCTTTTGTAAGGCCCAAGTACTGTGGATAAAAATAAAGTACAATGTAAAAACCTGTGAGCGCAATACCTGCAATCCAGCCCCAAAAACCACGACTTGAAATGGATTTGAACATAACCCCGTCGTTTTTAATGCCAGGTTGTGTATTCGCATATGCGGCATAGGAGAACCAAACAATACCTCCGCTAATCGCCAGTAATGAAAGGGTAAGCCAAAGGGCTCGGTTCTCGAAATTGATATTCATAAGAGCTAGAACCAAGATACCCATTCCGGTCATACCGAATAGGGTGGCAAGTTTCTGTTGTAAGTTCAGGGCCTTTGGAGGTTCGCCTGTTAAGGCCATACTTCTATCTGCTGTATTGTTCATAATGCAATTTGTAAGTGTTTGGTTTTAGGCGCCAAGGCTTAAAATTCTTTTCCAGCTCTTTTTCTTGGTTTGGATGTGACTTCCTGTGTCGGTATTATATTTAGCTACGATAAGATTTTCGTAAGCTTTGTAGAACTCAGGGTCAAAATTGGCATCCTTTAGGTGTTCTAATACATAGTCCGCACTACACTCTTCGGTCAGCCAACGGTCAAATACTTCATGACGCATTCTTATGCCAAAGGTATTTAAACCCAAAAATTTACCGGTGTCGGCGTGGTAGGCCATGGTAATGCATACTTTTTCTTCTGGATGCCGCCAATGAAAGTGCTTTTCATACTCTTTTTTATTACGTTCACTAAATACCCAACCATAGGTTTGGTACTCTACATCTAAAAACTTGGCGGAGTTGAACCAGTGACCGGGATTGTATTTGGTCTTATTTCCGCAAATGGTTTGGGCAACAGTTTCGCCCATCATTCTACCGGTATACCAAACTGCCTCTATAGGTCTGCGGTTTCCAATAGCTTCATGCTGTTCGGCACAGTCACCGATCGCAAAAATATTCGGGAAATTGGTCTCTAAAAATCTGTTCACTTTGATGCCCTTGCCCAATTCAATTCCAGAATCTTTAAGGAAATTGATATTGGGGGTAACACCTGCGGTAAGACCTACCATCTGACAATCGATAACCTCGCCGGTCTCTTTAATAGTGATGGCTTCGACCTTTCCGTTTTCGTCGCCATGTATTTCACCTAGGTTCATGCCCAACCGAAGGTCGATATGATGCTCTTTAATATGTTCATTGATCAATTGCGATTCGCCGTTGGGTAAAACACCGTTCCAAAAACTGCTTTCCCTAACAATAAAGGTGACAGGTATTTCTCTTGAACGAAGCATTTCGCATAGTTCGATGCCTATAAGGCCTCCCCCGACTACCACCGCCCTTTTACACACTTTGTTATTAGGGGCGTTTGCCTCCAGAGCATCTAAATCCTGTTTGGATACCAATCCTTGAACACCTTTTAAATCTTGCCCTGGCCATCCGAATTTATTGGGTTTCGATCCCGTTGCTAAGATCAATTGATCATAGGGTATTTCTTGTCCATTTTGCAGTTGTAGCAATTGTTCTTTTGGATTCACTTTTTCCACATACCCTTTTATAAGATTGATTCTGTTTTTCTTCCAAAACCAATTTTCATAAGGTTGGGTATGTTCAAATTTCATGTGTCCCATATAGACGTACATCAAAGCTGTTCTAGAGAAGAAATAATCCGTCTCGGCAGAAATGATTGTAATTTCTTTGTCCGATAACTTTCTAATGTGTCTGGCTGCCGTAACCCCGGCAATACCATTTCCTATAATGACTATTTTCTCCATCGCTATTTGATGTATTTTATTTGGTTTGAGTCGGAAACAATTCAAAATCTTACCACAGAAATCTAATTTGTAGATTTTTTAAATAAGGATATAATTGTGTGTTTTCTGTTATAGAATTGTGATAAGTTACGTTTTTATTTGCTGTGAAAATGAAAATTTAGGGTCGTATATGCTATAGCAAAGAAGATTACTTTTTTAAGGAATTTCTGACCTATATGAGACCATAGGTAGACTTTATAAAATCTTCACAACTCACTAAGAATCATTTTCAAAACTTAATTCTAACCCCTTAAATCTTGAAGATGAAAAAACAGAAAGCAAATTTTTTAGTAGGTATTGTCCCAATTATAGCAATGGTGATTTTGACTCCATCTCTAAATGCCCAGGGCCTTATTGACGGATTCTACAGCCCAAAGGGAGATATATCCATTACGGCCTCATATACCGGAACTTCCTATGATGAATTTTATGTTGGCGAAGAAAAAACAGGGCCTGTTCCTGCTCATGAGAAAATAACCCAAAATATTTTTGGTCTTTATGGGAAATATGGATTGAGCGATTCCTTTACAGTAATTGTCAATGCCCCATACATTTCAGCTAAGGGTGAGGGTGCTCCTGACCCAATAAGTGGAAATACAGAGGAATCTGGCTTTCAGGATTTTTCCATAGCGGCAAAATACAGGCCTTTTAGTGCTTCTTTTGCAGGAGGCCGATTGGATGGAATTACCGCCCTTGGTTTTGATATTCCAACTGGATATGAATCCAACAGTATTCTCGCTATCGGTAATGGGGCCTTTAAAACGAATTTACACCTAGGCGGACATTTATTTTTAACAAAGGATTTTTTACGACCGTTGTTCTCGGTTATAGTCTTAGAGGAAAGACCGATGATGATTTTAACGTAAACAATGGAGTAGATTATGATGTCCCCAATGGCTTTTTGGGAAGCTTTAAATTAGGATATGCATCTGCTAAATTTTATGGAGAAGCTTGGTTGGACCATCAATCTACTTCTTCTGATGGGGTAGATATCATGGGGCCAGGTTTTGCAGGTAATTTCCCTGAAACAAAAGTAGACTATACTCGTTTTGGGTTTTCTGCCTATGTTCCTGTGGTCTCGGGATTAGGGTTGAGTGCAGGCTACGGAACAGTCTTAAATGGTAGAAATATTGGGGATACCAACTTTTTCAATGTAGGGTTTACATACTCTTTTAGTACGCTTTCCCCTATGAGAATGGCTCAATAGTGTTAGTTGATGCTGTGCCCTTGTATTTGTTTGTGATACAAGGGCTTTTTCCCTCCTTTGGTCGAATTGTCCTGTTCACAGGTAAGATTGCGAAAAATGTTACGACCCATTGAAAACTAAACCAATACATATGAAAAACTTTATTCTTTTTCTTCTGATGAGTATTTCCTTCTCCAATTATGGTCAAGGTACTTTGGATCAATTTTTTCATAGGTCCAACGCCTTTTTTCAAGCACATGTAAAAGAGGGTAGGGTGGACTATCAGAATATTAAACGCAATACCACAGATTTAAAAGAGATATTAAATCTGGCCAAGGAAGTTAGGGTAGGCGTTGAAAATCCAAAGGAATATAAATCCTTTTGGATCAATACATACAATTTATTGGTGATAGCGGGTATTGTAGAAAACTATCCGGTTAAGTCCCCCTTGGATATTAATGGGTTTTTTGATGAGACCATACATGAGGTGGGAGGCCAAAAACGTACCTTAAATGAGATTGAGAATGTTTTATTACGTGCCAAATTTCCAAACGAGCCCAGGTTCCATTTTGTTTTGGTCTGTGCCGGTTTAGGATGTCCGCCCATAATTGCAAATGCCTATACCCCCCAAAACTTGGAGCAACAACTGCAAAAGCAAACTGAGAGGGCCTTAAATGACGAAGCGTTTATCCGAATCAATAAAAACAAGGTCAAAATTTCCCAAATATTTGAATGGTACACGGAAGATTTTACCAGGGATGGTCAAACCCTGCAAGGGTTTATAGACAGCTATAGAACGGAAAAATTGCCTAAAAATGCCAAGTTGTCCTACTATCCGTATGACTGGACGTTGAATAAAACAAATTAAATATTCCAAATAAACCAAAGTTGTATGAAAAATAATCTTAACAAAATCTTGGTCCCCATTATTTTGTTGGGGTGTCTTATTGCCTATTCGCAAGAAGATGAAAATGGTGATAGGCAGCCTAAAAGCAATATTCAAACCTATACACCCTCCAAACTTTTAAAAAAAGGACAATGGGATATTAAGTTTTTCAATGGTCTGTATACGCAGACAAAACAAACTTTAGAGGGTAGTGAAAAAGTAGATATACCACGGCAAACCTTTTTTACAAATACCACCGAAATTTATACTGGGATAAGCAATAGTTCAAGAATTAATGTTGGTTTTGTCTTTCAGGTAAGGGCCAATACCTACAATGGGGCTAAAGCCTTGGAGGCTTTTAAATTTGAGGACAATGAAACGGATGCGCGTAGTGGTCTAACCACTATTGCCCCTTCCATTAGAGTGCAACCATTTGCCAATATTGGAAATTTCTCCTTTACAAGCTCTGTTTTCATTCCGGTTTTTAAAGATGTCGCCAGTGCTCCTTACTTGGACAAACGAAGTTATTTTTGGGAAACCAAGTTCTTTTACGACAAAACATTTGGCAACAATAAATGGCAATTATTTACAGAAGCCGATTTGGGCTTCAATTTTGGAGAAAAGAGGGCCTCTGCCAATGCCTCGGAAGATAATATTGGCGAACGATTTGCCAATAATAGTATGGTGGTTCCCCTGAGTGTTTTTCTAAGCTATTTTCCTTCGGATAAATCTACCGTTTTTATCAATGCCCAGCAGTCATTTTTTATAGGATATGATAATCCGGATGCTAATGGTAATAATTTTTCTCAGAATTATACGGCTTTGGGGTTTGGTGGGAAATATCAACTGACCAAGGCTCTTAATGTTGAGGTTTCCTATAACAATTTTGTGAGAGGGCATAGTTTTCAAGGCTTGGGAGAGACCTATAGTTTTGGCTTAAGAGCGTTATTTTAAGCAAGTAATTAGAAATACTGTATTTTAGGGGCCTTGATTTAAGGTTTATGAGACTACTTGGCCTATTATTTCTATGCTTTTTGCAGTTTTCGTGTTCCAGCCAAAGTGCTGAAAAAATCAACGGGATCAGTTTTGTGGCCTCTAGGGAAGAGGTGGCACAATCCCATGTGCAAGAAGTGCTGAATATCCATGCCAACCATGCGGCCATTATGCCCTTTGGGTTTATAAGGAATGCGGAAGAACCTGAAATTATTTTCGATACCGATCGGCAGTGGCATGGCGAAACCCGTAAAGGAGCCAAGCAGTATATTGAAATGCTGCATAAAAATGGGGTCAAAGTAATGTTGAAGCCTCAAATTTGGATTTGGAGAGGATTGTTTACCGGTTCTTTTGAATTGGAATCGGAGAAAGACTGGCAGGTTTTTGAGGAATCTTACGAACGGTTTATCCTCAATTATGCGGAACTAGCTGCCGAAGCAGAAGTAGATATCTTTTGCATAGGAACGGAGCTGGAAAAGTTTGTGACCATCAGGTCGGATTTTTGGTCCAAGCTAATTCCAAAAATCAAGAATGTATACAAGGGTAAACTCACTTATGCAGCCAATTGGGATGAATATAAGAGAACCCCATTCTGGAAGGAATTGGATTTTATTGGTATAGACGCCTATTTTCCATTATGTGAGCATGAAACACCAACCGTTGCCCAATGTAGGGAAGGATGGCAGAGACACAAACCTGAAATTAAAGCTTTAGCTGAAGAAATGGAACGCCCTGTGCTTTTTACGGAATTTGGTTATAGGAGCACTCATCAAACCGCTTGGAAACCGTGGTTGGTAGACCGTCACGAAAACCCCGTGAATATGGAGGGGCAAGCCAATGCTACCACCGCTATTTTTGAGGAGTTTTGGCCAGAAGAATGGTTCGCTGGGGGGTACGTTTGGAAATGGTTCATAAATCATAAAGAATCCGGAGGTGCCACTGACAATAGATTTACGCCGCAAAACAAGCCGGCACAAAATGTGATCAAATCATTTTATGGGGAATATCAACAGAAATAGTCTGATTTCTATCTTTTTTGTTCTTGTTTTAGTTTCCTGTTCAACGGATATGGACAATCGGGAGTCCAATTTACAAGAATCCTTAAATGGGGATTCCGTGGTTCTGGAAAATGTTATTGCCTGTGCCGCCAGCAATGAAAATGATGACATGGTGAGTGTATTTTTCTATCCTCGGGAGGGTGCAACCAATTTTAGGTATTTTGAAACTGAAAATGCCACGGCAGACAAGAATGATTTTAGTAATTATTACGAATTACATTTAGCGGTTGCCGATGTTTTTAATGGATATTTAGCAAAGTTTGAAGTGGCCTTTATGGAAGAAAAATGGGTGGTGGTCACTTTTGAGGAAGCGGGGAAGACCCATGTTTCCAACCCAATTAGAATAAAGCATAAAACCAAACCAACGGAGTATCTTCCAGAGAATATCCGTATTGATTCCGAAATGCCTCAAATGCCTCAATTCACTTGGGAAGATGGTGCCTACACAGATTCGGCCATATATTTTCAGGTCATTTCAAATGCCGATAGAGATCTTATTTCCGGAACTTATACGTACGAGAAACTGTTTCAGTTTTATGAACTGGAAAATGTGGTGCTTAATATTACCAAGGGAACACCATCGGCATTGAAGGAGAACTCCTCTTATAATTTCACCTTATTATCAGTAAGTGAAGACAATTGGGTAAATCAATTTTCCGAAGTTTCTTTCATTGTAAATAAATAAAATTAAGGAGGGGAATTTTGCTCTTATGCCCTATCTTAGTTGAAAGGGAGTATGGCTTTAAGATTTGTACCTTTTTTAATTCTGTATAGTTTCTGTTCTGGCCTTTGGGCCCAAGAACATGTTGTTGACACCGTTAAGATAGAAGGCAATAAAAGGACCAAAACCACCTTTTTGAGAAACCTTCTAAAAGTCGATTCTGGAACTTACTTAGATTCGCTTCTTATACAGGATGACGTAACGCGACTCATCAGGCTTCCATCTATTTCCAATACCACTTTTAAGGTGGAACAAACAAAGGATGACGGTTATATGGTCATTTACAAGGTAGAGGAGAACTTTACGTTAATACCCTTCGCCAATCTTTTTGCTTCCTCCAATGATAAATTTGCCTTTAGGATAGGGGTTCAGGAATTCAATACTTTTGGAAGAAATATTACGGTAGGGGCCTTCTATCAACACGATATCTTCAATTCTTACGGTCTGTCACTACGAGCACCTCACCTTTTTGGTCCTAAGTGGGGCGTTGCTGTGGCTTATAACGACTTTTCTACCCAAGAACCCGTTTTCTTTGATAATGCTACTGCAAATTATAAATATGGAAATAAAGGGATTGAGGTGATGGGCCTTCATGAGTTCAACTTTAAAAATAGAATTGAATTAGGGGGGAGTTTCTTTACGGAGGATTACCAATATTTATCCGGAGCCACCAATCCAAATGTACCGCAGGAATTAAATGTAGACAAACATTTGCTGAAACTCATTTATCAGTATGACAATGTTAGGTACCATTACCAATACTTGAAGGGGTTTAAAAGCAGTCTCAACTTTCAATATGTAGGAAGTACGGATAATAACCTACCGGAGTTTTTAATTGGTTTTAATGATTTTGTCTATTATGAAAGATGGGGAGATAGGGGAAATTGGGCCAGTAGGGCCAGATTGGGTCTGGCGAGCAATATTGAAACCCCGTTTGCACCCTTTACCGTAGACAATAATCTCAACATGAGAGGGGTTGGAAACCGAATTGACCGGGGTACGGCGGCCATTGTCCTAAATACGGAATATAGGCATACCCTAATCGATGTCAACTGGTTTGTGTTACAGGGAAACTTTTTTGTGGATGCAGGTACTTGGAGAAACCCTGGTGGCGATTTTGGTGATTTTACGGATTCTGAAAATTTACGTGTCTATCCCGGGGTAGGCCTTCGCTTAATGCATAAGCGTATTTTTAATGCAATCTTTAGAATTGATTATGGCTATGGTATAACCAAAGATGCTTCTAATGGAATTGTTTTTGGGATTGGTCAATATTTCTGATGACTACTTGTTCCAGAATTGATCAAATTCCGCTTCAAAGCTTAAGGTCTTTAAATCGGTCATTCGGTCAATAAACAGAATACCGTTAAGATGATCCATCTCATGTTGCGCCACAATGGCCGGAAAACCTGTTAGTTGTTCCCTGTAGAGATTTCCACGAGAATCCACGCCACTAAGCTCAATATGTTCTGCCCGTTTTAATTGTCCACGTATTCCCGGAATGGAAAGGCATCCTTCCCAACTGTCCAAAGTGTCATTGGAGAGAATTCTAATTTCCGGATTAATGATGGTAACCAAAGGATAAGATTCTCTACCAGGATATCTGGAGTTATCTGTTACCTCCATTGCAAAAACCCTTTTTAATACCCCTACTTGCGGAGCCGCTATGCCCACTCCGTTCTTCTCGCGCATGGTGTTTACCATTTCCTTAAGGAACGTTTGAAATTCATCTGAGCAAATGTCTGTCTCAACTACCTTTTTGCAAACCGTTCTTAGGCCTGGGTTGCCCATTTTAAGTACTTCAAGCGTGGTCATTTCTTTCTTCTTAGGAACCTAAATTTACTACATCTTTGGTTTCTATTTTTGAGAGCTCCTTCAGTTGCCCTTTTTCATACATAGAAGAAAGTTCATTTAGGGGTGTTTTTAAAGGGGCCTTATAATTAATATAATCCTGAAAAATAATTCCGTCTACATTTCTGGTATTGTATGCGCTTCTAAAACGTACACCGCCATCATTCGTATGGTATTCGTAGGCCAGGTAATCCATGGTTTTCTTTTTGGAGTGTATCCAATAAAGAAAAACGTCTTCAAAATCTACCCCACCTCCCCGCTGCTCAAAAGTTACCTGAACCATTTCATAGGGTTCATTTTTGATGGTGGTCGCTCCCAAATAAGTGCTTTTAACCGCTGAGTCCTTTAGTTTGGAAGGTAATGTGGCGAAATAGATGACTGAATTAAGGGCTTCGCTGTATTTGAAAATGTCCTTGTCGCTTAACTGCGTTTTTCGGGAACCGATATATCGCACCAATCCATTGTTGGTCAGGGAATCGGTTATGGTGTTTCCGTCTTTTTCCTCTTTCACGGTGTATATAAACCGCGGACCATCATTTTTAAAGGTATATTCCTTTTCTCTAAAGGTAAATCCGTAATACGCTTGATCGTACTTTTTACCTCCGTGTTTGTCTATGGCTTGTACTATCAGATTATCTGCCTTACTTAAAATAGTGCTGCCATCCATTTTGGAAATATTCGTATCCTTTTTTTTGGAGGTGTATTTACTATCGGTTTTACATGAAAAAAATAAAAAACCTAGTAGAAGAGTGATTTGAATTGTTTTATAAGCCATTAGTCGGTATTAGGTTAGGGTCAGTCGTTCAAATATGCGTTTTCATACACATTAAACTCATGGAAAAATATAGTTCAATCCCATTCTATTATTAAATGTCCCTAAAGATTTCTAAAAAATACCTGTTGATGAAATAGTTAACTAAATTTTAGGGAAGCTTTTAGATTTAACGGCGGGATGTATAATTTTGTATTGTAGTACACTTTAGGCATTGTTTTTGATCTTGAAATCACGGTAAACCCTGAAAATGAATCGATTTCTCTCCATAGCTATATTTCATAGGCCACTGTTTCTTATCCCATTTATGATGGTGAATATGATGGCGGCTCAAGATACCCTAACAACCGTTGTGGCCAAAAAAGGGGATGGCATTCTGTCATTGTTGCGTAAACAAGGGGTAGACCCTTATGATCATTATGATGATTTTATCGCCATGAACGTTGATAATCTAAGGGACAGTGTGCATTTATATGCGGGCAGGAAATATCTTATACCTACCCCAGGAGCTGAAGCTGTTGAGGTGGTTGGGGAATTAGAGGATGCCTCCAAAGAAGTAAAAAAGGTTGAAGGGACTGAATACGCCATTTTTGGTAAGAAGCACTCCTTGGTGGTCAATAAGAGTAACCGACTCAATAATACGGTCTACTATTTGGTTTCTGGGCATGGAGGACCAGATCCCGGAGCTATGGCCAATTATGGAGGTAAAATGATTGCTGAGGATGAGTATGCCTATGATATTACCTTACGGTTAGCAAAGGAATTGATTTCACATGGAGCAATGGTATATATCATTATAAGGGATGAAAATGATGGTATACGTGATGAACGTGTATTGGAAATTGATCGTGACGAGGTGGCTTATCCCAATAAAATAATCCCCCTAAATCAATTGAATAGATTAAAGCAACGGGTAGATATAGTGAATAACCTTTATAAAGAACATAAAGGAAAGTACCAACGCCTCATCGTTACCCATGTGGACAGTAGAAGTATTGGTCAAAACATAGATGTTTTTTTCTATCATCATGAAAAGAGCAAGAATGGTAGAAAGCTATCTGAAAGTATACATACTACCTTTCAAAAAAAGTACGAGAAGTTTCAGCCAAACAGGGTGTATTCTGGAACATTTGAGGATCGCTCATCGTTATATATGGTTAAAAAAACACATCCGGCCATGACATTTATCGAGATTGGAAATATTCGAAACAAGAAGGACCAACGCCGAATTTTGGACCCGGATAATAGACAGGCATTGGCCAAATGGATTTCTGAAGGAGTTTTGCTTGACTACGAGAAATAGGCCTAAAGAGCGATTTTTTGTTGGTAATACTGATATAGTTCCTCTGGTGTAGCTCCCAACAACCTCTTCAAATGTATAATGCCAAAATGGTATTGTAATCTTCCAATACCTATTTGTCGGTATTTTCTCGCTGAGGTGATGGCGTAAGCATTTAAAACCTGAAACTTTCCGGTTTTGTAGAGTCTGGAAATAAATTCGGTGTCCTCATAAATTATAAACTCTTCATTAAAACCATCCAGCTGTTCAAAAAGACCTTTAGTTATGAATAGGGTTTGGTCCCCTCCACGGCAGATCAGAAAGTTCAATTTGGTAAACCACGCAAAGAATGAAAGAATAGGGCTACTTTGGTCAAATTTCATTCGAAAACAACCACAATCAGTTTTTGTGCAAATTGCTTCCTTGATTCTAGTGGGAAAATCTGGAGGAGGAAGGGTGTCTGCATGTAAGAAGTATAAAATAGCTCCGGAAGCGTTTTGGGCCCCCAAGTTCATTTGTTTGGCCCGACCTTTTTCTGAGTCCAGAATTTTCACCTCATATTGGGAGGCTACATTCTTGGTCAGGTCTGTACTGCCTCCATCAACCACAATAATTTCCTTGACATAGGATTGCCCGGTATACTCTTTTAGATGGTTTAAAAGAATGCCGAGGTATTTTTCCTCGTTTAAAACAGGAATGATTATAGATATTTCCAACTAGTTGCCAAGGGTTTATATAAATGAAATGGCCTGCAATAGATAGCTATATTTCTTCAATAAGTCTTCGGAACAATTTTACCATTTTGGGCTCTGCCTTCCCAGCTACCTCAATTATTTCCTGCACATTTACAGGTGCTAAATTATTCGGGTCGCACTCATCCGTTAGTACGGAAACTGCCACCACAGGTAGTTTTAGATGGTTGGCTACAATTACTTCGGGAACTGTGCTCATTCCAACGGCATCGGCACCTATAATCTTAAGCATTCGGTATTCAGCTTTAGTTTCCAGTTGAGGGCCCACCACGGATGCATAGACGCCAGATCTAAGAACAATTCCTTCAGATTTTGCAATCTTCTGGAGTTTTTCCTTCATGTCCACATCATAGGGTTCCGCCATATCCACAAAGCGGTCTCCATATTTACTAACCCCTTTAAAGGCAAGTGGCGAACCTCCTTGAAGGTTGATATGGTCATCTATAAGCATAAGTTCCCCCTTGCTGTAATCTAGGTTGATGGCTCCAGCTGCATTGGAAATAAACAATTTCTTGATGCCAAGTTGATGCATTACCCTAATTGGGTAGGTAATATCTAAAAAATCATAGCCTTCATAAAGGTGAAATCTGCCCTGCATGACCACTACTTTTTTATTTTGAAGGGTTCCGTATATCAGTTTACCGGAATGGAATTCAACGGTTGCCAATGGAAAAAATGGAATATGGTTGTAATGGGCCTCAATGGCATCATCTATCTCGTTGGCCAACTTACCTAGGCCTGTACCGAGAACAATTCCTATTTCCGGTGCCTCAAATCCCTTGGATTGTAAATATGCGGTAGATTCATCCAGTTGTTTTTGTGTCATTCCTTATGATTTTTTAAAAATGGTTGAAAGGCATCTATATCCTTAATATCGTCATACAAATCTATATCATTCCGTTCTTCTAGAAGTACGCAGCTGTCATTGGTAATATCTTTTAGGGTGCTCTGTAATACAGTATCGGTTCCCCATTGCTTGTTCTTAAAAATATCTTCATTGTAGGTGTTCATTCCTAACAAGTAATACCCGCCATCCTCGGCAGGTCCAATAACATAGTCGTTATCCAGTAGATGATTAAAAGCATCGTCAATATCTTTGGCCGCAAGATGGAACATATCGCTCCCAATAACGACAATACGATGAAAACCTGCCGCAAACCCCTTTTTAAAAGCAAGGGCCATTCTATCTCCTAACGTTTCACCTTTCTGTAATTTTTTTTCAAAGAAAGTGGCATCCCATATATCATTTTCCCAAATATCCTCAGAATACCAAACTTGCTTATAACAGGCAAGCTTGTGGGTAATGTTATGGGTGTGCTCCAGTAAAAAATTATAAATATTAAGAGCAGCTTGGTCTCCAATGGTAGCGGCCAAGCGAGTTTTGCACTTTCCTAGTTCAGGATTTCGGGTAAATATGAGCAGTAAGTTATTGGTGTTCAAATCAGTAGTTTAACTATTCAACATAAATTGTTGTAGGAATTCATTAGTATGGCCAAATGCCGGTTATGTTTTAGTAGTAGCAATGGTTAATTACTTACGGTTGCCGCATCGAAGACTTTTTCGCCTTTTTTTAAAAGTTTGCCCCATTGTTTATTAAATGCATGTACCTTTTGGGTTTCAATTCCATTTTGGTCAAATACCGGTAGTCCGTCATTTTTCCATTGGAAGATACCTCCATAAAGATTTCGTACGTTGGTGTATCCGGCCTTCATTAACTTCTCTCCAATATTTTCCGATCGCACCCCAATAGAACAATACACCACAATTTCTTGGTCTTTGCTCACGATTTTTTCTGTAACCTGGTCAATTTGAAAGTCGTTGTGCCCCACCCAAATGGCATTCTCAAAATGACTCACTTCAAATTCCTCACGTTTTCTTGTATCCAGCAGTACGGCAGAAGTATTATTCTTTAATTCTTCAACTTTAATATAGGGTACAGATTCCTTATTCCATCTTTTTAAGGCCTTGTCAATTTTAGATTGACCATATACGTTGAGGCAGACTAAAATGAAAATAGAAAAAAGTAAATATCGCTTCATTAGTTCCATTTAAAAAGTAAAGATAGTACTTTAGAAGGGCAATTTTTTTACAGGACATTTGACAAACAAAACTATGGATGCTAGAACTTTAATTTTTTCGGTCTTTCTTTTTTGTATTTGTGTTTCCTCATGTAAGAAGGAAAAAAAGGAATTAGTTGATAAGCCTAAAAATGTAAGTTCATATTACATGGAGAAATATAGGCCTCAATTCCATTTTTCACCTGAAAATATGTGGATGAACGACCCCAACGGAATGGTTTACCATAAGGGTGATTATCACCTCTTCTATCAATATTACCCGGATAGTACGGTTTGGGGCCCAATGCATTGGGGGCATGCAATTAGTAAGGATCTGATAAAATGGGAACATCAACCAATTGGTTTGTACCCTGATGACTTGGGATACATTTTTTCCGGGAGTGCCGTGGTTGATAAGGACAATACCTCTGGATTTGGAAAGAAAGGAGAGGCTCCATTGGTGGCCATTTTTACGTATCACGATCCTGTTGGTGAAAAAGAAGGGAGAAATACATTTCAAACCCAAGGTATCGCCTATAGTACTGATGATGGAAAGTCTTGGGTGAAATATGATGGCAATCCGGTAATTCCAAATGATGGTATCAGGGATTTTAGAGACCCAAAGGTAATGTGGCATGAGGAAACGGGGCAATGGATTATGACCTTAGTAGCGGGTGATCACGCACAGTTTTTTAGTTCATCTAACTTAAAGGAGTGGACTCTCACCGGAACTTTTGGAAAGGATAAAGGGGCGCATGGCGGAGTTTGGGAATGTCCTGATTTAGTTAAAATGAAGGTGGACGGGAGTGAAGAGGAAAAATGGGTGCTACTTATTAGTATAAATCCAGGGGCACCCAACCAAGGAAGCGGTACACAGTATTTTGTTGGAGAATTTGATGGGAAAACCTTTACAACAGAGCAGAAAGAACACTTATGGGTAGATTGGGGAACGGATAATTATGCAGGAGTAACCTATAGTAATTCTCCTAATGATGACAAGATTTTTATTGGATGGATGAGCAACTGGATGTATGCCCAAGTAACCCCTACCAAAACTTGGAGAAGTGCCATGACCTTGCCTAGAAAGCTGAGTCTACGGAAGGGTATAAAGAACGATTATTTGGTATATAATTACCCGGTAAAATCTTTTGGTAACTATGTTGAGAATAGCGAAAAATTAGCTCTGGAGGTTGCTGCTAAAAGAAGTGAAATAATCAAAAACAAAAAGTTAGGGCAATCTGAAATAAGTTTTATGACCAATTCAACAGAATTTCTGCTGGAGCTTGGTAATAAAAAAGGGGAAGTGGTTGAATTTGGTTTTGATGCCGATGGCAATTTTATGATTGATAGGTCCAAGTCTGGAAAAGTTGATTTTCAAGAGAATTTCGGTACAATCATCCAAAAAATGCCTGTTGTTGATTTGCCAGAAGATCCTTTTGAAGTGAAAATAGTGGTTGATTGGTCTTCCATCGAGGTTTTTTTAAACAAAGGACAATACGTGATGACCGCGCAAATTTTTCCCAATGACTTATATAATCGGCTGGTGATTAAAAACGAATCCAATGAAACCTTAGAAATCAACGACTTGGAAATAAGCGCTGTTGAGAGGATTTGGTAAACTACTTAGTCCATTATGCGCTGGCCGGCCAGTTCATGTGCCAATTGCTGTAAATCTATACCCATGTTTTCTTGATTCACTTTTAGGACTTCGGTTCGTAAGTGGGTAGGTAGATTGGAATAGCCTTTTTGTGCTCCCAAAATCATACCCGCAACGGCGGCAACCGTGTCATTGTCCCTACCGTAGTTGACTATAAATTGCATGGTTTTTTCAAAATCGCCCCCTCCAAATTGAAGTCCGGTTACTAAAATCTCCCAGATTTCACCAGCATGAAAAGGGATGGCCTTCTGGTTTTCTTCCAAAAAACTATACGTCCGCTCCTGCTTTAGCCAATTTTCTTGAGTGCCAATGTAGCCTTTGGGTACAATACAAGCGTTGATCAAACTGTCCTGAAGTTTTAATTGACCTATAGTCAATACATTTTTGACCGAGGCGTCTACAATGGAATAGGAAATTCTACCTACGAGCCTACTGTCTTGAAAGCCGTTTGGGTCTACAAATGTAGCCGTATTAATTATGGAATCTATACTCTGTGTACGCATGGCAACAAATGTCATAGCCGAAACCAGTGCGGAGATATCCTTGGCGTAACCAATATCAAACAAGGCATGGTCAAAAGCCAATTGATAGGCTTCTTCCGAGTTTTGTGCAATTAACCCGAACATGGGTGTATAGAGTTGCCCTGCGCAAGACATTTCCCCGCCGTAGAATCTACTAAGCGCTTGACTGTAGCTCTTATCATTTTCTTTATAGGCCATTGAGACCCGAGCCCATTCCTTGATCCAATCCAATTTCTCAATTTGTGCGTCAAGAAAATCTGTTTTTGGTATTTCATTTGACGACTGAAGCTTTTGGGTCAAGCTGTGATAGTAGTCAATTATATAATCCGTAAAGTGGTCTGGGCCTAACTTCCCATTGTTTTGAACAAAGTACTGAACCATGGCCATTTTCCAACGTGTGTCATCCGTGGTGGCTCCGGGAAGAAGATTGTTGTCCCAAGTGCCTTCTGGAGATTGTGGTCTCACGGCAGGCGTAAGGCCTGTTATATAACCGTATTTAAGTTGAATGTCTTTTCTGTGCCACATTTCTGTGGAAGCCCCCATGGCATCACCTATGGCAGAACCCACCAAAGCACCAAGAATTTTGTCATAATACTCCTCAGAAGAAAGTTGTTTTTCGGTGGTTTGATAGGTTTGCTTAACCGGTGCGGGAATCTCCAATTTAGTATTGCCGGTTTCTTTGCAGGAAATAAAGAATAAAAGGGGAAGTAATAACGTGTAGAGCCTACTCATACAGTCAATATTAGTTTTCGTGCTTTTTTTAGGAGTTTTGTTTTCTCTTTAATGGTACGCTCCATTGGTAATTGCGCTAGACCTATAATGCGCCTTGCAATTTCAATGCCGGCTACTTGGGCCATTAGCTTTTTGTCTGCGGTTCCTTGGTAGCTTGCATGAATTCTGTTAAGATAACTTTTCTTTCCTGTAGCCATAATAATGTGAGCGGCCATAACACCAAGGTCAAATTCTGGAAATCCAACAAAACCAAATTCTGGATCAATAATATAGAGGTCCCCATCTTCTGTCATCCAACTTCCGGGATAGTAGTCGCCATGTATGAGGGTGTTACCTTGTGAAAGGTATTTTTGGCCTACCTGTTCTACTACTGTTTTAATAGTCTTACTCGTCTTAAAGGGTATGGAGAGATCTTGTAAGCCTTCCTGTATGTCATCTAGATTAAGGTCGCTATCCTCCTCAAAGGGAAGTACAAATATATGCTTATGATTGAGGAAACGCATTTGAAGGTTTTCAGGAAAGCTTCCATCGACCTCGGTTCGGTGTATCAATCCAAGAATAAACACCAACCTATCCAGATGTTTGGCTAGAATATCACGATTTTGGTAGATGATACTCATGTCTTCGCAATTGCCCAAATCCTGAAGAAGCAACAGTTTTTCGGCACTATCGTACCCGATAATCTGTGGAATATGCGCACTAACCGCGTTTTGGAGGAGGGCTTGGTAAAAGTTTTTTTCAACGGCAATACGCTCAACAGGAGCTGAAATTTGCTGGTATTTTTGAACGTAAGGTCTTGATTGTTTTAAAATAAAAGACCTTTCATTGGTGACAACTCGAATGACCACGTTCATGTTTCCTTCGCCAGGCTCTTCAATGGATTTAATCTTTTCTCCAGGATTTAGCCAAGAATTGGCAGAAAGAAAGCTTTCTAGTTCTGGGATAGGGGTAGAAATATCTATTGCTTTCAAAACAAGAGTTTTACGCAATATAGGCGTAAAAACAAAAAAATCCTCACATTTCTGTGAGGATTTTTTGTGGTACCTCCAGGAATCGAACCAGGGACACACGGATTTTCAGTCCGTTGCTCTACCAACTGAGCTAAGGTACCAATACACTGCCTTTGGTTAGGCGGGTGCAAATATAATTTCTATTTTTCGATATGCAAACAAAATCTCAAAAAAAAGGACATTGGTTTAAATCCTTTTTTTGACCTTTGTAGTATGAACCTAGTGATAGATGCTGGAAATACGTCAGTTAAACTTGCTGTTTATGATAGGGAGAATTTAATATTTTATCAAAATATAAAGGCCGATGAACTGGCCAGGCAAGTAAAAGAGGTGTGCGACCATTACCCAAAAATTAAGGATGGGATTATTTCTTCCGTTGGAAAAATGGATAGAAAGGTGTTTGGGGTGCTCGCAGTCTTTTGTAATGTTCATGAATTGACCCCTAGTTCCAAAACACCCTATAAAAATTCCTATGCTACCAGACAGACATTAGGTGTGGATAGGATGGCATTGGCGACAGCGGCTTTTTATAAAAACCCAAAAGGCAACACCTTGGTGATTGATTCCGGAACTTGTATAACCTATGAAATGGTAAATGATTACGGAGAGTATTTGGGCGGAGCCATAGGTCCGGGGCTTCAGATGCGTTATAATGCACTCCATGAACATACGGCCAAACTACCCCTTCTAAAGCCGGAAGAACCCTTGGATTTTATTGGCAATTCAACTGAAAATAGCATTCATAGTGGAGTGGTCAACGGTATGGTCCAGGAAATAGAAGGTGTTATTAATCAGTATAAAAGGCGGTTTACAGATTTAACAGTTATTTTAACAGGAGGCGATGCGCCATTCTTGTCAAAACGGCTAAAAAATACCATATTTGCGGATTCCAAATTTCTCCTAAGGGGTTTAAACTATCTGTTGGAATACAACAAGCATTAAATGATCAGAAAAATATTCTTCGTTTTAGTGTGCCTGGCCGCATCCGGCGCATATGGACAAGACGGAACCATTTCGCCATATTCTTATTTTGGCTTGGGTGAGCTTAGTCCGGCCACTACCATAGAAAATCAAATGATGGGAGGTATTGCCATGTATGCCGATAGCATACATGTGAACCTCCAAAACCCGGCTGCCTATAGCAAATTAGGGGTGCGTTATGGCGAGGATTTTGGCATTACCACCTATACTGCTGGAATTTCTCATAAGCGAACTACTTTGGAGAGCTTTACGGCACAGGAAAGTAGTGCCGTTACTAGTTTGGATTATCTATCCCTGGGATTCAGCTTAAAAAAAGGTCTGGGGGTTGGTTTTGGAGTAATGCCCTATAGTTCCGTAGGATACAATTTTGTTGATCAAAGGGGGGTGGAAGGTTCAAGGGTCATCAATGAATATTCTGGGGAAGGCGGATTGAACAAAATTTACTTTTCCATTGGCTATGAGCTTTTAAAAAACCTTAGCATTGGGGTTTCGGCAAACTATAATTTTGGAACTATTGAGAGCACCAGAATTCAGAGTACCGAAAATGTCCAATATGGAGTGAGAGACGAAAGAAGTTCCAGAATAGGTGGGTTTGATTTAAACTACGCAGTCAACTATACTCCTGAGGTGACTGATAAGCATACGTTATATACATCTTTACGCATAAATACACAGGCCAATCTATCCGCTAGAAATACGAAGAGAATTGGTTCTTTTTCCCTTTTGACCCAAGCAGATGTTGAGGCGGTAGATGTTAATTTAGAAGCACAAGGCCTAAAGGAAACCGGCGTTAAAATACCTACAAGGGCCACGGTAGGTTTGGGCTATGGCCAAAATATGAAGTGGTTTTTAGGGGTTGAATACAGTTATCAAAAGCTTAGCGACTACTCCAATGTCTTCTTGGAAATAGACAATCTTGTTTATGATGATGCCTCTACGTTAGCTTTAGGCGGATATTACATACCTAACCGAAGCTCTTTTGAAGGGTATTTAAAAAGAATCACTTACCGAGCCGGGGTACGTTTGGATAAAACCGGAATGTATATCAATGACAAAGAGGTTAATGACTTTGGCATAACTTTTGGATTAGGTCTTCCGCTTGGCAATAGCTTTTCAAATTTAAACCTTGGATTTGAATTGGGAAGAAGAGGAACAACCGCAGCGGATTTGATTGAAGAGAGTTATTTTAAAGTGAATGTTGGGTTGTCCTTAAATGATGTTTGGTTTAGCAAGCGCAAGATCAATTAAACTGAAAGTTTTTTTGGTTTTTTGTTAAAAAAATGCCATGAATTTTTAGAATGCTGAAAAACAGGTGTGAAATCCACACATTATGTCTTAATTTACAGAAAACACAGGGTGAGCTTACTAAAAAATTAGTACATTGAGACCCTCAAAAATTGAAAAACCTAGAACGCAAGACGTCAGATAAATGTAACATGAGTAAAGGCGACGAGTGTTTGACTTTTTGAAAAACAAATAAAATTGAACAAATGAAAACTAAAATTTACTTTACTGCAATCATGCTTTTTGGGTTCATTGTGTCTAGCAATGCCCAGGCGCAAAATCCTGAATGTTTGACCAATCTTTCAATTTATGCGGAACATGCCAAGGTAAAGAATTATGAGGCGGCATATACTCCTTGGAAGATGGTGTATGAAACTTGCCCGGACATTAACAAAGCAAATTTTTCCTTAGGTGAAAAAATCTTACAGGACAAAATCGATAAGTCTTCCGGTGCGGAAAAGGATGGCTACATCAAAGATTTGATGGCTCTTTATGACAATAGCGCCAAGTATTTCCCTAAAAGATATACTCCTGCAGTAGTTGCCATTGATAAGGCCTTATTGATGTATGAAAATAAAATGGGGTCAGATGAGGAAATCTATAGTACATTGGATGGTGCTTTCCAGAACGATCCAAAGAACTTTAAGAACCCTAAGGCTCTTTACCTGTATTTCTCTAGTTTGGTAGATTTACACAAAGGTGGTAGCAAAGATTTGCAAGAGGTTTTTGATGTTTATGATAATGTAACCGGAAAGATTGATGAAGAAATTCAGAAGCTTACTCAAGTGGTTACTACGTTATTGCCAAAGGATTCCACAGGAACTATAACCTCTAAGGAGAAAAGAAAATTGAAAATTGCTACGACCAACTCCGAATCTTACGGAAAAATAGCTGGTAGCGTTGATTCCAAATTGGGAGCGTTGGCAGATTGTGAAAACTTGATTCCTTTGTATGAGAAAAGCTTTGAGGAGAAAAAGGGAGATGTAACCTGGGTTAAGAGAGCTGTAGGAAGAATGTTCAACAAAGAATGTACTGATGATCCTTTGTTCCAAAAATTATTTGAAGCCCAATTGGCTTTGGATCCTTCTGCAAGTGCTTATGTTTATGGTGGTACTTTAAAAATGAAAAATGGAGATTCTTCTGGAGCGTTGGAAGACTTCGACAAGGCAATGAGCTTGGAAACAGACCCTTATAAAAAGTCGGATATCGCTTACAAGGTTGCTGTGATCAACAAACGAAAAGGTAGTAAGTCTACTGCTAGAAAGTATGCTCAAATGGCCATTAACTCTAATAAAGCAAATGGTAAGGCGTATTTATTGATTGCTAATCTTTACGCCACTAGTGCCAATGATTGTGGTAGCTCCACTTTTGAGAAGAGAGCTATGTATTGGAAAGCGGCTGATATGGCCCGTCAAGCTGGACGTGTAGATCCTTCTTTGAGTTCTCAAGCCAATCAGGCTGCAGCAAGTTATTCAGCAAAGGCTCCTTCTAAGACTGATATCTTCAACTCTGGAATGGCAGGTAAATCTGTTAGCTTTAGTTGTTGGGTAGGAGGTAGCGTAAAGGTGCCTAGCCTTTAAGATGACTAAAAGGACAAAAAATAATTTATTGAGTATTGCCATGGTTTGTGCCATGGCAATACTTTTTTGGGGCTGTAAGGACACTTACAAAAGGTCTGGGCAGGAAAAGGTTCCTTTGGTATATCCCGTAGGTATTGCAGAGGATTTTGATCTTACCTATACAGAGGCAAGGGAGCAGCTTGGTTCCGAGGATAGCGCTACCTCAAGAGTAATTGCCGTGCTCAACAGTCCGTTAAACAATAATTATGAAAATCTGGTGTTCCCTTACCAGACTTTTCCCAAAGGCTTGGTGATTGATTTTTTTAATGAAACCGGGGAGAAGAGTATTATCAAGGCAGATTTCGGAATTATTTATGCAGCTACAAATGTTATAGATTTGCAGGGTAATGTGGTTATTGAAAGTCACGATGGAAAAAAATTGGAAACGACCCAACTTTACTGGGATCAGGACCATGATTGGATTTTTACCCAAGAAAAATTTAAGTTTACCAATCCCGAAGACGGAACTGTTATGGATGGTGAAGGAATGGATTTCAACAAGGATATTAGCTTTTTTAATGCCCACAAGACTTTTGGGTTAATGACATTAAAGGAACAACCAAATGATTAAGATTTTAAGATATACAGAGTATCTTTATTTAGCGGTATGCTTCTTTTCGCTTTACCGCATTTTTACCGATTGGAATACCGATCGGCAGAGTGCTTATTTATTTATATTTTTTGCTGTGGTTTCTATAGGTATGTTCTTTTTTAGAAGAAATTATCGGAGGAAATTTGAACAACGAAATAGAGATAATCAGTAGTAGTTTTGGAAACTGCCCTTCTCATTGTAATCGCTTGTCTTTTGTTTTCTGCCTTTTTCTCTGGCATGGAAATAGCTTTTATTTCTGCCAACAAAATTCATATTGAAATAGAGAAAAAGCAGGAAGGTTTTTTGGCAAAAGTTCTAACGCGCCTTACTAAAAAACCTTCCAAATTTATCGCTACCATGCTTATTGGTAACAATATAGCGCTGGTGGTGTATGGTTTTTTTATGGGAGATTTGCTCATGGCCTGGTTTCAGGGAATGCTTCCTGCCAATAGTGAGTTTTTACATGTGGTCTTGGTAGACTTTAGCCTTTTGACGCAGACCGTTATTTCCACTCTCATCATATTGTTTACTGCAGAATTCCTACCCAAGGTTCTTTTTCAGATTTATGCTAATAACTTATTGAAGTTTTTGGCTATACCCGCGTATCTATTCTATCTGTTGTTTTCTTTGATTTCGGATTTTGTTATATGGGTGTCCGATTTTATTCTTAAAACTTTTTTTAAGACCGATGGGGACGAAGTGCAACTTTCCTTTACCAAATTGGAGTTGGGAGATTATATAAATGAACAGATGGAAACGGTGAATGAAGAAGATGAAGTAGATTCTGAAATACAGATTTTTCAAAACGCCCTTGAGTTCGCCGAAGTAAAGGCAAGGGAGGTTATGGTGCCCCGAACGGAAATAACGGCCGTAGAGCAAAATGAAACTCCTAAAAATTTGGCGAAGCTTTTTACGGAGACTGGGTACTCTAAAATTTTGATTTATAAGGAGACCATAGATGATATCATTGGTTATGTTCACTCTTATGAGCTGTTTAAGAAACCAAAGACCATTAAAAGTATTTTACTGCCCGTGGAGTATGTTCCGGAAACAATGCTAATTCAGGATATATTGAACGTTCTTACCAAGAAAAGAAAAAGTATTGCTGTAGTATTGGATGAATATGGTGGTACTTCCGGTATTATGACAGTGGAAGATATTGTAGAGGAATTATTTGGGGAAATTGAAGATGAGCATGATACTACTGATTTGATTGAGGAGGTTTTGGAGGATAACAGTTTTAAATTCTCGGCAAGATTGGAAGTAGATTATCTCAATGAAACCTATAAGCTGGAGCTGCCCAAAAGTGATGAGTATGAAACCCTAGGAGGATTCATTGTTAATCAAAAAGGTGAGATACCGGAAAAAGATTCAGAGATTCAGTTAGGTAACTTTTCTTTTAAAATATTGGAGGTATCCAATACCAAAATTGATTTGGTGGCCCTTCAGGTCGTGGAAAATGATTGAAAATGATTGAATTTTCATTTTCATTTTGGTCTTTACCTCATAAAAATCCTATCAGAATGCTGTTGGTGTGGCCTTTATAATCTTTAATATTCCAAAAAAAATACTAATTTCGCACACTGATTTTAAAACTCCTTAAATGGCAATTTTAGAGAACATAAGAAAACGTACCACCGTACTAATTCTTATTATTGGTTTGGCGTTGTTCGCCTTTGTAATTTCCGGTGTATTTACCAATAGCGACTTTAGTGGTGGCAAAGTAGGCTCAAGCATAGCCGAAATTAATGGTGAAGAAGTATCCATAGACGATTTTCGTCAAAAAGTGGATTTGGCATCTAGACGTTCTGGGCCTAATACAACTACCATGCAAACCGTTAACCAAGTGTATGACCAAGAGGTCCGTAATGCAATTTTAGGTCAGCAATTGGAAGATTTGGGTATTGATATCGAGCAGGACCAAATCTTAAATTACATAGGAACCATTCCCGGTTATTCCCAAAGTCCTCAGTTTTTAAATGAAAATGGGGTATTTGATCAAAATAAATTTAGGGAATTTATAGCGGATTTAAAGGCGAATAACCCTGCGCAATATGATCTGTGGTTACAAGATGAAAAGGCAATTATAGAAAGCGCTAAACAACAAGCGTATTTTAATCTGATAAAAGCCGGTGTAGGGGCAACCTTGAAAGAAGGCGAGCTGGATTATAAATTGGCAAATGATAAAATAGATATCAAATATGTGCGGGTGCCTTTTACGTCCATTCCGGATAGTACAATAAATGTTTCTAAAAGTGAGATCCAATCATATATAAACGAGCATAAGGAGGATTATAAGCAAGAGCCTGCAAGGGATATTCAGTTTGTCTATTTTGAGGAAAAAGCTTCTGCCGCGGATGAAAAAGAAGTGGAAGAGGCCATTACCAAGCTAATGGATGATACGGTTGAATACAATTCCCAGACAGACCGTAATGATACTATTAAAGGTTTTAGCACAACCGATGATATGATGGCTTTCTTGGATCGTCATTCAGATATGAAGTTCGATACTATTTATAAGGCTAAAAATCAATTACCGGCAAGATTTGCAGATACCTTGATGACCCTTCAGGTTGGGGAAGTTTTTGGCCCATATAGGGACGGTGATTATTTTAAGGTTTCTAAAATGATGAACCGCAAGGCAAATGGCTCCGTAAAGGCAAGTCACATTTTAATTGCCTTTGAGGGTGCGGAAAGAGCCAATCCTGAAGTAACAAGAACTAAGGAAGAGGCGGAAGCCGAGGCCAAAAGGTTATTGAGAGAGGCCAGGAAGGCGGATGCTAAGTTTGTGGAACTGGCAAGGGACAATTCAGATGGTCCTTCCGCTCCCAATGGTGGGGATTTAGGCTATTTTGTAGAAGGAACCATGGTCCCAACTTTCAATGATTTTGCTTTTGGCAATAACGTTGGTTCCATAGGTATGGTGGAAACGGATTTTGGATTTCATGTCATTAAAATTGATGATAAAAGAGACCTGTTCCAAATTGCCACTTTGGCAAGGGAAATTGAGCCTTCTGAGGAAACTATCAATACTTTGTTTACGGATGCTACCAAGTTTGAAATGAATTCAATTTCTTCGGATTCCGCATTTCCCGACTTGGCCAAAGAGGCTGGCTACACCGTTCGTCCTGTGAATAAAATTAATGCAACCGATGAGAATTTACCAGGTCTATCCGCTCAAAGAGCAATTGTTCAGTGGGCGTTCAATAGCGAAACAGGCATTGGTGATATCAAACGATTTGATTTGCCTAGTGGTTATGCCGTAGTGCAATTGACCAAAAAATACGACGAAGGTTTAATGAGTGTGGAGGATGCTTCCCCTACGGTACTTCCTGTCATCAGGAAGGAACGCAAGGCCGCACAGATAATCGCTGCTAATGAGGGTAAATCTCTTGAGGATTTAGCAAAGGATAACAGTGTAAATGTATCCACTGCAACTGCGTTAAATGTAAAATCACCAACCATTCCTGGAGCTGGTTCAGAACCTGCTGTAGTAGGTACCGCTTACGCTTTAACTGAAGGAGAAACTTCAGAACTTATAGAAGGAAATACAGGTATCTTTAAGTTGAGTGTTACCAAGAAGACAGTAGGGCCAGAGTTGGATAATTACAGTACGTATGCCAATACTTTGAGATCAACAAGGGAGTCTAGGGTAAGTACCTCAGTATATAATGCTTTGAAAGATGCCTCTGAAATTGAAGATAATAGGTCTGCATTTTATTAGTAAATGCACCAAACAATAATGAACGGGCCCTTCTATTGAAGGGCCTTTTTTATAAAATCATTTGTTGATAGGGGATAACGGTGGAGTACCCCTTTTTTTTAAAATATTTTGCACTGTCGTCATTTCCCGTGGCGAGTACAAAATCGCCACCCCAGGCGCCCAGGCTTTTAACACTTCCAAAATAATCTTTAAAAAGTTCTGATTTTACAGTAGTTAATTGAATGGTCTTTGATATCAATTCTTCGTGCTGGTTTAATAATGCTTCAAAATCGGCTAAATTTTGTGTTTGAAGAAGCGCAGTGGTAATTTCATTCACACTGTTTAGGAGTTGTTCTTTTTTGGCGATTAAGGACCTATATCGCGCTATACCCTCTCTGCTATTTTGTTTTTTGTCCAAGTATACAAAATAAAGATGCTCATAAAAAGGCGGATGAAAAGCAACCTTCTCGATGGTGGGTTGCTCCTGAATGATCTGATAAATTAAAGGACCATCATTTTGAGCGCAGGCAATATCGTAACCACTGCCCGAGAAGCCGTTCCACAGCAATTGAAAGGCGTCAATCCGGGCCCATTGAGCTAAATTGTTAATTAGGGTAGAAGAGGAGCCCAAACCCCAATTTCTTGGGAACTCCAATCGGGTTACAACTTCAAATCCTTGTTCTGTCTGTAGGAATTCTGGATTTAATAGTTGTGCCGCCCTCAAAAGATGAACTAATGTCTGTTCAACTTCCCCGCAATCTCGAAATTGTTCCGCTGGGTTTTTTAAGGCTTCCAGCGGAATCAAAGATTCAAACCAAACGGCACCATCCACATCTAGGCTTCTCCAAGAAATTATAGGCGCTTCAATAGTGGTAACCTTCAATTTTTGTCCGTAGCGGGTTGGCAACGCTAAACTTTTTGCGCCATCCAGTACGGCATATTCTCCAGTTATCAATAGCTTTCCGTGACTGTAAAATTCTTTGGTCATTCCCTTAGCTTTTGAAAAGCCTCCACTACGGCACTATGTGTGGCAGTGTTTTTCTTGAAATGGTCTATCAACGTATTTTTTTCAGCTTCATTGGCACCCAATTGGTTGAGTATGTTCAGCAGGTGCATTTTCATATGTCCTTCCTGAATTCCTGTGGTAACTAAGGAGCGAACGGCGGCGAAATTCTGCGCCAATCCTGCCACTGCTACAATTTGCATAAGCTCCTTGGAGGTGGGTTTACCTAAAATTTCCATGGCCAGATTCACCAATGGATGAAGACTTGTGAGGCCACCTACAGTGCCAAGGGCCAAAGGAATTTCAATCCAAAAGTAAAAAGTATCGTCTTCAATTTTGGCATGGGTAAGGCTTGAATACGCGCCGTCTTTGGCGGCATAGGCATGTGCTGCTGCTTCAATAGCCCTAAAATCGTTACCTGTGGCCAATACTACGGCATCAACCCCATTCATGATGCCTTTATTGTGTGTGACCGCCCTATAAGGTTCTATTTTGGCAATGTTGACCGCTCGCACCATTTTTTCGGCAAATTGACGAGAAGACATCTGCTCGCTTACCTTAAATTCATCAACAGAGCAGCTTACTTCCGCTTTCACCACACAATTGGGAACATAATTGGAAAGGATGCTCATCACCACTTCAATGTTTCGCTCTTCCTCGGTAAAAGGCGCAAAGATTTGGGCTTCTTTTTTAAAGGTTTTAGCAAAACTCTCCAAACAGGAGTTGATGAAATTGGCACCCATGGCATCAAGGGTCTCAAAGGTGCAATGAAGTTGGTAGTAGTTGGGCATTTTTTGCGTTTGCTCCCTTAGTTCAATATGGGAAATGCCACCACCGCGTTTTTCCATATTTCGAGTGATGGATGACGCCTCACTAATCAATTTTGGCTTCACCACTTCAAAGAAATTTTTAAGTTTAGCAGTGTCTCCGGAATACATAAAATGAACCTGACCAATTTTTTCAGTACCCAAGATGGTTGATTTGAATCCACCTCTGGAAAGCCAAAATTTGGCAGCCTTACTTGCGGCCGCTACTACAGAACTTTCTTCAATGGCCATAGGAATGGCATAAAGTTTTTCATTGATTAAAAAGTTGGGGGCAATGCCAAAAGGCAAATAGTAATTGGTGATGGTATTTTCAATGAATTCATCGTGCAATTGCTGAATTTTTGCATCTGTATTCCAGTACCGATGAAGTAGGGCCTTGGCATTATCAGGGTCCTGGGTGTAATTGGCTGTAAGCCAGTCTATTTTTTGGTCTTTGGTCAGTTTAGAGAAACCCTCTACCGGTTTGTTCATAATCTTAAGTATCAAGGGGCAAAGATAGCGAATAAGCTTTAGTGGTCAATTGCCCTTAAAATAGGCCTCTACAGCCGGTTTTTTAGGCTTGAAAGTTTAATTAATTGTAAAATTATCACTAAACTTGGGCCTTTTATTGTCATTTATAACAAGTTATGAAAAAGTACATTTCTACGTTGTTCTCCCTTTTTGCATTTGTAGCCGTTTTATCAGCTCAAAATCAGCAAATAAGCGTTGAGAAAGTCTACAGTGGTGAATTTATGACCGAAGGCCTAGACGCCCTACGATCCATGAAAAATGGTAGACAATACACTGTTCTCAATACCGATTATGCCACAGGTTCCAGTTCTTTGGATAAATATGATTATACCACTTTGAAAAAGGTGGAGACTCTATTGGATTCTAAAAGTTTACAGGACATTGAGCGCTTTTCTGATTATGAATTCAGTGCCAATGAATCTCAATTATTGTTGGCTACGGAATTGGAGTCCATATACCGCCATTCAACTCTGGGAATTTATTATGTATACGATTTGAAATCAAAGAATCTGGTCAAAATTTCAGAAGAAAAGATTCAAGAACCTGCCCTTTCTCCAGATGGTAAAAAAGTGGCCTATGTTAAAGGGAACAATCTTTACATTTTTGAAATAGCTTCTAAAAAGACCGAACAAATTACCACCGATGGTGAGAAAAATAAAATCATCAATGGTATTACAGACTGGGTGTATGAAGAGGAATTTGCTTTTGTAAGAGCGTTTGCTTGGAATGCAAATGGAGAAAAAATTGCTTTTTTAAGATTTGATGAAAGCGATGTCCCCGAGTTTTCGATGGATATGTACGGGAAGGGGCTGTATCCAACCCAAGAGGTATTTAAGTACCCAAAGGCCGGCGAAGATAATGCAGTGGTTAGTTTGCACATGTTGGATGTTGCTTCACAGGAAATTTCAAAAGTGGATTTGGGCGAGGCCTATTATATTCCGCGTATAAAGTGGATGAACAACCCCAACTATTTGAGCGTTCAGACCTTGAACAGGCATCAAAACGATTTAAAATTGCATTCTGTGAATGCAAAAAACAATCAAGTTTCTTTGTTGTTAGAGGATAAGGATGACGCCTATGTGGATGTGACCGATAATTTAACCTTTTTGGCTGATGATAGTTTTATTTGGACTAGCGAGAAGGATGGGTACAACCATATCTACCTGTACGATCAAAATGGAAAGTTGATGAACCAAATTACCAAGGGCCCTTGGGAAGTTACCAACTACTACGGTTATGACCAGAACGAAGATAGAATCTACTATCAGTCTACCGAGAACGGGTCCATCAATCGTGGGGTGTATAGTGTGGATAGTAGTGGAGGGAATAAAAAAGCCTTGGCAACCGAGGAAGGGACCAATTCTGCTGCTTTTAGTGCTGATTTCACTTATTTTATCAATACCTATTCAAACTCTACCACGCCACCTGTTTACACCTTGCACAAGGCCATAAATGGCAAAAAAATCAAGGAAATTAAGAACAATAACGCTCTTTTGGAGAAGTTAAAATCCTATGAGTTAAGCCCCAGAGAGTACTCCACCATTTCTATCAATGGTAATGACTTGAACATGTATATGATCAAGCCTAAGGATTTTGACCCATCAAAAAAATATCCGTTATTAATGTACCAGTATAGCGGTCCTGGTTCACAATCGGTATCTAACAGTTGGTTGGGTTATAGAGATTATTGGCACCAACAACTGGCTTCTGAAGGTTATATCATTGCCTGTGTTGATGGTAGGGGAACCGGATTCAAAGGGGCTGATTTCAAAAAAACGACCTATTTGAACTTGGTAAAATACGAGACCGAAGACCAAATAGCTGCCGCTAAAGAGTTAAGCAAATTGCCTTACATTGATGAGAATCGTACCGGAATTTGGGGCTGGAGTTTTGGCGGACACATGGCTACCAACAGTTTGTTGAAAGGAAATGATGTTTTTGAAACGGCCATTGCAGTGGCGCCGGTTACCACTTGGAGGTTTTATGATACGGTCTACACGGAACGGTTCATGAGAACACCGCAAGAAAATCCTGGTGGATATGATGAAAACTCACCACTTAATTATCCTGAGTTGCTAGAAGGTAATTTTCTGCTTATCCATGGATCGGGAGATGACAACGTTCATGCCCAACATTCTATGCGTATGGCGGAAGCTTTCATCCAGGCCAACAAGCAGTTCGATTGGGCTATTTATCCCGATAAAAACCACGGAATTTATGGTGGTAATACACGAATTCACCTTTTCAATAAGATGACCAATTACTTAAATGAGAACTTACGGGATTTAAAAGGTGCTTCCGATGAAAGCGAAGAACAACCTGAAATGGAAAAACAGATTAAGGGCTAGACTTTTGAAGTCCGGTTTCGATAAAATTCCCGAGCCATTCTAATTTACAAAACCAAATACACCTTATATGTCAGAGATTTCACAACCGAGCAAGGCAAAATTTAGTCACCCAAAAGGCCTGTACGTACTGTTCGCTGCAGAAATGTGGGAACGATTTAGTTATTACGGTATGCGGGCCATTCTTATACTTTTCATGACCACCGAAGTGGTTCGAGAAGGTTTAGGTCTTTCTACCGAAACAGCGGGTGCCGTTTATGGGCTTTACACTGCTTGCGTCTATTTAATGACCTTACCGGGAGGTTGGCTAGCAGACAACGTTTTTGGTCAACGAAAGGCCATTTTTTATGGAGGGGTCTTGATTATGATTGGGCACTTGGTATTGGCCATTCCTGGTTCACCTGCCATATTTTTTGTAGGCCTCGGATTTGTAGCATTGGGTACCGGTTTGCTTAAGGGAAATATAAGTACCCTGGTTGGCGAATTGTATGCAAATGAAGACGGAGCTAAAAGAGATGCCGGTTTTTCCATTTTTTATATGGGAATAAATTTGGGGTCTTTCTTCGGTCAGATTTTCGTTCCTCTTTTGGCAGAATACAATTGGCATTTAGGCTTTGGTTTGGCCGCTTTGGGAATGCTTTTAGGTCTCATAGTTTACAAGGTATATTCTCCCAAACACCTTAAAGATATTGGTATCGAGCCCAAAGTGAAGTATCAGGAAAGCACCGGCAAATCCAACAAATGGGTTTCCATGGCTATTCTGGCGGGTGTCGTAATGCTATTGGGAATTTTACAGGCTGTGGGAGCAATTGATGTTACGACCGCCACCGGTATTGCCAAGGCCTTGGGTATTATAATAGTTCTTATCACCATGGGCTACTTTTTAAATATTTTGTTCAATGGAGGCTTGAATGTTATTGAAAAGAAGAAGGTGGCTATCATTTTTATTCTCTTTGTGGGAATTGCCATCTTTTGGTCAGGATTTGAACAGGCGGCTTCTTCCCTGAACCTATTTGCAAGGGATTTTACAGATCGTTTTATTGGCGGATGGGAAATGCCTGCCGGAATGTTGCAATCCTTTAATTCTGCTTTTATCATCATATTTGCACCAATAGTTGGAGCGCTTTGGGTAAAATTGGCTGCTAGGAATATCAATGTAAGAACTCCTTTTAAGTTCGCTATTGGTTTGATTCTATTGGGCCTCGGATTTTTAGTAATGGTTGGTGCAGCGCAAATTGCTGCAAACGGAGCTAAGGCAGGGATGTTCGCTTTGATTCTCACTTACTTTTTACATTCCATTGGTGAGCTTACAATTAGTCCTGTAGGTTTGAGTGCCACAAGTAAACTTTCCCCTAGTAAGTATTTAGGGCAGATGATGGGAATATGGTTTGTAGGTGCGGCATTGGGTAATCTTATTGCGGGACTTGTCGGAGGCAATTTTGACCCTGAAAATGTACTCGAAATGCCTAATATTTTTATGAATGTGGTTTGGGTATCTGTGGGAGCAGGAATTATTTTCTTTGCTGCAAGCCCGTTTATCAAAAAATGGATGGGAGATGTGACCTAGCCTTTTAAAAATAGCTATTCAAAATAATAAGCTCCCTTTTCGCCCGTGTAGTGAAAAGGGAGTTTTCTTTGTTGGCAAGTTTTTTTCCAGCGCTTCACATAGCTCCTATAATTACTGCCATCGGCTATGATTTTTTGAGGTTGAATGGAGTCAATAAGTCGGTTCAAGTTCAATTTTGGTGATTGTGTTAAGACGAGGTAGTCTATTTTTTCTTTGGATGAAATATAAACGGCAGTACTGTCCACAATCAAAATGTTTTTGCCCTTCCATTGATAACTGTTTGCCAAGGAGTCTTGTGTAACTTTTTCAATTCTTTCCGCTACTTGATAGTCGGTAATGATTTTTTCTGGAACTTGGTTAGATGCAAACGTATTTAAGGTTGCTCCTTCTTGGTGCAGAAGTAAGGTGTTTGCCGTTTTATGGGCTATAAGGAGTGATTTGTTGCTTTTGGTTCTATATAAGGCAAATAGTGAATACGCCTGCATTCCTAAAATAAAAACCGCCAACCATTTGAACTTTCTAAAACTGGTACGTGAAAGGAAAAGAATTAGTAGAAAGAGAATACCGTAACTTAGGATGAGTTGGACGGCATCAAAAGAAATATTCTTAAAAATAAAGGACTCCTGTTGCGCTACCCAGGCCACTACCTTGTTCATGTAACCAATGATGACATTGTAGAGAGATGTAAGTTCCGAAGGCAATAGGTTAATAGAGGCCAGAAATAGAACTAAAAGCCCCATTCCTAGAATAATTCCCAAAGTGGGAATAATCAATAGATTGCTGATAAAAAATAGACCTGGAAACTGATGAAAATAAAATAAACTGATCGGAAGTACCCCTGCTTGTGCAGCAATACTTACTGATAAAAGTTGCCAAAGATATTTTAGAACCTTATTCTTCGGATACCACATGTTCTGCAGTAGTGGGAATATCCAAACAATGGCCGCTACGGCAGCATAACTCATTTGAAAACCTACTTGAAATAACAGCCTGGGATTAATGACCAAAAGTATAAAGAACATGGACAATGCCAATATATTAAAGGTGTTATTGGGGCGGTTGATGTAAATGGCGTAGGCAAAAAAGGAGAACATGGTAACGGCCCTAACTACAGAAGCGGAAAAACCAGCTAAAAGAGCAAACCCCCATAACAGTAACAAAGTGCAAATTAGCTTGATGGTCTTCCCTCTGGAAAAAGCTTCTATGGGCTTCAAGATGAATTGGATAATAAGCAAAAGAATACCCACATGTAATCCGGAAACGGCTAGAATATGAACAGCGCCAGCATTTTTATAGTTCTCATAGGTGTCTGTTAGAATATCGTCCCTTTGCCCAAGAAGTAATGCCTGTATAACGCCCAACTCCTCATCGCCGAAATTTTCTAGTTTTAGTTTTTCAATTAGGTAACTTCGGAAGGCTGAGACTCTGCCAAGAAAAGTAGGGTCAGGATTTTTAGTAGTGACATGGTTGTTTTCATCTAGTCTAATTTGATGGTGAATTCCCAAATGGGACATGTATTTTTGATAATTGAATTGATGGGGATTTAGTGGGCCATTTATAGGAGTTAGTTTGCCTGAATAAAGAATTTCGGCATCCACCTTAAAATTTCTTAGGTTAGAATCTAATGGAGTACTTAGTAATAACCTTCCTTCCGCCATCACTTCATCTACGCTCTCTACTTCTGCTACAAAGCGGTTAGAGAACGCGGTGGGCTTCAATACTTCTCGTATTTTTAAGTGTAAGGTATGCGCGTTGCCCTCAGAAAAATGAGAATAATGGTTGGGCTGGTTGATAGGGTTAGCCATAGAAATGGCCAATATCCCTATCCCGCAAGTGGTAAGGCAAGCTAAAATACCAAAGGAGACACTTGTAGTTTTGTGATTTCGGAACAGTATCCAAAGTACTACTAAAGAAATGGCTACAACTAGAATAGACGGAATGATAGTGGGGCTTATCTTATCTCCCAGAACAATTCCGATTATCAGAAAAAAAGTAAGTTTTATGGGTATGAATCTGAGAAGTCTCATTTTAGAGCACCCTTGTGGCCTTCACAAAAGCACTGTTCCAATAGCCTTCCCTTAAAGAGGATACAATAACGCCTCTAGAGGTCGAGGCATGTACAAATTTAATCTCGTTGTCTTCTACGGCCACCACCATACCTACATGGTTGATTCTTTTGGCTCGTCTGCTGGTTCTAAAAAATAGAAGGTCTCCCTTCTCTACATCTTTAATTTTAATATTCTTTCCTTCTTCGGCCATGTGATAGGAAGTTCTCGGAAGGTCAACGTCGTTTTCACCAAAAGCCACATAAAGTAAGCCTGAGCAATCCATTCCCTTTTTTGTTGTTCCCCCAAATTTGTAACGTACTCCAGAATATTCTAAAGCAGATTTGATGATATCATCTGCTTTTGTACGTTCCAATCTTTTAGGTTTCTTAGGGGAAGGCAAGGTAGATGAGTCATCATTGGTGTCAGCTGGAACGGATACGGTCCTAGGCTGCCTTGTTTGCGATTTCCTTTTTTTGGAAGCACCGCAACTGGCCAGTAGTACGATAGAAAATAAGATGAGAATTTTACGCATACCCAAATGATGTAGTCGTCACTTGGATATCAAAATTAAGCATTTTCTATTATAAGTGATGCAGCCGTAGCGCTGGCGCCTTTGCCACCAAGTTTCCTTTCCAATGCCGTATAGGCCTCCAATTGCTGGTTTCTATGGGGTCCATATAGAATTTTATCAAGTTCGTTTTTAACATTTTTTGAAGTTAAATCGTTTTGAATAAGTTCCGTGACCACCTCTTTATCCATAATCAAATTGACTAAGGAAATATATTTGAGGGTGATAATTCTTTTGGCTATTTGGTAAGAAAGCCAGTTGGCTTTGTAGCAGACTACCTGGGGAACCTTAAAGAGTGCAGTTTCAAGGGTGGCCGTTCCGCTGGTTACTAAGGCTGCGTGTGAAATTGCCAGCAAGTTGTAAGTCTGATTACTTACAAAATTCACTTGCGGATTTTTTAAAAACGGACGATAAAATGCGTCATCCAAGCTTGGTGCACCCGCAATGACAAATTGATAATCCGTAAAATCGGGGACAACGCTGAGCATCACCGTCAACATCTTTTGTACCTCCTGTTTTCTACTTCCGGGCAGCAGGGCGATAATGGGTTTTGTTGGATGCAACCCGGTTCGCTTTTTAAATTCCGATGCATCAATTTCCTCCCTATTGTCGATTGCATCGATGAGTGGGTGGCCCACAAAATTAACCGGGTAGCCGTGTTTCTTTTCATAGAAATCCTTTTCAAACGGAAGGATGACATACATCTGGTCTATATCCCGCTTAATATCTTTAATTCGGCCTTCTCTAGAAGCCCAAATCTGCGGTGAGATATAATAATTGGTATGAAAGCCAGCCCGTTTGGCCCATTTAGCAATTCTTAAGTTAAACCCTGAATAATCTATGAAAATGAGTTGATCGGGCTCAAAATCTTTTATATCCTCTTTGCAGTAATTGATGGCCCTTGAGATGGTACCCAGGTTCATGATGACTTCCAAGAACCCCATAAAGGCCATTTCTTTGTAATGTTTGGCCAATTGCCCGCCTGCTTTTTGCATTAAATCGCCTCCCCAGCAGCGTACAATAGCATTTGGGTCCTCTATTTTTAAGGCTTTTATAAGGTTGGAACCGTGCAGGTCTCCTGAAGCTTCACCGGCAATTATGTAGTACTTCATCGGGAGGGTGCTGTTAAAATACTTTGTAATACAAAATGACCATAGCCGTTAAAATAGTGGCGATAAGTACACCTTTGGCCCGTTGGTCCCTTCGTATTTTCAAAAATCCGAAAAATGCTATCAGGTTTAAAATGGCTCCCAAGGCTAGCAGGCTTCCTAGGTGTTCTTGTTCAATTGCGGCTTGAAATGTTTCCATAATACCGAGGTCTGAAAAGAGGAGAATGTATAATAGTGTGCCAATGGAATTGGCAATGATTCCCACTAGAAATCCTATCATCAGTTCTTTTTTTGTATTCATTTGGTTGGTTTTCATATCAGTTAAATCCCCACTCGTTTAAACCCTGAATGGCATGGTGGGCCGTAAGGTCGAATTGGGTCGGAACTACTGAAATATAATTGTTTGCCAAGGCCCACTCGTCAGTGTCCTCCCCTTTGTCCAGTAGTTCAAACTCCCCGGATAGCCAATAATAGTCGCGACCAGCCGGACTCGTTCTTTTGTCAAACTTTTCTTTCCAATTGGCTCTGGCCTGTCTGCAAACCTTAATACCTTTTATTTCTTCTTTTGATGCCTTAGGGATATTTACATTGAGCACTACTCCCTTTGGTATGCCATTTTTAAGTGCTTTCTTAACAATGGTTTTGATAGCTTTTTGGGCAGGTTCAAAGTTGGCTTCCCAACTATAATCACACAAAGAAAATCCAATGGCCGGAATACCTTCAATACCTGCCTCAATGGCAGCACTCATGGTGCCTGAGTAAATGACATTGATAGAGGAATTGGACCCGTGGTTAATTCCACTAACGCAAATATCCGGATTGCGGTCAAGAAGCTCCTGTAGCGCTAATTTTACGCAGTCTGCCGGAGTACCGCTACAGCTGTATTCCAAAGAAGCGTCCTTTTCTTTATTTACCTTCAATTTCGTGGAAAACAGGGTGTTATCTATGGTGATAGCGTGACCCTTTCCGGATTGTGGGCTATCTGGCGCAACCACCACTACATCTCCAATTTCCTTCATATAGCTTATGAGGGCACGCAGGCCCGGTGCCGTAATTCCATCATCATTGGTAACCAATATCAAAGGTTTTTTCATACAAGATAATTTCTGGTACAAAAATACGTTTTACAAAAGATATCGGCCTTCGTTCGTTTAACAAAATATTAATGGCACTCGCAAAGAGGTGGCATGGTTTTTTCTGTATCTTAGGGAATTCATTAGTTTTAACTAAGAAATCCCGATCGTTTTGCGAACGGTTTTTTAGAAAAATCGAAATAAAGTTTGTATGAAAAGAAATCTTGCCTATATACTTGGGGTAATGCTTATTTCAGTGGCCTCCTGCGGTTTCACCAATAAGTCTTTTGAAAATGATGATAAGGATAAGTTACTTCTCGATTTAATAACGTACGTACTACAAAAAGGCCATTATGAGCCAAAGGATATCAATGATGATTTTTCAGTAAGTATTTTTAATGATTTTCTGGATGTTATAGATCCTACCAAAAGATATTTTCTTGAAAGTGATATTAAGGAATTTGAGCAGTATAAGTTTCAATTGGATGATCAAATAAAGAGCACTGATATAAGTTTTTTCAATTTGGTGTATGACAGGCTTATGATGCGAATGGAAGCCGCCAAAATTCTGTATCAAGAAGTATTGGATACGCCTTTCGATTATTCAAAAAATGAAAATATCGATATTGATTATGAAAAAATGGCATTTGCCAAGGATAAGGATGAGCTCCACGAGCGATGGAGATTACAACTTAAATATGCCACGTTAGGCACCTATGACTCTAAATTGCGCCAATTGGAAAATGGAGAGGATGAGGATTCTGCCCAAGAAGGTTCTCCAAAAATAACCTCCCCAAAAGAGGCCGAAGTTTCTGCAAGGGCATCAACTAAAAAGACGCTGGATGAGTTCTTTGATTTTGTTGGTGATTTAGAGCGTAAGGATTGGTTTGTGCAATATATAAATACGATTGTGGATGAGTTTGACCCTCATACCTTTTACTTCGCTCCAGATGACAAAGAGAAATTTGATATGAGCATGTCCGGAAAATTTGAAGGAATCGGGGCCCGTCTACAGAAAAAGCCTGAAGGTGCCAAGATTGTGGATATTATTTCTGGCGGACCTGTTTGGAGGGATGGTCAATTAGAGGTAGGTGATCAGATTTTAAAAGTAGGCCAGGAAGGTGAAGAGCCCATCAATATAGTTGGTATGCGTTTAGATGATGCCATTAAATTAATAAAGGGGCCTAAAGGAACAATTGTAAAGCTTACCGTTAGAAAGATTGATGGTTCTATGGAGGAGGTTTCCTTAACGCGAGACGTGGTTGAATTGGAGGAATCCTTTGCAAAATCTGCTAATATTATTAAGGGAAACCAAAAATTCGGCTTAATAGATTTGCCTAAATTTTATGTTGATTTTGATGACTACACGGAAAGGAATGCAGCCACAGATGTGGCTAAAGAAGTGGAGCGTTTAAAGCAAGAAGGAGCGGAAGGCTTGATTTTGGACTTACGGGACAATGGTGGAGGTTCTTTAAAGACTGTTGTGGAAATGGCGGGACTTTTCATTAAAGACGGGCCTATTGTACAAGTACGTTCTTCTGGAAAGGGGAAGGATGTATATGATGATAAGGATGAACGCATTCAGTGGGATGGTCCGTTGGTAATTTTGGTGAACGAGCTTTCCGCTTCGGCATCTGAAATTTTGGCTGCAGCCATGCAAGACTACAAAAGGGCTATTGTAATTGGTAGTAAGCAAACGTTTGGTAAGGGTACTGTACAAAATGTTATACCCTTGGATAATATAGTTAGGAGCAACGAACATGGGCAGCTTGGGGCCATTAAACTTACAACTCAAAAGTTTTACAGAATCAATGGTGGTTCTACCCAATTGGAAGGGGTAAAAAGTGATGTGGTGGTGCCGGATAAATATAGTTATATAGACCTTGGTGAGAGAGATCAAAGCAATCCTTTGAAGTGGGATAAAATTTCTCCTGCCGATTACAAACCTTGGGACGGTTACATAGATTATGAGCAAACGGTGGCCAATAGCACTCGCAGAATGGAAAATAACCCTCAGATCAAGTTGATAGAGGAGAATGCTAAGTGGTTAAAATCACAGCAAGATGAAATGGTTATTTCCTTAAATTATGATGCTTACAAAAAGGAGGAGGAAAAGGATAAAGTAAAGTCGGATTATTTTAAAACTATCAATGAATATGATAGTAAATTATCATTTGAGTCCTTGAAATATGAAGAAGAATTATTTACCCAAGATTCAGTCTTAAGGGAAAAAAGGGATAGATGGCATAAAAGCTTGGCCAAAGATGTTTATGTCGAAGAGGCAGTCAATGTTCTTCAGGATTTGAAGGTTAACAATATTAAACATGGAAAATTAGCTGTTAAAGGGTAATTGAAATAATAACTTATATCTTATTTAAGCTCCGGTTTTTCTGGAGCTTTTTTATTTAGGGGGAGTTTGGTAATGCTCTTTATGGTTTGCTTCAACATGCGCTAGTTTAGGGGGTATATAGGTTTTGCAAAATGGTTTTTTCCTACCTTTTATATAATAGTTCTTGAACTTTTCTTCAGATGCTTTAAACTCTGAGAACAATAGGGATTGGGTAATAATCTTTTGATTGTTATTATTTTGCAATTCACTTAGAATTTTGTCAACCTGTACCTTTTGTCCTAGGTCAAAGGAATAGATGGCAGAACGGTATTTGTCTCTCATAGAATGGTTGCTCGTGCTATTATGAGTTTCCAGGTGGATTTCGATCAGTTTCCTTTGCGTAATTTGCGAACCTGAAAAATGTACAATAATCGCCTCTGAAAAGGTATTATATCTTCCATGGGAAGCAATAAACCCCTGGTCTACTTTAAAAACTCCTCTTAGCGATTGAAAAACAGCCTCTGTACACCAGTGACATCCGCCACCTAAACCAATCTTTTTCATAATTAGTATTTTGTTTCTACAAAATAAAAAGACCTGCCTTTAAAGCAGGTCTTAAGAATCGAAATTTACAAACTTATACCCTAAGCAACGGATCTTAAAGCATTGGTGTTTTCTGTACTGGCTTCTTGTTCTAGACCTTTTTGTTCGTGCATTCTTTTACCTTGTACATAAGTTAACCAAAGTAGAATGATACAAAGAACAGCAGCTGCACCATTACCTTCTTTAGCCATTAAATGGGCAATTATGCCAAAAATAAAATTTATAAAAAATCCGGCGTACGCCCATTCGGTCATCCAATTGTTTTTATTGAGAATAAGGACTGCCAAACCAATCAGCTGTGCCGCTCCAATTACAAAAATAAGATAAGAGGGATATCCTAATTTTTCAAATGTTCCAACAATAGTTTCATAATTTACAAATGAATTCGCAACTGCGTATACCATGGCAATGGAGAATGAGCTCAGTGCCAGTAAGTAGCTTATTTTAGTAGTTTTCATAGATATGGGATTTTTAATTCTATTCTAAAATTACAATTAAGCTACCCATTTGCTTTTTCAACGTCGTTGGTTGACAAATTACTGTAGATAAGTGGCTATTTTCTTGAGGGCAACAGGCTATGTTAATTTATCTGCATACATTTTTCTGAATTTTGCCAGTTTAGGAGTGATTACCGCACTGCAATAGCCTTGTTCCGTATTATTTCTATAATAATCTTGATGGTAATCTTCAGCTTCATAAAAAATTTGAGCCTCAGATATTTCCGTAACAATCGGATCATCATAATAGGGCTGTATATCTTTAACTACCTCCTCAGCTATTTGTTTTTGAGTTTGGTCGTGATAAAAAATGACCGATCTGTATTGCGTGCCTACATCGCCCCCCTGTCTGTTCAAAGTTGTGGGGTCATGACTGGTCATAAATACAGATAGTAAATCTCTATAGGAAATTACATTTGGGTCAAAACTGACCTGTACTACTTCTGCATGTCCCGTTAAGCCGGAACAGACCTCTCTATAAGTGGGTTTGCCAGGGGCATTGCCTCCACTGTATCCAGATATAATTTTCTCTACGCCTTTTAAATTCTGTAAAAGTGCTTCTACGCACCAAAAACATCCACCACCTATGGTAGCAATTTCAGTATTTGATTTACTCATGTGTTGATTCTTCTTTTTGTAATTCTAATGATTCTGAGTTTACGCAATATCTTAATCCACTAGGTTCGGGTCCATCGGGGAAAACATGTCCTAAATGGGCATCACAGGTATTGCACATAACTTCTACTCGTACCATTCCAAAGGTGGTATCCTTTTCATATTTAATGGCGTTCTCTTTAATAGGCTGTGTAAAACTTGGCCAACCAGTACCGGATTCAAACTTTATAGTAGAATCAAAAAGAGGGGTGTTACAACAAATACAATTATACTTTCCGGCTTCGTGCGCGCTGCAAAGGGCTCCAGTATGCGCTCTTTCCGTTCCCTTTTTTCGTGTAATGTAAAACTGCTCTGGTGTTAAAAGCTCCCGCCACTCTTTTTCGGTCTTCTCTACACGTTTATCAGGTGCAGGATTTCCCTTAACACTAAAATTAATGACTTCTTTCCATGTAATCATACTCAATTATTTTTATAAAACAAGATAGAAAAGCTTCCTAAACCAACCTATCCCTTTAGCGAAAATTTAGACTGGTATCACAGGTTATTTGTCGGATATTAGCTGCTATCCTTTCATGTCTAAAATTAAATACTGATGGACTGAATCCTTACATACTGGGTAATTATCTATTTTTGCCGAGTATGAAAAAGAAAACTATTTATTCTATTTTGGTGATATGTTGTGTAGTGGGATTCTGGATTTTTGAGAACTTTTATACACCAGCCACTTATACAGAAGAAGCCATACCGGCCTTTAGAACTGATATATCTCGTGATTTTATGCCTCAGTCTACTACAGGCGACATTGTGGAACATAATTACTACACCCTTTCCTATAACGAACCCTATGAACAGGCAGAGTGGGTGGCCTATACGTTGAAAAAGGAACATCTCACCAGTGACCAACGAAAAAGGCCATTTTTTATAGAAGATCCTAAAGTAAAAACAAAATCTGCGGATTGGCGTAACTATAGAGGTTCTGGGTACGATCGAGGACACCTTTGCCCTGCAGGGGATAGGCGCTTTTCTAAGCAAGCCTACGATGAAACTTTTTACACGAGCAATATAAGTCCTCAAAACCGTGCTTTCAATTCCGGTATCTGGAACCGCCTGGAAATTGAAGTTAGGAATATGGCCCGAAGGTATGGCGAAATATTTGTGGTTACAGCGGGTGTTTTGGAGGATGGATTGGAAGAGATAGGAGAGGAAGATGTAGATGTACCCAAATATTACTATAAGATATTGGCCAGGCGGGATTCAGACGGGCCTAAAATAGTAGGTTTTCTATTTTTAGGACAGGAAAGTAAAAGGCCGCTACAAGAGTTTACGGTGCCAATTGATGAAATAGAAAAGAGAACGGGCATCGATTTTTTTGAAAACTTACCGGAGGAGCTAGAAAAAAAGTTGGAAGCAAAGAATAATGTTGCCGATTGGGAATTCTAGATTCCTTCTTTCAATCGGTTGGCATCGAGCTTTAGAAAAACAAAGAGCAAGGCGGTAAAGAATAATAGTCCGGAACCTCCATAACTGAAAAACGGCAGTGGTATACCAATAGTGGGCAAGATTCCAATTACCATCCCAATATTTATAAAATAATGGATTAGTAAGATGGAAACCACTCCATATCCATACATTCTACTAAAATCTGTTTTTTGCCGTTCGGCCAAATAGACCAGTCGTAATAGAAGAAGGGTAAATAGCAGAACTACAGTTGCTGTTCCAATAAATCCCCATTCTTCTCCTACGGTCGTAAAAATGTAATCTGAATGTTGTTCGGGTACAAAATCTCCCTTGGTTCGTGTACCTTCTAAAAAACCTTTTCCAAAAAAACCTCCAGATTCTATGGCCTTTTCAGACTGGTAGGTATTATAGCCAATAGTTTTTCTTATTTGCTCTAATTTATTGGGGTCTTTTTCCAATCGAAGCCAAAGGCTAAAACGGTCTCTGTGGCGTTGTTCAAAAACATTATTGAAAACAAAATTTACGCTAAGAGAAAATAAAATGGTCACAATGACGGCTACAGACAAGGGTATAACAGGTACCCTGAATTTTTTGTTCTTCAATAGAAAAAACAGGATCAATAAAAGAGCGATGAATATGACCACCCAAATAGTGCCAAACATTAAGGTGCTAATAAAAGTTAAAATAGCCAACATGGCAATACCAAGATAGTAGAGGGGAAGACCTTCCCTAAAAATGACAAATGTCAAAGAGAAGAATACCAATGCACTACCTGGGTCTGGCTGTGGTATGATGAGAATAGCGGGAATTAGTATTATGGCAAAGGCGTATAGTTGGTCTTTACGCCTTTTGATATCCGTTTGTATATCACTAAGATATTTGGCCAAAGCCAATGCTGTAGCTACCTTGGCAAGTTCAGAAGGTTGGAAATTGAAAAAACCTAAATTGTACCAAGAAGTAGCCCCTGAAATTGTTTTGCCAAAAACAAACAGGCCTAGGAGCAATACTAGGCAGATAATATAGAGCAAACTGGAAAAGCGTTCATAAAAACTGGCTTCCAAGGCCAATAAAATGACGATGGAAGCAAAGCTTGCCAGAATAAAAAATAACTGTTTGCCATGTAACGCGCCAAAATCAAAGATGGAAGAATCGGCTTCGGAGAAAGTACTGGAATAGATGTTTACCCATCCAATGGTTACCAATAATAGATAAAAAAGAACGGTGAGCCAATCAACCCTTTTAAGTACACTTTTGCCTGCCATAAATGCGATTATTCTCTAGAAATAAGTTCTTCCAAGGGTTTTGAATGCTGGCTCCAATCGTATTCATTGATTCTGAACTCCTTTCCTAAGTAGGGTTTGGCATATTCATATTCAAGCGTTCTTTCGAGCATACGTTTTTCTAAATCGGTACGGGTAATTTCACCTTTAAGATATCTTTCTATAAGTAGGGAGGCTATATGACCTGCGTATCTAGAACCGTAATAGCCATTTTCAATGTATACGGCCAAAGCAATTTCCGGCTTTTCCACAGGGGCAAAGGCAACAAAAACGGAGTGATCCGTAAGCTGAACGCGAACGCTATCTATTTTTGTAAAGTTTTCCACGGTTCCAGTCTTTCCTGCAATTCTAATATCAGGTATTTGTACATATTTTGCGGTTCCCTTTTCATATACTTCGGCCATACCTTGAATTATAGGCTCAAAATGCTGCTTGTCTATAGTGGTATGTTTAGGCTCAACATAGTCTGGTATACTAATATTTTTACCATCTACTTTTTTAAGGATATGAGGAGTGAAATAAAACCCTCTGTTGGCAATAGCCGCCGTCATATTGGCCAATTGAATTGGAGTAACGGCCACCTCTCCCTGCCCAATTGAATTGGAGATAATATAAGAGGGAGCCCATCTATTATCCCCATACCACTTGTCATAATATTCCTTACTCGGTATCCTGCCCTTTTTACCCGTAGGTAGGTCATATCCCAAATACTGACCTAGGCCAAAGCTCTTCATATGTTTTTCCCATACATCCATGCCTTCGTCCGTAGTCTCAAACTTTTCATAGATCTTTCTAAAGGTGGCGGCGAAATAGGCATTACAGGATTTATAGATACCATCGTTCAATCTACGAAGACCTCCACCACAATGGCACCCCCTTTTCTTTCGGCCTACATAAAAACCATTATAGCATTGTACCGTGGTATTAGGGGTAATGACCCCTTCCTGCAAAGCTACTAAGGCATTTAAGGTTTTAAAGGGTGATCCGGGCGAACCTTCGGCCAATATGGAACGATCAAACAAGGGTTTGGCAATAGAGTCGTAATGTAATTTGCTGTAATTTTTTGATCGTTCACGACCCACCAAAAGAGCGGGGTCATAAGTAGGCCCTGAAATCATTGCCAAAATTTCGCCTGTAGCCGGTTCCAAAGCAACGATACCTCCCCTTTTGCCGTGCATCAATTTTTCCCCATATTCCTGTAAGGCCTTATCAATGGTAATATTGATTTCCATGCCTTGCTCCGGCAAGGTGTCCATCATTCCATCCTTGTATTTTCCAATATCCCTATTAAAGCGGTCTTTTTGAATGTATTGTACGCCTTTTCTTCCTCTTAGGATATCCTCATATTGTTTTTCTACACCGGTTCGCCCAGTAAGTTCTCCTTGTACGTAATAGGGGTTTTTAGCCAAATCACGTTCATTTACCTCACTAATGTAGCCTAAGACGTTAGCCGCACTTTTAGTGTCATAATATCTGAGGGAACGTTTTTGAATGTAAAAACCTTTGTAGTGCCGCATCTTCTCTTGAAGTTTGGCATAATCCTCCTTGGATAGTTGAGGTACAAAAACAGATGGTAGGCGAGGTGAATAAATGCGTGCCTTTCTTAGTTCATTTTTGAATTTTAGCTTGTCAATGCCCAATAGCCTGCAAAACTCCAAGGTGTCCAGTTGTCTAACTTCCCTAGGAATGACCATGACATCGTAAGCAGGGTCGTTACCCACCAAAAGCTTTCCATTTCGATCATAGATGTAGCCCCTTTCCGGATAGTCATATACCCTTTTTATGGCGGGGTCTTCCAGGACCTGGTCAGGAGAAAAGGTGAAAATCTGCAAATAGGATAACCTTCCCAAAAAGGTGATGGCGATGATTACGATGATGGAAGATAAAAGTAGCTTTTTCATCTATGATGAAATTTGGGTTTTATCGCATTTATTCGAATTTATGTATCGGGTTTTTTATTCCTTCCGAACACTAAACAGCGAACCGAATAGTAAGCAAAGGATAAGAGTGGCCGCCCCCGTAGCCAGAACTTTTTTCAAAACTAATAGGAAATTGGCCAAACTGAAAATTTCCAACGTAAAGAAAACCAAGTGATGTACTAATATCAATAACGTTAAAAATGTAATTTGTTGTACCTGAGTGGTGTTACTTAATTTAAAACTTTGAAATTCAAAATTTACACCAAAGACAAAGCGCATAATAGCCGGTCTTATATAGGCAATGGTTATGGTAGATGCGGTATGAATGGCCATGGTATCCGAAAAGAAATCTATTGCCAGCCCAAGTAAAAACCCAAGCCCTATAAATGCGGCCCTATTTTCTTTAATGGGGTACCAATAAAGAAACAAAATGTATACCATTGGATTTATGAAACCAAAAAAGTTCAATCGGTTAAATACCAATACCTGCACCAATACCAACAGGATAAACCTCAAAACATTTAAGATGTAGTAATTACTTATCATCTGCTTCCGTCTGGTTTTGAAGTTCCAAAATCTCTTCCCTATATCTATTATTTACGATATATACGTTTTTAATGTTCGTCATATCGTTGAAAAGAGTAACATCTATACTGTAAAAACTTTGAGAGCTGTTCAAGTCAAATTTTCGGATGGTCCCGATAGGAATCCCTTCCGGAAAAATACTGCTCATTCCTCCAGTAACAATGGTATCGCCAATAGTTAAGGGTACCAATCTAGGAATATCCACCAATTGCACAACATCAAAACGTTTCATGTCCCATACCAAGGAACCAAAGTGGTCTGTATTTTTTATTTTGGCGTTGATATTGGATTTTTCATTGAGAATGCTCTGTACCGTGGCAAAATTATTGGAAACGTTCTCTACGATTCCTAAAATTCCTTTGCTGGTAATCACCCCCATATCAGGTTTTACACTATCTTTTTCTCCTTGATTGATGGTGATATAATTCCTTGGATGGGCGTAACTGTTTTTAATGACCTTTCCTGTAGTTACAGTGTATGTTTGCTGCACGGAATCGAGGGCTACAGTGTCTAAAGAGCTTTTGTTGAACAATAGGTAACGCAACCGTTCATTTTCTTCCATGAGCCTTTGATTCTCTTGATCCAGCCCAAAATAGGTAGTTACATTATTGGAAGTACGTAAAATATTCCCGGTTACCCAATTTGAGGAGTTAAAGAATCTGGATTGATGGTATGAATGGGATTGGATAGTAAAACCCAATGAGATGATCATCAACAGGATATAAAGAAGGAAATTCTTATACCTTATGATAAAATTGATGATCTGCTGCATTCGCTATAGATTTTTTTGAATCCTGCGAAGCCATTCCGATTGGAAATAGAAATAGAAAACCTTCGAAATCGCCCCGAATTCTTTTAAGGTTTATTTGATAAGGATGCTCTTGTAGCGCTCAAGGTTTTTTAAAGCAATACCTGTTCCTCGTACAACCGCCCTTAAAGGATCTTCCGCAATGTATACCGGTAAATCTGTCTTCTGGGACAATCTTCTATCCAAACCGCGTAGCATGGAACCACCACCGGCCAAATAAATACCTGTGTTGTAAATATCGGCAGCTAATTCCGGAGGAGTTTGGGATAAAGTCTCCATAACCGCATCTTCTACCCTTAGAATGGACTTGTCCAATGCCTTGGCAATTTCACGATAGGAAATCTGAACTTGCTTTGGTTTACCCGTTAGCAAATCACGTCCTTGTACCGATTTTTCATCTGGAGGAGTTTGTAAATCCTCTGTTGCGGAACCAATTTCAATTTTAATATTTTCAGCGGTAGCTTCCCCAACATATAAGTTGTGCTGCGTACGCATGTAGTAAATAATATCATTGGTGAAAACGTCACCCGCAATTTTAACGGACTTGTCACAAACAATACCGCCCAAAGCAATTACGGCAATCTCTGTAGTACCTCCACCTATATCTACGATCATGTTCCCTTTGGGTTGCATGATGTCAAGTCCAATACCAATGGCAGCAGCCATAGGTTCATGGATAAGGTAAACTTCTTTACCGTTTACCCTTTCGGCGGATTCCTTTACCGCTCTCATTTCCACTTCGGTAATACCCGACGGAATACAGATAACCATGCGCAATGCAGGTGGGAACCACTTTTTCTTTAAGGCCGGAATATTCTTAATGAACATATTGATCATCTTTTCAGATGCATCAAAGTCCGCAATAACCCCGTCTTTAAGGGGTCTAATGGTTTTGATATTTTCGTGAGTCTTCCCCTGCATCATATTGGCTTCCTTACCTACGGCAATGATTTTGCCGGAAATACGGTCGCGTGCAACAATAGATGGACTGTCTACAACAACTTTGTCCATATGAATGATGAGGGTGTTCGCAGTACCTAAGTCGATAGCGATTTCCTCAGTCAAGAAATCAAAAAATCCCATTTGTAATTTACTTTGGTTATGTTACTAAGCTCGATTGGGGTGTGCTTGTTATCGACAAATGTAGTGAAATTAGTGCTTGAAATGACGGGTGCCCGTCATCACCATAGACACATTATTTTCATTACAATAATCGATGCTTAATTGATCTTTAATAGATCCGCCCGGCTGTATAACGCTAGAAATACCATTTTTATGCGAAATTTCTACACAATCTGGAAATGGAAAGAACGCATCACTGGCCATTACGGCTCCGTTGAGGTCAAAATTAAAGTGATTTGCCTTGTGAATTGCCTGATTTAAGGCGTCTACGCGAGATGTTTGTCCTGTTCCACTGGCACACAGCTGTTTGTTTTTAGCAAGTACAATTGTGTTTGATTTAGTGTGTTTGCAAAGCTTACTGGCAAAAATCAAGTCTTCAATTTCTTCTTGTGTAGGCTTTTTGTCCGTTACATATTGCAAATCTTCAACCGCATCCGTTCTATTATCCTTATCCTGTACCAAAACCCCGTTTAGACAAGTTCTTACTTGGTTGCTTGGTAGCGCAATATCATTCTGAACCAGAATGATGCGGTTCTTTTTGCCTTTAAGTATTTCTAAAGCTTCCTCTGAATAACTAGGGGCAATAACAACTTCGCAGAACAACTGGTGGATTTCTTCCGCTGTGGGTTTATCTATTTCCACATTGCTAATCAAGATACCGCCAAAAGCCGAAACCGGGTCTCCCGCCAAGGCATCAATATAGGCTTGGTGAATGGTGTCACGTTGGGCTAGACCACATGCGTTGTTGTGCTTTAGAATGGCAAAAGTAGGAGCGTCATCCTTAAATTCCTCCATGAGGTTCACAGCAGAATCCACATCTAACAGGTTGTTATACGATAACTCTTTGCCGTGCAATTTGTTGAAAATTGCATCAAAATCGCCATAGAAATACCCTTTCTGATGTGGGTTTTCCCCGTATCTAAGGGTTTTTCCGTTGGTTTCACTCATCTTAAGGGCAGGAATTTCTCCTTGGTTAAAATAATTGAAAATGGCCGTGTCGTAATGGGAAGAGATATTAAAGGATTTGGTGGCGAACCTTTTTCTTTCCTCAAGAGTGGTGCTACCACCTCCATTTGTGATGATTTCAAGCACTTCTGCGTAATCTTCCATGGATGAAACACAAAGTACATCCTTGAAATTCTTTGCTGCGGCACGGATCAAGGAAATACCGCCAATGTCAATCTTTTCAATTATATCCTGTTCCGATGCGCCACTTGCAACGGTTTTTTCAAAAGGATATAGATCCACGATCACTATGTCTATCTGTGGAATTTCAAACTCTTCTAATTGGGCAACATCCGTTTCGTTATCCTGGCGGTTAAGAATACCTCCAAAGACCTTAGGGTGCAATGTTTTGACCCTTCCGCCTAAAATGGAGGGGTAACTGGTAACATCCTCAACAGGTACAACATCGATTCCTAGGTCCTTGATGAATTTTTCGGTTCCTCCAGTAGAATAGATGGTAATTCCAAGCTCATTGAACTTTTTTACAATAGGCTCCAGCCCATCTTTGTGAAATACGGAAATTAATGCGGAGGTTGCTTTTTTAGTGCTCATTTTCTTTGCGTGTGGTTATCGTACTTTAATGACACGCAAAAGTAATTGATTATAGATTAAAAACCGACGAGGTTATCAACAAATAAGCCTAAGTTGTAAACGCTTTAGTTCTATTAATGCCCAAAAACGGACTCGACTACAAAGAGTAGATGTTTTACCTTCTCAAGTTTATAAAACTGTCTACTTCGCGGCTTTTTCGATCAATTGGGCAATTTCTTTATTGATAAATTCTAGAAAGCGCTCATCTTCCTCCGTAAAAGGGTCTGGAGTATTGGAGTCAATATCTATTTGACCAATATTTTCCCCGTTGACAAATAAAGGAACAACAATTTCTGCCTTTACCGTGATGCTGCAAGCAATATAATTGTCTTGTGCCTTTACATCAGGGACCACAAAATTTTGATTGGAAACCGCTACCTGACCGCAAATCCCTTTTCCAAAGGGAATGATGGTATGGTCTGTAGATTCACCGGCATAAGGGCCTAATTTAAGTTCTTCTTTGTCGCCATTTTTGAAATAGAAACCTACCCAGTCATAATGGGGAACGGTAGATTGGAGATAATCACAAACCTCCTGCTGCTTTTGTTCAAGAGATTTGTTAGAATTTAATATTTCCATTGCCTTATGGCGAAGTTGGGTAAACATGCTCAATTTTTTTGCAAATATACGTATCACCTTGGTCGTAGATTATAAATTTTCTTAACAAGGAAATAAAAAAAGGATGCCCCGTAAGGCATCCTTTTTGAAGTTCAGAAAGTTGAATAAAACCTATGGTTGAATCTTTACATCGAACATGATATAATCGTTGTTATCAAACCCTGGTTCAATGGCCGTAACCTTTATTAGACCTTTTTTACCGTAGTTGTCCACAAACTCGATAACGTCGCCTGCATTGATATTAGTGAATTTTTGAAAATCTGTCTTATCGATAGAAGCCAATTCGCTAGCCATGGTTATGGCATCAAATTCGGCACCTGTTTTTGCGGAAAGTTGGAAGAACATTTCATTTAGTTCTTCGTTTTCGGCGTCATCTTCTGTATCATCAGGTTCTAGACCGTCCACAAAAAATCCAAACGACTCATTAAACGTAGAAGCAGATGCCAAGGTAGCCTTGTCGTCCGCTGAAACCCCTGAAGCTCCATAGTAATAGCCAAAGTCCCAGTAAGCTCTAAATTCAGGACCTTCATTAATACGGTAAATATGGTCGTCCTCTGTGTCCGGTTGCTCTAAGAAAGAGAAGAAGGATTCAGTGGTGCCGTCTTGTGCCGGTGCAAACAATTGAACATCGGTAAAGCTCATCACCTCTGCATCAGGATTATTTCCATTACCAACGGTTACGGTAATGGTTCCTACACCCAAAGCTTTTCTTTTGGTAGGGTCCCTAAAATCTCCTTTTCCAGTAGTGGTCCAAAAGCTGTAAACAATTTCTCCATTGTCAATATCTGGTACTGGTAGACTAAAGGTAAAATCAATTTCTTTTTTGGTAGCCCCATCCAAATCAATAGATCCATCCGCCTTGGTAGCTTTTTTAAGGTCATCACTGTCCAAATCAAAATTGTTGAAGGGCATATCTCCACTTCCTCCTATATTTTGGGTAATGTACATTCTTCTTTGCGTAAGGTCAGTGGATGTAAAAATGACACGTCCAGGAACTTCGGTCCCGACTTCACCGCTGGCTTCTGCCACCAAAATGTCGTTAGAGGGATCTCCCTCGTTAAAAACTAGGGTAGCAACTTCCTCCTCCTCATTGGGCTCACCATCTGGATTTTCTTGTTGTGGATTGTCAGGAGTATCAAAAACATTTCCGTCATCGGAACTACAACTGGCCGCAAACAAGGAGAAAGCTACAATCGCAGCTTTGTACGTAAATTTTGTAAGCATATTTTTTTTCATCATCAGGATTTAATTTAAACGTTAATGGTTTTAGGTGAATGTGCTTTATGCACATCCCAATAAATAGTTACAACGTTCCAAAGCTTAAATTATTTTCCTTGTTTAAAAGAGTGGTTAAAGCCGAGTTTGTTTAACCGATATCTTTGTAGGTGCTTGGCGGGGCTTATTTTTTCCAATTCTAATTTCATTTAAAGTCTATTTCGTAATTTTGCCACATGAAGGAATTCCTACATCGCATTTTTTCATGTTGCATGGCCCTGCTTTTATTGGCTTCCACCACGTCTTGGAAAGTGGAAAAGCATTATTGTATGGGTAGGTTGATCAATGTAGCCTTTTTTGTAGATGCCGATGCTTGTGGGATGGATATGCCGGTCTTGGCTGAACAGGAGGTTACCTTAAATCAAAAAACATGTTGTGATAATGAGGTGATTCTGCTAGAAGGTCAGGATGAGGTGACCGCTGTTTACAACGATTTGGATTTAGATCAACAACAATTCCTGATTGCCTACACCCTTAGTTTTCTGGAAGTTCTGACGCCGTTAGATTCCAAAGAATCCTTTTATAACTCCTATCATCCCCCCAAAATAGTCAAGGATATTCAATTGCTTGACGAAGTTTACCTCCTTTGATTTTTTTTAAGATTTTTCAGTTAAAACCCTTTTGGGTGCAACACTTTTGTTGCCTTTAAGGAATATTTTCTAATTGATTACTTCTTAAAAATGAAAACAGTACTACATATAAAAAATATGGTGTGCGACCGTTGCAAAATGATGGTCGGTCAAACCATGGCACAATTGGGGTTTCCCGATGCGCAAATAGATTTAGGTTCAGTTACTTTAACGCACCAAGTGCCGTTGAATATCTTAAAAATCGCACAACTTCTAGAAGAAAAGGGATTTGAATTGATTTCTGATTCCGAGGCGATTCTTTCGGAAAAAATAAAGACCAGCTTGGTAGAATTAGTGCATCCGGATTCAGTACAGCAAGATGCGAATATTTCCATAGTGCTATCCCGAAAGCTGTATAGGGATTATTCCTATTTAAGCAAACTCTTTAGTAGACGAGAAGGTATATCCATAGAAAAATATGCCATTAAGTTAAAGATGGAACGGGTGAAGGAATTGGTACAGATGAACCAATTGAATTTTACGCAGATTGCCTATAGTTTGGGCTATAAGAGCAGTAGTCACTTGTCCCGCCAGTTTAAATCGGTAACCGGACTCTCCATGTCAGAATATAAAAAGGGGCAAAATCAAAGAACCTCCTTGGACCAAATTGTATAAATCTTATCCATAAACCGTCAAAACAATACGGTTTATGGCCCTTAGCTTTGTACTGTAATTTGTTCTATTAGCATGAAGAAGACCTATCACATACACGGTATGACCTGTACTGGATGCAGGGCACATGTTCAGCATATTTTGGAAAATGTGGCTGGAGTCGCAGCAGTGACCGTTAATTTGGAGGAAGCAAAGGCGGAGTTGGAAATGGACACGGATATTCCTTTAAAAACCCTCGAGAAAGCTTTTGAAAAGAACGGTGGTTCTTATTCCATTCATGAAAAGGAGGTGCCGCAGCAAAAAAGGACGAAAAAGAAGCCGGTTGAAAATGGAAACGGTTCCTTTTATTGTCCCATGCATTGTGAGGGCAATAAAACGTATAATGCCCCGGGCGATTGCCCAGTGTGCGGTATGGATTTGGTCGAGGAGGCCGATTCAACTTCTGTTTCGGGAGCTATTTATACTTGCCCTATGCATCCGGAGATTGAAGAAGAGAAAGCGGGCGAATGTCCTATTTGCGGAATGGACTTGGTGCCAAAAGAAGTGAATATTTCCGCGGAGGAGCGTAATTACCAACAGTTATTATCCAAATTTTGGATGGCTTTGAGCTTTACCCTGCCCATTTTTCTCATTGCCATGTCCGAGATGCTACCTAATAACCCACTTTTTATGGTAATGCCCTTAAAATATTGGAATTGGGTACAGCTGGGCCTTTCGCTTCCTGTAGTTTTTTATGCCACTTGGATGTTTTTTGAGCGAGCTTTTCGCTCAATCAAAACTTGGAATCTGAACATGTTTACCCTAATAGGTATAGGTGCCGGTGTAGCCTGGCTTTTTAGTGTTTTTGCATTGTTGGTGCCTGATTTTTTTCCGGAACAGTTCAAGACCGAAAGTGGTACGGTACACGTGTATTTTGAGGCCGCTACCGTGATTTTGACCCTGGTGTTGTTAGGTCAAGTGTTGGAGGCAAGGGCGCATAGCAAGACCAATTCCGCAGTCAAAGAATTGTTGAAACTGGCGCCCAACAAAGCCTTAAGGTTGGTTAACGGAGAAGAAGAAAGTGTTTCTATAGATGAAATACAGGAAGGGGATTTGCTCAGGGTAAAACCGGGAGGTAAAATTCCGGTGGATGGTAAAATTACCGAGGGCGAAAGTACAATAGATGAATCCATGATTACGGGCGAGCCCGTTCCTGTGGAGAAATCGGTGGGCGATGGGGTTACTTCGGGAACAATTAACGGAAATAGGTCTTTTGTAATGGTAGCCCAAAAAGTAGGACAAGAAACCCTGCTGGCCCAAATTGTGGAAATGGTCAATAACGCCAGCCGTAGTCGTGCACCTATTCAAAAATTGGCGGATAAAATATCGGCCTACTTTGTTCCTATAGTGGTCCTTATCTCCATTGTCACATTTGTTGTCTGGGCCATTTTTGGGCCCGAACCGTCTTATGTGTACGCCTTGGTTAATGCCATCGCGGTTCTGATCATTGCCTGCCCTTGTGCTCTGGGCTTGGCCACGCCAATGTCCGTAATGGTAGGGGTTGGTAAAGGAGCCCAAAATGGTGTGTTGATCAAGAATGCGGAAGCCTTGGAGAAGTTGAACAAAATCGATGTGTTGGTGGTGGACAAGACCGGAACCCTTACCGAGGGTAAACCTTCCGTGGAACAGATTGTGGGTATTTCCGAGCAAATAAAGGATGTTACATTGCTTAGGTTGATGGCGAGTGTCAACCAAAGTAGCGAACATCCATTGGCGGAAGCAACTGTTCGTTATGCCAAGGAGAAAGGGGTGTCACTTAGTGAGGTCACTGATTTCAATTCCGAAAGCGGAAAAGGCGTTTCGGGAAATGTCAACGGAAAAGTGGTAGTTCTTGGGAACCTAAAGATGCTGGAAACGAAAAGCATTTCACCTTCGGGTGAATTGAAAGAGGCTGTGGCCCATCAGCAGGAAAAGGGAAAAACGGTCTCTTATCTGGCGGTGGATGGAGAACTTCTTGGTTATGTGGTGATTTCGGACAAAATAAAGGCTTCCAGTAAAAAAGCCCTTCAAGAGCTGCAAAAAATGGGAGTTGAGGTGCTTATGCTTACAGGGGATAACAATGCTACTGCCCACGCAGTTGCCAGAGAAATGGGGGTGACCTCCTTTAGGGCCGAAATGCTTCCGCAAGATAAATTGGCCGAAGTTGAAAAGCTACAAGCAAAAGGCAGGGTAGTGGCCATGGCCGGTGACGGTATCAATGATGCCCCGGCATTGGCCAAAAGTGATGTGGGTATTGCCATGGGCACCGGTACCGATGTGGCCATTGAAAGCGCACAAGTTACGCTGGTCAAAGGGGATTTGCAGGGGATTGTAAAAGCCTACCGACTTGGGGAAGCGACGATGAGAAACATTAAGCAGAACCTATTTTTTGCTCTCATTTATAATTCAGTGGGTGTGCCCGTAGCTGCGGGGATATTGTTTCCCTTTTTTGGAATGTTGTTGTCGCCCATGTTGGCGGCGTTGGCCATGAGTTTTAGTTCGGTTTCCGTCATAGCCAATGCCTTACGTTTAAAAACCGTTTCGCTTAATTAATATGAAATACAATTGATGAATAAAATACTAAATTCTTTAATCCTACTATTTTTATTGCAGGCCGTTTACGCTCAGGAAACGGTGACGGGCAAAGTGGCCGAAGCTACTTCAGATGGAGACGGACTTCCCCTTGCCGGAGCCAGTGTGTACTGGTTGAATTCGCCTTTGGGTGCGGTTACCGATACGGACGGAAATTTTGAAATTCCGTTTAAAAAGGAGTACGACCATTTGATTGTTAGTTATATCGGTTTTGAGTCGGATACCTTGGTCATAAAAAAACCGAAATCCGTAAATGTATTTCTAAAACCCTCCAATGAGTTGGATGAAGTGGTTGTAGCCCAGAAAAAAGAACCGATGCAAAAAGCGTTTTACAGTCCGCAAAACGTGGTTACGGTCAACAGTGCGGAACTATTGAAGGCGGCCTGTTGCAACCTGGCCGAAAGTTTTGAGACCAATCCTTCCATAGACGTCAATATTTCAGACGGACTTACCGGAACCAAACAGATACAAATGTTGGGGTTGACGAGTCCATATTTGTTGATTACCCAAGAGAACATACCTATGGTACGTGGGGCTTCGCAAGCTTTTGGGTTAACTTTTACACCCGGTACGTGGATAGAGAGTATTCAGATTACCAAAGGAGCCGGTAGTGTAGTAAACGGGTACGAAAGTATATCAGGGCAAATAAATACCGAGCTCGTAAAACCGTTAACAGACCAACCCTTATTTGTCAATGGCTATGCCAACCAAAATGGACGGTATGAAATCAATACGCATTTGAATGCCAAGTTGAACGACAAGTGGAGTACCGGTCTGTACATCCATGGAAATAAAAGAACCCAAAAAGAGGATGATAATGGCGATGGGTTTTTAGATGCGCCCCTTGCGGACCAAATTAATGTTATGAACCGCTGGCAGTACCAAAATCCGGAAACGGGCTACGTGATTTTTTTAAACGTTCGTTTTTTAAACGACGAAAAGCAAATTGGGGAAGTAGACTTTCATCCCAATACCGATAGAATTACAGCAAGCAACCCTGTGTTGAACGGCAATGAAATATGGGGAGGGGAAATAGATACCCGAAGATTCGATAGTTCTATTAAGCTGGGTTATGTATTTCCGGAGTTGCCCTTTCAAAGTATGGGTTTTCAAGCAAGTTATAGCAAGCACTTACAGGATTCTTATTTTGGACTTAGAAGCTACGATATTGACCATGAGAGCATTTATACCAATTTTATCTTTAACAGTATCATTGGCGATACCCGAAACAAGTTTAAAACAGGGCTCACCTTTGCCTATGACGGTTATGAAGAAATGGTAAGTGCCACTGATTATGGTAGAAGCGACCGCTCGGCAGGTGCTTTTTTTGAGTACGGCTATGAAAATTTGGAGAAATTGAGCTTTACCGCCGGCTTGCGTATCGATACCCATAACCGTCTGGGTACGTATATTACGCCCCGCTTTCACCTGAGGTATACCCCATGGGAAAGGGCCAGTTTAAGAGGTTCATTTGGTAGGGGAAAAAGGGCGGCCAATATTTTTGCAGAAAACCAGCAATTGTTCGCTTCCTCTAGAAACATAAACATAATGGATTCCGGTGGAAGTGTGTATGGGCTGGAGCCCGAAGATGCCTGGAACTACGGCCTTAGCTTTTTACAAGGCTTTACATTCTTGGGTAAAAAGGGAAATGTATCCCTAGATTATTATCGTACCGATTTCAGAAATCAAATAGTGGTGGATTGGGAAAATCCACGGGAAGTATCCTTTTACAATCTCGATGGCGAAAGCCAGGGGACCAGTTTTCAGGCAGAAGTAGATTACGAAATTTTGCCGCGAACCTATTTAAGGGGCGCTTATAAATATTACGATGTACAAGTAGATTATAAAGTGGGTAGGTTGCAAAAACCCCTTCAAGCACAGCATCGCTTTTTTGCCAATGCCAGTTACGAGACCCGAATCAAAGAAAATGGGGCACAATGGCGTTTTGATTATACCCTGCACAGCTTTGGAGAGCAACGCTTGCCCAATACAGCCGATAACCCGGTTGCCTATAGATTGGCAGAAAATGCATCGCGCTACAACCAAATGAACGCCCAGGTAACCAAGGTGTTCTCAAATGCTTTTGAGGTTTATGTGGGAGGGGAGAATTTAAGTGATGTGCAGCAAGAAAATCCTGTTTTGGGAGCCGATGACCCTTTTGGACCGTATTTTGATACGAGTATAGTATACCGGCCGATTATGGGTAGAATGTTTTATGCAGGATTTAGATTAAAATTATAATAACAACTAAAAATAGATATAATGAAAAAGCTAGTATGGACCCTTGTTTTAAGTTTGGCAATCACATCCGTTTTTGCCCAGGACAAAAACAAAAAAGTGGAGATGGAAGTAGACGGTAAGTGTGATATGTGCAAAACCCGTATTGAGAAAGCGGCTCTGGGCGTAAAAGGGGTTAAATATGCCATGTGGGATATACCTACTCATCAACTGTCGTTGGTTTTAGATGAGCGAAAGACCAATGCCATGCAGGTAAAAATGGCCATGGCAGAGGTTGGGCATGATACCAAGGAATTAAAAGCGACCGAGGAAGTTTACAATAAGGTGCACCCTTGTTGCAGGTACCGTGAAGATGGTTTCGATGATAGCGGTCATCATTGAAAATGAAGGGTTTACAATCTTTTTTAGGAAGTGTTAAATTCTTCATAATTAAATTTGGGAGATTCAAAAACAGCCTACATTTAATTCAAATTTAATTCTGTCAAATTATGGCAACATCAAAGAAACCGGCTCCTGCAGCCGCTGCCAAAAAAGTAGCTCCAAAAGCTGCTAAGAAGGCACCTTCTAAAAAGAAGTAAGTATGATGGCTCTTGCTAAAGAGCCCAGAAATAGGAAATGAAACCATCTCGAAAGAGATGGTTTTTTTATTTTTAAGGTTATGGTTTGGGGGCGGTTGAGGGATTTATAATGAATAGAAAACAATAACAAAACACCCCTGTAAAAACCGTTTTGGTTTTTACTGTCCCCTCAAGGGGACAATTGATATTTCCCCTTTGAAGGGGGTGCCCGCAGGGCGGGGGATGCATTCACTCCTAGAGGTGGAGTAAGGGAGTTGTTAAAAAGAGAGAAAGTGCTGAAAAACAAAACTCTAAAAGAACCGTTGAAGTTATTGATAAACAAATTAACAAAGGGCAAGAGGAAGATGCTCAAGCTAGTGGGTGAATACCAGTTTAAGGGATGATTTATTTCCTGAAATAGTTACAACCCCCAGTTAAAATCAATTTTTGAAGCTAAAGTTAAAGATTTAGATTCTAATTTATACGGTTATATTAATGTAGAGTAAAT